>JAEZRP010000050.1 GCA_023444095.1 Bacillota bacterium
CCTTGACAGGCCGCCCGGTTTGCGCTACGATGCAGACAAGGGCGCGCAGGCAGAGCCTGCTGCCGCCCTCTCTCAACTTGGTTCCTATCCGCAGCTTTGGACTTTACACAAAATCTGGGACAGACCCTTGCTTTGTTGTATTGTGGTTTTCCCGGCGTACACAGTCCCATAATTTTGATGGTTTTTCTTCCCTCTATTCAGCCATTAGATGTTTGATGCCCTGAGATTTTGTGCCCGGATTGTCATTTCTATAGCCTTGCATCAGGTTAATTGCCTCCGAATAGCGAGATCCGCGCCGAGAGCAATCACAAAGGTATGCAGTGCGTCTAACGCGCTGTGAAGAAGTGAACACATCACGACAGTCTGTGCCAATGCCTTAAGCGCATTGGTTTTCATTCCTGATTTGCCCTTGATTTTTCCCTCATGAGCATCGGTAAAGCAGTAGATGAGCTATAAGCACCGATAACAGCAGATAACGCGCTCACTTGCATAAACTCCTTGTAATTTGGGGATTTTTAAGCCTCTGGCGGCAGTTTTTAATAGGTGTCAAGGGCTTGCAAAAGCAGAGGGTTCAAATTCCAATCTATCAGAGCCTCTCAGTGAGGCTCTGTATCATGGCACGGTTAAGAGCGATAGTGGGTAAGGCATCATGCACAACCGCAGGTTCCATAATTGGCCTGCGGCTTTCCCGTGTAATGATTAACCCGCTATGTACCCAATGCACCCGCGTACCTAATGTCCCTTTATACAGAGAAGCGTCGTATGTGGCGTTTTTTCATTTTCCGATCCCTCTGCATCATTTCTGCACATCCCGATGCTATCATTTTGCGCATGCCGAGCGGAGAAACGCGCTCAAACGCAAGTTTTTGTAAATTGAGCTCTTGATCGGCCGTCGGCAAGCAGAAGGAGGATCGATTTCATGATCACCAGAACATTCGGCAAGCTCATCGGCGGGGCCGCGCTGCTTTTGATGCTCCTTGCGCTCGCGGCATGCGGAAGCGACGATCGCACGGCGCAGGTCGCGGCACAGACAACGACGCAGGCGGCGACCGAGCAGGCCACGGAAGCTGCGACGGAACAAGCGACAGAAGCGAAGACCGAACAGCCCACGGAAGCTGCGTCAGGAAGCGACCTCGTGATCCCGATTGCGGGTATCACGGAGAACGCGGGTTTCTACCCGGTCGACGTGGACGGGACCGAGATGGAAGTGATCGCGGTCATGGCGCCCGACGGCACAATCCGGACGGCCTTCAATACCTGCCAAATCTGCTACGGCTCCGGCCGCGGCTACTACGTGCAGGAGGGCGACCAGCTCGTCTGCCAGAATTGCGGAAACCGGTTCGACATGTCGCAGGTCGAGATGGTCTCCGGCGGCTGCAATCCCTGGCCGATCCTCGACGAGGACAAGACTACGGATGAAACGAACATCACCATCTCCTATTCCTTTCTGAAAAAGTCGGTAACCCTGTTTGAAAACTGGAAGAGCGTTCAATATTAACGAACTTGGGGTACATTGTCTGTAAATTCATACGATGAGATGGTGAATGATGGCAAAGGATGCGCGGGCGATTCTTGTGGTGGACGACGAGCCGAAGATTCGGTCGGCGGTGGCCGCCTATCTGGAGAGCAAGGGGCACAGGGTTTTGACGGCGGAGGGCGGCGCGGACGCGCTGACTCTCTTCGCGCGCGAGAACGTCTCGCTCGTCATCCTCGACCTCATGATGCCGGGAATGAGCGGCGAGGAGGTCTGCGCCGCGATCCGGCGCGTCTCCCGCGCGCCGATCGTCATGCTGACGGCGAAGGCGGGCGAGGAAAACCTTGTACGCGGGTTGAAGCTCGGTGCGGACGACTATATCGCGAAGCCGTTCAGCCTGCGCGAGCTGGCCGCGCGCGTCGAGGCCATCCTCCGGCGGACGGAAAGCGACCTCGCACCCCTCGCCGTGCGGAATTCGTGGAGAGAGGGCGACCTGACGGTCGATTTTGAGAAGAACTCCGTCCTGAAAAGGGGAAGGCCCGTCGCGCTCACGCCGAGCGAGATGCGCATCCTCGCGGCGCTCGTCAAATATCCGGGCAAGGTGTTCACGCGCACGGAGCTTGTGGAAGTCGCGCTCGGCGATGATTTCGATGGCTTTGAGCGGACCGTGGACAGCCACGTGCGCAATCTGCGCCACAAGATCGAGGACGACCCGAAGTACCCCGTCTATGTGCTGACGGTGCACGGGCTGGGTTACAAGTTCGGGGGTGTGTGAATGGGGCGCGGACTCAGGTGGCATCTGACGATCGTGATCGCGCTTGTGGCGCTCGCCTCCGTCGTCGTCGCGAGCGTGTGCGCGAATGCGGTCATCCGGCAAACGTTCGACAATTACGTCGCGAGTCAACAGAAAAGCGACATGGACGGGATCGCTGCGAACCTCGCCATCGGTTACGACGCGGGCGCGTGGGACGAGGATTTCGTACATGGGATCGGCATGAGCGCGCTGCATGACGGGTTTGTCATCCGAGTTTTCGACGCAGGGGGCGGCACGGTGTGGGACGCGGAAAACCACGAGATGCGCCTGTGCAGACACGTGATGGACGAGATTGCTGCCCGCATGGAGGAAAAACGGCCCAACATGGCGGGCGGCTATATGACGGAGACGCGCGCCGTCGCGGTCAACGGAATCGAAATCGGAAGGGTTCAGATCGGGCACTACGGGCCTTATTTCTTAAACCAGGGCGACTTCGACTTCCTCGACGCGCTGAACCTGGCTCTCGCGCTCGTCGGCGGGTTCGCGCTTTTGCTTGCGGTCGCAACGGGCGCTCTGCTCGCGCGGAGGATCGCGCGGCCGATTTCAAGGGTCGCGGATGTCGCGCACGAAATTGCGGGCGGCCGCTACGGCGCGCGCTTTGAAGAGAAAACGCGCATCCGCGAGCTTCTCGCGCTGGCAGAATCGATCAACCGACTTTCGGGCGCGCTGGACGCGCAGGAAAAGCTGCGCAAGCGCCTTGCGGTCGACGTGGCGCACGAACTCAGGACGCCGCTGACGGCGGTTTCCGCGCACCTCGAGATGATGATCGATGGGGTATGGGATGCGACGCCGGAGCGGCTCGAGGGATGCGCAGAGGAAATCGCGCGGCTTTCACGGCTGGTCGCCGAGCTTGAGAAGCTGGCGGAGATCGAGGATGAAAACATGAGGCTGAACCGCACGGGGCTCGACCTGTCGCAGCTCGCGCGCACAGCGGCGCTGCGGTTCGAGGCCGAGGCGGGCGCGAAGAGGATCGCGATCACGGTTGCCGGCGAAGCCTCTCTCGTTTCGGCGGACCCGGAGCGGATGAATCAGGTCGTCACAAACCTCGTTTCAAACGCGACCAAGTATACGCCCGAAGGTGGGACGATCCGGATCGAGACAGGCGGCGACGAGGCGTTCGGCACAATTTCCGTCAAGGACAGCGGAATCGGCATTCCGGCGAACGAGCTGCCGCATGTGTTCGAACGGTTCTACCGCGCGGAGGGCTCGCGCAGCCGCAAGACGGGCGGCGCGGGGATCGGCCTTGCCATCGTGAAGGCGATCGTCGAGGCCCACGGCGGAGCCGTCAGGGCCGAGAGCGAGGAAGGGCGTGGAAGCAGATTCACCGTCGCCCTGCCCCGCGCCTTCGAACATGAACCGATTATTCGTTGACGACAATCGACGAGAGCGCAAAGCTCTCCGGATCGTCGAGGTTGTCGGCACGGATACCCGCGCGGCCCGTCCCGATCAGGTTCGCATCCGCGCCTCGAACCTCAAAATAAAGCGTATAATCGCCCATTCCCATGTCGATGACGTTCGTGAGGACGGCGGAGCCGCCTTGAACGTCATCATCTTTTTCATGCCAATCAAAGAAACCGTCCGCAGAACGGAGAGAATCCGGCGTCACGCCGAAGTAGCGATCGACGATCGAAGCGAGAACGGATGCCGGTAAACGGGCATACGCTTCGTCGCATGTCCCCGTCTCGAGTGTACCTGGCGCGTCGAGCCAAACGCGCCGGGCCGCGAATTCCGCGAGCAGAGAACCGGATTCATCGGTCAGAAAAAACGCGCCCTGTGAAAGCTCCGCGAAACCCGTCTCCGTAAAGGCGGTCAGGAAGGCGTTCAGATTCTCGCGCTGCGCGTCCGTGATTGTGTCCCGGATCGAGAGGCCGCCGAGGGATACGGCGTAGTCGAGCGCGGCGGAGGGGACGTAACCCCTCTTTCCCTGAAAATGGACGCGCGTAAATCCTTCGTCGATCTCTGCGAGCACCGTCACCTCCGCGCCCGCCGGGATTTCGCACAGCCTTTCGGCGGTGACGGACGGTTCCGTGAGCAAGGCAATCGGATCCGCCATCGGCACGACGACCGCCGCCGAGCCGACGAGCATGTCGGTCTCCGCGCCCGCCACACTCTGGGAAAGAAGTGTCAGGGCGAGCGCGAAGAGAAACGTTTTCTTCATTCCGGCCTCCTTCAGAGCTTTGACAGAAGCGCGCCGATGGACTCGCGGAATACGAGGTTCGCACGCGCGTCCTTCGGCGTAGCGGTGCGGTTGATGAGCACCAGGCGGCTTCCCCGGTACGAATCGATCAGACCGGCAGCCGGATACACGCTCAGGCTCGTGCCGCCGACGATCAGAAGGTCGGCAGACATGATCGCGGAGATCGCGCCGACCATGACCTCCTCGTTCAGCGGCTCCTCATAGAGAACCACGTCGGGCTTGACGACCCCGCCGCAGCCGCAGAGCGGGACGCCCTGCGCGTCCCGTACATCCTCAAGCCGATGGAACGCGCCGCAGCGCACGCAGGAATTGCGGCAAACTGAGCCGTGCAGCTCGAACACATTTTTTGAGCCCGCGCGCTGGTGAAGGCCGTCGATGTTCTGGGTGACGACAGCCAACAGTTTCCCCGTCCGCTCCCATTCCGCGAGCTTTTTGTGCGCTTCGTTCGGTTCGGCGCCGCGCGGAAGCATCTTGTCCCGGTAAAAATCGAAGAACTCGGCGGGCTGGCGCTCGAAGAAGGAACGGCTGAGCATCACTTCGGGCGGATACCTGAACTTCTGGTTGTACAGACCGTCCTCGCTCCGGAAGTCGGGGATGCCGCTCTCCGTGGACACGCCCGCACCGCCGAAAAACACGATGCGGCGGCTCTCCCCCACCCACTGCCGCAGGATGTCGATCCCGTTCACACGGAGGTCCCGCGTGCCGCGTACGCCGTCTCTCCGGCGACGATCGTCCGGATCGGCTCGAAGGCCGCGTCGAAGACGACGATGTCGGCGTCCTTGCCAGGTTCGAGGGAACCCTTTCTGTCGGAAACGCCGATGGCGCACGCGGGATTGAGAGAGGCCATCTGGATGGCGTCATGCGCGGACGCGCCGCCCTTCTCGACCATGCTTTTGACCGCGAGGTTGTAGCGGAGCACGCTGCCCGCGATCGTTCCGTCCGGGAGGAGGCACTTGATGCCGCGCACGTGCATGACGTGCCCGCCGAGATCGTAGTCTCCGTCCGCGAGCCCGCCCGCGCGGGTGCAGTCCGTGATGAGCACGAGATGGTCGCCCTTGACCTTCCGCAGGATCCCGAACCACGCGGGGTGGATGTGGAAGCCGTCCGCGATCAGCTCGCAATAGACGCGCTCGTCCCAAAGCACCTCGCCCGTGAGGCCCGGCTCCCGGTGGCCGAGGGTTGGCATGGCGTTGAACGTGTGGGTGGCCTGCGTCGCCCCCGCGTCGACGGCGCGCCTCGCGCATTCGAAATCGGCGGTGGAGTGGCCGATGGCGACGTGCATGCCCGCCTTCGTGACCCTTTCGATTACCTTGATCGCGCCCTCGAGTTCCGGGGCGATGGTCGTGAGGCGGATCACGTCCGCATGCTTCAGGAGGAAGTTCGCGTCGGGCAGGCGCAGATAAGCGGGATCGTGCGCGCCACGCTTGGCGAGGCTCAGAAACGGGCCTTCGGCGTTCACGCCCAGCGCGCGCGCCTCGCCCGGCATGGGGCTCTTGACAAGCTCCCGCGCCGCTTCGAAGGCGCGCTCAAGCGCGTCGTACGGAAGGGTCATCGTGGTCGGGAGGAAGGAGGTGACGCCGTTTCGCGCGACGCCGCGCGCCATCCTCCGAAGGCCCTTCAGGTCGCCGTCGCTCGCATCCGCGCCATCGTAGCCGTGGACGTGGACGTCGATCAGGCCGGGCGAGACGTAGCCGCCCTTCGCGTCGATGATCTCGCAGTCCGGGACGTCGGTCGTGATCCCAATGATCCGATCGGCAAAGACGAGGGTTTTTCCCTCTACGATGCCCTCGGGAGCGACGATTCTTCCGTTCACAATCGCTTTCATATGTTCACCTCATCAAGAACCGCCCGCCGCGTGCGCGGGGGCGGCGAATTTCCGGAGGTCCCGCGTTCGCCAAAGGTGAAGGCGGGCGATGTTGAGGTCCCGCAAAGCGGGACTTGAGGGCGAGGACAGCGCTCGCGCTCCGCAGCCTGAAACCCGCGTTCGACAAGGCGAAGGCGGGCGATGTTGCGGTCCCGCAAAGCGGGACTTGAGGGCGAGGACAGCGCTCACACTCCACAGCCCGAAATCTGCGTTCGCCAAGGCGAAGGCGGGCGATTACCCAAAGATCGCGTCGATGAAGGCCGGAGCGTCGAAAGGCTGGAGGTCGTCAATCTTTTCTCCAAGGCCGATGTAGCGAACCGGCATGTGCATCTCATTCGCAATGGCGACCGCAATGCCACCCTTGGCCGTGCTGTCGAGCTTTGTGAGGACGATCCCGTCGATGTCCGCGACGCCGGAGAACGCCTTCGCCTGCGTCAGTCCGTTCTGGCCGGTGTTCGCATCGATCACAAGGAGCGCCTTGGTCGTCGCCTCCGGGTAGTCTCGCTCGACGACGCGGCTGATTTTCTTGAGTTCCTCCATCAGGTGCGCCTTGTTGTGGAGACGTCCGGCGGTATCGACAATCATGATGTCGACATTCCTGGCCTTCGCGGCCTGAATGCCGTCGTAGACCACGGCGGCGGGATCCGCTCCTTCCTGATGCTTGATGATCGGGACGTCCGCGCGCTGCGCCCACACGGTCAGCTGATCCGCAGCCGCCGCGCGGAAGGTATCGCCCGCGCAGATGATGACCTTGCGGCCGATCAGCTTGAAGCGCGCGGCAAGCTTCCCGATGGTGGTGGTCTTCCCCACGCCGTTCACGCCCACGATGATGAGCACCATCGGCGTCTTTAATTCCATGGGCTCGGCGCGCATGATGTCCGCGAGGATGACCTTGAGCGCGTTCTTCGCCTTCTCGGGGTTGCCGATCTTCTCGGCCTCACACTTCTTGCGCAGCCGGTCGACGGCGAGAAGCGTCGTAGGCATGCCGATGTCCGCCATGACGAGGATGTCGGTCAGTTCCTCGTAGAAGTCGTCGTCGAGCTCCTTATAGCTCTCCACAAGGTCGTCCATGCGCCCGGAAAACGCGTCGCGCGTACGCTGGAGACCCGCCTTGATCTTATCGAATAGTCCCATGAACTTCCTCCTAAACGGCTTACACGGCTTCGTTTAACGCCACGGAGACGAGCTTTGAGACGCCCTTTTCCTCCATGACGACGCCGTAGAGCGCTTCGCAGCGCTGCATGGTTCCCTTTCGGTGTGTGATGACTACGAACTGCGTCTTCTGCGAATACATCCTGAGGTATTCCGCAAAGTTGTCGATGTTCGCGTCGTCAAGCGCGGCCTCGATCTCGTCGAGGATACAGAAGGGCGTCGGCTTCACGTCCAGCATGGCGAACAAGATCGCGATGGCCGTCAGCGCGCGCTCTCCGCCCGAGAGGAGGGAGAGCGTCTGAAGCTTCTTGCCCGGTGGCTGCGCCACGATCTCGATGCCGCAGTTGAGCGCGTCCCGCGGGTCGCTCAGCCGGAGCTCCGCCGTGCCGCCGCCGAACAGCCTTGAAAATGTGCGCTTGAAGTTCGCGTTCATGATCTCGAACTGCCGGCGGAACTGGCGGTCCATATGCTCCTCCAGTTCCTCGATGATCTTTTCGAGGTCCCCAATCGCGCCGTTGAGGTCGTCCTTCTGCGCGGAAAGTTCCGTCACGCGCTCCGCCGTCTGGCGATACTCGTCCACGGCCGCGACGTTCACGACGCCCATCTGCCGGATGCGCGCGCGGATCTGCGCAACGCGCTTTTCCGCCTCCGTGAGCCGAAACTCCTGAACGCGGAACGCTTCCGCGCCTGCGTACGTGAGTTCGTACTCCTCCCAAACGCGGTCCTGAATCTGCTTGTATTCGCCCTCGACGCGCTGAATCTGCATCTCCATCCTGTGCCGTGCGTCGGACTGCGCCTCCACGCCCTCGCGGAGCGTGTCCATGCGGTGGGAGAGATCCTGCACGCCCCTCTGGGCGGCGGTGCGCTTGCCGTCCGCGTCCGCGAAGTCCGCGCGGGCCTCGTCGAGCGCCATTTTCTGCGCCTTCAGGCGCGCTTCGCAGCCCTCGAGGGAACGCGCGCTTGCCTCGAGTCCGGACGCGCAGATCGAAAGCTGCGCCTCAGTGTCCGACGCGAGCTTTTCGAGGTCGCCGGCCTGATCGCGCAGCCTCGTGAGGTCGCGCGATTTCATCTCGTGCTCGCGCTTCTGGGTCGCGTGCCGAACGCGCTCCGCTCCAACCTCCGCGCGCAGCGCCTCCGCTCCCTTACGCAGATGGAAGATCTCGTCCTGCATCTTTCGGACGGACGCCTGCATGCCGTCGGTGTTCTGCTGCGCGTCGTCCTGCCGGGACGCGAGCGCCCCGAGCGCCTCGGTTGTCTCCGAAAGCTGGGCTTCGAGCCGCGCTCGCTCGCCCTTCATCTTGTCGGAGCGCGCCATGTACCCCGTCCGTTCGTCGAGCGCGGCCTTCAGGTACGCCTCGGCGCGGGTGCAGATGAGGTCCTGCTGATGGATGGCGTCGTACGTGTCCGCGCGCTCCTGCTTGAGCGCCGCGCGCTTTTGCTCGCTTTCCTCGAGCGAGGCGGAGACGGCGGAGACGCGCGCGTCCAGCTCCTTGAGCTGCTTCGCGCTCTCGTCGACCTCGCGCGCGCGGGAAAGGAGGTTCGTCGCGCGGGACTGGATCGAGCCGCCCGTCATGGAGCCGCCCGAATGCATCACGTCGCCCTCGAGCGTCACGAGCCGGAACTGATAGCGCCCCGCGCGCTGAATCTGGATTCCGGCGTCTAGATCCTCCGCGACCACCGTGCGGCCGAGCAGGTTGTCGATGACCCCCTGATACTTGGGATCGAATTCAATGAGCTCCGACGCGAGTCCGACGCAGCCGGACATGTTCAGGACGCCCCGCTCGCCGGGGGCAAGCGTCCTTCCCCGCACGGAGCCGATGGGCAGAAACGTCGCGCGGCCGAAGCGATTCGCGCGCAGGTACTCGATCATGCGCTTCGCGTCCTCGTCCTTGTCGACGACGACGTTCTGAAGCGCCGCGCCGAGCACCATGTCCATCGCGCGCTCAAGTTTTTCAGGCACCTTGATGATGTCCGCGACCACGCCGTGCACGCCCGAACGGGGAACGCGGCGGGCCTGCAAGAGAACCTGCTTGACGGAGTTGTTGAGCCCCTCGTAGTCGCGCTGCATCTCGGAGAGGATCTTGTGGCGCGATTCGGTCTGCTGACGCCTGTTTCGAAGCTCTGTCAGCTCGTTTGAGAGATGCGCGCTCTCGTCGTTCGACGCGCGCACGCGCTCTACGATCTCTGAAATGGCGTCGCCCAATTCCGTCTGACGCTTTTTCTCGTCCGCGAGCTGGGCCTCCGCCGCCTCGACCTGCTCGTTGAGCGAGCGCATGCCCTCGTCGTCGCGGATCGCGTCGGTCGCGAGGGACTCGATCTGCCTTTCGAGTGCGGACTTCATCGCGGAGAGCCGCGCCTCCTGGGATTTCACGTCGCTCAGACGATTCATGGCGCGGATGATCTCGGCCTTGGTTTCCTCGGCCTTCGCCTCGCGCTCGGAAAGCGACTGTTCGGCGCTTTTGAGCTCCGCCTCGCGCGCGGCGAGCGACCGTTCAGAGATTTCGAGCGCTTCCGCTTCCTCTAGGAGTTCCTTCTCAAGCGCCTCGACGCGCTCCGCCACGCCCCCACCGCCGCCCATCGCGCCAGCGAGCTGGGCTTCGAGCCGGGCCTTCTCGCGCGCGCCGTTGCGGATGCGCTCCTCAAGAAGATTCCGCTCTCCCTCGAGGGCCTCCACGTCCCGGATGAGTGCCTGCACGCGGTCGCGCTTCTCGGCGGAGGAGAGTTCCAGCCGGTCGAGCGAAAGCTGCATCTCGTCGCGCTCCCACCCGAGCCGCTCGAGCTCCGCGTTCGAGCGGGAAAGTTCGCGGTCGGCGTCTGAAAGCGCGATCCGAAGCTCGTTCAGCTTCTCGTCGTACTTGACGGCGCGCACAAGATAGATATTGAGGTCGAGGGACTTGAGTTCGTCCCTGAGGGCGAGGTATTCCCGCGCCTCGTCCGCTTGCCTTTTGAGGGGCTCCACGCGCTCCTCGAGCTCGGTCAGGATATCCTCCACGCGGTCGAGGTTGAGCCGCGAGGACTCCATCTTTTTCTCGGCCTCGGTTTTTCTGGCCTTATACTTGACGATACCCGCGGCTTCCTCAAAGACCTGGCGGCGGTCGTCCGACTTCTGGGAGAGGATGTCGTCGATGCGCCCCTGCCCGATGATCGAATAGCCGTCGCGGCCGATGCCCGTGTCGCGGAAGAGGTCGACCACGTCCTTGAGCCTGCACTGCGCGCCGTTGATGGCATACTCGCCCTCGCCGGAGCGGTAGACGCGCCGGGAGACGGAAACCTCCGCGAAGTCGATGGACAGCGCGTGGTCCTGATTGTCGAAAATCAGCGTCACCTCGCAGAACGCCTGCTTGCGGCGCTTTTCGGTGCCGCCAAAAATAACGTCCTCCATCTTGGCGCCGCGCAGCGTCTTCGCGCTCTGCTCGCCCAGCACCCAGCGGACGGCATCCGATATATTTGATTTTCCGCAGCCGTTCGGCCCCACGACGCCCGTGATCCCGCTCTCAAACGTGAGCTCGACACGGTCGGCGAAGGACTTGAAGCCGTGGATCACAAGTTTTTTGAGCTCCAATCAGCTTATCTCCCCGATCATTTTGAGTGCGGCCCGGGCAGCCGCCTGTTGCGCTGCCTGCTTCGAGCGCCCCGCGCCCTCCCCGAGCGCCTTCCCCTCCGCGACGACCGCATAGGTGAACACCGGATCGTGCGGCGGGCCGTCCGAAGAGATCATCTCGTAGACGGGCATTTTGCCCTCGCTCTGGAGCCTCTCCTGAAGCAGCGTCTTGGCATCCAGCGTCTCCTTGAGCCCGGACGGATCGAGCATGTCCCCGAACATGCGCATGACGGCCTCGTACGCCGCGTCCGCGCCTCCGTCGAGGTAGACCGCGCCGATGACCGCTTCCGTCACGTCCGAGAGGATCGACGGCTTTTCGCGCCCACCGCTCTTTTCCTCGCCTACCGAGAGCCGGATGTGCGGGCCGAGACGCAGTTTTTCAGCGATCCTGTGAAGCGCTTCCTCGCGCACGAGCTCCGCGCGCAGCCGCGTGAGCCTTCCCTCGTTCACGCCCGGCAACTCGAAATAGAGATACCGGCTGACCGCGAGCTCAAGCACCGCGTCGCCCAGAAACTCAAGCCGCTGATAGTGCGGCACGCGGTGATCCGAGCCGAAGGACGGGTGCGTCAGCGCCGTCTCAAGAAGGCGCGCGTCGCGGAAGCGGTATCCCAATCGGGCTTCGATTTCCTCCACGGTCAGGCGTGCTCCTCGAGGTATTTCACGATGTCGCCGACGGTCTTGACGCCCGCGAGCATCTCGTCCGACACGGTGATGTCGAATTCGTTTTCGAGGTCCATGATGAGCATGATGAGGTTCGCGCTGTCGGCGCCAAGATCCTCCACGAGCCGCGCCCCGGCTACGATCTCCTCCCGCTTCACGGGAAGCTGATTCAGGATGTATTCGGTGACCTTCTCGGTTACGATCTTCGGATCCGCCATTTAAATATCCCCCTTGTCGTCCGCGGCCGCAAGTCCGGCGACGCCCGCGCGGATCTTCCCGACCACGTCGTTTTTGATCATATTGCGCGCCTGTCCGATCGCGGTCTCGATCGCGCGCGCGTCAGACGAACCGTGCGCCTTGACGAGCGCGCCCTCGACGCCCAGGAGCGGCGCGCCGCCGTACTCGTGATAGTCCATGCGCGCCTTAAACCTTTTGAGCGCGGGCTTCACGAGGAGCGCACCAAGCTTCGAGCGCGCATCGCGCAGGAGCTCCTCCCTGAGCATTTTGGACATCGCGGATGCGAGGCCCTCGGTGTACTTGAGGATCAGATTCCCGTCGAAGCCGTCGAGCACGACCACCTGATTTTCGCCCATGATGATCTCTCGACCCTCGACGTTGCCCGCAAAGAGATAACTCGTCTGCTTCGCCATCAGCTCGTACGTTTCCTTGGCGAGCTTGTTGCCCTTTTCCGCCTCAGTGCCGATGTTCGCAAGGGCTACCTTCGGATTTTCAATCCCGAGAACGCCCGCCATATACGCCGCGCCCATAAGTCCGAACTGGCTTAAAAACTTCGGCTGGCAGTCGACGTTTGCGCCAGCGTCGATGAGCATCACGGGGCCCTTGAGGCCCGGCATCACAGGGGCGAGCGCCGGACGGTCGATGCCTGAGATGCGGCCGACCTTGAACATGCCGCCCGCGAGCAGCGCGCCCGTCGAACCCGCGGAGACCACCGCCTGCGCGCGGCCCTCGCGCACCTCCATGAGCGCGCGCACGAGCGATGAGTCCGCCTTCTTGCGGACGGCAAGCATGGGCGATTCGTCCATTTCGATCACTTCGCGCGCGTCCACGATCGCGATCCTCTCGCCCGCCGCCGCTTCCAGCACCTCGCGCCTTCCGCAGAGCCTTATTTGTATATCGCCAAACGCCCTAAGGGCCGCCTTCGCGCCGGCGACGATCGCCTCCGGCGCGTGGTCGCCGCCCATGGCGTCCACGGCGATCACGTATTCGCTCACATCCATCACCTGTCCCACTTGTCCAGAGTATCATACCACATTGTAACAGATACGCGCCATGCGTGCAAGTGAACCTTGACTGAATTTTGGCGACATGCTATACTTTATCGGTGGATTTTCGGCGGGAGGCAAATACATGGACGAGATGACGGCGGCAAAAAAGAGAATCTTTTCCGGGATACAGCCCACGGGGCAGTTGACCCTCGGAAATTACATTGGCGCGCTGCGAAACTTCAATCTTTTGCAGGACGAGTACGACTGCCTGTACTCGATCGTGGACCTTCACTCCCTCACGGTCCGGCAAAACCCGGCGGAGCTTCGCAAGGCATGCCTTCGGACGATGAGTCTTTTCCTTGCGAGCGGGCTCGATCCCAAAAAGAACATTATCTTCTTTCAGTCGCACGTGCACGAGCATGCGGAACTCTCGTGGCTGCTGAGCTGCTTCACATATGTGGGCGAACTCGGGCGCATGACGCAGTACAAGGAAAAATCCCAGAAGAACCAGGACAACATCAACGCAGGCCTTTACACATACCCCGTTCTGATGGCTGCCGACATTCTCCTCTACCTCTCCGACCTCGTGCCCATCGGCGCGGATCAGAAGCAGCACCTCGAGCTCTCGCGCGATATCGCCGAGCGCTTCAACGCCATCTACGGGGACGTTCTGGTCGTGCCGGACGCGTACATCCCGAAGATCGGCGCGCGGGTAATGAGCCTTCTCGAGCCGGAGAAGAAGATGTCCAAGTCCGATCCGGAGGAGACGTTCATCGCGCTTCTCGACAAGCCCGACGTCATCCGCAAAAAAATTCGCCGCGCGGTTACCGACAGCGAGGGAAGCGTGCGGTTCGACCCGGAAAACAAGCCCGGCGTTTCGAACCTCATGTCCATCCTCTCCGCGCTCACGGGCACGGCGCTCGAAGCGATCGAAACGGACTTCGCCGGCAAGGGCTACGGCGCGTTCAAGGATGCGGTGGCGGACGCGGTAGTCGCGACGCTCGAGCCGATTCAGACAGAATACGACCGGATCATCGCCGACAAAGAGTATCTCCAGTCGGTCATGACGGACGGCGCCGAACGCGCAGGCGCGCTCGCCCATAGGACGATGCTCAAACTGCACAAGAAACTCGGACTCGCCCCGTTCAAGCTGTAGCGCGGCATCCAGGCGGGAAAGGCGATTTGCGTGATTCAGTACAGAGAAATCGACGAGGCGATTCACCGCGCGCTCGTCGAATTGTACGGCGAATGGCTCGAGGCGGCATACGCGTTTCGCAAGAGGCGTTTTCCCTTTGCGCGATGGACGGCGATACGCCCGTTGCCTTTGTCTGCGCGACGCCGAGGCGGCTGACCGATCCTCTCGCCCATTTGACGGATGCTTACATTGAAGTCCTGGGCGTGTATGGACCATACCGGCGAAGAGGGATTGCGCGCTCGCTCCTTCACGCGGCGGAAGAATGGGCGGCTGAACGCGGCTACAGACAGATTCGCACCCACAGCGATTATTTAAGCCCGGAAGCCATTCAGATGTGGCATTCACTCAATTACGGTTTATGTCCTGCCAGCGACTGGTTGGAGGACAAGAAAATGTACTGGCCGGGATACCATGTGGTGAAGGTCCTGCAATGAGCGCAGGCTGATTCCCCACCTGCGTCGGAGCCTTCCCCTTGCGGCCGTGATCTTTCGGTTTGATTCCATCAGGCGGCGCGCAACAGCGCGTTGCCTATTTTTATTAAGCGAGGGTGAGTATGTTCACAAACGCAAAGGACGCCATCGACTGGATACACGGGGCCCGCTACAAGGGCCAAAAAAACGGACTCGAAAACACGCGCGCGCTGCTGGCGGCGCTCCATAACCCCGAAAGGCGCTTTCGCGCGGCGCACATTGCGGGCACGAACGGAAAGGGGTCGACGGCGGCGTTTACCGAGCGCGCGCTGCGCGAGGCGGGCTACCGGACAGGCATGTACACCTCCCCCTACCTCATCCGTTACAACGAGCGCGTGCAGGTCATGGGCGAACCGATCCCGGACACCGCGCTCATCGACATCGTGAACCTTCTCGTTCAGAAGTCCGAGGGACTCGTGCGCGAGGGAATCCTGCCTACGACGTTCGAGCTGGGTACGGCGCTCGCATTCGAATACTTCGCGCGCATGGGCGTGGAGGTTGCCGCGGTCGAGGTCGGACTCGGCGGGCGGTTCGATTCGACGAACGTGATCGGACCGGAGGTTTCGATGATCGCGGCGATCGGTCTGGACCACATGAGGATTCTGGGCGACACCGTCGAGGAGATCGCGTTTGAGAAGGCAGGAATCATCAAGCCCGGTGTGCCAGCGGTGGTTCAGGACCAGCCGGAGGGCATACTGGACGTGTTCCGGAAGGTCGCGCGGGAACGTGGATCGCGGCTCACAATCGCCACAATGCCGGAAATCGTCGAGGAAACGGCGCACGGCGCGCGATTTTGCGTGGGCGGTGTCGAATACCATACGGCAATGAACGGGCGGCACCAGCTTCTGAACGCGGCGCTCGCGATTGCCGGGCTCCGGGAGATGGGCGTGGACGGCGAGGCGATCCGGCGCGGCGTCGCAAAGGCAAAGTGGCCCTGCCGGCTCGAGTGGGTGAAAGGCGCGCTCATCGACGGCGCACACAACCCTCAAGGCGCGCGCTCGCTGCGCGATTACCTCGAGCGCTTTTTCCCCGGGGAGCGGATCACTCTGGTGACTGGCATGATGCACGACAAGCAGACGGAGGCGTGCGCCAGGATCCTCGCGCCGGTGTGCGCGCGGGTGATCGCCACCAAGGTGGACGAGCCGCGCGCCGCGGAACCGGAATCCTTGGCGGCGCTCTATCGATCGCTCGGCGTGGAAACGATTGCGGTGGACGGCGTTGGAAACGCGGTCCGGGCCGCGATGGCGCAAAATGGCCTCAAGGTGTTTGCGGGCTCCCTGTACATCGCGGGCGCGGTGCGGCAGGCGCTCGCTGGGGACGACTGCTTCCCGAAGGACGAATAGACCTCGGTCTTTTTATTTGAGACTTTGGTCGGTTGATTGGAGAATCCGATGCAATTTCACCACCTGTCCGTCATGCCGGACGAGTGCATGGCACATTTGAACATCCGCGCGGGCGGCGACTACCTCGACTGCACGCTCGGCGGCGGCGGGCACAGCACTGAGATCCTGAAAAGGCTCGCGGGCGGGACGCTCACGGGCATCGACCGGGACGCGGATGCCATCGCGGCGGCATCGGCGCGCATTTCAGACGCGCGCTTTCGTGCGCTCCGGGGGAACTTTCACGACGCGCGAACGCTCACGGGCGAGATGGCGTTTGACGGGATACTCATTGATCTCGGCGTGTCGTCGCATCAGCTCGACGTGCGCGAACGCGGTTTTTCATACCACGACGACGCGCCGCTCGACATGCGCATGGACGCATCCGCGCCCCTCACCGCCGCCGACATCGTGAATACCAGGAGCGAGGACGAGCTGACGCGTATCCTGCGCGATTACGGCGAGGAGAAGTGGGCGCGCCAGATCGCGCGGGTGATTTGCGACAGACGCCCGATTTTAACCACGTCCCATCTCGTTTCGGCCATCGACGCGGCGATTCCCAAGAAATTCCGGGAAAAGGACGGCTCGCACCCGGCGCGCAGGACCTTTCAGGCGCTCCGAATCGCAGTTAACGACGAGCTCGAGCCGCTCGAAAGCTCTTTTGAGATGCTCGTTCATATGCTGAAGCCCGGCGGGCGGCTGTGCGTACTGACCTTTCACTCGCTCGAGGACCGGATCGTCAAAAACACGTTCCGCAGACTGGCCAACCCCTGCACCTGCCCGCCGGACATCCCGGTTTGCGTGTGCGGGAAAAAGCCCGTCGTGCGGCTCGAGACGCGAAAGCCGGTGACCGCCACCGAAGCGGAGCTCAAAGAAAATCCGCGCGCGCGGAGCGCGAATCTGCGGGCGGTGGAGAAAATATGATCGAGAAACTTGTGACGCGGGCGGGCGAGATCCCGCTGCCGGCATTTTTCCCGGACGCGACGTACGGCGGCGTGCGCGCGGGAAGCTTCGAGGACGTATACGCTTCGGGCCTTTTCGGGCTCGAAATGAACAGCTACCACCTCATGACAAAACCCGGCGCAAAGCTCATCAAGTCCCTCGGCGGGCTCCACGCCTTCACGGGATACAAGGGCGCGATTCTCACCGATTCCGGGGGATTTCAGCTCTTTTCGCTCATCCGCGAGAATGCGGCCTATGGCGAAATCCGAGAAAACGAGATCATTTTTCGGCCCGATATGGGCGCCGAAAAGCTCATCTTTTCGCCGGAAAAGTGCATCCAGGCGCAGTTTCAGTACGGTTCGGACATCGTAATGGCGCTCGACCTTTGCACAGCGCCCGACGACCCGGACGAGGTTCAGCGGCGCTCGGTCGAGCTGACCGTCAAATGGGGCGCGCGCTGCCGCGCGGAGTTCGACAAGCTCAAAAAAGGAAAGGACCACCCTCCCCTGCTCTTCGGCATCGTGCAGGGCGGGCAGGACGCGAATTTGCGCGCGGAATGCGGGCGGCGGCTCGAGGAGATCGGGTTCGACGGCTACGGCTTCGGCGGGTGGCCACTCGGCGCGGACGGCACGCTGCGGCTGGACGTCCTCAAAATGGCGGCCGACGCCATGCCGGATCACAAGATCAAGTACGCGATGGGGCTCGGGAAGCCCGAGGAGATCGTCAAGTGCGTCGAGATCGGGTATCAGCTCTTCGATTGCGTGATCCCGACGCGCGAGGCGCGCCACCAGCGGCTCTATGTGTTCGAGCCGGACAAGGCGCTTCACGAGAAGTTCTACCGTCACATGTACATCATGGACGACAAGTACGCGCGCGACGCGCGGCCCGTCGAGGAGGACTGCGACTGCGCGCTCTGCCGCAACCACACGCGGGCGTATGTACAGCACTTATTCAGGATGAACGATCCCGCAGCGATGCGGCTCGCGACGGCGCACAACCTGCGCTTCTTCGGGCGGCTCATGGAGCGGCTGAGGGCCGAATGATGGAAGACGCGCTCAAGCGTCTGCGCGCGGCGAGGAAGTACGCGGACATCTGCCCGGACACGCTCGCGCGCGTGCTCTCAGAGGCGTTTTCCCGCCACAGAAAGCCGAAGGACGCGGAAAAGGCGGCGCGCGAGGCGCTCCACGGGATCACGGGGGCGTTCATGTCGCCGGACGAATTGAAGAAGGCGCGGGAACTGCTTCTCTCGGGCGATCTCGAAGGCGCACTTCGGCTGCACGCGTCCACGCGGGAGCGGATGCCGCTCAATGCGTTTTACGGGGAACTCTTCGCGCGGGTCGGGAAGCCCGCGCGTGCGCTCGACCTGGCGTGCGGAATGAATCCCGTCTATCTCGCGTCCGTCGGGATCGATGTCACAGGCGTCGACATCTCCGGCGCGCAGGCGCGGCTCGTGAACGAGTGGGCGGCCTTGGCCGGAGCGAACGCGCGAATTGAGATTCGCGACCTCCTTTCCCCAAGCGCGGTTCCGGCGGAGCGATTCGATCTTGCACTTGCGATGAAGCTTCTTCCTGTGCTCGAGGCGCAGAGAAGGGGCGCGGCGGAGGCGCTTCTCGGCTCGGTCGTCGCGGCGCGTCTGGTCGTGACCTTCCCCACCCGAACGCTCGGCGGGCGCGGCGTGGGCATGGAGAGGCATTATACGGATTGGTTCGAGGCGCTGGACATGCCGGACTGGGCCGTCGAGGCGCGGTATGTGTACAATGGCGAGCTCGTCTATATTTTAAGGGAGGCGCGGGATGGCGAAACTGTATGTAGTCGCGACGCCGATCGGGAACCTCGGTGACCTGTCGCCCCGGATGCGGGAGGCGCTTCTAGAATGCGATCTGATCGCCGCCGAGGATACGCGCGTCACGATCAAGCTCCTCAATCACCTGGACATCAGAAAGCCGCTCGTCTCCTGCCACCGGCACAACGAGGAGGCGCGCGCGCCGCAGATTGTGGAAAAGATGCTATCTGAAAATATGACGGTCGCGCTCACCTGCGACGCGGGCACTCCGGCGATCTCCGATCCCGGGAATCTGCTCGTCGCGGCGTCATGGGAAGCCGGGATTCCGGTCGTGCCGATCTCGGGGCCTTCGGCGACCGTCACCGCTCTCTCCGCGTCGGGATTCGACGCGCGGGAATTCTCCTTCTACGGCTTCCTGCCGCGCGAGAAGAAGGCGCTGCGCGAAAAGCTCGATTCCATCCGCGCGGCGGGCGTGAGGGTCGCGGTTCTGTACGAATCGCCGCATCGCGTGGTCGAACTTCTCTCCGAGATCGCACGCGCGTGGCCTGGCTGCATGGCGCTCGCCTGCTGCGACCTCAGCAAGAAATACGAAAACTTGCAGCGCGGCGCGGTGGAAGCGGTGCGCGACGCGCTCGCCGCGAATCCGAACGTCGAAAAGGGCGAGTACTGTGTGGTCGTCGAGGTGCCGGAGAAGCTCGCCGTCGAGGAAAGGCATGCGGGCGCGGCCGAGTACATGCTCATAAAAATGCTTTCCGGAGCGGACCTCGGGGAGGCGTCCGATGCGGCAGGCGAGGCGGGTTACGCGCGAAACGAAATATACCGCGCAAAACTGGAAATAAAGCGCAGATTTGGAGAATAAAGAGACGCGATCGCTCCCATACTGATGCCAGATGGGAGTGATTGATTGATGGGTAATTTCTTCCGCAACATAACCAACTGGATGAAGGGCGCGCGGGACAAGACCTTCCCCGTCGCAAAGCGCGTCTGGAGCGGCTACGGGTACTACATCTCATTGGTGGTCCTCGTCGCGCTCTTCGGCGTGGCGGCGTACCTTTATAAGAACGGAACGCCGCAGGAAATCGATAACCAGCCCGTGGTCGCCGAGGCGACGCTTGCCGCGTTGCCCGTCATGGCGGAGACGACGGCCACGCCGACCCCGACGCCCGTGCCCGAGCCCGTGTTCATGATGCCGGTCGTGGGCGAGGTCACGAAGACATACGCGCCCGACACGCTTACGTGGAACGAGACGCTCGGCCAGTGGCGCACGCACCCGGCGGTGGACATTCAGGCGGCGAGCGGCGCGGCGGTCATGGCGAGCGAGGCGGGCGTGGTGCTCGACGCGTATGAGGACGACGTGTATGGCTACGTGATCGAGCTCGGACACGCGAGGGGCTACGTCACGCGCTATTGCTCGCTCGCCACGCTGGAGCTCGTGAAGATCGGGGACACCGTGGTCAAGGGGCAGGTCATCAGCTCTGTCGGGACGACCGCGCTCATGGAAGCAGCCGACGGGCCGCATCTGCACTTCGAGATGGAATACGACGGCGAGAGGATCATGCCGGTGTTTGAGTAAGAATGACAGGATCGCAAAGCCGCGCGGCGTCAGTTTGCCGCGCGGCTTTGCGTTTTTATGCGATCCTGCTCAAATCAGGCCCGGGCGTAAATACGGCGGCGCCGTCCATCTGCATGACGGGCAGAAAGCCGTACGCCCTCAGAACGTCCCAGTGAAAGGGCGCCTGATACACGACCGTCAGCCTGCGGGGCGCGCGCTTCAGACTCTCGGCCAGCTCGCAGCACACCTTTTCCACGACGTGCGCCTTGAAGGGATTATAGAGATATACGTAGGTGTAACGGTCGTAATCCGACCAGAGCGCGGCGTCTCCCTCATAGACGCGGAATCGGTCGGACCCCGGAAAGAGCTTCGCGAGGTTTGATCGGGCCGTTTTCGCCAGCCGATGGCTGTATTCGAGGCCGTCGATCCGCGAAAACGGAAGCGCGGCGAAACAGTACATGGCGTAGCCCTTGCCGCATCCGACGTCGAGCAGGCAGTCGTCCTCGAAGACGCGCAGGGATTTCAAAAGATTCGGCATGGGATAAGATGGCTCGTAGGCATTGCCGCCGACGGAATGATTGCCAAGCGCGTCCGGCGGGATGTAGCCGCCAAAGTCAACCCCATGCTTGCGGTCGAAGCGCCGGATCTCCTTGAGCTTCTCCTTCTTCCGGCTGCCGCGCGCCGCGGAAGCACGCCTGTTCCGGTAAAACTCGATCGGCCAACGATAGAACGGGACCCCGGACGCAAACCGCCTGATCCGCGCGATCAGAATTCTCATGCCAGATCGGCCCTTCTTTTGTATCAGACTGTGCTCCCATTGTACGCGCGCGCAGGCCGCGCGTCAAGCGCGGTGGGTCAGACTGAAATCTCGATCCTTCTTTTTTTCATCCACTCGTTGACCTGTATGACGTAGGCGAGCATCTGCGGCCCGGACATGAGCTGGCCAAACCACGGAAGACCGCCCGGGGGTAGCTCCGCGGCGTTGAGCTGGCGGAGCACATTTGGCTCGAGCACGCGCAGCACGGGCGAAGTCTCGTCTGCGAGAATCGCCGCGATGCCCGCGCGGACGTCGCGCGTGTAGAGCGCGGAATACGTCTTGGGATAAGGACTCTTTTTACGGCGCAAGAGCTTTTCGGGGAGCAGATCCTTCACCGCCTCGCGCAGGAGGCCCTTGCCCTCGCCGTTCAGGAACTTTATCTCCCCCGGCACGTTATACACGTACTCGACGAGCCGCTCGTCGCTGAACGGCGTGAAGACCTGAACGGAGGACGCCTCGCACATGGCGAGCGCGCGCTCCTGCAGATTCGCCATGAAATAGCGGAAGCAGATGGTCTGAAGAGTGCGCAGGACGGCGTCCGCTTCCCCCTCGCCCGGAAGCTGAGGCGCGGTCTCACGCGCCGCAGCGAACGCCTCCCGCGCGTATCGCTCGGGGCGAATGTCCTCGTAGATCGCGCGCCGGAGGATGACGCGCCGAAGATCCATCGAGCCAGACCACGGGAAGCCGTTTTCGAGCGTGAGGCGCTCGGGTGCGAACCACGGATAGCCCAGAAACACCTCGTCTCCGCATTCGCCGGAGACGACCGCGCCTGTCCCCGCGCCGATCTCGCGCGCGAAGAGAAGGAGGGACGAGTCGACGTCCGCCATGCCGGGGAAGCCGCGCGCGTCGACGGCGGCGCCGAGGGCATCCAATAGCGCGCGATGTCCGAGCACGACGATTTTATGATCGGAGGCGAAAAGCT
The DNA here is from genome assembly GCA_023444095.1 of Bacillota bacterium. GTDB lineage: Bacteria > Bacillota > Clostridia > Christensenellales > Aristaeellaceae > RUG11247. The sequence goes on from JAEZRP010000050.1 coordinate 22,049, forward strand.
CCGCCGCCTGCGCCGCGTACGCGCGATCGCGCTCCGGTTGAAAGGAATTCCCGGTAAACTCGCTCTCGTCGTTTTCATAATCGACGGAGAATGCCAGGGGCCTTGTTCCTCGCTCGCACATGAGTGCGGCAAGCGCCGTCGAATCGAGCCCGCCGGAGAGCATGACGGCGTTCGCGTGCGGAAGGACGTCGTCCACCGCCCGCTCGAGGAGCGCGCGCACAGTCTTGACCGTCGTCTCGACGTCGTCCGCATGGGGGCGGGCCTCGATGTGAAAATAGCGTCTGACGGACACGCCGGAGCGATCCGCGACGAGCGCGCATCCCGGCTCGAGCGCCATGACGTCCCGGTACGGCGTTCTGCCGGGCGTGCGCGCGGGACCAAGGGCAAAGAGCTCGTTGAGGCCGTTCTCGTCAACGACGCGCGACGCATAGGGGCTTTCGATCAGCGCGTCCGGATGGTCGCTCACCGCCGCCGTGCGCCCGTGGCGGCAATAGAATAAGCGCCTCTCCCCCATCCGGTCGCGCGAGGCGATCATGCGGTCTGCGCTTCTGTCGATGAGCACGGTCGCGACCGGGCCCTCGAGGTGGGATGGATACTGCGCGCCCCAGCGGCGATACGCGGCGATCACGATGGTGGACGCGTGCGCCGTGGCGGCGTAGCCGAGTTCGCGGGAGAGCTGCGCGCGGTTTCGGATGCGGCCAAGCGTGCCGGCCATGAGCTCGCCGTCGGACTCGGAATCGAGCGCGGACAGGATATGCCTTCCCTTGCGGATGCTCGTCAGGCCCTCCTCCGCGCAGGCGTTGCCCAATCGATTGGCATGATATACAGCCAGTAGATTCACTCTATACACATCCTCTCGTTCCGCTTGTGCATTCTATGCGGCGCGAACAGGCGATATGATTTCGCGCTCGGATGTGATATAATGGAATCGGTTTCGCGATCCGCCTGCGGAGTCGGCACGCCGACAAACAGAAGGAGTCGGTTGAGCGATCCGCCTGCGGATCGCGGGTCGGCGGGCCGCATGCGGAGTCGGCACGCCGACAAACAGAAGGAGTGAAATGCATGAAGCTTACGGTGCTCGGCAACAACGGCCCCTTCCCCGCCCCGGGCGGCGCGTGTTCGGGGTATCTTCTTTCAAGCGACAGCGGCAAAACGAACGTGCTCCTCGATTGCGGCTCGGGTGTGCTTGCGCGGCTCGCGAAGCACATTGAGATCGAGCTTCTGGACGCGATTATCCTGAGCCATCTTCACTTCGATCACATGTCCGACATGACGGTCTTAAAGTATGTGCTTCTGTTCGGAAAGCGAAAACGGAATCTGCTCGTCGCCTCCCCCACGGAGCCGCAGAAGGTATTCGAGATGATGGACGACCCGCACCTCGACTTCGTGGAACCGAAGGACATGACCATCGGGGAGATGCGCGTCTCGTTCGTCCCGGCGGCGCACCCCGTTCCGGCCGTTTCGGTCAAGGTGGAATGCGACGGCGCGACGTTCGTCTATACGGGCGACACGAACCTCAATCCCTACATTGAGCTGTTTGCGGACGGCGCGGACATGCTCCTTGCCGACGCGGGGCTCACGACCGCCCAGTGGTCGGAGACGTCGCCTCATCTCTCGGCACGGCACTGCGGGGAGATCGCGAAGAACACGCGCGCGCGGGCGCTGCTTCTCACGCACTTGAGGCCAGGGAACGACCCGGACGCGCTTCTCGACGAGGCGCGCGCCCTCTACCCCACCGCGCAGATCGCAATGGCCGAGACGGAATACCTCGTCTGATATGCGGCTCCTGACGCGGCGAAAGCTCTTTTCGTTCGCGCTGTTTCTAGGCGGCGGGATGGTCTTTGCGCGGCTCTTCGCCCCGCGCCTCGCCGCCCTGTTCGCGGCGGCAGTCGGACTATCGGGGATCGCGCTCCTTTTGCATTTCAGGCGCGCGGCGCGGCGGCTCTATGCGCGGCTGGCGGTCGTCCTGTTCTTCTCGTCCGTGTTCTTCGCGGGCGCGGGATACTACGCGGCCCGTGAGGAAGCCCGTCCCGCGTTTGAAACGGCGTACAGCGTGGGGTTCGAGGGGACGATCGCAGGCAGTCCGTACGTCGATGAAGGCGGGACGCGCTTCGTATGCATGCTCGAAGACGTCAAGATCGGGGGCGAGGCGTTCGGCTGCCGCCTGCGGCTCTATCTGCGCGGCGACGCCGACGCGCTTGACAAGATCGCCTGCGGACAGCGCATCTGCGGTACGGGGCATCTGTTCGCGCCCGAGGCGGCGACGAATCCGCACGAATTCGACTTCGGCGAATACCTCTGGCGCACGGGAACTGCGGGCTACCTGACGGCAAAGCACGGGGAGGTGGCGCTTTCGGGCGAGGGGGGAGGGCTCTCAAACGTTCTCTTTTCGTTGCGCAAGGCGATCTCCGTACGCGTCGGCGCGGCGTTCCCCGCGAATCCCGAAATCGTGATGGCGCTCGCGCTCGGGAACACCCGGGACATCGACACCGATGTGCGCGACGACTTCAGCCGCTCGGGCGTGGCGCACCTGCTCGCCGTGTCGGGCCTTCACATCACGCTGGTCGCGGCGGCGCTGACGCTGGTTCTTTCCCGGCTCACGGGTGCGCGCGCGGCGGCATACCTGTCGCTCGCGGGTATTTTCGTCTATGCGGCCATCGTCGGCTTCCGCCCCTCGGTGATGCGCGCCGTCGTCATGTACGCGGTCCTGTGCGGCGCGCCGCTCGCCGGGCGGATGTCCGACGGGAACACGCGGCTCGCGCTCGCGTTTTCGCTCGTGCTGCTTATAAATCCCCTGAACCTTGCGGACGCGGGCTTTGTCCTCTCGTTTTCCGCCTCCGCCGGAATTCTCTGGATCGCGCCGCCGCTCTTAAAACTCGTGCGCGCGGACAGGCTGCGGGAAAAGCGCGGGATCGCGCGCCGCGTCCTTTTTTACTTCGCCTCCATCGCGGCTACGACCACGGCGGCGCAGATCGCGACGTTCCCGGCGCTGGCGCTCTTTTATGGAAAGTTGCCTACGTATTCCATCGCAGCGAACCTGATCCTCGTGCCTTTCGCGCTCCTTGCGATGTACGCGGCGCTTCTTGGGATCGCGTTTCCACAGCTTGCGTTCGTGCCGGATCACATGCTCACGCTCCTCCGGCGCGGCGTGGCCTTCTTCGCAGACCTTCCACGCGGAGAAATTTCTGTGAACCCACCGCACGTTCTCGTCTGGCTCCTGCTCCTCGCGCTGGGAATCGCGGTTTCGGACATGGGGCGGATGCGCGAAAGGTGGAAGCCGTGGGCGGTGCTTGCGCTTCCTTTGCTGATAGTCGTCTCGTGCCTGCTGGCGGTGGATTCCGGCTGCATGGTCGCGTTTCTCGACGTCGGACAGGCGGACGCGGCGGTCATTCATGTGGACGGACATACATACGTGGTCGACGTGGGCGAGGACGGCTCCGAGGTGGCGGCCTATGTCGCGGGAGAAGGCTGGGACATCGACGGTGTGTTCCTCTCACACCCGCATTCCGACCACGCGGGCGGGCTCGGCGAGCTTTCGGAGGCGTGCGCGATCGCGACCGTATACGTGCCCGCGGGCTGGTTCGAACTCGCGGAGAACAGGAGCATCGCCTTCGAAAGCGAGGCAGCCATCGATGCCGGCATCCGATGGATCGAGCTCTCCCCCGGCGACGAGGTCGCGCTTTCAGAGCGCGCGATGATGACCGCGCTCGACTCCGCCTCCCGGACCGATGATCCGCTCAACGATATGTCGCTTGTCCTCCTGTTCAACTACGGGGAGGCAGAGGCGCTCTTCACGGGCGACGCGGAGGTCGCCGCAGGTCCGGATGTCGACGTTCTCAAGGTCGGTCATCACGGCGCGAAGGACGCGACTGACAGGAAGCTCATCGAGGCCCTCACGCCGGAGGTGGCGGTCATCTCCGTGGGGCGGGACAATTCCTACGGGCATCCCAGCGATCGCGTGATCGGACTTATCGAGGAATCGGGCGGCAGGGTGTACCGGACGGACGAGGCGGGCGCGGTGACGGTGAAAATGGGCTACGACGGGAAGATCTCCGTGGACACGTTTATCAAGGAGGGCGACTGATGAGGTGGGACGCGTTTTTTGACGAGGTGAAGCGTGGCGCGCTCCGGCAGGCGTATCTGTTCGACGGACCGGAGGAATATGTGAAGCGCGAGGCGCTTACGAAAATACGGGATGCGATGCTTCCCGCCGGGCTTGAGGCGCTCAACGAGACGGTTTTCGAGGGTGCGGCGGCGGAGAGGATCGTCGAGGCGGCGGAGACGCTGCCCGTGATGTGCGAAAGGCGGCTCGTCGTCGTGAAGGACTTCGCGCCACTCATGAGCGGCAAGGCGCGCGACGAGGAGGGCGAATCGCAGAAGCTCCTCGCCTGGCTCGACAGACCCTGTGATACCTGCGTTCTGGTATTCTACATGCGCGGAGATTTCGACGGGCGAAAGAAGCTGGCAGGCGCTCTCAAGGATGCCGTCGTTTCGTTTGACCAGCTCACGGAACCCGAGATGCGCAAGTGGATTGTGGCAAAGCTGAAGCCGCTTCAGAAGACCATGTCGGCGGAGGCGATCCGGCAACTCACCTTCACGGCGGGCTGGGAACTTACGAAACTTGAGGGCGAGCTATCAAAACTTGCGGCATATGCGGGCGAGCGGACGGAGATCGATCTTGCGGACATCGAGGCGATCGTTTCCCCCTCTACCGAATTCGGTGCGTTCGACATGATCAACAAGCTCTTCGAAGGGGACGCCGCCGGGGCGTACGAGACGCTCGCGCTCATGCTCGAGCGGGGCACGAACCGAATCGCTGCCCTCGCCTCCATCACGCGGCAAATGCGCGGCATGACTTTTCTGCGCGCGGCGACCGAGGCCGGGGAACGCGCGGAGGACGTGGCCCGCGCGCTGGCGCTCAACCCATATGCCGCAAAGATCATGGGGCAGAAGGCCCAGAGATACGACGCGCGCGCACTCGAGGCGCTCTATCGGGCGTGCGTCGACGCGGACTACGCCGTCAAGAGCGGTCAGGCGCGCGAGCAGGCGGCGCTCGACGAAATTTTCCTAAAAATTTCTTTCGCGGCGACAAAATCCGCAACCAAACGCGCCTAAAACGCGTCAAAGGTACACTAAGTAAGAGGAGTCGATCGAAGGAATGAGAAAGCGTGTAGTATTGCTGCTCGCAGCGCTTGCATTGTCGCTCTCGCTATGTGCGTGCGCGGCCGCCGAGACGGGCGTGCCCTCCGTCGATGAGAAGATGTTCACGGACGCGAAGCAGACGCTCGTATACTTCGACGCCGGAGATTACGATTCCGCGGCGGCGCTTCTGAGCTTCGCGGACGCGGAGGAACTGAGAAAGTTCGCCGAAGGCAATTTCACATCAATCGGAAGCGGCGTCCAGTCCACGGTGTCCGTGGCGTACTGGACGGGCGGCGTCTGGGAGCTTGCCGTACCCGTCGCGGAGCCGAGCGACGAAGCGATCGAGGCATTGATTCTCGTGACCGCGGACGGAACGAGCTTTTCGGGATACTCCTACGCGACCTGGGGAGACGTTGAGGCGGAATACGGGGCGTGCGACTACGTCGTTTGGAACGAGGAATACGTTCCCAACGCGCCGCACATCGTCGAGGATAACTGATCGATCCGCTCACGAAAAGCCGCGTCCACCACTTTGGGTGGACGCGGCTTTTTCTTATATCGATTGCCTTAGGTAGCGGCGCATCAGTTCAAGCATCGCGGGATCCTCTGAGGTCGTATTGAGCTCATACCCCCCCGTCCCGCCTTCGTTCAATAGGCCGCCGGATTCCAGTATCTCCCGGAGATGGCGCGCAAGGCCGTCGTTCCCATCGAAGATCAGCGCGCCGGGCGCGACCTTTTCAATCGCCGGACGGAGCCAGACATAGTGCGTGCAACCGAGCACGACCGCCGCGATCTTCCCCTCTTCGGGATTCAGTTTTTCCCGCAGACAGTCCATGAGCGCGTCCGAATCCGTGTCGCCGCGCTCGACGAACTCGACGAGCTCCGGGCACGGCAAACTGACCGTGTTGCGGCCAAACCGCTCGAGCAGGTGGTGATACTTGTCGAGCTTGATGGTCGCTTCGGTCGCGAGCACGACGATTCGCCCGTCCCCCGCGGAGAGGGCAGCGGGTTTGAGCGCGGGCTCCAGACCCAGAACGGGTATTTTCAGCTTCGCGCGCAGGTCGGCGGCCGCGGCGGCCGTGGCGGTATTGCACGCGATCACGACGGCCTTCACGTCCCGCGCGAGAAGCTGATATACGATATCCCACGTCAGCCTCAGAATGTCCGCCTCGTCGCGCGTGCCATAGGGCGCGTTTTTGTTGTCGCCCCAAAAGACGAAAAACTCCTCCGGCATCCGCTCGATGAGCGACTGGAGAACGGAGATGCCGCCCATTCCCGAATCCATGACGCCAATGGGCCTTGCGTCAGCCAAGGAAAGCCCTCCCTTGCGCCAAAGGGCGGGATTCGATCCCGCCCCTCATTTGATGCATCCGCCAGTTATCCGAATGAAAGTTTGGAATTCGTATTATTCTTCGTCTGGCTCGTTGGGCAGTTCGGCGTCGTGGAAGACCTCCTGACAGTCGTCGTAGTCCTCAAGCCAGTCGATGAGCTTCTGAACCTTCTCCGCGGTCTCGGCATCGTTGACCTCGGTCGTCGTCTGCGGAACCATCGCGCGCTCGGCGGAGAGGAAAACGCAGCCCGCAGCCTCGAGGTTGTCGCGCACCTGGGAGAAGTCGTTGGGATCGGTGTAGATGACGGCAGTTTCGCCCATGTAGTCAACGTCGTTCGCGCCCGCGTCGAGCGCCACCATGAGCATCTCTTCCTCGTCGAGGCCCTTCTGATTGTCGACCTCGATGACACCCTTGCGCTCAAACTTCCAGGAGACGCAGCCCGTGGCGCCCAGGGAGCCGCCGCACTTATCGAAGATGTGCCGGACCTCGCTCGCAGTGCGGTTGATGTTGTCCGTGACCGCCTCGACGATGACGGCGACGCCGCCGGGGGCGTATCCCTCGTAGGTGATCTCCTTATACGCCGCACCCTCGCCTTCTCCGGCGGCCTTCTTGATGGAGCGCATGATGTTGTCGTTGGGCATGTTCACGGCCTTCGCCTTTGCGATCACGTCCTTCAGCTTGCTGTTGCTGTTCGGGTCTGCTCCCCCGCCCTCGCGCACCGCGATGGCAATCTCGCGTCCGATTTTTGTGAATATCTTGCCGCGTTGCGCGTCGGTCTTTTCCTTCTTATGCTTGATGGTCGACCATTTGTTATGTCCCGACATGGACAATCCCTCCCAGAATCACGTATACAAATATCATAACACAATTTGCATTTCCGCGTCAAGAAAAGAAGCCGTTAGGTGATATACTTGTGTGGGGAGGCGATCGGATGGCAATCGTGACGGATATCCGGGAAACAAGGGGCATTGTGGAAGTGTCTATGGACGGCGTGCGCTTCGCGCGGGTTCGGAAGGCGCACTTTGAGAAAAGGCCGCTCGCGCCGGGCGACGAGGTCGAACCGGACGAATATCTCGATTCGGTCGCGGCGATCCAGTTCCCGGACGCCTACGAGGCGGCGCTCACGTCCCTCGACTTCAGCGCGCGCACCGCGCGCGAGATCGAAGAAAGCCTCGCGCGCAGGGGTTACGTCCCGTCCGTCGCGCGCGCCGTGACGGAGAAGCTCACAGAGGCGCGGCTGATCGACGACCTTCAGTATGCGACGCGGCTCGCGGAGGGCGCGGCAAAAAAGAGCGCGGGACGCTACGCCGTCCGGCGCAAGCTCATGGCGAAGGGCATCGGCGAGGAGGACGCCGAGGCGGCGCTCTCACAGCTCGACGGGACCCAGCAGGCGAGCGCAGCGCGGGAGGCGGCGGAAAAGCTCGGCCGCAAGTACCGCGAACTTCCGCCCCCGGAGGCGCGGGCCAAGCTTTCGCAGGCGCTCGCGCGCAGGGGCTTTTCATGGGACGCGATTTCTGCCGCGTTGGAGGGACTTTTCGAGGAGAAGTGATATCCTCCCTTTCTTTCAAAAACGAAAATCGGCCGTCCGACGAACGGACGGCCGACGCGCGTATCAACTACCTTCGGGACTTGTCGTAGGGAATCCCCTCGGCCTTGGGCGCGCGGGACTTCTTTGAAGTGAGGACAAGCAGGACCATCGTCACGACGTAGGGAAGCATCAGATAGATGTACTCGCTCGACTTGATGCCCTTGAAGCTCGGAAGGAACGGAATCGACGACGCATAGGAACCGATGATCTTGAAAAGTGCGAAAAACAGCGACGCGCCAAGGATGGTGAGCGGCTTCCAGTTTCCAAAGATCATGACGGCGAGCGCAAGGAAGCCGTAGCCCGCGACGGACGACTGAAAGCCCGAACCTGCCGCGACCGTGAATGCGAAGCCGCCGATGCCCGCGAGGAAGCCCGAGATGCAGACGCCCACGTAGCGCATCCGATAGACGTTGATGCCGACCGAGTCCGCCGCCTGCGGATGTTCGCCGCACGCGCGCAGCCGGAGTCCAAGGCGCGTCCTGTAAAGCATCACCGCGACGACGATCAAAAGAATCAGCGCAAGGGGCGTCGTGATATACAGGGACTTGAAGAGGAGCTTCTCGAAAAACGCCTGGACGCTTTCGAAAAAGCCTGCGCCGTAGACCGCGCCGGAGGGAACCGCCGTGATGCGCGTCCACGAGGGAATGAGGATCGTCGTGTTGCCTTGGCCTTGGATCGCCCAGGTGAGGACGACCGCGAAAGCGGGCGCGAGCTGGTTAAGCGCGGTTCCGCCGATCGTCTGGTCCGCCTTCAGATTGATGGAGGCGAACGAGAGGAGCAGCGAGTAGGTCACGCCCGCCAGCGCCGCGCAGGCGACGGCGAAGAGCACCAGAAGCTGTGGATGCGCGTTCACCGCACTGTAGATAAAGCTTTGCCAGGAATTCAGCGCGCCTTCCGATTTCAGAACGAGCTCCGCCGCGTCGTATACCTGATCGAAGGCCGAGAGTATGAGCGTGCTGATGAGCCCGCCGATGATCATGACGCCCTCGAGCGCGATGTTAACGACGCCGCTTCTCTCAGAACACATGCCACCCAACGCTACAAGCAGGAGCGGCACCGCAAAGAGGATCGTCGAGCTCAGGATGTCCGCCAATGTCATCATTTCGCGTCGCCCCCCTTCCCCGCTTCCGCGAGCCTTTGCCGTTTTTTCTCCATGAACCCCGTGATGATCTCGCGCATGAGAAGCGAGAAGGCGCTCAGGTAGATGATCGCGGCGATGATGATGTCGATGATCTCCTTCGCGAACTGCGGCTGGAGCGCGTCACCGCCCACCTGGATGTAGGAGATGAACAGCGACGAGAAGATGATGCCGACGGGGTTTGACGATGCGAGAAGCGCCACCGGGATGCCGTTGAAGCCCATGCCGAGCAGCACCTTTTCGATGTTGTACTGCGCGGTGCCGCTCAGGTAGTAAAGCGCGCCGCCCGCCCCCGCGAGCGCCCCGGAGATCACCATCGACAAAACGATCGAGCGCTTCGGGTTGATGCCTGCGTACTGGCTGGCGTTGCGGTTGTAGCCGCAGGCCTTGAGCTCGTAGCCGAAGGTCGTCTTTGAAAGAACGATCCAGGCAATGAGCGCGATCAAAATCGCGACGAAAATGCCGATGTTCATATAGTTCGAGCCCATGATCTCATCGAGTCCCAGCTTCGGGAGAAGCGCGCCCTTGTTCGCGCTCGCGAGCGCGGCGGTCTTGTTCTTGTAGGAAGCGCCCCAGTAGTTGGCGAGCATCATCGGCATGTTATTGAGCGTGAGGTTCACCGTAAAAAGCGCGATCCAGTTGAACATGATCGATGTGATGACCTCGTTGACGTTGAAAAGCGCCTTGAAAAGCCCCGGGATCGCGCCCCAGATCGCGCCGCCGAGCATCGCGGCGAGAATGCACACGTACCACGGCATGCCGAACTGAATGGCGGAAATGAGGGCGAAGAGCGCGCCCATCGTATACTGGCCGGAAGCGCCGATGTTGAAAAGGCCCGTCCTGAACGCGAATCCCACCGAAAGGCCCGTCATGAGGAGGGGCGCGGCGGTGTAGAGCACCTTCGCGAACTTCTCCGTGCTCTTGAAGCCCGTCGTCAGGATATTGAAAAGGCCCTTCGTCGACGCCGGCGCGTTGAACACGACGAGCAGCAGATAGCCGACCAGAAGTCCGATCAAAATCGAGACAACGGACGCGATGACGTTGACGACTCCCCGCTTTTTCATGCGCGCACCTCCTGCCGCCTCGCGCCCGACATGTACAGGCCGAGCTCCTGAACCGTTGTCTTTCTGGGATCGAACGCGCCCACGATCTCGCCCTCGTACATCACGAGGATGCGGTCTGAGACGTTCATGACCTCGTCCAGCTCCAGCGAGACGAGGAGCACCGCCTTGCCCGCATCCCGCTGCGAGACGATCTGGCGGTGGATATACTCGATGGCGCCAACGTCGAGTCCGCGCGTGGGCTGGACCGCGACGAGAAGCTCCGCGTCCATGTCGATCTCGCGGCCGACGATCGCCTTCTGCTGGTTCCCGCCGGACATGGAGCGCACGATGGTCTCCGCTCCCTGGCCGCTTCTGACGTCGTACTGCTCGATGAGCCGGTCGGCATACTTCCCGACTTCGCCGAAGCGGATGAAGCCGTAACTTTCGAACGGCTCGTGCCAATACTTTTGAAGGACGAGATTTTCAGCAAGCGTATAGTCGAGAATCAGCCCATGCTTGTGGCGATCTTCGGGAATGTGGCTCATGCCCTGGACGCTGCGCTGGCGGATGGAGGCGTGTGTGATGTCCTTCCCCATGAGCCTTACGGAACCCCCGCTCGCCTTCTCAAGTCCGGTGAGCGCGGCGACAAACTCCGTCTGGCCGTTCCCTTCGATGCCCGCGAGACACACGATCTCGCCCGCGCGCACGTCGAGAGAGACGCTTTTTACGCTGTCGCCCTTGTGCGTGCGCGACTTAACGGTGAAATCCCGGACGGAAAGTACGACGTCCCCGGGCGCGCGGTCGGCCTTCTCGACGGTGAAGCTCACGTCGCGGCCGACCATCATGCGCGAGAGCTCCTCCTTGCTCGTGTCCTTTATGTCAACGGTGCCGATGCGCCGGCCCTTGCGAAGCACGGTGACGCGGTCGGCAACCGCCATGATCTCGTTCAGCTTATGGGTGATAAAAAGGATAGACTTTCCCTCCCGCGCGAAGGAGCGCATGATCTCCATCAGCTCCTCGATCTCCTGCGGCGTGAGAACCGCCGTGGGTTCGTCGAGGATGAGGATCTCGTTGTCGCGATAAAGCATCTTCAGGATCTCGACGCGTTGCTGCATGCCGACCGAAATGTCTTCGATCTTCGCGTCCGGATCGACGCGCAGCGCGTATCGTTCGCTCAAATCCATCACCCTTTTGCGCGCCTTCGCCTTTTCAAGAAGGCCCGCGCGCGTCTCCTCCGCGCCGAGGATGATGTTGTCGAGCACGGTGAATACCTCGACCAGTTTGAAGTGCTGATGCACCATGCCGATGCCAAGCGCGTTCGCGTCGTTTGGATTATTGATCCGAACCTCCGCGCCGTTTTTGAGGATTCTGCCCTTCTCGGGCTGATACATGCCGAACAGGACGCTCATGAGCGTCGATTTTCCGGCGCCGTTCTCGCCGAGCAGCGCGTGAATCTCACCCTTGCGCAGTTGCAGGGTGACGTCATCATTCGCCTTGATGCCCGGGAATTCCTTGGTGATTCCCAGCATCTCAATCACATACTCACTCATCGCGTCACACCCTTACGATTGTTCCAGTTCCAAATACGGACGAGGGGCCAGACGTTCGCCTGACCCCTCGATTTTGGTTCCGATTACTCCATGTAATCGACGGTGGCGTTGGTGACCTCAGGCTGGACGTCGATGGCGGCGGAGACTTCCACCTCGCCAGACTTCACCTTCTCATAGAGGGCGTTGTACTCGTCCATGGTGAACTTCTCAAAGCGCCAGGATGTGTCCGCGGTGGGAAGTCCCACGTAGTCGTCCGCGGCGCCGAGGGTCACGGTCTGGCCGGCATAGGCATCGGGCCACACGCCGCCGTTGGCGTAGAGAGCCGTAAGCGAATTGTTGATGGTTTGCTTGATGTACTTCATCGCTGAAGTGATAACGGTCTCTGATACATAGTACTGGTCAGTATCAACACCGATGACCTTGCCGCCAGCTTCTTCGGCCGCCGCGCACGCGGACAGGTAGATGCCGCCGCCACAGGCGAACACGACCTCGGTGCCCTCGGAATACCAGCTGGACATCTTGACCTTGATGTCGTCGTTCGGCGCGAACACGCCGGAATACCAGTACTTGATCTCAATCTGCACGCCCAGCGAAGCGGCTGCGTCATCCGCGCCCTGCACGAAGCCGTAGCCGTAGCGGATGACCGCGGGGACGTCCATGCCGCCCAGGAAACCAAGCTTGGTATAACCCTCCGTGACGGCGGCATAACCAGCAAGATAGCCCGCCTGCTCCTCCTGATAGAAGATGCAGTACACGTTCGGAGAGACCACGGGCGTGAGGGGATCTTCGACACTCTTGGGCTGTCCGTCAATAATGATAAAATTGACATCGGGATACTGATCCTGGACGTCATACAACGAATTCTCGAACATGTAACCCGGGCATACGACGGTCTTTGCGCCTTTTTCAATCGCGGCCTTGATGGACTCTACGCGCGCCTCGGTAGAGTCTTCGGTGGGACGGTAGTAGGCATACGAAATACCATTCGTCTCGGCGTACTCAACGACGCCTTCCCATGCGGCCTGATTGAAGGACTGATCGTCGATGTTGCCGACGTCGGTAACAAGGGCGATCTCAAATGTGTCATCGGCAAACGCGACCGAGCCAATGAGAAGCATCGAGACGACCAACAGGACGGAGAGAACTTTTTTCATGATGATCCTCCTTACGACGGTATATTGGGCTTATCCCAATTGAACTTATTATATCAGACTTGTTAAAGAAAGAAAAGACAAAATATGTGGAATCGCAGGATATGTTATGCTATAATACCTCTACAATCTTTTACGGAGGGATTCTGATGAAGATCTGGAAGGAATTCAAGGAATTCGCTTTCAAGGGGAACGTGATCGACCTGGCTGTCGGCGTCATCATCGGCGCGGCGTTTACCGGAATCGTCACCTCGCTCGTCAACGACGTATTCACGCCTCTCATTTCCCTTGCGACCAAGGGCGTTGACTTCACGACGCTGGGCATCGCGCTCGGCGAAGGCGAGGACGCCGCGAAACTCGCCTACGGAAACTTCATTCAGGCTGTCATCAACTTCCTGCTCGTCGCCATCTGCATCTTCGTCTTCGTCAAGTTCATCAACAGACTCAAACGCAAGCCCGAGCAGGCACCCGTCAAGCCGGCGCGCAAATGCCCCTTCTGCTTTGGCGAGATCAACGACAAGGCCACCCGCTGCCCGCACTGCACCAGCATGCTCGATGAGTAAGAGCGCGAAAGGTTCCTTTTTCCTCCTCTCCGCTGCGCTCGTCTGGGGACTCGCGTTCGTCGCCCAGAAGTCCGCGGCGGGAAGCGTCGGCACGCTGACGTTTATCTGCCTTCGCTCGCTCGTCGCCTGCGCGGTCCTCTTCCCCATCTGTGCAGTCAGGCTGCGCCGCGCGGCGGGCGGGCCTTCATTGAAATCCCATCTCCTGCCTGGAATCGTGATGGGGTCGATCATGTTTGTCACCATCTGGCTTCAGCAGTGGGGCCTCGCGTACACCACCGCGAGCAAGTCCGGGTTCGTAACGGCGCTCTACATCATCATCGTACCCCTTGCCGGACTGTTTTTTCGTCGGCGGCCCGGCGTCAGCCTGTGGTTCGGCGTCGCGCTCGCGCTCGTGGGAACGGCGCTTCTCTCGCTCGACTTTTCGGAGGGCTTCTCGGTCGGTTTTGGCGAGATGCTCACCTTCGGCTGCGCGGTCGTCTGCTCGGCGCACATCATGTATGTGGATGGGCACGCGAACGGGCTCGACTCGACGCTTCTTTGCGCCATCCAGTTTGGCGTCTCGTTCCTCCTGGGCGGCGCGGGCATGCTCCTCTTTGAATCCCCGACCGTCGCGCAGGTCACGGGCAACGCGGTAAGCATTCTGTACGTCGGCGCGATCTCGGGCGCGGTCGGCTATACGTTCCAGATCATCGGCCAAAAATACGCGGAACCGGCGCTCGCTTCCATTCTCATGTGCATGGAGAGCGTGTTTGCGGCGCTCGGCGGCTGGCTCATCGCGGGCGAGGTTCTGAGTCCCATCGAGTACGTCGGCTGCGGGCTGATGCTAGCGGGTTGCGTGCTCGCACAGCTTCCCCGAAGGGCGTCCGCGCGGCAGAGGAACGAGGCATAGCCCTTCGCGCGAGAGCGTATCCGCACCGCCTCCGGCTCAGGCTCCCCCGCAAGCCGGGATATCTGCCCCGGCGTTTTCTATTTTTTGCGTAACCGTTCCGGACTGCATATCTCCCAAATTTCCGGCGACTACCCGCTTCTCCCGTTCCACAAAGTTACACGATTTATAGCTAAATGATTGACGAGTGAGTGAATAAATGGTAAAATTAGGGTGTGTAACTTGGCATCCCCGGACGCGAGGAGGATCCATATGACGAACGCTTTGAAGCGGTATTTTGCGCTTCTTCTTTCCTGCATTCTCCTGCTTTCGACGTTGGTGCCGGTCGCCGCAAACGCGGAGGGCAACGCCGAAACGCCGCAGCCCACCACGCAGGCGGTCGCTGTGCAAACGGCAGAACCGACGGCGGAGTCAACCCAGGCTCCGACGAACGAGCCGACCCCAACACCGACGAACGAGTCGACCCAGACGCCGATGAGCGAACCGACCCAGGCTCTGACAACCGAGCCGACGGTCGAACCGAGCGCCGCGCAGGAACCAGGAACCGAGGCAAGCGCACAGCCCACGGACGCGACCACCGCCGAGCCGAGCGCGGAGATCACGCCGGAGCCTACTCCATCTCTCTGCCCTGTTGTCTCTCTGGACGCGGGCGAAATTACGCTGTACATCGGGAAAACGCGCGCCTTGACTGCGCTCCTAGAGCCCGCAGACGCCGATTCCTCCTTTCTATGGACCTCCTCAGACGAGGCCGTCGCGACAGTCGATGCGAGCGGCGTCGTCCTTGCCGTTTCTCCGGGCATTGCCGTCGTCGCTCTGACCGCACAGGACGGGAGCGGGCTGGCCGCCGAATGCGTCGTCACCGTTCTCCGGCCGATCTCCTCCCTCGCCGTGGCGGGGCAGGCGCGCATTCAGGTCGGCAAGTCCTACCCCCTTGCGGCGCTGGATGGGGAGATCCCGATCGCGCAAGACGTCCTCGTCTGGACAAGTTCCGACGAGGCGATTGCGACCGTGGACGCATCGGGCATCGTGACCGGCGTATCGATTGGCACGGCGACGATCACCGCGACCGCGCGGGACGGCTCAGGCCTCACCTTCGGCTTCCCCGTCGAGATTTTACGCGCGACGGTGGTCATTCGGACGAATTCCAACAAGCAGTTCTCCATCGCGGTCAGCGAAAACAACGAGGAAGCGGAGGGCGCCATCTCCTCCATGTCCCGCATGGCCCGGGACGGGAGCATGGAGTTTGTGTACATGCGGCTCGTGCTCAAGACGGACGGCACGGACCCCGCAATCGACGATTTCAATCCGGATGTCATCATCGCGAACAAGGATAACCGTTATATCGTCCAGTTTACGACCCCGGCGGAAACGGAGGCCGCGTACGATGCGCTCTCGGTCGCCGGCTACGTAAAGTATGTCGAACCGGACAGCATGACGTCGATTTCTGAAACGCAGACGACTTCGTACAATTCGTGGGGCGTGGAAGCGATGGGCGCGGAAGTGGCGAGCGAATACCTTGCGACCACGACGAGCGGGGCTCTCAAGGTCGGGGTCGTCGATACCGGCATCTCCCCGCACAGCTTCATCGGCTCAAAGCTCATCAACGGCTACGACTACGTGGACAGCGACACCAACCCCGCCGATGAGAACGGACACGGCACGCACGTAGCGGGCACGATCATCGACCTGACGCAGCCGCTCAACGTATCGGTCGTCGCCTACCGCACGTTTGACAGGGCGGGCAACGGCTATACGTCAAACATCACAAACGCAATCATGGTCGCTGCCGACGATGGCTGCAAGGTCATCAACCTGAGCGCGCGCGGCGTGTATTCCACGAACGGATTCAACGCGTATTCGAACGCGATCAGCTACGCGACCGGAAAGGGCGCGGTGTTCTGCTGCGCGGCGGGCAACGACTCTTTGTCCACCTCCAACTTCGTGCCTGCATGCATCACCTCGCCCGGCTGCGTCGTCGTCGCGTCGGTGGGCGAGTCGCTCTCCCACAGCTATTTCTCGAACTCCGGATCCTCGGTGGATGTCTCCGGACCGGGTGAATTCATTCTGAGCTGCGACTATGAGGGCGGTTACTGCTACATGAGCGGAACCTCGATGGCGACGCCGCACATTTCAGCCGCCTGCGCGATCATCCGGCTTGCGCATCCAGGCTACGGCCCGTCGCAGGTGGAGAACGCGCTCAAGGAAATGTGCGACGATCTCGGAAGCCCCGGATACGATACCACCTATGGTTACGGCATCCCCGACCTCACCTCCATCGCGCCGACCGTGCCGACGGGCGTCGTCGTGACGGCTCCCCAGGGCACGCTTTCGATCGGAAGCAGCATGCAGCTCACAGCGACCGTATCGCCCGCGACCGCGAATCAGGCGGTGACCTGGACTTCCTCAAACACATCCGTCATGACCGTCTCCGCGAGCGGGTCCGTGACGGCCGTTGCGCCGGGTACAGCGCGCATCACCGCGAAGACCGTCAATGACCTGACCGGGTACGTCGAGCTCACGGTTCCTTATGATGCCGCGACCGGCGTTGCGGTCACGGCTCCCCTGAGCACGCTTTCAATCGGAAGCAGCATGCAGCTCACGGTTACCGTCTCCCCCGCAACCGCGAATCAGGCGGTGACCTGGACTTCCTCAAACACATCCGTCATGACCGTCTCCGCAAGCGGGTTCGTGACGGCCGTTGCGCCGGGTACAGCGCGCATCACCGCGAAGACCGTCAATGACCTGTCCGGATATGTCGATCTCACGGTTCCCTATGACGCTGCGACGAACATCACGGTGTCCGCTCCGCAATCCACGATTCCGATGGGTGGCGGGATGCAGTTCTCGGCGACGGTCTCCCCCGCAACCGCGAACCCTGCGGTCACATGGTCGTCCTCAAACACGGGCGTATTGAACGTATCCGCAGGCGGGTACGTGACGCCGGTCGCCGTCGGCACGGCGCGCGTCACGGCGAAGACCGTCAACAACCTGACCGGGTACGTCGACCTCACCGTCACATACGACGCGGCGACGGGCGTGGTTGTCACGGCTCCCGGCGGCATAATGACCCTCAGCTCCGGCATGCAGCTTTCGGCGACGGTCTCCCCCGCGACCGCGGATCAGACGGTCACATGGTCGTCCTCAAACGCGGGCGTGTTGACCGTTTCGGCAAGCGGGTACGTGACGCCG
This sequence comes from Bacillota bacterium, assembly GCA_023444095.1. Lineage (GTDB taxonomy): Bacteria > Bacillota > Clostridia > Christensenellales > Aristaeellaceae > RUG11247. The sequence continues at coordinate 39,630 of JAEZRP010000050.1, forward strand.
ATTGCCGTCGGCACGGCGCGCGTCACGGCGAAGACCGTCAATAACCTGTCCGGGTACGTCGATCTCACGGTTCCATATGACGTTGCGACGAACATCACGGTATTCGCTCCGCAATCCACGATTCCGATGGGCGGCGGGATGCAGCTTTCGGCGACGGTCTCCCCCGCGACCGCGAACCCTGCGGTCACATGGTCGTCCTCAAACGCGGGCGTTCTGACCGTTTCCGCAGACGGATACGTGACGCCAGTCGCCGTCGGAACGGCGCGCGTTACGGCGAAGACCGTCAACAACCTGTCTGGGTACGTCGACCTCACCGTCACCTATGACGCGGCGACGGGCGTGGTCGTCGCGGCCCCCGGCGGCATAATGACCCTCAGCTCCGGCATGCAGCTCTCGGCGACGGTCTCCCCCGCGACCGCGAACCCTTCGGTCACGTGGTCGTCCTCAAACGCGGGCGTTCTGACCGTGTCCGCAGGCGGGTACGTCACGCCGGTCGCCGTCGGAACGGCGCGCGTTACGGCGAAGACTACCAACAACCTGACCGGGTACGTCGACCTCACCGTCGCCTATGACGCGGCGACGGGCGTGGTCGTCACGGCTCCCGGCGGCACATTCACCCTCAGCTCCGGCATGCAGCTCTCGGCAACGGTTTCCCCCGCGACGGCGGACCAGGTGGTCACCTGGTCGTCCTCGAACGTAGGCGTTCTGACCATTTCCGTAAACGGGTACGTGACGCCGGTCGCCGTCGGAACGGCGCGCGTTACGGCGAAGACTACCAACAACCTGACCGGGTACGTCGACCTCACCGTCGCCTATGACGCGGCGACGGGCGTGGTCGTCACGGCTCCCGGCGACACATTCACCCTCAGTTCCGGCATGCAGCTCTCGGCGACGGTCTCCCCCGCGACCGCGAACCCTGCGGTCACGTGGCTGTCCTCGAATGCGGGCATTCTGACCGTTTCCGCAGGCGGGTATGTGACGCCGGTCGCTGTCGGCACGGCGCGCGTCACGGCGAAGACTACCGACAACTTGATCGGGTACGTCGACCTCACCGTCACCTATGACGCGGCGACGAGCGTGATTGTCTCCGCGCCGCACGCAGAGTTGACGGTCGGCAAGGGCACACAACTCGTGGCGGCGGTATTCCCTTCGACCGCGAACCCAGCGGTCGCGTGGTCGTCCTCCAGCGAGGGCGTGGTGACGGTTTCTCCGGGCGGATATGCGTCGGCTGTGGGCGTCGGAACGGCGCAGATTACGGCGACGACGGTCGGCAACCTGACCGGTCAAATCACCCTGACCGTCGATGAAGCGCCGAGCGACTTCGTCATCGACGCTCCGCGCACATCGGCGCCGGTCGGTATCACCTTCCAGCTCTATCCGCAGATTCCTGTGCAGGTCGCGAGCGAGACGCGCGCCTGGTCTTCTTCCAACGCGGCAGTCATGACCGTCGATGAAAACGGAATCGCCTCGACGCTCTCCCCCGGAGACGTGAGAATCACACTCACGGCGGGAACGCTGATCGGATACATCGATCTGACGGTCACAAGCGTCGTCCCAGCGAGCGTCGCAATCACGGTTCCCGCCTCCGGCACGATTCTGCTCGGCACCATCATCGATCCCGCGGCGACCGTGCTCCCTGCGGACGCGAATCAGGCCGTTACCTGGTCAAGCTCCAATCCGGGCGTGATCCTCAATCAGCAAGGCAGGCTGTGGGCCGTCGGAATCGGAACCGCGCGCATCACCGCCACGACGGTCAACAACCAGATCACCTTCATGGACGTGACCGTGATCGGCGCGCCCCCGACGGGTATCTCGGTCGGCGCACCGAAGACCATCGTTGAGATCGGCGAACAGATGCAGCTTACCGCGACTCTGACGCCGACCAACGCCGATCCGGCTGTGACATGGGCGTCCTCCGATGAGAGCGTGCTGACCGTATCCCAAAGCGGCGTCGCGACCGGCATCAAGTCCGGCACCGTTCGGGTGACGGCACAAGCGAGCAACATGTTGACTGCCTTTATCGATCTGACGGTCGGCGCGCGGATTTCAGAGACATCGGTCGTCATCGGCAAAAATAAGACATGGCAGTTGAGCGTGACAGGCGCGGCAGGAGCGGTCGCCTGGTCGTCCTCAAATCCCAAGATCGCGACGGTCTCTTCGACGGGCCGCATTCAGGGACGCGCCTACGGATGGGTGGATATCACGGCGAGTGTGGACGGGCTGACGTTCCAGTGCCGCGTCAAGGTTTCAAAGCCGGTGCTCTCGACGACGAGCTTCACGATCTCCGCGCTTCGAACATACAAACTCTCCGTTTCCTATCCGGCGGGCAGCGTGCGCTGGTCCTCCTCGCGCACGTCGGTCGCGACCGTGAACTCCTCCGGCAAAGTCACAGCCCGGAAGGCCGGAACGGCAACCATCTACGCGTCCGTCGACGGCTTCAGGCTCAAGTGCACGGTAACGGTTAAGACGAACGGCCATTCGTACTACGTGGACCTGAAGGCAAAAAACAATGCGAGCGGCGCGACGATCGCGGTCAGTAAGGTCTATTACTCCGGATCGACCATATACATAGACATCTACCTGATCAACAACTACAGCAAGAAGACGATCTACAGGATCGAAACGTTGAAGATGTGGGTATACGATGAGGAGACCAACACGCTGCTCGCGGCCAAGAAGTTCACCAAGATCTACGCGAACCTGAAACCCGGGAAAGTCAAGAAGATTACGATCAAGTTCACCGGTTCGGCCACATATCAGAAGGCGTACGAGCTGAGATTGCGGACGCAGTCGTTTGCCCTGACGGGAAGCCTGTCGCTCAGGTAATCCCGATCGCCGCGGACGGCGACCAAAGCCGGGGACGTTTCCCCGGCTTTTTCGCGTCCGCGCTTGTGGAGGGAGCCGTTATTTGTTATAATGTTGGAAAAAGAGGGAGGGGCTTTACAATGGACACAATCCGCTTTGGCCTGATCGGCTACAAGTTCATGGGCAGGGCGCACTCCAAGGCGCTGACCGAGATCCCGATGTACATGAGTCCTGCGCTCCCCATCGAGAAGCGCGCGATCTGCGGGCGCGACCCGGAATGGGTGGAGGAATCCGCCCGGACGCTCGGCTGGCGGGACGTCGAAACCGACTGGCGAAGGCTCGTCGCCAGGGAGGACATCGACGCTGTCGATATCACCGCACCGTCCAACTTCCATAAGGAGATCGCTATTGAGGCGGCGAAGCGGGGCAAGCACATCTTCTGTGAAAAGCCGCTCGCGCTGACGCTCTCTGACGCGCGCGAGATGCTTGCGGTCGCAAAACAGGCCGGAATCCGTCACCAGATCGGGTTCAACTACCGCTTCGCCCCGGCTCTTCTCCTCGCGAAGAAGCTCATCGACGAGGGGAAGCTGGGCAAGATATTCCACGTGCGCGGCGTTTTTCTGCAGGACTGGATCATCGACCCGGAGTTCCCGAAGGTCTGGCGGCTGGATAAGAAGGTGTGCGGCTCCGGCTCGCTGGGCGATCTTGGCGCGCATGTGATCGACGCCGCGCGGTACCTGACGGGCGAATTCAAGACCGTAACGGGCATGAGCAAGACGTTTGTCAAAGAGCGGCCCGTCGTCGCGCGCATGGAGGGGCTCTCCGCGAGCGTCGACAAGGACGCACCCAAGGAGATCGTCGATGTGGACGACGCGACTTGCTTCGTCTGCGAGTTCGAGAACGGCGCGCTCGGGACGTTCGAGGCCACGCGCTTCGCGCAGGGACACAAGAACGACATGCGAATCGAGGTCAACGGAGAAAAGGGCTCCATCCGCTTTGAGTTCGAGCGCATGAACGAGCTTCACTACTTCTCGGCAGGCGACGAACCCGGCGAGCAGGGCTGGCGGATGATTCAGGTGACCGAGGGCGTCCATCCCTACATCCAATTCTGGTGGCCCGCGGGGCACGTCATCGGATTCCCGGAGACGTTCTGCCACGAACTGTACGAGTTTGTCGGACACGTCGCAGACGGGACGGACTGCTGTCCGAACTTCGAGGACGGCGTAAAGTGCGCACAGATCCTCGAGGCGGTCGAGCTGGCGATCGAGAAAAAGGGCTGGGTGGATGTGGATTCCCTTTAGAAGTGAGGAGAGGGCACAATGGACGAGTTCAGAAAAAAGGTCGCGGCCTGGCTTGACGAAAACTTCGAGGATATGGTATCGGACGTCCAGTCATTCGCGCGCATCCGCTCGGTGAGCCGCGCCGACCTCAGGGAGGAAAACGCGCCGTTTGGCCCCGAGTGCCGGAGGATGCTCGATTTCGCGCTCGCGCGCGCCCGGGAGATGGGCTTTGAGGCGGAGGATCACGACGGATACTGCGGCTCGGCGGTTCTGGGCGACGGCGGGAACTGCATCGGCATCGCGGGCCACCTGGACGTGGTGCCCGAGGGCGACAAGTGGGTCTATCCGCCCTACGAAGCCACGCGCGAAGGGGATTTTCTGATCGGGCGCGGCGTCTCCGACAACAAATCCGCGGCGGTCATGGGGCTCTATGTCATGAAGCTTCTGCGCGACCTTGCTGTTCCCATGAAGCACGGCGTCCGGACGATCATGGGCTGCTCCGAGGAGACGGGCATGCAGGATTTACGCTACTATGTCGACCACTTCGATTCACCCAAGCTGACGCTCGTCCCGGACAGCGCCTTCCCCGCCAATTACGCGCAGAAGGGCTCTCTCTCGGGAAAGATCGCCATCGACCTGGGCGATCAGATTTCCTCGTTTACGGGCGGCGAGGTGCCGAACATGGTTCCGCCGCACGCGCGCGCCGCACTCGTCGGAATCTCCGCTGCGGAAGCCGTGCCTCATTTCGGCGAGGACTTCACCGTGACGGATGAGGACGGCGCGGCGGTCGTCGCGGCGCGGGGCATCGCCTCCCACGCGGCGCGGCCCGAGAACGGCAAAAGCGCCATCCACATGCTCGCAGGCGCGCTCGCGGAGTCGGGCCTCCTGTCGGGCCAGTCTCAGAAGGCGATGGAGTCCGTTCGCGACATGACGAGCGATCATTCCGGACAGAACGCGGGCATCGCGGCGGAGGACCCGGACACGGGCAAGACGACCATGGTCCTGGGCGTCGCGAAGATGCTGAAAAGTGGAAAAATGTCCCTCTCTCTCGACTGCCGGCTCTCGATCGCGGCAAACGGGGCGGAAAACATCAAGACGTTCCGGGCGTACGCGGAAAGCCTCGGGTTCGAGCCCTCGAACCTCGAAACCACGCCGCCCGTGTTCATGCCCAAGGACGATCCGCGTGTCGCACTCCTAACCGACCTCTACGCGGAGATGACGGGCACGCGCGTCGAGCCATACACCATGGGCGGAGGCACCTATTCCCGCGTTCTCAAGGAATCGATCACATTTGGCCCGGGCTTCCCCGATCTCAAGGAGAGGCCTGAACTCCCCGAGAACCACGGCGGCGCGCACGCGCCGGACGAGTTCATGCACATTCCAAGCTACAGGCGCGCGTTTGAGATCTATGCCTGCGCTGTGAAAAGACTCGATGAGGTGATCTGATGGTAATCACGCGCGAACTGCTGTTCGAGGAGGAGAAGTTCTTCCCCTCCTGCCACGCGTCGACGGTGCTTCCGCTGGACGGCGGCGACGTGCTCGTCTGCTACTTTGCCGGGACGCGCGAGGGCGCGAACGACGTGGGCATCTGGCTCTCCCGCCGCGTCGGAGGCGTCTGGCTCGATCCGGTGCGCATCGCGAAGGTGAGCGACCAGCCGCACTGGAATCCCGTGCTCATGCCCATCCCGGGCGGCGCGCGGCTGATCTTCAAGGTCGGCCCGGACGTGCCATCGTGGAAGAGCTGGACGGCGACGTCGAAGGACGGCGGCGCGAGCTGGTCCGCGCCGCTCAAGTACCTCGCGCCGAACGACGCGTGCGGCCCGGTGCGCAACAAACCCCTCTATCTCTCCGACGGCAGCATGCTCGCGCCCGATTCGGTCGAGACACAGGCAGACTGGCGGCCGCGCATCGGCATTTCCTACGACTACGGCGCGAGTTTCCCGGCTGCGAGCTGGATTCCGATCCGCTCCGACGGAACGGCAGCCGGGAAGGATTCAAAAGCCGTCAAGCCAGACCCTGCGAACCATATGGCGGGCAAGGGTGCGATTCAGCCAACCATCTGGGAAGGCGCGCCGGGTCACATCCACGCGTTTCTGCGAACGACCGCCGGGTTCGTGTTCCGCTCCGACTCGGAGGACTACGGCAGAAGCTGGTGCACGGCGTACAACACGCGTATCCCAAACAACAACTCCGGCATCGACCTCGCAAAGCTCGACGGGAAGCTCTACCTCGTTTTGAATCCCGTGAGCGGCAACTGGGGGGACCGGACGCCCATCGCAATCCTGCGCTCGAGCGACAATGGGAAGACGTTTGATCCCTACGCCGTGCTCGAGGACATGAAGGACGACCCAAAATCGCCCCCGCCCGGGGAGACCCGCAAGCACAACGCGGAGTTCTCCTATCCCGCGATCGTCGCGAAGGGCGGAAAGCTGTACATCACGTATACGTACCTGAGGCGGTCAATCGCGTATCGCGAGATCACGCCGTAGGGCACGGAGAATGCCGGGATACGGAACACGCCGAGGACGCTCCCCTGGGCGCTCCCGCCAAGGGACGACGTTCCCTTTGAATCCAGAGTGAACATATCGGATAAGCGCGTCGTCCGTCCGGGGACTCAACCCCAGACGGACGCGTTCGCATTCCTGGAGATATTCATTTTTATCCGTGGGGAGCCGATCATTGAGTGAGGGGGCGGAGGAGGCGCCTCGGGCAGGCGGAGCAATCTGTCTCTTCCTAATTATTTGAAATCGAACGAAAAGATATGGCAGTTCTTCGCGCCCCACGTTTTGAGGGGCGTGAGACAAAGGGCTGAGACCTTCTCCCCCACCGCGTGCCGCCGCATGCGCCTTCTGTTGTTCGTCTCCTCCGCGATAAGGATGGTTTCGCCGCTCTCGAGCGTCGCCTCGAGCCGATACGCCTTGACAAGCGTCTCCGGCATGCGAGCGAGCTTTATGTCGAGCGGCCTGTTCGCGGGAAGATTGCGCTGCGCGAGCACGCCCATGAGCAACCGGTTCAGGTCGCTGTCGAACACGATCCGGGCGGATTCCACAGATTGGGGCTCGTCAAACGCGTACCGGATCGCCTCGCCCACGCACACGGTCGCGCCGTGGTCGGTGCCGTCTGTGGGCCGGTCGAAGCCGTCGCGCAGGTGCTCGAACGCGGCATCGAGCTTCGCCCGGCGGGCGAGATCCGAAACCTCCCGGCGGGTGAAGGGCAGATAGCAATCGTCGTCCATCAGCGTCTCGCGAAGCTCCGCGATGTGCCTTTCGTACACGCCGCGCGGGCTCGTCTTTTCCCGGATGGCGAGCGCCGCCGCCGCACCCATCGCCTGCCCGAGGATCGCGCAGGTCGCCATCACGCGCGAGGAACTCATGGCGGCGTGCGTCGCCGAGATGTTGCGGCCCGCGAACATCAGGTTCTCGACGTTCTTCGAGTACAGGCAGCGATACGGGATGCCGTAGGGCGAGGGCGCGGGGTGGAAGATGTTCGGCGCGCCACCCGACTCGAAGCCGCGCGGGTCGTGGTCGTCCATTGTCCAGCCGCCGTAGGCGACGACATCGTCGAAGTGACCGCCCGCGCGCACGTCGTTCTGGGTCAGGACGCAGTCGCCGACGTACCGCCTGCTCTCACGCTTGCCGGGCAGCATGCCCATCCAGTCGAGCCGCCAGTTCTTATTCTTCTCCTTGTTTTGCGGAGCATTCTTGACGTAGTCCCAGACGCCATAGGCGCACTTCAGAAGGTCGTCCCGGATCTCCTCGGTGTCCCGGATGGTATCGCGCGTGCCGCCGAGCTCGAGATACCAGAAGTTCTCGCCGGGATTCGTAAGATCGGGGATGCGGTGCGCGAGGTCTTCCCTCGTATACCTGTGCGCCCATTGGGGCGGGATGAACTCGCTCGGCGTCGGGTATTCCCGCGCCTGAATGAGAAGGCTCATGCCCATTGTCTTCTTGTCCCCGGTCTCAGGTGCGATGGACTCGCCGTACTCGCTGCGCGCCTCGCGGCCCACGCGGAACTGAGCGCTCGTGAGCGGAGCGAGCACGCTGTCGCCGGAGCAGTCCGCGTAAATCCGGGCGTGCACCAGGTGCCGCCTCTGGGTCGTCGTCTGATAGCCCGTCACGGAAACGATTTGATTCCCGTCCATCTCGCACGCCTCGCAGGCGCAGTTGAGAAGGAGCGTCAAGTTTTCCTCGCGCTTCGCGGTCTCATAGAGGATCCCATCCCAGATCGAATAGTTCAAGTCCGGGTTGCGGTAGAGGTTCTCGAGCATGATCTCCTCGAGGATGCCCGTCTCGCGCATATTTTTCCCGTGCGCCCCGCACACCCACATGCGGATTTCGCTTGACGCGTTGCCGCCTAGCATGGGCCTGTCCTGCATAAGTACGACCTTCGCGCCGCGGCGCGCCGCCTCGACCGCGCCGCACAGCCCGGCGAGCCCACCGCCGACCACGCACAGCTCGGCGTCGTGAAACACCGTTTCAAATTCCATGCCAACACCTCAATACAGCCAGTACATGTGCTCCGTTGAAATCTCAAAGCCCAGCTTCTCGTGCAGCGAGAGCGACGCCGGATTGTCCGGCTTGATCTGGGAAAACGGCATCCAGCCCCGCGAAAGATGGATGTCGATCACGTGCCGCTCGAGCGCTTCCGCGAGGCCCCGCCGCCGGTATGCGGGCAGGATTTCGAGCATGCCGAGGCTGCCCTCCTGATGCGTGCCCATGAACCCCGCGAGCGCGCCGTCCACGAAAATGCCGTAGACCTCCCCCCCGCTCAGCCGCTCGGCGATGTATCCGTCGTCGTCGATGTTGTCGTAGTGCGCGCGCATGAAATCGAAGTAACTCATATCGAGCCTGCGTATGTCGCCCGGAATGCGATCGATCGCTTTTTTGGGGTAGACCGCCTGCACGAGATCCAAAAAGTGCTTGGATTGATAGCGCCTGCGCGCCTCGCCGAGGGTGTGCTCGTCGTGCATGGTGAGCATCGCGAAGGACTCGACGCGATCGAGCATCTCCCGCGCCGCGTCGGGGTTCGCGGCGGCAAGCATGTGGGTGCGAGAGGGTCGATCCAAGAGCATCACTCCGTCCGGACGATCCGCCAGGATGTCGGCGTTGCCGCGCCGCACCGACTCGATCATCATCATGTGCAAAACCGGGTTCGTCTCCAGAAATTCTACCATTCCGCCACCGCCCCGTCCGAATCGCGCCAGATGGGATTGTGCCAGTCGTGGCCCTCCTCCGCCATCTTGCGCACGTAGTCCTCGTCGATCTCGATGCCGAGGCCCGGCTTTTCGAGGAGGTCGACGTGCCCGCCCCGGTAGACGAATACGTTGGGATCCTTGAGGTACTTGAGCAGATCATACCCGACGTTGTAGTGAAGGTTCAGGCTCTGCTCCTGTATGAAGGCGTTGGGCGAACAGAAGTCGACCTGCAAACACGACGCCAGCGCGATCGGTCCGAGCGGGCAATGCGGCGCGAGCGCCACGTCGTACGCCTCCGCCATGGCGGCGATCTTGCGCGCCTCGAGGATGCCGCCGCAGTGGCTCACGTCCGGCTGCACGATGTCCACGCCGCCGCGCGCGAGCATGCGCTTGAAGCCCCAGCGGGTGTAGTTGCGCTCTCCGGTCGCGATCGGAATGTGGGACGTGCGCGCGAGCTCGAGAAACTCGTCCTCGTTCTCCGTGAGCACCGGCTCCTCGACGAACATGAGATCGTAGGGCTCGAGCTTTTTGATGAGAACCTTGGCCATGGTCTTGTGGACGCGGCCGTGAAAGTCGACGGCGATGGAGAGCTTATTCCCCACGGCGTCCCGGATGGCGGCCACGCGCTCGGCCGCTGCGTCAAGCTTGTCGAACGAGTCGATCCACTTTAGTTCGTCCGTTGCGTTCATCTTGACGGCGGCATAGCCCTGCGAAAGGGCCTCCTTCGCCGCCTCCGCGGTATCGCGCGGATGATCGCCGCCGATCCATCGGTAGACCTGAATCCGGTCGCGCACCTTGCCGCCCAGGAATTGCCATACGGGCATGTCGTGATACTTGCCCTTCGCATCCCACATGGCCTGCTCGATGCCGGAAATGGCGCTGGTCAGGACCGGGCCGCCGCGGTAGAAGCCCGCGCGGTAGAGCGTCTGGAACATGTCCTCGATGTCCTCGGCGGACTTTCCGATGACCGCAGACTTCATTTCGTTCACGCAAGCCGCGACGGATTGCGCCCGGCCTTCGACGACGGGCTCTCCCCAACCGACGACGCCGGACTCGGTGGTCAGCTTCAGAAAAAGCCAGCGCGGGGGCACCTGAAAAAGCTCCAGTGACCTGATTTTCATACCTTTTCCTCCCTGTACGCGCGAATGAGCGCCTGCGTGCCCTCGTCGTCATGCCCCGTTCGGGAAAGTGCCTCGAACTCCTCGAGCACCTGCTCGAGCACCGGCAGCGCGCGTCCCCTGTCGAGCGCCTCCTCGTCCGCAAGCCTCATGTCCTTGATGAAGTGTTTGATGAAGAAGCCGGGCGAGAAGTCGCTTGCGATCATCTTGGGTGCGTTGTAGGTCATCTGCCACGAACCCGCCGCGCCCGCCTGTATGGTGTCGAGCATCTTCTGGCGGTCGAGCCCGACAGCCTCGGCGTATGCGACCGCCTCCGCAACCCCGGCGAGCGCGCCCGCGATGGCGATCTGGTTCGCCATTTTCGTGTGCTGGCCCATGCCGGATTCGCCCTCGTAGCGGATGTTCTTTCCCATGCACTCGAAGACCGGCAAACACTTGCTAAACACAGCCTCGTCGCCGCCGACCATGACGGCGAGCGTGCCGTTCTTCGCGCCGATGTCGCCGCCCGAAACGGGCGCATCGAGCGCGGAGAGGCCGCGCTCCTTCGCCGCCGCGTAGATGCGCCGGGCGAGCTTAGGGCTCGACGTGGTCATGTCGACGAGGATCGCGCCCTCGTCGGCATTCTGGATGATGCCGTACTGGCCGAAGTAGACCTCCTCCACTTCCTTCGGAAGCCCGACCATGGTGATGACGAGTTCGCAATCGCGCACGCAGTCGGCGATCGAGCACGCCCAGCGCGCACCCCGCTCGACCACGCCGTCGCACTTCGCCTTTGTCCTCGAATACACGGTTACCTCATGGCCGTTTTGAATCAGGTTCGCGACCATTCCGCTTCCCATTATGCCGACGCCGATGAATGCTATTTTCATGTTTGTCCTCCTAAACCATTCCGAAATCGAACAGCGTCACCTGGCTCGTCGCTGGCATGTCGCCGAGCGCGCCGACTTGCCTGAGCTGCTCGATGGTCGCCTTCGCGACCTTTCGAACGAGCATGTCCTCCTGCGAGATGAACGGCCCCGCCTCGCGCGCCTTGACGAGCGCCTCTGCTGCATTGAGGCCGATGCCGGGGAGCGACGAGATCGGCGGACGGATCGCCCCATCCTCGATTTCAAACGCGCCCGCCGCCGACCGGTAGATATCGACGGGCAACAGGCGGATGCCGCGCAAATTCATCTCGACGAGGATTTCGAGGACCGTGTACTGGCCGTCCTTGCGCTCGCGCTCCGTCTTTTCGAGGGAATTGATCTCCTCCATCTGGGAGCGCAGCGCGTCCACGTCCGATGTCGCCATCTGCGCGCCGTCGAAGGACTCCGCGTTTCGCATGAGGTAACACGCGTAGTACGCGAGCGGGTAGAAGATCTTGAAGTATGCGATCCGAAGCGCCATCGTCACGTACGCCACGGCGTGCGCCTTGGGGAACATGTACTTGATCTTCTTGCAACTGTCTATGTACCAGTCCGGGGTGTCGGCGGCCGCGATGGCCTGTTCCATGTCCGGCTTGAGTCCCTTCCCCTTTCGCACGTCCTCCATGATCTTGAACGACATCTCGCTCTCGACGCCGCGCGCGATGAGCGCGTTCATGATGTCGTCGCGCGTACAGAAGCATTCCTTGAGGGGAACGCCGCGCTTCACCAGGTCCTGCGTATTTCCGAGCCAGACGTCCGTGCCGTGCGAGAGCCCCGATATGCGAATGAGCTCCTCCATGGAGCTTGGCCGCGTGTCGACCAGCATGCCGCGCACGAAGCGCGTGCCGAACTCCGGAATGCCGAGCGTGCCTGTCGGCGCGCCGAGCTCTTCCTCTGTGAGCCCCAGCGCCTTCGGGCTCGAAAACAGCGAAATGATCTGCGAAAACACTTCGGCGTCGTGAAGGGGCACGTCCTGCGGCGCGATGCCCGTGATGTCCTGAAGCTTTCTGAGCATCGTAGGGTCGTCGTGGCCGAGGATGTCCAGCTTCACGAGGATGTCGTGCATCGAGCCGAAGTCGAAGTGGGTCGTGATCTGGTCGCTCGACTGGTCGTCCGCGGGATGCTGGATGGCCGTGAACTCATAGATTTCGTAATCCTTGGGAAGCACGACCATGCCCGCCGGGTGCTGGCCGGTGGTGCGCTTGACGCCCGTGATGCCGCGCGCGAGGCGCTCCTTTTCCGCGTTCGTAAACGACTTCTCGTGCGCCTCCGCGTACTTCATCACGTAGCCGTAGGCTGTCTTTTCCGCGATGGTGCCGATGGTGCCCGCGCGGAACACGTTCTTTTCGCCGAAGAGGGATTTGACGTAGGCGTGCGCCGTGCCCTGGTATTCGCCCGAGAAGTTGAGGTCGATGTCCGGGACCTTGTTGCCCTTGAAGCCGAGAAATACCTCGAAGGGGATGTTGAAGCCGTCCTTGTCCATCTGCGCGCCGCAGACGGGGCACATTTTCGGCGGCAAATCGAGGCCGCAGGTGTACTCCCTCGGCACGTCGAACTCCGAGTGCCTGCACCCCGGACACACATAGTGGGGTTCGAGCGAGTTGACCTCCGTGATCCCGGCGAGGTACGCGACCAGAGACGAGCCGACGGAGCCGCGCGAACCGACGATGTAGCCGTCCGAGAGCGACTTCTGAACAAGCTTCACCGCGATCATATAGAGCGTCGAGAAGCCGTAGCCGATGATGGCGCCCAGCTCCTTGTCGATCCTCTTTTGGACGATCTCGGGGAGCGGCTCGCCGTAGATCGAAATCGCCTTGTCCATGGTGCGCGCGCGCAGCTCGTCCGCCGCCTCCGGCCAGAAGGGCTGGAACGTCTCCTTGCCCTCCGGGTGCGGGATGTGGAAGTCGGTGGGTTCGATCATGTCCGCGATCTGATTCGGAACGTCCACGACCACGCGCTCGGCCACGTCGCAGCCGAGGTACGAAAACTCGTCGATCATCTCGTCCGTGGTCTTGAAGTAGAGCGGCGGCTGCTCCTCCGCGTCCTCGAAGCCCTTGGTGTCCATGAGGATGGTGCGGTAGACGGCGTCCGTGGGCTCCAGGAAGTGGACGTCGCCCGTCGCGGCCACGGGGATATTCAGCCGGTCGCCCAGCTCGACGATCCGGCGATTCAGCTCCCGGATGTCATCGAGCGAGGAGAGCCTTCCCTCGCGCACCAGAAATTCGTTGTTGCCCGCGGGCTGGATTTCGAGATAGTCGTAGAACTTCGCGATCTCCTCGAGCCTTTTGTCGTCCGCACCCGAAACCAGCGCGCGGTAGAGCTCGCCCGACTCGCACGCGGAGCCGACGACCAGCCCCTCGCGGTACTTCGCGATGAGATTGCGCGGAATGCGCGGCGTCCTGTGGAAGTAGTTGAGGTGCCCCTCGCTCACGAGCCGGTTGAGGTTCGTAACGCCCGTCTGGTTTTTCGCGAGCAGGATGATGTGGAACGCCTCGCCGCCCGCGTCCGTCTCGAACGCGTGATTGATGTCCTCGAGCCGGAGGATCGGTCGCTTCGCGCCCATCGACTCGATGGATCTGAGCAGCATGAGGCTCGTCGCGCGCGCGTCGTGCACCGCGCGGTGCGCGTTCGTGAGCGGGATGTCGAGCATCTTGCAGAGCGTCCCGAGCTTATGGTTCCTCGACTGCGGATAGAGGTTGCGCGCGAGCGCCAGCGTATCGAGCACCGGAGAATCGAACGGAATGCCCGCGCGCGCGAACGCACGGGAGATAAACGTCATGTCGAACGAGGCGTTGTGAGCCGCGAGAACCGCGCCCTTGATGAATTTGGCGAATTCGGGCATGACCTCCAGAGCGGACGGCATGCCGCGCAGCATGGCGGTGGTGATGCCGGTAATCTCGACGATCTTTTCCGGAAGCGCGCGCCCGGGGTTGATGAGCTGAGAAAACTCCGCGACCTCGACGCCGTTCTCGACGCGCACCGCGCCGATCTCGATGATCTCATCGCGCGCGGAATTGAGGCCCGTCGTCTCCACGTCGAGCACGACGAACGATGCGCCCGCGAGCTTTCTGTCCGCCGCGCCGGTCACGATGGAAGGCACGTCGCTGATGAGGTATCCCTCACAACCGGGGATGAGCTTGACGCCCGTCTTCTTGGCGGTGGAATATGCCTCCGGAAACGCCTGTACCACGCCGTGGTCGGTGATGGCGAGCGCCCTGTGGCCCCAGTCCTTCGCGCGCCTGAAGAGGTCTGAAACCGAGGCGCAGGCGTCCATGGTGCTCATCTGCGTGTGGCAGTGGAGCTCCACGCGCTTTCTTGCGTATGTATCCTCTCGCACGGGCTTCTGCGCGGTCATGATGTCAGAAACCATCAGCATCATCTCGCGCTTGAAGTCGTCGTAGCGATAGTTGCCGCGCGCCTTGATCCAGCGACCGTCTTTAAGCGCGGCGGTCAGCGTATCCGCCTGCTTCTGTACCGACTGTGCGTCGTCGCGGCTCTTGACGCCAGTCAAAAACATCTTGCAGTTGACAGACCCTTTGTAATCCGTCATGGAGAAAGTCGCGATCTTCGACTGGCCGTTCTTCGCGTCGCGCATCTCCAGGCCCGAAACCTCGCCCTTCACCGTCGCGCGGCCCGTGTCCTCCTGAAGCTCGCTCATCGGGATCGGATGGTCGGCGATCGTTCGCCCGAACACCGCCTCCGGGGGTTTTGCGCATTTCGTCTTTTCGGAGACGCCCTTTTTCGCGGCCTCGGCGAGCATGTCGAGCTCCTTTCGGCGCGCCTCCTCGATCTCCCGCAGCTTTTTGTCATCCTCACCCGTCACCTTGATCTGGGCGGTAGCTGAAATGCCGAAAAGCCGGAGGAGAAGCTCCTCCAGCAGTTTGTCAACAGTTCTCCCCTTCAAGAACGCCGCGCCGTCGGCGGAGGAAACGCACACGGTAAGCTTGCCGTTTTCTAGCTTCCACTCCGCATGGTCCCACTCGAGAAAGGGCATGGAGGCCGGGCTCTCATGCGCGACGAGCTCTGAAAGGAGCCCCATCGCGAGTCGGATGTCCTTTTCCACGGCCTCGCGCATCGCCGGGTACTGCACCGCGACGGTGACGCGCACCGACGGGAATGCGCCCGCAAACGCGTTCTCGAGCACCTTGAATTCCTTGCGCGAGAGGATGCGCGCCGCATTCAGCACGATGATCATCGCGCCCGTGGATTTTGAAATCTGCACCCGCGCAAGCTTGATCAGCTCCGACAGCGCGGGGTCCGCGTTCGCGACGAGCTGCCGCCAAAGCTCCGACATTTTTCTAAACCCGCTTCCGTATTTCTTCGATGAGGATATGCGCGAGGTCGCCTGTCACCTTGACGGGGGCCTCCCCCTTCACGAACAGCGCGCCTCCGTCCTTTCCGCCCGCGATGCCGATGTCCGCCTCGCGTGCCTCGCCGGGGCCGTTCACCACGCAGCCCATGACGGCCACGCGCAGGGGCGTTCGGACGTTCTTTGTCGCCTCGCGCACGCGGTCGGCGATGCCCTCCACGTCGATCGTCGTGCGCCCGCACGTCGGGCAGGAGACAATCTCGACGTAGTCCTTGCGGAGCCCGCATGCCCGCAGGATTTCGAGGCCCGCGTATACCTCCTGAACCGGGTCGCCCGTGAGCGAGACCCGGATGGTATCGCCGATGCCCTCCATGAGGAGCGTCCCGATGCCGACCGCCGACTTCACCATGCCGGTCTGAAGGGTGCCCGACTCCGTAACGCCGATGTGCTGGGGATAATCGGACGTCCGCGCCGCAAGGCGGCAGGCCTCGACCATGGTCCTGACGTTCGTCGACTTGTAGGAGATGACGATGTCGGAAAAGCCCGCGTCCTCGAGCATGCGCGCGTGCGAGAGCCCGCTCTCCACGAGGCCCTCGGGCGTTACGCCTCCGTACTTTTTGAGGATGTCCTTTTCGAGCGAGCCGGAGTTGACGCCGATCCGCACGGGAACCCGGTGCGCCCTCAGGCAGTCGGCGAGGATTTTCACGTTCTTCTCCCCCCCGATGTTGCCGGGGTTGATGCGCACCTTGGCGATGCCGTTCTCGGCGGACTTGACGGCGAGCCGGTAATCGAAGTGGATGTCCGCGACGAGGGGCACGGGGCTCTTCCGAACGAGCTGCTTCACCGCCTCGGCGCATGTTTCGTCGTAGACCGACACACGCACGATGTCCGCGCCCGCGTCAGCCGCTGCTCGGATCTGGGAAAGCGTCGCCTCGACGTCGCGGGTATCTGTGTTTGTCATGGTCTGTACTGTCACGGGTGTGCCGCCTCCAATTAAGACGCCACCCACGTTTATCTGTCTTGTCATACGTCCTCCGTCAACCGGCGATGAGATTCCAAACGTCCTTGAAGGACACCACGACGATGAGCCCGAGCAGAAGCACCAGCCCGATGGCGTGCACGAGACCCTCCTTTTCGGGGGGCACGGGCTTTCTGCGGATGCCCTCGATGATGAGGAAAACAAGCCGCCCGCCGTCGAGCGCCGGGAGGGGCAGAAGGTTCATGATGCCAAGGTTCAGGGAGATGAGCATCACGATCTGGAGCATGATGGACGCGCCCTGTGTGACCTGCGTGCTCATGAACGAGATGATGCCGACCGGCCCGGAGACCTCCTTCACCCCCTCGCCCTTGAAGACGAGGTTCCTGAGCGTCGTAAGCATTTCGACGGTGACTTCCTTGAGAAACGAAGCGGAGGAAGCGACCGCGCCGAAGAAGGTGTACCGCTCCCCGCCAAACTCGATTCCGATCTGGTACGTGGTCACGGTCGTGGGATTGCCTTTCTCGTCAATCGCGTCCACTTCCACGGGAGCCGGAGCGGCGGCGATGGTCACTTCCCGCCCGTAACGGTCGATGGTGAAGGTGAGCGGATGCGCCTCGTCGACTGCCTGCAAGAGCTCCCGCACGCGCTGCGCGCCGCCGCTGTCATAGGAGATTCTTTCGCCGTCGACGGCGGTGATCACGTCGCCCGCCTGGAAGCCCGCCTCCATCGCCGGCTTCCCGTCGAGTACGTTCTCGACGACGGGCAGGGCGTTCGTGGCATAACTCATGAGCCAAATGACCGCGACGACAAAGGCCAGCACGAAATTCATCACCGGGCCCGCGAGGATGGTTGCGAACCGCTTCCAGACCGGCTGACGGTTCATGGCGTCTGGCCGGGGATTTTCCTCGTCCTCGCCGACGAACTTGCAGTAGCCTCCGAGCGGAATGGCGCGCAGCGAATACTGGATGTCCTTGCGCTTCCAGCCGAAGATTTTGGGGCCGAAGCCCACGGAAAACTCGACCACGCCGATGCCACAGAGCCGGCCTGCGACGTAGTGCCCAAGCTCGTGCGCGAGCACGATCAGGCCGAGGATGACGATGGCGACAAGAATATAGATGAGATTCATGATTTATTACCTCCGGTTGGATCGGCTGCGCGCCGGGCCTCCCGATCCGCCTCGAACACGTCCTCGACGGACGCGACGGGACGGACAGGGACCAGATCGAGCGCGCGGGAGACGATTTTAGCGATGTCCCCAAAGGGGATTTCGCCTTTCAGGAAGCGCGCGACGGCGACCTCGTTCGCGCCGTTGAGGGTGACGGGCGCACTGCCGCCTACCCTGATCGCGTCAAACGCGCGCGCGAGCAGCGGGTATTTCTCGAGATCCGGTGCCTCGAACGTGAGGGAGCCGATCTTCGCGAAGTCGAGGGGTGCCGCGCCATAGGGGACGCGATCCGGGTAGCCCATGGCGTAGCCAATGGGCCCGCGCATGTCGGGGTTCCCAAGCTGCGCGAGCACCGCGCCGTCCGCGAACTCCACCATCGAGTGGATGACCGATTGGCGGTGAATGACCACGTCGATGTCTGAAACCTTCGCATCAAACAGGTAGTGCGCCTCGATCACCTCGAGGCCCTTGTTGAGCATGGTCGCGCAATCGACGGTGATCTTGCCGCCCATATTCCACACCGGGTGGTTGAGGACGTCCGTGACCGTCGCACGGGCCATTTCTTCCTTCGTAAAATCGCGGAGCGCGCCGCCCGAGGCGGTCAGGATCAGCCGCCGAAGCGGATTCCCGTTTGCGGCCTCGAGGCACTGGAAGATCGCGGAGTGCTCGCTGTCGACGGGCAACAAGGACTTTTTCAGCCGCCTGGCCTTTTCGGTCACGAGCGTCCCTGCGGTCACGAGCGCCTCCTTGTTCGCGAGAAGCACCCGCTCACAGACGTCGAGCGCCGTCCACACGGCATTGAGGCCCGCGATCCCGACCACCGCGCACAGCGCGTCCTGCGCGCCCGAAACCGCGAGCGCGCGCGCGGAACTATCCTTCCCGAAAAACCATTCGCAGAAGCGAACGTCCTCGGGCACCCTGTCCGGCTCGACCTCCAGCGCGGCGACACGGGGCCGAAATTCCCGCACGAGATCGTACAGCTTTTCCGCGGAGCCGTGCGCGGTCAGGAGGACCGCTGAAAAACGATCGGGCGAGCGGCGCACGATGTCGAGCGCCTGCGTCCCGATCGATCCCGTCGCTCCCAGTATGGCGATGGTCCTTTGCATTGGATCTCCTTTCCGTCAGTGCCCGGTGAGCATGAAGAATATGTAGCAGGCGAGACTCCCAAAGAGGATCGCGTCGAGCCGGTCCATCATGCCGCCGTGGCCGGGGAAAATCGTTCCGTAGTCCTTGATGCCGCAATACCTTTTGACGAGCGAGGCGGTAAGATCGCCGATCTGCGAAAGCGCGCCGATCACAAGCCCGAAAAGCGCAAACACCCACCACGGCGCGAGCGTTACTGCGCCCTCGGAGCCGTTCATCGCAATGTCCCCACGCGCGATCAGAAGCGGCACGGCAATCGAAAACGCGACCGATGCGATGATGCCCGCCACACTTCCCGCGACCGTTTTGTTCGGGCTGATCTCCGGGATGAGCTTTCTCTTTCCGTAAGCCTTTCCGACAAAGAGCGCGAAAATGTCGTTCGCGGAGGGCACGATCACAGCCATCGCGAGCGCCATCGTGGGCACCGCACGGCCTTCCAAATCCTGCAGTTTCATGAAAAAAGCGTAGAACATGCCCGGATACAGGATCGGAAAGAGGGTCGCGATCATGCCGATGAAGTCGGGCTTTCCGACGACCACGATGGCAACAATCCCCAATGTTACACACAATATAAACGCGATCAGAAGGGGCGAATCGCCCAAAAAGAAGAGGCGACTCTGGAACGCCTCCTGCAAAAACGCACAGAGGATAAACGCGTAGGCGGGGAAGCGAATGGCCTTCATGCCCGCCGCCTTCAGCGCGGCGAACATCTCGTGAAGGCTGACTGCCGAGACCAGAAGAAGCGTGACGCGAAGGTACCAACCCTGAACGATCATGAGCAGAAGCGCGGCGGCAAACAGGATAAGCCCGGTTACAATTCTCTTTAACACAAAAGCGCCTCCGTCATATCTTTTGGCATCCGGCTCAAATCTTGCGGATGCCGCCAAACCTGCGATCCCGCGAGGCATAGGTATTGAGATCCTTGAGGAACGCCTCCCGGTCGTAATCGGGCCAATAGATGGGATTGAAGATCATCTCGGCATAGGCCGTCTGCCAGGGGAGGAAGTTTGACAGACGCATCTCCCCGCTCGTTCGGATGATGAGATCCACATCGGGCTGGCCTGCGGTGTAGAGTTCGCCCGCTAGCGCCCTTTCGTCGATGTCGGAGACTGCGATCTCCCCCGCCGCCGCCTTTTGCGCGAGCGCGCGCGCAGCGCGGGAAAGCTCGGCCTTGCCGCCGTAGTTGAGCGCGATGTTGAGCCGTAGGCCCGTGTTGTCCCCCGTGCGGTCCATCGCCCGCGTGACCGCGTCGCGCTGCGCCCCGGGGAGCCCCTGAACGTCACCCAGGATCAGGATTTTGACGTTCTTTTCGTCGAGCTCGTCGATCTCGGAATCAAAGTATTTGAGAAGCAGCGACATGAGAAGCTGCACCTCGTCCCGGTCGCGCGACCAGTTTTCCGTCGAGAACGCGTAGATCGAGAGCGCCTCGATGCCCCAGTCGTCGCACGCCCGAATGATGTCCCTGAGCGCCTCGGTGCCCGCCGCGTGCCCGGCGGAGCGCGGAAGCCCGCGTGAAATCGCCCAGCGACCGTTGCCGTCCATGATGATCGCCACGTGGCGCGGCATCTTTTCCGGCAACCGCAAAAAGCGCTCGCCCTGCGCAGGGCCAACGCTTTTCACGATATAGCGCGCGCGGGGCCGGAGCATCCCGATGATCCCGCGCGCGGCGGCTGTCAGAAGGCGGCTCATCTAGATCGACATGATCTCCTTCTCCTTGTCGGTTCCGATCTTGTCGAGCTCCTTGACCTTCGCCTCGGTGAGTTTGTTCATCTCGTCCTCGGCATCCTTGAGGTCGTCTTCTGTGATCTCCGCGTTCTTCTTCATCTTCTTGACGGCCTCCATGGTGTCGCGGCGGGTGTTCCGGACGGCGATCTTCCCTTCTTCGACCATCTTCTTAACCTGCTTGCAGAGGTCCTTGCGGCGCTCCTCGGTGAGCTCCGGCACCATGAGGCGCACGACCTTTCCGTCGTTCGAGGGATTGATGCCCAAATCCGACTTCTGGATCGCTTTCTCGATGGGGCCGATCATCTTCGGTTCCCAAGGCGCGATGACGAGCATGCGCGGCTCGGGTGAGGAGATGTTGCCCACCTGATTGAGCGGGGTCGGCGTTCCGTAGTAATCGACCGAGATCTTGTCGAGGATCTGCGGGTTCGCGCGACCCGCGCGCAGCGTGGAAAGGTCCTTTACGATAATGGCGACGGTCTTCTCCATCTTTTCGCCCGCAGCCTTGATTGCGTCCTGATACATGATCGAGCCCCCCTGCCGTTGATTTGCGATGCTATTATTGTATAGAAATTTCCTGGGCCTGTCAACTCAAAAAAAGGATGCGCGCCCGATGAGCGCGCATCCGCCTGCCGTTTTGGGGATCTTTCAGACATGGACGCGCGAACCGATCTCCTCCCCGCTCGCGACTCGAAGGATGTTTCCCAGGTCGTCCATGGAGAAGATGCGAATCTCCGGCACCTTCTGCTCGAGGCAGATCTGGAACGCCGCCGCGTCCATGACCTTGATGCTTCGCGCGAGCGCTTCCTCGTAGCTCATGTCGGGGATGAGCTTCGCCTCCGGATTCTTTCTGGGATCGGAGTCGTACAGACCCTCGACGGTCGTTCCCTTGAACACCGCGTCCGCGCGAAGCTCCGCGGCGCGCAACGCGGCCGCCGTATCGGTGGTGAAAAAGGGGTTGCCGCTCCCGCCCGCAAGCAGCGCGATTGCGCCCGTGTCGAGCGCCGCCGAAGCCTTGTCCGCGCGATAAAGCTCGCAGAAGCGCGGCATGTCCTGTGCGGAATATACCACCGCCCTTCGGTTTCTGCGATTGATCGCATCCGCGACGGCCAGCGCGTTCATGATGGTCGCGAGCATGCCGATCTGATCCGCGTTCACCGCGTCCATGTCGCTCGCAAACCGCCCGCGCCAGATGTTCCCCCCGCCCATGATGACGCCGACCTCGACGCCCATGTCCGAGAGCGCGATGATCGCCTCGGCGGCGCGAGAAATCCGCTCCGGGCAGTAGACTGCGGGCTTTCCCGCCTCCGTCTCGATGGGCGCGAGCGCCTCGCCGCTCAGCTTCAGAATCACTCGTCTGTACATGCTTTGCCTCCTCCGAAATTTCACCCGCCTTTTACTACGTAAAACGCAGGTTCCTGCTCAAGCGGTTCCGACGAAGTCGGGTTCGATTGGCCAGGGCTATCCCGCACAGATCCTGCACGCGCGGACGGAAGCATTTCCGCTATCTCACACCCACCGCGATCGCGGACCCGCCGTTGGAAAGAGGAACGCTCTCGCGTTCCTCTCGCATTCTTACTTCTGCATCTTCGCGGTCTGCTCCGCGACTTCGGCCGCCAGATCGCTCACTCTCTTCTCCAGCCCGTCGCCCATCTTGTAGCGGGTGAAGCGGACGATCTCGAGGCCCTTTGCGCACTTGTCGATCATCTGCTGGACGGTGATTTCACCGTCCTTGACGAATTGCTGCTCCAGGAGGCACACATCCTGATAGAACTTCTTAATGCGGCCCTCGACCATCTTCTCGATGATCTTCTCGGGCTTGCCCTCGTTGCGCGCCTGGGCGATGAGGATCTCCTTCTCGTGCTCGAGGTGGGACGGATCAACTTCGCTCCTGCGGACGTACTCGGGCGCCACGGGGGAAGCCGCCGCGATCTGCAGCGCGCAGTCGTGGATGACATCGGCGGTTCCTTCGGTCTTCTCGCCCTTCGCCTCGATCAGCACGCCGACCTTGCCGCCCATGTGGATATAGCTGTCGAGCATGCCGCCCTCGGTCTCATAGCGCGCGAAACGGCGCACGGAGATCTTCTCGCCGATCTCGGCGGTCGCGGCGTTCACGAGCTCCTGCACGGTCTGCGTCTCGTCCTTGAAGAACTTCTGCGCGAGCAGCGCATCGACATCCGCGGGGTCCATCTTCACGATCTGAACGGCGATGTCGGTCACGAGCGCCTGGAACTTGTCGGTCTTTGCGACGAAGTCGGTCTCGCAGTTGACTTCCACGAGCGCGCCCACGCCGCAGGACTCACAGATGTAGCTCGACACGATGCCCTCGCCGGCGATGCGGCTCTGCTTCTTGGCGGCGGCGGCGAGTCCCTTCTCGCGGAGGTAGTCGATCGCCTTTTCGATGTCGCCCTCGACGGCGGCGAGCGCCTTTTTGCAATCCATCATGCCCGCGCCGGTGCGGCCGCGGAGCTCCATTACGAGTTTCGAGCTGATCTCAGCCATGCTTATCTCCTCCTCAGGATGATCGTTTCTATGCTTACTCGGCCGCGGCCTCGGCGGGCTCTGCCTGATCCTCGATCTGTTCGCCCTGCCGACCCTCTAGCACAGCGTCGGCGAGCTTGGCGGAAATGAGCTTGACCGCGCGAATGGCGTCGTCGTTGCCGGGGATGACGTAATCGATCTCGTCCGGATCGCAGTTGGTGTCGACGATTCCGACGATCGGGATGCCGAGTTTGCGCGCCTCGATGACCGCGATGCGTTCCTTGCGGGGGTCGACAACGAACATCGCGCCGGGGAGCTTTTTCATCTCGCGGATGCCGCCGAGGTTCTTTTCGAGCTTCTCGCGCTCGGCCATGAGCTTAATGACTTCCTTCTTGGGGAGCACTTCGAACTGGCCGTTCCGCTCCATGGCGTCGATGGTGTTGAGCCGGTCGATGCGGGTGCGGATGGTACGGAAGTTGGTGAGCGTGCCGCCCAGCCAGCGGTTGTTGACGTAGTACATGCTGCATCTTTTCGCTTCCGCCTCGATGGACTCCTGCGCCTGCTTCTTGGTGCCGACGAACAGGATGGACTTTCCTTCGAGGGCGATGTCGCGCACGAACATGTACGCCTCGTCGATCTTGCGAACGGTCTTCTGCAAATCGATGATGTAGATACCGTTGCGCTCGGTGAAGATGTACTGGGCCATCTTCGGGTTCCAGCGACGGGTCTGGTGTCCGAAGTGGACGCCCGCCTCCAGAAGCTGCTTCATGGAAATGACTGCCATTGTGTTTCCTCCTTGTT
>JAEZRP010000006.1 GCA_023444095.1 Bacillota bacterium
AGCTGGATCACCGGGATCGACAGCTCGGTCGCCAGCTCGAGCGCCTTTTGCATGATCTCAAGGCCGCGGCGCTCGGTCGCCGGATCGGCGCTGCCCAGCGGGTATTTGCGATGGGCGCTCAGACAAATGCTCGAAAAGGGCAGGCCCGCTTCGCGCGCCTTGTCACGTAAGGCCCTGCGCTCCGCCGCGGACCAGTCGAGCCGGGCGAGGCGCTCGTCGGTCTCGTCCACGCTCAGCTCCATCGCGTCAAACCCGGCCAGCTTCGCCGCTTCCAGCCGCCTATCCCAGTCCAGATCGGCGGGCACCGCCTTTTCGTAAAGTCCCAGTTGGTATTGCTTCATATGCCCTGCCTCCACTATGCAAATGGGGGTCGCCGTAAGGCGACCCAATAAAGATGGTGAGTGCTGTCTATAAGCCGAGTTCTGTCGCGGACGACCATCTATCTAGGCCCGCGGTTGCCAGCGGGCTCCAGCGATTACCCGGGAGCGTGACGGGCCGCCACACAATGCTCCCCTATCAATCTTGCACCAGGTGGGGTTTACAGAGCGGACAAGTCGCCAAGCCGCTGGTGAGCTCTTACCTCACCTTTCCACCATCGCACGCTTTCGCGGGCAGTCTATTTCTGTTGCACTTTCCTTGGAGTCGCCTCCACCGGCAGTTAACCGGCACCCTGCCCTTCGGAGCTCGGACTTTCCTCAGACGGTCAAGCCGCCTGCGACCGTCCGACATGCTCAGACCAAATGATTATACCACACCCGGTCAGTCTTCGCAATAGAGAATCCTTCCACAGTTGTCGCACTCGATCAGCTTGTCGGTCTCCCGGATGAGGCGCAACGTCGCCGACGGAAGCTGCATGAAGCAGCCGCAGCACTGGCCGTCCGAGAGCCGCGCCATGGGCGGCGTGGAATGCTGCTTGATCGCCTTGTAGCGCTCAAGGAGCAGCGGATCGACCTTCTTCGCCTCGCGCTCGATGTTCGCACGCATCTGGGTGAGCTTTGCGGTGTCGTCCTTGAACTCGCGGTCGTAGATCTCGCGAATCTGGTCGTACTCCATCTTCGCCTTCGCTGCGCGCACGCGGATCTCCTTCTGCTGGGAATCGCGCGTGTCGGCGTCCTTGCGCATCTTCTGGAGCTCCTGCTCGTAGCGGACAAGCGAGTCGGCCAGCTTCTGCATGGCGTCGATCTTGCGCGCGGCGTCGTCTGCGCCCGCTGGCGGGTTTTTGTCAATCTCCTCGAGCATGGCGGAGAGAACGCCGCTCAGCCGGTCCGCCTCGTCACGCACGGCCTCAAGCCTGTCCTGCATCACGGCGATTTCCTGCTCGATCTTCTTCATGTTGTTTTGCTGTTCCAGCAAAAAATTGCGGTGCTTAATGAGCGTCTGGCGGTTCTCCGACTTGCGCATTTCCGCCTCGAAGTTGTCTGCCGCAATGTCCACCTGCATAAAGTCCCAAAGTGATTTTAGCTGCACGTTTATCCCTCCATATTACAAGAACGGTTCGATGGCGCTCTCTGTGATTTCGATGTCGAGGCCGGTCGATCTCAGGATTCCGGCCATGTGGCGGACGGCGGGCCATTCGGTCGCGGCGTGTCCCGCCTCGAGCACGCACATGCCCCCGTCGAGCGCGGAAAGCGCCCTGTGGTAGCCGATCTCGCCCGTCACGAACGCGTCCGCGCCCGCACGTTGAGCGATCTCCGCGCTGTCGCCGCCCGCGCCGCCCAGGACGGCGATCCGGGAGACGATGGTTTCCGGCCTTCCGTAGCGCCGCACGACCCCGCCGAGCCTCTCCCCCACGCGATCCGCGAAGGCATAAAGGGGCGTCGGCTGGACAAAGCCGATCCGGACGCCGCCCGCGAGGGGCAGCGCGCCCGATATCCCGAGCGCGTCCGCGAGCGCGTCGTTCACTCCGCTTCCCGCGGCGTCGTAGTTTGTGTGCATGGCGGCGAGACTCTTTCGCTCCCGAACGAGCAGCGCGAGGAGTCTCCCCTCCGCGTCGTCCTCCGCAAGATTCCTGCGCGCGTGAAACAGGATGGGGTGATGGGTCACGATGAGCTCCGCGCCTTTTTCGACCGCCTCGTCCAGAACGGCCTCGGTCAGATCGAGCGCGACGAGAACGCGGTTGACCACGCTTTCCCCGCTGCCCGCGAGCAGGCCCACGTTGTCGTAGTCCTCCGCAAGGGAGGCGGGCATGCGCTCCTCAAGCGCCGCGCATATGTACTTCACCCGGACCATCGTGCAACCTCCTCCCAGATCAAAAGTTCCCGCCGCATGGCGGTGTCGTCCGCGCCTCCCGCGGCCATGCCGAAGAGCGCCTTCTTGGCCACGCGGACCTTGTATTTGGCGTAGTCGGCAAGTTCTGCGGGGCGGCGCAAAAGAATCACGGGCCCGACCAGAAGCTGCGCCTCGTCGTAGCTTGCCCTCCCCCGCTCTGCGGCAATCACCGGATAAAGCCGATGTCCGTCGCGCACGATCCGCTCATCCGCAATACAAAAACCATGTTCCGCGAGCGCCTCGCGCAGCTCCCGCACGGCGACATTCGGCTGGAGCACCAGCCGCGCGCCCCCGAGCGTTTCGGCCCCGCGCGCGACGATGCCCGCGATCGTCAAACCGCCCATGCCCGCGATCACGCAGGCATCCGGCTTTTCCGGCAGCGCCGCCGCGCCGTCGCCGGCGTGGAAGCTCGCGCGCGCGGAAAGTCCGAGCGTCGAAATGAGGCGCCGCGCCTTCTCGAGCGACGCCCCGGAGATGTCGGAAAACAGGACGCGTTCGCAGCGCCCCGTCTGCAGCATGTACGCGCCAAGCCTGCCGTGGTCGCAGCCGATGTCAGCGAGCACGCGGCATTCCCCGCACATCTCGCTCAGGGCGGAAAGGCGGGGATCGACGTTGATCGAGCCGCGCGGCATCAGTCGATGGAATCCTTGAGCTTTCTGGAGCGGCTGGGATGGCGGAGCTTTCGAAGCGCCTTCGCCTCGATCTGGCGGATGCGCTCGCGCGTCACCTTGAACTCCTTGCCGACCTCCTCGAGCGTGCGCGCGCGTCCGTCCTCGAGCCCGAAGCGCAACTTCAAAACCATCTCCTCGCGCGGCGTCAGGGTGGATAGTACGCTCATCAGCTGCTCTTTGAGGAGCGTGAACGCGGCGGCCTCGGCGGGCGCGGGCGCGTCGTCGTCCGGGATGAAGTCGCCCAGATGGCTATCCTCTTCTTCGCCGATGGGGGTTTCGAGGGAAACGGGTTCCTGTGCGATCTTGATGATCTCGCGCACCTTGTCCTCGGAGATGCCCATTTCCTCCGCGATCTCCTCCGGCTGCGGTTCGCGGCCGTACTCCTGAAGAAGCTGACGCGAGACACGGATCAGCTTGTTAATCGTCTCCACCATATGGACGGGGATGCGGATGGTGCGCGCCTGATCCGCGATGGCCCGGGTGATCGCCTGCCGGATCCACCAGGTGGCGTAGGTCGAGAATTTGTAGCCCTTGCGGTAGTCGAACTTTTCGACCGCCTTGATGAGTCCGAGGTTTCCCTCTTGAATCAGGTCGAGAAAGAGCATGCCGCGCCCGACGTACCTTTTCGCGATGGATACGACGAGCCGGAGGTTCGCTTCGCTGAGGCGCTTTTTCGCCTCCTCGTCCCCCTCCTCCATGCGCTTTGCAAGCTCGATCTCCTCGTCCGCCGTGAGAAGCGGCACCTTGCCGATCTCCTTCAGGTACATGCGCACCGGGTCGTCGATCGAGACCCCCTCGGGCACCGAGATGTCGATTTCTTCTTCGGGCATATCCGCGAGCAGTACGGGCTCGGGCACCGCGTCGTCTTTCACAACCTCTATGTTCAAACCGGACAGGGTATCGAGAATGCGGTCAAACTGCTCGGAGTCGAGTTCCACGTCGCCCAGCATTTCCACGATTTCCTTGTATGTCAGAACTCCCTTTGATTTGCCGGTCTCGATCAGTTCGCGCACACGGACTGCCATCGCCTCGGCGCTCGCCTTGTTCATATGGGGCCACTCCTTTCGACCGGTCAATTGCGCGCTTTCCCAATGAGCATTTCGTAGCGCGCTATCAGTTCCTTCTTTTGTTCGTCATCGGCTATCTTGATCTGCTCAAGAAGCTTCGTAATTTGTCGTTTGGTGCGCGATTCCCGTATCGCGGCGAGAAGCTCCTGCGCCATTGCAAGCGGATCTTTCAGATCCTCGAGCTCATGATCCGCATTGATGTCCGCCAGGAATTGCGTGCGCTCGTCGTCCCCGAGATTGGCGATAAACGAAGCAATGTTGTTTCCTTCGATCATCCACTGCGCCGCGCGCGCGTTGACGGAAGCGTCGAAGTCGTCCGGCGCGACGGTTTCAGGCGGAATCAGGCCCTTCGCGATCAGCGCGAGGAGCGTCCCTTCCGCGCGCGCGGCCTTCAGAGGATTCCGCTCGCGGCGCGCGCGGGGAGCAAGCTCCCTTTGCGGCGTTGCCGCACCGACCTGCCGGGCGAGGATGTCCCGGTCGTAACCGGTTTCGTTTGCGAGCTTGCGCAGATGGTTCTCCGCCTCCACAGGATTTTTGACCGTCCGGATGATCCCGCAGGCGGCAAGCGCGTACCGGGTCATTCCGTCCTGGGTCGTGAGGTCGATGTCGTCCTTCGCGCGGATCATCCGGTACTCGATGCCCTCGATCTTCCTGAGATTTTCAAAGCCCGAAAGCCCGTGCGCCTTCACGAAGTCGTCCGGGTCCATGCCGCCGGGATAGTCGATCACGCGCGTCCCGAGCCCCGCCGCGTCGAGGATGTCGAGCGCGCGAAGGGCCGCCCTGCGGCCCGCGGAGTCTCCGTCATAGCTTATCCAAACCTCGCCCGCGTAACGCTTCATCAGAAGAGATTGTTCCTCCGTGAGCGCCGTTCCGAGCGTCGCGACGACGCCTTGAACGCCGTGCTTCCTTAATGATACCACGTCCATGTACCCTTCAACCAAGACCAGATGCCCCACCTGTCGCTCGTTTTTCGCAAAATTCAACGCGTAAAGGTTGTTGCGCTTGTTGAACACCGGGGTGTCCGGGGTGTTAAGGTACTTGGGCTGGCCGTCCCCCATCGCGCGCCCGCCGAAACCGAGGACCTTCCCCTGCGGGCTGATGATCGGGAAGATCACGCGCGCGCGGAACAGATCGTACGCGCGCCCGTCGCGCAGGCCGATGAGCCCCGCCGCCTGAAGCTCTTCGCGCGAAAAGCCCATCCCTTCGAGCTCCCGCAAGAGGTCGTCCCAGCCGGACGGCGACGCGCCGAGACCGAAGCGCCTGATGTCCGCGTCCGCGAGTCCGCGACCGTAGAGATACTTGAGCGCCTGCGCGCCCTGGTCCGTCCAGAGAAGCGCGTGGAAATAGCGTGCGGCGGCGACGTTCGCCTCGTAGATCCGCTCCCGCGCGCCCGATGTGATCCGGGGGCCGGCGGACGCGTCGTCGGGGAGATCCATGTGCGCGCGCTCGGCCAGATGCTTCACGGCGTCCGGGAACTCCATGCGCTCCACGTCCATCACGAAATTGAACACAGTGCCGCCCTTGTGACAGCCAAAGCAATAGTAGAGCTGGCTCTCGCTGTCTACACTGAAGGACGGCGTCTTTTCGTTGTGAAACGGACACAGACCCCAGAAGCGTTTACCCTTCTGCTTCAATCTGACGTACTCGCCGACGACTTCCTCGATGGGAACCCTCGAGCGAAGTTCTTCCAGCCACGCGTCGGTAAACCTTCCCGCCATCTGCTCCCCTTCACCTTTATGATGATCGTGCCGCGTTTGAGCGACAGTATATATCATTCGCCGGGGGAGACAAATTTCCTGCATGTATCGATCAAAATACAGCAATTTATCAGTCATCGTCGCGTCGTCGCGTACCAATTATTCCCCGCACCCATGGTATATACCACGTGCCCGGTGCGAAACCTTTGTTTGTCGCGTTTTTTAACAAAATATAAACTGATTAATTCAAAACGGCAAACAATTTTCGCATTTTTGGCGCAAGCTGTTGATTTCGTCCGCATCCATGCTATAATCTACTTATTCTTTTGGAACGGCGAGGAGACGCGATGAATTTTCATCCTGAATACGTTTACGTCATGTTCTCGGCAACCGACTGCTCGGTCGGCCGATTCATCCGCAAAATGACCCGGAGCAAATATAACCACGTCTCAGTCAGCTTCGACCCGGACATGCAGAGCCTCTATTCCTTCGCGCGCTACCACCAGTCCGCGCCATTCTATGCGGGCTTCGTCGAGGAATCGCTCATGCGCTACCAACTTTCGGGTCGGCAGGCTACCGTCAAGGTATGCAGGATCCGGCTTTCCGATCAACAGGCCGGTGCGCTTACGCGCGCGGTGGACGAGGTGCAGGCCTCCTCGGGCGAATACATCTACAACTACCTTTCGGCGCTCACCTTTCTGGCCCACAGGCGCTTTGATGTGCCGAGGGCCTTCACCTGCGTGGATTTCGCCGTGTGGCTCCTCTCCCGCGCGGGGATCCATGAGGTTCCGGACGCGTTTTTCACCATCGCGGACCTCGAGGCGGCGCTTCAGAAATACGTCATCTTTGAAGGCGAGAGCCAGTTCTACGCGGACGCGTTGACGTGGGGAAACGACGCGTACGCGGATCACCTCACCCGCAGGGGATACGTCAAGGGAACCGCCTCGATCCTCGGGAAGCTCTTCTACCGGACGGTCGCGCGCATGCTGTAATATTGACACGACAGTTAAATATATGCTATAATTCCGTAGATCAAAGGGTGGAGGCGCAGCATGGTCTACAATGAAATCAAGCATATATTGCCTTATTTTTCGTTCAAGGGGCGATACGTCGACGGCGTCGAGCTCACCAGCGGCAACATCAACAACACCTATCGGCTCGCTTACGACCTGGGCGGCGAGATGGAGTTCTACACGCTTCAGCACATCAATAAATATGTATTTAAAAAGCCTCACGACGTGATGAGCAATATCGAGCGCGTGACGGGGCATCTTTCGCGCGCGTACGAGCGGCAGGAAATCGATCCCGCCCGCCACGTTCTGACGCTGATCCCCGTGCGCGAGGGCGGGTATCTTCATCAGGACATGGAGGGCAACTACTGGCGCGCGTACCGCTACATCACGGGTACCACGGCATACGACGCGCCGAAAAAGGCCGGCCACCTTTTTGAAACGGGACGGGCGTTTGGGGAATTCCAGAAGCTTTTGTGCGATTTCCCGGTAGACATGCTTCACGACACCATCCCGGACTTCCACAACACGCAGCGGCGCTTCTTCTCGTTCGTGGCGTCCGTGTCAGCCGACAAGGCCGACCGCGTGGGCAAGGTAGACGACGAGATCGAGTTCATGTTCGAGCACAGGCGGCTCATGAACATGATCGTGAAAAAGCTGCAGGCCGGGCTCTATCCCCTGCGCGTCACGCATAACGACACGAAGATCAACAACGTCCTGATCGACGACGATTCGGACAAGGCCGTATGCGTGATCGACCTCGACACCGTCATGCCCGGTTCCTCCCTCTACGACTACGGCGACGCCATCCGCTTCTGCGCCTCCACCGCTGCCGAGGACGAGGAGGACACATCGAAAATTTCCCTCGATATGGATAGGTTCCGCCTTTTCACCGAGGGCTTTTTGAGCGAGGTCAACGGTTTTCTGACCGAGGATGAGGTGCAGGACCTTCCGCTCGGCGCGCTCGTCATTACCTGCGAGCTGGCGATGCGGTTCCTGACGGACTACATCGACGGCGATCTGTACTTCAAGGTGCGCTCACCGGAGCACAACCTGGTGCGCGCGCGGGCGCAGATCGCGCTTCTCAAGGATATGGAAAAAAAGCGCGGCGAGATGCAGCGGATCGTGGACGATTTTATCAGATAAAAAAGGAGGCGGTCGGATGGATGTGAAGGCCATCGTCAGCCAGATGACCCTGGAAGAGAAGGCGGGCATGTGCTCGGGCTCCGACATGTGGCGCCTGAAGGGCGTGGAGAGGCTCGGGATTCCCTCCGTCATGGTGACGGACGGCCCGCACGGCCTGCGCAAGCAGTCGGGCGCGTCCGATCACCTTGGGATCAACGATTCGGTCGTCGCGGTGTGCTTCCCCACCGCCGCGTCCCTGGCGTCGACGTTTGACCGCGCACTGGTACGAAAGGTCGGCGAGGCGCTTGGCGACGCGTGCCAGGCGGAGGACGTCGCGGTGATCCTCGGCCCCGGCGCGAACATCAAGAGAAGCCCGCTGTGCGGAAGGAACTTCGAATACTTCAGCGAGGACCCGTACCTGACGGGCGAGATGGCGAAGGCGCACATATCGGGCGTCCAATCGAAGAACGTCGGGACGAGCCTCAAACACTTCGCGGTCAACAATCAGGAGACCCGGCGCATGACGGTGGACGCGCGCCTCGACGAGCGGACGCTCCGGGAAATCTATCTCGCGGGCTTCGAAAAGGCCGTCGTCGAGGCGAAGCCCTGGACGGTCATGTGCTCCTACAACAAGATCAACGGAACCTACGGCTGCGAGAACCCGCACACGCTCACGGAGATTCTGCGCGACGCGTGGGGCTTTGAAGGCTATGTCATGACCGATTGGGGCGCGATGAACGACAAGATCGCCTCCATTCAGGCGGGCCTCGAGCTGCAGATGCCGGGCGGAAACGCGTCGGTCGACCGGAAGCTGGCGGACGCCGTCCGGAGCGGCGAACTCGACGAGGCGATTCTCGACCGCGCATGCGAAACGATTCTCTCCATCACCATGCGCTACGCTGAGAACCGCAGGCCCGATACGAAGTTCGACCATGCGGCGCACCACGCGCTCGCGCGCAAGGTTGAGGCCGAAGGCTGCGTGCTCCTCAAAAACAGCGGCGCACTGCCTCTCTGTTATAACGCGAAGGTCGCGCTCATCGGAAAGTTTGCCGCCGAGCCCGTCTTCCAGGGCGGCGGCAGCTCGCACATCAATCCGTGGAAGGTGGAAACCGCGCTCGACGCATTCAAGGAGTTTGGCGGCCAGGTAACCTACGCGCAGGGTTATAGGACCGAAAAGGAAGAGGCCGATCTGGCGCTCCTCGACGAGGCGGCAAAGGCGGCTGCCGCGGCGGATATCGCGATCGTATTTGCCGGGATGCCAGCGGGCTTTGAGAGCGAGGGCTACGACCGAAAGCACCTGAACCTGCCGGCGTGCCAGGACCAGCTCATTTCCATCGTCGCGGACGTTCAGCCGAACACGGTCGTCGTGCTCCACAACTCGTCTGCCGTCGCGATGCCGTGGCTCCGGAAGGTCTCCGCGGTGATCGAAGCGTACCTCGGCGGCGAGGCGGTCGGCGGCGCGATCTACGACGTTGTGACCGGAAGCGTCAATCCCTCCGGTAAGCTTGCGGAAACCTTCCCGAACCGGATCGAGGACACGCCCGCTTTCCTCAACTTCCCGGGCTACGACGACGTCGTCGAGTATCGCGAGGGCATCTATGTCGGCTACCGCTATTACGACGCGAAGAAGATGGACGTTCTGTTTCCCTTCGGCCACGGCCTGAGCTACACGACGTTCGCATATTCCAATCTTACGATCGACAGAGCCGAAATGACGGACGAGGAGGAAGCGACCGTCCGCTGCGAAATCACCAACACCGGCAAGGTGTTCGGTCAGGAGGTCGCGCAGCTCTACGTAACCCGAAAGACAGGCGGCGTGCCGCGCGCGGTGCGCGAGCTGAAGGGCTTTCAGAAGGTTGCGCTCGATCCAGGGGAGACGAAGGCGGTCTCGTTTACACTCGGAAGGCGCGCCTTCGCCTACTTTAACGCGGAGATGAACGACTGGTGCGTCGAGGAAGGCGTATATGGCGTCGAGATCGGCGCTTCATCGCGCGCAATCAGACTCGAGATCGAATTGAAAGTTCGCCCCGTGAAGCCGCACTACAGGCCCTTCACGCTCAACAGCACGCTCGGAGATCTCATGAAAAACCCGGTCGCCGCGCCCGTCGTCGAGGTGCTTCTGAAGGCCGCCTTCCCCATGCCCGAGGATGGCGCACCCGTGCTCGGCATGGAGGGCGGGCTCCTCGAGATGCTCGGCAGCGCGCCCCTGCGCGCCATGGTCGGCTTCTCGCAGGGCGCATTCTCTGAGGAGCAGGCGCAGGCGATGCTCGACGGGATCAATGCGGGACTGGGGTAGGAACGGGAGAAGGCCGGGGGAACGAAGGAACGCCGGACTCCACCCTCCGGGCCTCCCCCGCGAGGGATATTGACCCATGAAAATCCCACATGAGAGTATAATAGGCTTACATGGCGATGCCCCGGGAGATCAAACCCCGGGGCATCGCTTTTACACTGAGCGCATGGAAAGGAACCGAGCGCCTTATCTTCTTATCTCCGCGAGCAGCGCGCGAAAAGGCTTGATCGAGTATTCGTCCATGCCGAGCGTCTTTTCCGGGTGCCATTGGAGGCAGACGACGAATGGATCGCCCGCATACTCGAGCGCCTCGACGGCGCCGTCGCGGGCGCGCGCGGAGATGACGAGACCGGGCGCGACGCGGTCGGCGGACTGATGATGATAACTGTTGGTGCGGATGGAGGTCGCACCGAAGATCGTCGCCGTGCGCGAACCGGGGACGATGTCCACGTCGTGCGTGAACGGCGGATCGTCCTTCTGCTGCTGATGATCGGTTCCGTAGACCTTCGGCACATGCTGGATGAGCGTGCCACCTAGCGCGACATTGACGACCTGGAGTCCGCGGCAGATGCCGAGGATCGGCTTTTTGCGCGCGAACATCGCCTTCACGAGCGGGATTTCGAGCGCGTCGCGGTCCGGGAGCACGGGACCGAGCTCGGGCCACGGCAGCTCGCCGTAATTCTCCGGTGCCACGTCCTTTCCGCCGGTGAACACCATGCCATCCAGCTCATCCGCGAGCGCCTCGACGGCGTCGAGCGGAAAATCCACATAATCGATGTATCTGGGCTCTCCGCCCGCCTCACGGACGCCGTCTAAGTAACCCTCCGGCACATACCTGCCGCTTCCGTCCGCGCGCTCGTAGGGGATGACCCCAATGACCGGTCTTTTCATGTCCGCATCCACCCTCACATTTTCATTGGTTTTCCGCAGCTCAGCCTGCCCTCGGGACACCTTCCGTCCACGTAGCAGCTTGGGCCGAATACCCAGAAGATATCCTCGTCGTATTCCTTGAGCAAATCAAGCATCAGGCGCGCCACGCGCCGGATCTCCCACTGCGCGCGGTTACAGGTGCGCAGCTTGATAAAGTGCAAAAGTTCGCGTGCGTTCATCTCGAGCATGATGTCCGTCACGTGCCCGCTGAGCGCGAGATACGCCATATCGTGTGCCGGCGCGCCGAGGGTGATGAGCTGTTCCGCCAACTCCGCCTGGCCCGCGAACGCCGCCTCGAAGCGCGCGAGGAGCGCAGGGTCCTTCTTCACGCTTTCGGGAACGACGTACTTTCCGTTCGCGAGCGCGTGCGCGGCGTCCGGCACGAGCAGCGAGAGCATCCGGTGGCGCGTGAAGTGCGTGACGCAGGCGAGAGATACGTTTTTCACCAAGAACTGCGCGGTCAGAAACTCAAGTTCGCGCGGGCGCGCGTCCTGAACGAGCGCCATCATGTTGCGCTCGGAGGCGTAATCCCCGTCCTCGGGCGCGAACCGGCCCGCGAACGCGATGGCGCGCGCGAGCGCCTTCTGCGGATCAGGCGTCGCGGCGACGAGCTCCGCGCTCCCCTTTGCCGCCCCGCCGCGCTTCCATTCCGTCGGGAATGGTCTCGCCGCGCACCGGGCGTACCGCGCGCGTTCGGCGGCGATCACGCCGGGATAGAGCAAATCGAACTGCGCCTCGAGCTGCGCGCCGAGGGCCGCGATCTCAGGTTGCGCCGCGCCCCGTCCGCACGTCATTTCGGAGATGACCGCGATGAGCGTGCGGGCGTTCAAAGTGACGTAGAAATTGCTCGAGAACGAGTAAGGCAGCACGAAGCGCGCGTCCTCGCGCGGCACGCCCGCCTCAATAAGATCGGCGTACAGCCGGAAAAGCGCCTCCGCCGACGAGACATACCTTTCCCGCGCCGCGTCCGGAAGGTCCTCCGGCACCAGATAGCCCGCGCCCGAAAAGTCCACGTACCGCCTGGATTTCACGATATAGGAGGCGAGCCTGTGCTCGATCATGAACTGCTCGACGAGCACGCTCACCCGGTCGAATGCGACCGAGAATGTCTGATGTTCCATCAGCGACTTATGCCCGGACGCGAGCACCTTTTTAACGAGCCTCAAATCCTTCTGCGCGTCGGCCGGCCGGTCGAACAGCTCGAGCGCGGAACCCTCCGTGGTCGAGATGCGCGCGGCACTCGCCACGACCCGGAGCGCGTCCCTGTTATCCAGTATGATTTTTGCCGTTCCTTCGTACATCTGGCACTCCCCTTTGTTCCGTCTATGATACAACAAAACGCCCATGCGCGCAATCGGGAAAACGTTTCACACTTGCACTCTTCCCAATGCGCGCTGCCGTGCATGCGGCGTCCGCATTCGAATCCTGATCGTCCGGCATGTGAATCAGAGGCGGACCTTCTGAACGTGTGCGAGGGGCGCGCGCCATCGTCCGTGCGTGCAGGATTTGTGTGGAATAGCCCTAGCGTTTCCCGATTTTTTCCAGATATCGGATCATCGGCATCACCCAGTCGGTCTGGATAATGTCAAAGCCTCTGCGCGCGAGCCAGCCCCAGCCGGCTTCATAGTCCCCCTGCGCAGAAATGTCGTCCGAGTGCCCCGACGCGAGGACCGCCCTGTGGTTATAGACGATGGCGTTTGCCCACACGAGAAGGCCCTTTTCGTGCATGTCCTCTATGTACGCGGGGGACGCGATCGGCGCTTCATCTGTTTCAAACAGCGCCTCGACGCCCGCGTAGCGGAGCTTTCTTTTGAGAAGCGCGTCCGTGCATTCGTCCTTCTCGCGCGCAACGACCATGTACGGGATGTCCGGCGCGACCTCCTCCACGGCGTCGAAGCATCCGGGGTGAACGAACGTCTTGACGAGCGCCTGATCCTGCATGCCGAATGCGCGCACCGCTTCCGCGATCTCGCGCGGCCAGTCCCAGAACTTGTCAATGTTGATGAAGCACCGGCCCCGGAATCGCTCCAGCACGTCCGTGAGGCGCGGCACGTGAAACTGCGTCGCGGTCCGATCCTGATTGACGAGATAGAGCATATCGACCTCGCGGCTCTCCATCTCGGAAATGAGGCGCGCCGAATAGAGGTGCGCGCTCTCCATGCCGGGATGAAAGACGTACAAAACGCCGTCTGCGCTCCTCGCGACGTCGATTTCGATCATGTCCGCGCCCTGGGCGAGCGCAGCCTCGAACGCGGCCATCGAGTTGCAGGGGATGTTCCCGCCCGCAACGCCGCGATGGGCCGCGACGAGCACTCGGATCCTGCTCGCCTGAATCAGATCATATTTCATGTGATTCCTCCTCGCATTTTCCATTCTTTCCGCCCCGTCGCATCATCGTTCACCCTCCCGGTCGAATGTTGCGAACGTCACAAACAGCGCAAGCGGCAGCGCCATGTAGAGCGCAAACACATACCGGAATCCGTAATTGATCGGAACGGACGCCATCAGCGTCAACTAGATGCCCGTGAGGGGCACAAATACAATCCACTTGCGTCGCTCCCGCGCGCTGACGGCGATCCCCATAAGAAGAAGCGTGATCAGAAACACGTTCCCCGCACCGAGCATCGACTTTTTGTACCCCTGATACCAGGCATCCATCCTCCGCTGCAGCCAATCCGGAAGGATCTGTACGTTTTCGATCCCCAGACCGATCGAATCCGGATTCGCAATATCCGTATAGTAGCCCTGGGCGTATGCGTGCTCGAAGCTGTCCCAGAAGACGCTCGTCAAAAGCGCGTACGCCTGAATGTAGCTCCCGAGGTTCTTCGGGAGCATCTCAGCCCATACCCGGAAGAACTCAGCCTTGTTTTGATTGAGAAAGGACCTGCTGAATTTTGCCTTCTGTTCCCATTTCAGCTTGTCAAACGACGTGGGGCTGTAGTGTTCCAGTATGACCTCGCGCGGAACCACGCGGTAGATGAACGCTTCCTGCTCGTCTGTGATCTCCCCGCCGTTTAACACCGTCATGCAGATCTGCTGCATGGGAACGGCGATCATCTCCGTAAACTGGGCCTCCCCCTTCACGACGTACCGCATGGCGAGGGCGTTTGATCCATACGGAAGGGCGAGCGTGAGAAAGGCGACCAAAAGCAATCGGATCCGGTAGCGTCGGACCGAAAACAGCAGAACGAACATCGTGAGCGCCATCACATAGAGTCCGTTATTGCGCAGAAGGGCAGCAACCGTGCCGAGCCCGACGAGCGCGGCAGAAAATTTCGGACTTTCAAGCTTTTCGCCGCGCGATACCGCGAGATCGCAGAAAAGCGGCAGGAGAAGCACCACGGTCGCGCCGAACCAGCCGTCCTTGATTCCCGTCACGGCGATGTTCGCCATCAGCCGCGAGAATGCGAAATGCGCGCAGAACGCGGCGAGGAGGAACGTTGGACAACCCTTTTTCGCGAGCCATCGGAGCGCCCAGGCCATTGAAAACGCGACATAACACATCTGTGCGAACGTGTAAAGCGCGTATCCCGCGTTCATGTGGCCAAAGAGGCCGTTTCCCGCCATGACGAGACCATACAGGAGCTGGCAGTAGAAGAATGGGTGTTGCGTGCTCATCCCCACAGGGTCTTCGAGGATCCAGACCGTGTCGCTGATGCATGTGCCGGGGAAGTAGGTGATCAAAAATCCGCTCCAGGCAAACAGAAACGCCGCGAGCGCGGTGAAAAACACCGCATTGGGCTTTGCCCTTCCGGCGTTCAAATAGCGCGCGAGCGCGACGTGATCCCTTTCCAGAAGCGAGGCAGCATAGAAGATGACAAGAAAAAAACACAGTGCGACGGCGGCAAAATTGGCGACGTCGACGAGGCTGAATTGCGCGACGAGCCGCTGATTCCCGGCGCTCGGACCGTTCAGGTACGCGTACACCTTGGCGCCCATCGCAAACGCGCCGCCAAATGCCGCGCCAAACAGCGCCGAAAGGACGACCCGGCTCCCTCGGGCGCGCAGGCGCGCGCCTTTCATGGACAGCGCTCCGCGCAGGGCGATGAGCGTCGCCCCGCCG
The DNA here is from genome assembly GCA_023444095.1 of Bacillota bacterium. Classification (GTDB taxonomy): domain Bacteria; phylum Bacillota; class Clostridia; order Christensenellales; family Aristaeellaceae; genus RUG11247. The sequence continues at coordinate 15,125 of JAEZRP010000006.1, forward strand.
ATGAACGCCCGCCACCCGGCGGCGACGCCGTCGATGCTCCAAACGCGGATCATCAGCGCGGCCGTAACCGCGTGCGCGACGCCCCACAGGAGAACCGCGCGCGCGGTCATGCTCAGTCTTTTCCCCATCGATTTCCTCCCTGCATGATTGCCCGCGCCGTCAGAACAGGGCCGCCGAAATCTCCGGCCACTTTTCAATGAGGTAAATCAGCAGCAGATGACCGGGATAGAAGGCGTAGAACACCCACTTGTTGAGCTTAAGGCCCGAGCGCATGGGGATGTAGATGAACGGGAGCGCCATGATCGCGAACATCTGGATGTAGAAGCTCACTTCGAATAAGGTATATCCGGAACCGTCGAGTCCCCAATAGATCATATACGCCGCGACGAGCGGGAGCGAGATATACCAACGATTGATGAACAGGTACAGAAGCAGCATGAGGAAGACGCCCCGGATGCCGTAATCGAGGGCAGAGTTCATGAGGTATGTGAGGAGCAGGATCAGCGCCGTGATCCAGAGCCGCCGTTCGCGCACCGACCAGATGGCCACGATGCCCACCGCAAGCGAAAGAAGGATGCTCGGATCCTTCCAGCTGTAGACGTAGAAATTGAAAATCGCACCGAAAGGATCGATTTTGAATGGGATCGCGGTCATGAGCGGATTTGTATGATGAAGCGCCAGCACATAGATCGGCTGTGCAATGAGCGCCAGAAGCACGATGCGCTGGAGATATCGCCCCATATTGCGCGTGTAGACGCAGCCAACCGCGATGGCGTAGGCGTAGATCGGAAATGCGATCCGACCGATGATCCGCATCACGGTATACTGTGTGAAAATAGCCGCGCCGAGATGGTCAACCAGCATCGTGAGCATGGCGACGACCTTGATGAGGTTGGTATCCTGATTGAGTCCGACTTCCGTGTGCCGGAACGGCCAGTTGCGGTCGAGCCAGCTTTCTTTCTGCTTTGCGGGCACTTCATTCACCCCTTGTATGCGATCAGGCGCTCCGCGTCCGCGCGGCTGATGTGCTTCTCGAGTCTTTGAACGATCATTTCGCGTGAATCCTCCGGTTCCTCGTCGTAGGCCGCCGTGCAGAGGGCGCCAAACCGCTCCTCCGCAGTCAGATAGACGGAAATCCCCCAGCCGTAAGGAACGCCGTGGCGGTCGCGCCGTCGGTCGAAGCCCGCGACGGTGATGTAGGTGCGCATCTGAAGCCGCGTCAGCGCGGCCTCGAAGCCCTTATCCCCGTACGCCTTGCGCAGCTCGTGCGAGAGCGAGACGCCGCCCTCGACGAGCGCGTACAGCCGTCGGTCGCGGCTCAATACGAGCCCGTCCTCCGCACGCGCCTCAAAGTCATAGCCCTCTCGCCGCATGTTGCAGAAGCGGGGATAGAGGTCGCGCCCGATCAGCCCCGCCTTTCCGGCGAGGACCTTCGCATAGGCGACCTCGCCCGAGGCGGCGAGCTGTTCGCGCCACTCCCACGGCCCCTCCACGCCCTCCTTGAACCAGAACTCCTCGGGCGTCATCTCCTGGATGGAGAAGCCCGGAACCTCCGAGCGAAACAGCGGGACGAGGCCGACCTCGTCGATCAGATCCCGGACGTCCTTCGCGGAGCGCAGCGCGCGCGGACTCATTCGAGCGCTTCCTTCGCAATCAGCAGGGAACCCACCGCGCCCGCGTTGTCGCCGAGGCCGGGATGGACGATGAAGGAGTCGATGTCCTTCGTGACCGCCGGGTGCGCCACATAGCCGCCGAGCTTTTCGAGTGTCTTTTTGCGCGTGCGCTCGATGAGGTTCGGCTGGTGCATGACGCCGCCGCCCAGGATGATGCGCTTCGGCGAAAGCATGCAGATTGCGCTCACGCACATCTGCGCGAGGTAGTCCGACTCAATCTCCCATGCCACGTGGTCGTCCGGCAGCGTGCGCGAGGGAACACCCCAGCGGCGGTTGAGCGACTCTCCACACGCCAGGCCCTCGAGGCAGCCGTCGTGGTACGGGCAGAATCCGTGCGGCGCCGGGTCCATGGGGTGCGGGTTCAAAAGGATGTGTCCCATCTCGGGATGCACGAGTCCGTGGTGCAGCCTTCCGCCCGCGTAGAGCCCGCCGCCGATGCCGGTTCCGATGGTGAAGTAGACCACGGTGTCGAGCCCTTTCCCCGCGCCCAGAATCGCCTCTCCCAGCGCCGCCGCGTTGACGTCGGTGTCGATGCCCACGGGCACGTGGAGCGCGTCTGCGAGCGCCTTGCGAAGCGGGTAATCCCTCCATTCGAGCTTCGGCGTCGTAGTAATCTTTCCGAACGCCGGATCGCCTTCTTCGAGGTTCAGCGGGCCGAAGCTTCCGACGCCCAGCGCGTCGATCGCCCTGTCCTTGAAATAATTGGCCACCTCGCGCATCGTCTCGTTCGGTTCCCGCGTCGGGAAGCTCGCCCGCTCGAACAGATTGCCGTGTTCGTCGCCAAGCGCGCACACCATCTTGGTGCCGCCGGCCTCCAGTGCGCCCAGTCTCATCAGTATCCCTCCGTTTTCGTGACTTAAGCGTGCGATTCGACCGCTTCCGCCATCGCGGCGCGCGCCGCCTCCATCTCCGAGACGAGCTTGAACTGCGTGCGGCAGCGGTCGAGATTCTGGTTTTCGCGATGGATCTTGAAGTATGCGTCTCCCTGTATGTGGTCCGTGAGAAACCGGACGCCGCACTCATAGGTCATGAGCCGCGCGCCGTCCGGGAGCGTGGCGATCTCGTTCTCCGTCAGGCCATCCCTGCACGCGGCAAGGTAGCCGCGCGCATAGGCGTCAAAGAGCGGCAAGGAGAAACGAACCTTCGAAAGATCGCGCTCGTCCTCGGCGGCGGTCGTCGCGCCGAAGCGGATCGAGTCGCCAAAGTCGTTGCCTGCGAGGCCGGGCATCACGGTGTCGAGGTCAATGACGCACAGCGGCTCACGCGTCCCGGCGTCAAGAAGCACGTTGTTGAGCTTCGTATCGTTGTGCGTGACGCGCAAGGGGAGTTCGCCCCGTAGAAGCATGCCTGTCATGAGGGCGGCGTCCGCCTCGCGCGCGAGCGCGAAATCGATCTCCCTCTGAACGTCTTTCGCGCGACCGAGCGGATCGGACGCGACCGCTTCCTTCAGGAGCCGCACCCGGTTGGGCGTATCGTGAAAGCGCGGGATCGTCTCGTGGAGGGTCTTTGCCGGGAAGCCGGAGAGCCGCCTCTGGAAGTCTCCGAACGCCCGCGCGCTCATCTCGAAATCAGCCGCCGACCCTGCCGACTCCAGGCAGATGCTGTCCTCGACGAAGTCGTAGACGCGGAAGTAATTCCCGCCGAATACCGCGTAGAGCGCGCCATCCGCCGTCTTTATGGGCGTGAGTACGTGACGCGGGTCGGGATCGTGCGCCGCAAGGAAGGATGTGACCGCGCCGACGTTTTCCATGAGCGCCGGCACGTCCTGGAAGATCAAGTGGTTGATTCGCTGGAGAATGTATCGCCTCTCAGTCGTCGCAATCAGGTACGTCTCGTTGATGTGACCGTTGCCGTAGGGGCGCATTTCGACAACTTCCCCCGCGAGGCGGAACAGGTCTGCTATTTCGCGCATGTGTCCCTCCACAGTTCCTCGGGGTATTTTCCGGCGCGCCTCATTTCGGCGATCGCGGAAACGACCTTTTCGAGATCCTCCTTGTACGTCATGCCGTACCACTTTTCGTTTGTATCCAGAACCCTGACCGTCGCTTTCTCCTCCTCAATCAGGAGGTTCGGGACGAGCGGCAGAAAATATTCGCACTTCAGGGCGTTTTGGGGCAGATATTGTTTCAAAAAGGTCGAGAACCGGGATTCGATCTCGTCCATCATGGCGCGTCCGAAGCACCACATGTTCATAGAAACGAAGGTACCCGCCGGGATAAATGTAAACGTGCTTCCTCCGTCCTCGGAATACCTTGCGCCGCCCTCCGCCGGGAGGATGTAAGTGCGCTCCGTCACGCCGGTCAGGTTCCCTGCGCCATCGACCGCGCACACGCCGCGCGCGACAGAGCCGTTTTCCGTGAGCGTGTTCTCGATGCGGTAGCCGATCATGGCGTGCTCGCTTTCCGGGCGCCGGGGGGCCAGGAATTCGTACGCCCTCTGGAACGCGGACAGGCCATAGAAGTCGTCGGCATTGATGACGCAGAAGGAAGAATCGACCGCGTCCTTCGCGCACAGCGTCGCGTGGGCGGTTCCCCAGGGCTTCGTCCGGCCCGCGGGGATCGAAAAGCCCTCCGGGAGCATGTCGAGCTCCTGATACGCATACTCGACGGGAAAGACCTTCGCGATCCGTCCGCCGATTGATTCCTTGAACTGTTCCGAAAAGGAGCGTTTGATGACGATAACGACTTTTGAAAAACCGGCGCGCATAGCGTCGAAGATCGAATAATCCATGATGACGTGACCAAAGTCGTCCACAGGGGTGATCTGCTTGTCGCCGCCGAACCGGCTGCCCATCCCGGCGGCCAGCACGACGAGCACGGGCCTATTCATTCCATCACCTTCTTACACGTGATAAATCGATTATACCCGCGCGGAAATGTAAAGTCAATGCGCGTTATTCATTGAAAATACATACTTTCCGGGTTGAAAACGTTGTGCTTCCATTATATAATGCCCATATGAAATTGGAGGGATTACGATGGCCAAACCGACGACAACCATGGGCACGGACAAGCGGATGATTCTCGTTCTGATCGCGTGCGGCGCGCTTCTTCTCGCGCTCATCTGCGTATCCGCGTTCGCCTACCAGTGGCACGAAGAGAATGTCGACCTCAAAAAGAAGAATCAGACGCTCAAGGCCCTCACGGACCAGTCGACGCTCGACTCCATCACCCAGGAGCTTTCCACGGTGCAGCAGGACCTGTTCGCCGCGCAGAGCGAGAACGAGGAGTACGAGCGGCGGATCAAGGAGTACGAGTCGATTCTGACCGAAAACGGGCTGATGCCGACGCAAGCCCCAACAGAGGGCCCATGATGACGCCGTATCTGACCTTTGCCGGCGATTGCCGCGCCGCGCTCACGCTTTACGCCGAGGCGTTTCAAAGCGAGATCCGCATGGAACGGACGTACGGGGACTACGTGCCGGAAGGCGTCGCGCACCCGCCGAAGGACCTGTGCGACTGGATTCTGCACGCAGAGATGGAAATCTCGGGCACGAACGTCTGGCTCGCGGACGAGATCCTTGCGCCCGTGTCGCCCGGTTCCATGGTGAAGCTCGTCGCGACGGCGCCGAGCGCGGCGGAGGGATGGCGCGTCTTTGACGCCCTCCTCCCAGGCGGACGCGTCACGCTCCCGCCAACGGACACGTTCTACTCGACGTTCCACGCGGGGCTCGTCGACCGATTCGGCGTCCACTGGAACATCGTCGCCGAGGAAGCACCCGCGCCGTGATCAAGGATGCGAAGGCATAAGATTGGGCTGTTGCAGATTTCCGTTTCCTGCAACAGCCCTTTTTTTATGTCTCACCGTACCAAAATCCATGACACGGCACATCTGTCAGGCAGGCGTCGCGCTCGCAAAATCGGCCGTCGGAGGGTTGACCTCTGGACGGCCGACGCACATCTGCCGGAGTTCTGGCTTATCAGAGGATCGCCGACCTTAGCGGGCCCTCTCTCTCAGTACCCCGCGCTCTCCTCATGGATGATCGAGAGCATGTCCGGAATCGGGGTTGCGAAGTGCTGCGGGCAGGCGGAGACGCACGCGCCGCAGGCGATGCACTTCAACTCCGGCACCTGCCTCTTGTACCGCTCGAAGTAGCCCTTGAGGTTGTCAAACATGTGGGCCTGATCGTAGCCGCGCAGGATGTGCGGGATGTTGATCTCCATCGGGCAGGGCATGCAGTATTCGCAGCCCGTGCAGCCAACCTTGATGCGCGCCTCATAGGCCTCGCGAACCTTGGTGAGCATGGCGCGCTCATCGTCCGAGAGGCAGTAAGCGTCGCTTTCGGAGAAGATGCGCAGATTGTCGTTCAGTTGCTCCATGTTGCTCATGCCGGAAAGGATGGTCATGAACTCCGGCTTGTCGATGAGCCACTTGAACGCCCACTCGGCGGGGCTTAATTCCTTGCCCGTGGAGCCGTAGAGCTTCATGATGGATTCCGGAACGCTTTTCGTGAGGCCGCCGCCGCGCACGGGTTCCATGGCAATCACGCCGATCCCCCGCTTCGCCGCCTCGCGCACGCCGTCCATGGTCGCCTGGCTGAACTCGTCAAGGACGTTCATCTGTACCTGGCAGACCTTCCAGTCGTATGCATTCAGGATTTCTAGGAAGGCGTCCTTCTCGTCGTGGAAGGAGAAGCCGGGATAGAGAACCTTACCCTTTTTTACCATCTCGTCGAGGAATCTGGCAAAACCGATCTCGACGAGCTTTTTGAAGCGATCCCCGTCGAGCGCGTGGAGAAGGTACACGTCCACGTGATCGGTCCCGAGCTTCTGAAGCTGCTCGTCGAGGAGCACCTCGAAGTCCTCGTACTTCTCGACCTTCCAAACAGGCGATTTCGTCGCGAGGATCACCTTTTCGCGGTATCCGTCCTGAAGCGCCCTGCCGACGAGCACCTCGCTCATGCCGCCGTGGTAGGGGTATGCCGTGTCGATGTAATTGATCCCGCTGTCGATGGCGTGGCGAACCATTTTGATCGCCTCGGGCATGTCGATGGGATGGTTTTCCTCCGGAAGCGTGGGAAGGCGCATGCAGCCTATGCCGAGCGCGCTGACCATAACTTCCGTTCCGGGCATTTTGCGGTAGTTCATTTTACTCCTCCATTTCCATGTCGTCGCCGGAATCCGAGCCAGCGGATTGGGGAGCGAGCGGAAGCGTCACGAGAAACTCCGTCCCCTCGCCCAGCTTCGAATGCACCTCGATCTCGCCGTGCATCGTGCGGACGATGTGCTTGACGATCGCGAGGCCGAGGCCCGTCCCGCCCATCGAGCGGGAACGGCCCTTATCTACGCGATAGAAGCGCTCGAACATGCGCGGCAGGTGCTCCTCCGCGATACCAATGCCCGTGTCCGCGACGGACAGATTCGCTTCCGTGGCGTTCTTGAATACCTGCACCGTCACGGAACCGCCGGGCTTATTGTACTTGATGCCGTTTTCAACGAGGTTGATGAGCATCTGCTCCACATGGTCCTTGTTGCCGATGACGTAGACCGGGTCCGCGTTCATGTGGCAGGAGAGTCGGACTTCCTTCTCCCCGGCGTGGATCGCGAGCATCTCGGTCACGCCGAAGGCCACCTTGTCGAGCCGGATGCGCTCCTTCGGCGCCTCGTCCATGCCTGACTCGAGCTTTGAAATCGACAGGATATCATTGATGAGCCGCGTGAGGCGCTCGGTTTCGAGCATGATGATGTTGAGAAACTTCCTCGCCATCTCCGGCTTCTCGATCGCGCCGTCAAGGAGCGTCTCCACGAAGCCACGGATCGAGGTGAGCGGCGTCTTGAGCTCGTGCGAGACATTCGCCGCGAAGTCCGTGCGCACCTGCTCAAGCCTGCGGAGCTCGGTAATATCCTCCACCATGGCAAGCGCGCCCACGACCTTCCCATCCTTGCGCATGGGCGATACGTAGAGCCGAAGCGGCCTGTGCCCGCGCCCGATGGCGGTGCGAGCCGCAACCTCGTTGGTGTAGACGCCGCCTTGAAGCATGGCGTCCGAGAGCACCTGATCGAGCCGCACGTCCCGTGAAGCGTCGTTGATGTGCATGCCCTGCGCGGACCCCGTGATGCCGAGAAGCTGCTTGGCGACCGGGGTCACGAGGATGACGCGCAGCTTGTCGTCCACCGCGATGATGCCGTTTTGCATCTGGTTCATGACGACTGAGAGCGCCTGATTGCGGCTCCTCTGATTAAAGATTCGCTCGTCGATGCGCGAGAGGATGGCGTTATACTCGGCGGTCGCGTCTTTCCCGAAGCCGTCCGCGCGCGTCAGGCGCACGTCGAAGCGGCCGTCCGAATACGAATCGAGCACATCCATGATCCGCTCGATCGCGCGGCTGCGCCGGGCATTCAATAGGATGAGTGCGGTGAAAAACGAGAGCGCGATCACCAGAAAGATGCAAACATAAACCGCAGGTCCGCTCGCGCCGACCGACTGCCAGAAGCCCTCCCGCGCGACTGAGACCCGGAGGAACGAACCGTCCTCCAGAACTCCGATCGCGTACAGGATCGATTCGCCGTCCGATCCCGTCCTTTTGTAGACGCCCGATCTCCCCTCGCGCGCCTGTGCGATGTCTTGCTGATCGAGGGGCGCGGCCACCGCGTCAGAAGCGTAGACCGCGTCGCCCTTTCCGTTATAGACGCCCAGCGCGAGCCCCTTTTTGCGCAGATACTGGGTGAGCGCAGAAAAGCCCTCCGCATCCTTTCCGGAGGGCGCTGTCCCGGTGACGAGCCTGAGCGCCAGTTCTACGTCATCCGAAAGCCTCTCATTGCGCTCCTCAACAATTGCGAGACAGCTGAGCACGACGAGCAGAACAAGCGCAAGCAATGTCGAGAGGGTTGCGGCGAGCGCAACCCTGCTTCTCACAACCGATTCTCCTGCTTATCGTTGAACTTGTAGCCGACGCCGCGGATCGTCTCGATGTAGCGCGCGTCGTCGCCAAGCTTCTGGCGGATGTGGCGGATGTGGACGTCGACGGTTCTGGTCTCGCCGTAGAACTCGTAGCCCCAGATGCGGTCCAGGAGAAAATCGCGGGTCAGGACCTTGCCGCGGCTCAGGACCAAGAGCTTCAAAAGCTCAAATTCCTTGAGCGTGAGGGACAGCTTCTCGCCGTTTCGGAAGGCCTCGTAGTTGCCGACGTCAATGGTGAGTCCGCCAACGTGCAGGATGCCTTCCTCCTCGCTCTGGGGCGCTGCGCGCCGGAGGAGCGCCTTCACGCGCGCGATCAGCTCGCGCACGGAGAACGGCTTGGTGATGTAGTCATCCGCGCCGAGCTCGAGGCCCAGTATCTTGTCCACTTCATCGCCCTTGGCGGTGAGCATGATGATCGGGATGTCGGCCGTGGTGGACGCGCTTTTCAGGCGGCGGCACACCTCCATGCCGTCGATCCCCGGCAGCATGATATCGAGAAGTACCATCGCCGGACGCTCATGCGCACAAACCACCAGCGCATCTTCGCCCGTGGCGGCAGTGACTACTCGGTACCCTGAGGCCTCGAGATTGAACGACAAGAGTTCAAGGATATGAGCCTCGTCGTCAACGGCCAATATTAATTCGTTTGCCATGTGCGTGTCCTCATTTCTTGTGAATTAGTATTTACCCGGCGGGTTCGAACCGTCGGTACTACCCATTTCCGAATCGGTAAGAAGTTTGGAAAGCTCCGTCATGAAGGTTTGAATGTCCTTGAATTGGCGGTAAACGGAGGCGAACCGCACGTACGCGACCTCGTCGAGCAGCTTGAGCTCGTCCATCACGATTTCCCCGATCGTCTGGCTGGTCACTTCCGTGTCCCCCGAGGAGTACACGCGCTTTTCCACATTCCGAACGAGTTCGTCGATCTGGTTCAATGACACGGGCCGCTTCTGGCAGGCTTTGATGATGCCCAGCCGGAGCTTGGCCGAATCGAAGGTCTCCCGGGTCCTGTCTCGCTTCACGACCATGATGGGGATCACTTCGATCTTCTCATAGGTCGTGAACCTGCGCCCGCAGGCCTCGCATTCCCGTCTCCGGCGTATGCTCGTGCCGTCGTCGCTCTGTCTGGAGTCGACGACGCGGCTCTGCATACATCCGCACAGCACGCATTTCACGAACGCGCTCACCTCATTCGTTAATATTATACACAATGTTGCGCTTTAAGTCTAGTCTTTTGTGAAAAAATGTGTCATATGCCCCCTGCTTCCACCCGAAATATTCACGGAAAACGCAAAAATTCGGACGTTTATCCGTCCGAATCCAGCTCCACCAGGATGACGTCGTCGCCGATTCTACGTATTCTGTCCCAAGGGATCATAAGTCCTTCCCGATCGAGCTTGAACATGCCCAGCATGCCGCACTGCTCCGGGACGATAATTGCCTCCACGCACGCTCGCTCGTTGAGGCACAGGTCGTATGGCCTGCCCAGACGCCGCCCGTCGCAGATGTTGATCACGTCCTTTTGCTTCAGCTCCGAAAATGTCATGCGATCGCCCCCCTGTACCATAGTATGCGGCTGATACCCCACGCGATTTTTTCGACACGATGGGGTCGAAGGCGCTCCAAAAATGCACAACTTGTCGATGGCACAAAATGCCTGATTTTCCTTTATTTTACAAGACATTTCGATGAAAGGAAGGCATAAAGGTTACCTGAACAGTTACATAAATCGTTTTATAATTCTCACTTTATGCGTCGAATGTCGAATTTGGCACAATTTTACCCGACTTTTTTCACGCGATATTCATCATTTCATCCGCTAAACTCAACGCACGAGGTGATTTGGTGCGCCTGAGCGTTGAAAGCGTGTTCCTTTTCAACTTTGCGCTGGATGCGCTTACCATCGCGGCGACGATCAGGCACAGAGTACGGCTGCGGCCCACACGGATACTTGCGGCGGCGGCGTTTGGCGGCATGTCCGCGTCGTATCTCGCGCTCGTTGGCGCAGGCGGTATCTTTCGCGTTGCCTCGGCGCTCCTGACCGCGCCCGTTATGGTGCGCGTCGCGGCCGGGAGGACGGGCCTCCGGACGCTTTTGGGCCTCTCGGCGGCGCTCATCTCCGTTTCGGCGTTCATGGCGGGCATCATGGGCGCTATGTCCGGCATATCATTTTGGGCATCGCTCCTTGCTTGCGTGACTTCCGCCATCGTGGCGGGCGCCGCGCTCGGCCTTCGGCGCAGATCGATGGACACTTGGGAAGCGTGGATTGAAATGAGCTACCGGGGCGTCAGGGTGCGCTTCCGGGCGCTGGTCGATACCGGGAATCGGCTGACGGAACCCTTAAGCGGTCTTCCCGTCATGATTGTCTCCCAAGATGAAATTGAGGAAATCCTTCCCGATGATTTCTGCCCGGAGAGGGCGCTCGAGACACTTCCGCGCGGGTTCCGACTCGTTGGTTACGGCGGAGTCGGGGGCGCCGGTGAGCTTGGATGCTTCCTGCCGGACGAGCTTGCGGCGGACACGGGCAACGGCGAACGGCCAATGGACGATATCTGGATCGCGGTCTATCCCGGCAAACTTCCCGGCGGGGCGGCGGCTCTCGCTCCGCCGATCTTTTTACATTCATGATTGAACGGAGGGGAATGGAATGGTCAACTCGATCAGCAAATCGATCTTCGGACTCGTCGTACACTTGAGGCGTGGAAACGTCTGCTACATCGGTGGGAGCGACACGCTCCCGCCCCCGCTGACGCGCGAGGAGGAACTTGCGCTCATGGCGCGCATGTCAGGCGGCGACAACGGCGCGCGCGCCACGCTCATCGAGCGGAATCTCCGCCTCGTCGTCTACATCGCGCGCAAATTCGAGAACACGGGAATCGGCATCGAGGATCTCATCTCCGTCGGCACGATCGGCCTGATCAAGGCGGTCAACTCGTTTGACGCGGACAAGAACATCAAGCTCGCGACCTACGCGTCGCGCTGCATCGAAAACGAAATTCTGATGGTTCTCAGGCGGACGAGCAGACTGAAGCTCGAGGTATCCTTCGACGAGCCGCTGAATACGGACGTCGACGGAAACGAGCTTTTGCTCTCGGATGTCCTCGGAACCGAGCCTGACCTCGTCTCGCGCAACCTCGATTCCTCGATCGAGCGCGACACCCTCCGGATCGCGATTCGGGAACTCTCGACGCGCGAACGCAACATCGTGGAACTCAGGTACGGCATCGGCGGCGGCAGCGAGCGCACGCAAAAGGAGGTCGCCGACATGCTCGGCATCTCTCAAAGCTACATATCCCGGCTCGAAAAAAGAATCATCGGAAAGCTTCGTGTGGAAATGGACAAAATGGCGTAAAACAGACTTTCGCTTGTTTTTCGCGTTTGCGCTGATTTGAATATCCGGCCTTCGCAGCGGCAATACTTTGTCTGCTACGGAGGTGACGATATGCCATCCAACAAGGTTGAGATCTGCGGCGTGGACACGTCCACCCTGCCCGTACTCAACAACGAGCGGATGCGCGAACTCTTCCCGCGCGTGCATGCGGGCGACGTCGAGGCGCGCAACGAGTTCATTCAGGGGAATCTCCGGCTCGTCCTGAGCGTAATTCAACGGTTCAACAATCGGGGCGAGAGCGTCGACGACCTGTTTCAGGTGGGCTGCATCGGCCTCATCAAGGCCATCGACAATTTTGACGTGACCCAAAACGTGCGCTTTTCCACCTACGCGGTGCCGATGATCATCGGCGAAATCCGGCGGTATCTGCGCGACAACAATCCGATCCGCGTTTCGCGCTCCCTCCGGGACACAGCCTACAAGGCGCTGCGCGCGCGGGAAGCGCTTACCTACGAGCGCGGCCGCGAACCGCGCGTGGACGAGATCGCCCGGCAGATGGAAATGCCGGAGGAGGACGTCGTGTACGCGCTCGAGGCGATCCAGGACCCCGTGTCGCTGTTCGATCCCGTGTATCAGGACGGGGGCGACGCCATCTACGTCATGGATCAGGTGCGCGACAACCGCGTGAGCGAGGATGATTGGGTGCGCGACCTCTCCATCAATCAGGCGCTCTCGCGGCTCGCGGAGCGGGAGCGGAACATCATCAACCGCCGCTTCTTTCAGGGCCGCACGCAGATGGAGGTCGCGGAAGAGATCGGCATCTCGCAGGCACAGGTTTCGCGGCTTGAAAAGTCCGCGCTCCAGCAGATGCGAAAATATGTTTAAACGCTTGGATCGCCGGCGGAGGAACCGTCGGCGGTTCCTTTTTCAAGAGCGTTTCCCGGGACAGCCATGAAAAGATAGATGGTGTAGCCGACCGACACGACCGTGATCAGCGCGGCCTGGATCGTGTGATCGACGCTGTTCCCTGGCGCGGCGAAAACACTCAGCGCGTTGATGATCCCGTGGACGACGATGCAGGGGACGAGCGAGCCGCTCTTGACAAAAAAGACGGTAAACAAAAAACCAATCGACGTCGCGTACACGATTTGGAGGGCCGTCTCGAGGACGCTCGCCCCCGTCAGAAAGTTTACGATGTGGCCGAGTCCGAACGTGAGGGACGAGACGACGACCGCGGATTGGAGGCTCCTTTGCGCGATCGCCCGGAAAAGCAGGCCGCGAAAGACGATCTCCTCGACAAAGCCGACGAACAGCATGGAGAGGATGATGACCGTGGTTTCATGGGCGGGAAAGTTGATCGCCACGCCGCCCCAAAGGTTGCTCGAGGCGATGACGGCGAGGGGGATGAGGTAAAGGGATCGCGCGTAGCCGATGCCCCGGTTCCGGCAAAGACCAAAGCGCTTCCACAGCCCGTTTTTCCGGATAAAGCCGACGAGAAGGAGCGAGGCGAGAAAGAGCGCCGGAAGGGTCGCGATCTGCCGGATGCCGATGAGAGCGGAAACGGTATCCGTGGCGCCGATGAGAAGGATGTATCCTGCGATCCAGAAAAGCGCGAAGAGCAGCGGATTTTTTCTGTAGAGTCCGGTCATTTTATTTCCTCCGATCCATTTTTTTGACGCGCGCCATTCTCCCCCTCCCTTCCGTGCGCGATGCTTATATCAGATTAAAATTCTTATGAAAAGACCCCGCGCCTGTGCGACGCGGGGCGATTGGTCAGCCGTTTCCCTCTATTTTTGCGTCGTCCTTCTCCCCCGCGTCCCTCCCGAGGACGGGCGGGAGCTCCATCCCCGCCTGCCTGAACAGCTCGTTCATCGGCGGGATGGCCTTCAGCATGCCGGAGAGGAAGTTCGCCGTGGCAGGCGTCCCGTTTCCCCCGTTCATGCCGTCCCAGACGGTAACCTTGTCGATCTTGATGTTCTTGATGGCCTCGACCTGCATCTTGACGAGCTCCTCGAGCTTGTCCGCGATGATGAACTTCACGGCTGCGTCGGGGTCCCCTCCCGCTGCCTCCACGAGTTTCTGCATGCCCGCCGCCTGCCGGGTGAGGACCTCCTCGATGCCCTTTGCCTGTGCGGCCATGCGGGCGTAGATGGCGTCCGCGTCGCCCTTCGCCTTACGGCGCGTGACCTCAGCCTCGGCCTCGGCTGCGATTTCCACCTGCTGCTTCTCGATTTCGGCCTTGACGATGACGTCTGCCTGCTGGGACGCGCGCTCAAGCTCGGCGCGGGTCTGCTCGGCCGCCTGCTGCGCACCGTAGGCTTCCTTCAAGGCGAGGGCGGCCTGTACCTTTTCGGCGGCGGTTGCGATCTTGAGAGCCTCCGCCTCCTTCTCGCGCCTTCTTGCCTCGGATTGGGCGACCTCGATCTTCGCGTCGTTTTCGCCCTTGATGGCGGTTGCGTCGGCGGCGGCGACCTGGATGCGCTGATCCATGTGCGCGTTGGCCTGACCGATTTCACCGTCGCGGTTCTTCTCGGCGACCGACTTCTTCGCGTCGTTGATCGCCTTCGCGGCAGCCTCCTTGCCAAGCGCCTCTATGTAACCGGATTCGTCGTTGATGTCGGTCACGTTGACGTTGATGAGCCTGAGACCGATCTTCTTGAGCTCGATTTCAACATTGTTGGAGACGGCGAGCAGGAACTTGTCGCGGTCGGTGTTGATCTCCTCGATGTCCATCGTCGCGATGACCAGGCGCAACTGACCGAAGATGATGTCCTTGGCGAGCTCCTGAATCTCCGGAAGTTTCAGGCCAAGAAGGCGCTCGGCGGCATTCTGCATGATGCCCGTCTCGGTCGAAATGCCAACCGTGAAGCGCGAGGGCACGTCCACGCGGATGTTCTGCTTGGAGAGCGCGTTCTTGAGGTCGACGTTAATGGAGATGGGCGTCAGGTCCAGATACTGGTACGATTGAAGCACGGGGATGATGAACGCCGCGCCGCCGTGGATGCACTTGGCCGAGCGGCTCTGCCCCTCCCTGTCGGAACCGACCTTACCGTAAATGACGAGCACCTTGTCGGACGGACACTTCCGGTATCTGGAGAGAATGCCGATGATGACGACCAGAAGCACAACGACGACGATTACCGTAATCCCGAGCACATAGGATCCCATAGTACGCCTCCTGTCGGTTTTATTCTTCGGATGTGTCGCTCGATACGACGAGCACGCCTTTCGCCACCCCCACGATCACGACCGCCGTGCCGGAGGGGATCATGTCAGGCTCGTCTGTGACCGCGCTCAGCTCCACGAACGCATCCTGGAGGACGAGCGTGACCTTCCCCTCTCCGGCACGCGCACCGGGGACAGGGATGTAGACGCGGGCGACCAGGTCGATCGCGTTTTCGAGGTTCATGTTGCCGCTCTCGGTCAGATATCCGCTGAGCTGGAGGATCTTCGCGACCAGGTACATCGCGGCGCCGCCGGGAATGAGGCCGATCGCGACCGCGAACGGGCTCGGCACGCCGCCGAGCTTCAGGAGGATCGACGACCAGCTGAAAACGGTAAAGAAGCTGACGATGCCCGAGAGCGTGAAGAGCCGGACGGCGTCGATGCCGGGCGCGTGCGCTGGCACGTCGGCTGCATCCGGGCCCGGAACGAGGTCATGACCGTGGAATCCCGCGACGTCCGCGTCGGGCGCGCCGGAGCCCAGGTCGTGGGAAACGCCCGCGTCCAGCCCGCTCGCATCCAAACTGCCCGCATCCAGTCCACTGGCGTCCCCGGCATCCGGAATCCCGCCGTGCGCGAAGCCGATGACCGCGAGGATCAGCTGCACAACCAGCAGAAATGTCGAGGGCACAGCGATCACGTAGAGGATGCGCATCAGCGCGTCGAGAGAGCCCCACCATGCCTGCAGATTCATCGGACCACCTCCCCTCCCCTTCTTAACATATTATAACAATTCTCAAAAAGTGTGTCAATGAAGCCAGCACCCCTCGAAGCCCTGAATTCGCCTTTTCCCGCCTCAAATATCCGTCCGCGCGCACGGAAGATACATTTGGGCCGCGAAATTGTCCGGCGTATGCTCCGCAGTGCTTCCTTGACGGTTGCATACTCATATTTCCCTTCGCCGCGCAATCATGGAAAAAACCGCCGCATCTGCCTTGAGGGCAGAGGCGGCGGCCCACGGTTCAGTCGGCGTGGCGCGATTATTCGGCGTAGAAGTTGTCGAGTTTATAAACGGGGTTCAGCGCCGCGACCCAGGAGGAAAGCTGCTCCTGCATATAGCTGTCCTGCGCCTCCGTAAGGGCGGCCGTATAGAACGCGTCGCGGATGTCTTCAAGGGGGACCGCGCCGGGCGTCACATCGGAGTGATAGCTGATGATGTGCACGCCGGAGGAACTGATGACCGGCTCGAGCGTGTAGTCGCCCACGTTCTGAAGCGCCATGGCGGCATCGCGGAAGTGGGTGTCCCAAGTGGTGGAGGTGGCGGAGACCAGATAGCCGCGCGTCATCGAGGGGTCCTCCTGCATGCCGGGATCCTCGCCGTACTCCGCCATCACGCTGTCGAAGGACTCGCCGCTGGCGAGCTTCTGATAGATCTCGTCAAGCTTGCCCTGCACGGTCGCGATGCACGCGGCCTTCTTGGTGGCGAGATCCGTCTCAAGGGTCGCGACCTCGGCCGCCTTCGCGTCGATATCCGCCTGAATGTCGGCGGTGGGACGCGGCGTGGCGGCGGCAGTCGCTTCGGCGGTGGCCTCCGCGGTTGCGGTCGCGTCGGGCTGGACGGTCGCCTCGGGCGCGGTGGCGGTCGTAAGCTCCGCTTTCAGGGCGTCAAGCGCGGTCTGCGCGGTCGCGAGCGCGGCGTACGCGTCGGTGACGGGCGTCAAAACGGACTCGTCGACCTTGACGAGAATGTGCTTCGCCGTGCGGTAGCCCTCGGGCATCCAGGTGATCACCTTCTCGGGATCGTTCATGTCGGTCTCGAAGGTAGAGAGATTGCTTTCGTAGGCGGCTTGATCCTCGGCGAGCTGCGCCGTGTATGCCGCTTCCAGATCATCGTCGGAAATTTCGGCGACATTTGCCTTGACAACTTCCTCGACCTTGTCGACGATCTTGGTCCACTTCTGCTGGTTGATATACTCTTCGAGCGTCTCGCCCTGCTCGTAGAGCGCGTACTCGGTGTTCTTCTGCTTCAGCTCTTCCGAATCGCCCTCGGCGGACTCGTAGGCCTTGTCATAGGCCTCCTGATAGGAGGTCTGTCCGGCGGATTCGCACTCGGCGATCTCGTCGTCTGTGAGGGTAATGCCCATCTCCTCCGCCTTGAGGAGGGTCGCGCGGGTGTTCATGTGCGCCTCGACGACGTTCTGGAGGATGCCCTGCGCCTGGGACTCGTCCATCGTGTAGCCGTACATGGAGTAGATGTAGTACATATAGGAGTACTGATTATAATAGTCCGCCGTGACGTCGAACTTGGTGACGGTGCCGCCGTCATAGGTCGCGACAGGGGCGGAGTATTCCTTTTTAAGAGTCGCCATGTCTTCGTCCGCCTGCATCACCGGATCGACGGCAATCAGGCTGCATCCCGTCAGGGTGAGCGCAAGCATGGTCACGATTGACGCGAGCTTGACGAATCTGTTTCTCATTCCTTATCTTCCTCTCAATCCTCATCGGTTCGCGATCCGCATCCCAGACGCAGATATACCTTTATATTATACACATTAATAACGATTTGACAAGGCGTATTCCGCCTTAACCTTCAGCCAAAAATTCGAAGACGGCCTCCGCGAGTTCGTTTTCACGCTCGGTAAACAGGTTCGCCATCTTCGCGCCGCGCATTTCGAGCAATCGCACGTCCCGGGAACGGGTGCGCGTGCCGAAGACCGCGACCGATGTGGCGGCGCGCGGACTCAGATCGCCGGGCAGGACCGTCAAAACCGGGCAGACGATGGAAAAGAGATTGTTCCTGGCGATCCGCAAGACGCGCGACGGCGCTCGCCTCCCCGCACCCCTGCCCACGCCGAAACTCCCGACGGAGATGAGCGCGTCCACGGGATATTGCTCGGTGATGAGCGCCGCGAGCGGAACGGACTGGCCGAAACCCAGAACCGCGATCCGCTCGGCGCGCTTGCGCAGGCTCTGATACGCCGTCTGCGCCTGCGTGAGCTGCCTCTGCCATTCGGGCGTGCGGTCGAAGCGGTCGATGGGCAAGTAGCCGCGAATATCCGCGCGCTCAACGGCCAGCCCGCCCGCCTCCATGCGCTTCGCAAAGCGTCTGGCGCCCTCCTCGTCCTCGTCCGCAACGATCAGAAGCCCCATGTCGCGCATGGGCTCCGGCTCCGCAAGCTTCCTGCGGTCCATCTCCTCGTATTTGACCTCGACCTCCTGCGAAAGCAGCTCCGCTCGCGCGCGGAAGTCGAGAAGATCCTCCTCGGTCACGCGTCTTCTCGCCATATGATCCCCCGCCATCTCGTCATTGAATACTGTCCTCTATGCGTGCCCGTCCGCGGATATGCGCTCGACCTCGACCAGCGGCAGGAGCCGCTCGTAGTCGCGCGCCTCGAAGGTCCTCGTGCCCTCGGTCATGCAGGCGGCTGCCGAGCAGGCCACGCCCATGCGAAACACCTCCGAAAGAGGCTTTCCCTCGTGGAAACCCGCCGTCAGCGCCGCGACCATCGAATCCCCCGCACCGACGGTGGAACGCACGTTCACGTCCAGCGCGGGCGCCGCGAACGACTCCGCGCCGTCCGTGATGAAAGCGCCCTCCGCGCCCAGGGACACCGCGACGACCTTCACGCCCATTTGGATGATGCAGAGCGCCGCGCGTCGAATGTCGCCCATGGAAGCGAGCGTCTCCCCCGTCATGAGCTCAAGTTCGTAGCGATTGGGCTTGACGAGGAAGGGCTTCGCCCTGAGGCCCTCCGAGAACCGCGCGCCATCGGCGTCGAGCACGCAGCGGCAGCCCTTTCCTGTCGCGATTTCGATGAGCGTCCTGTAATAGTCGATGGGGCAGCCCGGCGGGAGCGAACCTGCGAGCACCATGAAGTCGCCCGGCTTTGCGCGGGCGGCGACGAGCGCGTTCATCCTCTCGAGCCCCTCGCCCGTCACAGCGCGGCCCGACTGATTGACCTCGGTGATGAGTCCGGTCTTTTCGTCGCGCAGCTTCACGTTCGTGCGCGCGCGGCCCGGGCAGAGCACGAAATCGCCCTCCGCACCGTTTTCCGCAAGCTTCCCGGAAAACATCGCCGCACTCTCCTCCTGCATGAAGCCCACGCACGCCGAGGAAATGCCCAGTCGCCGCGCGGCGAGCGCCACATTCATACCCTTGCCGCCCGCGTCGGATTGTTCGGTCAAAACCCGGTTAAGCCCGCCATAAGTAAAACCGTCGATGGAGAGCGTCAGATCGACGCTCGGATTGAGCGATACTGCCGTTATCATCATGTGCCTCCGCGGTCCGTGATGGGTCAATTATAGCACCCGGGACGGACAAAAACAACCGCGCGCCATTCCAATCCGCGGATTGATATGTTATACTACAAACATAAGGGGTGATACGACATGGCCTACTGCGCGGAATCCTATGCGGCGATGCTGCTTTGCCTCTCGCTTTCCCCGAACAAGGAGGAATACGCGCGCCCGCTCGCGACGATTGAGTACCGCGACCTCGTCGAGCGCGTGAAGGCGACGTCCGCCCGGCGGCTGAGCGCGCTCATGAATGTCGACATCTCCGGCATCATGCAGCTTCTTTCGATGACCGAGGAGGAGGCGTACCGCGTCTACATCCTCATGAGCCGCACGGTGCAGCTCTCCTATGCCATAGAGGGCTTCGCGGAGAGGGACATCCGCATTGTGACCGAATTCGACGACGAGTATCCGCTCCGGCTCTCCAAGCGCCTTGGCCCCGCCGCTCCGCCGGTCTTTTACCTCTGCGGCGACCATGAGGCGCTCGCACGGCCCTCCATCGGCATCCTCGGCATGAGCGGGATCAAGACCGCGGCCGAAGTGCGCGCGTCCGTGGAAGCGATCGCGGGCTTCTCCAGGCGCGCGGGCTACCGGGTGGCGACGGGCGGTGAACTGGGCGTTTCGCGCGTGACGGAAGGCTTCCTTCTTCCGGGCGACGGCGATCTCACCGCGGTCCTCGGCGGCGGACTCCTGGAATACGCGGAGCGCCCGGAGATTCGGACCCTTTTCAGGGAAGGACGCCTCGTCGCACTCTCGCTCGAGCATCCCGAGGCGCTCTTTACGACGGCGCACGCCATCGCGCGCAACAAACTCCTGATGGCGCTTTCCGAAGCGGTATTCATCTTCAACACCGACGGCAAGCGCGGCGAATCGGACGCGCTCCGTTCGAAGGTCTGCGACTGGGTTTACGCCTGGGACGGATATCCGGGCAACCAGCCGCTCCTCAACAAAAACGCGATCCCCTTCCACCAGCTCGACCCGAATGCGCTTCAGGAAATGGCCGCGCGCTGGAAGGACTCCCGCGTCGAGCAGCTCGACATGTTCGATTTGTTCGACTGACGCGCTCCTCTGCGCCCGCATATTTTCCCCGCACGGGGCAAACAATACGGGAAAAGCGCAGAGGAGTGGTTTTTTGAATCCGTTTGAACTAAGACCCATGCGGGTGGAGGACGGCATTCTCGACTGGAATAGCGTCTACCCCAAGCCCTACGATAAAAAAACCGTCGACCCCTACACCAAGGTCCGGATCATCCTCATGAACGGGATCGAGGTGGAGGAGGTCTTTTTCAAGCACCAGTTCGAGCGTAACTGCCGGAACAACGACCTTCGGCGCGAGCTGGCGCTCTCCCGCCGCGTCGAGCAGCAGCAGCAGAAGCGCATCAACTGGCTCAAGCCCATCGACGAGACGGCGCTTGAGACCACCATCGGATACGAGCACGTGGCAGTCGATCTGACTGCCTGGCTCGCGCAGAATGAGCCAAACCAGTACGTCAAGCAGGCGCTCGACTTCGCGCTGCTCGAGGACTTCGACCACCTGTACCGCTACTCGAACCTACTGGATCTCGACGCGCAGATTCCGGCGGAACAGCTCGTCAAGAGCTACGTGGACATCACGCCCGGCAGGCCCACCATCGCGGAGCACCGCTTCCCCTTTGATTCGATCAAGAACGCGACCGACTTCAAAACCGCCGATATCAGGACCAAGCTCAACACCCTCATCATTACCTCCGGCGAGCAGCAGACCATGAACTTCTATATGAACCTCGGGAACACCTACTTCAACGACCTGGGCAGAAGGCTGTACCTCGAGATCGCGATGATCGAGGAGCAGCACGTGAGCCACTACGGCGCGCTTCTTGATCCGAACGCGACGTGGCTTGAGAATCTGCTGCTCCACGAGTATATGGAGTGTTACCTCTATTACTCCTTCTGGCAGGACGAGCGCGACCCGAATGTCAAGTCCATCTGGGAACTGCACTTCAATCAGGAGGTCTTGCATCTGCACCGAGCGGCTGACCTTCTCAGGCAGTACGACAACGAGGACTGGCAGGCGGTCATCCCGGGCGGCGCATTCCCTGCGCTCCTCCAGTTCCACGATACGCGCGATTACGTCCGCAACATCCTCGCAAGCCAGATCAACCTGACCGCCCAGATGGAAAACTACACGCCCGTCGACCGTCTGCCGCCGGATTACGAGTTCTTCTTCTATCAGGACAGGGTCAACCATGACGTCAACGCCGTCGCAAGCCACACGGTTGTGACCGACCACCAGAAGCGCTTCAACGTGGATTACCGCGCGGAATCGCACCCGAACCCCGTCAAGGAGCTGCAGGACCGCAAGACGGACAACACCTCCGTCGCGCGCACCGCCAAGGTCGGGTCGTTCGCAAAATAACGGAGAACGAGGGCGCTGCCCTCGGACTCTCGCTCAAGGGGTGGTTCCCTTGAGAATCCCATATAGAAAGGGAAATCACGTTCATTCGTCCGACCGCCCGGAGCTGGCTTTCCGATGCAAGCCAGCCTCCGGGCGGTCGATTTGCATTTTTTGAAGTATCTTGTACAAAGTTCGGCGGCTCGGGTTTTGCGCCCGAGCCGCCGATGGATGTGTATCTGTTGATCTCCCATTTCGGGATTCCATGGAGCGCCAGCCCATGGAGGTTGGTTTGCCGGAGGCAAACCAAGTCGCTTCGCGACCGTGCGGATCCAATTGCCAGTCGATCCGCACGCCGCTGGGAGGGCCTGGGGGCAGAGCCCCCGGACGTTCCTCCCCCGTTACGGCATCACGGGATTCGTGAAGTCGATCGTCTCGTCGTCCGTCATGATGAGCTGCAGGGTGTCGAGCCCGACGTAGGGCTTTTCGGCAATGAGGTCGATCATCTCGAGCGGGACGAACGCCGCGTCTTCCACATACAGGCCGTTGATGTAGGTCTGCAGGTTCAGAGCCGCGATCATCGTCGCCTCGTCAAACGTGCCCTCGACAGCGCTGCCCTCGACATTCGGATCGAGCGAGAGCCAGCCCCACAGCACCAGCTTCTGCTGGAAGGCGGCGACGTGCTCGGCATCGGACTTCGCGTCGAGCGGCTGATCCCAGACGAGCTCGGTCGGCATGGGTTCGGCTGTCGGCTCCGCCGTGGGCTCCGCAGTCGGTTCCGCCGTGGGTTCCGCGGTCGGCTCCGCCGTAGGCTCGGGCGTCGGTTCGGCCTCGGGGCGCACGAGCGTCACGTAGGACATTTCTCCGTCCGCCTCGGTTCCGTTGATGGGAACCGCGTACACCACCACGTAGTAGGTTTCGCCTTCCGCGAAGTTGGCGTTCTTGATGGAGATGCTCGTCTCGGTGGTGCCGGTCAGTTCATTGATCTTCTCCTGGTTGCCGTTCAGGAAGTAGATGTTGTAGCTTGCCACGTCGCCCGACGAGGACCAGCTGATTGTGATATTGTCGCCTCCGACGAGATATGCGCTGCCGTCGAAGTCCGCGTAGCCGGAGACTTCGATCTCAGGCACGCCGACGGTGTACACGGGCTCGGCCGTGGGTTCGGCAGTCGGTTCCGTCGTAGGCTCGACAGTCGGCTCGGCGGTCGGTTCTGCCGTGGGTTCCTGGGTCGGTTCGTTGGTCGGCTCCGCAGTAGGCTCCGCGGTCGCCTGCTGGATTGCCGCTACCTTGACGATCGTTTCGGCATCGCCGGAGAGCGTATGCGCCACGATCTTCAGGCCGTAGACGGCTTCCGCGCCGAGCGCGTCGGAGGCAAGGTTCATGGCCGTCTTGTCGGTGCCCTCGACGGACTTGACGACGTCGCCGTTCCCGTCGAGCAGGTACACGTCGTAGGTCGCTTCGCCGCCGGTGGACGTCCAGGAGATGAGCGCCGGCTCCGCGCCGATCATATACACGTCGCCTTCAAGTGTCGCGCCCTCGACCGTTATCACAATCGTCGCGGGCTGGGCGGGCTCCTGGGTGGGTTCCACGGTCGGCTCGACGGTCGGTTCTTCCGTCGGTTCGACAGTCGGTTCCGCCGTGGGTTCTTGAGTCGGCTCGTTGGTCGGCTCCGCAGTAGGTTCCTCGGTCGCCTGCTGGATCGCCGCAACCTTGACCGTCTCTTCGGCGTCGCCGAAAGTCGTATGCGCCACGATCTTCACGCCGTATACTGCTTCCGTACCGAGCGCATTGGAGGCAAGGTTCATGGCCGTCTTGTCGGTGCCCTCGACGGACTTGACGACGTCGCCGTTCCCGTCGAGCAGGTACACGTCGTAGGTCGCTTCGCCGCCGGTGGACGTCCAGGAAATGTGCGCCGGCTCCGCGCCGATCATATACACGTCGCCTTCAAGTGTCGCGCCCTCGACCGTTATCACAATCGTCGCGGGTTCGACGGGCTCCTGGGTGGGTTCCTCTGTCGGCTCGGCAGTCGGTTCCGCCGTGATTTCGGCTGTGACCTCCGCCGTGGGTTCGGGCGTCGCGAGCGCGACGGGCGCGATGGAAATCGTTTCCTCCGCGTCGCCGGAAGCGGTGTGCGCCACAACCTTCAGGCCGTAGGAGTTGTTCTGCTCGAGGTCGGAGGCGTCGAGCTGCATCGTCGTGTAGCTGGTGTTTTCGGCCTGCTTGAGGACGTTCCCTTCGCCGTCGAGGAGGTACACGCTGTAGGTCGCCTCGCCGCCGGTCGACGTCCAGGAGAAGGTTGCCGGTTCGACGCCGATGTAGTAGACGTCGCCGTCCATCGCCGCGTTCTCAACCGTGATCTTGACGCTCGTCGGTTCGTTCGTCGGTTCTGCGGTCGGCTCGGTCGTCGGCTCGGGCGTGGGTTCGGGGGTCGCCTCGGGCTGGACAGCGGCCACGTAGATGACCTGATCGACGTTACCCGCCGGAGCGTGCGCTTCGATCATGAATCCGTAGACCTTTCCGGCCTCGAGGTCAGCCGCGCTCATGGAGAACACGGTTTCCGCGTAATTGTCTGACTGGTTCAAGATGTTCCCGTCGGCGTCCATGAGGTACAGGCTGTAGCCCGTAACCTCGCCCGTCGTCATCCAGCCGATGGTTGCGGGGGTCTCGCCGATGTACCACACGTCGTCGATGCGGTTGGCGTTTTCAACCGTCACGGAGAGGGTCACATCCTCCGCTTCCTCGCCCTCCGTCGGGGGCTCGGTGGGATCGGGCTCCTCCTCGGTCGCCATCAGCGCGACGCTGGCGGTCTTGCCCTCGGATTCGTTGCCGTCCTCGGGGTAAGCGAGGATCTGCAGGTAGTAGGTTTCATCCTCAGTCAGTTCGTCGGGCAAGATTTGGAGGCTGCCGGTTGGGATGTCCTCGTACGACATCAGCACGTTCCCGCCGCCGTCGATGACGTAGGCGTTGTAGAGCATCCCGGCCACGGCCTCCCAGTTGATGGTCGCGCCGCTTCCGCCGATGATATAGATGTTGCCGTTGATGATGACGTCGCCCGAGATATTGATGATCGGGACGATGATCGTCGGGCCGGGCGTCACGGAAGGCGTGGGCGTCGGCTCAATCGTCGGAAGGACGATGGGCGGCTCGGGGGTCGGACTCGGCGTGGGCGTCGGCTCGACGCGCGCGGGAGTCATGATGGCGATTTCGGTATACTTCGCATCGTCCATCGTGCCGTTCACGGGCACCGCGAATACGGCGATGTTGTACCGCGATTCAGCGTCGAGCGCGGTCACATCCAGCTGCATGTTCGTGGCGTTGAGCTTGCCGGCCTGCAGGTTGTAGCCGTCCTCGTCCCTGATTTCGACGTAGTACTCCTTGACGCTGCCCTCAACCGTCCAGGAGATGGTGATCATGGTGTCCTCGACGTAGAAGACGCCGGGCGTAGGCTGGGTCATGACGTTGGATACCGTGATGACCGGGGCCGTGATCACAGCGGGTTCGGGTTTTTTCGGCGCATCCGGCGAGAACAGCAGCTTCTGCGTCTCGACCGTCGCGACGCCCGTCACGTCGAGGCCCGCGACCTTCTGGAACTCCTTCAGCGCGTTCTGGGTGTACTTTCCAAAGTATCCGGTCGTGTTTCCCTTGAAGTAGCCGAGCTGCTTCAGGCGCTCCTGGAGGTCGAGCACGCGATCGTTCTCGTCGCCCCGGCGCAGGGTGATGTAGCCGCTGTACTCGGGCGCGTTGTTGGCAAACAGCTTCTGCTGGAGAAGCGCGCTCGCGACGCCCGACTGCACGACGCCGATCTCCTTCTGGAAGAGCTTCACGGCGGCCTTCGTGGCCGAGTTGTAGGAGTAACCGGGCTTGCCCTCAAGATAATATAGCTCCTTGAGTCGCTTGTTGAGCTGGAGTACGCGCCAGCCGCTGTCGCCCTGATTCATCAGGAAGTAGGAGCTGCTGGACTTGGCCTTCGAACTGTACAGCGCGCGCAGCGTCTCGGAATCGGCGATGCCCGTCTCGTCGAGTCCGTTCTCCGACTGGAAGAGGCTCAAGCCGTCGCGGGTGTAGGGGCCGTAGATGCCGTCCGCCGGATCGGCCATGTAGCCGAGCGCGCGCAGCCGGGTCTGCATCTCCTGAACGCGCAGACCGCGCGCCCAATAGGAGATCTTGCGATAAGGATCAAACCGGGGCGGGTTTCCGTCGATCAGGAGCTCCTGAAATCCCCTGTCGGCGATGCCCGTGACGGTCAATCCGTTGAAGTCCTGAAAGAGCTTTACGGCGTAGCGCGTCTTCGGGCCGTAAATGCCGTCGACGCGGTCATTGAGATACCCCAGTTCGGTGAGCGCCTGCTGAAGCGCCTTGACGGCATCGCCGCGGCTCCCGTAGCTGAGCGTCGCATACTTGGCGACGGGCGTCAGAATGTCCTTCGTGGTCTGCTCCGTGGTAAGCTTTGCGCTCGCGAGGAGGCTGAGGGCGCTTGCCTTTTCTACGGAAGCGTCGTCGTCATCGTCGGCGAAATCAAACACGAGGATGTCCTGCGGCTCCTCCTCCGCCCGCGCGTAGACGTTGAGCTGGCCGCTCACGGCGCTCAGGAAGACGTCCGTCATGTTGTAGCTGTCGGGAATGGTGATCTGCGCGAACGGGGAGATGGCCCCGGTCGCGTCGTCGATCGCGTATACGAGGCCCGCGTCGTCCATGACGAGCGCGGTCGCATAGCTGGCGGTAACGCTCACGGGCTCCGCGTTCGGCAGCGCGATGTTCTGCCAGGAGAGCGTCTTGGGCGCGTACTGCATGAGCTGGCGCGCGCCGTCGACGTCGCGGATGTAGTAAAGATATCCGTTGATGCCCGAAAACTGATCGATGTCGGTCGCGATGAGCTGTTGGACGCGCTGAGCGGGATCGTCAAGGTAGAGCGCCCCGTCGCCCGTCAGGACGAGGTCTGCGCTTCCGAAGAGCGCGCGCTGTTCCCCGATCGCGCCGGAGAACGCCTCAACGGTCTGGAGCACGGGGTCGTAGACCATCGCGCCCGCCTCCGATTCAAAGCCGATCACGAGGCCGTAGTTCGACGCCTGAAGGTATGAGACCGTCTCCTCGGAGGAATAGATCTCGCTCTTCGCGCCGGAGAACGCGATGAAATCGACGGCGGTGGGATCGGCCGCGGGGACATAGTAAACGCCGGCGCCGCCGAAACCGTTCGCCATCCTGACGCCCTCCACGAGCGTCGATTCCGCGTGGGTAACGATATTGACGGCCTTGACATCATAGACGTCCTGTGCGGCCGTCTCGGAAAGAAACACGACGCGGCTCGCGTCGATCGAGACGAGGTCGTATGCGTCGGTCGCGTTGACGCGGCCCTCGTACCCGGTGAGCATAATGCCGCCGCTCGAGTCCAGATACGCCGATATGCGATCGTTCTGTACCGCGACGTCCGCATGCGCGACAAGCGATACGCACATCAGCGCCGCAAACAGGGCGGCAATGAGATATTTCCTCATAACCGGTTCCTCCTTCATGGGTTATCTGCGTTTTAGACGCACCTCGAGCCACTTAGTTCCAAATCGGGCGAAAAATGGACTCGGTGTGTGATCGAATGATGAAACGATTTAATCCTGCGTTCGATTCCAATATGCGGAAAAATGTGCTATCATACGTACATCGAACAGGTGTTCTTACAGGGTGCCTTGCTTGGTTTCCGATGGGAAGCCATCCCCCGTCCAGCCGTCGAGCCAGCGCGCGAGGAGCGGATTGTCGCTCCCCTGCGCGCGCCACGCGGGTTCCGGAATGAAGCCGAGGCCGCGCACGCTCACCGCACGCCTGCCAACCATGATCATGTGGTCAAGAAGCGGCGCGTTGAGCGGGTATAGGGCGTCCATGAGCGCGGCGGTGCAGTCGACGTCGGCCTTCGAGGGACGCGGCGTGGCGTTCGGATGGTTGTGGGAGATGATAATGGCGGCGGCGTTCGTGCGCACGGCCTCGGAGAGAACGTGCTTCAGGTAAAATGGCGCGCTTTCCTCGGAGCCCGACTGCAATTCCACGCATTCGATGAGCCTGCCGGACTGGTCGAGGGCGAGCATGAAGAAGCGCTCGATGCTGAGTCCCACGTAGCGCATGGCCATGTACCTCTCCGCTTCGACGAGCGTTCCGATCGAAGGATGCGGCCCGAACCGCTGGCGCTCCGTGTGGCGGACAATGTCCGGAATCATGCCAATCAGGAGCGCGCCCCGCTCCGAGAGACCGCACGCAGCGAGGCGGTGCTTCCCCGCCTCGATCGCCCCTCCGGGCGAACCGAAGCGCCTGAGGATGTGTTCTGTGAGAAGGTCCGCGTCCGCGCCCGGCTCGAGGAAGGAGACGACGTCTTTGAGTGCCCTCGACGCGCGCGCGATCCGTTCCCGCGCCCCGCTCATTCGCCGAGCGCTCCCGCCGCGCGCAGAATCTCCGTCACCCGTTCCGCGGACTCCACGGGCCCCGAGAGGTAGTAGCCGTCCGACTCCGCGTCGTAGGCAAGATACTCCGCGCCGTCCGCAAACACGCTTTCCTTTTTGAACACGAGATCCAGTGAGACGGGCGTCTCGACGTCGTACAGGTCGGCCACCCACTCCCCCTCCGCCAGCTTCTCGCAGTCGGACGACCCCGCGAGAAAGTTGAGCAGGGACGTTCTTTCCTCCGCAGTCAGTTTCAGCTTCACCCAGCGACCACCCCATTCATGAGATTTATGAGAATTGAGATTCGAAAAAAAGCAAGGACGATCAGATGCCTCGCGCAGGGGCGCACCCTGTTCACCGCGCCCGTCCAGCTCGGCTTCGGCGCCGAAGAAGGCGAAAAGCGGGCGGAGGGCGACGGGCGGACGCCCGAGGGAGAATACCTCGTGTCGTCGAAGAACCCGCAGTCAAAATTTTACCTCGCGCTGGGCCTCTCCTACCCGAACGCGGACGACGCGCTGCGCGGTCTGCGCGCGGACGCCATCTCCCTCGCCGCGTTCGATCGCATCGTCGCTTCGCCCGGACGCCCCCCGTGGGATACGCCGCTCGGCGGCTTCGTCATGATCCACGGCCAGCCCGGTGCCGGCGCGCGCGACGGCGACTGGACGGCGGGCTGCGTCGCGCTCCCCGACGCGCACATGGAGATGCTCTACGCCCTCGCCCGCATCGGTGACGAGGTGGTCATCCTGCCGTGAAAAACAGTAGGAACGGCGAGCGCGCTGTCTTCGCACTCCCCCCAAAGGGACAATATCCCTTTGGCAACCCAAGCTGGAGAAAAGTCCGTCGGATCGCTCGGGGCCTGAGGCACGATAACCGAACGCGTTCGGTCATCGTGGCCGCGAAGCGGCTCGATTCGTTTCGGGCAAATCAACCCTGCCCCGAGTTTGCGATGGGTGCCGCAGCCGGTATCCTTCCATAGCCTTGTCTGGTTTTTCCTCAAAATAACCCATCCCATCCCTCGGTCGCGTGTGGCTGGCCCACGCGACCGAGGTGCAGTTCATCATGATCCATCCGACCGGGATTCTTCAGGCACGGTGTCCCTTAAGCGGAGGTCGGGGGCAGCGCCCCCCGGATCGTCTCCTCCAACTCTCCCAGCTCCGTCACGCACATGTGCGCGACCTCGGGCGTGGCGTTGGCGCGCGCGTCGCGGTAGGAGCATTTGAGGCCCGAACGGTACCAGACGGGGAAAATGCCGACGGAGGCCGCGCCCAGGACATCCGCGTGCGCGTTGTCGCCGACGTACCACACGTCCTCCGCGGCCACGCCGGTCTTTGCGATGGCGAGGTTGAAGATTGCGGGCGCGGGCTTTCGGATGCCGTATTCGCTGGTCGCGATCACAAAGCGGAAGTCATTCGCGGGAAAAAGCCTGTCCAGCCTGCGCCGGAGCGAACAGCCCGAGAAGCTCAGATTGCTGACGACTCCCGTCGGAATATTCTCGGTTTTGAGAAAGGCGAGGAACTCCGGCATGCCCGGTGCCTGCGTGCCCGGATGGGCCGCGTCCCAGAACACGTCGTCGAGCACCTCATAGGGAAGGTCGAACCGGACGCCGAGCGTCTCGAAAATCAACCGTTCGACGTTCGGGCGGTAGAGCTCGACGCAGTGCTCGCGCGCGCAGTGGAGGATCTCGCGATAGAATGTGTCGGAGATGGCGAGCACGTCCGCGGGCGTCGTGCCGCGCGGATTCTCCACCGCCAGGCGCAAGACCGCGTCGTATCCTGCCTCCAGTCCCCCGTCCTCCTCGTGAACCAGCGTCTCGCCGTAATCAAACAACACCCATTTTGGTCTTCGCATCTCGTCTCTCCGTTCTATGGATTCGAACCGAACCGCACGTTGAAAAGACGCGTGTCGGGAATGAATCCCGCGCTCGTCAGCGTCCTGATGCTGTTCAGATTGTAGTACCAGCAGCCCGCCGTCGGTTTCGCGCCAGACGCGATGGCGGCGTAAGCGAGGTTGATGAGGACGCTTCGGCCGACGCCCTTTTGCCGATGCGCCGGGAGGGTGTAGTTCCCGATGTCCGCGCAGCCTTTGTCGAGCATGCGCGGGTAGACGGCGCCGTAGCCAAGCGCCTCGCCGCCCGATTCAACCCTGTAAAACGCGGCGTCCGCCGGAATCTCCCCCTCCCACTGGCCTTCCGTCAGCGCGTGCATCTGCGCGTAATCCGCCTCCGGAACGCGGACGAAGCACTCCTTTGAAAACTCCGGCGGGCGCTTCGGCACGCCGAAGGTCAGGTTATACGCCTGCATGTCAAAGGAACCGCCCGTTCCCAGCATCCGCTCGAACGCGAGGCACAGGAAGAGCTCGTCGTTCGACGCGACCATTGCGCGCGCGACCGCGTGGGCCGCGCAGACCTCCCCGAAAAGCGCCTGCGCGCGGGCGCGATCCCGCTTCGGCAGCCAGAACGCGCGCAGCATCGGCGCGCCGTCCCACTCACCCACTGCGAAAAATCCGCCCTTCACCCAATACGGGCGCGCGGCGTAGATGCCGTCGTCCCAGAAACCGTCGTTTCTGTGGCCCGTTTCTTCCAAAAATGCCGCAACCTCGAAGGAAAGCTCGTCCCATGTCGCCGGAATGCCAGTCATGTGCGTATCCTCGTTTCGTCAGAATAGCGGCGCGAACAGCCTGAGAAGCGGCAGCGCAAGCCGCAGCGGGATCGGACGTTTGCGCGTGTGCTCGAGCGTCACCTCGCGCGAAAGGGCCATCGCGTTCGTGATGTCCGCCTTGATCTCCGGGATCGCGGGCGTGTCGCACATCCAGACCGCGCACTCGTAATGGTGACAGAGGCTGCGGTAGTCGAGGTTGATCGTGCCCACGATGGCGCATCGGTCGTCCGATACGAATACCTTCGCATGCATGAAGCCCGGTGTGTATTCGTAGATGCGCACGCCGCCGCGCAAAAGCGCGTCGTAGTAGGAGCGCGTGAGCGCGAAGGCAAGCTTCTTGTCCGGCACGCCCGGGGTGATGATCCGGACGTCCACGCCGCTCTTGGCGGCGACGGTCAGCGCGGTCATCATCTCAGAATCGATAATGAGGTAGGGGGTCGTGATGTAGACGTAGTTCTTTGCTCGGGTGAGCATGTTGATGTACGCCGTTTCCCCCACGAGCTCGGTGTCGTAGGGACTGTCGTTGAAGGGCTGGACGTAGCCGGACGCGCGTACCTCGACGGAGGGCAGATACAGCGTAAACCGGTCGTTCTCACGCTTCTCAAAGTCCCAGAGCGTCAAAAACATCGCCGTCAGGCTCCACACCGCCTCGCCGCGCAGCATGACGTTCGCGTCCTTCCAGTGGCCGAAGCGCGTGTGCGCGTTGATGTACTCGTCCGCGAGGTTGCAGCCGCCCGTGAAACCCACGTCGCCGTCGACCACGCAGATCTTCCTGTGGTCGCGGTTGTTGAAGCGCGAGGATAGGATGCTCTTGACGGGATTGAACATCAGCGTGCGGATGCCCTTCGCCTCCAGCACGCGGACGAAATCGGCGGGCACGCGCCCAAAGGAGCCGACCTCGTCGTAGATCAAGCGCACGTCGACCCCATCCCGCGCCTTTTTCGCGAGCACATCCTCGACCGCGTTCCACATGATGCCGGGATGGATGATGAAATACTCGATGAAGATAAATTCCTTCGCCCTTTCGAGCGCGGGAATCATCGCCTCGAACATCCGCTCGCCGAGCGGGTAGTAGGTGACCTCGGTGTTCGTGAAGACCGGCGCGCCCGCGTTGTTGCGGATATACTGCGCCTGCATCGCCAGATCCTCCGAATCCCTCATGAGCTCGCACATCCTGTCCCTTTCGCGGAACATGGCGCGGTTGTACTTTTCCTGGATTTCGGCTGCGCGCCTCTTCTCCGCGCGGGTAAAGCGCACGCGGCCGAACATCACGTAGGAGAGCCCGCCCAGAATTGGAAGGGCGAGGCTCAGGATGATCCAGGGGATCTTGTAGGAGGGGTTCGAATCTTCGCGCACGATGTAGAGAACGACGATCAGCGATATTAGCTCGAGAACCGCGTAAAAGTGCGCGAAATAGCGCTTGAACAGCAGAAAAGAGGCGACCATGAACGCCGCCTGCAAAAGTAGGAAAAGGCTCAGCGCGATGTAATGCACCGCGCTTGAGATATTCTGCTTTCCCCGATCGGTCATCTTGCCGCCTTTTTCCATCATTCCGCCCGTCGCGCCGGTGGCGCCTACCAGTTCTTGCACACGTCGATCCACGCGAGGGAGCGCGCGCTCGCTTCCAGTTCCCCGATCGAGAGATCTACCGCGCTCTTCGCGCTTCCGCATGCGGGGTAGACCCTTTCAAATCGCCTGAGAGATTCGTCGAGATAGACCTCGACGCCGGTTTTCACGCCGAAGGGACAGACGCCGCCGACCGCGTGGCCGATTTTTTCTGCCACCTCGTCGGGCGAAAGCATGCGCGCCTTGGTGTGGAACCGCGCTTTGAACTTAGGATTGTCGATCTTCGCGTCGCCCGCCGCCACGATCAGCGTGGGAACGCCCCCCACGTCGAAGGAGAGCGTCTTCGCGATCATCGCCGGGGCGCAACCCACCGCCTGCGCCGCGAGCTCCACCGTCGCGGACGAGACGTCGAACTCCATGACCCTTCCGGATAGGCCGTATTTCTCAAGGTGCTTTTTCGCCGCTTCAACGGACATGCCCGTTTCCTCCGTAACGATTTTCCACGCGACACACATGCGCCGCATCCATGTCCAATTCTATCACATTTTGGGGAACATGTCAAAATCATCCGCCGGACATCGCCTCCCGAAGCTTCTCGAGCGCGCGCTTCTCGATGCGCGAGACGTAGCTTCTCGAAATGCCCAGAAGTCGCGCGACCTCGTGCTGCGGGAGCGGTTCGCCGTCGAGAAGTCCGTAGCGCAGCACGATCACCTGCCGCTCCCGCTCCTCGAGGGCGTCCTCCAGCATCTCCACCGCGCGGGTCGATTCGATGGCGACCTCGACCTGCGCGGGCACGATGTCCGCGTCGGTGCCGATGAGGTCGATGAGTCTGATCTCGTTCCCGTCGCTGTCCGCGCCGATGGGATCGTTGAGCGAGACCGTGCCGCGCGTCTTGCGGCCCGCGCGCAGATGCATCAAAATCTCGTTTTCGATGCAGCGCGATGCGTACGCGGTGAGCCTTCCTGCCTCCGGGCGGAATGTGTTCACCGCCTTGATGAGCCCGATCGCGCCAATGGAGACGAGATCGTCGCTGTCGACGCCGCTCGAGGCGTACTTCTTCGCGATGTGCGCAACGAGGCGCAGGTTGTGCACGATCAGCTTGTCGCGCGCGCCGCAATCCCCCTGCGCCTGCCGCCGAACGAGCTCGGCTTCTTCCTGCGCGGTCAGGGGCTTGGGGAACGAGGACTTTCCCGAGAGGTGCATGGCGATGAGCCATGCGTCCTCCGCGAGAGAGAGGAGCCAGCCTAAAAAAAGCATAGGGCGAACCCCCTTTGGGGAAGTCTGCCCTATACCGTATTCGACAAAAGTTGTCCGCTATTCGTCGCCGTGCAGCGCGTCGTATGCCTCCCAGCTCGGCCTGTACTGATTGACGTTCGCCTGATGCTCCTCCTGCGTCTTCGCGAAGGCGAGTTCGCCCGAGTCGGGCTCCTTCGCGCAGAAGTACATGTAGCCGTCCGTAATGAAGCTCATGTCGGGATACAGCGCCGCCAGCATCGCGCTCTCGGAGGGATTGCAGATCGGGCCCACGGGAAGCGCGTCTACAACGTAGGTGTTATATGCGCTCTGGTACGCGAGCTCCTCGCTCGTGAGTACGAGCCTGTTCTTGCCGATGGCGTAGTTGACGGTCGCGTCGCTGTCGAGCTTCCAGCCCGCGTTCAGGCGGTTGTAGAACACAGCCGAAACCTTCGCGTATTCTTCCGTCTTTCCGGCCTCCTTCTCGATCATGGAGGCGAGCGCGATCACCTGATCCATGGTGAGCGTCGACTGGTACTGCTCGACCTCGGTGTAGATGCCCTCGTTGTCCACCACATACTGGGTGTGGTCGGCGTAGAACACCTTGTCGATGACGGTGTTGCCCTGTGAGAGAAGCGTCTTCAGGATGCTCTCGGCGTCCGCCGATTTGAACACGCGGTAGGTGTCCGGGGCGAGGTAGCCCTCGAGCGCGTACTTGCGGCCCTCGAGCGCGCCCGCATCGTAGGCGGCCGAAAGCGCGTAGGAGTAGTTTGTGAACCTTTCCGGCTCGTTGCAGAGCCGGAGGAAATCATCCCGCGAGGGAATCGCGCCCTGTGAAACGAGGTAGTCGGCGACATCCTCCACCGTCCAGCCGGGGACGATTGTGATCGCGCGCTCGTTGGTCTGGTTGCCGGAGGACAGCTCGTCGATGATCTCGAACACGTCCATTCCCTTGGACAGATCGTATGTGCCGTAGCTGATGGCATTCTGGAGACCCCTGAACGACACGATGTAACGGAACACGCTGCCGTTTTTGAGAAGTTCCGCATCCTCGAGCGCATCGCCGATGGAGGTGATCGTCTGACCGTTTTTGACCTCGAACGCGACTGTCTCGACGCTGCCCGGCTCGACCGGCCGAAAGAAGTTCTCGTCAAGGCGGCTCCAGACGACGGTCACGAGTCCCACGACGATCAAGAGGCTGCACAGAAAGATCAGCACGGGCCTCATCACCTTCCAGAGCCACTCGTACCAGAAAAATCCGTACTCGCGCTCTTCGTGGAGGGTTTTGACATTGTATCTTTCCGGCCTGTACGCGCTCGGGCGCTTTCTCTTCTTCGGCATGCTTCCCCTCCGGGCTTCAGCGCGCAAACATGTCCGGGCTGATCCCCGCGACATCCGCGAGAATCCGGAACACATCCGCGAGCAATTTCTGATAGTTGAATTCGGCGAGCAGGTAGGCTCCGGCGTCCTGATTGAGCTGCAAAAGCGTCGCGATCTGGTTGAGGCGCGTCATGTCGCCGTCCGGAAGGGATTCCCCGGAGGCCATCTTCGCCTGGAGCCTGAACTGCAACTTCTTGTACTCGTCCAGAAGCGCGGCGTTGGTCCGATCCGCATAGGCCAACTCCCTGAGCCGCATGTACTCCTTGTAGGCGTCCGATTCCCGGAGGCTTCGGGCGAGGGCGTGCGCCTCGTCGTATACGTTCATTCTATATCTCCACGATGATCGGCAGGATCATGGGCTTTCTCTTGAGTTTCTCATAGATGTACTTCTGTACCGCGTCGCGCACGTCGCCCTTGATGTGGCTCCAGTCGGAGTTCTCGATCTGGCCGTAGTGGTCGATCGCCTTCCTGGCGGCCTCACGGGCGCCTTCGAGCAAGTTGTCCGCCTCGCGCATGTACACGAAGCCGCGGCTGATGATGTCGGGCCCGGTTACGACCTCGCCCAGCTCGTGATCGATTCCCATCACCACGATGAGCATGCCGTCCTCTGCGAGCAGCTTCCTGTCGCGCAGCACCACCGCGCCCACGTCGCCGATGCCGAGACCGTCCACCAGCACGGAGCCCGCGGGGACCACGCCCGCCGGTGCGATCTCGCGGCCGTCGAGCTCAATCACATCGCCGATTTCCGGGATGATGATGTTCTCTTCCGGCACCCCCATCGACATGGCGAGCTGCGCGTGATAGTGAAGGTGCCTGTATTCGCCGTGCACGGGGATGAAGAATTTGGGCTTTGTCAGCGCCTGAATGAGCTTCAGCTCCTCGCGGCGCGCGTGTCCGGAGACGTGCACCTCGGCGAGGGATTCGTAGATCACGTTCGCGCCGATCCTTACCAACTGATTTATGACGCGCGAGACCGACTTTTCGTTCCCCGGAATGGGGGTCGCAGAGATAATGATCATGTCGCTGGTCCGGATGACGAGCTTTCTGTGCTCCGAAAACGCCATGCGCGAAAGGCCCGACATGGGTTCGCCCTGGGAGCCTGTGGTGACGATCGTAAGCTTCGAGTCCTCGTAGCGGTCGATGTCGTCCGGGGAGACGAGGTTGCCCTCGGGAATCCTGAGATCGCCCAACTGCATCGCGACCCGCGCGACGTTGATCATGCTGCGGCCGATGAGACAGACCTTCCTGCCGTACTTCGTCGCCGCGTCGACCACGAGCTGTATCCTATGTATATTGCTCGCGAACATGGCGACGATGATGCGGCCCGACGCCTTCGAAAAAAGGTTCATGAACGTCTCGCCGACGTTGCGTTCGGACATGGTATAGCCGGGGCGCTCCACGTTGGTGGAGTCCGCCATGAGAAGCGTAACGCCGTTCTTGCCGAGCTCTGCGAAGCGGCCCAGATCGATGGGCGCGCCGTCGATGGGCGTATAGTCGACCTTAAAGTCGCCCGTGTGCACGATGACGCCCACGGGGGTGTGGATCGCAAGGGCGCAGGAGCCCGCGATCGAATGGTTGACTTTGATGAACTCCACCTGAAACACGCCGAGCTTCACCGTATCGCCCGGCTGGACCACATTCAGCTCGACCTTGTCCGCAAGCCTGTGCTCCTTGAGCTTGTTCTCGATGAGCGCCAGCGCGATGCGCGAGCCGTAGACGGGCTTAGGCAATTCCTTCAGAATGTACGGCGACGCGCCGATGTGGTCCTCGTGGCCGTGCGTGATGACATAGCCGCGGATCTTGTCGCGGTTTTTTTCCAGGTATGTGGTATCCGGAATCACAAGGTCGACGCCCGGCATGTCTTCGCGCGGAAAAATGGAACCTAAATCCACGCAGATGATGTCGTTTCCGTACTCGAAAACCGTGATGTTCTTGCCGATTTCGCCCAGGCCGCCCAGTGGAATGATCCTCAGTCTGGGTCTGCCCTTTTTGCTGTTATGGTTGCTGCCTGCCATTTCATCCTCCTTCGCTGCTCTTACCCCAACGCGCTCCCTTTCCACGAAGTCCCCGCGTCCGCGGCGAACCGAAAGACGTCGCGCATCCCGAGCATATTCTCATGTTTTCCGCCGTCCGGGCCTCGCCCGTCCGATCGAGTTGCGCATAGTATACCACATGCGGGTTATGTTTTACACCGCGCCGTTTTGATTTTTGAGCAATATTTGCCGAAAATCGTCCTTCGCACAGGCCCGAAAGAGGGCTTCGGCGCACGAAAAAGCGGGCGCGACGCGCCCGCTTTCCGATTCAGATTAAAGATTCTTATCGACAAACGCCTTCAGTGTCTGCTGGGGCACCGCCCCGATCAGGCGGTCCTTTTCGACGCCGTCCTTGAAGATGACGATGGTAGGGATGGACGAAACGCCCATGGAAATCGCGGCATCGGTCTCGTCGTCAATGTTAAGCTTTCCGACCGCGAGCTTGCCTTCGTACTCCTCGGCGATCCTGTCGACGACCGGACTCATCATGCGGCACGGGCCGCACCAGCTTGCCCAGAAGTCCACGAGCAGGGTTCCTTGCGCCTGAAGGCTCTCCTTCGACAAATCCGACGATTTAAGTGTCTTGATCTCCGCCATAATTTCCTCCGCTTTCCCGGCACGCGCGCGCCTTGGGCGCGTACTTGCCGCTTGCTTTGATATGTCTGTCATACATTCTGACCGCGAGGAGCCCGAGCGCGAGCGCCCCGATGCCCGCCAGCGCCTGCAGATAGTCCACGTCCGTCAACGCGCGAGCGATAAAAAGGCCTGCGAAAAACGCGGCGATGGGAACGCCATAGGCGATCAGCGAGGCGCGCGAAAAGCTCGCGTCGTCGAGCTCAAGTTCGACCGGCTGACCTTCCTCATAGCTGCCCTTGGGAAGTTCCACGTAAACGGTCTCCCGCCTTCCGAATTCGCACGCACGGCAGTTTCCGCACGCTTCCGCGCGCCGGACCTCCGCCATGAGCCTTCCCTCGCGCCTGACCACAGTCGCCATTTGTTTCATTTGCCTCACGCTCCGCGTGTATTATAACCGGGCGCGCCTTTTTCTAAACCATCAGAGCGAGACGGACGGGCACGTCTCGGACGCGAGATCGAGCATCCGGACGGGCCGTTCGGTTTCGCCGCTTCGGAGCATGCCGGTCATCACGTCGAGCGCGTGGCCGGTCAGCTTCCAGCTCGTAACGAAGTCCCCGTCGCCCAGATCGAACGCCTCCGCCATTTTGGAAAGGCCGAGCGCGCGGCTGTTCTCCTTGTAGGGAAACATGAGGGGCATTTCGCGCGTCGCGCCGTCCTCGGGAAGGTAGAGCTTCACGGGGCCGCCAAACGTGTTCGGGTCGGGGACCGTGAGCGTGCCCTTTTCGCCGTAGATCTCGATGCAGGGAAGCGTCGCCTTCAGCGTCTCGAAGGACATGACCATGCTCGCCGTCGCGCCCGATATAAAGCGCAGTGTGCCCGCCACGTAGGTCGGCGTATCGACGGAGATCACGAGCCCCTTCTTCTCCTTGCAGCTCGCGACGCGCGTTTCGAACGACTTCTGCGTCATGGCGAACAGGCTCTCCACCGGGCCGAGCAGGTGGATGAGCGCCGTCGTATAGTACGGCCCCATGTCGAGCATCGGACCCGCGCCGGGCTTGTAGAAGAACTCCGGATCGGGGTGCCAGGTCTCGACGCCGTGGCTCATCATGAACGCCGTCGCAGCGAGCGGACGACCGATGAAGCCCGCGTCGATGATGCGCTTGCAGGTCTGAATGCCCGCGCCGAGAAAGGTGTCCGGCGCGCCGCCGAGCATGAGGTTTTTCTCGCGCGCGAGCCTGATCAGCTCGATTCCCTCTTCGATCGTGCCCGCGAGCGGCTTCTCGGAATAAACGTTCTTTCCCGCAAGGAGCGCGGCCTTTGTGACTTCATAGTGCTGGTAGGCGCGCGTGATGTTGAGGACAATGTCCACGTCCGGATCCGCGAACGCCTCGTGCATGTCCCGGTAGATCTTCGGGATCTCGGGATACTTCTCCTTGGCCGCGCGCGCCCGTTCCGGGATGAGGTCGCAGACGCCCGCGATCTCGAGGTTGTCAAACGTGCCGGTGATGTTCTTCAGGTAGATTCCGCTGATGTCGCCCACGCCGATGAACGCGATCCTCGCCATTTCCATTCCCCTCCGGAATTTTTATTGATCCGAAATCGACGTCGGGGGATTGCAGTAGCCGCAGTCGCCGAATCCGTGCTCGAGCGCGTACTGGAGCGTCACGGCGGTGCCATTTTTCATGCCCGTGTCCTCGCACTTGGACGAGGTATGGTAAAGATACGAGCTCGAATCGCCCGACAGATCGACATAGACCGTGGTGTCTCCCGGCGCGGAGCTCTCTTCGCCCTCATCGCCGCCCTCGTCTCCCCCGTTGCCCGTTCCTGTGACGCAAATCGGGCAGGGTTTGAGGCCGTAGCCGAGCGCCTCCGCGAGCGTGCCGGATACGGCGCCGGAGCCGGCGCACGCGGCGTCGTAGTGATACGTCGTCGACCCGGAAACCGCGTACACCTTCTTTGCCGCGGCAGCGGCGCAGTCCGGGCAGGCGGTCAGACTGTAGTTGAGCGCGGTCTCGAGCGTCACGTACTTCGCGCCCGTCATGCCCCCGCAGTTCGACTTGGTATGGAAGTATTTGCCCGTGGCCGTCACGTACACCTTCATGCCGGACGTGCCGGAGGTAAACCTGCCGGAATTCGTGGGCGTTTCACCGGTCCCCGTGCCCGTCACACAGTTGGGGCAGGGCTTGAAGCCGTAGGCGAGCGCCTGGTCGAGCGTACCCTTCGAAGCGGAACTCCCCGCGCAGCTGGACGAATAGTGATAATACTTTCCACCCTTTGTCGCGTAGACCGTCTTGTCGGCGGAGGCGGCGCAAGCCGGGCAGGCGCTCTTGCCGTAATTGAGCGCCGTCTCCAGCGCAATCTTGGTCGCCGTACCCGTGACGTTCTTGCACGTCGCCTTTGTGTGGTAATACTTGCCCACAACGGTCGCGTACACGTCGATGCCGGATGTGCCGGACTCGTATGTCTTCGAGGAAGTCGGCGTGGTGCCGTCGGAAGTCGCGCTCCAGCAGACCGGGCACTTCTTCAGCCCGTGGACGAGCGCCTCGGCGAGCGTTCCCTTGACCGCGTTCGTCATGCCGGAGCAGGTTGCGGTCTTGTGGTAATAGGCATTGCCTTTCTGCGCGTACACGCTCTCGTTCGCGCTCGCGGCGCACACCGGGCATGCGGTCTTGCCGTCGTCGATCGCCTGCTCGAGGAGCACCTTGGTCGCACCCTCGTCGATCTGGGAACAGCCGGTTTTGGTGTGATAATACTTCCCATTTTCAGTGGCGTACACATACACGCCGGAGTAGCCGCTGTTGCCGTCGTCCGACGAGCCCGCACCGTCGCCGGTTCCGCCCGTGCCGTCTCCGGTTCCGCCTGTGCCATCGCCACCGCCTGCGCTCCAGCACTTGGGACAGGCCGTGAAGCCGTATGCCAATGCCTGCGCGAGCGTGGCGTCCTTCGCGTCCGTCATGCCCGAGCATGTCGCATAGGAGTGGTAATACTTTCCGCCCTCGCTGACGTAGACCTTCCGGGCGGCGGACGTCGCACAGATCGGGCAGGCGGCGCGTCCATCCTTCAGCATGGACAAAAGCGTCACCTTTTCCGCCCCGGTCATGCTGGAGCAGGTGGAGTTGGTGTGATAATACTTGCCGCTCGAGGTCGCGTAGACGTAGACCGCGTTGTCAGTCGATTCCTCGCTGTTCGAGTAGAAATCGTCCTTCACGCACACGGGGCACTTCTTCTTGCCGAGAACGAGCGCCGCCGACAGGGTGATGTTCTTCGCGTTCTTCATGCCCGAGCAGGTCGGGTCGGTGTGATAGTATGTTCCGGGCTCGGTCGCATAGACCTTCTTGTTCGCACCCGCGGCGCAGGTTGGGCAGCCCGACTTTCCGCTCTGCAGCGCCGCGAGCAGCGTTACCTTCTTTGCGCCCGACATGCCGGAGCAGTTGCTCTTGGTATGGAAATACGTGCCGTTTGATGTCATGTAGACGTACACGCCGCTCTTGTCGTTCTTGATGCTCGCGAGATACTTTTCGCTCGCGGACTTTTCGCTGCCCTCGGAACCCTCGGACGAGGATCCGGTCGACGTCCCGCCCGCGCAAACGGGGCAGGGGGTCTTTCCCTCCGCCTCGGCCTCGGACTTCGTATAGGAAATGGCGTTCTTCATGCCCTGGCAGAACTTGTCGGTGTGGTACCACTTGCCGTCCGCCGTGCCGTAATACACCGTGTCGTCGACCGCGCCGATGCAGACCGGGCAGGAGGTCTGATTGCGGTTGCGCGCCGCCGCGACGGTCATCGCCGTGATGGAAACGCCGGTCTCGATGTTCGAGCAGTTGGGATCGCTGTGGTAGTAGAGTCCGGTCTGCGGGCTGTAAACAAGCGTTTCGTCCGTCCCCACGTCCCCCGACGTGGTGTCGCCGAGGTTCGCGAGGGGGGTCGGCGAGGGCGAAACGCCCGGCTCGAGCGTTTCGCTCGCACCGAGCTCACCCGTCGGCGCTGCGGAGGGCTCCTCTGTGGGCGCAGCGGTCGGCGCAGTCGTCACAAGGGTCATCTGGGGCGGCGTCGAGGTGTCGCTCCAACCGCCGAAAAGATTCGAAAAGATGAGAATCAGAAGCACGATGAACCAGACCGCGGCCACAGCCGACAGTCCGGCGCGCACCTTCAGGTCGTAGCGGTTCAGCCGCCAGAGCAGATAGATGCCCAGCGGCGGAAGGACCGCGAGCAGCGCGAGCACCACCCACGCGTTGTTTTCTATGTATTCCATGACGGGGCCGGCCGACGTACGCGGCTCGCCTTCGCGATAATAGCCGTCCTCGTCCTCGTAATATCCGTCCTGTGCGCCCTCGGGCTCATATCCCTCGTCAGGCGCGTAATCGTCCGCGCGGTAATCGGAATCGTCCGCGCGAGTATCGCCGTACGGATCTTCCCCGTAAGGATATCCGGAGGCATCGTACGCCTCGCGCCCCTCGCCCGCCGAATCGTCCTTTCCAAACGCGATTCGCTTGATGTCGCCCTCGCCCCAGCGATAGGCGAAGCCGTGCCTGGAAAGATTGAACTTCAGTTTTCCTATTTTATGCGTTGCCATTCAATTACACCTCATCGGAGACGCGTCGTACGCTCTTGATCGCCGTCCGGGCATGCGATACACATATTAAGTTTACATCATAAATAGCGCGCAGTCAATCGCCCAATGGCGAAATAATGTGCCCGAAATGAGAAGAATCGGTCAGTATTGTCACTTTGCCGTCATAATCATTCCCCTGTATACTACTAATCTTTGAACTTTGTTTCAAATGTTTGAAAAAAGGTTTCATTTCTTCATTGCTTTGGATGGGCGGGATATGATATAATCCCTCTATACATATACGGCTTACGGGGCCTTTTCGGAGGTGCATTCCATGAAAATGGGCAAGGGCGGAATCCATATCGGGCAATATCGCGTCACACCACTGGGAATCGCGGTGTTCGGCGCTATTCTTCTTGCGCTCGCCATCATCGCGGTCATTCTCGTCATGAATCAAATTTCCACCGATCCCACGATCGCGGGACCCGGCCCGGTGGACGGCGGACCAATGGACGGCGAAACCGTCATCACAACCCATACTCCCACCCCGGCGCCGACGCCCGAGGTAACCAGCGAGCCGACGCCCGAGCCGGAACCCACGCCCGCCTCCGCGCGCATCCGCTTCCTCGGCGAGATCTCGGCGGACGATAACGTGCTCTCCGCGGCGCTTCAGGAGGACGGGAGCTATGACTTCTCCTCCATGTTCAGCATGATCGCGGGAGCGGCCAGCGACGCGGATTACACGGTCGCGGACGTCGAGGGTTCCATGGGCGACATGGGCGAGGGTTACAGCGGGAAGACCCAGTATCACACACCCGACTCGATCATCGGAAACCTCCGGGATGCGGGCGTCGACATGCTCGCCCTCGCGAACGACCACGCGCTCGACGTGTTCTTCGAGGGCCTGCTCGACACGATTGAAAACTGTAAGGCCGCAGACATGGCCTACGCGGGCGCCGCGGCGACGCAGGAGGAAAAGGATACGCCGAACATCGTCGACATCAACGGCATCAACGTCTGCTTCCTCAATTATACGACCACGCTCAACTCCAACGAAAAGGCGACCAGCGAGGACGCCGTCAAGTACGGCGTGAACCTCGCCTCCCAGTCAGACGCCAAGGCGGACATCGAGGCGGCGCGCGCCGCCGGTGCGGATGTGATCGTGGCGATCATGAGCTGGGGCGACGACGGAGAATCGAAGATATCAAGCGTGCAGACAAAGGTTGCGAAAGTGCTCGTGAACGCGGGCGTCGACGTGATCGTCGGCTACGGTCCGCGCGTGATCCAGCCCGTCTACTGGCTGGAGGCAAAGGATGACGAAGGAAACGTGACCCACAAAACGCTCTGCGCCACCTCGCTCGGTACCTTCCTTTCCGATTCCAACGAGAAGAATCGGGACTTCGGCACGATCTTCGAGTTCACGATTCGGGAGCAGGAAGACGGCGGCTTCACGATCGAGAGCCCCGTGAGCATTCCCACCTACGTGTGGCGCGCGGCGAACGGCGACAAGACCGACTACCGCGTGCTCGCCTGCGGCGAGTGGCTCGAGGAACAGCCCGAGGGCATGTCCGACGAGAACTACGCGCGGATGCTCGAGATCTGGAATAACATCGGCGGGATCCTGACGGACGCGACGACCGTTGAAGCAAACTGACGGCAAACAAAACCGGTCTCCCAAAAGGGAGGCCGGTTTTCTCATGAAGGCCGCGCTATTCTTCCTTGATCATGTGCCCGTTCGGCAGCGCGCGGTACCTGCGATTTTTATTCTTCTCCATCTTTTTGAGGATCTCCGCCTCGAGGTCGACGCCCGCGATCTCGGAAAGCCCGAGCAGATAGATCGCGACGTCGGCCAGTTCCTCGGCAAAGTCCGCCTTTGACTTCAGCGCATGGGCGCGGTACGCCTCGCCGAGCTCCGTCATGATGAGGCAGAACTCCATTTCGACATTTTCCACGTTGAAGCCGTGTGCGACCTTGTTTTCATAAACCATCTTCTGAAGCTGATTCAGGTCAACCATTTTCACACGCTCCGCAATCCCCGTCGCAGCCGGCGCAGGCGTTGTGCCCGCCGCACGCGCCCTCGAGGTTGATCTTGTCGCCCATGACGCGCATCATCCTGTGCGGACGGCCCTCGTCGTAGACGACCTCTCCGTACGGTTCGAAGCCGTACCTCTCGTAAAAACCGACGCACTCGACCTGCGCCGAGAGCGTGACGGAGCCCGCGTTCAGCTCCTGCGCGCGGTAGAGGAGCATGCGCATCACGAAGTCGCCGACGCCCCTTCCCCGCCACTCCGCTTTCACGCACACGCGCCCGATCCGGAGCCCGCCTTCAACGTACAGCCTGCCCGTCGCAACCGGCGCGCCGTCTTC
Organism: Bacillota bacterium; assembly: GCA_023444095.1. GTDB lineage: Bacteria > Bacillota > Clostridia > Christensenellales > Aristaeellaceae > RUG11247. The sequence goes on from JAEZRP010000006.1 coordinate 59,635, forward strand.
AAAAACGAGCGCGTACATGGCCATCCCGTCATGCTGATCGGGTTCGCTCTCCGGCGAATAGCCCTGCTCGTCCACGAATACCGCACGCCTCAGGGCGATGACGTCCGTCAGGTCGTCCTTCGAAGTCAAATAAGCCCCACGTATCACAAGCATACCGCCTTTCGCATCCATTATAGCACACGGCGGCGCGCGTGTAAAACAGTAGGGTTCAAAGATCGCTGTTGATTTTCGCAATGCGGCGGGGTATAATATGGGCGGTGCCCAAATTCGGGTGTGAAAGGAGCGTGATCACATGGAAGACGAACTGGATCTTGTCGTCTTTGAGGATGACGAGGGGAACGAGTTGACCATGGAAGTGCTCGATTATTTCTTCTATGAGGGTCAGGAGTACGCACTTCTGTCCGAAGTGCAGGACGATGGCGCAGACGAGGATTCCGAACGCGAAGTCGTCGTGATGCAGGTCGTCCCCGTGGGTGACGACGAGGAGGAATTCATTCCGGTCGACGACGAGCTGTCCGAGAAGCTTCTCGAGATGGTCGAAAGCGGCCTCTATGACGAGGACGAGGAATTCGACGAAGAGGACGAAGAGAACGAGGCCGAAGAAGACGAGGAGTGACCCCGGATCCCTCAATCTGACAGGATCAGCCGCCGCGCGATGAGCGCGGCGGTTTTTCTGGCGGTTTTTGCGCGTTCAGCAATATATCACCAGACCGGTGGTCTTTATTTTTAACACGTAGACATGTATAATGATCTATATGAAATGATCATACCGAAGGACGTGTTTATTTGCCTGAGTCAAATGTCAAACTGCCGATGATCCCCCTCCGGGGCATCATCGCGTTTCCCACGACGGCTGTGACCTTCGACGTCGGCCGGGACAAATCGGTCAACGCGATCGAGCGCGCGATGGAAGGCGACCGACGGGTATTCTCCGTCGCCCAGCGCGACGCAGCCAACGACCAGCCGCATATCGGAGACGTGTATCAGGTCGGCACGATCATCCTCCTCAAGCAGCTCATGCGCCTTCCAGACGGCACGGTGCGCGTGTTCGCCGACGGCGTTTGCCGGGCGCTTTTGACAGACGTCATCGAGGGCGGAGAAATCCAGATCGCGGACATCTATCCGGTTAACGAGTCCATCGAAGTTGAGGGGCTCGAGCTCACAGCCTGCACGCGCGTCATCAAGACCCGCGCGGCCAAGCTCGTGCGCACGCGCGCGACGGGCCAGGCGGAGCTTTCATCGGCCATCGCGGGCGAGCGCGACCCCGCGGCGCTGTGCGACCTCGTGGCCGCGAACCTCATCGGCGACGTCGGGGACAAGCAGTCCGTTCTCGAGTGCATGGACATCCAGCTGCGGCTCGAGACGGTTCTTCGGCTCGTGACGCGCGAGTTGGAGCTTGCCAAGATCGAGGCGAAGATCGCGTCGCGCGTGCGCGAGAACATAGACAAGTCCAACCACGACTACTATCTGCGCGAGCAGATCAGCGCCATTCAGGAGGAGTTGGGCGAGGACGAGGACGAGGACATCGCGGCTCTTCGGGAGCGGCTCTCGAAGTCGAAGATCGACGGCGAGGCGCGCGAACGCACGGAGCGCGAGCTGAAAAGGCTTGCGCGCATGACCATGCACTCCCCCGAGGCCAGCGTGTCCGTCAATTACATCGAATATATGCTTTCCCTGCCCTGGGGAAAGAAGACCGAGAAACCGGTCGACATCCGCAAGGCCCGCTCCGTCTTCGAAGCCGACCACTACGGCATGCGCGAGGTGAAGGACAGGCTGCTCGAGTACCTCGGCGTGCGCGCGCTCAATCCCGGGGTCAGAAGCCCGATCATCTGCCTCGTCGGCCCGCCCGGCGTCGGCAAGACTTCCATCGCCCGCTCCGTCGCCCGCGCGCTTGGCAGGAGCTTCGCGCAGATGTCCCTCGGCGGCGTGCACGACGAGGCGGAACTGCGTGGGCACAGGCGCACCTACGTGGGCGCGATGCCCGGACGCGTCATTTCCGCCATCGAGCAGTGCGGCACGATGGACCCTGTGATGCTTTTAGACGAGATCGACAAGCTCTCGAACTCGCTGCACGGGGATCCGTCCTCCGCGCTTCTTGAGATCCTCGATCCCGAACAGAACGTCCGCTTCCGCGACCACTACGTGGACGCGCCGGTCGACCTCTCGGACGTGATGTTCGTCACGACCGCGAACACGACCGAAACCATCGACCGCGCGCTTCTCGACCGCATGGAACTCATCGAGGTCTCGAGCTACACCATCGAGGACAAGGTGCAGATCGCGAAGCGCCACCTCGTGCCCAAGCAGCTCAAGGCGCACGGACTCAGGGCTTCGCAGGTGAAGTTCCAGGAGCCGGCGCTCCGGGAGCTCATCGACAAGTACACCCGCGAATCCGGCGTGCGCACGCTTGAGCGGCTGATCGCGAAAATCTGCCGCAAGGCGGCGCTGAAACGGAGCGAAGACGCATCGCAGAAGACCGTGACGGTCAACATAAAGCTGCTTTCTGATTTCCTCGGCGCGCCCAAGTATCTGCGCACGCCCGTCAGCGCGCTCTCGACCGTGGGGGTCGTCAACGGGCTTGCGTGGACGAGCGTCGGCGGTGAGGTCATGCCCGTCGAGGTCGTTTCCCTCGATGGCGGCGGCGCGATTGAACTGACCGGGAAACTGGGCGAGGTCATGAAGGAATCTGCGAAACTCGCGCACACGACCGTGCGCACCCAGCTCGCGCGCTGCGGCCTGCCGACCGACTATTTCAAGACGCACGACATGCACGTACACGTCCCCGAGGGCGCGGTGCCCAAGGATGGGCCGTCGGCGGGCGTCGCGATCACCTGCGCCATGCTCTCCGCCGTGACGGGGATCCCCGCGCGCGGAGACATCGCCATGACGGGCGAGATCACGCTCACCGGACGCGTGCTGCCCATTGGCGGCGTGAAGGAAAAGCTGCTCGCGGCGTACCGGATGGGCGTCTCGAACATCCTTCTGCCCCGCGAGAACGAGAAGGACCTGGAAGAAATCGACCTGAGCGTCCGCGGCGACATGAACGTGAAGCTCATCGACCGCGTGGAGGAGGCTTTCGCGCAAGTGCTGACGGAGCCCGTTTCCCGCAAGACGGAACGCATGAGGGCCATATGACCATTAAAAGCGCCAATTTCGTGGTGTCGCTCGCGGAACTGAGGCCCTTCCCGAAGAAGGGCCTCCCCGAGATCGCCATGGCGGGCAAATCGAACGTGGGCAAGAGCTCGCTCATCAACAGCTTCGCAAACCGCTCGAAGCTCGCCCGCACGTCCGCCGAACCGGGCAAGACGCGCCTCATCAACTTCTACGAGATCAACGAAACCTTTTTTCTCGTCGACCTCCCGGGCTATGGCTTCGCGAAGGCGTCCAAGGACGAGCGCGACAAGTGGGGCAGGATGATCGAGGGATACCTTGAGAACTCGGAGGAGCTGAAGCACGTCCTCCTGCTCGTCGACGTCCGGCACGAGCCGACGAACGACGACCAGCTCATGGTCGAGTATTTGAGACATTACGAAATCCCGTTCACCGTCGTCGCCACCAAGTGCGACAAGCTCTCGAAGGCCGCGCGCGGTCGGAACATCCCCGCCATCTGCAGAAAACTCGCCGTGCAGCCCTGGGAAATCATCCAGTACTCCTCCGAGGACGGCACGGGAAGGGACGAACTGTACAAGTCAGTCGAGGATACGCTCGGGAGCGCCGCCCCCGAACCCCCCGCTTAAGGGCCATTCGCCCGAAAGATTCCCAAACCAAACGATCAGGATACCGTTGTACGTCGGCGGCTCGGAGGCCCAAACTCCGAGCCGCCGAGTTTGCTTTGTGTGGAAGGCATTGCGGAAGAGGCGGGTGGGCATACCCTTGTAGCTCTGTCAAGGTTGCCACGACATTGAATCGGCCGTCCGAGGCTTGACCCCGGACGACCGACGAACAAGAATGATCGATTTTTCCCATCACAGAACCAAAGGGATGATGAAGGCAGCGCCCCGTCCCCTCACCGCCTCTCAGTTACGAAGGCTGCCCAGCGGTGCGGGGATGCGCCCGCCGCGGTTGATGAATTCAACAGAAGAAAACTCCCGTACGGGGATGACGGGCGCGCGGCCCAGCAGGCCTCCGAACTCGACCATATCCCCCACCGATTTTCCGGGCGCGGGAATGACGCGCACGGCGGTGGTCTTGTTGTTGATCATGCCGATGGCGGCCTCGTCCGCGATGATGGCGGAGATGGTCTCCGCGGAGGTGGAGCCGGGGATGGCGATCATGTCGAGGCCGACGGAGCACACGCAGGTCATCGCCTCGAGCTTCTCCAATGAGAGCGCGCCTCGCTCGCAGGCCCCAATCATGCCGATGTCTTCGCTCACGGGGATGAACGCGCCGGAAAGCCCGCCGACGTGCGAGGAGGCCATGACGCCGCCCTTCTTGACCGCGTCGTTGAGAAGGGCGAGCGCGGCGGTCGTGCCGTGCGTGCCGCACACCTCGAGCCCCATTTCCTCGAGGATCGCCGCGACGGAATCGCCCACGGCGGGCGTCGGCGCGAGCGAGAGATCGACGATGCCAAAGGGCACGCCCAGCCGCGCGGATGCCTCGCGGGCGACCAACTGGCCCACGCGCGTCACGCGGAACGCGGTGCGCTTGATGGTCTCGGCGACCGCGTCGAACGGCTCGCCCTTCACCTTTTCGAGCGCGCGCTTGACCGCGCCGGGACCGGAAACACCCACGCTCACGGAACAGTCGCCCTCGCCCGGCCCGAAGAACGCGCCGGCCATGAAGGGATTGTCCTCGACGGCGTTCGCAAACACCACGAGCTTCGCGCAGCCCAGACCGTCCTTTTCCCTCGTGCGCTCGGCGGTCTCCTTGACGGCCCGGCCCATGAGCTTGACCGCGTCCATGTCGATGCCCGCGCGGGTCGAACCGACGTTCACGGACGAGCAAACGAGGTCCGTCGTCGAAAGCGCCTCGGGAATCGAGTCGATGAGCCGCCGGTCGGATGCGGTCATGCCCTTCTGAACGAGCGCGGAGTAGCCGCCGATGAAGTCGACGCCCGTCTCCTTCGCCGCCCGGTCGAGCGCGCGCGCGACCGGAATGGGATTCTCAATCGCCCCGGCGATGAGCGCGACGGGGGTCACTGAAATGCGCTTGTTGACGATCGGAACGCCGTACTCGCGCTCGATGTCGCAGCCTACCTTCACGAGACGCTCCGCCGTCCTCGTGATCCGGTCGTATATCTTGCGGCATAGCCGCTCGGAGTCGTCATCCACGCACGCAAAGAGGGAGATGCCCATGGTGATGGTCCTCACGTCGAGCTTCTCTCGGTCGATCATCCGGATCGTTTCCAGTATTTCGGAGGTGTTAATCATTTCTTGGCCCCCTAAACCTGATGCATCGCTTCGAAGATTTCACTTCTCTGCACGCGGATCTGGAGGTTCTGCTCCCTGCCGTACGCTCTCAACTCCTCGGTGAGGGTGTCCAGATCGCATGCGGGCGAGGAGATGTCCGCGATCAAAACCATGTTGAAAAGCCCCGAAAGGATCGTCTGCGAGATATCCAATATGTTCGCGTCGTGCCGGTAGAGCGCGTCCGACACCCGCGCGATGATGCCCTTGCGGTCGTAGCCGAGCACCGTGATGACCACTTTTTTCATTTCAGACATTTCATACCCTCCATCCGTCCGGTCAGTACGCCCATTATACGCCTCTAAAAGGCGCGCGTTCAAGCCTTTTCCCGTAAAGGGCGTCAGGCATCGCCGCCCTTGCGCGCGGGGAGCGGGAGCCGCGCGATCATGATCGTGAGGAAGGCGATCGCGGCGAAAAGTCCGAGGTTGATGACGTACGGGATGTAAAGCGAGATGCCCGCGAGAGCGCCGATCACGGCCGGGAATACGCACACCATAAGGGAGATCGTCGCGAATACCATTCCGTTGACCCGCGCGCGCTCCTCCGGATTGGCGTTGAAAAACAGCAGAGAGCTCGTGAGCGGGCCGAGAAGCGCCATGGCCATCGCGTCGAGCCCGACGCACACCACCAGAAGGGGCCAAATGACCCCGATCGGCGCGCGCAGCATCCCGAGCGCGAGGAGCGTCGCCTGCGAGAAGGCGAATGCCGCGACGGAGAGGAGCATCGGACGCCGGAACGACACCCGCTTGAGTCGCGGTACGAGCGCGAGGATGGCAACGAGCGTTATCGCGCCCTTGATCATCGAAAACCAGGAGATGTCGGACTCCTTCACGCCCAGCAGGTCGACGACATAGATCGCCCAGAAGTTGCCGTTGACGGTGTTGATGAGCGAATAGGCCGCGAGTATGCACATGGTGAGCAGCATCCGCTTCTCGCGGATGATGGAGAGGTACACGTCCTTGCATTCGTAGAGCGAACGGAAGATCGATACGCCCTTCGTGAGCGCGAGCCGCTTTTTGCCGACGTTCGTTTCGTGCGAGTAGAAGTAGAGTATGATAAACTTCGCGGTCATCGAAACGCACGCGACCGCGTACAGCACGCGCATGGTCGTCACAAGAGAAAACGCGTCCACCGCGAACTTTGAGAGCGGCGCGATGAACGTCGCGATGACGCCCATAAACGAAGCGAGCGAAAACACGGGCACGATGTGCTCGTGCGGCGTGTCCTCCACGAGCAGAAGGTTCCAGGAGTTGTCCGTAATCTTCCAAAGCCCGTTCAGCAGCGCGGCGGCCGCGAACCAGCGGAAATCCTGCGAGAACGCCCATAGAAGCTCCGGCACCGACCACGCCAGGAAATCGAAAATGAACGTGCACCAGCGCCGTCCGAGCTTGTCGGTCAGTACGCCCGAAAACACCGAGGCGACGACCTGCGAGACGTATGAAATGGTCGCGATGCGCCCGATATCCGCAAGCGACAGGCCCAACGCGTACATGTAAAGGGTGATGAACGGGCTGTAGAGATTGAAGGGGACGCCCCAGAGAGGTTCCGTCCAGATGCACGCGCGCGCGTTCCCCTTGAGACGGAAGAATGTGTCGACCATGTCGTTTCTGCGCAGAGCGCGCATGACCCTGTTCATGCCGGCGCACCATCCTTTCACTGCACTCCGGCAATTATACCATACGCGACGGGATTTACAACATGACGCCTGCGTTACATCTTCGCGTGGAGCCGGACCGAGACCGTGAACGCGCCGTTCTCGGTCGAGGCGGAAATTCTCCCTTTCATCGCATCGACGATGGACTTCGCGATGGAGAGGCCGAGCCCGTAGCTGCCGTCGCCCGTGCGCGCCTCGCTGGCGCGGTAGAAGCGGTCGAAGACGCGGTCCGTCGCGAGCGTTTCGCCGCTTCTGTACGAGTTCGAGACGGTCAGATGCGCGTATTTGCCCGCGGCCGCGAGCCGGAGCGCGATCTCCCCCTGTGGGTCGGAATACTTGACCGCATTGTCCATGAGGATGGAGACGAGCTGGCGCGCGGAGGCCTCGTCCCCCTGCGCGCAAACGTCCGGCGAAACGTCGACCGAGACGGTCAGTCCTCGGCGCGCGGCGGGCGTTGCGAACGTCATGGCCGTGTCGTATGCGGCATCCGAAAGATTGAAGCGTGCGTCGGCGAGCTTTTTTGCGCGCTCGTCGATGCGCGTCAGCTCGATGAGGTTCTGGATGAGCTTCGCCATGCGCTCGGTCTGCTTCCCGATGCTTCGCGACCACTCGTTCTCCCCGAAGTTCATGCCGATGATCTCCGCGTTCGCGGAGATGATGGTGAGCGGAGTCTTGAGCTCGTGGCTCGCGTCGGTGATGAACTGGCGCTGCCTGCTGAGGGACTCCGCGACCGGGCGGGAGGCGGCGCGCGAGAAGATGACCATCAAAAGGAAGATCACAACAAGCGCCGAGAGCGTGATGGCACAGGAGGCAAGGGCGAGTTGGCGCATGCCGTCGACGGCGCCCGACGCGTCGACGAACACCGCGAGCGTACCGTCCACGCGGTAGCGGTACGCGCCTACCCAGCCGGAGTCCTTGCCGGACGCGTACGCCTTCCCGGCGAGCGCCTCCGCCTCCGCCTGATCGACGGCCGCGACGGATTCGACGTTTGAGGAGGAGACCGCGCCGCCTTCCGCGAACCTCACGGAAAAAAAGCGCGTGGTGAAGCGCGCTTCGGGGTTCATGTCGTCGAAGGGGCGCTCCCGCCCGCCTTCGGGTTCGTCGGGCGGCTGCAAGAGCGGAAATACCCCGCCGTTTTCGATGAGAAAATCGAGTATCCGGTCGATGCGGTCCGTCTGCGCGCGATCGTACGCGACGTTGACGACCGCGAGAATCGCGATCATCACGGCCGAGACCGAAAGCATGCAGACCAGTACGAACCGCCTGCGGAAGCGCGCGATCATTCGCCTGCCTCCAGCGCGTAGCCTACGCCGCGCATGGCGCGGATCGCGACCGGCGCGTCGATCGCCTGAAGCTTTTTTCGGATGTTTGAAATGTTCACCCACACGATGGAGACGTCCACATCGCTGTCCCAGCCCCAGATCTTCTCGATGAACTGCGCGGTCGGGATCACGCGGCGCGGGCTGTCCATCATCATCTCCATCATGCGGTACTCGCGGCCGGAAAGGTGGGTCGACTTGTCGCCATACACGAGCTCGAACGACTGGGCGTCGAGCGTCACGCCGCCATAGGAGAGCGTCTGACCGGCGTACCCGCCCTTGCGCCGCAGCAGGGCGCGCACGCGGGCCAGGAGCTCCGAGACGACAAAGGGCTTAGGCAGATAGTCGTCCGCGCCCGCGTCGAGCCCGGCTACGCGGTCCTCCACCTCCGCCTTCGCGGTCAGGAGGAGCACCGGGATGCCGACGCCCGCCGCCCGCATGCGCGAGAGCACCTGGAGCCCGTCCATGCCGGGCATCATAATGTCAAGGATGACGCCGTCGTAGTCGCCGCAGGTCGCGTGCGAGAGCGCGTCCCGCCCGTCCGTCACCGTGACGACGGTGTAGTTCTGCTTTTCGAGGACCGTCTTGAGCGCCTTGACGAGCTCGATTTCGTCCTCCGCGACGAGCAGCTTCACGCCCCTCACCTCCCGTGTTTCCTTTATTATACGCCCGCAGCGGCGAAAAACAAGGCGTTTAGTTCGTCAGCACGTCGCAGTTCATTCCGATGGAGAGATCCTGCCGTTCGACTGAAAGGATCGCGCGGTACGCGCCTTCCTCCGCGATACTTGAAATCCGTACGATCGCGCCCGGAACCGTTTGATTTGGATCGTCCGCGAACGCGACCTCGACCACCTGACCGACGCAAATCGCGCCCAACGAATCTTCGGGAACGGTGATTTCGACCATGATGGAGCCGAAGGGAACGATCACCGCCAGCAAGTCGCCCTCGGAGACCGCGCGTTCCGAAACAGAACTCTCTCCGGACGCTTCCGCCCCGTCCGCACCCTGTGACGAAGCCGCCACGCCCTGCGCCTCGCCTGCCTGCGAATCCACCTCGGCATCCTCCGAGCCGGTTTCCGAGCCGACCGACGCCACGATGCCGGAGACGGGCGCGGTCACTTCCGCCGCCTTGCAGCCAAGCGTCTCGTAGAGGAGCTGGCCGCGCTCGACGAGATCTCCCGCCTTGACGTAAAGCCGAATCACATATCCGTCCGCCTCGTACAGCGCGTTGTCCGCGTAGATAAGGGTTCCGACGCCGATCCTTTGGGAATCGGTAAAGTCCGCGTCGCGGTAAAGGTGCACGGTCTCCCCGGCGTAGAATTCCCCGCCCGTGGTCGCGACCATGTACGACGCGCCGTCAACGGATGTGATGATTCCCGTGCCCCGATGCGTGCCGTCAGCGGTACACTGAATGGAAACCGTCTCGCCCGCGTGGACGAAGACCGCGTCCGCGCTCTCGTACGCGCCATCCATGGTGCAGTAGACGGTGTACCTTTCGATGGGCTCGACCTCGACGAGCGTGCCGTTCACTTCCTCACCTGCCTCTGCCCAGACCGCAGCCACGGTGCCGTCGCCCGCCGCGTAGACCTTTTCGGTCGCGTAGAAGGCGATCGCTTCGCCTTCGGAGACCGTCTGGCCCGCTCTCACCGCGTAGCTTTCGATTGCGCCGTCCACGGGCGCGCGCACGCTGACCTCCCGCGCCGCGATCACCTCGCCCGCGTACACACCGGATTCGGCGGACGCCGGGAGCGCGCAGGCGAGGAGCGCCGCAAGGATAATGGTAGCCTTTTTCATGCGATCACCTGTTTCAATCATGGAAAACGTTCAGGATCATGGTTGCGCCGTCGACGGGATACGTCCCGCCCGCCGCCTCCACCGTCGCCGCGGCGCCGCCCGAGAGCGCAAGCGTGATCACAAAGTCCTTCGACACGCATCCCTTCGCGCGGAGCGCATCGTACGCCGCACCGGAGAGATAGCCATCCGTGGGAATCGCAATCCCTTCGCTGCCCGAACAGAGCCTCAGCCGTTCGATTCCGCTGATCGACAGGATCTTGAGCGCGTAGCAGTTGACGTTCCACGTCGATCCGGCCTCCGCCGTGAGCGTCAGCGCGCCTCCTTCGATGGCACAGACGAACATGCCGTCCGCGAGGGAAATGTCCAGCGCCTCCCCGCCGAGCTCGAGCGTTCGCCCGCTCCCGTCGGGAACGGTCAGCTCGACCGACCAGTAGCGCGACATGTCCATGTCGCCCGGAGCGTGCGACGATGTGAGGGCCTCTCCGGGCGTGATTCCGCCGGGTTCCTCCTCCGCCTGCGCGCCGCTTCCGCCGCCGATGCTGCCGCGACTCCTGCCGCCTCCGCCGGAAAATCCGCCCGGATTTTTGCCGGAGCTATACGCCAACGCGCGCTCATCATATAGGAGCTGCTGGAGGCTGTCGTCCGCGATTCCCGTCTCCTCAAGGCCGTTCTGGCGCTGGAACAGCTTGACCGCGGCTTCGGTATCCTCGTCGAAGACGCCCGTGGGCATTCCTTCGAGCGCCGCGTCGAGGTATTTCAGCTGAATGAGCCTGCTCTGAAGGTTCGTCACCTCGTCGCCCGCGCTGCCGAGTTGGAGCGTCGGATACCCGGTTGCCGTCGGTTCCGGGGTTGGGGTCGGTTCCCCGGTCGGTTCTGCCGTCAGCGATGCGGACGGCGTGGCCGTCGCGGTTTCAGTGGCCGTCGCGGTTGCGGTCGCCTCCGGAGAGGTCGAGGGGGACGTCGTCGCTTCGATAGACGCCGTCGGCTCCTCGGTCTCCTCCGCGTCCGCTCCAACCCACGCCGCCGGGAATGGCGCGACGATCAGGGCCAACGCAAGCGCAAGACATGCGCACGCGCGCTTTTTCGTCATATCAATTCCCCTCCGTTGGCACCTGCGTGGGCCGCGCACCGGCGGGAGCCTCGCCCTCGGCGGGCTGCGCCTGACCGGTCGCCTCGGCTTCGTCCGAAGAAGCCGTACCATCCTCGTCCGGTGAGGAAACCACAACCGTCATGCCATACTTGACCGTCTCGTCGGGCGTGAAGCTGATGTACACGGGGTAGGTCACGCTCTCACCCACCGTCCCGATCGCGGAGATCATGACGATCGTCCCCTCGTAGGCGGTGTCGTCGTCGTTCCAGGTAAATTCGATGGACAACTTGTCGCCCACGGCGATGGAGCCGAGGTCGGTCTCGTCGACGGACGCCTCGATCCACATGGCGCTGTCGGGGTAGATGACAAACGCCGTCTCGCCCTTTGCGAGCGCCGCACCTTCGGAAGCCTTCACCTCCGCGACGGTGCCGCGCACGGGGCTCACGATCGCAAGACCAGTCATGGTATAGGCGTCGAACGTGCCGTCGAGCGTCTCGAAGAGCAGATCGCCCTTCTTCACCTCCGCGCCGCTTTCGACCGCAATGGAGACGACGCTTCCGCTCCCGGCATAGACGGTGGGATTGATGCGCGAGAGGTCGCCGCGCCCGATGCGGCTTTTGGATGTATACTCCTCCGAGCGGAACGCGGTCACGGATTCGCCTACGAGGAATTCCCCGGAATCGACGCGCACGGTGAAGTCGGTTCCGCTCACCGCTGTGATCGTGCCGGTTCCGGTGTGCGTAGCGTCGGAGTAACCCTTGAGGTACACAGCCTCGCCCACGTGCACGAACACGTTGTCCTCGTCGCTGTACGCATAGTCCGTCGAGGCCGCGATGGTGTACTTGCAGAGCGGCTCCACGTACAGGACCGCGCCGTAGCGCGCGCTCACCGTCTCCGCCGAATCGCCCGGCTCCGCGAAGATGCCCGTCACGGTGCCGTCCTCGGACGCGCAGACCTTCGTGGTCGCAAACGTCGCGAGCACGTCGCCCGCCTCCACGCGCTGCCCGGCGATCGCGCTGACCGAATCGACGGTACCGCCGATGGGCGCTGTGACCGCCGTCTGTTCGGACGAGGCGACCGTTCCCGAGAAGGAGACGTAATCGGCGAGCGCCGCCTGCGCCGTCAGGATGAGGGTTGTCGCGAGCGCCAGAGAAACCAGGAATGCCTTCCCCTTGAGCTTCATGAATCATACCTCCCGTCACATGGATCTGAGTGCGTCGATGGGGTTTAGTCGGCTCGCCTTTCGCGCGGGCGCCCAGCCGAATACGATGCCTACGGCGGCGGAGAAGCCGACCCCGAGCGCGATCGCGCCGTAGGAGATGACAAACGTCGTGCCGAGCGTTCGGCTCAGGACGATCGAGAGGCAGAGGCCGAACACCACGCCCGTCAGGCCGCCCAGGAGCGAGAGAAGGAACGACTCGGTAAGGAACTGGAGTTGAATCTGCCAGGCGAGCGCGCCCAGCGCCTTTTTGAGGCCGATCTCGACGGTGCGCTCAGTGACGGAGGTGAGCATCATGTTCATGATCCCGATGCCGCCGACCACCAGCGCGATCGACGCGATGCCCGCGAGCAGCGCCGACATCATGGAAAGCATGGAGTCCATGGTGTCCTCGACGCCCGACATGGTCGTGATCTCGTAGGTGTCGTCCTCGTAGCTGAACATCTCGTCGAGCGCCGTGGAGACGGCCTCGGATGCGTCGTCCGAGTCCGTGCCTTCGGCCGCGTATACAGTGAAGTTCGTGACAACCGATTCGCTGTTCATCTTGAGCGCCGTCGTGTAGGGAATGAGGATGTCGCTCGATCCGCCGATGAGGCTTTGAAGGCTCGTGTCGGAGTCGCCGTCGAAGATGCCGACGATGGTGAAGCGCAACCCGTCGATATAGATCATCTCGCCCACCGGATCGACGCCGAAGAAGAAGGAATCGATGATGTCCTGATCGATGAGACAGACGAAGCTCATGTTGTCTTCGTCCACCACGTTCAGCGCGCGGCCGCGGAGCATGGCGTCGGGGTTTGAAATAAAATAGTAGGAATTCTTGCCCGAGACCGAAATCGAGCTCTCGTAGGCGCCCCCCTTCGAGACGCGGGAAGAGAGAGACACGGACGGCGCGAGTCCATCCACGGATTCGAGTTCCGCGATCGACTGAAGGTCTTCCGCCGTGAGCCCGCTCTTGAGGTCGCTGCCCGTGACCGACACGGACAGGGAACCGGCGCCCATCGAGCTGAACGACGAGGAGAGCGAGTCCGACACGCCCGTGATCGTCGTGATGAGCGCGATGACGGCGGTAACGCCGATCATGATGCCGAGGATGGTGAGAAAGGAACGCATGCGGTTGTGCATGATGTTGGAGATGGACATCGCGCCACACTCCCAGACCATCACCAGCTTTCCCTTGATCGCTCTCATGACGCCTCACCTTCCTCCGTGAGAACGCCGTCGATGATGTGCACCACGCGGCGGGCAAATGCCGCGATGTTCATGTCGTGGGTGATCATGACCACCGTCCGGCCCTCCCGGTTGAGCTCCCCGAAGAGCTTCATGACCTGCCTGCCCGTCTCCTGGTCGAGCGCGCCCGTAGGCTCGTCGGCGAGCAGAATCGATGGGTTCATGACCAGCGCGCGGGCGATGGCGACGCGCTGCTGCTGGCCGCCGGAGAGCTGGTTGGGGCGGTGCTCCATGCGGTCCGAAAGGCCGACGCGCTCGAGCATCTCCGCCGCGCGCCGCTTCCGCTCCTTCGAGCCGATGCCCGCGTAGATGAGCGGAACCTCCACGTTGTGAAGCGCGTCCATGCGCGAAAGGAGCTGCGAGTTCTGAAAGACGAAGCCGATCTCCTGCCCCCGCGTCCGCGCGAGCTCCGTCTCGTCCAGCTCGTCGACCATCTGTCCGCGCAGGATGTAGCTACCGCTGGTCGGCACGTCCAGAAGCCCGATGATGTTCATGAGCGTGGTCTTTCCGCTGCCGGAGGGGCCGAGCAAGGAGACGTACTCCCCCGCCTCCAGGTCGAGGTTCACGTCCTTGAGCACGCGGATCGATTCGTCAACCAGCGGATAGTCCTTGTTGATGCCGCGCATACAGAAGAAGAACTCCGCCTCGGACACCTTTGCGAACGTATTCTTGTTCATATCATTGGCCTCCGCCGCTGCCGCCGCCAGGCGTTCCGCCGGTGAAACCGCCGGACGAATCGGGGCTGAAGCCTTCGGGCATCTCCCCGGAGGGGAAGCCGCTCCATTCGGTGCTTCGGCCGGTTACGGCGTTGCGGCGCACGTTCTGCGAGCCGAAAAGCCCGGAGAGCAGACCCGACAGGCCGGACGCGGCTTCCTCTTCCTCCGCCTCGACGTACACGGTGTCCCCTTCATTGACGCCTTCCTTGATCTCGACGTAGTTGCCGTTCGAAACGCCGACGGTCACGGGAACTTCGTTCATCGTGCCAGCCTCGTCCTGCATGTAGACGAAGGCGTTGTTCATGGCGTCGAAACTCAGCGCTTCCTCCTTGAGGATCACGACATTCTGCGCCTCCTCCTGCGTGATGGTGACGGTCGCCTGCATGCCGGGGTAGATGCCGTCCGATACGTCGACGTCCGCCGTGGCGGTATAGTAGGCGACCGAGCCCTGGGACTGCGAAATGTAATTGATGGCTTTGATGGTGGATTCGAACGTCTCCTCCGTCGCGGTCGCGGTCACCGTGACGGCCTGTCCGACGGATACGTCCGCAATGTCGTACTCGTCGACGCGGATTGATATCTGCATGTGCGCGAAGTCCGCGATCTGGACAAGCGTCATGCTTGCATCCACATCGTCCCCCGCCTCCGCGTCCACGAGGTTCACCCGTCCGTCGAAATCGGCGGAAATGGTCTCGCCATTGGAGAGTCGGACGAGCTTGTCTCCCTCCGAGACGTCGTCTCCCGCCGCGACGTAGACCGTCTTGACGCTCGTCGCGGACGAGGGCGAATAGGACTTCGCGTCCACAAGGGCAAAGGTCCCCGAGAAGCTGAGGGAATTCGAGATCGAACCGGTCGTCGCAGCATACGCGTCATAGTTGACCTCGTATTCGCTCTTGAGGGACCCATACGCGTACCACACGCCGCCCGCGAGCACCGCAAGGACGACGACCAGCGTCACAACGCGCTTCAGGACCCGCTTCCATTTCTTGACAGGCTTCCGTTTCAATGCGCTCACCTCCGAGATTTCTGGCAAATCATAGCATCCGAACCTAAATGCAAACGAAAGAAACCGCCCGGGTTTCACCCCGGGCGGCCAGTGTTCACAATTTGTTTCAAACTGATCTACAAGTTGAGGAGGGACGCAATCGGGAAATAGACGCAGGGAACAAACATCGCCGGCAGCATGTTCGCGACCTTGATCCTGACGACGCCCAGCATGTTGAGGGCGAGCGCCACGATGAGGAGGGACCCCACAGCGCCCATCTCGCGGATCATGTCGCCCGTCATATAGGGCCGGACGAAGCCCGCGAGGAGGGCGATCCCGCCCTGATAGATGGTCATGGGCCCCGCGGAGAACGCGACGCCGATCCCGAGGGTCGAAGCGATGATGACCGACGTCACGCCGTCGAGCGCCGCCTTTGCAAGGAGCGTAGACGAATCGCCAAAGCCCGCGTTCAGGGAACCGACGACCGCCATTGAGCCGATGGAAAAAAGAAGCGTTGCATTCACAAAGCCTTCCGCGAAACCGCCTTTTTGGAACCTGTTCTGCGCCCACGCGCCGAGGTTCTCGACACCCGCCTCGATCCCGATAAGCGTGCCGAGCGCCGCGCCGATCACGATGGAAAGGATGACAAGCAGCATGTTCTCGGTCTCGATCGCGCCCATGATGCCGATCGCGAGTACGCAGAGCGCGACGCCCTGCTGGATGAGCACCCGATACCGCTCGGGGATGCCGCCTCTCAAGAGCGTTCCAAGGATGCCGCCCGCGATCACCGCGAAAAAGTTCACGCTCACGCCCAGCATGTCATACCTCCATCGCGCCCGTGCGCGCCGCGTGGAACAGGAACTGCTGGAGGATTCCGGCGTTCTTTCCAAGCAGCGCCCGCGCGCGTTCTCCCAGTAATTTGCGGTTTTCGGTATCCAATCCAAAGATAGACTTCGTCATGCGCGCGATCCAGACGTCCACGGGGAACGCCTCGGTGTGGCCGCAGCCGAAGAGCTGCACGCAGTCGGCCACCTTGTCGCCCACGCCCATGAGAGAGGTAAGCTCCCTGTGCGCGGCTTCGTAGTCCATTTCCCGCAACGATTCGAGCGGGAACCCGTCGGCCACCGCGCGCGCCGTTTCCACGAGGTACCTGTCGCGGTAGCCCATTCCGAGCGCGCGCAACTCGCCCTCGGCGCAGGCCGCGAGGCGCGCGGGCGCCGGGAACGAAAAGAGCGCGCCGCGCGTGGTTTCATGAACGTCGCCGTACGCCTCCATGATCCTTTTGACGATCGTGCGGATGCGGCCGACGTTGTTGTTCGCGGAAATGATGAACGCGGCGAGCGTCTCCCACGCGGGCTGGTTGAGGAGCCGCAGCCCGGGATACATGCGCATGGCCGCGCTCGCGCGCTCGTAGGCCGCGTATTCGGCGGCGATCCGGTCGTAGTCGCGGCCAAGGTCGAGATAAGCGCGCAGGCGCGCAGGATCGCAGCCCTCCGCGTACACCCCGTCCGCCTCCGTCCAGACCCAGATGGGACGGCCATCTAGCACCGCGCCGAACGCGCCGTCCCTCTGTGTCCACATGAAAGACTGGGCGCTTTCGACGAGGGTGAGCGCGAGATCGATTTTTTCCGTACCGATGTGCTTCTTCATTCGTATAAAAAGGAGCCCCCGCGGAAAACCGCGAGAGCCCGCTCGTTCGTGATTATTCCGCGGCGATCTCGGTCTTGGGATAGATGCTGACCTTTTTGCGGGTCTTGCCGAGGCGCTCGAACTTCACGACGCCGTCCATCTTTGCGTACAGCGTGTCGTCGTCACCGATGCCGACGTTGGTGCCGGGATGGATGCGGGTTCCGCGCTGACGGACGAGGATGTTCCCCGCGAGCACGTACTGACCGTCGGCGCGCTTGGTGCCGAGCCGCTGGGCATGGCTGTCGCGGCCGTTCCGGGAGGAGCCCATTCCCTTCTTGTGCGCGAAGAGCTGAATATTTATTCTGAACATGCGTATTTCCTCCGTTCCTTGAAGATGATGCGAACGTTGCGGGGATACTCCCGCGATATCGCCTGAACCGCCTCCTGAAGCGTCTGAAGAAGAATTTGCGCCCGCTCGAGCGTCTCCTCCGGACAGTCCGGCGTCAGGCATGCGGTAAGGAGCGCGCGTTTCTCGTCCCTCTCGAACGTCACGGGGGCCTTGACCACCGATTGAAGTCCGTTGAGGGTAGCCTCCGTGAGCGCCGAGACCGCCGCACAGACGATGTCCTCGCCTGCCCTGGCAAATCCCGAGTGCCCGGACGCCTCGAAGCCGACGAGGCCCCCATCCGGGGCGCGAAAGAACGCGACCATCGTCATCAGGTGAGAACCGATACGATCTCGACCTTCGTGTAGGGCTGACGGTGACCCTGCTTCTTGCGCTCGTTCTTCTTGGCCTTGTACTTGTAGACGACGATTTTCTTTCCCTTCACCTGGGAAAGGACCTTGCCTTCGACCTTCGCGCCCGCCACCGTGGGAGCGCCGACGGTCGTTGCGCCGTCCTTCGTTACGAGGAGCACCTCGTCGAAGGAGACCGTGTCGCCCGCCTGGCGGTCGAGTTTCTCGACATAGATGACGTCGCCCTGCTGAACACGGTACTGCTTGCCACCTGTCTGAATGACTGCGTACACGCGTGTTTCCCTCCTGTGTCTCAATCTCGCCGGGTCGAGGCGGCGCATGCGCGCGCTTACGAGCCAGTCCCGTGCGGCTGTCCGGTCAATTATACAGGAACATTCCTCAATTTGCAAGTTAATTATCGCTTCCCGGCTCCTTACGGCGCAAGCCTGTTCGGCCCCCGGAACAGGAACATCGCCTCCTTGATCGGGAGGTCCAGAAGAAGCATCGTCAGCCGGTCGAGCCCCAGCCCGAAGCCGCCGTGAGGCGGGCAACCGTAGCGGAAGAAATCGAGATAGAATTTCACGTCCTCCGCGAGCCCCTTCTCCTCCGCCTGCCGCTTCAAAACGTCGTAGCGGTGCTCGCGCTGCGCGCCGG
Source organism: Bacillota bacterium (assembly GCA_023444095.1). Taxonomy (GTDB): domain Bacteria; phylum Bacillota; class Clostridia; order Christensenellales; family Aristaeellaceae; genus RUG11247. The sequence continues at coordinate 78,062 of JAEZRP010000006.1, forward strand.
TCGTGATCTCGACGCCGCGCCAGATCAGGTCGTAACCCTGCGGCACGCCGTCCTCGCGCATGTGATAAAACGCGCGCTTCTCCTTTGAAAAGTCCGTGACGAAGAGAAACTCGTGCCCATATTCCTCCATGGCGAACCGTTTGGAAAGCAGCTCGGCTTCGGTGGTCATGTCTCCCATCTCTTCTTCCGGGACGGCGTATCCGTACCTTTCCCTCAGTTCCCGGTAGAGATCCGCGAGCCTGATTTCCGGGAACGGGAGCGCGGGCACGACGACCTCCTCGCCGAACAGCCGCGCGATCTCATCCCCGTGCTTTTCCTTCACCCGCGCGAGGGTGAAAGCCAGAAGCTCCGCCTCGAGCGCCATCACGTCGCGAAAGGAGTCGATGAACGAAAACTCGAGATCGAAGCCGGTGAACTCCGTCGCGTGGCGGTTGGTGTGGGATTTTTCCGCGCGGAAAACGGGCCCGACCTCGAAGATGCGCTCAAGCCCTGCGGCCATCGCCATCTGCTTGTAGAACTGCGGGCTCTGGGCGAGGTACGCCTTTCGGTCGAAGTACCTGACCTCGAACACCTCCGCGCCGGACTCGCTCGCCGCCGCGATGAGCTTGGGCGTGTGAACCTCCGTAAAGTCTCGCGCGAGCAGAAAGTCCCGCATCGCCCGCGCGAGCGTCGTCTGGATTTCAAAGACCGCGCGCTGCCTCTGCGCGCGCAGATCGAGCCAGCGGTAGTCGAGTCGCACGTCGATCGACGAATCGGGCGTGAGCGGGTACGCGTCGGCCACCGACTCCACGGTCAGTTTATGCGGCAGAAGCTCGACGCCGCCGAGCTTCACATAGGCGTTTTCTGCGACGACGCCCTCCGCCGTCACGACGGACTCGACGGTCAGCCTTTGAAGCGCATCCTCGAACTCCGGGTGCGCGGTGCGGTCGACGGTGATTTGTACTTGCCCCGTCCGGTCGCGCAGGACGAGAAACGCCATGGTCTTTTTGACCCGAATGTTCGCGACGAAGCCGCCGACCTTGCAGGGATTCCCGGGCCGTATGTCCCTTACGCATGTCCTTTCCATCTGAAAGCCTCCTCATTCATTTTGGAAAAGCCCCGCACGGGTCAAACCCGGCACCATCATGCCTCACGCGACCGCCCCCCTTCAAACGAAAAAACCCCGCCCGTCGTGCGGGCGAGGTTCTGTCCTGATCCTCCCCGCGGCACGAAACATGGCGCTTCGATCCGCGGGATCTTCCACGAATCAAGCGCTACGGATCAGCGTCGCGGTCATTTGGAACCATATCGTTCCTCCAAGTGTTTTGTGCCATGATACCATAGATTTCCATGCCTGACAAGCCGCTATTTTACAAAGTAATCGCACACGCCCTCGACCATTCCCTCGATCAAAAGCGCCTGATAGTCAGGGTCGACGAGCTTCAGGTCCTCGTCGGGGTTCGACATGTACCCCATCTCGACGAGGATGGAGGGCACCTCCGACCAGTTGAGGCCGGTGTAGGTGTCGCGCCGATAGATGCCGTTCGCCTTCGCGCCCGTCTTTTCCGCCATCGCGGACAGGATGGATTCGGACGCCGCGTAGCTTTCCTCGGCGCACGCGCCCGTCGCGCGCACATAGAGCCCGATGCCGTGAACGGACGAATCTTCCGCGCCGTTGCAGTGGATGCGCAGAACCAGGTTCGCCTCCGCCTCGTTCATCATTTGGGCGCGCTCGATGTTTGAAATGTCGACGTCGTTCGTTTCCCGCGTCATGACAACCGTCGCACCCTCGGCCTCGAGCGCGTCCCGCAGCTTCCGCGAGACCTCGAGATTCACCTCGTACTCGGGGACGCGCGACTTTACGCCCTGCGTTCCGGAGCTGGTCTTTGCCTTCATCTCCTTGCTTCCGGGCGAAATGGGCTCCTTGTCATAGTTCGCCTTCGTCTGGTGCCCGGGATCGATGCCGATGACGACGCCGGAAAGCCTCCCCGGCTCGGTCATCGCGTCTGCGGTGAGGATCGGTCGCTCGGGGACGAGCGTCGGCATATCGGCCGAATCCTCGCCCATCGATACCCCGATCACGGCAAGAATCAGGATCAAAATCGCGGTCAATCCAATCGCGCGTCGCACTGTATCACTTCCGTTCGGTTCTCTGACCGCTAGCTTCCCCGCTTTGTTCCCTTGAGATTCGTGACGACGCGGCCGATCGCGGAGATCATGTCGCCGAGGTCGAAAAGCTCCATCGAACCGTACGGCGCGTTGACGATGGTCTCGATCGCATCCCGGTAAGCGCTCAGAAGCTCGAGCACGTTGAGCGCGCAGTCGGGGCTATCGTACATCGTCGCGATCATCCGGGTCGCCTCTTCGTTGACGTCGAGCGCAAGCATCGCGATGAGCCGCGCCACCTCGCCCGCGCGCTTGACGGTGAACTGCCTTTCGCGCACGCCCAGATCGATGATCTCCCCGATGAGGGGAACGAGCATGTCGAGGGTGATGACCCGCAGTTCGCGCCGCACGGAGGCGTCCTGCGCGCTCAGTGTGAGTTCCGTCAGCGTCCCGAGCATCGACGGCGTCTCGCGGTCGAGGGTGTTCATGAGCCGAAGCGCAGCGTTCAGCTTTTCGACCGCGCCAGACCGCATCGCGCGCACGTAGGCGACGCCTTCCCTGTACCATTCCTCCGCGCGGCGGCTGCAGACCGCGACGAGCAGGTCCATCTTCGTCTCGAAGTAGTGGTAGAATCCACCCTTCGAGATGGAGAGCGCGTCCAGCACGTCCTGCACGCTCGTCGCCTGATAACCGTTCTCGCCGAACAGCTTCTCCGCCGCGTCGATGATCTTTTTCTTGCTCTCCTCGCCCTTGCGCACGCGCATCCCCCGTTTCAAACTTCAGTCGGTTGTATGGACATTATATAAAACATACCGAAGTCTGTCAAGTGGTTATTCAAACAGCATGTTCTCGGCGAACCGCTCCTGGAAGTCCGCGCTCGCGGAGAGCTCTATGTACGTCATCCTGCGCCGCACTCCCTCCGCGCGGGCGAGTGCGGTCTGGTCCGCGATCATCATCCGCGCGCCCGTTCCGGCTGCGTTTCCGACCGGCTCGATTCGCTTTAAGAGCTCCATGGGCAATAGCCCGATCGAGCAGGCGCTCTTTCGGTCGATGAAATTTCCGAAGCCCCCCGCGAGGTAGAGCTTTTGAATGTCCCCGATCTCGATGCCCGCCGCATCTGCAAGCACGCCGATGCCCGCGGCGATTGCCGCCTTCGCGAGCTGCACTTCCCGGACATCCTTCTGGCAGATGAATACGCCGTCCGCGAGCGGGAAGTCGCCGTCCATGCGGCCCGTCTCGTCGATGATCTCCGCCCTGAGCATCTCCGCCACCGCGTCCACGATGCCGCTTCCGCAGATGCTCGCCGCCCGTTTCCCTCCGATGGTCGTGACGACGGGCCTTCCGTCCTCGATCTTCACCCGGTCAATCGCGCCGTCGATCGCGCCGGAACCGCAGCGGATGTGCGCGCCCTCGAACGCCGGGCCCGCCGCCGCCGAGCAGCACCACATCTTCTCCCCCACCCGCAGCGCGATCTCGCCGTTGGTGCCGATATCGATCATGAGCGCCGCCTCGCCCGGCGCATCGAGCCCGCACGCGACGACCGCCGCGACGGTATCCGCGCCCACGTAGCCCGCGACGCAGGGACCGAGCGTCACGACCGCGTTCTCAAAGGAAAGGCCGAGCTTTTTCGCCTCGACGTGACGCGTCGCGGCGTAGACGGGCACGAAGGGCAGCGTCGCGATGTACTTGACCGGCAATTCCGCCGCAAGGTGCATCATGATCGTGTTCCCGACGAGCGCGATGTGGCGGATCTCCTCCGCCCCGACGTTCGCGCGCGCGCGCATCTCGCCGATCAAATCCGAGATCCCGCCGCGCACAAGCCGCGCGAGCGTCTGAAGGCCCTCGGGCCGCTCCATGGTGTAATTGGCGCGCGTGATGACGTCGCCGCCATAGTTGCGCTGGGGATTGAGCATGGAGGCGGTCGCGACGAGCTCCCCGGTCGATAAGTCGACGAGGTAGGAAGCCATGGTGGTCGTCCCGATATCGACCGCGCAGCCGAACGCGCGCGGCCTTTCGGCAGTCACATGAGTAACCCTTCCGAGGAAGCGCACGGCATAGGCTGCATCACCGCCGCGCAGCGCCTCCGCAAGATCTTCGTACACCTCGTCCGAAATGTCATCTTCTGAAATCTGAAGCGCCTCCGAAAGCCGCGCCGCGTCGGACTTCTGGGCGACCAGAGACGGCTTTTCGCACCGGACTTCATCGATCCGGCATGCCGGGTCGAGCGCATACGCCGCTCCCGCACCGTCCACCAGCACGCGCGCGGCGCTCTCCTCGATCGTCACCTCGACGTCCCCCTCGACGACGCAGCCGCAGGCGAGCCTGTAACCATTTTTCAGCTGCTCATCCGTCAAAAACCGCCGCTCTGCGTCGCACACAGAGCTCACCGCGCCCTGAACGCGCACGACGCACTTGCCGCAGAAGCAGCGCCCGCCGCAAGGCGCGCTAACGCTTGCGCCCGCGCGATCCAGCGCCTCGATCAACTTTTCGCCCGCCACCGCCTCCGCGCTTGTCCGGCTTTCGCCGCGATTGATCGTGAGTTTCATTCCCGTCCCTCCCCGGTTTTCTCTGTATTTCCCGCGGCCGGATCAGACAGTCCTTGCCGAAGCCGATGAGGTCCCGCCTGTCCGCCAATCTCAGCGCCTTTTCGACCAGCGCGCGGTTCTGCGGCCTGTTATACTGCATGAGCGCGCGCTGCATCGCCTTTTCCTCGGGATCGCGCGGCACGTAGACATCCGTCATGTCTCGGGGATCGAGCCCCGTGAAGTACATGGCAGTCGAAAGCGTGCCGGGCGTGGGATAGAAATCCTGCACTTGGTCGGGGTGCTGGCCGGTTCTTTTCATGTACTGCGCAAGCAGGATCGCATCGTCCAGGGTGCAGCCGGGGTGCGAGGACATGAAGTATGGGACTAGAAACTGCTTCATGCCCGCCGCCTCGTTTTCCTTTTGATACTTTTCGACGAAGCGGTCGTACACGGCGGATTCGGGCTTGCCCATATAGGAAAGGACGCGCGGGCTCACGTGCTCTGGCGCGACCTTGAGCTGGCCCGAAACGTGATTCCTCACGAGCTCGCGCAGGAAGTTCGACTTCTTATCCGCGAGCACGTAGTCGAAGCGCACGCCGGAGCGCACGAAAACCTTCTTCACGCCCTGGATCTCGCGCAGCGACCTCAATATGTCGATGTATTCGGTATGATCTGCGACGAGGTTCGCGCACGGCTTCGGGAACAGGCACTGCTTGCCCGGGCACGTGCCCTTCGAAAGCTGTTTTTTGCAGGCGGGCGCGCGGAAGTTGGCCGTCGGGCCGCCCACATCGTGGATGTAGCCCTTGAAATCCCTGTCCCTGGCGAGAAGCTTCCCCTCGGCGACGATGGATTCCTTGCTGCGGCTGGTCACAATCCTTCCCTGATGGAAGGTGAGCGCGCAGAAGTTGCACGCGCCAAAGCAGCCGCGCACGGAGGCAATGGAGAATTTTACTTCCTCGAGCGCGGGGATGCCGCCCGCCGCGTCGTACATGGGATGCCACACGCGGGCGTACGGAAGCGCGTAGGTCGCGTCCAGTTCGGCAGGGGAAAGGGGCATGTCTGGGATGTTCTGCAGCAGGACCTTCCTGCCGTGCTTTTGAGCAATGGGCTTCCCGCGCACGGGGTCCTGCTGATCATACTGCACCTTGAACGCGCGCGCATAGGCGCGCCTGTCCTTCGCGACGACGGCGGAGGCCTCGATCTCAAGAAAGCCCTCGGGCACCTCGCCCGCCATGACGCAGGTGCCGGGAATGCGCACGCCCGAGAAATCTCCGCCTTCGCGCATGCGCTCGGCAACCTTGAGGATCATTCGCTCGCCCATGCCGAACATCAGGATGTCGGCGCCCGCGTCCACGAGGATGGAGTTGCGCACCCGATCGTCCCAGTAGTCGTAGTGGGCGAACCGCCGAAGCGAAGCCTCGACGCCGCCGATGCCGATGGGAATGTTTCCGTACGCCTCGCGGATGCGGTTGCAGTAGACGATGGTCGCGCGGTCGGGGCGGCTGCCCGCCTTGCCGCCGGGCGCGTACGCGTCCTCGGAGCGCGGTTTCTTCGCGGCGGTATAGTGGTTGACCATGGAGTCGATGACGCCCGCCGTCACGAGAAAACCGATCCGCGGGCGTCCGAATTTCTTGAATTCCTCGCACGTCTTCCAGTCGGGCTGCGGGAGCATCGCGACCCGGTAGCCCGCGCGCTCGAGCACGCGCGAGATAATCGCAAGTCCGAAGGAGGGATGATCGACGTATGCGTCGCCGGTGACGTACACAAAGTCCGGCGCGTCCCAGCCGCGCGCGCGCGCCTCCTCCATGGTAACCGGCAAAAAACGACTGTCCATCCGCCCTCCGTTACAAACTTTCGTCTGCTTTGATCATACTCTGGTTCGTTTTTTCTTCCTCCGCATCGGCAAGGAAGTCCTCGACCACGGCGCTCATCACGTCGACCGCACCCTTCAAAAGCTCCTCCGCGGCCATGTTCTTCCGGTCGAAATAGACCAGGGTCGGCGGATTTCCGCCCATGAACCGCAGGTGGTTTTCCTGCCTCTTCGCCGCCGCCAGAACCTTCATCAGGTCGATGTCCGCCGTGATCGAGAAGCGCATGTGGATCTGATCCCCGCGCACGGTCACGAGGTCGATGCCGATCCGACCGCACAGGTTTTTCATCCGCGCGATGGAAATAAGGTTCATGACCGGCCTGTTCGGGTCGCCGAAGCGGTCGATCAATTCCTCCACGAGGTCGTCCTTGTCGGCGTCTGTCCTGACCGAGGCGATCTTCTTGTACATCTCTACCCGGAGGATGTCGTTTGAAACATATTCCTGCGGCAGATACGCGTCGATCTTGACGTCCACGCGCGCGTCGATGTCGCCCTGCGAGGCGTCGCCGCGCATCTCCGCGACCGTCTCCTCGATCATCTTGACGTACAGATCGTAACCGACCGACGCCATGAACCCGCTCTGCTCCGAGCCCAAAAGGTTCCCCGCGCCGCGAATCTCGAGGTCGCGCATCGCCACGCGGAAGCCCGAGCCGAACTCGGTAAACTCCCGGATGGCGGAGAGCCGCTTGTCGGCGGTCTCCGTCAGAACCTTCGATGGGTTGACGGTGAGGTAGGCGTACGCGAGCCGGTTCGAGCGGCCCACGCGGCCCCGGAGCTGGTAAAGCTGCGCGAGGCCGAAGCGATCGGCGTCGCACACGATGAGCGTGTTCGCGCGCGGGACGTCCAGACCCGCCTCGATGATGGTCGTACACAGCAGGACGTCAAACTTGCCCTCGTAGAAATCGAGCATCACGTCCTCGAGCGCGTGCTCGCGCATTTGGCCGTGGCCGACCGCGATGCGCGCCTCGGGAACGAGCTTTTTGAGGCGGCTGTACATGATCTCGATGGTCTGCACGCGGTTATAAAGCACGTAAACCTGCCCGCCGCGGGAAAGCTCGCGCAGGATCGCGTCACGCACGAGTCCGTCCGAATACTCCACGACGTAAGTCTGCACCGGATATCGCTCCTCGGGCGGGGACTGCAGAAGGCTCATGTCGCGGATGCCGACCATCGACATGTGGAGTGTGCGCGGGATCGGCGTCGCGGTGAGCGTCAGAACGTCCACCGACCTTTTCAGCTTCTTGATGGCTTCCTTGTGCGCCACGCCGAAGCGCTGCTCCTCGTCGACGACCAGGAGCCCGAGATCCTTGAAGCCGATGTCCTTGGCGAGCAGCCGATGCGTTCCAATCACGACGTCCAACTCGCCGTTCTTGAGGTCGGTAATGACCTTCTTCTGCTCTGCTGCGGTCTTGAAGCGCGAGAGGGTCTCGATCCGAACCGGGAAGCCGTGGAAGCGGTTCATCATGGTGGCGTAGTGCTGCTGGACGAGGATGGTCGTCGGCGCGAGAAGCGCCGCCTGTTTTCCGCCCATCACGGCCTTGAAGATGCCACGGAGCGCGACCTCCGTCTTTCCGTAGCCGACGTCGCCGCACAGGAGCCGGTCCATGATCTTCGGCTTCTCCATGTCGCGTTTGATCTCCTCGATGGCCGTGAGCTGGTCGGGCGTCTCCTCGAAGGGGAAGCTGTCCTCGAACTCGCGCTGCCACGGCGTATCCGTATCGAACGGATGGCCGGGCGTCGCCTCACGGTGGGCATAAAGCTTGAGCAGTTCGCCCGCAATCTCGCGGATCGAGTTTTTGACCTTCGCCTTCTGCCTCTGCCACTCGCCACCGGAGAGCTTGTTGAGCTTGGGCGCCTCACCCTCGGAGCCGATGTACTTTTGTACCCGGTCGAGCTGATCAGTCGGGACGTAGAGCTTGTCGGTGCCGGAGTAGCGGATGTGCAAAAAATCGCGGTAGGTGCCCTCGCTCGCGAGCCTGATTGTGCCCATGTACTGGCCGATGCCGTGGTTCTCGTGGACGACATAGTCGCCGATCTTGAGCTCGGTAAACGCCGAGAGCTTCTCCCCCGTCTTGGCGCGCGCGCGCGATTTTTGGCGCGAAAGGCCGTAGACGTCCGACTCGGAGACCACCATGAGCTTTGCCTGCGGATAGAGAAAGCCGCGCCCGATGCCCAGCGGGAAGATCATCGGCTCGCCGGGCAGGAGCTCCTGTGGAATCTCCTCCGCGTAGCGCGCCTTGACTTCGAAGCCGGCGAGCGCATTTTCGAGCCGCTGCCCGCGCGCCACGCCGCCCGCAAGCAGCGCGATGCGCCAGCCCTCGGAAGACATGCGCTTGAGATCGTGCGCGAGTTCCCTGACGTTCGTCTGATAGCCCGTGGCGTTCCTGCACTCGAACTTATAAAGGCCCTGCGGCTGAAAATCCCGCTCCGTGCGCATGAACGGATCCATGACGAGCTCGGTGTGCCGCGAGAAGCGGGCGAGAAGCTCGTCGTAGGAAAGGAGCAGCTCGCCCTGCGCTGGCAGTGCCTCGTCGCGCTCAAGCGCGGCGACGTATTGCTCCCGGAATTCCAGCGCGCGGTTTTCGCACCGCTCGCGCAGCCGCTCGGGCTGGTCGAACACGATGATGGGATCGTCGAGATAGTCGGCCGCCGTGTCACTGTACTTGAGGAGCACGGGAATGAGCGCGTCAAAGCCCTCCGCGCGCCGACCCGTCTCCAGCGCGTCGAGCGTCGCGCGAAAGTTGCGCTCGAGCGCGTTCTTCGGCGGCAGGACGCGCTCGGCGAGCGCCTTTTTGGGTGGCTCCCTCTTTTTAGGCTGTTTCATGGCAAGCTCGCCGAACTCCGGGAGCTCGTCGTTCTCGGCGTTCTCGTAAGCGAGCTGCAAAAAGTCCTCGACGGGCGTCAGGTCGAACTCACGCTCGATCTGCCTCTGCCTGTCCTCGGTCTCGAGCGTGCTCCCGCGCGTGCGGAGCATGCGCTCCAGCTCGTGCGCGGCCTTGATGCACTCGTCGCCGGTGGGCAGCATCTCGTCCGCAGGATAGATGCGCGCCGAGGTGACGCGCGAAATCGAGCGCTGGGTCATGACGTCGAAGGAGCGGATGGAATCGATCTCGTCGTCGAAGAACTCCACGCGCAGCGCGTTCGGCTCGCCCACGGGGTAGACGTCCAGGATTCCGCCGCGCAGCGCGCACTGGCCCCGGCCCTCCACGAGCTGCACCCTTTCGTAGCCCGCGTCCACGAGCCGCTCGATCATTTCATTCGGCTGCATGCGCATCGATTCGTCGAGCGAAAGGATACGCTCCTGAAAGCGCGCTTTCGGCATGAGCCGGTGAGACAGCGCATCGACCGGCACGACGAGCACCCTGAGCTCCCCCGTCGCAGCCGCGCCCAGCGCCTCGATGCGGCGCATGGAAAGCTCGCGGCTCGCGGCCGCGGTCTTCAAAAATGAAACATCGCGCGCGGGCAGGAACGCGCAGCCGCCGCCGAGGAGCGCGTTCATGTCCTCGGCGGTCCTTTGTGCGTTCATGTCGGTCGGTGTGAGGATGAGAAGAGGCCTTCCCGTCTTCCGCCAGATGGCGGAGAGGAAGTGGGCGCGCTGGGTGTCGTCCGGGCCGTAGGCGGCAAAGACGCCGCCCCGCGCGAGCGCGCCCGTAAGGGCTGCAAAGTCGGTCAGTTCGTCGAGAGGTGCAAAGAGACAAGCGAATCTGTCGTCTGACTGCATTTTACTCTCCTTTTGTCCCTGCGGAGATGAGCCTGTGCGCGCCGTCCGCGCCGGATTTGATATATTCCGCCACGACGTCCGCCGCCTGCATGTACGCGTCGAACATCGTCTTGCGGAGTTCCTTCGTCTGGTAGCCCGTAAGCACATAGTCCTTGAGATCCATGCGCTCCGGCGGTCGGCCGATGCCCACGCGCACGCGCGGGAAGTCGTCCCTGCCCAGAAGATATATGATGTTGCGCATGCCGTTGTGCGTGCCCGCGCTGCCGGACGCGCGGAAGCGAAGCTTGCCTTCCGGGAGGTCGACGTCGTCGTAAACAACGATGAGCTGATCGCCTTCCGGCTTGTACCAGTTGACGAGCTGGACGACCGACTCGCCCGAGAGGTTCATGTACGTCTGCGGCAGACAGAGCGCGACGCGCTTCCCGCCGATCGTGCCCTCGCCCGTCACGGCCTTGCCCATGCGCCTGCCCATGAGGATGTGGTGCTTCTGGGAGAGGACGTCGACGACGTCAAAGCCCACGTTGTGCCTCGTGTGCTCATACTTTCTGCCGGGGTTTCCAAGCCCCACCACGACATACATTTGCCTCACCGCCCGCTGAAAATCGATCATTTCATTATAGCAACGGGACGGGCGCTTTGTCAAGCTTGATTCCGGGCAGACGTTGATGTATAATGATCGCAGCGTTTTTCTACCAAATTTGAGGAGGTTTTGCCATGAAACTCAGCGTTTTTGCCGTGCTTTTGCAGGACAGGTCGTTTGACGAGGCGTGCAGGTACCTGTCAGAGCAGGGCGTTCAGGCCGTCGAGATCGGCTGCGGCGGATACCCCGGAAAGGCGCACGTCGACGCGGCGGCGTTTCTGAAGGACCCCGCGAAGATCGAGGGCCTCCAGGAAACCCTCAAGAAGCACAACCTCGAGATTGCGGCGCTCTCCACGCACGGAAACCCCGTCCACCCCGACAAGGCGGTTGCGAAGCAGTTCCACGACGACTTCGAGGCGGCGGTGCTCCTGGCTGAAAAGCTGGGCGTCAAGACGGTCGTGACCTTCTCTGGCTGTCCCGGCGGCTCACCGGAGGACAAGACTCCCAACTGGGTCACCTGCCCCTGGCCGGACGATTTTTCAAAGATCCTCGAGTACCAGTGGAACGACGTGCTCATCCCCTACTGGAAGAAGGAAGTGGAGTTCGTCAAGGCCCACGGCGTCCAGGTCGCCTTTGAGATGCACCCCGGTTTTCTGGTCTACAACCCCGAGACGCTTTTGCACATCCGCGCGGCGTGCGGCGACACCATCGGCGCGAACTTTGATCCCTCCCACCTCTTCTGGCAGGGCATCGACCCCGTCGCTGCGATCCGCTATCTTGGCGATGCCATCTACTACTTCCACGCGAAGGACACAAAGGTCGACGAGATCAACACCGCGAAGATCGGCGTTCTCGATACCAAGCCTTACGGCGACGAGATCAACCGCGCGTGGGTGTTCCGCTCGGTTGGCTACGGCCACGCGCACCAGATGTGGAAGGACATGATGTCTGCCCTTCGCATGGTCGGCTACGACGGATGCATTTCCATCGAGCACGAGGATAGCCTCATGAGCCCGACGGAGGGACTCGGCAAGGCCATCTCCATGCTCAAGGACGTCATGATGTTCGAGGGCATGGGCCAGATGTGGTGGGCATAAGCGCATAAATAAGGCTTGCGCCGCGCGTTTCGCGCGGCGCGACCTTTTTGGGATTCATCTCGCGAACCCGAAGCGCCTGTGTCGCCGTGCGAAAACCGCGCGCCCGGAAGCGAAAGCCGATGCGGTTTGTTTGTTGGCATTTCACCCCGGCATATGAAAAACCCCCGGTCCTGCCGGGGGTGAGTTTGTTGCCTTTAAGCCCGCTTCACGGGCCGCGCCTCGATGTAGCCGCGGTAGCCCATCGGCGCGAGCTGGAAGCGCGGGGCCGCCTCCGGATCCCACTCGTAACCATAGAGCTTCGGGTTGAAGGTCTCGAGGTGCTTCCAGACCTCATTCACCGCCTCGGAGAACATCTCGTCGTCGGAATACGGTTCGCCCTGAAACACCATGTAGGTAGCGGGCGGCAGCTCGATCACCTCGTAGCCCTCCGGCGGCTTCTTGTCATAGTTCAGCGGCACCTCCACGCCCTGGACATAGTGGGAGGTCCCCTCCGGCATCATGTGCTTCGGCAGCCAGAGCCCACAGGGCTCGTACAGCGCTTCCTTGACGCTGGACAAAACGCCCCATACGTCACAGCCCGCCTCCTCGCAGTATTCGAAGTACTCCGTCGCCTTTCCGCCGCGCTTCAAAAGCAGTCTGCGCGCGGGGCGCTCCATCACCTGGGCAAAGATGGTCCTCTTGGCTCCAAATTCCATGGTCATCACTTCCTCTCGATTCATTGCGCGGTAGGACTGGACGATGTTTTCCGGTAAAAACAGGGGAATGGGCGGCGCGCTGCGCGCGTAGGCCCCCGGCGACACCCCGAACGCCCGCGTGAACGCGCGCGTGAAGCCCTCGTTCGAGTCGAAGGTAAAGTCGAGCGCCACGTCGAGCACCCGCTCTCTCCCGTCTCGCAGCCGAAGCGCAGCGTGCGCCAGCCTGCGCGCCCGGATGTACTCGAAGGGCGACTTCCCCGTCAACTCCTTGAACATCCGTGCCGTGTGCCAGATCGAGTATCCCGCCGCGTTCGCGATCTCGCGCATGGTGATCTTCTCCGTCATGCGCGCTTCGATATACGCCTGCGCGCGCCCGACCGCCTCGACCGAATCCGGAACCGTCATCCTCTCACCTCCCGCACGCACAATGATATAGGAAAAAGGTCAAGACGCGCTTGACCGGCGTTGCTTTCTTTCATTATAACAGATAACCGGATCGGCTGCGCGATCCGGCAAAAGGTTTATGCGATTTCGATTAAGCGGGGACGGGCGTCAGTTGGGAAAACAGCATGCAGGCGACGCGCTCGACGAACGTCATGTCCTTCATCTGCGACGCGGGCATCTTCATGTACCGCGCGTGTTCGTCCACGAGCGCCTCATAGAGCGGCTTCCCGGTCGGAACGGCGTTCGCCCTGCGGTTCGAGAGGTATTCCGCGAACCTCTCCTTCAGTTCCATTTCGTAGCTCCGGTGATCCGGAAGCGTACCGGGGAAGTTGCGGTTGTGGGCGTATGTGAAGGAATCTACGACATAGTGGATCAGTTTTCCCAGCCGATAATAGTCCCGGTAGCGGAAATGGACGCGGGCTTCGAGGCGCACGATCGCCTCGCAGATATATTCGGCGGCGCTTTCAAACGTATGGCCCGAAAACAGGCGGTTTGACAGCGATCCGCGCAGGTAGGTCAAATAGTTGTAATCCGGCTCGACGCATCCGAACATGAACGCCCAACGCTGCGCACCGCGCGCGCCCGTCCCCATTCCCTTAACGATGTACTTTCCGAGCAGAAGATGGCTCTTGGTCTTCAACCGCATCCCCCCGAGGTTATTCTTCGGGGATAGTATAAAACAAATATATGTTGAAAAAGCATCGAAAAAAGTAAAAGAATGACGCAATCAGTGGAAATTTCCACCAATTGCGCCAATCCATGTCAGTTTTGCTGTATCGTGATCGCGACCGACACCGTGTCGCCGCCCTCGCCGCCCACGCGCGAGGTTTCAGCCGCGCCCGCGTAGGATAGCGATTCCGCAAAGGCCTCGTACTCCCCGGCGGGAATGGATGCCGTGAGATAGGCGGTGGAAGCGCTGACGGAGCTGTCCTCGACGGTGCCGTTGAACTCGTCGACGAACGACCGGACGGTCGCGACGGCTGCGTTCACATCGTCCGCGGTGACGCGCGCGGTGGCGGTCATCCCGGCTACCTCGGAGGCGCGCGGCATCGCCAAGGTCGCATTGAGGTTCTCGTCTCCGTCTGGCTCGACGAACGCGAACGTGCGCGCTTCCGACGCGTCGCTCGCGATCTTCGCGACCGAGTCGTCCTTGGGCGTCCGGTCAAAAAGGTCCATGCCCGCCGCAACGCCGACGAGCACGACGCACGCCGCCGCGACCGTCCCGAGCGTGCGATAAAGCCCACGCGCTCGCTTCTTGCGCGCCTCGGCCTTGACGGCCCCTCGCCAGGCTGCCTGCGCCGCGAGGGGAACCCCGATCCCGTCGTCCAGACCGGAAAGCAGTTTCTTTAACCTCTCGGCGCGCTTCAGCTCCAGCGCGCAATTCTCACACACGCGCGCATGCTGAAGGATATTGTCCCGCGCCTCGTCGCCCAGTTCCCCGTCGACGAACGCGTCCAACATACCGATCAACTCTTCGCATTTCACGCGCAATCACCTCTGTCTCAAGCATTCGAAAATTAGACGCCTGCCTATTCAAAAAGTTCCATGTGATCCTTTAGAATTTGCCTGAGACGTTCGCGCCCGCGGCTGATGCGCGATTTTACGGTGCCTATGTTCGCCGTCAGCATGTCCGCGATCTCGTCATAGGAAAAGCCCTGAATGTCCCTGAGCACCACGGCGGCGCGCATATCCTCCGGAAGATCGGCAATCGCCTTGTCGAGCGTGCGCCTCTGCTCGGATGCGATGGCGTGCCTTTCCGGGACGTCGTCCTCGTCCGAGGGCGACCAACCGCTCTCGAGAAGTCCGTCGAGGGAGGCCGCGCCGCGCACCTTTCGGCGCCTCAGCTCGTCAAGGCAGGTATTCATGGTGATTCTATATACCCAGGTAGAAAAGGAGGATTGCGCCTTGAATCCTCCGATGGAGCGGTAGATGCGGATCATGGCGTCCTGAAGGCAGTCCTGCGCGTCCTCGCGGTTCGAGCACATGCGCAGGGCGACGGCGTACATGCGGCTTTCATGCATCGCCATCAGTTCGGAAAAAGCCGCGCCGTCCCCCGACGCCGCCCGCGCGATCAGTTCCTCTTCCGACGCGCACTCCATGACGCTAAGCATGCACACACCTCCAAACGAAACCATTATACACGATAAATGATTTTTTGCAAAGGGGTTGATTTTACCTGAGCGCCTGCGCTATAATGGTTGATAGCGCCGGTGTGATGGAATGGCAGACGTGACGGACTCAAAATCCGTTGGTGGCGACACCGTGTCGGTTCGAGTCCGACCACCGGCACCAAAGAGAATCCTTGTCAATCAAGGGTTCTCGCTTTTTTTGGAAACCGTGCACAGAGAATCTCAAGTGATTGATTCGCACATTTTTCGCGCATTTTCACGGTCGTGTTCGTCGGCAGTTAAAACTCCTACTGCCGCCTTTATTGTCGAGTGCCTTGTGGTTTTACATGCGTAATCATCGTATAGACATCGGCTATCGCAGGCAGCACCGCAATCATATAGATTCATCCTTCGCAATTCACGCATCCGTTCCTTCCGTCATAGGTTGCTTCGAGGGGGGATTATCATGAAAAAGGGTATCGTACTGCTGCTTGTTGGAATGCTCCTGTTAACGCCAGCTAGTCTCGCACAAGAGAGTCTCCAAAAGGTCACGCTCAATGAGGTGACGCATTCCGTTTTCTACGCGCCGCAATACGTGGCAATCGAGTTGGGATTCTTTGCCGAAGAGGGGATCGAGATTGATCTTGTGAACGGCGGCGGATCAGACAAAAGCATGACGGCCATCCTTGCGTCGGAAGCAGACATAGGACTGATGGGACCGGAAACGGCGGTATACGTATACAATCAGGGCAAGGAAGACTACGCCATGGTCATCGGCCAACTCACCAATACGGACGGTTCGTTCCTGGTGGGGCGCGAGATGGACGACGATTTTGACTGGCAGGATCTGAAGGGCAAAACCATCATTGGCGGGCGGCCAGGCGGCATGCCCCTGATGACGCTTTTGTACGTGCTCAAGCAAAACGGACTCACGCCCGGAACGGACGTGAACGTGCGCACAGACATCCAGTTTAACCTCATGGCCGGCGCGTTTGAGGGCAGCGATGCCGACTACGTCACGCTGTTTGAACCGACGGCCAGCCTTTGTGAGAAGGAAGGAAGAGGCTTCATTGTGGCTTCCGTCGGCGCAGAAAGCGGAGCGGTTTCGTTTACGGCTTACATGGTGAGAAAGAGCCTGCTCGAAGAAAATCGGGATCTTTACTACCGCTTCATGAAAGCCGTCGCCAGGGGGCAGCAGTGGGTGGCGGAGCATACGCCGGAGGAAGTCGCCGCAGCCATCGCTCCCCAGTTCCCCGATGCGGATGTGGAACTCCTGACGGCCGTGGCAAAAAACTATCAGTCCATCGGCGCATGGTGCGAGACGCCTGTGATGAATGAGGAAGCCTTTACAAGGATGCAGGATATCATTGAAGGTGCCGGGGAGTTGTCGGCCCGCGTCCCCCTCGAAGCAATTGTGGACAATACCATTGCCCTGGAAGTCATCGGCAAATAAGCGCGATGCGGCGACAGGCAGGCGTGGCTTCACACCTGCCTGAACAAGCATTTGTGCGATCCGGCATGATCCATCAAAAGCAGCCGCCGAGGGAGTGAACTATCATGGAACCAATTCTGAGCATGGAGAACGTATCGCTGGTCTATAACAGCGAGAACGCGGAAACGCAGGCGATATCGGGTTTGAGCCTTGACGTAGCCGAGGGGGAGTTTTTGGCGATCGTCGGGCCGTCCGGCTGCGGAAAATCGTCGATTCTTTCCCTGATCGCGGGCTTGCTCCGCCCCAGCGGCGGCTCCGTGCGCCTGATGGGCCGGGAAGTGACGGGACCCAGCAGCAGCATCGGCTACATGTTTCAAAGGGACCATCTCCTTGAATGGAGAACGGTATGGCAGAATGTGATATTGGGGCTTCAAGTGCGAGGGAAGGTTTCCCAAGGGTCCGATCGCGCCGTGCAGCTGCTAAAAACATACGGGCTGTATGACTTCCGGAACCAGTACCCCTCCGAGCTGTCCGGCGGCATGCGCCAGCGGGCCGCTTTGATCCGGACACTGGCGGTGGATCCCAAGCTGCTATTGCTGGATGAGCCCTTTTCGGCCCTTGATTATCAGACGCGCTTATCGTTGGGAGAGGAGATTAGCGCGATCATCCGCAATGAAAAAAAGACGGCGCTTTTTGTGACCCACGATATTGCGGAAGCGATCAGCATTGCGGACCGGGTGATTTTGCTGACGAATCGGCCTGCCACCGTTCAGCATAGCCTGGCCATCGATATGGCTGGCATTTCGCCGCTGCAGCGCCGCGGCCAGCCCGCCTTTCAAGATTATTTCCATACCATATGGAAGGAGATGGACGTACATGTCTGATTTGCAGCGGCCTTCCAGGGAACGGCAAAAATACCTTCAGCGGCTGAGGCGGGATCGGACACTGATTATGGTAGCCCGGCTTCTGACCCTTACATTCATCCTGGTCTTATGGGAGGTATGCACGCGCAGAGGCATACTGGATTCCTTTATCTTCAGCTCCCCCACCCGCATTGCCCGTACGGTGGTTTCGCTGTTTGAGACGGGCAATCTGTTTCATCACATTCTGTATACATTGTGGGAGACGGTGCTTGGCTTTGTTCTTGGAACCGGACTGGGCGTCCTCATCGCCGTTGTATTATGGTGGTGTCCTCGGGTCGCAAAGGTGCTCGATCCGTATCTGGTGATTTTGAATTCCCTGCCGAAAATCGCCCTCGGACCGGTACTGATCGTGTGGATTGGAACCGGTATTCCGGCTATCGTCACGATCGCCGTATTGGTGAGCATCATTGTATCGATCACCAACGTATCCACCGGGTTCGCGGGCGTTCCGGAAGAAAAACTGACGCTCATGCGGGCGTTTGGGGCAACCAAGCTGCAAATGCTGTACATGGTGATCTTGCCGGCCAATATCCCCACCATCGTATCGACGTTGAAGCTGTCCGTAGGCCTAAGCTGGGTTGGCGTGATCGTCGGGGAATTTCTGATCTCCCGGGCAGGCCTGGGTTATCTGATCGTGTATGGCGGGCAGGTTTTCAAGTTGGACATCGTCATGAGCAGCGTTGTGATACTGTGTACGCTGGCCAGTCTCATGTACTACGGCGTGTCCTTTATAGAAAGGCACATCACGCGCCGCCGACTTTATCGGGGTTAAGGCTGTCCCACGCATGCTCTGCGCGGGATAGCCTTAATATTCCTTTGTATATAAACATCCCCGGCATAGCCGGGGTGTTCTCGTCCTGCGCCGTTCCCCCGGCGACAGGCTGTGCTCTTTCGGGTACCTCATTGGGGCTACGCCCTCAAACCTTCCTCATCTCTTCGCTTGGCATTTCGGGCAGAACGCGATGACTCCCCCTACGGATACCTTCTCCAGGGGATTGCCGCACTGCAGGCAGGACTCGCCAATATGCTTGCGCTCGGACATCGCCAGATAGCCACCCGGATGCCCGTAAAGGTCAACCTCTGATGTTCGTCCGCCGGCCTCGCAGGCTCTGGTCAACACGTCGCGCATGGCATTGTATATCCGCTCATGCGCGGCATCATCCAGCCTGCCGATGTTGATGGAAGGATGCATCCCCGCGCGCAACAGGATTTCGCCCGCAAAAGTGCTCATGATCCCGGCCACGTTCTTGGTAAGGTATATCTTGATGGCCTGCTTCGGGTCGTCCAAATGATTTTTCACAAAAGCTTGATACTCCTGAAACGAGCCGCTCATCGGCTGGAATCGCGTCGCATCCGCTGCTCGCGTCAGCGCATCCCACGCCGCGTGATCGATCACATCCACGCCGTATGACCACAGCAGCACGGAATAGGTCACGCCGCTTCCATCGGTAAAGGCGAACCGGAAGTTGTACTTCTTCGGTTCGCCGGACGGCGCATCCGAATAGAATATCTTTCCGCCCCCCTGACGGAATTGGATTCCATAGCCGTTGTCGAGCGCGATATAAAGATCCGGCGCATGGTATTGGATCTCTGTGACCGTCCCCCCAACCGAGCGGGAATAGCGGTCAGAGGCGCCCTCCGGGTTGAAGATGTTCGCGTTTGGATTGACGTATTCGCCGCTGGCGACTGTCTTCCCAAGAATGGCTTCCCGCATTTGCCGCGCGATGGTATAAGATTCCGGATATTCCAGCATCGGACGTTTCCTCCTCGCACCCTGCATGACTTGATTGGCCGTATGCCAGGGGCGGGTTTCCCGCCCCCGGGCGGCGCGCACCGCTAAACAATCGCGGTGATCTTTTCAAAGAACGCTTCCTTGGTGTCGCAAACCGTAAACTCGCCGTTCAAGAAGCCGTATACCTTGCCCGTCAGTTCCGGATGCTTGCCGGCACATCTGCCAATGCAGCCCGTCGTATAATCCTTCGCCTTGACCTTGCCCTTCAGCTCCTCCACGTCAAACCCCGAACACTTCTTACAGACCTTGACCTTTTTCCCCTCTGCCATATGTATCCCCTCCCTTTATTGCACCGGCGCAAATGTCGCATGGACAGTAAGCGCTGGTATGCTCCAGATCGTCGAAGATTCCAACATCGTCCGGAACGGTGGCCGAATGAACCGATCACTGGATGCACTCCGAACCCGGGCGCGCTTCCGAGCCGCTTTACACGAAAGACCGCGATCGCGCCTCCAGAAGGCCGCCGACTCAGATCAATTGGTGTCTCGTATCCCGCGCACAGAAGGTGCCATGGAGGTCTTTCCCTTCTTTTGGTTCATTTCTCTTCCGACCAGCGAACGCTTCGAGTCGCCCCGCTGTTTCACAGCATCGTTTGCCGCATGAAATAGGCCCCAGCTGTTTTGTCCAATCCCATATCGATGTCTTCTTCGCTATTCTATCACTTGACGTTGCGTCAAAGTCAAGGGGGTGTTATGTTTCGCATATCATTCTACACGAAAGAACCGGACTTTACAATCAACAATGGAAAATAGAGGAAAGGCCCCTTGCCGGGGCCATGTGAAAGCGAATTTACTTCGTCACTTTTCAGGCGATGAGGATTAAAGATGAATGGTTGCATTCATCTGGCCAGACGGAAACCTACCTAATCACGATGGTGCCCCTTCAGCCGGATCAGAAGAAGCGCCACGATCATGAGCAGGATCGCCATCGCGCCCACGCCGATCAACGAGAACACAATGCCTCCCTGATTCTGAACGATCGCATCCATCAAGGACGGCTGCGGTTCCGAGCGCGGCTGGTCGGCGCGCATGACATAGCTTGTCACCTGTCCTTTTGCGTCAATCATCGCCGCGTCGCCGGCCAGCTTCCACGTCAACTTCTGCTCGCTGAACAGGCGATTCAAAAATGACAGTCCATCCTCCGACGCCGCGGACAGCATGAGAACCGCGCGATCCGACGCATATGGTGACAGGATCAGCTGCGCCACGCCGATCCTGCGCGCGTAGGCCGCATCGAGCGTCAGGCTCTCGTTGGAGGTAAACGCGGAGAAATTATCGTCGAAGGAGAAGTACAGATGCTCGTTGATGACGCGCGCAAACGCGCTCTCGCCCGCGCCCACTGCGATGATATTGGCGTCGGCGTCCTCTGGGTCAAACGAGGAGGCACGCACGACGCGAAGCTCGCCGTAGGCGTCAGTACCCGCGCCCAGGAGCGCAAGCACATGCCCGGCCAGTTCCAGATCCACCATGCCCGGCTCGTCCGGCAGAACAACCATCACGTGATCGAGGCTTCCGGACCGCTGGAAGGGAGACGGACGACTCGACAGGCTGAACGCGCCGCTCCGCCCCGCCGGCAGATAAAATACGGAACCTTCCGCCACATACGACCACGGCATGTTGATCTGGCGAGGCGTGCACACAAGGTCCTTCACCTCCAGCTCAAACGCGATGCGCAGGTATGTGCCTGGCACGTCCGTCAGATCCGCGGGCGGCACGATGGACAGCGTGTCGCCGTTGGCAAATTCCCGGCTGAGCTTTCGGCTGGCAAGGGGCACATCGCCCCAGTATACCGTTACCATGGAGCGGTCAAAGTCCAGATTCTCGCTGTAGCGCAGCGTTAGGTCAAACCGGCTTTGACCGGACAGCAGGTAATCAGTCGGCACGGGCAGATTGATCGTCGCCTCCTGATGGAACGGTCCGGTGAACATCAGTCCATGCCCGAGAATTTCTTTTAAAGTATAAACGTTCGTAACCGCCGTTTCCTTCTGCGCCGCGCGCTCCATCGCTATTTGCGCTTCGCCCACAAGCACCGCCCGGGTGGAAACGAACAGCTGTGCGACGCGACCGTCGTCGGCGAGCAGGCGCGCGGCTTCCGTGAGCGCAGCGCCGGAATCGCCGATCACGAGCAGGAGATCGATGCCTTCGAGCCGCGTCCTCTTGATGAGCGCGCCGCCGTTCGGTACGGCGTCCGGGGCAAGGAGTGCGGTCAGCGCGTCGGGCGTGTTGGCCGAAAGGCCGAAGTAAATGCGGCGCTCCCGATCGGCCGTCGACCAGTTGGTCAACGCCACCTCGTTGTCTCCCTGCACGGCGCCGCCGAGGTCCGCCATGGTATACAGGGCTGCTGCAAGCTCTCCCTCGTCCATGCGGTCGGACACGGCCACATTGAGTTCCGCTCCACGCTTGTCCGCGAGCGACAGAAACGGATAGGGATACACGCTCAGCTGCCCGCCGTCCTCCACGATGTCATAGGACACGCGCAGCGTGCTCTGTTCCTGAAACTGGATCCAGTTGCCCTCTGCGTTCTGATCGGAACAACCCTCGCCGTCCGTCAGGCGCACATAGCCGCTGATCTGAATCAGGTTATAGCTGTCTGTAAACAGGGCGAGCGGCAGGCGTACATACAGCACGGCAGGCCCTGTCGCGGAATAGGCGACCGGGCAGGAGTATACGGGCGTACCGTTCACATAAAAGGTGAGCGAGGAGATCGAACCGATGATCAGATCGGAACTCGCGTAGCTGACCCGGAAGATCGCCTCCGTCGCCGCCGCATATTCGGGCATCTTCACATACATGCCTACGGTCGAGAAGATGCCCTTCATCGTGCGCGGAGCGGGAAGGTCAAAATCGGCGGCGCGCCCGGACAGCGCGTCGAAATCGTCGGACGACGCTGCCATGCCAATCGCATCGCTTGATTCGGCGATCCGCTCCACGGCCGTTTCATCGTTCGCCGCGGTCGTCATCGGCGAGACAGAGGCAACGGCGGGTTCCATCGGCGCGTTCGCCGACAAAAGGGATGCCGCGAGCGCCATGGTCTGGACAGGCCCGCTCAGTGCGATCAACGCGGCCAGCGCCAGCAGGATCTTCCTTGAAACGACGCGTTTCATAACCGTACACCCCCTCGTTAATCGGTGGACCGCTCGGTCTTGTACCACTTGACCTCGCGCCTGGTGATCGCCATCTTGAAACTCAGGTAAATGCCCCTGAGCACGACGTACATCCATAGCTTGCAATAGCTGACAAGCATGATGGCGCTGAGAAGAACGGACGACGCTGAAAACTCGTTTTTCTCGCAGGCCAGCGCAACCGAAGCGTTCAGGACGAACAGCATCGACGCCATCAGCCACAAAAGACTCGAGAACCCGCCCAGTGTGATGTGCACATTGCCCAGAAGACCAAGCACAAAAATGAAGTCCGAGAACAACAGAGCCGACAGCATCAGCACATACATGAGCACGTAGTAGATCACATCAAGCCGCATGGCCCCCGCCGTTTTGTCGAATATATACCGAAAGTTGTTGACCAGCACGTAGATATTCCCGACCGCCCAACGCGTGCGCTGCTTGATCCAGATGTTCACCGCGAACGGCTCCTGCTCCCAGGTGACCGCCTGCGGCGCCATGCCGATGCGGTAGCCCATGCGGTAGATGCGGAAGCTGATCTCCGTGTCCTCCGCGAGCGCGCGCACGTCCCAGCCGCCCATCTTCTCGACCACCGATCGGCGGATGACGAAGTTCGTGCCCGGGATGGTGCACAGCTTGAAGTAGAAGCTGCGCCCGCCCTGGCTCATCAACTGATGCACCAGCGTTTCGATGTTGACAAACCGGGTCAGGATGGACGCGTTCCGGTTGCGCGTACGGAACTTGCCGATCACGGCTGCGAGCCTGTCGTCCGCCATCAGATTTTCGACCAGAATGATGAGCGCCGAGGGCTCGGGCGTGTTGTCCGCGTCGTAGACTGCCAGCACGCTCCCGCGCGCGAAACCGAAGGCGATATTAAGCGCGTTGCTCTTGCCCTTTCCCCCGACAACACTGTCCGTGTTCACCACGATCAGGCGGCGTTCGGGGTTTTGGTGCTGAATGGCCTCCAGCACCTCGCTCGTGCGGTCGGTGGAGTTGTCGTTGACGACCACCACCTCGTAGCGGTCGGGCGGATAATCGAACCGCATAAGCGCCTTCACAGTTCGAGCGATCACGACCTGCTCGTTGTGCGCGGGCACAAGCACGGAGACGAATGGATATTGACCGAGCGGAATGCGCCCGTCCGTCTTCGCCGCGCGTCGGTAGAAGATGGCCCCGCCGATGGTGAGCGCAATATTGATCATCATCAGGCTCCAGATCGCAGCCATCGAATACAGCGCCAGGTAATCCGCAAGGGTCATCTCTCTCCCCCCCGCCCGCGCCGGTCAGGACGCCTCAGAAACTGCCGCCGCATCTGTCGGCGCGTCGTCGCCAGAATGATGGTAAGCGCCACCGCCGCCGCGGCGACAAGCGCGAACAGCACGCGGTTATTCGCCTCGATCTGCTCGGTCAGATAGCGTACAAAGCCCCGGTCGTATGCATGCGGCTCGTACGCAAACGGCTGATATGCGATCGAACCATTTTGGTGATCGTATGTGACATGATATCCCGCGTTGAAAAAGCCGTGGTCGCCGATGTAGAGCGCATTGTCGATCTCCCAGAGCGACATGACAGGCGCGCTGCCCAATGCGGCCACGCGGGCGATGACCGCCTCGACGCCGCCCTGAAGGTCCACATAGACGGCGGTCGCATACACATCCGTGAGCGGCCCCCCCTGACCGACGGCCGGAGCGATCAGCAGATGCCCGTCCGAATAGGCCTTGCTCTCCTCCGCGCCGATCGTCCGCTCGGCGGGATGCAAAAACACCGTCTTGATTCCCCGCAGCGCGGCAAGCCCGGCGTCGTTCCACAAATAGTCCGCAGGCGCGCAGAGCGCGAGCGGATACACGCCGTATTGCGTATACGCCTCGTATGCCACGCGGATGGCCTCCTTCAGCTCGTCCGCGTCCAGCGCGGAAAGACCGTTGAGCGGCACCCGCAGCACAACGGCCGCGCCTTTCGCCTGCAAGTAGGCAAGCAATTCGCAGAACCGCTTCATCGCCGGATAATCGGCATTGACGGACACTGGCATCGCCTCGATGGCGTAGGAGATGCCGCGCTCCGAGAGCGCCTCGCCCGCCGCGCGCAAAAGCGATGGATCTTCGAAGGGATAGATCTCCTCGAACACGAGGTAGGTGCCGTATTGGGTCGGGCGGTTCTCATAGGGCCACATCCAGCGCGCGAGCAGGTCGTGCAGCGCCGCGCGCATCGCCTCGTCCGCCGGATCGAACCACGCCAGCTGCGTGACGCCGCCTTCGCGCGCGCACAGCGGGTACATTTCGCCCTCCATGCGTCCGATGCTGCCGCCGTATGCCTCGCTCCATTTTGTAAGCACATAGACTCGTGTGCGCTTCGTCAGCCACGACCGGGAGGCGCCGGAGAGAAAGGTGTAGCCGACTGACAGGTTTCCCTCGATCGGCTGCGCGGTCGAGAGCATGCCGATGCCGCCGATCACAAACACCGGCATTCCGGAAGCGAGGAGTCTGGAGGCGAGATCATCCGGGAGCTTCCCCCCAATCAGGACGATCGCGCGGGAATACCCCGATAGATCCATTGCCTCCGACGGATCAACAATGCGATAATCCAACCCCATGTATACGAGCGCCTCGGTCAGCACGTGAACGGCGGGCGCATCAACCCCGTCAAAGAGGACCACAACGGGAGACTCCGCGCGCGCCCCCCCGATTGGCAGAAGCGCAAGAAGGACGATCAGGATCAACGCGCGCTTACACGTCATAGGCCAGCTCGGCCTCCACAGCCAGTTTCATTTCGATGGGCGACATGCCGGAAGCCTTATCGCACAACCGGTGGGCGATGCGCACCGCAACCTGAATCTCCTCGGCGGTAACGCCACGAAACGCATCGGGCTCCGATATGACCGCCCGCAGCCGCCGCTTCGCCGCTTCGCAACCCTCGTCGTCCGCGATCAGAAGGAGCGCGACCGTGCCGCTCTCATCGATCGCATAAAGCCTGTCCTCCAGCCGCACGGTGCCCGCAATCCGCTCGGCCAGTCGCTGCCGGAGCGTGCCGAACTGCCGTTGGGTAAGGAAGGCACGCAACTCCTGCTCATGCCTGAGCGACACAAGCATCAGCGACAGCGGCTGACGGTGGCGCGCGCACTGGTTGAGCATCATGGGGAGTTCCCGATACAGCGCGCGCAGATTCTCAAGCCCGGTGATCGTGTCGATGAGCACGGACTCCTCCACCTGCCTGCGCAGAATGGCATTCTCTCGCACCAGGCGCGCGCTTCCCGCCTCAAACAGCGCCACGCCGGATACCAGTATGAGCGGTGCGAGGATCCACAGATGATCGAAGGGGAACAAAAGCGGCGCACCTTCGGCATAGACGGCATAGAGTTTGTAGACCGTCCACGCCCCGGACAGCGCACCCGCGAGCACGGCCATGAGGTACGGATATCCCATGAAGCCGCACGCGACGCAGACAAAGCCGAGTCCCGTCAGCATCAGATACGTCATACGAGACGCATCGGGCGCGAGCATGTTCAACAACAGCGTGCCCAGAATCGCGGCGAGAAACACTGCCATGCCGGTATCGCGCAACGCGTTCCCGCTCCAAAACAGCTTCTTCACTTGCCGCCCTCCGTTCGCGCAAAGTCCAAGAGATGGACGGACCCCGCCGCCGCAAAGTAGATCATCATATCCAGGTAGTTGCCCGTCATCGCCGCCTGCCGCGCTATGAGCGCGTCTCCCCCCATCACGGCGGCGATCAGCCATTGAATCGTCATGCAGCCCGCCAGCGTCAGCATCACCGCCATCTGCCGCGCGCCCATCGAGCCGCGAAGCCTGCGCATCAGAAGCATGACGATTGCGATTAGGCCGATCAGGGAGCCGATCGTGCGGGGCATCGTCTTGATCTTGAAGGTCGACCACAGCGAGAACAGCGCCGCCTTCGCGCGCGCGGACCGACCGGCGGAACGCTCGAAGTTGCCGATGTAATCGGGCCGCGCGTTGAGCGCCGCACGCATGCCGGCATCCAGCATGGAAAGCGCCGCGCCTGGATGGCGCACATAGTAAGCGGCGATCCATCCGGACGTGTACTTGTCCAAAAAACCGCTCGTCAGCGCGGGCGCGTTCAGACGCGCGTACGGCACAGCCTGCGCGGCATAGGTATCGGTGACCGTCGCATACCGGGCGTCGATGCCGAAAGCGGCAAGCGCGACCTCCGGGTCCTTTGCGGTCAACAGAACGCCGCGCGTCATCGAGTCGTACTTCTGGGCTTCGGTCTGCCGAAAGCGCATTTGCGCGAGCGAGGTGATGCCCGTTAATCCCAGCACGACCGCCGTAACCACGCACATCGCCCGCGCTTCAACCGTGCCCCGCCGGGTTGAAAGCGCCACAAGCAGCACACAAATCGCAAACAGGGACGCGCCCGCATAGGGATTGAGCTGCGCCAGCACCCACAGGATCGCCGCGACCGCCGGGTAAAGCGCATGGCATTGGGCGCGCAATGCAAGCGTGGTCAGTGCATTCAGCGCATACAGCGAAAGGATGAGCTCGAGCGGCTGCGCGTACAGAGACGCAAAGCGCGCGACCAAGCCGACATCCGAGAGAATCATCGCCCCGAACGCACCAATCAGAACGCCTTGGGTAAACGTTCGCATGTTCCGAACGGCAAGCCAAAGCGTCCAGAACAACGCGGGAACATACAGCACGGCATAGATTGCCGCCAAAGCGCGCAGGTCAAAAAACGCATCGCCGGAAAAAGCGTCGTCCACGGCCATCGCCAGCCGGATCGCACCCCTGAGCGGCCACGGCGTCATACCGGACGCCTCCAAAGACGGGACGATGCGCAGTGTGCGCTCGTAATAGTCGAAGTAGCCAGTGTCCGGCAACTGCGCGAGAGAGGTGTCCTGCATCACGGCATCCAGACTGCCGTCGTTCGCATAGCCCGCATACGGCGGGAGGAACAGCGGATAAGCAAGCGCGACGGCCGCAACAAGCGAAAAGGCGAACGCAAGCGCGGTCGCGGAATATCGCCCACGCATCGCGCGATCCAGACTCTGCCGCGCGGCCCGAACGGCTTTCGCGGCCGCCGCGATCCGCCGCATCAACCGGGGAAACATTGCTCTCCTCCATCCTGCTTTCCTGTCACCAATCAGCCGCCCAACTCCAGATATCCGCCCGATGTGACCGCCTGCCAGGCGAGCAGGGCACACAGCGTATCAAATGAGGCGTTGTCTGCGCCCACGTGTGCGTACGCGCCGTTTCGCGCGTCGCCACTCACCACGCGCGTCTTTTCCATTCGGGAGAGTGCCGGGAAAATCAGCCGCAGATCGTCCAGCTCGCAACCGATCAATACCATCAGCGCATAGGTGGCGGTAGACTCATACAGATAGCCGTCCAGGGGCTGTCCGTCGAGCGCATAGCGCGCGTAGACGGGCCCATTGCGTACCCAATCGTTGAGGAACGCGCGCGTCCTTTCTGGCAGTTCCCCCGTCTGCGCAAGGTGCAGAAGCGTCACCATCGCTTCGGCAGGATGGATCTCCTCCCCGCCGTATGACTCGGTCGCCAGTTCGTAGCGGGGGTAGTACAGCGGAACTGTGTCCAGCATGCCGCCCGCGAGGATCTCCTCGGCGCGCGCGGCGTACGCCGCCCAGTCTTCGTCCAGCGCGGAAAGTCGGTCGAGCGTCGCAATGTCAGCATAGGCAAGAGACAGCTCCCCAGCCCTCGCGCTTCCGGACAGCGCGTACCAGTCCGCGAGCTTGCCCTGCGCGCGCGCCTTGAGCGCGTCGGCGTGTTCGGACGCCTCCTCCGCATAGCCGCCGAAGGCATCGTCCGCGTCCAGCAAGGCACCGATGATGCGCAGGTCGTCCAGAAGCGCGTCTTTGTCCGCCCGCTTCGTACCCTCGATCCGCCAGGCAAAAAGCCCGTCCTCGGAAAGCGCGGACCGCGCGTAGCCATAGACGAGGTCAAAGAGCGCCCGATCGTTCGTATGCACCGCATACCGCATCATCAGGCCCTGTCCCTCGCTCAGCGCAGCGTCTTCCGGACGAATTTTTCCCGTCTCCGTAAGAAAAAAGCTCTGTGCGACCCGGCCGTCCACATCCACTAAATGCGCACGAACGAAGGCGTCCGTTGCGGGTAGCCCGCCCTGCGCGGCGTACGCAAGCCCGGCCGAGATGCGCGTCTCGGAGAGATCGCCACTCCTATCCGCCCACATAAGCATGCCCTCCGGCGAGAAATAGAGTACCGTCGGCACCCCGGATAGTCCCAGCGCTTCGTACACAGAGGCATCCACATCCAGCCAGGTGGACAGGCATATCCCGTTGTTCGTCAGATAATCAGTCGCCGTCTCGGCGGTCTCGCCGCGCGTCCCGGTGCGGCACACCAACTGGAACCGACCGCCCGCCGCCTCCGCCGCAAGCGCGGCGCCTTCCGCTTTTGGCATCTCGGAAACGCAATCGGGGCACCAGCTCGCCCAATACAGAAGCGCCAGCGGCTTCCCGCGCAGGGAATCGAGAGAAACCGCATTTCCTCTCTCATCCTCAAAGTCAAGCGACCAAATCCGGTAGAGCGAATCCATATCTCTTTTGGTATCCTCTCCCTTGGTCAACGCATCGGCTGACACAGGTTCCGTTTGTGCCTGCGGCCCTTTTCGAAACCAATTCTGCTGGGCAGCATAGACGGTGAGCGACAGCACCAAAAGCGCGACAAGCGCGATCGCCCCACCCAGCGCGCGTGCCGCATGCTTCCTCCCGCTACGCACTTGCCTGTTCCTCGTCGCGCGCGCTCGCCTGCGAAACCGTGACCACAATGTGCCCCGCCCGAATCGCTTCCCCAAGATCGAGCGGCGCGGGAATGTGCGACTCGGCGACCGGCGTCGGCTCTGCGGGCGCGAACGCCGGAGAGGCGCATGCCACCGCCTGCGTTTCGCGCGCACAGGCGCGGGCGGCTGACAGCATCAGGAAAAACAGCATGGGATAGTGATAGCGCACCTGCGTCTCAAGCGCCATGTGAAGCGCGGCTGTCGCCAGAAACAGCAGCATGACCGCCATGTGCGCGAACGAGTCGCCGCTTCGCCGCGCGCGGTATGCGCCGATGAGCGCAAGCAGCAGGAGGATCATATACATCCCTCGACCGATCGGGCGGACGGCGTTCATCAAATCATTCACCTCGGAGGTTAGTATCCCCTGTTGACCCGCCCAAAGCAGATTCCAGTCGATGCCAAAATCATCCGATTGCCACAAATCACGGAATTTGAGCACCATGAGGTTCGCGACATCCAGCGGACGGCTCCTGATGTTTTTGATGGCCACCGCCATGCTTGCCGCATGCGCCTCCTGCGCGGAGCCGGTCTCCCGATAAGCTTTGTCAAAAAAATCGGCGTCGTCCCGATTCCACAGTCCCTGATGTTCAACGTTTGTGCCGACCATCAGGTTGTAGCCCGACGCCCGCAGCCCAGAAACGGGCTTTGCGCCGATCTCCTCGGATACGCGCTGGTTGATGATCCATCCCGTCGGAACGTAGGTGAGCAGAATCAGCACGATGCACATCGTCCGCAAGGACATGATCCGGTCGGGCGCGCCCTCTCCTCGCTTCCGCCGCGGACCGGCGGCAACGAGCGCCACCGCGATCGCAATCAGCATCAAAACCGCCACCGGGCGAATGCCGCCGGCCAACCCGAGCAGTACGCCCGAGAGGAGCAGAAGCGCAATGCCGACGAGCGGCTTGCCCCGCCGCGCCAGCGCGAGTTGCGAAACCCAAAATGCCGCCAGAAGCAAAAATGAAAACGAGGGCTCCGTGGCGACCATCGTGCCAAAGAGTATCTGCGAGGGCCAGAACGCTGCAAGCGCCATCGCGATCAGCCCCATGCTCCTGCCGCCGATCCGCCGGCCGATCGCGTACAGGAGGATTACGCTTCCCATGCTGAAAGCGAGATTCACGCACTGCGCCACCCAGACGCTTGCCCCAAACAGTCGGAATGCGGGCGCCAGGAGCATCGGGAAGCCGATCGTGTGCGGGAACTTTGCGACATAAATTCGCAAAAGCGCGGCTCCATCGTCCATGAGCGTACCGTCGGCCAGATGCTTTGCAAGACTGTAGTACGTCTCAAAGTCGGATGCCGGCGCAATCGGAATTTTCCGTATGACCCAAAGGCGCGCGACGAGTCCGCAGCCAAAAACGAGTCCGCCCAGCGCCCATGCCCACGCATTCGGATGCCGGAGCCGGATCCGTGCTCGCAGGGCGGACAGCCCGCGCGCGACGAGAACCGCGCCGACGAGGGCAAGCAGATAGACACCCTGCAGGGCGTACGGCTGCGCCGCGCCCTCGGTACTGAATGCAAGCGCGGCGCTCAGCGCAAAGCCAATGCACATCGCAAACAGCACAAAGATGAAATACTCAAATATGCACCCTTTGTGTGTCATACGTTTCTCCTTTCGTTACATGACGGCCTCCAGCGTGTCGGCGATCCGTGCGCAGGCATGTCCGTCACCGTAGGGATTGGTCGCCTGCGACATCCTTTGGTATGCTTCGGGATCACACAGAAGCTCTTTCAAGTGATGATATATCGCCGTTTCGTCCGTACCCACAAGCCGCGCGGTCCCCGCCGCCACCCCCTCCGGGCGTTCGGTGGTCCCCCGCATGACGAGCACGGGCCTTCCAAGGCTGGGCGCTTCCTCCTGAATGCCCCCGCTATCGGTGAGCACCAGGCAGCAACGTGCCAAATGGTTGTGAAAATCCACCACATCCATCGGCTCCACGATGCGCACTCTTTCGCAGCCCGCAAGGTGCCTATGCGCCGCCTCCCGCACAGCCGGGTTCATGTGAATGGGATAAATTGCTTTCACATCCGGATGCTCGTCCACGATGCGGCGAATCGCCCGAAACATCCCCTCCATCGGCGCGCCCAGGTTCTCCCGCCGATGCGCGGTCAGCATCACGAGGCGGCTCCCCGCCGCCCAGGCCAGATGCTCGCTCTGATAGTCGGACACGACCGTTGTCCTGAGCGCGTCAATGACGGTGTTCCCGGTCACAAAAACAGTGGCGGGATTCTTTCCTTCCTGAAGCAGGTTCCGTCGCGCGCCTTCCGTCGGCGCGAAGTGATATCGGGCGATCAGGCCGATGCCCTGCCGGTTGAACTCTTCCGGCATGGGAGAGGACATGTCGTAGGTGCGAAGCCCCGCCTCCACGTGACCGACCGGAATGTTTTGATAAAAACACGCCAACGCGGTCGCGAACGCCGTGGTTGTGTCTCCATGCACCAGCAGCAGGTCTGGGGATTCGGCAACGAGAATGGGCCGGATGCGCTCGAGGACGGCGCAGGTGATATCAGACAGGGTCTGGCGGTCGCGCATGACGGCAAGGTCGAAATCCGGACGGATTCCAAAGGCGTCGAGCACCTGATCGAGCATCTGGCGGTGCTGCCCCGTGGTGAGCACCTTTGTCTCGAACGCCCTGCGGCCGCGGAGTTCCCTGACCAACGGGCACATCTTCACGGCTTCCGGCCGCGTTCCGAAAGCAATCAGAACCCTTCGCATTTCAGTCACATCTCCCTCTTCGTCTTCATCATGTTACTACATATTCGTGTAATATCAACGCATTTTTCCGCATACTGACATGGGCAATATCGTGTAATTATGGATATGATTGCTCACATAGACAACTCATTCCTTATCCCAATCCGGTGGCGCCCGCGTCCGGACCAATCTGGTATATTCTGGTCCATTCTGACCGTATCATTTCAATCAGCATACTTTTTCACGTGATTTCCTTGTCCTAACAGCAAAAATGAACGGTTGAAGCTTTTCAAAGCGGAGAAGTGACCTCGGCGAGCGCGGCCATGCGTTCGTTGGAAACGATTCCCGCAGGAAAGATCAACTGCCTCCCGATGTGGCCGCCGCGCATCCCGCAATGCAAACAAAAAGCGCCCGCTCATGGCGGGCGCAATCCGTGCGCTAAATATAACCTCCGTCGCGGCCCTTCCTTGAGCCGCTGCTGCCCTTCTATCGGTCCTCAAACACCTGGCGCAGCTCAACCTGGCCTTCCCCGTGTCCCATCGGGTCCGGCGCCCGCATGGCCCACTCCATGGCCTCTTCCCTCGATTTCACGTCGATCAGGAAAAACCCGGCGACGACGTCGTGCGAGGCGAACGGCCCTTCGGTCACCACGGGTTTTTCCCCGGGCTTTGGAAACGAAATGCGAATTCCCTCCGAATCCGGATGAAGGCCCTTCGCCATCACACGCACGCCCGCCGCGACCAAATCCGCATTGTAGTTGTCCATCGCTTCCTCAAGCGCTTCACTCGGATGATTTCCGGCTCTCGAGGCTTTCACAAGCATCATAAACAGCATAGACTGTACCCCTCTCTCATCGAATGATCCGGATCGTATTCGACTTGCGCGCGGGCGGTTTGGATTCCTTTCCGATATAACCGATCGCGGCCGCCGAACAGATGACATGTTCCCTTGGTATGCCAAGTTCAAACAGAAACTCCCGTACTCCGATATCGTTGCGCAGCCAGTGCAGTTGATTGAGGTAGCAGCTTCCCAATCCCAATGACTGTGCGGACAGGAAAATATTCTCGAGGGCAAGCGAGCAGTCCGCCATGGCGTTTTCATAATTCGGCCGATTGGATGCGACGATCACCGTCGGCGCGTGATAATAGAAGTTATAATCTTCCTTTTGTGAAGCGGCTTTTGCCCCCAGCTTGGCGGGATAATCGTCGTCCGGCGTCCAATGTTGAAAGCCCTCGCGCACGAGTCCGTTGAGTTTGACGAGCGCCTCCCTGTCCTGTATGGCGGTAAACAGCCAGCTTTGATTGTTGCCGCCACTCGGCGCCCAGATCGCGGCCTCGAGCAGAGCCTCGAGGTTTTCGTCTTCGATCTGCCGATCCGAAAAGCTTCGCGTGCTCCGCCGGGCGCGAATCGCATCCAGCACTTCGTTGCGAATCATCCCATTGATCCCCTTCCATATATCATTTGGGAATGAACGGGATCGCATTCCCGCTACATTATATATGGAAAATCATGCGCCGTAAAGAGATTGTGACCGAAAAAGTACCCGAAACCCCAGGGGGGTGAAACACAAGGCGCCGTTGTGGCAATAAACATGAACGGTTTTCATGGCGGGGCAGGACTGCGGGACGCGCCGCTTCACCCCCCGGTCTGCCGCGTTTTCTCGAGCCATATTTCAAGCAGGGCATCGAGATCTTCCGTATATTCGCGCTCCGTCTGGCCTTCCTTCCTTTCCAGCCTGTCCAGAATGGAAAAGGAAAACGACTGCGCCCCATATCGATTCCATTCAGCCAGCATCGCAGGTTCCGGGCAAAATTTCGTGGAGATGGCAAACGCAAATCTGTTTTGCTGGCCAATCAGATTCTGCGTGGATCTGGTCAGTGCGCGCTGATTGCCTTCGCACCGAATGGTATAGATCCCGCCGACGGTAAATTTCTCCTTGTATTGGTTGATCAGTTCTTTCCTCTTTGCGGGTTCCATACGCCGCACCTCCCCATTCGTATCCAGCCTATTCGCCCATGCGGGCTATCCTGCAAACGCCAACCGTCAGTCACATAGTGTACGCGAAATCTGACCGGAAAGCAACAAACGCTTCGTGGAGTGTGAAAAAACGACACGCATCGGGGCGTGTCGCTCGTCGTTTTTCGGCCCGCGCCTGGGAACGCGGCGGGCGGGGTCCGGCGGATTAGGGGAAGGCAGCCGTCCTTGCCGGCATGCATGGGGTATTACGCGCGCTCTTGCGGATCCGCGCCGTCATTTTCCCTGTATTTTTCGAAGGCAACCTTCCCTTCCGCTTCCCACCACGCTTCATACTCGGTCCATTTCGCCTCCGGTTCGTCCTCCTCGCACCGCGCGCGCCTGTGCCTCCCGGACTTGGAACTGCCGCCGCTGCCGCCCGTTCCAAATCCAAAAATCAGTCTCGCAAGCACAAAGATGCCGATGGCCTGCCAATAGCTGATCTCCCCCAGACCAAACAGCGCGGGCATCAGCCAGTTCCACAAAAGCTGGATCGCGTAGCCAAACACGATTCCCATGGCCGCAACGCCGATGATCCCGAGGATCGCGTACACAAAGATCCTGACCGGCTTGGGATTTCTCTCCCATCTGGATCGAAAACCATTCATATTCATATCTCCTTTTCTTCGCTCATCGCTGATCGGCCAGCATCTTCCTGAGTGCCTTGACCGCCCTGGATTTTCGGGACAAGAGCGTGCCAACCGGCTCGTTCCACCGTTTGGACAGCTCCCGGAACGACCTGCCGTCAAGTTCGGTCGCAATGAACACCGCGCGCTGCTTGGGTTCCAGCTTGCCGACCGCCTCCCCGAACCGGCGCATGAACTCTCTCCGCAGCACCTGCGCCTCGGGCCCCGGCGCGCCATCCGAAAGGAGCGCCATCAGGTTCGCCTCCCCGTCCTCGTCCAGAAACCGATCCAGAGAAACCGTCCGGCTGCTCGCCCGCCGATAGTCGACGATCCTGTTGTTGAGCGCGCGGTATACGTACCCGACGGGGTTGTCGAGCGGTCCCGCCGATTCCGGGCGGGTGAACAGTTTCAGCATCACATCGCCGATGATATCCTCGGCGTCCGCTTCGCTGAAGCCGCGCAGCCGTCCGGCAACATATCGCCGAAGATTTCGTCCTTCCGCGGCGAAAAACTCGAACAGCTTGTTTCTCTCAGTCGTATTCATCGTCACAGCCCTCTGAACTCCTCTACTGATACGACGATCCCGCCGCCCCTTTATTGCGTTAAGATTGGAATTTCTTTGTTTCTCACTCGCTCTCCCATACAGAAAAGCGCCTTTGCGGGCGCTTTTCTGCCGTCGACAATTCTCCGTTCCTTTTCGGGGATGCGCTTACCGGACCAGGACCGCGGACCTCGCGGGAATGAAAATCCCGTCCATCGCGCTCACCCATTCGGCGCAGTCCACCGTTCGGTACTGCGTGAGGGTTCCGGTCTCGAGCTGCGCCTTCACGCGCACGCCCTCGTCCTCGTAATTGCAGATGACGAGCATGCTCGTCCCGTCCTCCGCTTCGAAGCGGGCGTACGGCCAATGCCCTTCGCCACCTTCCCCGACGACCTCCGCCCCGCACGTGTCCCGGAAGGTCCCGTCCCACAGGTAGCCGCGATATTCCCTGCGCAGCGCGTCCATCTTTGCGCCGTAGGCGACGGTGTCCGGAAAATCGTGCGGCCAGCCCTTGAAGTTATAGGGCTCGTAGCTCATCACATACCGGTACATCAGGCACTGGTTGATCATGTTGCGGTCGTGAAAGCCGGTGATGGCGGTCATGAGATTGACATGGGGTCGCATATAGCGGGAGAGCGGCACGTGCCTCTTGCTCCAGGAGCGGAAGTAGGACATGGAATACGCTTCGATCTCCCAGTCGTAGCACGCCTCGCCCGCCATCAGGAAGTCCTCCCGGATTCCGGGAGTCCTTTGGAGCATGTAAACAAACGCCCGGTCGTCCTGATACACCGGCCACGGGATTTTGTGCCCGTGCGCCGGGTCGAAGCACAGGAGCGCGGGTGAATGGTGCAGACATTCGTCAAACAGCATACCGTCGCAGTTGAGGTCCACCAGTTTTTGGAACTCCGCGCGCGCGACCGCGAGGTACTTCTGAGAGCGGAAGCACATCGGGATCAGCCTTTTTACGTTGATGTCCAGAAGCTGCGCCGGTGTCTGGTACTCGTAGCCGCCGTGCATGTAGTAGTCGCCGTAGGGGTCCTTGACGGCGCAGTCCCTGAGCTCCGTGCGGAACCATTCGGTCGCCCGGTCCGCCCAGGTAAACTTGGCGAACAGTATGATTTTCACACCCAGCGCCTGACAGTCCGCGATGGCGTTTTTGAGTTCCTCATAGCTGCCGAGGCGCGGGTCGAAGCTGTGGGACGGGTTGCCCTGATCCTGTCCGCCGTCGTTCCAGCCCACGAGCTGGATCGCCCGAATGCCATACTTCGCGCACTCCGCCGCCGCCTTCGGAAGTTCGGTGAAGCGCATCCGCAGCTCGTCCTCCGGCGAATTGATGTGGATCTGGAGCCAGGAATGCACATCCCGCGCCCATTCCGGCGACTGCGCCTCCGCCGTCCAGGCGTCGCGCCACTCCTTGTAGATGTCAACGCCCTTCTGCCAGCCGCCCGCGAACGCCTCCAGCGCGATGGGCGTGAGGTCGCGATCCTCCCCCGGTCGGATGTAGCACATGTGAACCGGCGCGAACCGGATGTGAACCGGCACGCCCGCGATCTCGTCCTGAAGCGGCACTCGGGAATCGATCGCCGAATCGTAACCGGGACGCAGTTCGTTATGCCAGGCGACCAGCTCGCCGGCGTGATCCCTGACGCCTACGTACAGTCCCTGCGATTCGCTGCGGATCAGAAAGAAGGGAACGGAAGGCGCGCCGCAGCACGGGGACCAGGTGCCGAACTGCGTGGGATAATCCACACTGTGGCAGCCTTCGTGCTGATCGAACACGGGCCACATGTTCCACTCCTGCGCGCTGGCGTAATTGTAGAGGAACGCGCGCATCCACTTCGCGTCCTCGGGTTGGGTGACATCGCCCAGATAGGGGCTGTACACGCTCTCCACGCTGTACGGGGAGCGGTTCTCGACGCGGGTATCCCACACCGCCTGGCGCCCCTCGACCCGCACGGTCACGCTCACCTTGATGTCAAGTTGACCCGCGCGCTCGGACCGGACGCCGTCCCACTCGAACGTGATTGCGTCCGCCTCCCGCCGAACGACCGGCGGGCTTTGGCGCTCGCCATAGACCGGATTGTCGCGCAGTTCCTCGTTCACCGGCACCAGGAGCCGCCAGGAAAGGCCAAGTTCCGGCCTGCGCAACACGTTCCAATCGGTATCCGTCGCG
Source organism: Bacillota bacterium (assembly GCA_023444095.1). Lineage (GTDB taxonomy): Bacteria > Bacillota > Clostridia > Christensenellales > Aristaeellaceae > RUG11247. The sequence goes on from JAEZRP010000006.1 coordinate 115,280, forward strand.
CGCAGCCCGACGAGCGCGCCCGTGTTCCCGTCAAAATCCAAAACCAAGCTTCCTGCATCCATTTCCATGATATCCCCCCTCATCCGAGATGATCGCCCATCCAAATGATTTCCAGTATTTTTGCCTTCGGGAGAAGGCATCGGCCTGCGCGCGGGCCGCGGAATCACCCGATTCCGCGGCCCATTCCGGATTTAGTTCTCAAGCTCCCAGATGTGCCTGTCACGCATGAAGACGAGGCAGGAGACGATGCCGACGAGTTCCAGTATCAGGAACAAAAGCGCCGCGCCCGCGCCCTTCCCTGTGCCGAGCAGCCAAACCAAGGGGCTTCCGCCCGGCTGGCGCGCCATCAGCGGCTCGAACACGCGGTCCACCAGTGCGCCGCCCGCGAAGTAGCCCAGCGGGATCGTGAAGAACTGGAGCGAGTTGCGCGCGGAAAACACGCGCCCCTGCATGTCGATGGGGATGTAATGGAGAAACAGCGCCTGCATGTTCGCGCCCATGACTGGGATCACGCACCAGCCGAGCACCGCCGCGAGGCACCAGATCGGCGCGCTCCGGCCCACCGCAAGCAGCAGGTTTTCCGTGCTCATGGAGAAAAGGAGCGTGTAGCAAATCATTTTGACGCGGCTCCGGGGTGCGGGCGCGACCGACGCGACGATGCTGCCCGCGAGCGTCGCAAGGCCCGTGAATGTATTGACCAGTCCCAGCGCAGTCTCTCCCCCGCCCGCGCGCGAAAGGAGCATGGCGGGAAGCGCAGCGTTATACATGGACGCGGTAAAGTTGATCGCGGCAAGGAACAGAATGAGGTCGAGGATGCCGCGGTGCCTCTTGAGGTACGAAAGACCGCCCTTCGCCGCCGCGAGCACGGATTCGCCGTCCGCCTTTTGGGAGGGCGCGGCGGGGATCCGGATGAAAAAGCCGAGCGCGACGAGCGCGACCACGCACGTGACGATGTCAAACGCGAGCACGGCATCGAGGCCGGCGAACGCGAAGAGCGCTGTCGCGATGGCGGGCGTCAGCACCGTCACGAGCGAGTTTGAAAAATACTGCAGCCCGCTCACGCGCTGATAATGCTCCTTGGGAACCAGAAGGCTCACCGCGACGGTCGACGCGGGCTTCTGCACCGTGTTCATCAGGCCGTTCAGGGCGTTCAGCACATAAAGGTGCCAGATTTCAAGCAGGTCCGTTCGGATAAGGACGAACACCATGACCGTCGTGAGGGCAGCGAACGCGTCCGCGAAGAGCATCGTGCGCCTCTTGTCCCAACGGTCGCTGAGCGCGCCCGCGAAGATGCTCATGAGGACGTACGGCGCATAGGAACAGATGCTCAAAAGCGCGGTCACGAGCGCCGAGCCTTCCTGCTGGTACGACCAGATGACGAGGGCGAACGAGGTCATCGCGCTGCCCAGCGCGGAGAATGACTGTGTGAGCCAGAGAACCAGAAAGACCCTGAGGTCAGAAAACAGCTTGAGGATGCGTTTCATAGACTTTGCTCCTTTTTATTGCTACAAAAGACGCAAAGTCTGATGGACGAGTGATTCAGTCAGCTCCATGCGGTTTCGTCCGAATCAGACCTTGCATGGAGCGCCATCTTGGCAGAGAAGCATCACCTTCACACCCTTTCCGTACGGATCGGATTCAGTGTATCATCCAAGGCTCCGGGATGCAAGTAAATAAAGCGTTTTCGGACATACTAGTAGTCCGCGAAGTCTAAGAACTGATGATATGGCGCAGGTATTTATTCGTCCAGCGCGGAGCCGGAGCGCCGACGAAGCAGCGCTACGTCAAGCGGAAGGCGACAAAGCTGGGCGGAAAAAGATCCAGCCATATCGCGGGAGTCAGGCTTCGCGGACTACTAGCATCGATTTGGGGATATGGAAAGGAAGCGATGCGCATGACGCAGAAGGCGCTCGCCTGGACGCTGATCGGGCTGATCACGCTGCTTCTCGGCGCGACGATGCTGGGGCAGAAATTGCTCTTCGACGCCGGAGACAGGCACTTTACAGGCGAAATCGAAGCCGCCATGGAGAAGGCTGAAGCGGGCGACTGGAGCAGCGCCGAACAGGCTGCGAACCGCGCGAACGATCTGTGGAACCAGGGGAATTTTCTCGTCGCGGTCAAATACGCCGAGTCGGATTACACGCTTCTGAACCTCACGCTCACCCGCTTCCGGGCGGAAATCGCCCATCGGGACGCATCAGGCGCGCGGCGGGAAGGCGCCTCCTGCCTGTACCTTTTCAAGAATATCACTTCTCCCGCGCCACAGCCCTGAGGAGGAACCTGCATGGATATGTATCTCGTATACGCGCTCCGTTCGCTCGTCCTTGTGCTCGGCATCTGGTTCGTCGGCCTCATCCTTGGAAAAAAATCACTCCTTCAGATGACGGCGTTCGACCTCGGCATCCTCATGATCATCTCAAACGTGGTCTCCCAGCCGCTCGTCAATAAGGACGTATTCAAAACGACGTTCGGAATCATCCTCATCGCGCTCTTTTCGGTTCTCATCGCGCGCATGACGCTCATGCGGCGGTTCTACCGCATGGACTTTTCTCCCGTAATCCTCGTGGCGGGCGGCGTGATCCGAAAGGACGCGCTCAAGAAGTGCCGCATGAATGCCTTCACGCTCATGTCCATGCTGCGCGCGGCCGGATATACGAAGCTCCAGGATGTGAATTTCGCAATCTACGAAGCGGGCGGCGAACTGTCCGTGTTTCCCAGAAACAGTGCGCGCCCCGCGACGATCGAAGACATGGGGCTCAATCAGCCGGAGGAAGGCCTGACCATGCCCGTCGTCGTGGACGGTCGGCTCTTCCACGACATGCTCGGATACGCGAACGTGACGGAAAAATGGCTGCGCGACGAGCTCAAGCGAAGCTACAAAGCGGAGCTCGAGGACGTGTTCTTCTGCGAGATCGACGACCAGAAGACTCTATACGTGAACCTCCTGCGCGACGCGGCACGGCCCGCTTCCAAGGCATAGCGTTTTTCGTTTCCTTAACGCGAATCGAACGCCCCGTTAAACATGGAGAGGCGCTCTGGACATTTCGCGCGCGCGGCGCTATACTGTTTCGTGGAAGCCGGAAGGTGTTATCATTTGTCAGGAACAAACGATCAATGGGATGTGAACGCATGCGCATGCCGGTTATCTTCATCGGGCACGGATCGCCCATGAACGCCATCGAGGACAACGACTTTTCGCAAAGCTGGAAGGATCTCGGCGCGCGACTTCCCAAGCCGAAGGCAATCCTTTCCGTTTCCGCGCATTGGTTTGCGGAGGGCACGTTCGCGTCCGATTCCGCGCATCCCAAGACCATCTACGACATGTACGGCTTCCCGGACGCCCTCTACGAGATCGTTTATCACACGCCGGGCGCGCCGGAAACGGCGCGCCGCGCGATGGCGCTTCTCGGTAGGCCCGCCGCGCTTGACCGGACGTGGGGGCTTGATCACGGCACCTGGAGCGTTCTTCACAGAATGTATCCGGCCGCGGACGTACCTGTCTTCCAACTGAGCGTCGACCGGAACGCGTCCTTCCGCGCGCACTACGAGATGGGCAGGCTCTTAAGGCCTCTACGCGACGAGGGCGTGCTCGTCATGGGCAGCGGAAACGTGGTCCACAATCTCGCGCGCGTCAACTGGGGCCTTCCGGGCGGTTATCCCTGGGCGGAGGTGTTCGACCGATACATAAGGGAAAGCGTTCTGAACGGCGATCCCGAAAACGTCGTCGATCCGCGCGGGGCCGGACCGTCCGCGCAGCTCGCGATCCCGACGCCCGATCACTATGCGCCGCTTCTCTACGCCCTCGGCGCTGCGGACGCGACGGACAAAGCGACCGCGTTCAACGACGTCTGCGTCCTTGGTTCTCTCTCCATGACGAGCTACCTGTTCGAGGAAAAGGAAAACGACGCTTAAGGCGAGATCGCTCGCCGATTTTCTCGCGCCGAAGAAAGCGGGAAGTCGGCGGGCGGCGGTTTCTTTGCGCGGTTGCCGCATCCAAAGGGACGCGAGGCGGAGGTACGCAATGGATTTCACAAAGGAATTGACCGTTTTCCCGTCGGCGGTGCACCGGATCATCTATTCGGACGCACGGGGGCTGACCCCGCTCGCGCGCTCGCTTGAAAGCGTTGCGGATCCGGATCTGCGCGCCTCCTGCGAGGTGTATCATCTTTTTCTCTTGGACATGCTGTCCGACATGTACGACCACCCCGAGGCCTATCATCTCCCGGCGCTCGAGCTCGAAACATTTCTCGACGGCAGGAAGCTCAACGGCGTGAAGCAAAAGCTCCCCGCCAAGACGAAGGGCATCCTCTCCCGCACGCGAAACGCCGTTCACGGCTATCAGGTTCTTTTGTGCATGCTGGGGCTTTTCGGAACGCCGCGCGGCCGCGCGCTCGTCGTTTCGGAGAGGGACATCCCAGTAATCGCAAAGCGCGTCAACGCCCCCGTCAGCCCCATTCCCCTGGAAAGGCGGCTGGAGGCGCTCCGGCGCGTGGGGCTCACGCAAACGGAGGACGGCTTTCGCTCGGAGCTTCACCCTGATCTGTTTCCGGCGATGTGCGCGCTGGCGAAAAGGACCGGGGGAAAGTTGAGTGGCTTCGAGTTTTTTGCCTTTCAAAACGCCGAGTTTCGAGCGCTCGGGGGAAAGTACAGACCGGCACCGGCGGACTATTATCAGCCGCTCGTCCGCGCGCGGCGGGAGGCTGCCCTCGCGCTCGACGCCGTCGCCGCGCGAAACGGACTGCGGCCCGTCATCAGCACCTTCTGGAAGGTCGACTTTAAGTATAAGGGCGTTCAGGTGCTGTGCGTGAACAGCTACGAGGGGGAACTCGACGTGCGCGTGACCGAGACCTACCATTGGGACGACCCCGCGCTCATCAACGACCGTCTGGCGAGGGAGTCCGCCGCGTTTCAAAGGGAGGTCCTGCGCCACGTCTGGCGCTGCGACGCCTGCGCGACCACCCACCTCGGACGGTTCGTCACCATCCTGGGCAAGCGGCAGCGCGTGTGCGGCGGCGGCGTCATCGGGTTCCGATGGCGCAATCCTTCCGCAGAGGAGATTCGCACGATCGAACGGCTGATCGAGCTGCGCCGCGAGGTGGTCGACGATCTGAAGGCGAGAGGCGCCCTGCGGGCGGATCAGGGAACTCCGCGCGAAGCGTAAGGTGTGGCAGACTGAGCCGCCTGATCCCGCAACCAATTTTTTACACAACCGCGCATCCGCGGCAGAATGGAGGCCTATAATGAAGACGGCTCTATTGATCGTCGACGTGCAGAGGGCGCTGATCGACGAGCATCCCTACGACGAGAAGAACTTTCTGGATCGGCTGAAAAAGCTGATCGACGCCGCGCGGGACGTCGGCGTCGACGTCGTCTACGTGCGCCACGACGGCGGCAAGGGCGATCCGCTCAACGACGGCGAGCCGGGCTTCGAGATTCATCCGGCGGTCGCGCCTCAGCCCGGAGAGATGGTGTTTGACAAGAAATACAACAGCGCCTTCAAGGAGACGGAGCTTCAGAAGCACTTGAACGCGCGGGGCATCGAGCGCATCGTGCTTGCTGGCATGCAGACGGAATACTGCATCGATGCGACGTGCAAGTCCGCCTTCGAGCGCGGCTACAGCGTCGTCATCCCCGAGGGCGGGACAACCACGTACGATAACCCCTTTCTGACGGCTGAAAAGCTCGTCAAGTTCTACGAAAAAATGATCTGGAACCGCAACTTCGCGCGCGTCCTGCCGCTTCCAGACGCGATCGAGACGCTCGAGAGGTGACGAATGAAAAAGCGCGATGTGATCCGCACGGTGCGCGGACAGAGGGCGGTGGACGGCGCGGGCGTGCGGCTCACGCGCGTGCTCGGCGCAAGGGACGTTTATGACTTCGACCCCTTCCTGATGCTCGACTCCTTCGACTCGACCGATCCTTCCGACTACGTGGCGGGCTTCCCCACCCATCCGCACAGGGGCATCGAGACGATCACGTACCTCATCTCCGGGAAGATCGAGCACGAGGACAGCCTTGGAAACGGCGGCGCGATCCTGCCCGGCGAGAGCCAGTGGATGACCGCCGGAAGCGGGATCCTCCATCAGGAGATGCCGAAGCCCTCCGAGCGGATGCTGGGCTTTCAGCTCTGGCTCAACCTCCCGCGCGCGGAGAAGATGGCGGAGCCCGCCTACCTCGCGGTCACGGGCGGGATGATCCCCGTCTGGCGGGAGGACGGTGCGGAGGTGCGCGTGATCTCCGGCACATTCGGCGGAAAGGAAGGCGTCCGGCCCCGCCACATTCCGGCGACCATCCTCGACATCACCCTCTCCCCCGGCGCGCGGCTGATGATCCCGACGAAGCCGGACGAGACGGCGTTCGCCTTTTCCATTCTGGGCGGCGCGCGTGTCTCCTCGACCGCCATCGCCGAAAAGACGGCCGTGCTCCTCGGCGCGGGCGACCATGCCGAGCTGGAGGCCACGGCGCGGGAGGGCGCGCGGCTCATCTTCTTCGCGGGAAAGCCGCTTCGCGAGCCCATCGCCTGGGGCGGGCCTATCGTCATGAATACGGACGCCGAGCTTGAACTGGCGTTCGACGAACTCCGGCGCGGCGTTTTCATCAAGCGCGTTCGGGGTATATGATAGGCGAAAACGTCAACCGAAATGGAGATGAAAACATGAAAAAAGCAAAGATATTGGCGATCGTCGGATCGCTCCGAAAGGGTTCCTTCAATCTGCAGGTCGCGCGCGCCGCGGAAAAGCACCTCGGCGACCGCGTTGATTTCGCGCTGCTCGACTGGTCGGACGTTCCCCTCATGAATCAGGACATCGAGTTCCCAGCGCCGGAGGCGGTGAAGCGGGTGCGCGACGCGGTAAAGGCCGCCGACGGCGTCTGGTTTTTCACGCCGGAGTACAACCACGCGGTGCCAGGCACGGTCAAGAACCTGATCGACTGGCTTTCCCGCCCGATCAGCAGGACCGAGGATGATGTGCTGTCCGGAAAGCCTGCCGCAATCAGCGGCATCGGCGCGGGACCATATGGCGCGGTTCTCGCGGTGGACGGCCTCGCGGCGCTTCTCAACTACCTCGACATGGACGTGATGAACCAGCCGCGCACCGCGATTCCCAATGCCTTCGGCATCGCGGACGAAAGCGGAAAGCTGACCTTGGGCACCAGCGAGAAGTTCCTCGCGGAGCAGGCGGACGCGTTCGTCGGCTTCCTCGAAGCGAAGGCGTAATCGGTTCGCGTACATGGGCGGACGGCATAGCCGTCCGCCTTTCATATGTCAAAATGAGCGGCGGGCGACCCGCGTCACCCGCCTGTAAAATTGACACTGTAAAATTCGCACCAGGCGTCGAATTGGATGAGCCACGCGAGCATCTGCGGTCTGCCCATCAGCTGTCCGAACCAGGTCGCGCTCTCCCGGTTCAGGAAGCTCTCGAGCGCCTCCCGGTTGAGCATCTGGTTGAGCGCGGAATCGCTGTTTCGGAGTTTCTTCTCGAGCATCCGACGGACGGCCGCCTCGTAGGCGGGATTCTGGGTCTTGGGATAGGGGCTCTTTTTGCGGTTGAGGATGCGATCCGGGAGCCAGTCGGCCATGGCGTTTCGAAGGAGCGCCTTTTCGACGCCGTTTTCGAACTTGATCTCCCAGGGCACATTGTATACGTATTCGAGGATTCTGTGATCCGCGTACGGCACGCGCACCTCGACGGAGGCCGCCATGCTCATCCGATCCTTTCGCTCGAGGAGGGATGTCATGAAATAATTGACCGAGAGCCACGTCGCGCGTCGGCTCGTGCGCATGTTCACCGTGTCCTCGTCGAGAACGGGGCACGTGGTCAGGCTCTCGCGGAACCTTTCGCGCAGGTAGGCGTAGCCCTCGCCGCTTTTCACAATCGCATTTTCAAACAGCGACGCGCGCAGCATCGGGTCGTGGATGAACGGAAAAAAGTCGCTCTCAAGCATCTCGGGCCGGTAGAACCAGGGGTAGCCGCCAAAAATTTCGTCCGCGCACTCGCCGGAGAGCGCGACCGTGTGCCGCTTTTTGATGAGACGGCAGAAGTAGAGAAGCGAGGAATCGATGTCCGCCTGTCCTGGGAAATCCCGTGCGCGCGCCGACTCCTCGAGAAGCTCTGCGACCTCCCCGGTGGGCGCGACCAGAACATTGTGATCGGTCTCAAGGAACTTCGCCATATAGAGCGCATACTCGTCGTCGCTTTGCGGCTGGAAAAGGCTCGAGTGGAAGCTCTCGCGGTTGCCCTCGTACTCGAACGAGTAGGTCGAAAGCCTTTCGCCCCGCCGGATGTAGTCGTCCGCCGCGACCGCGCTCACGATGGACGAATCGAGCCCGCCCGAAAGCAGCGTGCACAGCGGTACGTCCGAGACGAGCTGCCGGACGATCGCGTCGGTCAGGAGTTCGCGCGTCCGCCCGATCACTTCCTCGCGGCTGTCGCCGCAGGGCTTCGCTTCCAGCTTCCAGTAGCGGCTGATCTCGAGTTTTTCTCCCCCGCGCCAGACGGCCTGGCACGCGGGATCAATCTCGCGGATATCCCGGAACACGCCGCCCGAGAGCCGGACGGGGGAAAGAAAGAGGAGCTCCCACAGTCCGCGCCGGTCGACGTCTGGCCGAATCTCCGGATGCCCAAGCAGCGCCTTGATTTCGGACGCGAAGGCGATGCCGTCCCTGATGCGCGCGTAGAACAGCGGCTTGATGCCGAAGCGGTCGCGCGCGAGGTATACCTCGCCCGTCGTCTCGTCGTGGATGGCGAACGCGAAGATGCCGTTCAGCATGCTTGCGCAGGCGTCGCCGAAGAGCATGTAGAGGTCGAGCACAAGCTCCGTGTCGCAGCGGGTCGTCGGCTCGATCCCGTTTGCGCGCACGATTTTTAGAAGCTCCGGCGAATTGTAGAGCTCGCCGTTATAGACGATTGTGTAACAGCGTCCCCCATGCGCGCGCGTCATCGGCTGACGTCCGTTTTCGACGTCGATGATCGCGAGCCGGTTGTGCCCGAATGAAACGTCGCCCTTCCGGTATGTGCCGCTCTGGTCAGGTCCCCTGTGCCCCATCCTGGCGCTCATGCTTTCGAGCGCGTCCGTGGGACCAGCGCCGCCGAGAATGCCGCAAATAGAACACATGGGCTCTCCTTTCGGCGGCAGGCGCGAATGAAACCGCCATGCCCCCTCTTAAAAGATATGTCCGCGCGGACCGCGTGGTGCCAGGGCTATACCGGGAGCATGCGCGTGCCGAAGAGGTGAATTTTTGTCAGGTTGCGCTTGCAGGATTTATGCGGAATTGGCTTATGGCTTTACCGCCCGCTTCGCCATCGCCCGCTCGTCCTCGAAGCCGACCAGCGCGCCTTCCTCGTAGAGCGCGAAGAGCGTGACCTCTCCCCGCCTGAAATATCTTGCCGCCTGCGCGGGCGGCGCATTCCTGTCGATCGCGACAAACTTCACGCGCGCGGGCAATTTCTTCGCGCCGACCAGCTTCTCGACTGCGCCGGACATGTCGGAGGCTAGCATGGCGCTCTTCTCCGAGAGCGAGGCAGCGATCAGAAACACGCTCATGATGAGGAACGAGAGGTTCACCATCCCCGTCTCAAAAAAGCCGATCACGGAAACCGCGACGAGGAGCGCCGCCAGCACGTGCGCGAGCGTTACGCTCAAAAGAAGCGCCCGTCGCCTGCCGATGAAGCGCCCCGCCAACGCGCACAGTACCCGCCCGCCGTCGAGCGGCAGCGCAGGCAGAAGATTGAAAAGCATGAGAATCGCGTTCACGCGCACCATGCGCGCCGCGTCGGGAAAACGCAGGACGCCCCACCAGCCGAGCGCCGCGCCGAGCACGGCGAGCAGCAGATTCGCGAACGGCCCCGCGAGCGCGACGACGACCGTGCGCCCGGGCGATGCGTCGTAGAGATCCGCGATGTGCGCCGCGCCGCCGAAGGGCATGATCTCCACGTAGTCGATCTGGAGCCCGCATGCCCACGCGGCGGTCAGGTGTGAAAGCTCGTGCACGCATAGCGCGACGAGAAGCGTCAGAAGTTCCCGCGTCACCCCGAGGGCAAGGGCAAGGAGCATCGTGAGGATCACGAGGGCGTGCAGCCGAAACTCCACGCCGCGCGCCCGGAACCGGATCAAGTCGACCCCTTCTCCGGATCGACGCTTGCGCCGTCCTTGCGCATCTCATAGTAGAGCCTCTCGCCGTTGAGCGCCCCGAGGCGGCCTCCGCGCGTCACCGCCTGGCCGGACTCGACCTCGGGTTCGCCGAGGTATGCGTACATGGTTTCGACACCGTTCCCATGGTCGACGAGCACGGCCCAATCCCCGCTCTCGAGCTGCGCGACCGCCGACACCGTCCCCGCGAGCGCCGCGCGCACCTCTGCGGACGAATCGCACAGATACGTCGTCCACGGCTGCGCCTCGGTGTAGGCGTGCTGCACCTTACCTGTCACGGGCGACGCGGGCGCGGAGCCTGAGATATTGAAAAACACGAGCGACGACTCGGGCATGATCGAGCGCACGAAGCTCAGTTTGCCCAACGACTGATCGAGATCGATGCGCATCGTCAGCGCCGCCTCAACCCCGTCCACCGCCGCGTTCGACCACGGCTGGTCGATGTTCCGGACGGCCAATATGGAGAGCAGCAGCGCGCAGGCGATCGCGGTGTTTCTGAGGAGCTTTTCCCCGAATGAGAGCTTCGACCTGGTGCGCACGCGGCGCGCCTTCGCCTTCTCCTCCGGCGCGGGCGCCTGCGGCGCCATTTGCGTATGAATCACCGTGCGCCGTTTCACTTCTTCGCCCATGAAAAATCCCTCCCGTCACACAAGCGTATGCGGGAGGGAGGGTTCTATGAACCGTCAGAGCGGGAGCGACCTGGCGGGCGTCGTGCGCGTTCGCTCGCGGATCAACCGGTCGCGCATGACGACGTTCATGACGAGCCCGATGCCCAGCATGTTCGTGAGCATGTTCGAACCTCCGTAGCTCATGAACGGGAGCGGAATGCCCGTGACGGGCAAAAGCCCGATCACCATGCAGATGTTCTCGACGATATGGAACATGAACATGGCAAGGACGCCCACGATCATGTACGAGCCGAGGGGATCCGCGACGCGGTGGGCGAGCCACGCCATGCGCGTTAGCATCAGGACGTACCCGAACACGAGCGCGAGCCCGCCCGCGAAGCCGAAGGATTCGCACACGACGGCGAAGATGAAGTCCGTGTGGTCGTCCGAAATGTAGCCGAGGGACGCGAAGCTGCCGACCGAGACGATGCCCTTCCCCCACATGCCCCCCGAGCCCACCGCGATCTGCGCGTTGATGACCTGGCGCGCGTCGTCGGGATACTCCTCCGGGTGGAGCCACATGAGAATGCGCGTCAGCCGGAAGTTGCCGCCCGAGGCGTTCAAAAGGTACCACGCGGGGATTGCGATCAGGACGGCCACGACCAGCGCGCCCAGAATCAGCTTATAGCTCGTGCCCGAAACGAATACCATGACGCAGAAGACCGCGATATACACCATGGCGGTGCCGATGTCTGGCTGCGCCACGATGAGGATCAATGGAATCGCGAGGTAGATGACGAGGGGCAGTATGTCGCGCACCGTCACGATCTCCTTCTTCCTTTGCGCGAACGCGCGGGCGAAGGCGATGATGATGGCGATCTTTCCGACCTCGGAGGGCTGAAACGTGCGCTCCGAGGACGAACCCCAGGAAAAGAACGCCGTCATGCCCCCGCGCCCCGCGTCCACGGTCAGAACCGCGAGGAGAACCACGATGTTCGCGAAGTACAGGACGTTCGCGTACTTCCCGTAAAGCTCGTAGCTGAAGTACATGATCGCGCTCATGACGCCGATCCCCGCGAGGATCCACAGAAGCTGGAGCCGCGCGTATGTGAGCGGCTGGGTCCCAAGCATCTGCATGACGGTCGCGGGCTTCTCAGTGACGGAGGTTGTGGACGCCGAAAAGATCGACACCACGCCGAACAGGCAGATCGCGAGGACAAGAATGAACAGGGGCCAGTCGAAATACCGCATCAGACCCCTGTTGAACCGGTTCTCCCGGAGATACTTCAGGATGGATTGAAGCCACTTGCGCATGCGTACTCCGTCAGTCGCTGAGCGAGAATTCCGACTCGGCCGTGGTCGTGTCGTAGCCGCCCAGGTTGTCCAGGTAGTATTCGATGGTCGCGCGCGCCGCGGCGGACGAACGCACGCCGGCGTAGCCGTTCTGAATGTAGACGACGACCACGATCTTTGGGTCCTCCGCGGGCGCGAAGCACACGAGCCACGAATTGTTTTCGACGTCGAGGTCCGTTCTTTCGGACGTGCCCGTCTTGGCGGCGATCTTGTACTTCGAGTTCGCGAGCTCCTTGGCGGCGGTGCCGCCGTTCTCGACCGAGGTCGCTTCCTCCATGCCCTTCCGGATGGCGGCATAGTAGGCGTTGTCCGTATCGATCCGGTTCGCGACGACGGGTTCCTTGTCGAGAACGACCTGCCCGTCCGCCGAGATGATCTTGTCGACGATCTGCGCATCGTAGACGGTTCCGCCGTTCACGATGGCGGAGACGTAGCGCGCGACGGCGACGGGCGTCACCTGCGTGATCGACTGGCCGATGGCGAGCATGATGGTCTCGCTGGGCGTCCAGTAGAGGTCCTGAAGGTAGGTGACGAATGTGTTGACCATGTAGTGCGAGCGGATGTACTCCGTGGGGATGTTCATGTCGTAGACGAGGATGTCGCGGATCGGCTTGTTCCAGTCCGCCTTCTGCTGGTATTGGGTCACGATGTCGAGGAGGGATTTGACCGCCTCGTCCACGCGCTCGTTGTCGTACTCGATTCCCCTGTCCTCACCCGCTTCCAGGAGCGTGCGCTTGATGGCGTTCGCGATGAAGATGGGCTTGGCGGTATACTGATCGGCGATCGCGCGGTCGGGATCATAGAGCGTATCCTGGTTGCCGACAAAGCTCGTCGACTCGCTCGGAAGCTCGACGTTCGTGCGCGAGGTGAGTCCCAGCGCCGCCGCCCACTTGTTGATCTTATCCGAGCCCAAACCCATTCCTACCTTGTAGAAGAAGTAGTTGCAGGAGTTTTTAATTCCCTCGACCACCGTTTGGTTCTGGTGCTGGCTGATGTTGTTCGTCCAGCAGAAGACCGGTTGGGCCGTGTCGGACACCTTGAACTCGCCCTCGTCGCTGATGCGCGTTTCCAGCGTGATGGTCCCTTCCGAAAGCGCGCCGAGCGCCGTACAGAGCTTGAAGATCGAACCGGGGGTGTCCTTCGCGGACACGGCGCGGTTATAGAGGGGATTGTTCTCGTTGTTGACGATGGTAGACCACTCGCCGCCGGAGATCCCGCCCTCGAAGAGACTGAGGTCGAAGTCCGGGTAGCTGACCATGCCCAGCACGCGCCCGGAGTAGGGGTCCATGGCGATCATCGCGCCGGTCTCGGCGAACTTGATCTCCCTCCCCTGCTCGGCGTACTGCTCGAGCGTGATCCGGTTCGCCCGCTGCCAGGTATCCCCGGTGATGACCTCGCGCTGGTCCTTGTTGATCTTTCGGATGTTCGCGGCGAGCGCCTGCGCCATGACGTTCTGAAGATCCACGTCGACGGTCAGAACGACCGAGTTGCCGTCCTGCGGCTCCGTATAGGATTTTTCCCGCACGACCTTGCCGCGCGTGTCCACCTCCACGACGCGCGAGCCCTGGCGGTAAGCGACGTACTGGGACAGCTGGTCCTCCATGGACGACTCGATGCCCGCGACACCCACCGTCGCGTCGTTGGGATAACCCTTGGAGTTGTAGGTTTCAAGGGAGGAATCCGACATGATCTTCGAGACGTAGCCGATGACGTGGCACGCGGTCGTTCCCTGCGGATACACGCGCTCGGAGCTCGTCTGGACCGTCACGCCGTCAAGATCCACCGACATGGACTCGACGCGCGTCACGCACTCGAAGCCCACGTCCTCCGCGATGACGACCGGCTGCGAGGTGTACGCGCTCATGCGCGAAGCCTGCCAGACGGCGAGCACCTTGACCTTCATCTCCTCCGACAAGTCCTTCGGGATGAAGTACTTCTCGTTGAGCGCGCTCCAAAGGCTCTCCTCCGGCACGGAGGTAAGATAGAAGTTTGCGCGCCACTGTTTCTCGCGGGTTGCCTCGACATTCTCCATGCCGGAACCGGTGTCGAAGCGCCACACGCCGTCCTCGCCCTTCTTGAGCCAGAAATCGCTGACCGTAGTCTTTCCAAGCGACTCGACGAGCTCGATGGTCCTGACAATGACCTGCGTGTAATTCTCTCGGTATGTATCGTTGGTCTTGGACGGATCGCGATAGAAGGCGATGTCATAGCTCGTCCGGTCGTAGGCGAGGGGCACCATATTTTCATCGTAGATCGTGCCGCGCATGCCATAGACGGTGAGCGCCTTGGTGGATTTCGATTGCGCCGTGGTCGCGTAATCCTCCCCGTTTTGAAGGATCATGCCGCGCATCCGGGCGAAGATCGCCACGCCGACGAGCAGAACCACCAGCATCGTGATGACGAGTCGAATGGGCTTTGGTTTCAAAGGTTTTTCACCTCCCGCTTGGGACGGATGTGCACGCGCTTGCGTTCTTTTCCCACGAGCGCGGGCGTCAGGGGGTAATAGAGCGCGCTCGCGAGAACCGCGCCCAGCGCCGCGCGGACGAGTGCGCGGCGGACGTATGCGCCTTCGAAGAGCGCGGTGTTGAAGTACTGGTAGACCATCGTCACGGCCTCGAACAGCGCGAGCATCATGAGGGCGGCCAGCAACCTGCGCGCGAACGCGCGCGCCGGGGAATAGCCGTCCTGCGCGCGCATCTCGTCCGTATCATGGCCGATGAGGCCCGCAACGTACCCGCAGGCAATGTAGGAAAACGTCATGTATCCGAGCGGATAGCCCGCGAGAATGTCGACGAGCAGTCCGCCCAGAAGCCCGCCCAGCATGCCGTGCGTGCGCCCGAGCAGCATCCCGATCGCCAACACGAACAGGAGCGTCGCGGGAATCACATACACGCTCGCCGTAAAGACCGGAACGACCGAGAGATCGATCAGAACCAGCAGCACGATGGCGAGGTAGGGCGTCATTCGTCTCAGCATTTCTTACCTCAGTTTCCGCAAGCGCTTCAAACTCCGGAGGATTTGGAGGGCAGCCTCCGCGACGAATCATTTCTACCGACTCAGTCGGTGGGAATGGATCCCCGAAAGGACAAACCCGCTTCACCATCGACGCGATCAGGTGCTGCCTTCGTCAGTTCGCCCAATCGTCCTCGGGCAGCGGCGCGATGGAGGTCGGCGCGGGCGTCGGCGTCGCGCTCGCGTCCGGCGTCCCGCTCACCTCGGGGACCTGGGTCGGATAGTGCCATGCGCCGTCGCTCGCGTCCGGGGACACGGTCGATCCGTCGGCGTTCGTCGGAACCTGCGTGGGCTTGGGCGAAACGTATGGGATCGGCGTCGGCGTCGCGACGACTGGCAGTTCTTCCGCCGTCTCGACCACAGTGCGCAGGACCAGAACATCCTCGACGTGCCGGAAATCAGCGTAGGGGGAGACGATGACATAGCTGCCCTCGGAACTCGTCTCCTGGCTGACCGCGATGACCTCGCCGATGGTCAGCCCCTTCGGGTACAGGGAATCCGTACCAGATGTCACTATGACGTCCCCGGGCACGATGTTGTTCACGTTGGGCAAATAATAGACGTGGCATTCCGCGGTTTCGGCGTCCGCGGTCACCTCGCCGCGCATCACGCCGTTATCGCGGGTGCGCTGGACGAGGCAGGCGACGGCGCTGCGCGCGTCGATGATCGTCATCACTTTCGCGTAGGTGAGGCCCGCCTCGAACACGTAGCCCACAAGCCCACCCGCCGAGACGACCGACATGCCCTCGCGCACGCCGTGCGCGGTGCCGCGGTCGATGGTAAAGGTGTCGAACCACTGGCCGGGATCGCGCGCGATCACCTTCGCGTATAGAGGATCGAGGGACTCATATGTACTCTTCGCGTCGAGGATCGCCGTCAGCCGATCGTTTTCAAGCTCAAGCTCCTCCGTGCCGCTCATCTGGAGCGAAATCTGCTCGTATTCGAGCTGGAGCTTGTCATAGTCCGACTGGAGCTTGTCGTAGTCGCGCCAGTTCGTGAAAAAGCCCTTCACCCACGAGGCGGCGCCCGTGAACGCGCTTGCGACGGGCCGAAAAACGGTGCCGACGGCGTTCTCAAACATGGAGATGCCGTTGTCGCTGCGAAGGATCAGAAACGAAATGGTCGCGAACACGATCGCCAGCGCAGCAGCGGTAAAAAGCACGCGGCGGATGGCGCTGGTTCTCTGCCTGCGCGAGCGGTCGACGTGCGCGCGCGAATATTTGCGTCCGGCGCTCTTCCCGCCGGAGCGGGTTTTCTTTCTGAAGGCCATCTGGCGCCTCCCCCGTCGTCTGCGAAGCCCATTCACGGATGATAGGGCGCAGGAAATTTATTAGAGCTCGACAACGCAGCCAGACTGCGCGAAGCGAGCGAAGAGTCTGTCGTCCGAGGCGATCATCCCCGCGCCGGTCGCGACGTCGTCCTGCGGGCTCTCCCCCGCCTTGACGGGGAGCTTCAGCATCTCCGAGAGCCGCCTGTCGAACCCCTCGAGCTGCGCGCCGCCGCCGGAAAGCTGCACGCCGCGCTCGAGGATGTCCGCCGCAAGCTCGGGCGGCGTGTTCTCGAACGCCTCGCGCACGGTTTCGACGAGGGCGTCGAGCGGACCCTGAATGGCGTCGCGCACATCCTTGGCGGTGACTGAAACGGTGGAGGGCTTGCCCGTGTGGGCGTCGCGCCCGCGCAGAAGCACCTCATAGCCGTCCGTGAGCCGGGATTCGACCGCCGTTCCGATATCGATCTTGAGGTCCTCCGCCGTCCGGAGGCCGATGATGAGTCCCTTCTCGCGCCGGACGAAGCGCACGATGGCCTCGTCGAACGAAAGCGAGCCGGTGCGCGTCGTGCGAGAGGCGACGATTCCGTTCATGGAAAGAACCGCGATCTCGGTCGTCTCCCCGCCGATCACGATTTCGAGAACGCCCTTCGGCTCGTTGATGGAGAGGCCCGCGCCTACCGCCGCAGCGATGGGGACCATGACGAGCGCCGCGCGCCGCGCGCCCGCCGCCTTGACCGCCGCTTCGAGCGCCTTTCTTTCCACGCGGGTCAACCCCTGAGACATGGAGACGAGCATGCGCGAACGCTCAAGCGCGCGCTTTTTGCCGATGGCGCGATCGCAGAACGCCTGAATGAGCATCGCGGCCTGCTCCGCGTCCGTCACGGCGCCCCTCGAAACCGGAGAGACGAGATCGACGTCGTGCGGCGTCCTGCCCAGCATCTGACGCGCCTCGCGCCCCACCGCGAGGATGTCGAGGGGATTGTCCGCGCCCGTCAGTAGGTAGCTCGGCTCGCGAAGCACGACGCCCTCGTTTTCAAGATGGATCGTGACGTTGCTCGAGCCAAGGTCAAAACCCACGCCGCCGGATGAAAACACGCCCATTCCCTAATCCCCCAAAAATTTCTTCAGTATCGCGTCCACTTCGTCTACCGGGAAGCCCATGACGTTCTCGAAGGAGCCGTCGAGCCATGTGACGAAGCCGCCCGCGCCGCCCTGAATGCCGTACGCGCCGGCCTTGTCCATGGGCTCGCCCGTCGCGATGTACTCGTCGATCTCTTCCTCGCTCAGTTCCCGGAACTGGACGCCCGTGCGCACGCACCTTTCCATCGTTCGACCCGTTTCCGCGTCGATCGCGCACACGCCCGTATATACGTCGTGTTCCCGGCCGGAGAGCGAAAGGAGCATCTCCTTCGCATCTTCCGCGCTTTGGGGTTTTCCGAGCCCGACGCCGTCGAGCGAAACAAGGGTATCGGAGGCGATCACGACGCCCTCCGCCCTGCCCGCCGCAGCCGCGCGCGCCTTTGTTCGCGCGAGCAGCATCACGACGTCCTCCGCCTTTCCCTCGACATTTTCATCCACGTCCGCCGGGCAGACCTCAAATTCATATCCCAGCTTCGCGAGCAGCTCCCGCCTACGCGGCGAGCCGGAAGCGAGAATCAGCTTTTTTGGCATAGTGTTCCTCCGCATGATATCGCGTACCAGTATAGCATAAAAGGTAAGTATTTTCAAAGGCTGATCCCGTTTTGTCATAGAAATATACCGTGAAGACGAAAAAAGCCCGGAGAACCGGGCCTTCAGGTGCTGTCAATTTTTGGCAGGACAGCCGAGCAACTCGAGGTGGCGGCCGATGTGCCTTTCGAGCGCGGCGGCGTAGGCCTCGGCCTCAAGATCCCAGAGCGCGTAGAGCGCGCCCTTCAGCGCGGAATTCTGAAGGATGTGGCCGTAGGTGATGTGGACGAGCTGGCGCGCGTCCGGCATGTCAAAGAGCGAGGGAAGCACCTCGTCCTCCAGCTTGTCGACGTCCGGGATCTTCGAAAGATCGGTCGTCACATGGTAGAATCGCGTCGCGTCGTGAAAGCTTTCGAGCGCAAATTTGTGCGCCCTCCGGTACAGCGCGGGGTCCTTCTGCGCGCAGATGCGCATGGCCTCGAGCCAGTTGGTGCCCGCGGTCTTGACGTGGAACACCTCGCGCGTCTTTTCGCCGATCGCCGGAAACACGCTGAACTTGTCGGAGCCGGAGTGGATACTGAGCTTGTATCCGAAGTGCCGCGCGATCTTCGCGTGGGCGTCGACGTCACGGGTGAAATCGGCGACGTCTCCGATGTAATCGATGCCCTTCTGGAATTCGCCCGTGAAGCGCGGCGCGATGGTGGCGAATTTGACGCCCCTGCGGATCAATTCATGCGCCACGAAGAAGTGCTCGG
The DNA here is from genome assembly GCA_023444095.1 of Bacillota bacterium. Lineage (GTDB taxonomy): Bacteria > Bacillota > Clostridia > Christensenellales > Aristaeellaceae > RUG11247. The sequence goes on from JAEZRP010000006.1 coordinate 134,095, forward strand.
CGGGCGTGGTGGGAACCGCCGTCTCGTCGATCGAAATCTCAAAGTCCGCGTCGTACCTTCCGCCCGCGAGGAAGCGTTCGTACATCGCCGCCGCGAAGGAGATGGCCTCGCCGTACACACAGGCGCAGCGCGCGAGCTCGGCTTCCGTGTATTCGATGAACAGTCCCTCGCCCACGTCGAAGCGCCTTTCGAGATAGACGCCCCCCACTTCCGAAATGTCGCCTTCCCCGCCGGGCCTGATGTGGTCGCTCAGATCGAGCGTGATCATCGTAAACCCCAGCGAGAGGGCGTACTCAATGTCCTCCGGCCTTTTGAGGTGATCGCCGTCCGCGCCGAAGCCGTCCCGGTACCCCTCGCGGAACACGGCGAAGCTCGCGGCATCCAGCACGTTCTCGTACGTCCGGCCCGTGAGGTTCAGTTCGCGGATCGACTGCTGAACGAACACCGGGCGCGCGTCGTACTTTTGGAAGACGCGAATGTGGCCGGGACATGCGAGCCCAAGCCGATCCCCCACGCCGAAGGAGCGCGGCGCGGTCAAAACGCGCACCGGGGCCGTGAACGGGAAGAGTGCGCGGAGCCGGTTCGCATTCTCGTGCGTGAGAGGGTACGCCCCTTCCCCGCCCGAAAAGCCCAGGGACGAATCCGCGAGCAGCACGTCGCGGCCGTCCGCGCGCGCCATCGATACCTTTTTGCCCTCGATTTCATGGATGGAATTCGGATAGATGCGCATTGTTTCCTCCTATACTGCCGCGTGCTCGCTTCGCTTGATGATCTCGTCCTGAATTTCGGCCGAGAGGTTCACAAAATAGTCGCTGTAGCCAGCGACGCGCACCATGAGCGTGCGGTGCTTCTCCGGGTGCTCTTTCGCGTCGAGGAGATCGGCCTGATCGACCACGTTGAACTGCACTTCAAAGCAGCCGTGCTCCATGAACGTCCTGATGTAGCTCTTGACCGCCGCGCGGCCCTCGGGACTCTGCATCAGCTTTTTGGTGAACCGTAGGTTCGTCGCGATGCCGCCGATGCCGTATTTCTGATCGATCTTCTCGATGGAGCGGAGAATCCCCGTCGGACCGTTTCTGTCCATGCCCTGCACCGCGCCCAGGGATTCCGACAGCGCCTCGCCCGCCTTCCTGCCGTCCGGCGTCGCCGCCGCGACCTTGCCGAGCCGTCCGTGCATGATCCAAGCGAAATAGCTTGGATGAAACGTCGCGCCGGCGCTCGTCGAGTAGTTCTTCAGCTCATCGCGGATCAACTCGTACAACTCGACGCCGATCCGGTCGACCTCGTCGATTCCGTTCCCAATCTTTGGGCAGCGGTTGAGGAGGAACTGGCGCATGCGCTCGTTTCCTTCAAAGTTCGCGCGCAGAAGGTCGCCCAGCTCGGAAAGCGTCATGAGCTTTTTCTCGTACACCGCCGTCTTGACCGCCTGGAGCGCGTCCACGAGGTTCAGAAAGCCCGGGAAGCAGGGGTAGACGTAGCTGTACCTCGCGCCGCCCGCGCCGGAATCCATGCCGCGCGCGAGGCAGTCGTTGAGAAACGCGGACGCCAGCGGCGAAGCGCAGTACTGCGAAAAGGCGTAGAGGTACTTCACCGTATCCTCGAGGTTCGCGCGGATGACGCCGCGCACAACCTTCTCGGTGAGCGACTTGAAGTCCTCGAACGTCGTGAGCTCGGATATCTCGACTGGAATCTCCGGCCTGACCCTGCATTCCGCGCCGCAGATCGCCTTCCCGCCGTTGAAGATGTACTCGTAGGCCTTGTTGAGGTTGATGTAAGGCGTGGCGACTTGCACATTCGAGGCCGCGATGGGCGTGATCTCGACGCAGGTGGAGTTGATGTAATACCTGCTGTCGCGCTCGTCCATGCCCGCCGCGCGCAGCCCCTCCTGAATGATCCGGTCGTTGAAAAACGCGGGGCGCGTGTAGCCCTCCGAGATGATCTCGAGGGATTTGTCCATGAGCGATTCCGGCATGTCGGGGGTGTAGCTCACGTTCACGGACGGGTTGATCAGTCCGGTGGTGCGGATCGCCTCGACGCACATCTCCGAAAGCTCGTTCCAGACGGGCGCGCCGTCCCGATCGACGCCACCCACCATCACGGCGGCAGGCCAGGTATCGTAGATCTCGTCGTGCTTGAGGTAGAGATGTTCGATCAGCTCGAACGCGAACGCCCGCGTCAGGCATCCATCCTCGATATCGCGCTTGTAGAAAGGATACATGTAGTTGTCGAACCGCCCGGTGAGGGAAATGTCCCCCATGAGGCAGAGCGAGAACTGCATGAACCACATGATCTGAAGCGCCTCGTGAAAGTGCGCGCAGGGCTCGAGCGGCGCGCGCTCGAAGTTCGCCGCCATTTTCCAAAGCATCTCGCGCCGCGCGGGATCATTTTCGCCCGCCGCGCGCTCGGAAAGCGCCTCGCGCGCCCGCGCGCAGAAACGCACGAAGCCGCTTAACGAAATTTCAACCGACTCGTAGAACGCCGCCTTTGCCGCGTCCTCCGGCCCCGAGTAGTCGATCTCCGCGCGCCTCTGCGCGACCTCTTCGAGGATCCTGCGAATGCCGACATTCAGAAGCTTCTCGTAGTCGATCACCCGGTGCCCCGTGAACGCGGTCGACGTGCCCGCCAGCTTCCCGCTCGCACGCAGATAGCGCCGCGCCTCGTCGGCGTACGCCTTCTCATCGAGCGTCAGCGCCCGCGGCTCCGCGAACCGCCCGACGATGAGCTCGCTCTCGTCGATCTCGATGGGATAGCCCTCGAAGATCGCCTGGTCGATCATCGCCCGCCGGACGTTGTGGGCGTAGGGTGCCGGCTCGTCAAAGAGCGCCCGGCCCGTGAGGCACAGCTTGATCTCCTCGCTCTCCGCGATCCTCTGCCCGCGCGCGTAGGCGCGCGCCTTCATTTCCTCGCGCATCAAAATCCCTCACATCACATATTTCGCGTCGATTCCCCGCTCCGCGAGGATTTCGACGGATCGCTTCATCTGCGCCTCGCCCGGCTCCGGCACGCCCGCGCAGGGAAACGCGCGTCCGAGCGCGGCATACTTGGGCGCGCACATGCCGTGGTACGCGAGCAGCTCGACTGCGTGCTTCTCCGGAAGCGCCGCGACGAAATCCGCGATCCGCCCGATCTCCGCCTCGTCCGCGTTGAAGCCCGGCACGACGGGCGTCCGAAGGATCATATGCGCGCCCGCGGCGCTCAGGAGCCCGATATTCTCCAATATGCGCGCGTTCCCGACGCCCGTTCCCGCGCGGTGGGTCTCCTCCGTCCGGCACTTGAGATCCGCGTAAAAAAGGTCGACGCTTCCCAGGAGGCGCTCGATGTCCGCCCATGGGACGTTCAGCGCGGTCTCGAGCGCCGTATGGATGCCCTCCGCCCGAATGCGCGCGAGCGCCGCCCCGACAAATTCCGGCTGCAGGAGAGGCTCGCCGCCCGAAAACGTCACGCCCCCGCCGCTGGAAAGGTAGACGTCGCGGTCGCGGAGCAGCTCTTCGCACAGCTCGTCGAGCGAAATTTCGCGCCCCGCGCGCGCGAGCGCCTCCGCGAAGCATGCCTCGACGCAGGCCCCGCAGAGCGCGCATCCGGAGGTATGCCGCGCGCTTTTCCCGTCCGCCGCGCCCCGGCACGCCTCGACGCAGGCCCCGCAGGCGATGCAGCGCACGGGATGGAAGAGGAGCGCGCCGCGCGGCGGCTGGGACTCGGGGTTGTGGCACCAGGCGCAGCCGAGGTTGCAGCCCTGCATAAAAACCGTCGTGCGCGTGCCTGGACCGTCGTGCAGCGAGAACGGCTGGATGTCGAATATGCGCCCCGCGCGTGCCATGGAGTCACCTCCGGTTCTTTTTCGCATTTTATTATATCAATTATTAACATTCATTTCAAGGAAACCAGTTTATAATAGACGCAGAGACAGGAAATTAACGGACGATGCGGGGCATGCGGACCGTGAGGCGGCATGGCCTGCATGGTTGCGCGCAAAAGATACGACGTGAGGTGATGCGAATGTATGAGATGAGTCCTTCCAACGTGGAGCTGTTCGCCTATCTCGAACCGCCGAAGGGTGGGGTTCCCGCGCATGGAATCGTCGTCGATTTTCACGGACTCGGCGGCGGCACATCCATGCCCGCGTCGATGCCTGCCGGGCTCGCCTACGCGGAATGCGGCGCGCTCTACGTCTATCCCTATTACGGCCCGTGGAGCTGGATGAACGACGTGGCCGTGCGGTATTGCGACAGCGTGCTGAAGGCAGCCGCAGAGCGCTTCCGCCTCCCGGACGACGCTCCTGTCGTCGCGACCGGCGGCAGTATGGGCGGCCTTTCCGCGCTCGTCTTCGCCCGCTATACGCGCATGAACATCGTCGCCTGCGCTGCGAACTGCCCCGTCTGCGACCTTCCCTACCATTACACGGAGCGGCCGGACCTTCCGCGCACGCTGCACGCCGCCTTTGGCCACTACGCCTGTCCGCTTCAGGCGGCGATCAAGAGCGCCTCGCCGCTCCACCTCGCGCCGTCGATGCCCGACATTCCCTACTATATCGTCCACGGAGACGCCGACACGGCGGTCAAAAAGGCGATGCACTCCGACAAGCTCGTCGCTGAAATGCGGCGACTCGGCTGCGACGTGACATACGACGAGGTGCGCGGCATGGCCCATTGCGCCCTCCCGCCCGAGAACGAGGCGGCGCTGCGAAGCTTCGTGCTGAAGAACCTTCGAGCCCACTCGGGATAGAGTATCGACATGAAAACAGCCGCCCGGAGCTCCGGGCGGCCAGTTTTTTATTTGGGCAAAAATGCGTATTACAGTCCCTTCAGCGGATCGAAGCCGTAGTCCGCGTCGGAATCGTACATGAACACCACGAGGTCCTCCTCCTCGACGTAGGCGATGTAGAAAGACGCGCTCCCATCGGGCGAGGTGACATACACATAGCTCCAGCCGTCGCTGTCCGTGCCCTCGTCAATCTCCGTCCAGCCCGCGTCCGCAAACAGGACGCGGTAGTCGTCCAGCACCGAGAAGTCATCGATGTAAAAGTAAAGGGTGTACATGCCCTCTTCCTTCGAGTAGTCGTCAAACTCGTAGGGCATGCCGCCGATGAACTCGTGGAACGAAACGAGGGCCGAAGGCTCGCCCGTCGGCTCCGCGGTCGGCGCCTCGGTGGGCTTCGCAGGCTCTGTGGCGGTGGGCGGCGGCGTCGCCTTGCTCAGACCGCCGAGCCTTCCGCCGATTGAGACGCCGCCCGTTTCCCCCGCGACTTCCTGAAGGGCCGAAAGCCTGTCCGTTGCGTCGAGCGTGTCGGGCACGATGAGATAGAGCGCCATCGCCTTATCGGCCTCGTCGCCCTGTTCGTAGATGCGAGCGGTCGCGTAGATGTAGTAGTCGCGGCTGTCCTCGTACCGGTCGAGGCCCGCGAACATGGTCTGCGCGGTTTCGAGGTCGCCCGCCTCAAGCGCCGCGAGCGCCTGCGCATAAATGTCAGCCTCCGTCATCTCGAGGGCGACGAAGGCGATCCCGCCGTCTTCGGCATACGCCTGCACGGTCGAATTCGGAGGCGCGGAGATCGCGAGCGCGCGGTCGCAGCCCTTGAACACCAGCTTCCCGAGCTCGCAGCGCGCGGAGAGGATGGTCACCGACGTGAGCGACGAACAACCCATGAACGCGCCGTCTCCGATGTAGGTCACGCTGGAGGGCACCGTCGCCTCCGTGATTCCGGTTAGATTCAAAAACGCCCCGCCGGCGATCATCGTGACCGGGTTTCCGTCGATCTCGCCCGGGATGGAGACGACCGCCTCCGAACCCGCATACCCGGTAACGCATGCCTCGCCGTCCGTGACGACATACGTGAATGTCCCGCCTTCCGCGAACGCCGCGCAGGAGAGCGCGAGCGCAACCAAAACCGCCAGCGCACAGATTCTCTTCATGCGAATGTCCCCCATCCTTATTCTAGTTCCATTCTATACGCTCGGGATGAATGTGTCAATTCGCGCACACAAAAAAGCGCCCCCGAGGGAGCGCCGTTCGGCGCGCGTCATTGCGCGCCGTAGATGAAGTCGTGTAGGATCTGCCTGTTCGCGTCGAAGTCGGCGCGGATCGACCATACGCCGTCGTAGGTATCGGATTCGAACGTACCGTCCGCGGGAAGGCGAAGCTGTTCGATTTCCCCCATATCGATCGAGAGGCCCACGGTCGCGAGCGAGGTCATCTGCGCGATCGATAGGTTTGTCTGCACGTATCCCGCAAGCCTCAGAACGACCGCGGAGATCGTCTTTGCGTCGGTCGCCTGCAGCTTGTCCGCGATGGCGATGAGCACGGTTCGCTGGCGCTCCGTGCGCACATAGTCGCTGTCGAGCGAGCGGATGCGCGCGAAGGCGAGCGCCTGGTTGCCCGTCAGGTGGACGCTTTCCCCGTAGACCGAAAGCGCCGTCGAATCGTTCAGCTTGAAATCCATCGCGTCCCACTTGAGCTGATGGTTGATCGCGCCCATCTCGTTCTTTGTCACCGCGATGTCGATCCCGCCGATTGTGTCGATGATGTCCGCGAGCGCCTCCATGCTGACGAGCACGTAGTCTGTGAGGTTCATGCCGAAGTATTCGTTCACGGTGCGCAGGATGAGGTCGGGGCCACCGTAGACGTTTGCGGAATTGATCTTGCGCTTGCCCACGCCGTAGATATCGACCCACGTGTCGCGCATGACGGAGGTGAGCTTCGCCTGGCCGCTCTCGGGATGGACGGACAGGATGACGATGGAGTCGGTCAGCCCATAGTAATTGTCCATGTTGCGCGAATCGGAGCCAAGCAGCAGGATGTTCCACCAGCCATCGTCGTCCAGCTCCTGATTGATCATCAGATCTTCCACGTCGATCAGCTCGTCTACGATGATCGGCTCCTCCGTGGGTTCGGGCGTCGCCTCTGCGAACGCTTCGGACGTTTCCTGCACCACGGCTTCGGACGTCGCCTGCACGACCGCCTCGGGCGTTGCCTGCGAGGCCGGTTCGGACGTCGCCTCCGCGCTCACGTCGATAACGCTCGTCGCGAGTGTGGCGCTCGGCTTCTTGCCGTCCTCTGAGGCTGCGCAGGCCGCCATGAGGATGGTCAGGACGAGCATGAGCGGAATGAGTTTCATGATGCGCGCCATCTTGTACATGCTGATTCCGATCGGGAAGATTACTCCCCGATCGTTACCTCCTTCGTGTCCTTGAGTGTCTGAATGAAGGTTTTTCCGGCCTTGAATACGACCGGGCTCCCCGCGTCGTCAAAATAGGTCGTGCTCTCGGTGAGGCTGTCACGCACCCAGTAGCCGGTAAAATGCGTGCCGCCGATAAAGTAATCGCACTTGTTCGTACCCGTGGTCTCGACCTTGGGACGGTCGGACCTTCCGTCGTACCAATCGTAGTGAAGGTACTGGACGATCACGTTGGCGCACGTCACCTGCTCGCCCGTGTCGCCGTCCTTGTATTCCTTGCCGTTGTAATAGCGCTTATAGAGCCCGGTCTCCGCGTCGTATGTATAGGAAGGCGTGTACGAGCTTCTGTACGCGATCTCAAACTGGGTCGCGGACTCCTGGCCCGTCGCGTAATCCGTCTGACTGAATGTCAGCGGACTCTTCGCGGTGGTGTTGTCCCAATTCACATCGTCGTAGATCTGCCTGAACTTGCAGATGACGTTGTTGGGGGCGGAGCGCGCGTCGTCGCGGTAGAAGTTATGCGAGTCGGAGAGACCGTCGTATCTGGCCTGCATGTCCACCGTTTTCACATAATCGTAGATATTGCTGCCCGGATCCTGCTGGCCGCCAAAGTGGATGAAGCAGCCGCCGTACTCAAGGTAGAAGTCGATGTTCACGATGCGGGTGGAACGCACCGCCTCGATGGTCTCGGGGATCATATCGTTGAAGACCGCCGTATAGCGGGTATAGCCGCCGTTGTAGAGCTCGATTTCATAGACGATATCGGCGCCCGCGATACCCTTCTGCGGGCGCGCGCCGGGCTCGTTGTCCAACTGCGCGACCAGGATCCGGTCCGGCTTCGCCGCGGGGAGTCCCGTCGTAATCGAACCCGCCGCGATCGGCTTGTCCTGTACGATCTCCTGCTCGGCATTCGCCCATACAGGCAGGGCGAGCAGCGCGAAAACCAGCGCCATAGCGGTTAACTTCTTCATGAATCAATCCTCCAATCGTCCAAGTGATTATATCGCTCAACTGTTAAAACAACAGCAAGGCACATATGAATATCCAACTCTTAGTAATCCGGCCGTTACCAGCGTCTACCGCTCGCGACTTCGTGATAAACGATTGCCCCTGTCACCTGCGCCCCGTGGCCGCCTTGAGCCATTGGAGCCGATCGTAACCCACGCCGAACGCGTGAAGGAAGCGCCCGGCAACCCTTCTGCGCATGGTCGCGCGGGAGAGCCACAGAATGTGGCTGTCGAGGTAGCGGCTGAGGCTCCTGGCCTGCCTTCTGCCCTCGCGCCTGTCCGGATTGTAGATGTAGGCGATGTTATACTGGGTATTGGCGAGAAGCGCGAGGCGGCGGCGCACATGCGCGGCCCGCTCCTGCGGCAGGAAGGGTTCGCTCCTGCGGAAAAAATCGATACACGCGAGGAGCACCCGATTGTGCTGCTCGTAATAGCGGGCGAAATTCAGATGGTTCACGCTCTGACCGCCCGAGCCGAGCCGATAGTTGTAGACCGCGCACCGGATCAGGCACACCGTGCGGGCGAAGCAGGCCACGCCGATGACATACTGCATGTCCACATAATAGGTATGGGGAAGAAGCGCGATCCCCCGCTCCCGCAAGAGCGACGTGCGCGCCGTGAGCGTATGCATGTCGACGTTGCGGTCAAAGCGCGCGTCGATCAGCGCCCGATAGTCGATCACCTCGTCCGTCCGCGCGCCCTCGGGAAGCGCGATCCGGTTTGCGCGGCCCATGAAGCGCTCCACGCGCTCGTCGACGAAGGCGTCGGGATCGAGCGCTTCCATGGCGTCAAGAAGCGTGCAGAGCCCGTCCGCGTCCACCCAGTCGTCCGCGTCGACGATCCGGAAGTACTTTCCGCGCGCGCGCCGCAGGCCGGCGTTCACCGCCGCGCCGTGGCCGCCGTTTTCCTGAGAAACGAGCGTGAATCGCCCGGGCATCCGCGCGACATAGCGGGCGGCGATCCGGCGCGTCGCGTCGGTCGAGCCGTCGTCCACCACGATCACCTCGAGCCGATCGGCAAAGCGCGCATCCGAGAGGGAATCAAGGCATTGGGAAAGGCAATCCTCCGCGTTGTAGGCGGGTACCGCAATGGTGAGAAGTATCATCGTTCATTCTCCGCGGCGAAGGAGCGTACGCCCCCTCCCGCGCGCCTTCATGAAAAGTACCGCGAGCCTCGGACACAGCCCGTACGCGCGCGCGCTGAATCGAACGCGCCTGTCCGGATAGTCGATAAGGCTTTTCATCCGCTCGCGTACCCCCGTCTCGCGGGCAAACGCGCGCGCGGCGCGCGCGTCCATCGCCACCGAGACCTGCCAGAGGACCGACCAAGAGAGCCGCGCGACGAACCATTTCCGGTAGCGCGCATAAAAATGCGAACGATCCTCCAAGTATTGACTCCGCGCTTCGTCAAAAAGTTCCAAACAGCGGAACCGTTCGCCGGAATAAGTTGACATTGCGGAACCGGACACGGCGCGGTAGCAGTAGACGCACCGATCGACCGCGCGCGCGCCGTCCGTCGCGTCAAACAGCCGCAACGTAAAATCATAGTCCTCGTAATAGGGATAACCCTCCGGAAACCGCAGGTTCGCGCGCACGGCAAGCGCGCGGCGGACGAGAAAGTCGTATACGCCAAAGCGCGTGGGGTTTCGGAGGAACGCCTCCAGAAGCGCATCGGAGGAGACTTCCCGCTCCGCGCCGCTCAGGTTCAAAAACGCGGCTTCGCCCCGCACGACGCGCGCATGCCGGAAAACGAACAAGTCTCCCCCGCGCGCCGCACAGGCGAGAAGCGTCTTTGCGTAGTCCGGCGCGATCATGTCGTCCGCATCGACGAACGCGAGGTACCGCCCCGACGCGCATTCCATGCCCGCGTTGCGCGCCGCGCTCACCCCCGCATGCGCCCGGCGGACGACCAGCGCGCGCAACGCGCCCGAGGCGGCAATCCGATCGAGGAGCGCGCCGCTTCCGTCCGTCGAGCCGTCGTCGACAAAGATCACCTCGAACGCGTCAGTCGCCTGCCGCGCAAACGCATCCGCGAGGGAAGGAAGGTATGAAGCCGCATTCCGGACGGGAATCACGACGCTCAGGAGAGGCTCTGTCATCTGTGCTCCTTCAGATAGGTAAACGCGCGCGCGCAGCGTGCCTTGACGAAGCTGATCGTCCGCGCGAGAAGATAGGTCAATCCGCCGTTCCCGGTCGCGACGATGGCGAGCATCAGGCGCATATAGGGGCTGCGCGGCCTCGCGCGCGCGAGACTCTCGCGCACCTCCTCCGACCGGATGATCTCCCGCATCGCCGCACGCTTCTCGCGCGGGGTGAGGGGCGAATTTTTGCAGGCAATGTTTTCAAGTACACCGAACGTTCGCTCGATCTGTCTGCGCGCGAGGAACTCCCGCGCGTCCGGATCGTCGGACAGCCCCCAATGGGCGTAGAGCTCAACAAGCGCGCGGTGTTCCTCCTCGCGCTTCTCGCGCATGCCGGGAAAGTATCTGGACGTCTCCGACGCCCGGAGCCCGCGGTTGAAATGGTAGAACGCGCGCGCGTCCACCGCGACGGATTCGACGTCCCGGGCGTATTCGAGGTTAAACGGAAAGTCGTCCCACATCGTCGGGCGGAAGCGGATGTTTTCGGCCCGCACGCGGGACGCCCGAAAGAGCTTGTTCCACGGGGTATAGAGAAGGTTCCTGTCAAAGAGGCCCGCAGCCGCGCGTCGAAAGGAGGCGGCGTCCGGATAGAACGCGTCCGGATGCGCCTTTTTTTCGCTCCACGACGCGTCCTCACCGTGATAAGTATCGATATAAAAGCCAAAAATGACGAGGTCTGCGCGCGTCTTTTCCGCAACGTCGCGCATCGCGGCGAGCATGCCGGGCTCGGCCCAGTCGTCGCCGTCCATGAAGTACAGGTACTCCCCCGTCGCAAGCTCCATCGCGGCGTTTCGGGCCGCATGCGCGCCCGCGTTTTTCTGGTGGATCACCCTGACGCGCGCATCCCGCGCCGCGTACCGATCGCAAATCGCACCGGTTCCGTCGGTCGAGCCGTCGTCCACCACGATCAGCTCGAAGTCGGGCTCGGTCTGCCGGAGCGCACTTTCGATCGCATCGGGAAGGAATTTCTCCACATTGTAGGCCGGGATGATGACGGACAGAAAGGGCATGTCACACCGCCTCGTCCTTCGAGCGCGACGGATCGTGCTCGAAGGGCTCGGTTGAATCGCGCTTGAAAAACACGGTGAGCGTCTTGAGCATGAGCTTGATGTCGAGCCAGAAGCTGTAATTTTCGATGTAGGAGATGTCCATCATGAGCTTTTCGCGCGGGTTCGTGTTGTACTTGCCCGCGATCTGCGCGTAGCCCGTCAGCCCCGCCTTCACGCGGCAGCGGTACGAGTACTCGGGAAGCTCCTCGATGTATTTGTTAAAGTTTGAAAGGATCTCCGGGCGCGGTCCGACCACGCTCATCTCGCCCTTCAGGATATTGAGAAGCTGCGGAAGCTCGTCGATGCGCAGCCTCCTCAGCCAGTGGCCCGCCTTGGTGATCCGCTCGTCGTCCTTGAGGACGGAATACTCCCGCGCGTTCTCTTCCGCGCGCATGGTGCGGAACTTATAGATGCGAAAGAGCCTGTCTCCCCGGGTCAGCCGGTCCTGCCGATAAAAGACGGGGCCTCCGTCGTCGAGCTTGATCGCGATGGCCGCCGCGAGCATCACGGGACTTGATAGCACAAGACCCGTGAGCGCGACGAAGATGTCGAGCGCGCGCTTGAAGAACCGCTGCTTGAGCCCGAGGCCGCTTCTGGTGTGCGCGGTCATGAGAACGTCGTCCAGGAGGAACGAGCCCGCGTTCTGCGCGAGGATATCCGCGATGGAGAGGTCGAAGTAGATGTCCTTCCGGCATTTGTAGCAGTACTCGATCAGCTCCTGGTGCGCGCGCGCGGGCAGGTGAAAGAGCATCACCGTCTCGCTGCGCCGGATCCTGTCGTGCAGGTTTTCGTCTCGGTAGTCGGCGACATCGGTGATCGCAAACTGCTTGTCAAAGATGCGGATCTTCGCGCAGATGAGCGCGGCGTCCTCCGGAGAGCCGGAGATGACGCAGCATTTTTTCGGCGGATGGGTATTAAAGAAGATGAAATTGCCAAGGTAGGTGAAGATGGCGATAGAGGCGAACTGGGCCGCCACGGCGGTCATGAGGAGCAAAACGTCCGCTCCCAGAAGCTCGAGACTGTCGTTGTTTTGCTCGTTGACGTTCATGATCTGGAGTTGGAGGTATGTGATGACGTCCGTCAGAAGCACCGAGAGCGCCATCTGGTAGATGATGGGCCTGCTCTTCTGTTCCCCGATCCGGTAGCCACCGTAAATGCGCGCGAATACCGCGAGCAGTACCGTAAACGAGGAGAGCGTGATTGCGGTCGTGCGCGAAACGCGCAGAATCTGCGGATTCGTGATCGAAAGAAGCAGCACAAACAGGATGAGCTGGACCGCGTACGCCGCTACGCGCAGCAGCGTGAGCACAACAGCAGCCAATCGCTTCCGCGTCGCCATGCCACCCGCCTCCCCTCTGAAAAGTCACGTTGTATTATATCACAATTCATGAGAATGTCAAAACGGGCATATGCATTTCACTCATAATTCACCAAAGGTCAACGGGTTCAACGTATAATGGATACGAGGTGTGTGTATTGGCGGATGATTTGAAAAGCGCCCGTTTCTGGGCGCGGGAACTTCTGGAAAGCGCGGTATATCCCGGCGCGTGCGCGGTCGACGCCACGATGGGCAACGGCCACGACACCCTCTGGCTCTGCGAACGCACGGGCAAGGCAGGCCGCGTGTACGCGTTCGACGTGCAGAACGAGGCGCTCGAGAGGACGCGCGCGCTGCTCGCGGCGCAGGGACTGGAGGGCTGCGCGGAGCTGATCCTCTCGGGTCACGAGGAGATGGAATATTATGTCAGGGAACCCGTCGACGCGGTGGTGTTCAACCTGGGATGGCTCCCGGGCGGAGAGCGGAGCGTGACCACCCGGGTCGAAACGACGCTCGTGGCAGTCGAGGCGGGAACGCGGCTTCTGAAGCCCGAGGGCCTCATGACCGTGTGCGTCTATCCCGGCCACGGAGAGGGCGCGCGGGAGCTTTCCGCACTCACGGACTGGGCGGCCGGACTCGATCCGGCGCGCTTCGATGTGCTTCTCAAACGATACATGAACCAAAAAAACGACCCTCCGCAGCTGATCGCGGTGCAAAAAAGGGCGTAGAAGAAGCGCGCGAGAATTTTGCACCCGCGACCCCAAAGGGCACCCTTTGAGTTCCCGTGCCGGAATGAAATGGATCTATATATGTGTCGTCCGTCCATGGGCCAAGCCTCGGACGGACGAAAATGGAAAACTGACCCTGCTCGGGATTTCTCAGGGCATAAGCTCTGAAGCGGGACTCGGGGCAGCGCCCCGGCGTTCCCCCCAGCCGAAGATTTCCCCGAGGGCGTCGGTCAAGTTGTCAGGCGCGCGCACGGTCATACCGTCCGGGACACGCACGCCGCGCAGGCTCTGTTTGGGGACCACGGCGGTATGAAAACCGAGGCGCACGCATTCGGAGAGTCTGCGCTCGAGGTGCGAGATCGACCGGAGCTCGCCCGCGAGTCCGACCTCGCCCATGACCGCCCAGCCCTGCGGCACGCTCTTGTTGTGCTTGGAGGACGCGACGGCGGCGCAGAGCGCAAGGTCTGCCGCGGTCTCGGTGAGCGTCATGCCGCCGGCGACATTGATGTAGACGTCCGAATCATAGAGCCGAACCCCGGCGCGCTTTTCGAGCACCGCGAGAAGGAGCGCAAGCCGCCCCTGGTCGACGCCCGACGCCATGCGGCGGGGATTACCGACCACCGTGCCCGCGACAAGCGCCTGAACATCCGTGAGGAGCGGGCGCGTGCCCTCCATGGCGCACATGACGACTGATCCCGACGCGTTATGCGCGCGCTCGGACAAAAGCGCTTCGCTCGCGTTCGCGATCTCGATCATGCCCGCCTCGCCCATCTCGAACATGCCCAGCTCGTTGACGGAGCCGAAGCGGTTCTTGACCGCGCGCAGGAGCCGGTAGTGATGCTCGCGGTCGCCCTCGAAGTACAGAACCGCGTCCACCATGTGTTCGAGGACGCGCGGTCCGGCGATCGCACCCTCCTTGGTCACATGACCCACGAGGAACACGCTCGTCCCGGACGCCTTCGCGAGCCGCATCAGCATCGACGCCGACTCCCGCACCTGCGAAACGCTTCCCGGCGCGCTCGCGAGCTCCGGGCGGTACATGGTCTGGATCGAGTCGACGACCATGACGTCCGGTCCGAGCTCCGCCATGCGCCTCTCGACCGTGTTCATATCGTTTTCGGAGAGCACGAAAAACCCGCTGCCCACGGCGCCCAGCCGATTCGCGCGCAGCTTGATCTGGCGCGCGGATTCCTCGCCGGAGACGTACAGAACGCGCTTCCCCGCCCGCGCCATGTTCGCGCACATCTGCGTGAGAAGCGTCGACTTGCCGATGCCCGGATCGCCGCCGACCAGCACCATCGAGCCCTCGACCACGCCGCCGCCCAGCGCGCGGTCGAGTTCGCCAAGGCCCGTGGACGCGCGCGCCATCGCCTCGTCCGGGATCTCGTCGATGGGAAGCGCCTCCGCGCCCGCGCCGGGGGCACGCTTCAATTTCCTTTCCTCGGGCGCGTCCGCCCCGCGCACCTCCTCGGAAAAACTGTTCCAGCTCCCGCATTCGGGACACTTTCCGAGCCATCTGGGCGTCTCGTAGCCGCATTGACTGCACACGTAGACCGTCTTCGCCTTCGCCATATGGAACCTCCTGTCATAAAACCAGTATATCACACCGCATGTAATCGCGCCAGCCGCGCCCGGATATGGAAGCTGGAATCGCTCGAATCATCTTTCATACCAGCCCGCCTGTTCGAGGTACATAGATGCGTATTTCCCGCCAAGCGCCATCAGTTCTTCGTGTGTGCCTGTCTCGAGAATCCTGCCGCCCCCCAGCATCAAGATCCGGTCCGCGATCCGCGCGGAACCGAGCCGGTGCGTCACGAGAATCGCCGTTCTGTGGACGGACGAATCCCGAAACAGCCGGAAGAGGTTCGATTCCTCGATGGGGTCGATGGCTGCCGTGGGTTCGTCCAGCACGATCACGTCGTGCGTGCGGTAGAGCCCGCGCGCGATGGCGACGCGCTGCCACTGTCCGCCGGAGAGCTCCAGGCCGCCGAATTCCCGGGACAGCATGGTGTCCATGCCGGACGGAAGTGCGTCCGCGCGCACGCCCGCCGCCCCGGCGGCAAAAGAGAGATCTGACGGCGCATCCGTCTGGCTGATCGCGATGTTCTCCCCGAGCGTCATTTTGTAGCGGACGAAGTTCTGAAACACGCCGGAAACGCGGTCGTAGCGCGCGGAAGGTGCGTACCGGCTGAGCGCGGCATTCCCATAGCGCACCGAACCCGCCGTCGGCTGATAGAGACCCACGACGAGACTTGCGAGCGTTGACTTGCCCGCGCCGTTTTCTCCCACGATGGCCAGCGTCTCGCCGGGCCGGATGGTGAAGCTCACGTCCCGGATCGCTGGCGTGTCCCTGCCCGGGTACGTAAACACCACGCGATCAAGTCGGATGGGCCGCTTCTTATCGAGGTGCGCACGGGTGCCCTCCGGCACGCGGGCTTCCAGAAATTCATGGGTGAAGGCGGCGGCGCTCATTTCAGAAAGTGCCTCTCCGAACTGATCGACCATTGCCCTGAGAACACCGCTCATGCGCTCCACGGAGTAAAAAACCGCTGCGAACGCGCCCACGGAGACCTCGCCCCGCACGAGATAATACACAAGCAGCGCAAGGATTCCCGCGTAGCCGAGGATGTGAAAGAGCCGCAGCAGGAATTCCACCCGCGCGATCTTCCGCTCTGCGCGCAAAGAAGCGCGGTTGTATTGCCTCACCGAATCCAAATACAGTCGGAAGAAGAAGCCGGACGCGCCCAGCGTGCGGGTCTCCCTGGCGAACTCCTTCCCGATGACGGCGCGCTCCAGCGCCTCTGCCCGCCGCTGGAGGTTCGCGCTCTCCTGCGCGAAGCGCCGCACCACTCCCGCGCGAAGCGCCTGCGAGAGCGCGACAGACGCAAAGATGAGAAAAAGCGCGGCGACCAGCGCGGGCCGGATCCTCGCGAGCAGCGCGGAGGTGAGGGCGAGATAGGGCAAAAAGTGGAACGCGAACTGCAAGATCGTGCGGCTTGCGGAGGGCGCGGCCTCGCTGCCCAGCCGCGCGCGCGTCATCTGATCGAACGTCTCCGCCCGCTCGAACGCGACGGGCGAAATGGCTGCGGCGCGCGCGTGATAGCGCGCCATCAGGTATCCGCTGCCCCTGCGCCAGAAGTAGCCCTGCCCGAGGTATTCCAGCGTGCGCACAATCGGGCTCGCGATCAGGAGAACCGCTATCGGGACGCTCGCGGAGGCGACGCCGGACAGCGCGATTTTCCCTCCGGCATGGGCCGCGACGGCATCAAAGAGCGTCCGCATGGCAGAAATCTCGCCCACCTCGATGGCGCACAAAAGCGCGGACACGGCCATGAGCGCGAAAAACAGCGGCGGATGCGCGCGGTAACAGTTCCGAAGACCGCCGAGCGCCACCCGGAGGTAGGAGGCCCGCCCGTCAATGCTTCGCATCGTACCAGCTCCTTTGTTCGCGGAACATCTCCGCGTAGATGCCGTCCGCCGCCATAAGCGCCTCGTGGCTCCCCGTCTCCCTGATCTTGCCGTTCTCCAGAACGAACAGCACGTCCGACAGCTTGGTTGAGCCCAGCCGGTGGCTGATAAGAAGTGACGTCTTCCCTGCCGCCATCTCCCGGAAGTGCCGGTAGAGCCGACTCTCCATGGCGGGACTCAGGCTGGCGGTCGGCTCGTCGAGGATGAGAAACGGCGCGTCCGCGTACAGCGCGCGGGCGATGGCGACCTTCTGCCATTCGCCGCCGGAAAGGTCGACGCCGTCCTCCCGGATCTTGCCGAGCGGGGTGTCCGGACCCAACGGAAGCTGACGCACGACGCCTTCGAGGTCCGCGCGCCGGACGGCGCCATCGAAATCCCCGGCGGAATCGAAAGCGATATTCTCCCTGAAGGTGACGGGATAGCGCGCGAAATCCTGATACACGGCGGAGAAAAGCTTTCTCAGCCGGCACGCGGAGTAAAGGGCAATGTCCACGCCGTTTATGAGGATATCGCCCTCGAACGAGCGGTACAAACCCAGCAGGACCTTGATGAGCGTGGACTTGCCCGCGCCGTTTCGCCCGATGAGCGATGAGGACATGCCGCGCTCGATCGCGAGGTTCACGCCGTCGAGTACCCAGGGCAACTCCGGCGCGTAGCGGAAGCGCAGATTTTTGATCTCAAGGCGCTCAAATTCCGCGTCCGGCAGTTCGTCCGGGACTTCCTCCTCCTCGGGCAGTGCACGGAAGCGTGCGTAATCGCCAAGGAAGGCGCGTTGCGCGGACACGTCCTGCACGAGGCGCGCGAACGAGCCCGCGATCAGCCGATTGAGCCCGATCATCGCGCCGATCAGAGACACGTACAGTCCGTGCGTCATGCTCCCCGCCCGCAGCGGGGCGAGCAAGCCGAACACGGCCGCGAGTGTTAAAAGGTTGAGGAGGAGTCCTGAAAGGTTGACGTAGCCCTCCCTGACGGCAATCTCCTTGGTCACCATATTGCTGCGCTTTAGATGGACGGCGGAAAACATCCCGTTAACGTGCTCGGAATAGCCGAACAGCGCGCGTTCCGCCGCCGTCTCCCGGCCCGTCAGAACCTCCGAGAGGTAGTAGAGCATGCGGGTGAGCGGAACAGAAACCGCGTCCATCTTGTAGATCATCCGTCCGCCGCGGCGGGCGATCAACCCGATGGCGAGCGCCGCGAGCGCGTAAAGAGGCAGCATCCACCACAGCCGGACGACGATGAGGGAGAGGGTTCCAAGTCCCTGAATCGCGAGGCGGACAATTTGGATCGCGTCGTCCAGCATAGCGCGGAAGCGCGTCTCGGCATTTTCGCACACGTTGGCGGCGAGGTCGAGGGTTTCGGGGTTTTCGAGTAGCGCGTATGGCACGCGCGACTGCTTGCGCACCAGCTCTGGGCGTAGATTTTCCCGCAGCGCGCACGCGAGGGCTTCGTCCGCGAGGCGGACGAGCACCGGACTCAGCTGGGCGTAGCCGTAGCCCAGCGCCATCCACACGATGTCCATGACGAGTGGGACGGTACCACCGTTTCCCCCGGCGAAGGCGATGGCGCGGTCGAGAAAGGATGCGACCACGAGCACCAGAATCGGGACGAGCGCGCCGGTCGTGAGCTCCAGAAACACCTTGATAAGCGCGGCGGCCGGCGCGCTTTTGAAACACAGCATAATCGCGCGCGCCGAATTGAATTGTGCATCGCACATATGGATTCCTCCCATATCAAAATGCCCGGGCGTCCATTCCGACACCCGGGCATGACATGGCGAAGGATTATGTCATATCAAATCCGCGTCGGCAATGGGCATAGCTGTCCTGTGAAATGCCGAACGGAGCTTGGCGGCGGTGTTCTTAACGCGGAACGCGCGCGGAGAAAGGGAATGATTCAAAAACACGCCTGCCACCACCTTGCTTATGATTGGATCTAGTTTACCACAGGGAGCGAACGCTGTCAAACGCGGATTCACACAGTCCTGGTTGAAATGCGCGGCGCGATGATCTATAATGATTCTATCTGTCACACCGGAGGAGACGCCGATGCCTGAGAAAGACCCCGGCCAGAAAAAGCCCGCGCCCGCGCATAAGAGGCGCGAAATCCGCACGATGCGCGACGCCGTGGACGAAATACGCATCTACGGCGAGGAAAAGCCGCATAGCGCGGAGGGCACGGAAAAATCGCCGCGCCCCAGAAAGAAGCGGGCAAGGCGGAAAAAGCGCATCGGCTCCGGCCTTCTGCGGTTTCTCACGCCGGAAAAGCGCACCCGGCGCACGAAGGATCGGAAGCTCACGGTCTTCGGACGGCAGCTCACGTTCTGGCCGATGTTTCTCCTCGCGTTCGTTGTCCTCATGGCGATCGTGCTGTTTTTAAACAGCGCGAGCCTCACCACAGACGAGCGGAATGTCACGCTCGTGGGCCTTCCGGGCGACCTCGAAGGCTACAGGATCCTCGTCCTTTCAGACCTCAACGGCAAGCGCTTCGGCGACCAGCAGGCAACGCTTCTTCGCGAGATCGGGGCGCTTGACTACGACATCGTGCTGTGCCTGGGCGACATGGTCGGAAAGGGCGGCGATCCGGTTCCGTTTTATGAGCTGCTCGACGGGTTGCCCGCCAAAAAACAGGTGTACTTCATTTGCGGAGACTCCGATCCCGGTCCCTACATCAGCGCGGTGCGGAACGAGGCGGCGGCGCTCGAGCGGCTCGTGCTCGCGGACTGGATCCTCGGCGCGATGGACCGGGGCGCAATCTACGTGGACGCGCCGACGAAGATCGCGGTCGGCGCGTCCGCCGTCTGGCTCACACCCGCGAGCATGCTGAATCTGGAGGCGTCCTCCGCGCTCGCGGACTGGAAGGAGCAGGTCGAGCAGGAGGAGAGCGGCTACCTCTCGGGCATCCTCTCAGACGCGGCGACCCTCCCCTTCACCAGCTACCGACTCCGGCGCGCGCAGGCGCTCGTCGACGCGATCAACGCCATGTCCTCCGCGGACGTGCAGATTTCGCTCTCGCACGTACCCGCCGCGGACGACTTCATCGAGGCCGCGGCGACCCACGCGGCGGACGCAGGCAAGTATCTCCCGGCGCCGGACATCGCGCTCGCGGGCCATTACTGCGGCGGCGTGTGGAACCTGCCCGTCGTCGGCGCGTTCTACATCCCGGATTCCTCCGCGCCGCGCTACGGCTGGTTCCCAGACCAGGCGCGCGTGAGCGGACTGCGCGACGTGGACGAGACGCAGCTTTATGTCACACGCGGGCTGTCCACTTCGGGCGACGTCCCGCTCATGCCCTTTCGGCTGCTGAACAGCCCGGAGATTTCGGTCATCACGCTCACGGCGACCCTCCCCTCGAGCATGCTGGAATGATCGAAAGCGCCGGTTCTCCGCGATGGGAGCAAGTCTCCCCTTCGGTGAACCGGCGCGCCGTTTTGCAATCCTGAATCGAGCGGACTGTCGAGGTGTCCTTCCCGCCATATCCTTTGTCAGTGATTGGAGCGGCGATCGACGTGGATCATCCACTGATTCCTGGTCTCCAGAATCTCGGCGTCCGTTCCGTCGCCATATGTCAGGCCGTTTAGCAGCTCCATGATCTGGTTCGCCGAACCCTCCAGAAGGTTCGCGCAGGCGGTTCGCATGGCGACAGGCCGATCCACATCCTTTTTGAGCATCCAGTGAAATTCATGAATCAGCCGATCGATGGCGAGCATTTTGCTTCTGGGATCGCGGCATATCGGGTACTGTTCATGATATACCTCAAACGCCCGGCGCGCGTGGCCCGCCATCAGCTGGCCGCTCGCCTTTTTCTCCGTCTCCGACAGATAGACCCGCCATTGTATCTGCCAGCCGCACACGGAACAGCGCAACAGCTCCTTCGGCAGGCGGGAGCGCCTCTCGATGTATGTCTCCTCCCCATCCCGGTGGCAGCGCTTGCACCGAACTTTTCCTTCGTTCGCCCACGTGTACTCCAGAATGCTGTCGCATCGCAAAAAAAGGGCGATTCCGACATCATCGATGAGCGATTCGTCGTACATTCCCTGCGCGCAGCTGAGGTATAGCTTTTTGATCTCATAGAGATTGACGCGCGGGGCCCAGCAAATATCCTGCCGATTGTTCACAATCTTTGCCTCCCCGCGCGTGGAATGGCACCCGTCGATCTTCACAGGGCGAATCACCGGTCATCTGGACTCCAGTCAGGAGACCTTTTTTGAAAGCGCTCCGGCAACGCGCGCCGCGAGCGCGGCGTTGCTATAGACGAGGCGAATGTTCGCGGCGAGGCTATCGCCGCCGGTGATGTCCTTGATCTTCGCGAGCAGGAAGGGTGTGGTTTCCTTGCCCTTGATGCCGAGCGCCCGCGCCTCGCGGACGGCCTCGTCGATCACTCGGTTGATGCGGCCTTCGTCCATCGAATACTCCTCCGGAATGGGATTCGCGACGAGCACGCCGCCTTCGAGGCCCATTTCCAGCTTCGCGGCGAACGCATCCGCCAGTTCCTCCGGCGTATCGAGCCGATAGTCGACGGAAAAGCCCGACCTGCGCGTGTAGAACGCGGGCAGTTCGCCCGTCCCGTAGCCGATCACGGGCACGCCCTTCGTCTCGAGATACTCGAGCGTGAGCCCCAGATCGAGGATCGACTTCGCGCCCGCGCAAACGACCATGACGCTCGTGCGTGCGAGCTCCTCAAGATCGGCAGAAATGTCCATGGTGGTCTCCGCGCCCCGGTGCACGCCGCCGACGCCGCCCGTCGCGAACACGCGGATGCCCGCCATCGCGGCAATAATCATGGTGGTGGCAACCGTGGTCGCGCCATCATGGCCCTTTGAGACGATCACCGGCAAGTCACGTCGAGACGCCTTCGCGACGGCGTGGCCCGCCCTGCCCAGCCGCTCGATCTCCTCGGGCGAGAGTCCGGCCTTGAGCCGGCCGCCGATCACCGCGATGGTCGCGGGCACGGCATCATTCTCGCGCACGATGGCCTCGACCGCGCGCGCGGTCTCGACGTTTTGGGGATAGGGCATGCCGTGGGAAATGATGGTGGATTCGAGCGCCACGACTGGCCGGCCCGCATCGAGCGCCTCCCGTACCTCCGGCGCGATATCGAGATACTGATTCATGCGGTTCATTTCCTTTTCTCTTTCTTTCCACGCCATTATAGCAAATCGTCCCCCCACGTGTCAAAATCCCGCTTGTGATTCGGGCCGAATGTTGCTATAATCGGAATATTGATCTGACGGAGGATGGATATGACGGACAAACAAAAGAGGCTCTACACGGGCGTTCTTTTCGGCGCGATCATCTTCATGTCGTCGTCCCACGCGCTGCGCGCGTCGCTTCTGACGAGCATGATCGACCACTACAGCCTTTCAAGCTCCCAGCAGGGCCTGCCGAGCGCCGTCGCCTCCCTCGGCTCCATGCTCGCGATGCTTCTGGCGTTCCCGCTCATGGGCCGGGTGCGCAAGCCGACTCTCCTGCTCGTCGCTGCTGGGCTTTCGACGCTTCTGCTCTTTCCGCAGTACCTTCTGCCCGGTTACGGCGCGTTCATCGCGCTGAACCTTTTGTTCGGCATCGCTCTCGGCGTCATGGACACGCTCCTTTCGTCCTCCATGGCGGATCTTCATACGGGGCAGCGCTCGGTCGTCATGATGAGCATCCTGCATGCGTGCTACGGCGTCGGCGGAATCGTCTCGCCCATGGTTTACGGCGCGATCCTCAAAAGCGGCGCACCCTGGAACACCGTCTACCTTTCGACGATGGCGCTGGGCGTCCTGCTCCTCATCTATATGGCCCCCGTCTCCGTCCGCCAGTCGGCGCTCCCCGCGAGCGTGGACATTCAGGCGTCCGGTCTCATCACCCGCGCGGGACTCGCGGAATTCTTTCGGAACCGCCGCCTTGCCGCGCTGACCGCGTTCGCGCTCACATTCGGCCTCTTCTTCGGGGGCGTCAACACATGGATCATTCGCTTTGTAAACGTCACGTACTCCGAGCGGCTGGGAGACCTCACGCTGTCGCTCGTATACCTCGGCGTGACGGCGGGCAGACTCGCGACCCCGCTCACGGGCATCGGCCAGATGACGTACCTGAAGCTCATGGGTTTTGCCGCGTGGGCGCTCCTCTCCGCGGCGCTTCTCATCGGCTCCGGCCCCGCGACGGTCGCGCTCATCTGCCTCGCATTCTTCCTCTCCGGCTCCATGCTCCCATTCGCGCTCAACGCCGCGTGCCAGTTGAACCGGAGAAACACGATGCTTGCCTCGACCATTCTGTTTTTCGCCATGTACGTCGGGCAGGCGATCTCGGCTCCCCTCATCGGGGCGATCGAGGCGCGCGCGGGCCTTCCCCTCGCGATGGAAATCTGCTATCTCTTCGCCGCCGTCAGCTCCGCCTGCGTCCTGATCGGCGATGGCCGGAAACATGGCGCGACCTGAGCTGCTCGCCCCGGCGGGCGACCTCGAAACCGCGCGGATGGCCTTGCGTTTCGGCGCGGACGCGGTATACGTGGGCGGGCCGCTTCTCCAGTTGCGCGCGAAGAGCGCTGGCCTTTCGCCGAGCGAGATCGCGCTTCTCTCCCGCGAGGCGCACGCCCTTGGAAAACGCGTGTACGTCGCGGTCAACTCCTTCGCCTTTGATCATGAGTTTCCCGCCTTGCGCGGTTACGCGCAATCGCTTGCGGAGGCGGGCGCCGACGCGGCGATCATTTCAGACCCCGGCGTCATGGCGCTCTTCCGGGATGCCGCGCCGACCCTACCCATCCACGTGAGCACCCAGGCGAACTGCACGAACGCGCAAACCGCGCGCGTATATTACGCCCTCGGCGCGCGGCGGCTCGTGCCCGCGCGGGAGCTCTCGCTTTCCCAACTGATCGAGCTGAAAAGAAATCTCCCCGCCGACATGGAGGTCGAGGCGTTCGTGCACGGCGCGATGTGCATGGCGTACTCGGGCCGCTGCATGATGAGCGCACATCTCACGGGCCGCAGCGCGAACCGGGGCGAATGCACGCAGCCCTGCCGCTGGAACTACGCTTTGGAGGAAGAAAAGAGGCCGAGACAGTTTTTCCCCGTCGAGGAGGCGGAGGGCCGCACGGCGATCCTGAGCGCGGGCGACCTTTGCTGTCTGCCGTTCCTCGACCGGCTGACCGAGGCGGGCGTCTCGGCGTTCAAGATCGAGGGGCGCATGAAGTCGGAATTCTACGTCGCGACGGTTGTGAACGCGTACAAAAGGCGGCTCGACGACCCGGGTGCCGATCCCGCGCCGCTTTTGCGCGAGCTTCGCAGCGTGAGCCACAGGCCGTATTCCACGGGATTCTACTTCGGAAGACCGAACGACGCTTCTGGCGAAACAGAACAGGGGTCCGTCTATTCCGGGCGCGTCCTGACCGTCGAAGGCGGCCGGGCGAGAATTGTGCTCAAGAACCGGTTTTCGGAGGGCGACGTTCTCGAAATCGTATCCCCCGCCACGCTCGGGTTTTCCTTCGCGCCCAAAAACATCAGGGACGCGCAGGGAAGCCCCGCAGAGGCCGCCGCGCGTCCCGATGAGATCTATGAAATGGATTGTCCCGCGTCACTTTTCCCCGGCGACCTCCTGAGACGGCGGCTTCCAGTAGGCTGAACAGTCCGGCGTGCGCATGAGAAGGGCGTGGTCGACGAGGTAGCGCCGCACGGTCGCGTGGTCGACGCAGATGGGCGCGAGGATTTCCTTCACCTCGAATTCCGTGTACGTCCGCCCCGCCTCGAATTCTTCCGCGATGCGCATGGCGACGAGCGCCTTGTTCTTTTCCTTCACCTGAAACGTCCGCAGACGCAGGGGTTCGACCGACTCAAAAAACCGGTCCGCGCTTTCCATCAGCACTTCTCCCTTTCCGATCCGATATAGATGGTCTCCCCGAACGAGAGCATGCTTTGGATGTTGTCCCGGATGGCATGCGGGAAGAGGTTGCTCGTCGGGATATCCTTGATGTTGACCCACTCGAGGCCGATCTGGAACCTGTCGTGCTCCGTGGGTCTTAGCGCCTCCCCGCTCAGAAGGCGGCAGAGAAAGACGAAGTAGATCTTGTGGCAGAGCTTTTCGTCGTCGTCTCCGGGCCGCTCGGAGATGCGCTCGTACACGCCCGAGAGCCGCATAGGCTTGACGCGGTAGCCCGTTTCCTCCAATAATTCCCGGGTCACGGCGTCCGTGAGCGTTTCCCCTGGGTTCTGCCCGCCGCCCGGGAGCGCGTAGTACTCGCCGAAGCGCGAGGTGCATCTGTTGAGCAGGATCCTTCCCTCGTCGACGACGATGGCCTTGGCCGAGTTCCTGACAGGCATGGCAATGCCCTCCGTAAAAAGTATTGTCGGTATTATACACTTTTGCGCGCCGCATTACAAGCGCACGGGCGGTTTCTCATGGAAATCGCTCCGGTTTTGTTAACGATGATTAAGTATATGAGAAAATATCGCGTTTCGATTGAACGCAGGTGTGCATGTTGCTACAATAAATACGGTTTAAAAAGCGCGAGGCTTGTCCGTTGCGCGATAAGGAGGTTCCCATGGCTGTTGCTGTCATCATGCCCCGGCAGGGCAATACGGTGGAAAGCTGCATCATCACAAAGTGGAACAAGCGGAAGGGCGACAAGGTCGAGGTGGGAGACGTTCTTTTCTCCTACGAGACCGACAAAGCCGCGTTTGACGAGGATGCCAAAGTCGCCGGCACTCTGATTGACGTCTTCTTCGAGGAGGGCGACGACGTACCCTGCCTTATGAACGTTTGCGTGATCGGCGCACCGGGCGAATCCACGGACGAATTCAGGCCCGACGGCGCATCCGCCGCGCCCGCGCCCGCCGCCGAACAGCCGGAAGCTCCCGCGGTTGCCGCTCAGTCGGAGGCGGCGGAGCTCGCCGAGCCCGCCGTGTTCTCGGGCGATCTGAAAATATCTCCCCGCGCGAAGGCGCTCGCCGAGGCGCGCGGCGCGGATCTCTCCTTTGTCCAGCCCACCGGCCCCGACGGCCGCGTGATCGCGCGCGACGTGCAGGCGCTCATCGACGCGGGAAGGCTCGTCTCGAAGGCGGCTGCTTCCTCCTATGCGGGCGGCGTTCAGGGCACCGGCCTCGGCGGACGCGTGACGCTTTCCGACCTCGAGAGAAAGCCCGAGGCCGTGGCTCCCGTGGCTGCGGCTCCAGCCTCCGCCCCGGCTGCCGAGATCGGAAAACCCGTGGACGACGGCTATACCGAACCCATGACGAATATGCGCAAGGTGATCGCGAAGTCCATGATGGCGTCGCTTTCCTCCATGGCGCAGCTCACCCACAACATCTCCTTCGACGCCACCGAGATCCAGAACCTGCGCGCGACGTTCAAGGAGAAGGGCGAATCCCTCGGCATGAGCAAGATCACCCTCAACGACATCATCATGTACGCGGTCGTCAAGACACTCAAGATGCCCGCGCACAGGGCGCTCAACGCGAACCTCATCGACGACGGCAAGACCATGAAGTACTTTCACGGCGTGCACCTCGGCTTCGCGTGCGACACGGAGCGCGGCCTCATGGTGCCCACCATCTTCAGCGCAGACAGGATGAGCCTTCTCGAGCTTTCGAACGCGACGAAGCAGCTCGCGAAGGAAGCCAAGGAGGGAAAGATCAGCCCCGACTACCTGCGCGGCGCGTCCTTCACCGTCTCAAACCTCGGGTCCCTGGGCATCGAGAGCTTCACGCCCGTCATCAACCCGCCGCAGACCGGGATCCTCGGCGTGTGCGCGATCACCACGCGCGTGAAGGAAGTCGCGGGCCAGATCAAGGCGTATCCCGCCATGACACTCTCCCTGACCTACGACCACAGGGCGATGGACGGCACCCCGGCCTCGAAGTTCCTCGCGGACCTCAAGGTCAACCTCGAGAACTTCACGCTGCTTCTGGCGAAATAAGAAGGAGAATTCATAGATGGCAATGTTTGATCTGATTGTTCTGGGCGGCGGCCCGGCGGGCTACCTCGGCGCGGAGCGCGCGGCGCACGCGGGCCTCAAGACCTGCGTGATCGAGAAGCGCGCGCTGGGCGGCGTGTGCCTGAACGAAGGCTGCATCCCCTCGAAGGCGCTTCTAAACTCCGCGAAGATCTACGAGCACGCCAAGGAAGGCGTTAAGTACGGCGTCTCGGCCTCTGACGTGAAGCTCGACCAGAAGGCCGTCGTTGCGCGGCGCGGCAAGGTCGTGAAAACCTTGGTCGCGGGCGTGGGCGCCAAGATGAAGGCGGCGGGCGTGACGGTCGTCAAGGAGGAGGGCGTCATCTCCGGGCGCGCGGACGGCGGCTACAAGGTCACGGCGGGCGGCCAGGAGTACACGGCGACGAAGCTCCTCATCGCGACGGGCTCGTCGGCGCTCGTCCCCCCCATCCCCGGCGTGCGCGAGAACATCGGCGGTTTTGTGCTCACCAACCGCGAGGTGCTCGAACTTCCGGAGATTCCCAAGAACTTCGTCATCATCGGCGGCGGCGTCATCGGGCTCGAAATGGCGGCCTATTATTGCGTCGCGGGCGCGCATGTGACCGTCGTCGAGATGCTCGACCACATTGCCGGGCCCACCGACCGCGAAATTTCGACCATGCTCCAGAAGGAGTACGCCAAGAAGGGCGTGGACTTCAAGCTCAACACCAAGGTCGTGGCCGTCGAGCCGGGCAAGGTCGTCTGCGAGGCGGAAGGAAAGACCATCGAGATTCCCGCCGACAAGGTACTTCTCTCCATCGGTCGCCGCGCGAACACCGCAAATATCGGGCTCGAGACCATCGGTGTGGATCTCAACCGGGGCGTGATCGTGGTCGATGAACAGTGCCGCACGAACGTCGAGGGCGTGTACGCGGCGGGCGACTGCATCGGCGGCATCATGCTCGCGCACACCGCCTACCGCGAGGCGGAGGTCGCCGTCAACGCGATGATCGGAAAGCGCGACAAGATGCGCTATCACGCGAACCCGTCGGTCATCTACACCCACCCGGAGGTCGCCTCCTGCGGCCTGACCGAGGAGGAAGCCGCGCAGAAGGGACTCGAGGTGGAGGTCAAAAAGCTCTCCATGCGCTATTCGGGCCGCTTCATCGCGGAGAACGAGGGCGAGGACGGCATCTGCAAGATCCTGGTCGACAAGAAGCACAGAAACGTCGTGGGCGTCCACATGCTCGGCAATTCCGGCTCCGAGGCCATCTGGGGCGCGGCGGCGCTCATCGAATCCGAGATGCGCGTCAAGGACGTGAAGGAAATCATCTTCCCGCATCCGACCGTCAGCGAGATGATCCGCGAGGTCATCTGGGAGTTCAAAGACTGAGACAGGACTAACATAAGGGAGAGAATACTATGTCCAAGCAGCTTTTCGTCGATCCGAATGTCGCGCGCGCGCCCGGCAAAATTACGTTCACGGACATTCCGGTCAACACCTACCAAAAGAAGGTCAAGGACGAGGTCGGCAACTTCACGCCCGATCAGTTCAAGCACATCTACCGCGACATGCTGTTCCTGCGTGAGTTCGAGACCATGATCCAGGATATCAAGACGACCTCCGAGTACAAGGGCGTCGCCTACACCCATCCCGGCCCCGCGCACCTTGGCATCGGCCAGGAGGCGTCCGCCGTGGGCGAGGCGTTTGTTCTGGAAGTCGAGGACATGATCTTCGGCTCCCACAGGAGCCATTGCGACATCCTCGCCAAGGGTCTTTCCGCCATCGAGAAGCTCGGCGACGACGAGCTCATGGCGATCATGAAGGACTTCCTCGGCGGAAAGACGCTCGCCGTCGCCGAGACCGAGCCGCACGCGAGCGTCAAGGACCTCGCGGTCAACTTCCTGCTCTATGGCGCGATGGCCGAAATCTTCGCGCGCGAGACGGGATTCAACCGGGGCCTGGGCGGCTCGATGCACACCTTCTTCACTCCGTTTGGCATCTATCCCAACAACGCCATCGTCGGCGGCTCGGGCACCATCGCCATGGGCGCGGCGCTCTACAAGCGCGTGAACCGCAAAAAGGGCATCGTGGTCGCGAACATCGGCGACGGCTCCCTCGGGCGCGGCCCGGTGCTCGAGGCGCTCAACATGTCCGGCATGGGCCAGCTCACCGAGCTCTGGGACGACGACATGAAGGGCGGCCTGCCCGTCGTCTTCAACGTCTTCAACAACATGTACGGCATGGGCGGCCAGACCGTCGGCGAGACCATGGGCTACGACATGCCCGCGCGCCTCGCGGCCGGCTTCAACCCCAACCAGATGAACACCGAGCGGATCGACGGCTGGAACCCGCTGGCCGTGATCGACGCCTACCGCCGCAAGAAGGCGCTCCTCGAGGAGGGCAAGGGCCCGTGCTTCCTCGACGTCGTCACCTACCGCATGTCCGGCCACAGCCCGTCCGATTCCTCCAGCTACCGCACCAAGGAGGAGATCGACGCCTGGTGGGCGCAGGACCCGATCATCGCGTTCCGCGCGCAGATGATCGAGGCGGGCGTCGCGACCGATGCCGAGTGCGACGAGATCAAATCCTACGTCGAGGACGCCATCCTCAGAAACTTCAAACTCTCCATCGACGAGACCCTCTCCCCCCGCATGAACCTCGACAAGAACCCCGACGAGCTCGCGGACATGATGTTCACCAACGGCCGCGTCGAATCCTTCGGAACCGCGAAGCCGGACGTGCTCATGCCTCTTTCGGAGAACCCGCGCGTCACGGCCATCGCCCGCAAGGAGCGCTACGCCTACACGGCGGACGGCAAGCCCGTCTCCAAGAACAAGGTCTATCAGCTGCGCGACGGACTCTTCGAGGCGATCATCGACCGCTTCTACAAGGATTCCTCCCTCGCGGCGTGGGGCGAGGACGTGCGCGACTGGGGCGGCGCGTTCGCGGTGTACCGCGGGCTCACCGAGGCGCTCCCGTACCACAGGCTCTTCAACTCCCCCATTTCGGAGTCCGCCATCGTCGGCGCGGCGGTCGGCTACGCCATGGCGGGCGGACGCGCGCTCGCGGAACTCATGTACTGCGACTTCCTCGGCTGCGCGGGCGACGAGGTGTTCAATCAGATGGCCAAGTGGCAGGCGATGTCCGCAGACATCATCAAGATGCCGGTCGTTCTTCGCGTGTCCATCGGCTCCAAGTACGGCGCGCAGCACTCCCAGGACTGGACGGCGCTCACCGCGCACATTCCGGGTCTGAAGGTCGCCTTCCCCGCCACGCCCTACGACGCCAAGGGCCTCATGGCCACGGCGCTTTCGGGCACCGATCCCGTGGTGTTCTTCGAGTCACAGCGCATCTACGACGTCGGCGAGCAGTTCCACAAGGAAGGCGTCCCGGCGGAGTACTATGAGATTCCCTTCGGCAAGGCAGACGTGAAGATCCAGGGCGACGACGTCACCATCCTGTCCTTCGGCGCCGTTCTCTATCGCGCACTCGAGGCCGCGAAGGAGCTCAAGGAGAAGTACGGCATGACCGCCGAGGTCATCGACGCGCGCACCATCGTGCCCTTCGACTACGACGCCGTGCTCGAGTCCGTCAAAAAGACCGGGCGGCTCGTCATCGTCACCGACGCGTGCGAGCGCGGCTCCTTCGCGAGCGAGGTCGCCCGTCAGGTCACCGAACTCGCCTTCGACGAGCTCGACGCGCCGCCGGTGGTGGTCGCTTCCCGCAACTGGATCACTCCCGCGCACGAGCTGGAGGAAGACTTCTTCCCGCAGCCGAGCTGGATCCTCGACGCCATCGACGCCAAGATCGTCCCGCTCAAGGGCCACGTGCGCACCACCAACCAGACGAAGAACCAGAAGCTCATCAACGAGCGCAAGGGCGTGTAACAAAAAGGAATCATTCCGGCGCGATGCACTGTCGCGCCGGGCTTTTTTGTGTTATAATATGGGAAAATGGTTCGATATCGAAAGGAGCCGCGCATGCTGTACTGTTCAAATTGCCAGAGGTTGACGGAGGACGACTGTCCGAACTGTGGAAAAAAGGCGAGGAAGCTGCGCGAGGTACGGGAGCGCGACCCGGTGCACTTTTTCACCGGCGACTACATCCAGACCTCGATGGTCGAGCCGCTATTGGAGGAAAGCGAGATTCCCCATTCCAAGATAGGCGCGCATGGCGCGGCGCTCTCCACGCTGACGGGCAACTATCTCGAGCAGTACATGCTCTTTGTCCCCTACGCGGCGTATGAGCGCGCCGTCTGGCTCGTTGCGGGTACGTTCGGCGCGGACGAAGGGCTCATGCGCGG
Source organism: Bacillota bacterium (assembly GCA_023444095.1). GTDB lineage: Bacteria > Bacillota > Clostridia > Christensenellales > Aristaeellaceae > RUG11247. The sequence continues at coordinate 165,165 of JAEZRP010000006.1, forward strand.
CATGAGTACGCTCGGCGTCGACCTCGACGCTCCCACGGAAGAGCCGAACCCGAACGCGGACAGGGCGCGCGTCGAGGCACAATACGCCGTCCCGGACAGGCACGACATCCGGCGCGCGCTTCATGCCCGGTTCAACATCGCGGACATTCCCTACTCCGACTGGCTGCTCGACCGGCTCGGTCTCGCGCCCGGCATGCGGGTTCTCGACATCGGCTGCGGAAGCGGCGACCTTTGGGCGTATCGTCCCCTGCCGGACGACCTCTTCATCACGATGGCCGACGCGAGCACGGGCATGATCGATGCCGCACGGGAGCGAACGAAAAACGTCGCGAACGCGCGCTTTGAGTTCATCCGGGCGGATGCCTGCGAAATGCCGTTTGAGGACGCAACCTACGACATGGTGCTGGCTTCCCACATGCTCTTTCACGTGCCGAATCTCTATGCCGCGCTTTCCGAGATTGCGCGCGTGCTGAAGCCGGAGGGCCGTCTGTGCGCTACGACCATGTCGAAGACCAACTTGAAGGAAATGTACGCCCTTGCGGAGCGGCACGGCGTCTTCCTCCCGCAGCCCCCGGATTGCTTCACCATGGAGAAGGGAAAGTCGACCCTCTCCCGGTTTTTCAGGCGCGTGATGCGCGAGGACTACGAATCGTCCCTCCAGATCACCGAAGCCGAGCCCCTCGTCCGGTACATCCAGTCTATCGACACATTCGGTGTCCAGAACGAGGGGGGCGTCCGGGCGATGCGCGAGGAGATTCAGCGCCAGATCGACGAAACCGGAAGCTACGACGTCTCGAAGCTCTCCTGCCTGTTCGTCTGCTCGGAAAAGCACGAGGCGTACGGGGAACGGGAGAGCGAGGAGTAACGCCGGACCGGGGGCGCTGCCCCCGGTCCCCCGTTCAAGGACAATGCCCGTTCAAAATTCCATGCAGGGAAATGAATATCAGATTGTTCGTCGATGCCCCGGGGAGAAAACCCCGGGGCATCGAATCCGCAATTTCGACCGTCAGGGGATGGGCCCACGGATGGACGACGGGTCAAGTTAGAATACCTTCCAGCAAGGGATTCGCAAGGGCGCCGGCCCTTGGAGGTTGGCTTGCCTTTGGCAAACCAAGTCGCTTCGCGAGCGCGTGGATCGATTTGAGAATACAATCCACGCGCCGCTGGGAGCGCCAGCGCCCTCGCCGTCCCTCCGTTCTCTTCACTCCCCCGGATAGAGAAAGTTGTTCGCGCGGCGGATGTCGGTCATGATCTTCATGAGATTGATCGTCTCGTTCAGCGCCATGACGCAGGACTCGGTCAGGCCGCGCCGGATGCAGTCGGCGGCGTGAACAAACTGGTGGTGGTGACCTTCCGTCTCAGGCGGGAACTCGAGGATCTCGGTCTCGCGCCCGCGCGCGATCTCAAGGCGCGTGGCATGCCAGAAATCGGGGATGTCCACCCGCGCCAGCGTGCCGAAGACGGTCATCCTGGAATCTCCATTCACGTCCACGCCGCACATGAGCTGCGCTGTCGCGCCGGAATCGTAGCGGAACTGGGCGACGGTGCGCGCGTCAACGCCGGAGGGCGCCATGACGCATGTTCCGTTCACGCAGACCGGAGCGTCCCCGAGCAGCATGGCGATCATCGAGAGCGGATAGATGCCCACGTCCAGAAGCGCGCCGCCCGCGAGATGCGGGGCGTAGACGCGGCTCTCCGGGTCGAAGCGCGCGGCGTAGGCAAAGTCCGCAACCGCATGCCGGATCTCCCCCAGCGCGCCTCCCTCGGCCAGCTCACGGAGCTTGACCATCGCGGGCATGAAGCGCGTCCACATGGCCTCCATGAGGAAAAGTCCCTTCTCCCGCGCGAGCGCCGCCATCTCGGCCGCCTGCCGGTCGTTCAGCGCGAACGCTTTCTCGCAGATCACATGCTTCCCGCGCGCGAGGCAGGCCATCACCTGCTCATGGTGCAGACTGTGCGGCGTCGCGACGTAGACGAGCTCCACTTCGGGGCATTCGAGCAGCTCCTCGTAGCTCCCGAACGCGCGCGCCGCGCCGTACTTCGCCTTCGCCTCCTCCGCGCGCGCCAAGTCCCGCGCGGCGACCGCGTAGAGCGCGCAGTTTTCCGCGTTCGGAAAGCCCGCCATGACCCTCTGAAAGATGCTCCCCAAGCCCAGAACTCCGACTTTAACCTTCTCCATGCGTGCCTCCCGCCTTGACAGGCCGTATTCTCCGGGTTATGATTGGATCATGATTATCAGCGCGAGCAGACGAACCGATCTCCCCGCGTTCTACGCGGACTGGCTCTTCTCCCGGATCGAGAAGGGCTTTGTCGACGTGCGAAATCCCATGAACGCCGCGCAGATCCGCCGCGTGAGCCTGCGCCCGGAGGACGTCGACTGCTTCGTGTTCTGGACGAAGGATCCCGCGCCGATGCTTCCTCTGCTATCTCGCCTCGAGGGTTACGACTACTACTTCCAGTTCACGCTCAACGGCTACGGCCCGGAGATCGAGCCGCGCGTGCCTCCGCTCGGAGCGCGGATCGAGACCCTCAAGCGGCTCTCCGGCGAGATCGGCCCCGCGCGCGTCGTCTGGCGGTACGATCCGATCCTCCTGACGCCGCGCTATGGCGCGCGCTTCCACGCGGACATGTTCGCTCGCATCGCGGGAGAACTTGCAGGGCGCGTCGAACGCGTCACGATCAGCTTCATCGATTACTATAAAAAAATCGAAAAAAACTGGCACAGGCTCGGGATGCGCGAGCCCGCGCCGGACGAAGTGGAACTGATCGCGCGCGCGATCGCTACTGCCGCGGCGGAAAGCGGGATGACGCCGCTTTCGTGCGCCGAGAAGCTGAACCTCGCACCCTACGGGATATTGCCCGGCGCGTGCGTCGATCCCGCGCTCGTCGAGCGGATCACCGGGCGCGTCCAGCCCGCCCGCCGCGCCAAGGCCCAAAGGCCGCTGTGCGGCTGCGCGGAGAGCGCCGACATCGGCGCGTACGACACCTGCGCGCATGGCTGCGCTTACTGCTACGCGAACCGCTCCGATCTTGCCGCGCCGTACAAGGAAATCATCTAATCGAGGATCCGCAGTCCCCAGGAGAACGCCTCGCTGTAATAGCCGGAAGACAGATTCGAGATGATCACCTCTTCCCCGCTGGAGGAGGCGTGAATGAAGTAACCGGAGCCGAGGTAGATTCCTGTGTGGTCGCTCAAATCCTTGTCGCCCTCGTTGGTATCAAAGACGACCACGTCGCCGCGCTTGAGGTCCGAGCTGTCATCGATTTGGGTATAAGAGGAATCGTAGCCCTGCGCATACGCGCTCGCCTCGAGCGAAACGCCGGCCTTTGAATAGCAATACCGCGTCAGCCCCGCGCAATCGTAGCTCTTGGGCGGTTTGGGGGACGAGGAATACGGCTTTCCGAGCTGATTCTGCGCCACGTAGATGGCGTATTCAATTTTTTTGGCGTTGCTGAGGGAGGACGAATAGGAGGATTGACTGGATTTGAGGCTCGAGGGCATCTTCGAATCCCCGCTCGCGCCGCCGGACGGTTTGGCATCCGCCGTTTCGGCCGAGGATGGCTTTTTCGCCGAGAGCGCGGACTTTTTGATGTAGCCGGCAGCCGAGCCGGACTTGTTCTCGACGAGATAATAGTCGCCGCACTTTCCGGCCACGTAGACGACGTTCCCGCGCGAGAGGGTGCAGAGCTTCTTTGACGAGGAGGACGGCAGCGCGTAGACCGCGTAACTGCCCTTCGAATACGCCTTGATCCGCTTCTGCGAGTTCAGGTACTTGAACTGCGCGTATCCGGTATGTCCCTTGTAGCGGATCTTCGTCCAGTCGCCCGAATAGGCGACCACCGTGACCTCCGTGCCGCTTTTGAGCGTCCCCAGCTTCTTTGCGGAGGTGGAGGGAGACGCGTAAACCGGCATGGAGGTTTTATAGACATTTGCCTTGAACGAGGCGAGCGCGGTTCCCGAGAGCGCCGAGAGTGCAACGATGAGCGCGAGGAGCCGCACAGTCAATCGCAGGATCGATTCAGCATGCTTCGCTTTTGGCATCATCCTCATCTACACCGCCTTGTCGCTATGATTTTTTCTATTATATGCCAAATATGTAAATTTCGCAATGGCTTTGCGCATTCTTTTTTCATAATTATGCCATTCCGGCATCATTCCGTATTGTTTTTGTCTTAATTGGTGGAAAGCGGTCGATTCCCGACGAAAGTGTGCGGCGTTCATATTCAATTCATATGGAGCGGGTAAAATGAACCCATACGATTGGAGGCGGAAGCTTTGCTGACCTTAAAGGGAATCACAAAAAAATATAGCTTGGGCACAAATCAAATCGACGCGCTCTGGGGCATCGACCTATCGTTTCGGGACAGCGAATTTGTATCCGTGCTCGGACCCTCGGGCTGCGGAAAGACCACTCTTTTAAACATCATCGGCGGACTCGACCGGTACACCGAGGGCGAAATGAGCATCAACGGCGTGCCGACGAAGCACTACACGGACGCGGACTGGGACAGCTACCGAAACAAGGCGGTCGGCTTCGTGTTTCAGACCTACAACCTTATCCCCCACCAGACGGTCCTCTCGAACGTCGAACTCGCGCTGACGCTCTCGGGCGTCTCCCGTGCGGAGCGAAAAAAACGCGCCATCGCGGTGCTCGAGCAGGTGGGACTCGGCGACCAGATCAATAAAAAGCCCAACCAGATGTCCGGCGGGCAGATGCAGCGCGTCGCGATCGCCCGCGCGCTCGTCAACGACCCGGATATCTTGCTCGCGGACGAGCCGACGGGCGCACTGGACTCCGAGACGAGCGTGCAGGTCATGGACCTCATGCGTGAGATTGCGAAGGACAGGCTCGTCGTCATGGTGACGCACAACCCGGAACTCGCGGACCGCTATTCGACGCGCATCATCCGGCTCCTCGACGGGCGCGTGACGAGCGACACAAACCCGTTCATCCCAGCCGAAGCGCCCGAGAAAAAGCCCGCGCACCGCAGGCGCACCTCGATGCGGTTCACGACCGCGCTCTCCCTGAGCCTGAACAACCTCATGACCAAGAAGGCGCGCACGTTTCTGACCTCGTTCGCGGGCAGCATCGGCATCATCGGCATCGCGCTCATCCTCGCGCTCTCGAGCGGCATCCAGAATTACATCGACCGCGTCGAAGAGGACACGCTCTCGAGCTATCCCATCGAGATCGACCGCCAGTCGGTCGACATGTCGGGTTTTTTCAGGAGTATGATGGACGCCCACCCGGACGAGAGCGCGGCGGACGACGGCCTGGTCCACGCGAGCAATCGGATGGGTCAGATGCTCTCCGCCATGCAGTCGCAGGTCACGTCGAACGACACCGCGGCCTTTAAGGCGTACCTCGACGAGAGGGAGGGCGACCTTGCCCGGCTCGCGAGCGACGTCAAATACACATACGGCACGACGCTTCGCGCGTACCGCGCGGACGGGGACGGCGCGTATTTCCAGGTCAACCCGCCCACTGTTTACCAGTCGATGGGCCTTTCAAACGAGCTTTCCTCGTTTTACACCTCGACGGGCGCGATGGACGTGTGGAACGAGCTCATCGACAACCGCCCGCTTCTGAACGCGCAGTACGATGTGATCGCCGGGCGGATGCCGGAGCGCTACGACGAAGTGGTCCTGATCGTCGACAGCTCCAATCGCATCAACGACTACGCGCTCTACGCGCTGGGCCTCATGGATCAAGGAGCGCTTTCAAAGCTTCTTCAGTCCTACGCGACGGGCGAGACGGTCGAAATCGAGGACGTCGCTTACACGTACGACGAGCTCTTGTCTCTGCGCTTCAAGCTGATCGCGGAGCCCGACTTTTACGAAAAACAGGACGGCGCGTGGGTCGACAGGACGGGCGACGCCGCCTACATGCAGTCCGCGGTCGCGATGGGCGAGGACATCCGGGTCGTCGGCATCCTTCGCCCGAACGAAGAGGCCGTGAACGCCTCCGCCGCGGGGACCATCGGCTATACTTCTCTTCTGACCGAGCACGTCATCGACCGGATCGCGGCTTCCGACATCGTGACGGCGCAGCTCGCCGACCCGGAGACGGACGTCTTTACGGGCCTCCCCTTCCGCGCGCCGTCCGGGGAATTCGACCCTTCGACGCTCACGCAGGCGCAGCTTTCGTACTACAACGCGCTCACAGGCGCGGAGAAGGAAGCCGTCGCGCGAAACTACGCGGGGACCGTGGCGTCGACCTCGACTTACGAGGAAAACCTCGCGGCGCTCGGCGTCGCAGACAAGTCAACGCCCGAGAAAATCCTCATCTACCCGAAGGATTTCGAGGCGAAGGCGAAGATCGCGGACATGATCGGGGCGTATAACGACGAGCAGAGCGCCGCCGGAAACGAAGCGGGCGTCATTCAGTACACCGACTACGTCGAGCTCATCATGTCGTCCGTCAACACCATCATCAACGCCATCAGCTATGTTCTGATCGCGTTCGTGGCGATTGCGCTGTTCGTCTCGTCCATCATGATCGGGATCATCACCTACATCTCCGTGCTTGAGCGCACCAAGGAGATCGGCATCCTGCGCTCCATCGGCGCTTCCAAGCGCGACATCGCGCGGGTGTTTAACGCTGAGACGCTCATCGTGGGCTTCGTCGCGGGCACGCTTGGCATCCTCGTCTCACTCGTTCTCACCCTGCCGATCAACGCGCTGATTCAGCATCTGGCGGACATCTCCGGCGTGGCGCGGCTGCCCGTCCTCGGCGCGCTGATTCTCGTCGCGATCTCCATGTTCCTAACCTGGATCGCGGGCCTTATCCCTTCCGGCCTCGCCTCCCGCAAGGACCCCGTTGTGGCGCTGCGCACGGAATAAACCCGGACCCTCCCGTCGAACGCGCCGTTAAACCTGCCGCGTGGGCGTCATTTCCATTGACGCCCACGCGCTTTTTATGCTACAATCCCATCATAGAACAGATGTTCGATTCGCATGGCGGGAGGCGCTTTTGGATGGACAGGACGATCTTGCACGTAGACTGCAACTCGTTCTACGTTTCGTGTGAAATGTCGGAGGACCCGTCCCTTCGCGGGAAGGCCGTCGTCGTGGGCGGCGACGTGGAGGCGCGCCACGGAATCGTGCTGGCCAAGAGTGAGAAGGCCAAGGCTGCCGGGATCAAGACGGCGGACACGATCGGCGAGGCGAAGAGGCGCTGTCCGAACCTCATCATCGTACCGCCCAACTATCAGCTGTACATGCGCGTCTCGCGCGAGGTGCGGGACATTCTCGGGGATTACTCGGGCCACGTCGAACCTTTCGGCATCGACGAAGCCTGGGTCGGCCTCGGAACGGACACCATCGAACAGGGCGCGCGGCTCGCCGATGAGATTCGCCGCCGTACCTGGGAGGAGCTTGGGATCACGACGTCTGTGGGCGTCGCCGACAACAAGATCATGGCGAAGCTTGGCAGCGACTACAAAAAGCCCGACGCGACCACCGTGATCGCTCCGGAGGACTATCGAAAGATCGTCTGGCCGCTGCCCGTAGGGGAACTCCTCGGCGCGGGCGGCGCCACGCGGGCGAGATTGGAGCGCGTCGGCATCTTCACGATCGGCGCGCTCGCGGAAGCGGACCCCGAGAACCTCAGGCGCATGCTCGGCGTGAACGGCGTCCTTCTCTGGCAGTACGCCAACGGCCTTGACCACTCCCCCGTCGCCCGCACCGGCGACGTTCCGGACGTCGAAAGTATCTCGCACAGCACCACGACGCCCCACGACCTCTGCGACGAGGAACAGGTCAGGCGCACGTACTGGGTGCTCTCGGAGGCCGTGGCGGCGCGGCTTCGGGAACTGCGCCTGTGCGCGCGCACCATCCAGATCCAGGTCCGGGACAACGCCCTCTACTCGTTCGAGCGGCAGACGAAAATCAAGCGCCCGTCCAACCTCGCCTCCGAGATCATCCAGACGGCGATGGCGCTTTTTCGGGCCAATTACGACCTGAGCCGTCAGAAGCCCCTGCGCTCGGTGGGCGTGCGCTGCGCGGACGTGGAGACGGAGGACGGCTGCGTGCAGCTTTCGATGTTCGAGGACGAGCGCCGCCGCGTGAGTCAGGAGGCGCTCGAGCGCGCCATCGACGCCATCCGCGCGCGGTTCGGCCCCACCGCCATCCGACGCGCGTCTCTGCTCGAGGACAGGAGCGTGGCGGCCCATTTCGGGGAGACGCAGGCACTCAGGCCCTTCGGGCGATTCTGATAAGGAGGCTTCGGCATGTGGAGCAAGGTGTATCTGACCGTATTGGCGGAGCATCGGCTGGACGGTACGGTGCTCCCCCGCGCGCTTTACTGGGCGGACGGCCGGAAATATGAGATCGACCGCGTCAAGGATTTCAAGCCCTGCGCCGCGAAAATGACGGGCGGACACGGGTTCAGGTACACGGCCATGATCGGCGGACGGGAGCGGTATCTGTTCCGCGAGGGTGACCGCTGGTTCGTCGAATGCGAGGGTCCGGAGATTTCAGACGGCGAGGGCGTGTGATCGACGGCTCGGTGGGCCTTTCGGCCATCGGACAGTGGAAGCATGTGCCGGGTGACGCCGGCGATCCGCTGATCATCCATGTCGTCTACGGTCAGAACGCCCTGAACCTCGCGAAGGTCGGCAAGGGCGGCACGCTGATGGTCACCTTCGACGTCCTCTCCATCGAGGCCACCCAGGGACTCAGGTTCTAAACCAACTGCCGCGCCTCGCTTCGGGGGGACCTTCTTTTGCCTTGAAGAAAGCTTGCCAATGAACAGATCCTATGTTATGATGAAAAATAGGAGGGGAGATAATGAAGAAGACAGTTTCAATGATTCTTGCGATCCTGATGTTGACTTGCTCGGTCGCGCTCGCCGAGGGAAGCGTTCCGATCACGCCCGTCGATCTGGGCGAAATCGAGCTTAATTTCGAGCCGACCTGGGTCGCGTTCGAAAACGGCTTACAGATGGCCATTCCGTCCGACTGGGCCGAGATGGAGGTAAGCGAGGAGATTGCCGCGACCGGCGTATTTTACCTTGCGCAGAATCCCGAGGCGACCCTCGTTGTGGGCCTCGCGTACGCTCAGATCGGCCTCACCGAGCTTGATTCCCTCGCGCCCACGCTCGCCGCCCTATATCCCTCGCTTGGCGTGATCGCCGCCAACGGCGTTTCCATGATCGCCTACGACGACGAAACCGCCGGTTACTCCGCGCTGCTCACCGTCGACGGGCTGGGCGGCATGTACATGCTGACCTTCGCGCCCGTCGTCGAGGACGAGGCGCTCACCATGACCGCCATCGCCATGATGACCTCCCTCGGTCCCGTCGAAGGGGCGGAGGCTACCGCAGACGCGACGGCCGCGCCCGCGAACTGATCCGATTCTCGCAGGTAATCGAGGACACGCACCGAAACGCGGGCGCCTCACGCGCCCGCGTTCTTCGTTTTGCCGCCCGCGCCGGCGGCTTTTCTTTGCCATCCGACCCGCATACGCATGGCTCGCCTTGCCAATACTACCAAAAAATGAATCGCGAGAGTGACCACTCATGCTCATCAGATCTTTCAAGCGGAAGCTCAGGCATCTGTTCGACAACCGGCAGCCCACGGAAAGCGCGCTGCCCGACGACGGCGACGTCCCGGAAAAGCGCGTGCCGGAGATCAGTCTCTCGCTCGACGAGGCGGTTGACGATATGAAGCGCATTTTGGGCGACGACAGCGATCTCATCCTGCACCGCTTTCGCTTCGGCCCCGACGGATCGTACGACGGCGCGCTCTTCTACTACGACGGACTCGCGAACCAGGCCGCCATCACCGACTCCCTCCTCCGCCCCATCCTCGACTGGCGAGCGCCGGAACCCGCACCGAAAAGGGAGGAACTCGCCGGGATCCTCGACCGTGAAGTTCTGCACGCGGGCGACGTCAAGCACGTTGAAATCCCGCTCGAGCTCGCTTCGGCCTGCCTCTCCGGCGACGCGTGCATCCTCCTGGACGGCTGCGCGGAGGCGCTCGTCGCGAGCGTGCGCGGCTGGGATAAGCGCTCCGTCACCGAGCCCGCGTCGGAGACGGTTGTGCGCGGCCCGCGCGAGGGATTCACGGAGAGTCTGCGCACGAACACCGCGCTCATCCGCCGGAAGATCAAGTCCGGGCGGCTCAGAAGCGAGCTCGTCATCATCGGCGAAAAGACCATGACCGCAATCTGCCTCATGTACCTGGAGAACGTCGCGGACCCGAACGTGATCGAGCAGGTCAAATACCGCCTCAAGCGGCTGAAGGTCGATTCGATCCTCGAATCCGGCTACATCGAGGAGTACATCGGCGACGCGCCGTTCTCGCCGTTCTCCACCGTCGGATATTCGGAAAAGCCGGACGTGATCGCGGCGAAGGTGCTCGAGGGCCGCGTGGCGATTGTCGTGGACGGTACGCCCTTCGTTCTCACCGTGCCGATGCTCCTGGTCGAGAGCTTCCAGACCGCAGAGGACTACTACCAGCGCACGATCTACGCGAGCATGGTGCGCATTCTCCGCTACCTCGCCTACTTCCTCGCGGTGTTCGCGCCGGCGATCTACATCGCGTTGACGGCGTTTCATCAGGAGCTCCTTCCGACGACACTCCTTTTCACCATCGCGAATGCGCGCGAGGGCACGCCCTTCCCCGTTTTTCTCGAGGCGCTCATCATGGTGTTCGCATTCGAGATCCTGCGCGAGGGCGGCATCCGGCTCCCCCGCCCGGTCGGCCAGGCGATCTCCATCGTGGGTGCGCTCATCATGGGCGACGCCGCGGTCTCGGCGGGGATCGTCGGCGCGCCCATCGTCATCACCATCGCGATCACGGCGGTCGCAGGCTTTCTCGTACCGTCCCAGAGCGATTCGGCATCCATCCTCCGGATTATCATGATGTTCGTCGCCGCGTTCATGGGCCTTTACGGCGTCGCGTTCGCTTTCCTTGCGGTGATGGTCCATCTTTCGACGCTCGACTCGTTCGGCGTACCCTTCTTCGACGGCTTCTCCTGGACGCGCAATCTGCAGGACAGCATCATCCGCATGCCCCTCTGGTCGATGATCAGGAGACCCAAGGGCATCGCCCAGGGCGACGTCAAGCGGCGACGCTTCTTCCTCCCGACGGCGCGCCCCTACGCGCAGGGAGACGACGCGGAGGGCGGAGCAAAATGAAGAAACTGTTGCGGCGCACAGCCGCGCTGCTCATGGCCGCCGCGCTCGCCCTGACCGCGACCGGTTGCTGGGGCAAGCACGAGCTCACGGAGCTTTTCATCGTGACGGGTATCTCCATCGATGCCACGGGAACGCCGGGCGAATACGAGTACGGCTTGCAGGTGGCCAAGGCGCAGGCCGCCACTTCGGGCGGTTCGAGCGGCGGCTCCGATTCCTCGGAAGCACCGACGCTTCTTCTGACCGCGACGGAAAAGACGATGGCGGAGGCCATCAACACCATCAACCGAAACGCGAGCCGGAAGGTGTTCATCCACCACAACCAGATCATCCTCTTCGGCGAGGATCTCGCGCGGGAGGGACTCGTCGATCATATCGACCTGTTCATGCGCGACCTGGAGTCGCGCTTGGAAGTGGCGGTCGCGATCGTCGAGGGCAAGGCCTCCGACATCCTCTCGGCGAAAATGGAGCAGGACAAGGTGACCGGCGCCTACCTTTCCCGCACGTTCGATTCCCGCTCGTCGATTTCAAACAACTATCAGGTTTCCATCCTGGACTTCGCCTCCCGGCTCCTCGATACGTCCATCTCACCCGTCGTTCCCCTTCTCAGGCTCACCAAGAACGGGGATCGGGACGAGATTGAGATTGGCGGGATGGCAGTCTTCCGGAACGGAAAGATGATCGGAAAACTCGACAACGAAGAGGTCTACGGTTACGTCTGGGCGCTGGGCGACATCGTTAACGGTCGGCTGGCCGCGCAAACGGATCAGGGAAGGGCGGTTTTTCAGATCGAAACGCTCGAAAGCGAATGGACGGTCGAGCCGAAGGAGAACGGCGTCCAGGCGACGGTCTCCATCAACGCCAATCTCATCCTAAACGAAGTGATCGGTTTCACGGACGTTCCCGCGAAGGAGCTTGTGGATTCTCTGAAGGATACGGCGACCACCGCGATCCGCAACCGGGTCGTCGGCACCTTCGAGAAGGCGCGATCGCTGGACGCGGACATCTACGGCATCGGACTGATGCTTCACAGGAGAGACAAGACGGCATGGCATGCCATCGCGGACGACTGGGACGCGCAATTCCAAAACGTTACCTTCGAGGTGCGGGTCACCGCAGAACTGCCGGGCACCGGAAAGGTCATTCAATCCGTCGAAATGGAGGAGAAAAAATGAACCAGATCGACAAGGGGCGCATCACGTCCGCGCGGCTGATGTTCACGATCGTGTGCTTCATCCAATCGTCCTCGCTTCTGACCTCCTTCATGACGTCGGTCACGAAGCAGGACTCCTGGCTCGCGGTTTTGGTCTGCACCGTGGTTTACCTTCCGTTTATGTTCGTCTATCGCGCTTTGATCGTAAAATTTCCGGGCCTGAACCTCCTTCAGGTGTTTGAAGCGGTATTCGGAAAGGCGCTCGGCAAGCTCGTGGGCCTCCTGTTCGTCTGGTTCTTTTTTACCCTCGCCGCGCTGAACCTTTCGGATCTGGGCGCATTCGCGCGCGAGACGCTCATGGAGGAGACGCCGAACACGGTCCTGGTCGTCGTATGCATCCTCGTGGCCGCCATGGCGGCCCGCCAGGGCATCCGGGCGGTCGCGTGGTACAGCGCGCTCTACATGGTCGTGTCGTTCACGCTCATCGCGGTCTCCGTTCTCCTTCTCCTGAGCAGGTTCCGCCTCGAAAACTTCCTGCCCATGTTCGACCAACCCTTCTCCAAGTACCTGCAGGGCATTCATATCATCGCGACGATTCCCTTCGGCGAGCTGATCGCGTTTCTCATGGTAACGCCCAACGTGGACTTCTCGAAGCGCGACGTCACGCGGTCGCTGTTTCTGGGCTTTGTGCTCGGCGCGCTGACGATCGCGGCGGTCGTGGCGCGGGATACCGCGGTTCTCGGGAACACGCTCCACATGTTCGCGCTCCCTTCCCTCGTCGCGCTGCGCATGGTTCAGCTGGGCGAGGCGCTGACCCGAATGGAGATCCTGTTCGGAATCGTGCTCATCATCCTTCTGTTTGTCAAGATCACGTTTCTGCTGTACGTCTCCGTGCTCTCGCTCGCGCAGCTGACGGGCGCGCGATCGTATAAGCACCTGACGCTCATCTCCGCAGCTTTCATCGTCGCCTACGGTCAGACGCTGTACAGCGACCAGCTTCGGCACGCGCTGTCCGCGCAGGAGATCGTACCGATCGCGTGGACGTTCTTCGAGTTCCTCCTGCCTCTCGTGGCGCTCGGCGTTACGCTGATCCGAAAGCTCCCAAAAAAGAAGGAGGCCTGACATGTTTTTCATCCTCCTGGGCTACGTCCTGATCGCGATCATCGACTTCGTCCCGCTCGTCCGGAAGCGCCGAAAGAAGGATGTGGCCGCGTGGCTGGTCATGTTTACCCTCACGCTTTCGATTACAATCCTTATGAATCTGAAGATCGAGGTCCCGTCGGCACTCAAGCTCATCGGGGACGGGCTCAAGGCCATTGGACTCAGCTACTAACATCCGTTATGAAACGCGGCATCGTGCGGTCACTCTTGATGCGTGACGCGCGATGATGTATAATTCTTGCAAAAATGGAGGTGGCTTCATGTTTACGACAGATGCCCATTGCGACACGCTCTATTCCATCGGCGTGCACGGCGCAGAACCGGAAAAATGCGCGGTGAACCACGAGAGGCTCGAGGCGGGCGGCGTCGGGATCCAGACCTACGCGCTGTTCGCCGGACCGAAGGGGCCCGCGGGAACGCCATACGAGGACGGAATCAAAATGCTGGACGCGGCGGAGGCGATTGGCACCCCGATTCTGAGAGGCGCGCTTCCGGACGAACCGCCGAAAACGCCCCACGGCGTCATCTCCATCGAGGGGGGCGAGATGATCAAAGGCTCCCTCGAGACGCTCGCCGCGTTCGACGCCCGCGCGCGGCTGAGGCTCATCGCGCTCACGTGGAACAATGAGAACGAGATCGGCTATCCCGCAAAGAATGGCCCCAAGGGTGGGCTGAAGCCCTTCGGCCTTGCGCTTCTCGGGGAGATGGACCGGCGCGGCATCTATGCGGACGTATCGCACCTCAACGAGGCGGGCTTCTGGGACATCTGCGAACGCGCGGCCCTTCCGCCCGTGGCGAGCCACTCCAACTGCCGCTGGCTCTGTCCGGTCGTGCGCAACCTCCGCAAGGAACAGGTGCGCGCGATCATCGAAAAGGGCGGCTTCATCGGCACGAACTTCTACACGCGCTTTTTGGTGCGCAAGCAAAAGGCAACGATCGACGACGTGTTCCGCCACATCGACGCGATCTGCGAGATGGGCGGTGAAAAGGTCGTGGGCTTCGGCTCCGACTTCGACGGCATCGAAGCATGGCCCGAGGACCTCGCAACGCCCGCCGACTTTCCGAAGCTGCTCGCGCACATGCGCGCGCGCGGCTATTCGGAGGAAACGCTCGCGGACATCGCCGGGCTCAACTACTGGCGGCTGCTGAAGCGCGCGGAGGCTCTGCGCGCCGTTTGAAACGGGCGGGTACACATGGAATCATCCGGCGGCCTTTCGCATACATAATTTGCAGATAGAATACCGCATTTGACAGAGGTGATACCATGGAGAATCCCAACAACCGGATTGTGGCGGTCGGCAGGCTGGAAGGCCCCCTGTCCCTGAGCCACGAGGTGATGAACGAGCCCTTTTTCACTGGAACGCTCCTCGTCAAGCGCCTGTCCGGCGCGCTCGACAAGCTCCCATTGACGATACCCGGAAAGCTCATGGCTGGCGGCCGGCTCGACGACGGCAGGCAGTTCTTGGTGCAGGGCCAGGTGCGCTCGTACAATAAGGTGATCGACGGCGCGGGGCGACTGATGGTAACGCTGTTCGCTCAGACTCTCACGGAGACGCAGGAAAACGACACGCTCAACAAGGTGGCGCTCTCCGGCGCGCTGTGTCGACCGCCCGTGTACCGCTCGACCCCCTTCGGGCGCGAAATCTGCGACATGATGCTCGCCGTCAACCGCGCGTTCGGAAAGAGCGACTACGTTCCCTGCATCGCTTGGGGCCGAAACGCCCAATATGCCGCGCGCTTCAAGATCGGCGACCGGGTGCGGCTCACGGGGCGGCTCCAGTCGCGCGAATATCAGAAGCTTCTCGAAAACGGCGAGTACATGGTGCGCATGGCGTATGAGGTGTCCGCCTTCACGCTCGAACCGGACGATACCGAGGGCGCGCCGGGAAAGTTCTCGGACTACTGCGCGGACCACGAGATTCCGGAATCGGATTACGACGCGGAGGAGCAGAGCGCCGAGGCGCACCTGTCGCGCGAGGTCAAATGAATATCCGGGCGGCCGCCGTTTGCGCGGGCACGCCCGGTTTTTTTGCGTTTGGGAAGCAGGCGGTTACGACCTTCCGTAAAGCTCCACGCGCACGCCGGGACAGAGATTGATCAGCCGCGCGCCCGCGTACCGGGCCGCGTCGCGAATGGTTTCGATGGGACAGCCGTTGACGTCGTAGAGGTCATAGTGCGTGGGAATGAGCGCCGCGCCGCAGGCGGCGGAGAGCATCGCGGCCTCCCGCGCGTCGGTATTCCCGATGATGCCGCGCGAGGTCCGAAACTCGTCCCTGCCGTTCGCGGGCAGCAGCGCGTAGTCGGGCGCCTCCCGGACGAGCCGCTCCACCAACCCGTCGTACAGGCTCAGATCCCCCCCGAAGAACAGCTTCGCGCCGTCCGCCTCGATGAAGTAGCTAAGCTCGTGGAAGCGCCCGCACGCGTCCGCATGGGGCTCGGTGTGCGCGCACAGGATGGGCGTAATGTTTGCCTTGCGTGCCGGAAACGGAATCTCCGCGCGCGCCTCGATGACGCGCGTAAAGCCCATCCTGCGCAGCCGCTCGGACTCCGGCGCGGGCGCGACGACGGTGCAGTTCCCCCCCGCCGCGCGGTAGGGCTCAAGCGTCCAGGGGTCCATATGGTCGCTGTGCGCGTGCGAGAGGAGAACGACGTCCGGATTGAGGTCGATGAGCGAGCAGGGCGGCGCATAATTTCGCCGCCAGACCATGTCCGCATCGTCGTGGTGCTTGTCCACGTAGTCGCTCAGATATGGGTCGGTGACGATCCGCGCGCCGCCCATTTCGATCAGAAAGCCGCATTGCCCAAGGTACGTAATGTGCATGGGACACCTCCATCAATAAAAACAGGTCAAAACGAGCGCCGCCGCCGAGAAAATCATCCACGCGCGAAACGTCTTCCTTCCCGTCCAGACGGAGACGATCGCGCAGACGCAGCCCGCCAGCAGCGCGATGACGAGCCAGCTGCTCTGGAGTCGAAGCGGCGTGAACCCGAAGATGCCGATGTACATGCCGAGCTTCGACATTGCGGTCGCCGCCAGGAGGACGCTCTCCGCCATCAGGATCGTCAGAATCGGCCTCGAAGGCCGGTCGCTCGCGCACCGCTTCGCCAGCCACAGGAGCGAGAAATTGACCGCCATCACCCTGCAAAGCTCAAAAAACCCCTGCCGCGCGTACTCCGCGACGGTGAAAGCCGCGGGCAGCCGCCCCGCGAACGCCCCGAACAGGTAGCTCCCCTGCACCGCGAAAAAGGCGGCATACAGCGCGCAGAACGCGGCGATGATCGCGGTCCATGCGGCGGAGGGAACCCTTTTGAGTTTCCCCATGCCCGCGCTAACGCGATCCGCCCCTTCCGAAAATTCGTCGTCCCGCGCTCTGTTCATGCCAAGGAACATGCCGGTCAGATATGCGCCGATGGGAACGCTGAGCGCCAGGCGGAAGAAAAAATCCTCCGTTCCGTCCTCGTAGAGCCAGCCGGAAATCCCCTCCAGGATGCGGGCAAATCCATCGTCCGCGCCGCTGAGCTGCCAAAGCGCGAACGCGAACAGCGCGATCCCCGCGGCCGCCGCGCCGAGCGTCCAGACGGCGGCTTTCCCGCGCGCGCCGAGCGCCAGCGAATGCCACACGATTTTTGCGCGCAGCGCCAGATTCCGCAGGGGAATGCGAACGACGGCGTTGAAGGCGTCGAACCAGACGAATCCGCTCGTATCGAAACGCGCCAGATGACCGCTTCTCGACATCAGCCAGTAAGTCGCGAACGCGTGCAGAAAGACGAGCTCAAATCCCTCCCACACCCTGCCCTCGCGAAACACGATCGCCGCCAGAAGCAGTATGGTTCCGCCCATCCAGATCCGGCTTTCCGCCGACGCCCTTTTGCGCCTGTTCAGAACCTCGCCCGCCGCGAGAAAGAACAGCGTAAAGAGGGAAACGATGATACTGGACGCAATCCGGTTCCCGGAGTTCCAGAAAAACCACGTGTATAGAAGGGCCGCGGGGTATGTGAGCAGGGCGAGCGGCAGTTCGCCGCGGCCCACGGTAAATTCTCTTTTCATCGGTTCCGCAAAATCCGAGAAGTCGTCCTTCAAATCATTCATCCGCCGCGCCCCCTTCCCCGTCGTCCACAAATTCCAGTATGTCGCCCGGCTGACACTTCAGCGCGCGGCAGATCGCCTCGAGCGTGGAAAATCGAATCGCCTTCGCCTTATTGTTCTTCAAAATCGAGAGGTTCGCGGACGTAATCCCGATCTTCTCCGCCAGCGCCCCCGCGGGGAGCTTCCTTTTCGCCATCATCACATCGAGGTTGATCAAAATCATCCCCCCGCCTCCTCACACGGTCAAATCAAGCTCGTCCTTCATCGAAATCGCCTGTTCAAACGTGTTCTTGACGATCCGCACGATCAACCCGACAAAGCCGGCCGCGATTGCGATCACCAGAAAGGGCAGATAGAGCCCCGCGCTCAAAAGGCAGCACGCGCACACCCCGAAGCAGCACCACGACGTCCTCCTCAGTTCCTTCACGTTTGCTTGGTCGAACACGATTCCACCCCGCATGTTCCTGAGAAGCCTGAAAAGGCCCGCGAGCAGGACCCACCCGAAGACGCTCAGGCCGTAAATGATCGCGACAAACAGCTCTTTGTTCTCCCGGAACCGCGCCACATGCGAACGCGCCGCGTACCAAGGCCCGATCCAGATTCCGCCGATGTCCGCTGCCGCGAGCAGGACCATGAATGCAACGACGCACGCGCGGGACAACCGGATGCTTCTGTTCTCATTCCAATTCATTTCTTCTCCCCCAACCGCATTCATTCAAGGGAATCATAGCACTGCACATTTCGTTTGTCAATGCTATTTTCTCGTTTATCAATATATTTTATTCGATATACGATACTCCCCGTCGTCGAGAGAGACTCCCCCTCCGCAATCGTCATATTCCGCGCAGCGCCACGCAAATTTCTCGCCCGATATTGACAATACTCTCGTGTCGTAGTATAATCCTTATTGTTCGCGGCGCGAACGTAGGGGCATGGTGTAATGGTAACACGTGGGTCTCCAAAACCTTTGTTGAGGGTTCGAGTCCTTCTGCCCCTGCCACTGAAAAGCCCTTGAAAGCCTTGCGTTTTCGGGGGTTTTGTTCTGTTGAAAGCCCTACCCGAGTTGGCTCTTGTCAGCTTTATAAACCCGACTTGACACCCTGAATCAAGCTCTCCATCCTATCCCCTTTCGTGAAGCCGGAGAATGGGCGCTTTTCTTGCCGCATGATCGCTTGATATATCGCTCCGCCGTTGCCCACACATTATCTTGTGCGCTTCCTTGACTGTGGGTATAGTAAAGCCTACTTGTGCTAGTATATTGGCAATGGTATAATGCACGAGAAGGGATGAAAAAATGGCCAAGATGTCGAGAGCCGCCAAGCAGCGATACAACCAGAAAGCGTATGATAGGCTGGCAATAACTGTTCCAAAGGGGCAGAAGCAGGCCATAGAGGAGGCAGCAAACGCTGTGGGTAATTCGTCAACGAGTACACGAACAAGGCTCTGTGTGCCCGTATGGGGGCCTGGGGTGGAAGACGATGAATGATTGGAGATTGCAAGGGCAGGAGCTGTATCTACGCGGAGCGGCCCTGGTCTTCAAACGATACAAAAGCACCCCGGGCAGTGACCATGAGCACTGCGATTTCTGCTGGGCAAAATTCTTCGAACCGGATGGCTATCTCCATGAAGGCTATTCGACCCCAGATAATAAGCATTGGGTATGCCCACAGTGTTACGAGGATTTCCGGGAGATGTTTGGTTGGACACTGATTGACGGCAATTACGATACGCCCAAGTGACAAGAGAAATGAGCGCCCAGCGACAAATCGGAAGCCCTATGGTTGCATGGAACTGCTCAATGTCCCAAGGATTCAGCAATTGGTAGATTGAGCCGAATCATTATTACGATGTTACGGAGACATATTATGATGCCCTTGCAATTTAGGGCTACTAAAAATGATATCGTATCTTATTTCGATATATGCCTTGATTCAATAAAAGATCAGTTGATCAAAGAAATAATAATTGGCCCAAAGTGTAATTTGTCGGATTTTGATGTAAAAATACTTATGTATGCGTGCGATTATGTTGCCGATGGCGTGGTGATTCGGAAGACTTCCGCATCATATAGGTGATATAGCACTGTGATGTGAGGGGACAGGAAGACAACCAAACATAGTCTATTCTACCCGTGCCACCGTCTGTGGTCAAGGTCGATTGCCCTTGTGAAGCTCGTTCTCTCATTCTCGCCTCACATTTGGGCTTGCTGATATGATGTTCTGCGCGCGGGCGGGCATTCTGGGATCGAAGCATTCGGAGAGGATCACTATGACATATAAGGCAATTCTTTTTGATGTAAGTGATACGTTGGTTGAATACCGGCCCAACTACGCACAAATATACGGCGATCGGGTCCGCTCACTGGGAATCGAGGTCCCAGAAGAAATCGCAAGGGAAATGAATCAGGCCGTCAATTGGGCCATAGGCGAACAGGCCCAAAAAGAGAACGCTGGCGCCCCCCGCGCAACGCGGGTCTGTCCCAGATTTTGTGTAAAGTCCAAAGCTGCGGATAGGAACCAAGTTGAGAGAGGGCGGCAGCAGGCTCTGCCTGCGCGCCCTTGTCTGCATCGTAGCGCAAACCGGGCGGCCTGTCAAG
>JAEZRP010000010.1 GCA_023444095.1 Bacillota bacterium
GAGATTCCCATGCGGGTCTTCTGGGCGCCCATCGACATCACCTGGTTCAACCTCAACTGGGGACAGAACACGTTCGGGCCGCTTTGGGACACGTGGTACAAGAACGGCGGCTTCAGTGCGAACGGCGCTGACGTGGGCGGCATCGAGCCGCCGGAAGAGATCAAGCAGTTCTACACCCTGCTGGAGGCGGTGATGACGGGAAGCCCCGCGGAGGCCGTCGAGACCGTGCTCCCCGCCATGCACGAGCTGGTGGCGGAGAACCTCTGGGTGCTCATCCCCCTCCAGAACGTGCAGCAGTCAGTCATCGCGAGCGCGAAGTTCCACAACATCCCCGTGGGCGGCGTGGGCATCGCGGGCAACTTCGTCGCCGAGCTCTTCTTCTACGGGGAGTAACGCAGAAGAACTGAAAAACGGGGGTGCGGGAGGTTCTGCTCCCGCACCCCCGCGCCCCCGTTCAAGGGCCCTCGGCCCTTGAATCCATGCTGAAAACGAAAAGGAATCCTTCAATGCCCCGTGGGCCAAAGCCCCGGGGCATTGAGCATGCGAACTTCCTACAAAAGAACGATTTCCGCCCGGAAAGGGCCTTTCTGACACACCGCGACATGATAGCCGGGGAGTGAGAGCCGGACGACGTGCGCGCGGACTTTGCCGTCCGCGTCAAGGATGAGCCCCTCATTTTCCGCATACCGATGCATGCCGCCCGCGATCCCCTCGCCGGTAAGCTTGAGATACGCTTCCTTGGCGACCCACTTTAAAAGAAGAAATTCATTTTGCCCGCTTGCCGGGAACGCCGCCATCTCGGCGGGCGCGAGCACGCGCCGGGCGATCTTCGCGTCCATGGGTCTTTTCCACTCCACGTCGAGCCCCACGGGGGCGTCCGAGATCGCGCACGCGGCAAGGCCGCGCGTGTGCGCGATCGACACGAACGCGTCGGGCACGCAGGGTCGGCCCTGGGCGTCGTAGGAGAGCGCGGGCGGCGGGAGATAGCCGGGCACATTCCGAGAGAGCGCAAGGGAGAGCGCCATTTCCGCCGCGGCGGAAAGGTTTTTCGCCTCGGCGCTTCCGATGCGGGCGATTTTTTCCCTGCGCGCGGCGGAAAGCGCGGCCTCGTCGTACCGAAAGCCGCTCCCGACCAAAATCGCATATACAAGAACGCATGAATTGGTGCTCATGAGCGGATTATAGCACAGGCGGGCATGGCCCGACAACCATGCAAAATCGGGTGATTCGTCGGGCAATCAACGAGCTTTAACGCAGTTTGCTTGACTTTGCATATACCCGGGGTTATAATTGGAAATGATGTTTCATGCATTCCTCAGGATTTTTATATTAAGGAGGTCCTTTACTTGAGCATCAAGCTTACGTGTGACGGCAATACCGCTGTCAGCCATGTCGCTTACGCGTTCAGCGACGTGGCGGCCATTTACCCGATCACTCCCTCCTCCCCGATGGCCGAGGTCGCCGACGAGTGGGCGGCGGGCGGCAGGAAAAACCTGTTTGGCCAGGAGGTCCGGATCGCGGAGATGCAGTCCGAAGCGGGTGCGGCGGGCGCCGTGCACGGTTCCCTCGCGGCAGGCGCTCTGACGACGACTTTCACGGCGTCCCAGGGCCTGCTCCTCATGATCCCGAATATGTACAAGATCTCGGGCGAACTTCTGCCGGGCGTGTTCCACGTCTCCGCGCGCTCCCTCGCCTATCACGCGCTGTCCATCTTCGGCGATCACTCAGACGTCATGGCCTGCCGTCAAACCGGCTTTGCGATGCTCGCCTCCAACTCCGTGCAGGAAGCGCACGACATGGCGCTCGTCGCGCATCTGGCCGCGCTCAAGACGCATGTGCCGTTCCTGCACTTCTTCGACGGCTTCCGTACCTCCCACGAGGTCCAGAAGATCGACGCGATCGATCCCAAGGACAATTACGAGGAGCTGAAGGCGTTCGTCGACTTCGGTGCCGTCGATGCCTTCCGCAAGGCCGCGCTCAACCCCGCGCACCCGCACCAGCAGGGCACCGCGCAGAACCCGGACATCTACTTCCAGGGCCGCGAGGCCGCGAACAGGTACTATGACGACGCCCCCGAAATGGTGGAGGCCGTCATGGGCGAGGTCGCGAAGATCACAGGCCGCGCGTACAAGCTCTTCGACTACGTGGGCGCGCAGGACGCCGAGCGCGTCGTCATCGCCATGGGCTCCGGCTGCGACGCCATTGAGGAGACCATCGGATCTCTCAACAAGAACGGCGAGAAGGTCGGCCTCGTGAAGGTTCACCTCTACCGTCCGTTCTCCATGAAGCACTTCCTCGCCGCGATCCCCGCGACGTGCAAGAAGATCGCGGTTCTCGACCGCACCAAGGAATCCGGCGCGCTGGGCGAGCCGCTCTATCTCGACGTCGCCTCCGCCCTCCTCGAGGCGGGCAGGACCGACATCCAGATCATCGGCGGTCGCTACGGCCTGGGCTCCAAGGAGTTCAATCCCACCATGGTCAAGGCCGTTTACGACAACCTCGCGGGCGAGATGAAGAAGCACTTCACCGTCGGCATCGTCGACGACGTGACCGGTCACTCGCTGAAGCTGGGCAAGAAGCTCGACGTCGCGCCCGAGGGCACCGTGGCCTGCATGTTCTATGGCCTGGGCTCCGACGGCACCGTTGGCGCGAACAAGAACTCCATCAAGATCATCGGCGACCACACCGATAAATATGTGCAGGCGTACTTCTCCTACGACTCGAAGAAGTCCGGCGGCATCACGGTGTCTCACCTGCGCTTCGGCGACAAGCCCATCCAGTCGACCTACCTCATTGATTCGGCGGACTTTGTGGCCTGCCACAATCCAAGCTACGTCACCAAGTACGACATGACGGCGGCCCTCAAGGACGGCGGCGTGTTCCTTCTGAACTGCCCGTGGTCGAACGAGGAGCTCGAGACCGAACTGCCCGCGTCCATGAAGCGCGCGCTCGCCGAGAAGAAGGCCAAGTTCTACGTGATCGACGCCATTGCGCTCGCGCAGGAAGTCGGCATGGGCGGACGCATCAACACCATCATGCAGGCGGCGTTTTTCAAGCTCGCGAACGTCATCCCCTATGACAAGGCTGACGAGTACATGAAGATGTACGCCAAGAAGGCCTACGGCAAGAAGGGCGACAAGGTCGTCAAGCAGAACTGGGACGCCATCGACATCGCGATCTCGGGCCTGAAGGAAGTTGCGGTTCCCACGGAATGGGAAAACGCCACGACCGGCGCGGTCCCCGCCAAGGTCGAGGCCCCCGAGTACTTCTACTCCGTCGTCGAGCCGATCCTTCTCCAGGAGGGCGACAAGCTGCCCGTCTCGAAGCTCGATCCCACCGGCCGCGTACCCACCGGGACGACCAAGTACGAGAAGCGCGCCATCGCAGTCAACGTGCCCGAGTGGCAGATTGAAAAGTGCATCCAGTGCAACAACTGCGTCATGGTCTGCCCGCACGCCGTCATCCGTCCGTTCCTTTTGACCGACGAGCAGAAGGCTTCCGCACCCGAGGCGTTCGCGACCAAGCCCGCCGTCGGCCCGAAGTTCAAGGGACTCAACTATCGCATTCAGGTTTCGGTCCTCGACTGCACCGGCTGCGGCAACTGCGCGCAGGTCTGCCCGGCGAAGGACGGCGGCGCGCTTGTCATGAAGCCGCTCGCCACCCAGAAAGAGCAGGAGGCGAACTGGGAGTTCGCGGCGAAGCTTCCGGAGTACAAGGGCGAGTTGAACGTCAAGACCGTGAAGGAATCCCAGTTCAAGAAGCCGCTCTTCGAGTTCTCCGGCGCGTGCGCGGGCTGCGGCGAGACGCCCTACGTCAAGCTCGTCACCCAGCTCTACGGCGACCGGATGGTCATCGCGAACGCGACGGGCTGCTCCTCCATTTACGGCGGCTCCGCGCCGACTTGCCCCTACACGGTGAACGACGAAGGCTGCGGCCCGGCATGGGCAAACAGCCTGTTTGAGGACAACGCGGAGTTCGGCTTCGGCATGAACCTCGCCTATACCCAGCGCCGTGAGAAGCTCGCCGAGACGGTGAAAAAGCTCATCGCGGTCGACTACGCCGAGGAAGATATCAAGACCGCAGGCGCGGAATGGCTCGAAAAGATGAACGACGCCGAGGGCTCCAAGGCCGCGGGCGCGAAGCTGCTCGCCGCGTGCGTGGACGGTCTGGACGTCGACCTCACCGGCACCGAGTGGGAAAAGGAATGGCTTGAGAACGGCAAGGTGTGCACCTGTGAAGCGTGCGCGCTCGCCAAGGAAGTTGCCGACAGCGCGGACCTTCTCACGAAGAAGTCGGTCTGGATCATCGGCGGCGACGGCTGGGCCTACGACATCGGCTACGGCGGACTCGACCACGTGCTCGCCATGGGTCAGGACGTCAACGTGCTCGTCCTCGATACCGAGGTGTACTCCAACACCGGCGGACAGGCCTCCAAGGCGTCGCCCACCGGCGCGGTCGCGAAGTTCGCAGCCGCCGGCAAGCGCACCAAGAAGAAGGACCTCGGCATGATGGCCATGTCCTACGGCTACGTCTACGTCGCGCAGGTTGCCATGGGCGCTGATATGAACCAGCTCATGAAGGCCGTCACCGAGGCGGAGGCCTATCCTGGCCCGTCCATCATCATCGCGTACTCGCCCTGCATCAACCACGGCATCAACATGGGCTTCTCCCAGGCGGAGGCCAAGAAGGCGGTCGCGTCGGGCTACTGGCAGCTCTACCGCTTCAATCCCGCCGCCGAGGGAGCCAAGCTCACCGTCGATTCCAAGGATCCGACCGCGAGCTACGAGGAGTTCATCAAGGGCGAAAACCGCTACGCCACGCTGGTCAGGCAGTTCCCCGACGCGGCGGAGACGCTCTTCAAGAAGGCCGAACAGGACGCCGCCGAGAGGCTCGATTCCTACAAGAAGCTGGCCGGAAAGTAAGAGCACGAGGAAAACGTCCGAGGGCTCTGAACCGCCCCCTGTCAAGTAGACAGATGAAAGAAAGATAACCTCTGGACCTCGCCGCAAGCGGGGTCCAATCTTATGCGGCGAACTCGCGCCATTGAAAAGCGCCGTCTCACTTCCCCGCTCGCCCCGGATTGCAATATGCGCCGAAATACACTATAATGGATAAAAATGGAATGAATGACAGGAGAACCGTTGATATGGACAAGCGTTATTCGGCGAATCCGGCGCATTTCAGGCGAATGACGACGGAGGAAACTCGGCGGGAGTTCCTGATCGAAACCCTGTTCCGCCCGGACGAGGTGAACTTCACCTACAGCCACGTCGACCGGATGGTGGTGCTCGGCGCGCAGCCCGCGCGCGAGCCGCTGCCCCTCGAGCGCGGCATGGACGTGTGGGCCTCGTTCGGCGTAGAGCGCTTCCTCGATCGGCGCGAGCTGGGCGTCTTCAACGTCGGCGGCGCGGGCGCGGTTTATGCGGACGGAACGGAGTACCACATGGAGGCGCGCGACTGCCTGTACCTGCCGATGGGAACGAAGGACGTCTCGTTTGCGTCCACAGGCGCGGAGACCCCGGCGAAGTTCTACATGGTTTCCGCTCCCGCGCACGCCCGGCACGAAGCGAAGCTCATCCGGATCGGAGATGCGGCGAAGCGCGAGCTGGGCTCCGTAGAGACGTGCAACAAGCGCGTCATCAACCAGTTCATCCACCCGTCCGTACTCAAGACCTGCCAGCTCTCGATGGGCCTTACCGAGCTCTCGCCCGGCTGCGTCTGGAACAGCATGCCGCCGCACACCCACGAGCGGCGCATGGAGGTCTACTTTTACTTTGGCCTGCCCGAAAATCAAGTTGTCTTTCACCTGATGGGCGAACCGGAGGAGACGCGCCACATCGTCATGAAAAACGAGCAGGCAGTCATCAGCCCCTCCTGGTCGATCCATGCGGGCGCTGGCACGTGCGCGTACTCGTTCATCTGGGCGATGGGCGGCGAGAATCAGGCATTCGACGACATGGATCCCCTCGCAATCGGCGATCTGAGGTGAGAAGATGAACGAAATGTTTTCCCTCGAGGGCAAGGTCGCCTGGGTTACGGGCGCGAGCTACGGCATCGGCATGGGGCTCGCGCGGGCGCTCGCGCGAGCGGGCGCAAAAATCGCGATCAACGCCCGGCGGGCCGAGCATGTAGAGGCGGCGCTCGCGGAATACCGCGCGGAGGGCATCGCCGTCTACGGGCGGACCTGCGACGTGACGGACGAAGCGGCGGTCGCGGCATTTGTGCAGGACGCGGAGGCGGCGCTCGGCCCCATCGACATCCTCGTCAACAACGCCGGGATGATCATGCGCGTGCCGGTGACTGAAATGGCGGTCGAGGACTTCCGCAGAGTCGTGGATGTCGATTTGACAGGTCCGTTCATTTGCGCCCGCGCGGTCCTGCCCGGCATGATCGCACGCGGGCGCGGCAAGATCATCAACATCTGCTCGCTCCTGAGCGAACTCGGGCGGGAGACGGTCTCGGCCTACGCCGCGGCGAAGGGCGGATTGAAGCTTCTGACCCGCGCGCTGTGCGCCGAGTACGCGGAGAAAAACATCCAGGTAAACGGCATCGGCCCCGGCTACATCGCGACGCCCCAGACGGCACCTCTGCGCGAACCCGGCAACCCCATGGGCGCGTTCATTACGAGCCGCACGCCCGCGGCGCGCTGGGGGACGCCCGAGGACCTCGCGGGCCCGGCGGTGTTTCTCGCCTCTGATGCGTCGAACTTCGTCAACGGGCAGATCCTCTACGTGGACGGGGGCCTCCTCGCCACGATCGGAAAGCCGCAGCCATAACGGAGGTCATTATGCGGAAGTTCGTTTGCGCGCTTCTCGCCCTCGCGTGCCTCATCTCGGGTGCGCTGGCGGAGGAGGGCGAATGCCGGGCCGGGACGGGCGCGGCAAAGCTGGGCGACAGCCTGTTTTTTGCCGTCCATGAAGGCGGCACCGACGCGCTCGTGCGCTGCGCGGCCGGAAAACCCATGCTGGCCGCGCGGGCGGAGGCCATCTGTTCCCTTTTAACGCACGGCGGCGATCTTTATTATCTCGAAAAGACGGACGGTGCATGGACGCTCATGCGGCGCGGCGAAATGAGCGCTCCCGGGGCGGTCTACGCCTTCGACACCGGAGCGGACGTGCGCGTGCTCTCCGCATGCGGGGAGGAGCTATTCGCGCTTGTAGACGGCCAACTGCACGTCCTCTATCCAGAAAAGAAACTCTGCCTCCGGCTCGCGAGCACGGAAATGCGGGAATATGCCGTGGACGGCGAGTACGCCTACTTCGTCTCGGCAGCCGACATCGTGCGCTACGAGCTCCCCTCTCCCACCGGAACGGTCTCTGCGGAGGCGGGCTGCCTCTACCGTCTCAATCTCTCGACGGGGAACACCTCGCTCGTCATGAAGGCGGGCGTCGAGGATCTGCGATTCCGCGATGGAAAGCTCTACTTTCACAGCCTTTCGGACGCGTACCTGCAGGGCGAGAACGCCGTCGCGGGCAAGCTGTACTCCTTCGACCTCGCGACAGAGACGCTCGCTCGCTGGCTTTCCGACTATGACTGGGACTACTTCCCAACCGCCGCCGGACTGCTCGTTTACCGCGCGGACGGCGTGACGCTCGTCACCCCGGGCGGAACCGAGACGACCGTTCGCGAGACGGGGCCGCGCGCGGAGGTCTATTTCGCGGACGGCGAAATTCTCGTTTATGATCCCGACGCATTGTCGTTTGCCGCCTATTCCATCCCCGCGCCGTAACGTCCGCGCGGGGCGCATTTTTTCGAATATCTTCTTATATAATGATGCCGGGCGCGGACAAACCGCGCGTTCCCCCCTTGCATTTCAAGCGGGATATGGTAGAATATGGTCAATCCGGAGGGGATATCAATCGTTCGGGAGGCGTTGCGGTATGGAAAGGAAAGTGACACCCTGTTTCGCATGCAAGCACATGTACGCCGACGTGAACCTCGAACCATGCAAAAGTTGCAGACACGCGGCTGAGAAGGCGCGCGCCACGAGGTGCGAAAAAGAAGATATTTGCCACTCGACGACCCCAAAAATTCAATCCCGCCCGGAAATTCGCGAGAATTAATTGCAAAATTGCAAAAAAAGCCATTGACCGATTCGGAAAAATGCAATATAATACAGCCTATACAAAGGGGTATATGCATCCGACTCGGTACATATGCCCTTTTTTGCCATATCCCGCGCGGCGACCTGCAAGGCGCACGCCGGGATAACGAAGAGGGAGGATAAAGTATGACTGCCAAGAGGATCGTCACCATTCTGCTGTCCGTCATGATGCTCGCGACCTGCATGTCGTTTGCGTCCGCCGAGCAGTCGCTCGCGGGCCAGACCATCATCATCGGCGACATCGCGCCTATGACCGGCGCGCTCGCTGCCTACGGCACCGCCGTCGACAACGCGATTCGCCTCGCCGCGGATGAGATCAACGCCGCCGGCGGCATCCTGGGCGCGACCGTGGAAATTTCCACCAAGGACGACCAGCATACCCCAGCCGAGGCCGTTTCCGGCTTCAACGCGCTCCTGAGCGAAGGCGCAACCGCCATCATCGGCTCCATCGCCTCCGCCGACACCTCCGCGATCACGGGTCTTGCGAACGACGAGGGCATCGTCCTCATCACCGCCTGCTCCACTGCGGACTCCATCACCACCGAGGACGACTACGTCTTCCGCTCCTGCTTCAAGGATTCCTTCCAGGGCGAGATGGTCGCGGCCTTCGCGGCTTCCCAGGGCTGGACCAAAGCCGCCATCCTCTTCGCCACGGGCGACGCCTACTCCTCGGGCCTGCGCGACTCGTTTGTGAACGCCGCCGCAACCTACGGGATCGAGGTCGTCGTCGAACAGTCCACCTCCGACACCGCCGCGGTCGATTTCTCCTCGCAGATGGCGACCATCGCGTCCTCTGGCGCGGAAGTGCTCTTTGCGCCCTACTACTACGACACGGTTGGCCCGATGATCATCCCGCAGGCGCGCGAAGCCGGCTTCACCGGCGCGATCATGGGCGCGGACGGCTTCGACGGCACGCAGGACTACACCGCCGGCGATCTCTCCGCCTATGAGAACGTGTTCTTCACCAACCACTATTCGCCCGAGGATCCCGCCGAGCAGGTTCAGAGCTTTGTTGCGGCCTACACCGCCGCCTACGGCTCCGAATCCCTGAACGCACTGGCTGCCCTCGCCTACGACGCCATGTACATGCTCAAGCAGGCCATCGAAACCGCGGGCTCGACCGATCACGACGCGATTCGCGACGCCATGGTCGGCATGCACTACGTGGGCGTGACCGGCGACATGACCCTCGACGAGAGCGGCACGCCCGCGAAGTCGGTGGCCATCATGACCTTCGCGGTCGAGGACGGTAAGCTCGTTCAGAAGTTCGTCACCTCTCAGCAGTAAGGAAAGGCTGCGCCTTGCGGCGACATAAATGAGCGACGCGCGGAAGTGCCGATTCCGGCGCTCCCGCGCGCAAAAATCCAATGTGAACGGAGGGTGCGGGCGCCCGCCCCTCCGTCATCAAGAAGGGCTTGGTCAAGGATGACGGATTTTATCCAGCAGA
This sequence comes from Bacillota bacterium, assembly GCA_023444095.1. Lineage (GTDB taxonomy): Bacteria > Bacillota > Clostridia > Christensenellales > Aristaeellaceae > RUG11247. The sequence goes on from JAEZRP010000010.1 coordinate 9,552, forward strand.
TCATCATCGGGCTTCGGATCGGCAGCGTGTACGCGCTCGTTGCTTTGGGGTACACGATGGTATACGGCATCATCCGCCTCATCAACTTCGCGCACGGCGATTTCATCATGGTGGGCGGCTACACGCTGTATTTCACGGTGCCGATTCTGATCCACTCGATGGGGCTTCCCGCGTGGGTCGGCGTCCTCGTCGCCATCGCGGCGTGCGTCGCGGTTGGCGTGACGGTGGAACTCGTCGCGTATCGACCCGTGCGCCGAAAGGGAACCGGCATGTCCGCGCTCATCACCGCCATCGCGATGAGTCTGCTGCTTGAAAACCTTGCCCAGGCAATCCCCGCGATGGGGCCAAACCCCCGGGTCATATCGGACGCCATCTTCAATAAGAGTACGATCACCATTCTCGGCGTCTCGACGAACCAGACGGCGATTTTGACGATCGTAATCGCGGCCATCGTCATGACGGGCCTTCAACTCTTCGTCCAGAAGACGAAGCTCGGGCGCGCGATGCGCGCGGTTTCCGAGAACAAGGCGGCCTCCACCCTCATGGGCATCAACGTCAACCGCACCATCGTCGTGACCTTTGCCATCGGCTCCGCGCTCGCGGCGGTCGCGGCCCTCATGTACTGCGCGCAATACAACAAGGTAACGACGACCATGGGCTCCATGCTGGGCCTGAAGGCGTTCGTGGCGGCCGTGCTCGGCGGAATCGGGCTCATTCCGGGCGCGATGCTCGGCGGAATCGTGATCGGGCTGATTGAGGCGCTCGTGACTGCGTATGTGAGCTCGTCGCTCGCCAACGCAATCGTGTTCCTCATCCTGATCGTGGTCCTCCTCGCGAAACCCGCGGGTATCTTGGGCAGGAATGTGGGTGAAAAAGTATGACCGGGCTGCGCAAGAAAAAGCTCCTCGGTTCCCTCGTGAACCTCGTCGTCATCCTTCTTCTGTTCGGACTTGTCTATGTTCTGAGCCACACCATGGACGACAACGCCTACAGGCGCACGCTCGTCCCCATCGTCTGGCAGATGAGCATCTTCGTGCTCCTGGGAACCAGCCTCAACCTTACGCTCGGCTATCTGGGCCAGCTCACGCTCGGGCACATGGGTTTCGCGGGCATCGGCGCGTATACCGCCGCGCTCACCTCCCTCGCCCTCCAGCGCGCGGACCTCTTCACCGCCAAAACCGCGAGCCCGGCGCAGATGATCCTCGTGGTCGTGGGCTGCTGCCTGATGGGAGCGCTCCTTGCGGGGCTGATCGGTCTCGTGGTCGGCATCCCCGCGCTGCGCCTGCGCGGCGACTACCTTGCGATCGTGACGCTCGGCTTCGGCCTCATCGTCGTCAACGTCATCGAAAACCTCCCCTTCGCGGGCGGCAACGGCCTCGCGGAAGGCATGGCGAGCTCCTCTCTCTACAAAAATGGACTCGGACTCTCCTCGGCGCTGCAGGCACAGTACGTTTACCTCGTGCTTGCCATCACCGTTATCTGCATCGCGATCATGAACATGTTTATTCACTCCAAGTACGGCCGCGCGATCAAGGCGATCCGCGAGGACGAGATCGCAGCCGCCGCCTCGGGGGTTCATACCACATATTACAAGATACTGACCTTCGCCATCTCCGCCTTCTTCGCGGGACTCGCGGGCGGGCTGTACGCGACATGCTTCTCCGCGCTCTCGACCTCGAGCTTCACATTCGCCTCGTCCTCCATCTGGAACTCGACCTTTATCGTGGTCCTGGTGGTTCTGGGCGGCATGGGTTCGATCACGGGCTCGGTCATCTCCGCGGTCGCCATGTACATGCTCAACTATGAAATCAAAAACGGCGCGTGGGTCGGATCGATGCCCGGGTTTGTCCAAAACTTGTTTAACTTTCCGATGCTCATCTACGCGCTGGTCCTGATGGTCGTCATCCTGTTCCGGCCCCGCGGACTTCTGGGCACGTATGAGTTCTCGCTTTCGAACCTCCTGTTCGTCAAGCGGAAGCGGACGCTGAAGGGGGGCGCGGCGAAATGAGCGACATGCCTGTCATCCTGAAGACGGAGCATCTGGGCATCTCCTTCGGCGGCCTCAAGGCGGTCGAGGACTTCAACATCGAAATTCGCGAGGGCGAGCTGGTCGGGCTTATCGGCCCAAACGGCGCCGGAAAGACGACGGTGTTTAACCTTCTGACGGGCGTGTATGCCCCGACGACAGGGGACATCACCCTCATGGGAAAGAACATCAACAGCAAAAATACCCACCAGACGGTGGCTGCGGGCATCGCGCGCACGTTCCAGAACATCCGGCTTTTCAAGGCGATGTCGGTTCTCGACAACGTAAAGATCGCCTTCACCAAGGACGTGAAGTATAACATGTTCGACGCACTCCTTCGCACGCCGCGCTTCTGGAAAACGGAGGAGGATCTGACCGAGAAGGCGCTCGAGTGCCTGAGGATCGTGCACCTCGAAAGCAAGGCGGAGTTTGCAGCGTCGAGCCTTCCTTACGGCGAGCAGAGAAAGCTTGAGATTGCGCGCGCGCTCGCGACCGACATGAAGCTTCTTTTGCTCGACGAGCCGGCGGCGGGCATGAACCCGACCGAGACGGCGGAGCTTCTCACGTGCATCAATTCGATCCGCCAGAAATACGGAATCGCGATCCTTCTGATCGAGCACGACATGAGCCTCGTCATGAAGATCTGCGAGCGCATTCAGGTCATCAACTTCGGCGTGACCATCGCGCACGGATACCCGGACGAGATCGCCAACGATCCGGTCGTGATCGAGGCGTATCTGGGCGAGGAGGCGGACGAAGATGCTGAAAATTGAAAATCTCGTGGTCTCCTACGGCGCGGTGCAGGCGCTGCGCGGCATCTCCATCGACGTCAAAGGCGGCGAGATCGTCTCCCTCATCGGGGCGAACGGCGCGGGAAAGACCACAACGCTCCACGCCGTGACGGGCCTCATCCCCATTAAGGAGGGGCGCGTCGAGTACGACGGAACGGATTTGCGCAAGGTATCGCCGAGCAGCATTGTGACCATGGGCCTTGCTCACGTCCCCGAGGGACGGCAGGTATTCACGCGCATGACCGTCGCAGAAAACATGATGATGGGCGCATACTTCCGCAAGGATGCCAAGGTTGCCTCCGACCTCGAGCGCGTGTACGAACACTTTCCCCGCCTCAAGGAGCGCGCGAGGCAGGTGGCGGGCACGCTCTCCGGCGGCGAACAGCAGATGCTCGCCATGGGCCGCGCCATGATGTCCGCGCCTAAGCTCGTCGTCATGGACGAGCCGTCCATGGGCCTTTCCCCGCTGCTCGTGCGCGAAGTGTTCTCCATCATCAAGTCCATGCACGAGGAGGGCATCACCATCCTCCTCGTCGAGCAGAACGCCAAGATGGCCCTCTCTATCGCCGACCGCGCCTATGTTCTCGAAAACGGGCGGATCACCATGTCCGGCGCGGCGAGCGATTTGCTCAACGACGCCAAGGTACGCAAGGCTTACCTGGGGGCGTAGCGGAGGAGGACGTTGGCCGGGGGCTCAGCCCCCGAGAAGGGGGCTTATGCCTTCCACGATGATCCATTTGATGGTGGCGCGCGAGGTTGAGCCGGACGGCGAGGCGCTTTTCTGGGTCGGGAATTTTGCGCCGGATTGCGTGACCGAGCGAGAGAAGAAAGACCCGATCCACCTGCGGGACAGGCCCGACCGCTGGGCGGCGCTCGCGGAATTGCGTGCAGCGCTCAAGATCGATGACCCGCTCGCGCGCGGCTGGCTGCTCCATCTGTTTACCGATACCCTCTGGGACGCGCGCCAGATCGGACTGTTCCGGACCTGGCATGCGAAGAACAACCCGGGCGAGGACTGGTTTCTGCCCTACCGGGCGGAGATTACCCGCGCGACGTTCTGGCTGTACCATGCGCTCCCGTGGGCGAAGGGCGCGATGGACGGGATCGCCGGAGCCGACCTCGCGTCGATGCGGACCGAGCTCCCCGTTTCGATCGAACAGGTCGACTGGTACCGCGCGCGGGTGGTGGAGCGGCATGCGGGGAGCGACCCGGCCAATGCGCCGCGCTTCTATGAACGTACCTCGCTCGAAGATTTCGCGCGCGCGACAGCGGAGCGGTACCGGGATTGGATGGCACAAGAAAGAAAGCCGGGGCGGTGAGCGCCCCGACTTTCTTTCTATGTGCTGTCAAATTTCCACAAGCTCATACCCCAGGTAGGTTGTGAACGCCTCCCTGAGCGCGGAGGCCATGCGTCCGACGCCTACGGTTGTGTGGTGCTTAAAGCCGCCGCGCGCAAGACGGACGAGCTTGTTCTGAAGATCTGGGATTTCGGCGACGCCTCCGCAGCCGAAGTAGCCGTCCTCGATGGGCTCTCCGGTGAAGCGGCCCTCCGAGGCGTACACGATCAGCTTCCCGGAGTCCGTGAGGCAGTTGGAGAACGTCATGGGGAAGGCGCGGATGCGGCCCTCGTTGCTACCCCAACCGCTGCCGGGGTCGCCCTTTTGGAACATCTTGTGCTCGGTGACGGTGCCCTTTCCGTCCATGAGAGACTGCGCCACGGGCCCGCAATGGAACAGGATCACCTTGTTCTCGTCCTCGCCATAGTTGTTGTTCCAGTCGAGGCAGGCGGTCGGCTGGCCGGAGGCGAGACTCATCGCGCGCATGGTGATGGCGGAGCAAAGGTCGATCTCGCAGGATGTGACGATGCCCCGGTCGTTGAGCTCGCTGATGAGGACGCACGGGCACACGCGCAGAATCGTCTCCATCTCGTTCCAGCAGCGCAGCGTGATGGCGTCGAGTCGGTACTCGGCGATGTACTCGTCGATGACGACGCCGATCCTCGAGAGCGTCAGCATGTTCTCGTCGGGCACGAGCGAGAAGTCCGAATAGTCCGCCAGACGCGCCCGCTTGGCGATCACGCGCGGGTCGTCGTTTTTGAGAAGCCCCACCTTGTAGATGAGCTCGGAGAGGTCAAACGACTCCACGTTGATGCCGTATCTTTGGAGCGCGACCTCGTCGAAGCGCACCGTCTTGAACGCCGTCGTGCGCGCGCCGAGCGCGCCAAGATTGAAACGGCGCATACCCCCGACCACCCGGCAGATCTTCGCGAACTCGTCGAGATTCTCCTGAAAAGCGGACGAGAGCGGATGGGCAACGTGCGGCTTGAGGACGGTAAAGGGCACGCGGTACTGGGTGAATACATCCGTTACCGAGAACTTGCCACAGAACGCGTCGCGCCGGTTCGCGAAGTCCATCTTGCCAATCTCATCGGGGTAGGCCTGCATGAGGATGGGCACACCTGCGTCCCGCAGGGCCGCGATCGCGCCATTCTCGTCGATGAAGATGGGCATACACAGGATCACGCCGTCGTATTCGCCCGCATGCGCCTTGAGCCAGGCCGCGTACTTCAGCCCCTCCTCGCGCGTCTCGACCGCGCCGTAGCGCGTGAGGCTCTCGTCCGTCATAATGTACCCGTAGCCCGCGTTCGTCACAGCCTTCGCCATCTCGGCGCGCGCGCCCGCGATCAGCTCCGCGGGCATGAAGCCGCGGTTTCCAAAGAAAAGCGCAAACGTCGTCTTCATGAAATCCTCCTATCTGTCCATTGAGAACATCCGGATCGCGCCCTCGACGTCTCTCTGGATCGCGCGCTCGGCGATCTGCGCCACGTCGTGGAAGTAAACGATCCTGTCGCCCGCCGCGCGGATCATTTCGCGCACGGCCTCGCCGCCGGACTTTGCCATGTAGGTGTAGTAGTTGATTTTCCGAATGCCCAGATCAATGACCTTCCGGAAGTCCGCCTCGCTCACGCCCGAGCCGCCGTGCATGACGAGGGGAACGTTCACGCGCGCCCTGACGCGCGAAAGCACGCCGAAGTCGAGCTGCGGCTCCTTGAGGTAGAGCCCGTGCGCCGTGCCGAACGAGCAAGCGAGCGCGTCCACGCCCGTCTCGCGCACGAAAACCTCCGCGTCGTCGGGATCGGTGTACACCTGCTCTCCTCCGTCCTCGTACTCACCCTCGTGCCCCGCGCCCATCTCGCGCTTGCCGAGCGCGCCGAGTTCCGCCTCGATCGAGGCACCGCGCTCGTGCGCGAGATTTGCCGCCGCGCGGGTGGCTTCGATATTGGCCGCGAAGTCGGCGGTCGAGCCGTCGAACATCACGGAATTGAAGCCGATGTCGAGCGCGCGCGTCACATACTCCATGTCCTCGCCGTGGTCGAGGTGGACGCACACGGGTACATTCGCACGCCGCGCGAGCGCGACCATCACCGGGCCGATCTCGTGAAGCGGCGCGTACCGCTCGTGTACCTGCGCGTGCATGAGGATGACGGGCCTGTCCAGTTTCTCCGCCGCGCGCAATGTCGCGAGCAGGGATTCGAGGTTCGGCGTGTTGAACGCGCCGACGGCGTTTTTTCGCGCCTCGGCGATGGCAAGAATGGACGTAAGTGACGCAAGCATTTTAGTTTCCCCTTTCATCGGCCATGAGAGGCCGGACGGCATCGTACACCCGCCGGTAGCGATCGTAGATTTCCAGGTACCTTTCGTGAAGGGCGGCGCGCGGTTCATGCGTCTCCCGGATGCCGACGAAAACGCGCGCGGCCTCCTCGAGGCTTCGGTATACGCCCGAGGCGACGCCCGTGAGCATGATTCCGCCGATGGTACCCGCGTCGTCGTTTTTCATGCGGTTGATCGGGAGGTTCAGAACGTCCGCCTTCATCTGGAGCCAGGCGCGGGAGCGGGCGCCGCCGCCCGTGGCGTTGAGGGATTTGATCTCGATCCCGCACGCGGCGAGCCGCTCGCGGTTCAGGGCCATCTCGTAGCACACGCCCTCGAGCACGGCTCGGTAGACGTCCGACTCACTCCTCTCGAGCGTCAGCCCGAGGATCGCGCCCTGCGAGCCCGCGTCCATGTACGGCGTCGCAGCACCGGCGAAATGCGGAAGCACGAGCATGCCCGTCGGCTCGTCGCCCATTTTTTCCTCGAGCGCCTGATACACGCTCCCGCCGCCCGCGCGCCGCGCCGCGTAGCCCGCGAGGTTGTCGATAAACCACTTCGCGACCGCGCCGCCCGTGAATGAGAAGGCGTACGTCGCGTAGAGTCCGGGCCTCAGAAACGGCACGACCACGTAGTTATCCCTCTGAAGCCGCCCGTCGCGGCTCCAGCTATCAAAGACGGGCGTCATGCACTGGGTCGTCCCCGCGCCGTCCGTCGCCGCGCCGGGCGCGAGAACGCCCGAGCCGACGGCCGCCGCCACCTGATCGTGACAGCCCGCGACCACGCGCAGCGTTTTCGGAAGTCCGAGCGCTTCCGCGAGCGCGGGCCGGATTGCGCCGACCACGTCACCCGTCCGGACGACGCGCGAGAAGAGGGATATGTCCACACCTGCAGCGGCGAAAAGCTCGCCGCTCCAATCGAGCCGTTCCACGTCGAGCGCCATGGTGCGCGCCGCCTCCGACCAGTCGATGGCCCGCTCGCCGGTCAGAAGGTACGTCACATAGTCCTCCATGAGAAGCATACGCTTCGCCCTCCGGTACGCAGCCGGGGCATTTTCCTTCACCCACATGAGCTTCGGGAGACTGTACATGGAGTGCGGCTTCGCGCCGCAGATCCTCTCGATGCCCGGCACGCTCTGCGCGAGCCGGTGCGCCTCCGCCCCGCCGCGCGGATCGGTATAGAGCATGACCGGAAGAACCGGCTCGTCCCCCTCGTCCAGGAGAACAAAGCTCTCCCCGAACGCCGAAACGCCCACGGAAGTGATCGGAACCGTTCGAGCAGCTTCCGCGAGCAGGGAGAAAACCGCCTCGCGGACGAGCCGCGCGTCGAGCTCGCTCTTCCCCATGCCGCGCACGGCGGGGTAGTCCCGGTAACCCGAGAACAGGAGCGTCCCGTCCTCGCCGTAAGCGGTCAGCTTCGCACCCGCCGTACCGACGTCGATTCCCGCGATCGCCATACGCCTCGCCTCCTTTTTCAACCATACTTTACACGAACGCCGCGTTATGATATAGTGAAAACCGTCCCGGATATGATAAAATCGTCCGCGGTGCGGACGAAAATTTGGAGGCTGAAGGATGCTCGAGGTGAACCGGAGCCGCATGCGCGGGCTGATGCGCGACTTTCACACCCTCACGGGCATTCGGATGGTGCTCTTCGACGACCGGATGCGCGAGATCATGGCGTATCCGGATTCCCCCTGCGACTTCTGCCGAGAGATGCGGACGGAGGAGAGATTCCTCGCGCGCTGCGTTGCCTGCGACCGCACGGCGCTCTCCGCGAGCCGAAAGACCGACGAGCCGATCATCTACGCCTGCCATGCGGGGCTCACGGAGGCGGCGATGCGCATCCGCGCGGACGGCGCGACGGCAGGCTACGTGATGTTCGGACAGGTGATCCCCCGGGAATCGGCGGAATCGACGCGCGCGCGGCTCGAAGGGGCGTGCGTGGCTGCGGGACGCGGGGCGCTCGCGCAGGCCGTTTCCGGGATGCCCGAGAAGGGCATGGACGAGGTGCGCGCGGCGGCGACGATCCTCGACGCGCTGTCGGTTTATCTGTGGTCGAACCGGGTGGTGGGCGCGCCCGACGGGGATTTCGTCCTCATGCTCGACGACTACATCGACCGGCACATCAGCGAGAAAATTCGCGCGGAGGACGTGTGCCGGTTCTTCGGCATCGGGCGCACGAAGCTCTACCGCGTCGCGGCGGAGCGGCTCGGGAAGGGGATCGCCGACCACGTGCGGGACAGGCGCATCGCGCACGCGCGGCGGCTGCTCGGGGAGACGGATCTGCCTGTGAGCGCCGTTGCGGTCGCGGCGGGCTTTTCGGAGTACAATTACTTCAGCCGCGCGTTCCGGGACGCCATGGGGATGACGCCGCGCGAGTGCCGCGCGCGCCTTCTCATTGACAGGGAGCGGGCGGACTGCTAAAATCAGGGTACATTTACGAAAGGATGTGACGCGCCATCAAACGCGAACAAAAGAGGCCGAGGCCGCAGGGGGCGCTGCGCGTCCTGTTTTTCATCTACAAGGTTTTGCGTGTTCTTTTCATCCTCGCGGTCGCCATTTCGCTGGCGGCGGCGGGTTGGCTCTATTTCAAATACCGCTCCGGTGAAAAGGGGCTCCGGTTGCCCGTGAAGCTCGACCTCCCCACGGCAGCTGCGAGCTACGTGCCCACAGAGGACGACCCCTACTACGCGCTCTACGGTAAAAACCCGCTCGAGACGGACGCGCCGACTCCTTCGCCCTCCCCCGAGCCGACGCCCGCGCCAACCGCCATGCGGGAGAACACGCCGCGTCCGACGGAGGCGGAGATGGAGACGATCCCGCCCGAGTCGACCGTCGAGCCGATGCCGACGCCCGACGCGGAACCGAGCCCGACGGCTATCCCCCGGGTAGACGAGGCGTTCGCGTTCGCGGAGACGGTGACGTACGGCGGCGAGACGTACCGCTACAACGACGAAGTCGTATCGCTGCTGCTTCTGGGCATCGACGAGCCGGGCGCGGTGACGGTCCGGGCAGAGGGCTTTGGAAAGGGCAATCAGACGGACGTGATTCTTCTGGCGGCCATCGACGCGCACAAGAAAAAAGTTACGCTACTGAACGTTTCGCGCGACACGATGACGAACGTCAGTATTCTAAGCTATGACCACAAGGCAGTCGTCGGGAGCCGCGTGATGCAGATCGCGCTTTCGCACGCCTACGGCGACGGCGCGGACCTCTCTTGCCTGCTCGCGGCGGACGCGGTGGCGGAGCTCCTCGGCGGACTCCCGGTGAACGGCTACGCCTCGCTCAACTACGGCGCCCTCGGCATCCTCAACGACGAGGTGGGCGGCGTGACGGTGACGCTCGACGAGGACATGACCATCTCCGGAAAGGAATACAATGCGGACGATTCCGTCACGCTCGCGGGCGACATGGTCGCCGACTACATCAGAAACCGCTCCGTGGGAGAGGGCACCAATACCGAGCGCATGGGCAGGCAGGAAGGATACATCAAGGGCTTCCTCGGGCGCTGCCTCTCCTCCGGGCGGAACCCCGCGCGGCTGGTTATGAGCCTGTACGGCGCGGCGGACGACTACGTGGTCACCAGCCTGACCCAGAACGAGATCGTGTATCTGGGCGCGACTGTGCTCTCCGGCGGCTGGACGGTCGAGATCGCGTCCGTTCCGGGCGAGCTGAAGCTCAATGGCATCTACGAGTTCTATCCCGACCAGGCCGCGCTTTCCAAAATATTGATCGATATCTTTTACACGAAAGATTGAACCGCGTGCAACGATATGGTATAATCAGGAAAATAATGTAGATTTTTGTCGACCGACGACCGGAGAAGGAGGGATATCGTGAAAAAACTCATCGCGACCGCGCTGGTTCTGGCGCTGATGGTCACTTTGGCCGCGCCCGCAATGGCTTACCGCTACCTGTTCGTTTCTATCGACACAACCAAGGAGATTCAGATACAGCAGCTGCTCGAAAACTGGCTAAAGTCGATCAACGAAGGGGCCGAAGGCCTAGAGATGGATGTTGGAGATCTGGGCTACAGCATCGAGAATCTGGGCGGAAGCCGTCCCGCCGTCGTGAGCCCGACCGTCCAAGGCGGTCAGCCGCTGCGCTCTTACATCGTCGATGCCGAGGGCATCGTTCGCACGTTCAACATGCTGGTGTCAAACGAGTCGGATGACATCAATCCCGCTGAAGCGCCCGGCAAATTCTCTGGAAAAACGCTCGAGGAAGTGGTTGTGGGCTTCGAAGAGTTTGCAAAGCTGATGCAGCCCGGCGCGATTTCACAGGATGCGATCGACGTGTTCTACGCGAAGTACCAGGCCCAGATCGAGGCCATCTTTGAAAAGTTCACCGCCTACATGGTCGGCGCGGGCTTTGAGGGCGAGTACGAGGCCTCCGTGGAGGATCTCACCAAGGCGCTCTACATCGCGGTCAATTACCTGCACATCGGAGAAACCCTGACCGCATTCCTCGACGACACCGCGAACCCCGAACGCTACGAGTTCTTCGGCACCGAGTTCTATAAGGGATTCCTCGCGACTTTCCTCGACGACGAGGCGTCCATGAAGGAGTTCGCGACCATCCTCTACATCTGGATGGAGGGTGCGGAGGAAGGGGAAGATGTGATTCAAGGCGCACCGTACGCCTATGTCGCCTACGACAGGGAAACGGGCGCATGGTCTCTGGTCGACATCTTCCAGATCACCATAGACAACGACGAGATCAAGACGCAGGAGATCTGGGACATCATCATCGACGCGCAGTACTTCATTAGCGTCGAGGACAATACGCCCATCATCGCGCTCTACTACGACGCGAAGGATGGAACGTGGAAGATCGCGGGCATCAACTCGTCGTGCTTCCAGATGATCGCCGAGAACATATCCGCCGCACAATAGACACCCGAAAACATGCGCGACGCCGTGCCGGAAAAATCCGCGACGCGGCGTCGAACTATTTCCACTTTTTTGAACGGTCGTGACGCATGGCAAGGACGCCGAAAAACTACGAAATCGAAATGACGGAAGGACCCATCCTGGGCAAGATGCTCGCGTTCTCGCTGCCGCTCATGCTCTCGAGCATCCTGCAGCTCTTGTTCGGTGCGGTGAACCTCGCGGTCATCGGCAATTTTTCCGGCAAGGTCTCAGTCGCGGCGGTCGGTTCGACGGGCTCTCTGGTCGCGCTCATCACGAACGTGTTCATCGGGCTCTCGGTCGGCGCGAACGTCGTGGCTGCGAAGTGCTACGGCGCGCGGCAGGAGGCCGAGTTGAACCGGACCGTTCATACCGCGATGCTTTTGAGCTTCGTGAGCGGCGCGATCCTGACGCTCGTGGGCGTTTTGGGCGCCCGGCTCTTCCTTTCCTGGATGAACACGCCGGACGATGTGATCGGCCTCGCCTCCGTATACCTGCGCGTGTACTTCCTTGGGATTACCGCGTCCATGGTCTATAACTTCGGAAGCGCGGTCCTGCGCGCGATCGGCGACACGCGGCGGCCACTCTACTATCTTCTGATCGCGGGCGTCCTGAACGTTCTTTTAAACCTTCTGTTCGTTCTCGCGTTCAAAATGGACGTGGCGGGCGTGGCGCTCGCAACGGCGATCTCCCAGACGGTGGCGGCGGCACTGGTCGTAACCTGCCTGGTGCGGACGAGCGGCGCCCTGCACCTCGATCTTCGCCGCATGCGGATCGACCGCGCGATCTTCGTCGAAATCCTCAAGGTCGGACTTCCCGCGGGCTTTCAGGGCACGCTCTTCTCCGTCTCGAACGTGCTCATCCAGTCGTCGATCAACGCCTACGACTCGACCGTCATGGCCGGCAACTCCGCCGCGTCGCAGATCGAGAGCTTCGTATACGTGTCCATGAACGCGTTTTATCAGGCGGCGATCTCATTTACCAGCCAGAACTACGGAGCGCGGCTCTTCGGGCGCATCCGAAAGATATTGCTCTGCAGCCTCGCGTGCGTATTCGCCGTGGGCATCGCGCTCGGATACCTCGCCGTGCTCTTCGGCGAACCGCTTCTCAATATCTACGTGAAGGGCGAACCGGAAGTCATCGCCGCCGGTCTCGAGCGGCTGGCTTACGTGGGGCGGCTGTACATCTTGTGCGGCGTGATGGAGGTCATGGTCGGCATGCTGCGCGGCATCGGCTACTCGATCCTGCCCATGATCGTCTCCCTGTTCGGAAGCTGCGTGCTGCGCATTCTGTGGGTTGTCTTCGTCGCGCCTTCGTTCGGCGACATTTCGGGCATCTACGTCTCCTATCCGATCTCGTGGGGCATTACCTTCCTCGCGCACGTGGGCTGCTACCTGTGGGCGATCCGCCGCGTTCGGCGCAGTCTGGAACCCGCGCCCGCATAGCGTTGCTATCTCCGCAGCTCCTCGATCAGCCTCTCGTGCGCGGGCTTCGGACTTGCGCCCCGGATGCGCCACGCGCGGGGGGAAAGCCCCTCGGCATTGCGAAAGACGGTGGAGAAGTAATTTGGATCGGAAAAACCCACGATGCGGGAAACCTCCTGAACGGAGAGGTCCGAACTTTCGAGGAAGGATTTGGCAAGCTCAACCCGCAGGCGGTTGACAATCTCGCGGAAATTCCCGCCGCCGTACTTGCGGAAGAGCCGCGAGGCATAGGAGGCGGAGCAGCCAAAGCGCGCGCAGATGTCCTCGAGGGAGAGGTCTGAGGTATAGACGGATTCGATGTAGCGGATCATTTCGGTGTAAAACACGGCGGAGTTCGGAACACCCGCGCGGGATTCCGCGCCGCGCGTCCCGGCGGCGTAATAGAAAAGCAGGGAACACATGTGCGAGAGCGGCATGACGAGGGAATCGAGCCGACTCTCGTCGGGCAGTTCGTGCGGAAGCTGGCGGTCGAAGATATCGGCCGCCCTTTCTTCGTCGAGCCCATGGATCCGGCACGCCCGGATCAGCCGGGGAAGCGCCCGCTCGCGCTCTACGCCGTAGCCGCTCACGGAAATGAAGGCCGCGACGCGCCCGTCCGGGTCGCGTACCGGGTATACGTACTCGGTGACCCCCGCCCAGCACATGCCGCAGTATCGTCCGCGCGCGGCGCGCTCCACCACCTTCGTCTGCCGCTCGATGCAGTGGTCCATGAGCCGTACGTTTTCCTTGAGGTACACGCACAAGGGGTTCGGGTGAACCGTGTAGAGGTTCCCAAAGTCCATGTGGCGATAGGGATTGAACTGCATCAGGTGAACAGTCAGCGACAGCTTTTCCGCCGCGCGCAGGTGCCGGATATAGGACAGGATGTCATTCTCCAGCGCCACAGCGCGCTCCTCCATGGTCAATCGGCCCACCCCCCTATTTTGCATGATAATTCGGACCAGTAAAAATGTCAACACCTCCATTCGCTTTATGTAAATTCTGACCGGTTTTTGGTGATATCCATGCATATTTTTAAAGGTATTTTCGACGCGATCTGTTATGATATGGAGAAAGAGGCGCGTCCACACGATCTGGCGCGCCCGCATTGACGGAGGGAAGACCATGAAAAAACTCTCGTTCCTCATCGCGCTTGCGATGCTCCTCGCGCTCGCGCCCGCGCATGCCGAGCAGTCGGCCTACCGGGAGGCCCCGACGCTTGCCGCCCGCGCGGAGGCGGGCGAGCTACCCCCGCTCCAGGAGCGCTTGCCGGAGAACCCCGCGCCTCCGACGGAGATTCTGCCCGAGTACCTCGACTACGAAAGCGGCGACTACGGCGGATCGCTCCGCTTTGTCACCTCCGGCGTCAATTGGAACGCCGACATCTTCATGGGCATTACCGAGAACCTTCTGACCATGGCGTCCGCGAACAGCGGCGTCATCACCCCGAACATCGTGGAGGAATTCTCCGCGAACGGGGATAACACCGTCTTCACCCTCAAGCTCCGAAAGGGGCTCAAGTGGTCGGACGGCACGGAGGTCACCATGGAGGACTTCCGCTTCGCCATCGAAAACGTGGTCTTCAATGCCGAGCTCACGCCCACTGTGGCCGCTTGGATGCGCGACGGCGGCAGCGCTTCGGGCGAGCCCTTCCGGTTCGAGGCACTCTCGGACGACACGTTCACGATCACATTCGGCCAGTCCTACGGCGGCTTCGCCGTGCACATTTCGGTCGCCGGGTGGAAGGGCTACACAGAGCTTCTCAAGCCCGCGCACTACTTGAAAAAGTTCCACAAGGACTACGCCGTCGAGTGCCATGGCTCGCTGGACGCGTACTATGCCTTCCTCCAGCCCTTCGCGACGATCCTCGGCTACGACGACGCCTCCGCCGAGAGCGTATGGACCTATGTCTTCTCCGCGATCGACGCCACCAACTGGGAGGCGACCGACCACGTGGACATGCTCACCACCCAGACCTTCCCGGACTGCGGGCTGACGGGGAACTTCCCCGCGCTCTACGCGTGGATCCTGTCCGACTACGCAAACGGCGTTTCCACCTACACCCGCAACCCCTATTACTTCAAGGTGGACGCGGCGGGCCAGCAGCTCCCATACTTTGACGGCCTCGTGAGCACCGAAGTCGAGGACCAGAACATGGTGCAGCTGAAGGTGATGTCAGGCGACGTGGACTTCCTGCGCGAATCCGCCTCCATCGCGAACATCTCGCTCTATCGCGAGGCGGAGCAGGCGGCGGGCATCACCGCCTACATCGGGGACCGCACCTCGAACCCGACCAGCATCTTCATCAACCAGACCTACGGCCTCGACACCGACGGGACCGTGAAGGACGACGACGCCTCGAGGGCATGGCAGGAGGTCGTGACCGACCTGCGCTTCCGGCAGGCGCTCGCGCGCGCCATTGACGCCCCCGAAATCCTCGACGCGGTGTACGGCGGTTTCGGTGAGGTAAACCCCACCTACGCCTGCGACCACGACATCGACGCCGCGAAAGCGCTTCTTGACGAGATGGGCATGAGGGATCTGGACGGCGACGGTTACCGCGAGACGCCCGCGGGCCTCCCGCTCAGCTGGCAGATCTGGAACGCGGGCGAGGCGACCGACATCGTGCCGGTTTGCGAGCTGCTCGTCGAGTTCTGGTCGGAGATCGGGCTGAATGTGGACGTGTACTCCACCGAATCGTCCCTCCTCTCCACCTCCGAGGCCGCGAACGAGATCCCAATGCGCGTGTTCTGGGCGCAGTCGACCATGCTCTGGTATTACCTCGGCTGGAACGAAGGTATGTGGGGCTCGCTCTGGAGCACCTGGAACAACAACGGCGGCTTCTCCGGCGCGCTGGACGGCGTGGAAGGGTATCTCGAGCCGCCCGAGGAAGTGAAGGACATCTACCTCAAGATCGACTCGCTCATGACCGTGTCCTCCGACGAGGCCGTGAATGTCATCCTCCCGGAGATCGACCAATGGTTCGGCGCGCACCTCTACATCATCGAGCCCCTGACGAACGTCAAGATGTGCATCGTTCTCAACTCAAACATCGGCAACGTCCCCACCGGCGGGCACATCCCCGGCTGGGACCTCGCGATGGAGCAGATGTTCTACCGCGGTGGCGAGCAATAAAGAAAAGGAAACGGGGGCGAGAAGCGATTCTCGTCCCCGCGGAGGGAATATGACTTACGTAACCGAAACCCTTGAGACGAGGATCGCGGGCGCATACGACGTGATCGTCGTCGGCGGTGGCCCGGCGGGCACGGGTGCGGCGCTCGCGGCCGCGCGGCACGGAAAAAAGACGCTCGTGATCGAGCGGTTCTCGTGCATGGGCGGCATGTGGACGAGCGGGCTCGTCAATCCCCTCTTCGATTACGAGGGGAAAGGCGGCATCGTGGAGGAACTGGTCCAGGACATCGACAAGGCCGGGATGAGCTCCAGAAGCGGTTACCGCTACTACACCTTTGACATGGAATTTATGAAGCTGCTCATCGACCGAAAGATGAGAGAGGCGGGTGTGGACGTCCTGTTCCACACATATTTCGCGCTGCCGCTTTTGAAGGACGGCGCGGTGATCGGCGTCGTCGTCGAAAATAAGGGCGGGCGCACGGCGTTTCTGGGAAAGCGGATCATTGACGCGACCGGCGACGGGGACGTGGCCGCGCGCGCGGGCGCACCTTGGCACTACGGGCGCGAGGGCGACCACGCCGTTCAGCCGATGACGCTGATGTTCAAGATCAGCAACATGGAGTTCGTGCAGCAGTACCCCTATCCGGGCGGCAACGACCTTTATCAGCTCATGAAGCGCGCGGTCGAACACGACGGCCTGGACTACGAATTCAACTTTGTGAACCCCTGCCTTTTACGCCTGCCTGGGCGGCAGACGGGCGTCCTCCAGATGACGCACATGCGTGGGCTGAACCCCATCGACCCGTGGGAACTCTCCCAAGCCGAGATGGAGGGCCGCGAACGCGTGGACGACGCGATGCGGTTCTTCAAAGCGCATCTCCAGCAGTTCGCCAACGTGCAGCTCGACCAGACCGCCGCGATGATCGGCGTGCGCGAGTCGCGCCGCGTGCGGGGCGAGTACGAGCTGACCCTCGCCGACATGGAGGCCGGGCGCAGATTCGACGACGGCATCGCCACCTGCCGCTTCGGCGTGGACATCCACCAGCCAGACGGAAAATCGCAGGAGGCAAACGCGAAATACCGCATCCAGCCCTATCAGATCCCCTACCGCTGCCTCGTGCCCCTCGCGGTCGAGAACTTGCTCGTCGCGGGCCGCTGCATCTCCGGCAGCTACGAGGCGCACGCCTCCTACCGCGTCACCGGCGACTGTGTCGCCATGGGCCAGGCCGCGGGAACCGCCAGCGCGCTCTCCATCGACGCGGATCTCACCCCCCGCGCCCTCGATGGTCACAAGGTCGTCGAGGCCATGGTCGCGGACGGAGCGGTCACGTAGGGGGAGGCGGGCAGGGACACTGTCCTTTCGGCATCTCGAACTGGGCAAAAATACTCCGTCCATCGGATCGTCCGGGGCTGGAACCCCGGATGATCCGAGTCTGCTTTTTGGAGGAAGGGTGGAGGCAGCAGGGGACTGTTGCAGAAACGAATTTCATATTAACAGTTTCCGCAAAGAATCCGGCTCTCGCACACGGTGAGAACCGGATTCCTATTCCATTTTTTCCCTGCAACCAAGCGTCACTGCGCGGAAGGATCGTCTTTCTTGATGTCAGTGGGTCCGCCCGACCGTTCAGGTTCCTCCTCGGGAACGGAGAGGATCATGAACGGCGCACCCGTCTTGGTCTCTTCGATGATCTCCCAAAGCGAGTGAGTCTTTTCGCTGTTCTCCTGGCTGTTCGGATCGTTCACGCAAACGCGGCCGTCCTCGTCCAACCCGCGCAGCAGGATATAGTGCCCTTCGTCGGTGAAATCGCCCTCGCCCATGTGTGCGATGACGGGGTGTCCGGCCTCGAGCGCCTCCCGGATCGTCCTTTCGTTCGCCGACACCCACCGGGCCCGGAGCCCATGCCGGCGCGCAAGCTTCGACATCCCGCCGTGGCCGATCCCGTACCCTGTCCGGTAGATGCGGTCCTTCACCGCCTCATACATGATCGTATAGGGCGTCTGATCCGTGTCGTCCGTCAGATAGGCGATGGCCATGGAGAGCGCCGCCGCGCCGCAGCCTCCCGCGGAGACGGTGATCCTTGTCTCTCCCTTTGTCGCAATCACGGTCGTATAGTCATATTGAAAGAGGACCGGAATGCGCATGCCGCCGTCCAGATACATAAGCTCCCCCAACTTGAGATCGCTTCCCCTGCGACTTTTTTGCCGCATGACGAGCCTCTCGTCGGCGGGCTTCTCCGTCGGCCCGGTGGTCGGTTCCGCCGTAAGCTCCGCCGTAGGCGCTACAGTCTCTTCGACCGTGGGCTCGGTCGTCGGCCCCTCAGTGGGCGCAACTGTCGTTTCCTCTGCAAACGTGGGAGACGCTTCGGGAGGCGGCGCGGCGGTGGGCTCAGCCGTCGGTTCCCTCGTCGGCTCGGGCGTTGTTGTTTCTTCCCGCGTTTCCACGGGCTGCGGCTCCTCCGCCGCGGCAAGCGGACCGAGGAGCAGGAGGACGGCCAGCACCGCCGCCATGCGCCTCAAGATTCCTGCGATCACAGCTTTCCTCCATTTTCGTTCTATAATCATTACGATATTCATTATAGTATGAAACGAACGCGGGCGCAAGACACGCAGGGCCGATCCAGGCACCCGTCGAATCATTTCGGTGCGCCGTCACAATTTTGTCCGATCGCGGTGCCGTCCCCCTTCTCCGTCAAAGACCTGGATCTTCGCCCGCACGAATGGATGCGGGGCTTGCTGAAATTGCAAAATCAAAGCCGAAGCATGGCAAACGATGGCATTTTAAGGCAGGTTATGAATCTGCCGGAATACCTCCATGCCAACGTTTGCGCACACTTTAAGTGAATTTTCCAATTCTTCTTTGTAATCGGCATCGAAGTATGCTATAATGGACAAGATCGGATATAGCACGAAAAGGAGCGATCAGAAATGACTCAGAACAAGAAGCTGCTCAATTGGATCGAAGAAATCAAGGCCTTGTGTACGCCTGATGAGGTTTATTGGTGCAACGGCTCACAGGAAGAATACGACCGCCTTCTTCAGGAAATGGTGGATTCCGGCGCGGCAATCAAGCTGAATCCGGAAAAGCGCCCCGGCTGCTACCTCTTCAGAAGCGACCCCTCCGACGTCGCGCGCGTCGAGGACAGAACCTATATCGCCTCCAAGACCAAGGAGGGCGCGGGGATCACCAACAACTGGGTTGATCCCGAGGAACTGAAAAAGACCATGACCGGGCTGTACACCGGCTGCATGAAGGGCCGCACGATGTACGTCATCCCCTTCTCCATGGGCCCTGTCGGCTCCCCCATCTCCAAAATCGGCATTGAAATCACCGACAGCGCATACGTCGTCGTCAACATGCGGATCATGACCCGCATCGGCGACGAGGTTCTGAAGGTTCTGGGCGACGGCGAGTTCGTGCCGTGCCTCCACTCCGTTGGCGCGCCCCTCGAACCCGGCCAGAAAGACGTTTCGTGGCCCTGCGCGCCCATCGAGCAGAAGTACATCAGCCACTTCCCCGAGGAGCGCACCATTTGGTCCTACGGCTCCGGTTACGGCGGAAACGCGCTGCTTGGCAAGAAGTGCTTTGCGTTGCGCATCGCTTCCGCCCAGGCCCGCGACGAAGGCTGGATGGCCGAGCACATGCTGATTCTCAGACTCACTGATCCCAAGGGCAACGTGAAGTATATCACCGGCGCGTTCCCGTCCGCTTGCGGCAAGACCAACCTTGCGATGCTCATTCCGACGATCCCCGGCTGGAAGGTCGAGACGGTGGGCGACGATATCGCCTGGATGAAGTTTGGCAAGGACGGCCGCCTCTATGCCATCAACCCCGAAGCCGGCTTCTTCGGCGTGGCGCCGGGCACGAACATGGAATCCAATCCCAACGCGATGCACAGCATCGAGAAGAACACCATCTTCACCAACGTCGCGCTGACCGACGACGGAGACGTGTGGTGGGAGGGCATCGGCACGCCCGCGCCCGACCATCTCATCGACTGGAAGGGCAAAGACTGGACGCCCGCGAGCGGCACGCCCGCCGCGCATCCCAATGCCCGCTTCACCGCTCCCGCGGTTCAGTGCCCGGCCATCGCGCCCGAGTGGGAAGATCCGGCCGGCGTCCCGATCTCCGCGATTCTGATCGGCGGCCGCCGCCCCGGAACCATTCCGCTGGTGCACGAGTCCTTCGATTGGAAGCACGGCGTGTTCCTCGGCTCCATCATGGGTTCCGAGATCACCGCCGCCGCCATCTCCGCCAACATCGGCCAGGTACGCCGCGATCCGTTCGCCATGCTGCCCTTTATCGGCTACAACGTGACCGATTACTTCCAGCACTGGCTCGACATCGGAGAGGCGACCGAGGAGTCCAAGCTCCCGAAGATCTTCTACGTCAACTGGTTCCGCAAGCAGGACGGCAAGTTTCTCTGGCCGGGCTACGGCGAGAACAGCCGCGTGCTGAAGTGGATCTGCCAGCGCGTTTCGGGCGAAGTTGAGCCGGAGAAGACCGTCATCGGCTATCTGCCCAAGAAGGAAGACCTCGACGTCGAGGGCCTCGACATCACCGATGCGACTGTCGATACGCTGCTCGCGGTGGACAAGGAAGCTTGGAAGAAGGAATACGAGTCCATCAAGGAGTACTACAAGTCCTTCGGCGGCAAAATGCCCAAGGAAATGTACAACCAGCTCGATGCCCTCGGAAAGAGACTCGAGGACTGACGCACAGCCGGGTAATCAAAGAAGCCGCTCCCGAAAAGGGGCGGCTTTTCTGATGCGCGGCGCGTGTTAAATCTTGTTCATTGCAGGGTCAGGGCGCGCATGGGGCAATAGCGCACGCATTTCCCGCAGGCGACGCATTTCTCCGGATCGACGTCGGGCGCCTTGAAGCCCTTCTGGGTAAGCGCGTTTGTGGGACAGACGCGGATCGACGGGCAGGGGTGGTTCTCAGGGCAGCGGGCGGCGTTCACCGCGAGCGTCTTTTTTTCACTGCCCTCGACAGACTTTCTCGAAAAAAACAAGGGAACGACCGCCTTTCCACGATGGGATGAAGGGATGATACCACCGCGCGCGGCGGGCGTCTGTGACATCGTTACCGAGACCCGTCGGGAAGCATCGTTGAGGAGAAGGACCATCGGCCATGCCCGTCTTTCTCCCTTCTCATACGAAGCGAAACGAGCCGTCAATCTGGCACGGATTTCGCCGAGCGACAATCCTTTGGCGCTCCCGGGGAAAGCATTGCGGATTCGTCAAAAGGAATCCAGACGTTCTTTGTATGAACCGAATCTCAATCGGCGTTATGACGCGAACGCCTTGCAGATCTCAATAAACCGCCGCGCGGAATCGGTAATGAACTTGTTCTTGTGGCGGATGATATTGAAGCTGCGCGAGAGATCGGCGTCGGCGATTTCGCGCGCGCGGACCGCGCCGGAATCGATGTCCGCGCGGACGAGCTGCTCGGGGAGAATGGACACGCCGAGCCCGGCTGCGACTGCGCGCACGAGCGCCTGCGTGGATACGCTCTCCCATAGGGGGCGAACCGCGTGTCCGCGCGCCTCGAACACGCTGTTCAGAAACGCCCGTCCCGCGCTGCCCTCCTCGCGCAGGAGCAGCGGACACCTTGCGACGTCCGATAGGAGCAGCTCGGGCTTTGACAGGAGCGGATATTTCGGGGGGAAAATCGGCACAAGCCGATCGGAGGCGAATGGTTCGGCGACCAGTTCCTCAAACCCGCTCTCCCCTTCTACGAGGGCGATGTCGAGCTCATTGTCGATAAGCGCGTTCTGGAGGGCAAAGCCCGGCGCGACGAGCGCCCGAACGCGCATGCCGGGAAACTCCTGTTGAAACGACCTCACAAAATCAATGAGCATATGATTGCCGATGGTGATGGACGCCCCAACGCGCAGGATTCCCGCGCTGTCCCAGTTGGAGATTGCCTTCTCCATCCGGTCGAATGTTTCTGCAATATGCACCGCGTAGGAGTAGAGCGCCCGTCCGCTCTCCGTGGCGGAGATCCGCCCCTTCAGCCGCTCGAACAGCAAAACCCCGTAGTGTTTCTCGATCTCCTGAATCGCCCGCGTCACGGCGGGCTGCGTCATATGGAGCCGCTCCGCGGCACGCGTCACGTTCATCTCCCGATATGCCTCGATAAAAATCCGCATGTGCCGTACCGTCACGCGCGTCCCTCCATATCATTTTATTTATCGATTCCATAAAATAATAGCATTTTTCATATCGGTTCGCAAGGGGTAAAATAGATGCGGGAGGGAGACTAATGCAAAATGCCGCGGCGGCGCGCCCGTCGCTTTTCAAACTGTTTTTTTCGATGCTCTACATCAGCGCGTTCACGTTCGGTGGCGGGTTTGTGATCGTGACCTTCATGAAGCGCAGGTTCGTGGATGAGCTCAAATGGCTCGAAACGGAGGAGATGCTCGACCTGACGGCGCTCGCGCAGTCCGCGCCGGGCGCGATCGCGGTCAACGCGGCGATTCTCGTGGGCAGACGGCTTCGGGGCACGCCGGGCATGCTCGCGGCGCTTTTGGGAACCGTCATTCCCCCGGTCTCGATCTTGCTGGTCATCGCGCGGCTCTATACGGCATTCTCGTCGAACGTCTACGTCTCGACCGCGCTGTCCGGCATGCGCGCGGGCGTCGCGGCGGTGATCACAGACGTCGCCATCGGGTTGGGCGGCGGCATCGCGAAGGAGCGCAGCGCGCTGTCTGTCGGAATCATGGTGGCGGCATTCGTCGCTTCGTTCGTGTTCCATGTAAACGCCGTCTACATCATCCTCTGTGCGCTCGCACTGGGCGTCTCGAAGGCGCTTTGGGCGCGATACGGGAGGTGCGCAAGGTGATTTACCTCAATCTGTTCCTGTGTTTTTTGCAGGTAGGCCTTTTCAGCGTCGGCGGAGGGTACGTGGCCATGCCGCTCATCCAGAGTCAGACGGTCGAGCGCTTCGGTTGGCTGACCATGCGTGAATTTTCCGACCTCGTCTCCATCGCCGAGATGACCCCCGGGCCCATCGCGATCAATTCCGCGACGTTCGTGGGCGCGCGGCTTGCGGGCGTGCCCGGCGCGCTCATGGCGACGCTCGGCTGCATCCTTCCCTCGGTCGTGATCGTCTCGCTCATCGCGTGGGCCTACGTCAAGTATAAGAGCGCCGGCGCCATGCAGTCGGTCATGAGCTGCCTTCGCCCGACGGTCGTCGCGCTCATCTCAGCCGCGGGCATCGCGATGCTCCTCTCGGCCGCGCGCACGGACGCGGGTGGCGTCAACTGGATGGGACTCATCCTCTTTGCGGCGGCGCTCTTGGCGCTTCGGAAGTGGAAGATACACCCCACTCTCGCCATGTCCCTCACGGGCGCTGTGAACCTTCTTTTCGCCCTCTTGACCGGTTCCATCTGAAACGCGCACCTTTCGAAAAATTTAACATGCATCTTGCATACTCTATCGCTCCGATGACAGTTTCGATTCTGGAAATTTCGCCGTGGTATGCTATACTTTGATTGAGCGATGCTTTGCCGCTTAATACAAAGGAGGCCGCGTCGATGCGCAAGCCCAACGTCCTTTTCATTTTGACCGACAATCACGGTTACGGAGATCTCGGTTGCATGAGTGCGCACGATCTCTCGACACCGCATCTGGACGCGCTCGCCGCCTCGGGCTGCCTGTTCGAATCGATGTACGCGGGCGCGCCTTCAAGCTCCCCCTCGCGCGCGTCCCTTTTCACCGGGCGCTATCCCGCCAAAGCAGGCGTGCGCGCGGACCTCGCGGGCAACCGGAGCGCGCGCGGCCTCACGTCCCGCGTGCCGACACTTGCGACGGTTCTGCGCGCGGCGGGCTATCGGACGGGCCTGATCGGCAAGTGGCACCTGGGCATGCGGGACGAGTGCCGCCCGAACCACAACGGCTTCGACATGTTTCACGGCTTTTTGTCAGACGGCGTGGATCCTTTTTCGCACATCAACTACTGGGGCCTCGCCGACGGGGAGACCGCGCCCTTTCACGACCTGTGGGAGAATGAGCGTGAGGTCTGGGAAAGCGGCACATATCTGACCCATTCCATCACCGAGCGAGCGACCCGGTTCATCCGGGAAAGCGCGCCCGGCCCGTTTTTTGCCGTCGTGTCCTACGGCGCGCCCCACAGCCCCGCGCACGCGCCGCGGGAATACATTGACCGCTTTTCGCGCCTCGCGCCCGACAGGAGGCTCTTGGCGGCCATGCTTCAGGCGGTCGACGAGGGCGTGGGCGCGCTGATCTCGACGCTTGCCTCGCTTGGACTCTTGAGCGACACGCTCGTCTACTTCCAGTCCGTCTGCGGCCCCTCCCGCGAGGCACGCAACCGACGCGACGGTCGCGAAGCGCCCCGGGAAGGCGGTTCCTGCGCGACTCTCTCCGGCCACAAGGACAGCCTCTTCGAAGGCGGCATCCGCGTGCCCGCGCTGATCAGCTGGCCCGGGCGCATCCGCACAGGACAGCGCGCCTCTGTTCCCTGCATGGCGATGGATCTATTCCCCACGGTTTTGCGTGCGACGGATTGTGACGTCGGCGCGTGGGAGACGGATGGAATCGACCTTTTGCCCATCGTCGAGATGGGCGCGGGATTGCCGCGCGGAGACCTTTTCTGGGAATCCGGGGAGCAGACCGCCATCCGACGCGGAAACCACAAGCTCATCATCAACGTCCGACCGGACGGGGATGAGCCCCTTCCCGCGCGCTTTTTTCTGAGCGACCTCTCGCGCGACCCCGGCGAGCGAAACAACCTCGCGGACGAGCTACCCGATCTGGCAAGCGACATGTTGAACGCCGCACTCGACTGGCGCAAGGTGATTGTTCGGCGCTGGCGTACGGCCTTTAACCCGGATTTCACAACATAAGCTCGCACGCACCTCCCGCGTCTTGCCGCATAGGATGAAGTGGCAAGCAGAAGAGAGGTGAAACCATGGATTCTCAAGCGACTTATCGGAACTGTGTACAGACGGAGGGCTCGCTTTCTGAGCGCAGGGGTGTGTTTTGCGCGTGCCTGATCAAGGTGGTGTGCCTGTTTGCGTTCCTTCTTGCTCTCGCCATCGGGCTGGCGATCGGAGCCTCATTTGCGGCAATCATTCTCGCCGCGCTGCCCGCCGTCGTCACGTTTGCGGTCGTCATGGCCGTTCTCATCGCCGCGGTGTTGATTCTGCGTTACTGTCTGTGCCGTAGAAGCTGCCGCTGCTGCTGATGGCCGCTCGGTGTGGAGACACACCGGGTACATATGGGCGAAAGCCCCGCATCGCTTCGCGATGTTTTTTTTATGTGCACAGGCGCAAAAAGAGACGGCGGGGATTCTCCCGCCGTCCGTATTGTTTACCCTTACTCTTGCTTCGGATCACGACAGGGCCTGCGGTCCTCGCGATCCCAGTCGTCGCAGGGAGCGCCGCCTTCGCAGTACGATTCGTAGTGCGGCCTCTTGCAGAGATCAGGCGAGAGAAGCATGGCCGACCAGATGCGCGCGTGCGCGTACTCGTCGCCAAGGATGGACATCAGGAGGAGGCGCATCTCGGTATTCGGCGCGCAGCTTGCGAGCTGCGCATAGCGCGTGATGGCCGAGAGTTCGCCCTTTATCGCCGCTTCCACGTCGCACTCAAACCTTCCGGTCGCGCATGCGCAGTCGGGCGGGCAGGAGATCGGGGGCGGGCAGATGCCCAGGAGGGCCGACTGGATGCGCGCGTGGCCGTACTCGTCTCCCACTATCGTAACGATCAGATTCCGGAGTTCCTCGCTCGGGGCTTCGTTGGCGATTTGCGCGTAGAACCCCGCGTCGCAGAGTTCGTCGAGAAGCGAACATTCGAGCTGGTTTTTATAGTTTTTGCAGTTGCAGCAGATCATAATATAACCTCTTTGCGGTCAGATGTCGACAGGCAGCGTTCCACCTCCCTCCATACTATGCAGCGCACGCAAACAGGGAAGAAAAAACTGTCGCGCAAGCGCGGTATGCGGCAGGTTCCGCCGTTCCTGCCGGAGCCGTCAGACCTGAAGTGCTTTCTGCCGACCACCGATCAAAAAAGACCACCGGACGAGCCGGTGGCCTGGATGCGCCTACTAGACGGCGCTCAAAAGGACTTCTGTTGCGTGGGCGATGCCGAGCCGCCCGCTGTTGAGGATGAGATCATAGATCGTGGGGTCGCGCCAGCTCAAGCCGGCCGCGAACCGGAAGTAGTTGCCCCTGTGCCGGTCGAACTTTTTGCACACCTCCCGCGCGCGCGAGGCCTCGATTCCGTAAATCTCCGTCGCACGCCGAATCTTCGATTCCTCGTCCGCGAAGAGGAACGTGCGCAGCACGGTTTCGTTGCCTTTAAACAGCCCCGCCGCGCCGCGCCCGACAATCACGCAGGGCGTCCCGGCGAGCTCCCGCACGATCGTGGATTCCGTGACGGCAAGCTGCTCCGGCTTCGGGAGTCGCGCCATGCACCCGGCTGTCGCGTCCGCGAACACGACAAGCGAGTAGAGAATACTTCCCGTCACGCGATCCTCCATCTCGGCGAGCTCTGCTTCCGTGATCCTCAACTCCTCTGCCGCGCGTTCGGCGATGTCGCGTCCGTGGCAGGGAACGCCCAGCGCCCTGTGAGCGATTCGCCGATCTCCCGCCCGCCGCTCGCGTACTCGCGCTCGATGGCGATCAAACGGTACCGCATATCTCTTCCTCCTTCGGCTTATGCCGCCGGCTCAAACTGGCTCATGTACAGCTCTTGATAGAACCCGCCCTTCTCGATGAGCTCCTCGTGCTGCCCGCTCTCCACGATGTCGCCATCCTTCATGACAAGGATCAGATCGGCGTTTTTGATGGTCGAGAGCCGGTGCGCGATCACAAACGAGGTGCGGTTCTCGGTGAGCGCGTCCATCGCCTTCTGGACGATCCGCTCCGTGCGGGTATCGACCGAGCTCGTCGCCTCGTCGAGGATGAGGAGGGGTGCTGACTGGATCATCGCCCGCGCGATGGTCAATAGCTGCTTCTGGCCCTCGGAGAGGCTGGACTTGTCGCCGAGCACCGTGTCGTACCCGTCCTGCAGCGTGCGGATGAAGTGGTGGAGTCCAACCGTGCGGCAAGCCGCTTCGACCTGCGCTTCGGTGACGTTCTCCTTGCTGTAGACGATGTTTTCCCGGATGGTGCCCTCGAAGAGCCACGTGTCCTGGAGAACCATACCGAACAGCTCGTGCACGTTCTCGCGGGGGACGGATGAAATCGGCACGCCGTCGAGCAGAATCTCACCCGCGTCGATCTCGTAGAACCGCATGAGCAGGTTGACCATCGTGGTCTTGCCCGCGCCCGTCGGACCGACGATCGCCACCTTCTGACCGGGCAGGACGCGCGCAGAGAAATCGTGGATAATGGTCTTGTCTGCCGAATACCCGAACCTGACGTTCCGAAACTCGACGTCGCCCTTGATGTCTTTGAAGCGCGCGGTCTTTTCGCTCTCTTCCGCGAGCTCCTTCTCCCCGAGGAACTCGAACACGCGCTCGCCGGCAGCAGCCGTCCTTTGAAGGTTATTGAACGCCTGCGCCATCTGGGAGAGGGGCTGGGTGAAGAAGCGCACGTAGATCATGAACGCCACGATGACGCCAAACGTGATCGATCCGTTCAGGACGAGCGCCGCGCCCACCACGCACACGAGCACATAGCTCAAATTTCCCACGAAGCCCATGAGCGGCATCATGAGGCCTGAGAGGAACTGGGATTTCCACGCGCTCCGATAGAGCCGGGCGTTGATACCCTCGAACTCCTCGCCCGCCGCGCGGCTTCCGTTGTAGGCCTTGACGACGTTGTGGCCGGTGTAGACTTCCTCGACGAGGCCGTTGATCGCGCCGAGTTCCCGCTGCTGGGCAACGAAGTGCTTCTGCGAATACTTCATGATGACCATCATGAGCGCGAATCCGATCCCGCTCGCGCCTACGGCGGTCAACGCCATGATCCAGTTGTTGTAAACCATCATGATCAGCGCGCCCACGAACATGGTGATCGCCGAGACGAGGCCGGACACCGACTGGGTCATCGTCTGGCCGATGGCGTCCACATCGTTTGTCACGCGGCTCAGAACGTCGCCGTAACTCGTCTGATCGAAGTAGGAAAGGGGCATGCGGTTGATCTTGTCCGAAATGTCGGTGCGCATGTTCTTCGAGATCTTCTGCGTGACGCCCGCCATGATATAGCTCTGCGCGAAGTTCAAAACCGCCGAGACCAGATACAGCGCGATCAGCATGTAGGCGATCCGAAGCACCGCGCTGATGTCGATGTCCGCCATCTTCGGAACCCCGTTCACGAATACCGGAATTCCCTTTGTAACCTCGTCTGTCAAATCCTTGAGATAATCCGGGCCGACGATCTGAAGGACCGTGCCGACCGCCGCCGCGACGAGCGCGACTACGATGGCCGGGAGATAGCGTCCGCAGTAGCGGATGAGTTTTTTCATCGTCCCCTTGAAGTTTTTCGCCTTTTCGACGGGCCCGCCCATGCCCGGGCCGCCCATCGGGCCCCTTCCACGCCTTTCGCTCATGACGCGAGTTCCTCCTGACTGAGTTGCGACTGGGCAATCTCCTGATAGACCGCGCAACTCGAAAGTAGCTCCCTGTGCGTGCCGATGCCCACGATTTTGCCCTCGTCCAGCACCACGATTTTGTCCGCGTCCATGATCGTGCCGATGCGCTGCGCGACGATCATGCTCGTGACGCCCGCCGTCTCGCGCTTTAATTGCGTGCGCAAAAGCCGGTCGGTCTTGTAGTCGAGCGCGGAAAACGAGTCATCGAAGATATAGACCTCGGGCGCGAAACAGACCGCCCGCGCGATGGCGAGCCGCTGCTTCTGGCCGCCGGAGATATTCTGGCCAGACTGCGCGATGGCCGCCTCATAGCCGCCCTCCATGGCCTCCACGAAGTCCGCGCCTTGCGCGATCCGGACGGCGCGCCTGACGTCTTCCTCCGTCGCCGTGCGACCTCCGTCGCCGTAGTCGACGTTTGAGGACACGGTTCCCCGGAACAGCACTGCCTTCTGCGGCACGTAGCCGATCTTTTTATGCAGCGTCTCCTGCGCGTACTCCCGGACGTTCACGCCCGAGACGAGCACCTCGCCGTCTGTCGCATCGAAGAAGCGCGGCACGAGGTTAATGAGCGTCGATTTGCCGCTGCCCGTCGAGCCGATGAAGGCGATGGTCTCGCCCTTTTTGACGGAGAAGGAGATGTCCTTGAGCACGTAATCCGCCGCGCCGGGATACTTGAAGGAGACGTTCCGAAATTCCACCTCGCCCTCGCGCCCGGCATCGCCCTGCGTGCGCGCGCCGTCGAGGATGGTGGGCTTGGTCTCGAGCACCTCGTTGATGCGCTTGGCGGACACCGCCGCGCGCGGCAGCATGATGAACATCATGACCATCATCATGAACGCCATGATGACCTGCATCGCGTAGGAAGTGAACACGACCATGTTTGAGAAAAGCGTCACGCGCTCCATCATGCCGGCGGCGTTGATGAGGTACGCGCCGATCCAGTAAATGGAAAGCGTCAAGCCGCTCATGAGGAGCATCATCATCGGCATCATGATGGCCATGGCCCGGCCGGTGTACAGCTGGGTGCCCGTCAGTTCCTGATTCGCGTTCTCGAACTTTTCCGACTGGTACTTTTCCGCGTTGTAGGCGCGGATGACGCGCAGACCGGTGAGGTTTTCGCGCGTCACGCGATTGAGATTGTCGGTGAGCGTCTGCATCATCCGGAATTTTGGCAGCACGAACACCACGATCAGGGAGATCATCGCGAGCAGAATCGCCAGCGTGACGCCGGTGGCGAGCGACCACTCGACGCCCTTTCCGACGATCTTCGTGATCGCCCATACCGCTAGAATCGGCGCCTTCACGACGATCTGCAGGCCCATTGTGACAAGCATCTGGATCTGGGTCACATCGTTGGTGGAGCGCGTGATCAGGCTGGCGGTGGAAAACCGGCCGATCTCCTCCATGGAAAAGGAGTCGACCTTGTGAAAGAGCAGGCTCCTGAGCCGAAGTGCCAGGGAGGCCGCGAGGCGCGAGGCGAAAAAGCCTACGACGATGGCCGCGGCGAAGCTCCCGAACGCGCAAAGGAGCATGTAAGAGCCCTGCCTCCAGATCTCGCCAATGGTGCTGCCCGGCGCCATCGTGAGCTGGGTCACCTCCGACATGTAATCCGGCAGCTTCAAATCGAGCCAAACCTGTGCGACAATGAAGAGCACGCTCGCGAGGATCACGCCCCACTCCCGCCCCTTGAAATGCCTGAAAATTTTGATCATACGTCTTCTCCTATTTTTGTTTGCATTTTTCTGCTTTTTGGGCCGCGAATTCCGCGAGTCGCCCGGTGATCCGAACGTACTCCCGCGCGTCCTCCTCGCCCAGCATGGAGAGGAGCGTCGTCGCCATGCGTATGATGTCCCGATGCCTCTCCTCGACTATCTCCCGCCCGGCGGGGGTGATCTTGACGAGGATGCGGCGCCTGTCGTTCTCGTCGATCTCGCGCGTGACAAGCCCCTTCTTCTCGAGGCTGTTGAGCGCCGCCGCGACGCGCGCCGTGGTGCGCCGGATGCCCCGGCTGATCTCGCTCGGCTTTACCGGACAACCGCGCCGTTCAACGAAGTGCAGGGCGATCATCTCTCCGCGCAGCGATTCCGCGATGTCCATGTGCGGCCGCTCGTTCCCCAGCGCGAACATCCTCTGAAGAAGCTCGGCGGCCAGCGCCTCATAGTCCATATCCATGCCCCCTAAAATTAGCTAACACCGTTTATTATATGCGGTGTTAGCGTTCCGGATAGGTGAAAACGGATAACGATCGGTAAATGGTCCGTAAATTCGAACAATGGTAGAAATGCCCCGCCGGGAGGTGTCCCAGTAGAAACGCCTCTTACCGAAACAGCGCTCGAGTATCTCTCGACCACTCATTCTCGTCGTGCCTCCCGGACAATCACCCAAGGCATGAATATGAACACAAGGCGTGAAAGTCCTCAGCGCT
Source organism: Bacillota bacterium (assembly GCA_023444095.1). Lineage (GTDB taxonomy): Bacteria > Bacillota > Clostridia > Christensenellales > Aristaeellaceae > RUG11247. Next base: position 40,511 of record JAEZRP010000010.1, read on the forward strand.
ATGGGTTTCGCATACAAAAACTTCGGGAGCGATCTTGAAAATATTCCCAACTATACCGTCGTTCTTTTGTCGGAATCCGAGTATCATGATAAGTATTTATATATTTTCATTATATAATGCAAACGAATTCAACGATTTTCATACTGCATTTCAGCGCCACGCACATTTTGAAGCCGAACGTTCGTGTAGAGTTGCCGGAACATTGATTGCATACAAGCTACTAATGTGGTATAATATGTGAAAATAAAAGGAGAAGTCTCTGAACGGCAGCATGTTACTGTTTTTACTGAGCGCTTGCCTGATCGCGAAGATCCGACGCTATCGCCTGACACCAATTTGGCGGGATTATTCCCTGTACCCGCTCTTCATTGTCGAGTGCGCATACTGGATTTTTCAGGTCTTCACGTTCGCGGGCGACCATCGGTTCGTGCCATACGCGGCGTATCTGCAGTCGGCTTATCTCCTGAGCCTCGTCTTCCCGATTCTCCGGCACCGCCTGTACGTGCGGGCGATCGTCGGGACGGGGATGACGCTTGCCGGAACGGGGATGAACAGGCTCGTTATCGCGGCAAACGGCGGCAAAATGCCTGTTTACCCGACGCTTTCCACCCTTACGGGATACTTTGACCCTGGTGCGCTTGCGGGCGGCTTTGACTCAGCCCACGCACTGATGAACAGGAACACGGCGCTCAGATTTCTGGGCGATTACATAGACGTGGGTTTCAGCATCATGAGCCCCGGCGATCTGCTGATTCACGGATTTTCAGCGATCATTTTCTACGGTGCAATCAAGAGCCTGAACAAACAAAAGAGCGAGGCGGGGTTACATTGAAAAATTTACAGTTATTCATCTCGGCGGGTCTGTTGGGTTACTTCCTGCAGAGCAGCGGATACATACTCGGAATCTGCGCAACAGCAAAAAAAAGAGTGCGTCCTCTTTCGTTCCTGCTTACCAGCGTCGCGTGCGCTATATTCATTTTCATAGTTCGACAGTTTGGCGGGTTCACCTTTGGCGTGCATACGATGATTATCTTGCTCGTCATGAATCTTCTTTGTGTCCTTCTCCTGAAAGTAGATGTCAAGCCATCAATCCTCGGCTCGCTCCTTGTATCGGTGCTCGTGATCGTCGGCGAAGCGGTCAATTTCCTCATCTTGATGCCCTTTTACACAAAGGATGTCATTGTCGCAAGGATGGCGGAACCGCTCTTTAAGGCGTGGGCAGGCGTGCCCGGCAACGTTCTCCTGATTGTCATCGTTATCGTCGCATACGGGCTGCGCGTGCTTAAAAGGAAGAAGAATGCCTGATGGAAAAACTTGCAAACCGGATCGCGGAAACTGTAGCGCGGAATAACGGACTGGACGAAGAGCGAAAGCGCGTCGTCGCCTACGGGCTTAGCGCGCTCATCCAGATGCTCTTTCTGCTGTTTTCCAGCCTTGTTTTTGGACTTCTGTTCCACTGCTTCGTGGAATCGATGGTCATCTTTGCATCGGTCGGGCTCATCAAGAGGGCGACCGGGGGAGCGCATTCGAACACGAGCGGAAACTGCACAGTCATCAGCCTCGTCTCGATCTTCGTGATGGCGCTCGTCTCGCGCTATGTCGTTCCGGTGGTCGAACCCTACTGGTACGTTTACTTGGTTTTCGCGGTTCTGTCGTTTGGTATCGCATTCTTTACCGTCTTCAGACGCGCGCCCGTCGCGACCCCAAAAAAGCCGATCACGCGCCCCGAGAAGATCAGGCGGCTGCGTAGGCAAAGTTTCATGACGGTCGGCGCATTCTTCGCCCTTGCGGTCGCATGGATCCTCCTGGCCCGGTACAATCCGCGGCTTGTGAACGCGTCGGTCAGCTTGTGTCTGGCTGCGCTCTGGCAGAGCTTCATGCTGACCGAATCGGGCGCGAAACTAATTTCCTTTATCGATTCATCGGCCTAACCCGCATGGATTAGATTATTTGAAAGGAGGTGTAACAGAATGAAGAGCAAGATCCTGTCCGCGGTCGCGGTTATCGGAACTCTCGTGGCCACCATCGCCGCGACGTCCGCCTGCTTGTGGTACGTCTACCAGCCCGAGGAGCCCGAATCCCTCCGCAATCTGTAATGAGTCATTCGGCCCAGCCGTCCTGCCGCGCGAAAACGGACAACCTTCGTTGCCCGTGGCAGGACGGTGTTTCTCGCATACAAACACGCCGGGGAGTGAACGCGTGGAAAACTTAAATAACAACAGAAGAGAAGAGCAAGACCGGATTTTCCTTGTCATCAAGGGACTGGCTCTAATCTTCTGCACATATCCGCTCTTCGAACTGTTTTTTAAATACTCATCGACCGATTACCTAAGCGAGTTCAACCTCCAGTCGCTGATGACCTTATTCGCGCTGATATTGGTCGTTCTTTGCGTTTGGCTTCTTCTGAACGCGCGCAAGACCGGCTACCGCTGGTTCGTTTGGCTCGAAATCGCCGTGTTTTACCTGATCTGTCTGATTTCCATACTGGTCAGCGGCGGCTATGAAAGCAGCTACAAGTTCCTGTTTATCTATATGGTCGTGGCATACACCATTCAGGTGGGCCAGGCGACAGGCTTCGCGATCACGGCGATCACATCTGCCACGCTGTTCGTGATGGACGCCATCATGTTTCAGGGTAGGGGCGTGAATCCGGAGATTCAGTCGGACCTCGCACTGTCGATCCTTTTTCTCGCGGTTTCCTACATCCTCGGCCGATTTGCCAAGGTCGAAAGGCGGCACATCGAGGAACTGACGCGGCTCGTCAACGTCGACGGTCTGACGGGGCTTTATAACCACCGCTTTTTCTTTGAGACGATTGAGCGCGTGTTTCAGAGCGCGATGAACGAAAAGGACAATTTTTCCCTCGCGATGTTCGATATCGACTACTTCAAACAATACAACGACATCTTCGGCCATCAGATGGGCGATAAGGTTCTGCGCGACATGTCGGACTGCATGGCGGAGCACATGCGCGCGGGGGACGTCCTCTGCCGGTACGGCGGGGAGGAATTCGCGCTCCTCATGCCCCACACACCCATCGGCGAAGCGCAGAAGATCGCGGAACGGCTGCGCCTCGCGATTCACGAAATGCCCGTCGAGGGCGAACATCTGATCACAGGCGGGCGGATCACGATCTCTGCGGGCGTTTCGCAGGTGAGTCGCGACGATCGGAACCACAACGACATCATCTCGCGCGCCGACTCGGCGCTCTACCACGCGAAGTACCTCCGCAAAAACTGCGTAGAGACGTACATGGACGTCCTCGAACAGTTCGACGATCTCGACGACAAGAAGCGCGACGCGCTCATTTCGGCCAAGGCTCTCATCTCGGTCGTCAACATCCGTGACTCCTACACGTACAGCCACACCGAGCGTGTGGTGTTCAACTGCGAGATGATGGCAAAGGCTTTCTATCTCTCCCAGGAAGACAGGCGCACGCTCATTCTGGCGGCGAGCCTCCATGATCTCGGGAAGATCAACATCTCGAAGGACATCCTGATCGCGGACCACGAGTTGACGCAGGAGGAATGGGAACTGATCAGAAAGCACCCGGAGGCGTCGAGCAACATCGTCGGCAAGATTGAGGGACTCGAGGAGGTCGCGCTCATCATCCGGCAGCATCACGAGCGGTACGACGGAAAGGGCTACCCGGACGGGCTGAAGCACGGCGAGATCCATCCGCTCACCTACGTCCTGACGCTCGCCGATTCGTTCGACGCCATGACGAACGACCGCCCGTACAAGAAGGCGAAGACCTTCGCGAACGCCATCCGGGAGATTCGCGAGTGCGAAGGAAAGCAGTTCGATCCCGAGACCGCCGAAATATTCATCGAGACCATCAAAAACCTGTTGAACACAAAGGAGTTCGAGCTCAAGGAAGTGAAGTGAGCGCGAAACTCGCCAAGAGGCCTTCGGGTCTCTTTTCTTTGTCCCTTATAATGAACCTCGGGAAGCAACGCCTTGACAGCCGACGCGCGCGCCACTATAATGTAACCAAACAGTTACTCGGAGGCGGCCATGACGAAAGCGGATGAGACGAGGGCGCGCATCCTGGCGGCAGCGGAGCGCGTTTTTTCCGAGAAAGGCCCGGCTGGCGCGCGCGTAGACGAGATCGCGGCGCAGGCGCAAATCAACAAGCGCATGCTGTACGCCTATTTCGGCAACAAGGAGGCGCTCTATGAGGCGGTGCTCGCGCGGGTTTACGAGCGACTCGGCGCGTGCGAGGAATTTCTGACGGCAGACAGCGGGGCAATCGGCGTCGTCGATTCCATCCGGCAAATCGTGCCCGCTTACTTCCGCTTCCTCTCGGAAAACCGGAGCTACATCCGCATGGTCATGTGGGAAAACCTGAACGGCGCGCGTTCGTTCGACGAGAAGGGCCTCAAGGACGTGCGCGATCCTGTGCGCCGCGCGCTCCGGGAAATCCTCCGGCGCGGCATCGCCGAGGGCATCTTCCGTCCGGACGCGGACGAAAAGCAGCTCGTCCTGTCCCTCTTCGCCCTCACATTCAACTACTTTTCAAACATCCACACCATGTCTCGCGTGATGAAGGAGGACCTTTCTGCGCCGAAGGCGATCTCTTTGCGCGCGGAAGCCGTCACGCGGATGATCCTCAGCGACCTGATGGAGAAAAACCATGGATAGAATGAAGATCGCCGGCGGGCGGGTAATCACGCCCATGCGGGTTCTCGAAAACGCGGAGGTCTGCGTCGAGGACGGAAGGATCGCGTCCGTCGGGCCGCACGATTCCTCGACGGACAGACTCCATCGCCTGATCGACGCGAACGGACTGACCGTTGCGCCGGGGTTCATCGACATCCACGCCCACGGCGGCGGCGGGCACGACTTCATGGACGGGACGGAGGAGGCGTTTCTGGGCGCGGCGGCGGCACACGCAAAGCGCGGCACGACCTGCCTCATTCCTACCACGCTCTCGGCGGCGGACGAGGAGATCTTCGAGGCTTTCGCGGCCTTCCGCGCAGCGCGGAACAAAAACGCGCGCGGGGCGCAGATGCCGGGGTTGCACCTCGAGGGACCTTACTTCTCACGCGAGCAGCGCGGCGCCCAGGACCCGGCACTCCTGAAAACGCCGGAGAAACCGCACTGGGAGAGGATTCTCGAGGCGGGCGGGCGCGACATCCTGCGCTGGAGCAGTGCCCCGGAGCTTCCCGGCGCGCTTGAGCTCGGGCGGGCGCTCAAATCACGCGGCATACTCGCCGCCGTCGGCCACTCGGACGCGACCGAGCACGAAGTGCTCGCGGCATATGAAAGCGGATACACGCACATTACGCACCTCTACAGCTGCATGTCCACCATCCGGCGCGTCGGCGGCTACCGCGTGCTCGGCGTGATCGAGACGGCGCACCTCTACCCGGAGTTCACGGTCGAGGTGATCGCCGACGGGCATCACCTGCCCGCGAGCCTTCTGCGCTCGATCTTCCGCGACATGGGTACGGCGCGGATCGCGCTGGTTACGGACGCCATGCGCGGGGCGGGCATGCTGGAGGGCGATTCCATCCTCGGGAGCCTGAAAAACGGAAAGCCGTGCGTGATCGAGGGCGGCGTCGCGAAGCTCCCGGACCGGACGGCGTTCGCGGGCTCCGTCGCGACGGCGGATGCGCTCGTGCGGAACATGGTGAATCTGGCGGGCGCGACGCTCCCGGAAGCGGTGCGCATGATGACACTGACGCCCGCGCGCATCATGGGACTGCGCAAAAAGGGCGTACTCGCGCCGGGGCAGGACGCGGATATTGTGCTCTTTGATGACGGCATTCGGATTGAAAAAACAATCGTCGGCGGAAAAATCATCTATGACCGGGGAGGCGAAGCGGATTGAGAGAATTTAGGGTCGATCATCTGACCGTGCGGGTATTTGAGTCGCGCGCGGAGATGGGCGGTGCCGCGGCGGAAGCGTGCAAGGCAGCCATGGCGGAGGTGCTGAGGGCGAAGGAGGAGATCAACATGATCTTCGCGGCCGCGCCCTCGCAGAACGAGTTTCTGGCGGGACTCAGGACGGCCGACTTTTCGAAGGTGAACGCATTTCACATGGACGAGTACGTGGGGCTGCCCCACGCCGCGCCTCAGCGGTTCGCTGCGTTTCTCACGGACGCACTGTTCGGGCGCGTCCGGATGAAGAGCGTGAACCTCATGGACAGCGAGGCGGACGCGGAAGCCGAGTGCGCGCGCTACGGGGAGCTGCTCGCTTCGCGCCCCTGCGATATCATGTGCATGGGCGTGGGCGAGAACGGTCACATTGCGTTTAACGACCCACACGTCGCCGACTTTTCGGATCCCAGGTCCGTGAAGGTAGTACAGCTCGACGATGTCTGCCGCATGCAGCAGGTGCACGACGGCTGCTTCGAGTCGCTGAGCGACGTGCCGAAGAGGGCAATGACCCTCACCATCCCGACGCTCGTCGCGCCGAAAGTCATCTTCTGCGTGGTACCCGCCAGGACCAAAGCTGGCGCCGTGCGCGCGATGCTGACAGGTCCGATCACGGAAGCGTGCCCGGCCTCGATTCTGCGCACGCGCCCGGGCGCGACGCTGTGGCTCGACGCGGACAGCGCGTCGCTTCTGTGAGTATGTGGAGGCTGAGCGTCATCACAGACGAGATTTCACAGGACGTGTTTCGCGCGGCGGCGCTCGCGCGGGCGTACGGACTCGAGGGACTCGAAATCAGGAGCGCGTTCGACCGGGACGCGTACCGCTTGACGGACGCGGACGTCGCGGTCATTCGGGACGCCGCGCGCGCCGAGGGGCTCGCGGTCTGCGCGGTCGCGCCGCCGTTTTTCAAGTGCGACCTCGCAGACGAGAGCGCGACGCGCGGACACCTCGACGGACTTCTGTGCGCGGTGGAAGTCGCGAACGCGCTCGGCGCGAAGATCGTGCGTGGCTTTGGCTTCTGGCGCGCGGGCGACGGCATCCCGTACACGCGCATCGCCGAGCGGATTCGGCGCACCATCCCGATCCTCGAGGACGGGGACGTCGCGCTTGCGCTCGAGAACGATCCGAGCGTGTTCACGCCCGACGGCCGGACGCTCGCAGCCCTCGTGGACGCGGTTTCGCATCCGCGCGTCGGCGCGCTCTGGGACCCGGGCAACGTGCTCTTCGGAAGCGGTGAGAGGCCGTTCCCGGACGGATACGGCGCCGTGCGCGGGAGAATCGTCCACATGCACCTCAAGGACGCGCGGCTGAATGGCGCTGCGCCAGAGGCGGTGGCGTTCGGCATGGGCGAGGTGGACTACGAGGGCCAGTTTCGCGCGCTCGCGGACGACGGCTATGGGGGCTGGATATCCGTCGAGACGCACTACCGGCTGGACCGCGCGCTCAGCGAAGCGGAACTGCTGCTACCTGCCGGGCTCAACTTCACCGAGGGCGGCGAGGCCGCGACGGCGGATTTTCTCACACATCTGATAGGCAGGCTCCGGGAATGGGGAATCGAGGGGAGGAACAAAACATGAAAAGGCTGAACGTGGCCGTACTGGGCCAGGGACGCAGCGGGCTCGACATTCACTGCGCGTATCTCAAAACCGATCCTGACCGCTTCCGCATCGCGGCGGTGGTCGACGCGCTTCCCGAACGGCGGGAGAAGGCGGAACGGCTCTTCGGCTGCGAGACCTGCGAGGACTACACCGGGCTCTTCGGGCGAAGCGACATCGACCTCGTTGTGAACGCGTTGCCAAGCCACTTCCATCCGCCCGTGACGTGCGACCTGCTCGCGCGCGGCTTCCACGTCATGACCGAGAAGCCCATGGCGAGAACGCCCGAACAGGCGGACGAAATGATCGCGGCTGCAAAGAAGAGCGGAGGAATGCTGGCCCTTTTCCAGCAGAGCCGTTTCGCGTCGTACTTTCTCAAGGTACGCGAGGTGATCGAATCGGGCGTGCTGGGGCGGATCGTCCAGATCACCATCCGGTTCAGCGGCTTCGCGCGGCGCTGGGACTGGCAGACCGTGCAGGAGTACGGCGCGGGGAACCTCTACAACACCGGTCCGCATCCCGTCGACCAGGCGCTGACGCTTCTGGACTATGACGGCATGCCGGATGTCTTCTGCAAAATGGACCGCGCGAACACCTTCGGCGACGCGGAGGACTACGTCAAGCTCATCCTCACCGCGCCGGGAAGGCCCCTCGTCGACGTGGAAATTTCTAGCTGCGACGCGTATCCGGGCGCGGTATACAACGTCATGGGCACGCGCGGCGGGCTCTCGGGGAGCATGACGAAGCTCAATTGGCGGTACTTCCAGGAGGCCGATGCGCCGGAGCAGCATTTGATCCGCACGCCCCTCATGAAGGAGGACGGGAGCCCCGCCTACTGCTCGGAAACGCTTCCATGGCACGAGGGCGAATGGAGTGCGGACGAGAACGACACGCCGTTCACAACCGCCGTCAAGCGGATGTACGACACCATCTACGCGCGCCTGGTCGACGGAACGCCGCTCGTGGTGACGCCCGAACAGGTAAGAAGGCAGATCGCCGTCATGCGGAAATGCCACGAAATGAACTCGCTTCCGGAGGTGTGAAGATGTACAGGATCGGAATCATCGGCTCGGAAAATTCGCACGCCATGGCGTTCTCGAATATCTTCAACGTGGAGAACGCATACCCCGACGTACGCGTGGTCGCGGTCGGTGGGGACTGGCCCGAGGAGAGCGAGAAGGTGAAGCAGGCGTGCGGCGTCGAGTTCGTCGCGGAGAAGCCCGCGGACATGCTGGGAAAGGTGGACGCCGTGATGGTGACGGCCCGGCACGGCGGCAGGCACGCGGAGTTTGCGCGCCCGTTCATTGAAGCGGGGCTCCCGGCGTTTATCGACAAGCCTTTCACCGTCGACCCGGACGAGGCGGTCGCGCTCGCGAAGTTCGCGCGGGACAGGAATGTGCCGCTCGTCGGCGGCAGCTCCACCAAGGACGTGTACGACGTTCTGACGCTTCGGAACCTCGTGAGGACCGGAGACTCTCTCGGCGGCATGGTCAACGCACCCCTCAACATGGAAAATCTCTACGGCGGCTTCTTCTTCTATTCCTCGCACCTTGCGGAGATCATGCTGACGGTTTTCGGCTACACCCCGGAATCGGTAGACGCCGACGAAGCGAACGGGAGCGTAACCGCCGCCGCGCACTACGCGAACTTCGACGTGACCAACCACTTCATGAACGGCACCGGCTACTATTCGGCGGCGGTGTTCACAAAAGCCCGACCGGTGCTGCGCGAGATCGACATCTCCATGTGCTACCGCCACGAATGTGAGGCGTTCGCGCGCATGCTCCGGACGGGCGAGATGAACCACTCCTTTGAGGAACTGGTATACCCCGTTTTTTACCTGAATGCGGTACATGAGGCGTACAAAACGGGCGTCCGGCAGAAACTCCCCGCGATCGGCGGGATATTGGCATAAGAAAAGCCTCCGAAGGGTTCGTCCCTCCGGAGGCTTTCATTCAGCCGTTTCCACTGCCCGGCGGATTCCTATAATACTCGTAAAGCTCCTTCATCGCTCTTCTCCTCTCACGAGGTCCAACCTCCACATCGTCCCCAAACTCGAAACACCCATCTATCAAATTCGGCCGTCCAGGGCTGTGCCCATGGGCGACCGACGCACGCATACCAAAAGAATGGGTTTCCAAAGGGACTCGGTCCCTTTAACGGGAGCCCGTGGGCAGCGTCCTCCGCGTCCCCCGTCCCTTCCCATCACTTCGTATCGCTCGACTGGCGCGTCACCCGCAGGCGCACCATGGCGCGGGCAAGCATGGAGCGCGTAATGGCGTACTCCTGACGGTTCTGCTTCTGACGCAGGATTTCCTCGGCCTCCTCCTTCTCGCGCAGGGCGCGGTTGACGTCGATCTCCTCCGGCCACTCGGCCGTCTGGAGGACGACGTACACGCTGTCCGGGAGCACAGAGGCGTAGCCGCTCGAGGCGGCGAACCAGCGCCAGTTTCCATTCATCTTGACGCGCGTCACGCCCTCGCGCAAGGCGACGAGGGCAGGCGAATGCTCCGCGAGGATGCCGAGCTCGCCATCCTGCGCCTGCAGGATGACCATCTCGACGTCCCCGTTGAAGAACTCGCGCTCCGGGGTTACGACGGACAACTTCAGGTTCACGCCCTCGCCCCCTGATTTTTCGCGGCCTCGCGCATCTCCGCAGCCCTCTTTTTCACATCGTCCAAGCCGCCGACCATGAAGAACGCGCCCTCGGGCAGGTCGTCCACCTCGCCGTCGACAATGGCGCGGAAGGATTCGACCGTCTCGTCGATCTTCACGTACGCGCCGGGAATCCCGGAGAACACCTCGGCGACGTGCATGGGCTGGGATAGGAATCGCTGGATGCGCCGCGCGCGCAGGACCGTATTCTTGTCGTCCTCGGTGAGTTCATCCATGCCGAGGATAGCGATGATGTCCTGAAGCTCCCGGTAGCGCTGGAGCGCCGCCAATACGCGCATCGCCACGTCGTAGTGCTTGTCGCCCACCACGTCCGGCGAAAGGATGCGCGAGGACGAATCCAGCGGGCTGACCGCCGGATAGATGCCCATCTCGGCCACCTGCCGGGACAGGACCGTCGTCGCGTCGAGGTGCGAGAAGATCGCAGCCGGCGCGGGATCCGTAAGGTCGTCCGCCGGGACGTAGACCGCCTGAACGGACGTAATCGAGCCCTCGCTGGTCGAGGTGATCCGCTCCTCCAATTCGCCGACTTCGGTCGCCAATGTCGGCTGGTAGCCGACGGCGGAGGGCATGCGCCCGAGAAGTGCCGATACCTCGCTGCCCGCCTGAATATAGCGGAAGATGTTGTCGATGAAGAGAAGAACGTCCTGCTTCCCGGCATCGCGAAAGTGCTCCGCCATTGTCAATCCCGTCATGGCGACGCGCATGCGCGCTCCCGGCGGCTCGTTCATCTGGCCGAACACCATGGCGGTCTTGTCGAGAACGCCCGAGCGGCCCATCTCGATGATGAGGTCGTTGCCCTCGCGCGAGCGCTCGCCGACGCCCGTAAAGACGGAGAGCCCGCCGTGCTCGATGGCGATGTTGTGGATGAGCTCGAGGATGAGAACCGTCTTGCCGACGCCAGCGCCGCCGAACAGCCCGATCTTTCCACCCTTGGAATAGGGCGCGAGAAGATCGATGACCTTGATGCCGGTCTCGAACATCTCCGCCGCAGGTTTTTGGGTATCGAACTGCGGCGCGCCGCGGTGGATGGGCATGGTGACGTCGCTCTCGACCGGCGGCTTTCCGTCGATGGGGTTTCCGAGCACGTCGAGCGCGCGCCCGAGCGTCGATCTTCCGACCGCCACGCGGATGGGCGAGCCGGTGTTTTCGACCTTGAGCCCGCGCGACAGCCCCTCCGTCGCCTGAAGCGAGATGCATCGCACGGCGTCCTTCAGATGCTGCATGACCTCGATGGCCACCCTGCGCCCCGGCGCGAGCACGTAGAGCAGCGTGTGGATGGGCGGAAACGCGCCCGGCTCGAAATACACGTCGAGAACGGGCCCGATGATCTGCGCAACCGATCCGTATGCCATTTAAAATTCCTCCTGATGCGCGCCCGCGACGATCTCGGCAATTTCCTGCGTGATCGCGCCCTGGCGCACGTGGTTCATGTCGAGGCGCAAATTGTCGAGCATGGCGTTCGCGTTCCTGGTCGCGTTGTCCATGGACGTCATGCGCGCCCGGTTCTCGGCGGCGTAGGATTGCGCGAGCGCCGAATACACGAGGCCCATGAGGTAATGATTCGCCATCGCCTCGCCCACCTCGGACGGCGTCGGGTAGAACATGAAGTCCGACACCTTCACGTGGAGCGTCTCGACGCCCGCGAAATCCTTGGCGAGAAGCGGCATGATCCGGAGAACCTCCGGTCTCATGGACGCGCCCTCCATCATGGTATAGACGACGTTCACCTCGTCCACGTCCTTCGAAAGAAAGATGTCGACGAGGTGCGCGGTCACGTTGCGCGCGTTCCTGAGCGACGGGTTCTGACCGACGTGCTCGAAGCGGTTGTCGGGCTGATAGCCGTTGCGGATGAAGAACTCCGTCGCCATGCGCCCCACGGTAAACAGCCGCACGCGCCCGTGTCCGCCGCTTTTGATCGCGTCGAGCGCGTGGCGCAGAACCTGATGGTTGTATCCGCCGCACAGGCTCTTGTCGCCCGCGAGGACGATGTACGCGGCATTCTTGCCGTGCTCGCGGAAGAAGTGGCTGTTGAGGGGCTGCTCCGAGTTGTCCAGCACGAACCGGATGCCGCGCCGCACCTGCTCGAAGAACCTCATGTTCTGGTCGTGCACGCGCATCGCACGCTTCATCTTCGCGGATGAAATGAGGTACATGGCGCGCGTGATCTTCGACGTATCCTCGATCACCTTGATGTGATGGCGGATCTCGGCGACGCTGTTCATTTACCCGCCTCCGACCCCGTCGGAAGTTCCGACCCCGCCGGAAGTTCCGACCCCGCCGACAGTGCCGCGGCGTTCGGATACGGCACGCAGCTTCCGAGCCACTCGCACACCGCGTGCTTCATGCTTTCCTCGAACTGCGGATCAAGAAGCCCCGTCTGCGCGAGCCTCTTGACCCCCTCCGGGTCGCGGCCCTGCATGTAGTGCGGGAATTCCTTCTTGAACTGCCGGACGCGCTCAATGGGCGTGTCGTGCGGGATGAGCGCATGCGTCGCCGCGTAGAGAAGCTCGATCTGCCACGCCATGGGGATGGGCTCGCCGTCCTTCTGAGTGATGAGCTCGGTGAGGATCGCGCCGTAGCGCAGCGTGTCGCGCGTCGTCACGTCCATGTCGGACGAGAACTGCGCGAACACCTGAAGTTCCCTGTACTGCGCGAGCTCGAGGCGCAACCGACCCGCGACCTGGCGCATGGCCTTCGTCTGCGCGGCGCCGCCCACGCGGCTCACGGACAGGCCGCCCGAAACCGCCGGGCGGATGTTCGAGCGGAACATGTCGGTCTCGAGGAAGATCTGGCCGTCGGTGATCGAGATGACGTTGGTCGGAATATAGGCTGAAATATCGCCCGCCTGCGTCTCGATGATGGGGAGCGCGGTCATGGAGCCCCCGCCGTTTTCCTCGTTGAGCCGCGCGGCCCTCTCGAGAAGCCGCGAATGCAGATAGAACACGTCGCCTGGGTACGCCTCGCGCCCCGGCGGGCGGTGGAGAAGCAGCGACATCGAGCGGTACGCGACCGCGTGCTTTGTGAGGTCGTCGTATACGATGAGCGCGTCCTTGCCCGCGTACATGAAGTGCTCCGCCATGGCGCAACCCGCATAGGGCGCGATGTACTGGATGGACGCGGCGTCCGACGCCGTCGAGCAGATGATGGTTGTATAGTCGAGTGCATCCGCTATGCGCAGCTTTTCGACCAGCCGCGCGATCGACGATGCCTTCTGACCGATGGCAACGTAGAAGCAGTAGACGTTCTTGCCCTTCTGGTTGAGGATGGCGTCAAGCGCGATGGCGGTCTTCCCGATCTGGCGGTCGCCGATGATGAGCTCGCGCTGGCCGCGCCCGATGGGCACGATGGCGTCGATGGCGAGAAGGCCCGTCTCCATCGGCGTGTCAACCGGCTTACGGGAGAGGATGGACGGCGCGTTTGTCTCGATGGGGCGCATCTCGTCCCAGCGGATGGGACCGCGCCCGTCGAGCGGCTCGCCCAGAGGACTCACCACACGCCCCACGAGGCTTTCCCCGCACGGCACCATCAGGACGCGCCCGGTACCCCGCGCCTGCGCGCTTTCGGGAACCGACGCCTCGTTTCCGAGGAGTACCACGCCCACGTTATTTCGGTTCAGATTCATGACGATGCCGCTGCCGCCGCCGTCGAACTCGATGAGCTCGCCCAGCACGCAGTCGAGAAGCCCGTCCACGACGGCGACGCCGTCGCCGGATGTGATTGTGACGCCCACGCTGTGGACATCCACGCGCGTGATGTCATTTCCGCCCCTGACGTCCGTCAGCCGCGTCTCAAGCGTCTGACCGAGCGTCTTCCAATCAAGCATAGTTTCACCCCCGTCTTAGAAGCAGGCGCCGGACCTCGCGGAGGCGACCGCGAATAGAATTTTCGAGCACGCGACCGCCCACTTCCACCTCGACTCCGGCGATGAGCGCCTTGTCGAGCTGCTCGGTGAGCACGACGTCGGTGCCCAGAAGGCCCGACATATGCTTTTCAAGGCGTCCCATCTCGTCAAGCGACAAATGAAACGCCGTACGAACGATTCCCTTGATCATGCCTGGCCCGCCTTTTCAAAAAACTCCTCGAGAAGCCGCTTGTGATCCTCGATCGTGACTTCGCGCTCAAGCACCATCTTCGCGATGTCCACCGAAAGACTGGCCGCCTTCTCGTAGAGCTCGAGCTGCGCGTTCGCCTCCATGCTCTCGACGTGCGCCTTCGCCTTATCGGCGACGCGCCGCGCCTCTTCCTGCGCAAGCGCCATGATCTCGTCGGCGCGCGCCTTGCCGCGCTTCTCGCCCACGCGAACCAGCTCCGCAACCTCCTGGGACGCGCCTTCGAGCTGCTTTTTGCGCGCCTCGAGCAGATCCAGCGCCTGCTTTTCGCGCAGGTTCGCGTGATCGAGCTGGGAAGCGATCTTGTCTTCCCGCTTTTTCAGGAACTTCTTGACGGGCTTATAGAGAAGATAATAAACGACGGCCAAAAGGAGCGCCGTATTGAGCATATGGAGCAGTATGGTCGTCGGGTTGAACAATCCTTCCAAGCGCGCACCCCCCGTATCAGTCTCTGCCTTACCTACGCGACCTTGCCCGCGAGGACGAAGATCAGGAGAATGGCGACGAGCAGCGCGTAAATGGCGCAGGTCTCCATCAGAATGAGGCCGAACAGGAGCGAGGAGCTGACCTTGCCCGAGGCCTCGGGCTGACGTGCGATCGCCTCAGACGCCTTGCCGGTTGCGATGCCCATGCCGATGGCGGCGAAGCCGCCGCAAAGGGCCGCGATCCCCGCGCCGATGGCGATCAAACCAAGAACTGACATGTTGTTCCCTCCAAACGTTCTGTAATGTTGTCTATTCTACCGCCTCGCTCGTGTAGATGAGGGAGAGCAGGCCGAACACGAATACCTGGATGCCGATCTCGGCCACCGTGAAAAACGACGAGAACGCCGCGGGGAGCACGACGGGCACCAGGGAATAGATCATCTCCATGATGACCGAGCCCACGAGGATGTTCGCGAAGAGCCGGATGCCCATCGAAAACGGCGTGATGAGGTCCGTGAGCACGCGGATGGGCGCGACGATGGCGTTGGGCTCGAACAGCCGCTTCGTGCGTCCCCAAAGGCCCCGATACCGGATGCCCGTCACGTTCACGGCCAGAAAGCAGGTGATCCCGAGCCCCAGCGTGCAGTTGAAGTCGCCCGTCGCGGGGGGAAGCCCGAAAAGCTCGATGATCGAGGTGGAAAACACATAGAGCATCAGCGTAAGCGAGATCGGCGCGATGAGGGGCGCGCAGCCGCCCACATAGGACTTCGCCCACGACTCGAGCCCCGAGACGATCATTTCGAGCACGTTTTGCAACCCCTTCGGGCGCTCGGCGAATCGCTTCCTGATGTATATGTTCACCGCCAGCAGGAGGACGAAAAGCACGGCGAGCACGCCCCAGGCGATCACCACGCTCAGGCCGATGTTCACGCCGAACAGATGAAAGGGAACGGGATAGATGTTGACTTCCACTTTACTCTCCCCCTCCTTTGCGCAACTTGCGCCACTTGACGGCAACCCATCCAAGGTATGTGCAGCTCGCGCCCGCCGTCAGGGCGAGAAGCGCTGGAACCGAAAAATACGCGGCTGCCAGCATGGGGAATACCCACATCGGCAGCTTCGCGGCGGCCATCCAGAGATTCGGCCGAACCGCCAACCGCATCGTGAGGCGAATCTGCAAAAGGGCCAGACCCACGCCCGCGGCGCTCGCGACAATCATCGACAGAAGCATGGCTTCATTATAACCTACATTGGAGCATTGTCAAGCACCCCGAACACAAGTTGCCCGAGAAGCATCGCGCAGGTGACGCGCGCTCCGTCCCACGCTGCACAATCGCGGCGCGCCCGCATGCTTTCTTTCGAAAAATGATACAAGATTTTCCCGACATGTCAATCAACATGCGGAACGTGCGGCGAAAATCGGTGAAGATGGTGGAGCAACTCTTCTCGAACGGCCAGAGCAATCCTCAGAAATCTTAATATTCCCGATCTTGCTCTAGAGGCGTGACAGGATGGCATCCGTCATCGCGCAGGTTCCGAGCGCGCCTTCCGCGCCCGCCGCGATATCGAAGGTGCGAAGTCCGTCCGCGACGGCCCGACGCACGGCTTTTTCCACCCGGTCGGCGGCCCCTGGCATATCGAGGGAGAGCCGGAGCATCATGGCGACCGAGAGAATCGTCGCAATGGGGTTCGCAACGCCCTTCCCCGCGATGTCGGGCGCGGAGCCGTGGATGGGCTCATAGAGCCCGCGCGTGCCGTCGCCGAGGGACGCCGAGGGCAGCATGCCGATGGAACCGGTGAGCATGCTCGCCTCGTCGGAGAGGATGTCGCCAAACAGGTTCGAAGTCACCATCACGTCGAACTGCGCCGGGTTTTTCACAAGCTGCATGGCGCAGTTGTCGACCAGCATGTCGGAGAGCGCGACCTCGGGATACTCCTTGGCGAGTTCGTGGATCACCTCCCGCCAGAGCCGGGAGGATTCGAGCACGTTGGCTTTATCGACGCTCACGAGCCTTTTCCCGCGCTTCATGGCGAGCTCGAACGCCACGCGGCCGATCCTGAGGATCTCCGTCTCGGAGTAGCACTCGGTGTCGTACGCCTCGTTCCCCATTTTTCCGATCCGCCTGCCGCGCTCGCCGAAGTAGATGCCGCCGGTTAATTCCCGCACGATCACCATGTCGAAGCCGCCCGCAGCCTTTAGAGGACACGCGTCCGCGAGCTCCGGGAAGAGCGACGCCGGACGCAGATTCGCATACAGCCCCAGCGCCCCGCGCAGCCCCAGGAGCGCGCGCTCCGGGCGAAGATGCCCGGGAAGCGTATCCCACTTGGGGCCGCCCACCGCGCCCAGAAGCACCGCGTCGCAGGTCAGCGCGTCCGCGACGGTTTTGTCCGGGAGCGGCACGCCGGTTTCGTCGATGGCGCAGCCGCCCGCCGGGAGGTCTACGTAATCAAAGGTTCCCAGGGCGTCGAGAACTCGGACGCCCGCCTCCACGATCTCGGGGCCGATGCCGTCGCCGCGCACGAGTCCAATCTTCATCATGCGCCCTCCAGCTTCCCGGCCCTGACCGCCTCGATGAGTCCGCCGGATGTGAGGATATCCTTCATGAAAGCGGGCATGGGCGCGACGGCGTATTTTTTGCCCGTCGTCTCGTCGACGATCACGCCGCCGTCAAAGTCCACGGAAATCTCATCGCCGTCTTTGATCTCCGCAGAGGCTTCAGGGCATTCGAGGATGGGGAGGCCGATGTTGATGGCGTTTCTGTTGAAGATGCGCGCGAAGCTCGCGGCGATGACGCAGGAGATGCCCGACTCCTTGATGGCGATGGGCGCGTGCTCGCGCGAGGAGCCGCAGCCGAAGTTCTTCCCGCCCACCATGATATCGCCCTTTTTCACGCGGGAGAGGAACGTCTTGTCGATGTCCTCCATGCAGTGAGACGCCAGCTCCCTGGGATCGGTGGTGTTCAAGTACCGTGCGGGGATGATGACGTCGGTGTCGACGTTGTCGCCGTACTTAATGGCTTTGCCGTTTGCCTTCATCGTTTACGCCTCCTTGTCCAGCATGTCGGGGGTGACGAGTTTGCCCGCCACGGCGGACGCGGCAGCGACGGCGGGACTGGCCAGATAGACCTCCGAGCCCGTGTGGCCCATGCGTCCGACGAAATTGCGGTTGGTAGTCGCGACCGCGCGCTCGCCGTCCGCGAGGATACCCATGTGGCCGCCCAGGCAGGGGCCGCAGGTGGGCGTCGAGACCGCGCAGCCCGCGTCGACAAAGACGTTAAAAAGGCCCATGTTCATGGCGTCCTGCCAGATCTTCTGGGTAGCGGGAATGATGATGGCGCGCACGCCCTTCTTGACCTTCCGGCCGCGCAGGATGTCCGCCGCGATGATGAGGTCCTCGAGACGCCCGTTGGTGCAGCTCCCGATCACGACCTGGTCGATGGGGAGGTCGCCCGCTTCCTCGACGGGACGCGTGTTCTCGGGAAGGTGCGGGAACGCGGCGGTGGGCTTGATTTCGGAAAGGTCGATCTCGTACGTCTCGTCGTATTCGGCGTCGGGATCGGCGGTGTAGACCGTGGGCGCCTTGGCGCCGTGCGCCTTGAGGTACTCGATGGTCTGTTCGTCGACCTCGAACACGCCGTTCTTGGCGCCCGCTTCGATGGCCATGTTTGCCATGCACAGCCGGTCGGAGACGGTCAGTTGCGAGACGCCCGCGCCCACGAACTCCATAGACTTGTAAAGCGCGCCGTCCACGCCGATCATGCCGATGATGTGGAGAATGACATCCTTGCCGGACACGAACTTGCACATGGAACCCTTGAGCACGAACCGGATCGCGCCGGGCACCTTGAACCACAGTTTCCCAGTCGCCATGGCGCAGGCGATATCGGTCGACCCCACGCCCGTCGAGAACGCGCCGAGCGCGCCGTAGGTGCAGGTGTGGCTGTCCGCGCCGACCACGAGGTCACCCGCGCCCACGAGACCCTTTTCGGGCAAAAGAGCGTGCTCTACGCCCATCTCGCCCACGTCGTAGAAGTGGGTGATGCCGTACTTCTGGGCGAACTTCCGCACGGTCTTGACCTGCTCTGCGGCCTTGATGTCCTTGTTGGGGGTGAAATGGTCCATGACGAGGGCGATTTTTTCCCTGTCAAAGACGCTGCCCCGTCCAAGCTTCTCGAACTCGTTGACCGCCACCGGCGCCGTGATATCGTTTCCGAGAACGAAATCCACGTTCGCGAGCACCAGCTCGCCCGGTACGACCTTCTCCTTGCCGCAATGCGCGGCGATGATCTTCTGGCTCATCGTCATGCCTGACATGCGCGCTTCCTCCCTTCCTCATCGCGGGTGAGCTTAAATTCAATCGAATCGACCAGCGCCCGCCAACTGGCCTCGATGATGTCTGTCGAGACGCCGACCGTCGTCCAGACGTCCGTTCCGTCCGTCGATTCGATGAGGACCCGGACGCGCGCGGCGGTGGCGGAGTCCGCCTCCAGGACGCGCACCTTGTAGTCGGTGAGCTTCATTTCCGAAAGCTGGGGGTAAAAGACCGCGAGCGCCTTGCGCAGCGCGAGGTCGAGCGCGTTCACGGGGCCGTTGCCCATGGCGGCGGCCGTTTCGTCGCGGTCGCCCACTTTCACGCGGATCATGGCCGAGCAGGGCAACTCGCCGTCAGCCGCCGGCGACTCGCTCGAGGCGCGGTAGAGAACCAGCGTGAAGTGGGGCGTGAACCGCCCGATGAGCCGCCGGACGAGCAGCTCGAAGCTCGCGTCCGCCGCCTCGAACTGATAGCCCTTGTGCTCCATCTCCTTGAGAGAATCGATGATCGTCTGAATCTCCGGGGAGTTCTTCTTGAGTTCGGGTGCGTAGGCGCGCACCTTTTCGAGGACGGTCGAGCGGCCGCTGACCTCCGAGGCGAGGAAGCGCCGGGCGTTTCCGACGGTCTCGGGCTCGACGTGCTCGAAGGAGCGCGGAAGCTTCAGAACCCCGTCCACGTGCATGCCGCCCTTGTGGGCAAACGCGCTCGCGCCGGTGAAGGGCTTCGAGCCGCGGATGGTCACGTTCGAGATCTCGGCGATGCGGGTGGCGGTTCCGAAGAGCGCGGCAAGGTCCGCGCCGGGGGCACGGAAGCCCTTTTTCAAAACCAGATCGGGGACGACGATCGACAAATCCGCGTTTCCGCAGCGCTCGCCGTAGCCGATGAAGGTGCCCTGCACATGGCGCGCGCCCTCCTCGACGGCGACGACGGTGTTCGCAACCGCGCAGCCCGCGTCGTCGTGGCAGTGGATGCCGACGCGGGAATCCGGGAAGCGGGAGACGACGTGCGCGACCGCGGAAACGATGTCCGAGGGAAGCGTGCCGCCGTTCGTGTCGCAAAGCGCCAGAACGTCCGCGCCGCCGTGGACGGCCGCCTCGAGCACCCTGAGCGCGTAGGCCGCGTCCTCGAAGTAGCCGTCGAAGAAGTGTTCCGCGTCGAAGATCAGCTCGCGGCCGCGATCCTTAAAGAATTTCACGGTGTCGTACACGAGTTCGAGGTTCTCCTCGTCTCCCGCCTGCAGAATCTCGCGCACATGGAGGAGCCAGCTCTTTCCGAAGATGGCGACGGCGGGCGTTTCGGCCCGGAGCAGCGACTGGACGTTCGAATCCTCCTCGACCCGAATCCCCTTTCGGCGCGTGGCCCCGAACGCGCACAGCTTCGCCTTGGAGAGCCGCACCTCGCGCATCCTTTCAAAGAACTCGATGTCCTTGGGATTCGAGCCGGGGTTGCCCGCCTCGATGTAGTGAACGCCGAACGCGTCGAGCGCCTTTACGATGTTCAGCTTGTCGCGCACGGAAAAGGAGATGCCCTCGCTCTGCGCGCCGTCGCGCAGGGTGGAGTCAAAAACCTCGAACTCGCGCATCGAATCACCTCGTTTCCAGAATCTTGTTGAGCCCGTTGATGTAGGCCAGGATCGACGACTCGATGATGTCGGTGGAGAGGCCGCGCCCGGTCACGGTGTCGTCGCCGTTTTTCAGTTTCACGATGACCTCGCCCAATGCGTCCTTGCCCTCGGAGATGGAGTGGATGGCGTAATCCTCGAGCTTATAGCCGTTGAAACCCACGCACTTGTCGATGGCGTTGTAGGCCGCGTCGATGGGGCCGTCGCCGAGCGCGACTTCCTCGATCACCTCGTCGCCCTTCTTGAGCCTAACGACGCAGGAGGCGGTGGCATGGTTCCCGGCGTGCACGGTGAAGCGCTCAAGCTCCAACTCGCCGCCGCGCGCGGTGATCTTGGCGTCGACGATGGCCTCGATGTCGCGGTCGGAGACGACCTTCTTCTTGTCGCAGAGGCCCTTAAACTGCTCGAAGAACTCCGCGATCTGGCTTTCGTCCAGCTTGTAGCCGAGCTCCGACAAACGCTCCTCGAAGGCGTGCTTGCCGGAGTGCTTTCCCAAGACCATCCGGTTCTTGTTGAGGCCGATGGACTCGGGCGTCATGATCTCGTAGGTCGTCCGCTCCGCCATGACGCCGTGCTGGTGGATGCCCGACTCGTGGAGGAACGCGTTCACGCCCACGACGGGCTTGTTGAGCGGAACCGACATGCCGATGATGCCGTACACCAGCCGGGAGGTCCTGTAAATCTGGGTGGTGTCGATCCTCGTCTCGGCATCATAATAGCTCCTGCGGGTTCGCAGCGCCATGACGATCTCCTCGAGCGACGCGTTTCCCGCGCGCTCTCCGAGGCCGTTGATGGTGCATTCAACCTGCGTCGCGCCCGCCCTGATGCCGGCCAGTGTGTTTGCGACCGCCATCCCCAAATCGTTGTGGTTATGAAGCGACAGTTCCGCCCTGTGGAGGTTCTCGCAGTTCTCCTTCAAATATTCGATCATGGCGGCGATGTCCTCGGGCGTGGAGAAGCCCACGGTGTCCGGTACGTTTACCACCGTCGCGCCCGCGTCGATCGCCGCCGAGACGACCTGCGCGAGGAAGGGAAATTCGCTGCGCGTCGCGTCCTCGCAGGAGAACTCGACGTCGCTCATCTTCTTTTTCGCGTAGGCGACGGCGTACTTTGTCTGCTCCAACACCTGCTGGGGCGTCTTTTTGAGCTTATACTGCATGTGAACCGGTGATGTCGCGAGGAACACATGGATGCGCGGGGAGACGGCGTTTCTGAGCGCCTCGTAGGAAGCGTCGATGTCCTTCTCGAGCGCGCGGGAGAGCGACGCGACCGTCATGTTCTTAACCGATTCCGCGATGGTCCTGACGGACTCGAAGTCGCCCGGAGAGGAGATGGCGAAGCCCGCCTCCATGATGTCCACGCCCAGCCGCTCGAGTTGGCGGGCGACCTCGATCTTCTCCTTGAGGTTCATGCTGCAGCCCGGCGCCTGTTCCCCGTCGCGCAGCGTGGTGTCGAAAATCCGAATCTGTTTCATGTGATGACTGCCCCCTTATCCGCTGATGATACCTGGCGCGCGTACCGCATGAGGTAGCCCGTCAGTTCCGGCTGGGGCCTGAGGGATTCGCTCGCGCGCCTTTTCTCAAGCTCCGATTCCGGAACCGACAGGCTAAGTCGCGCGCCGGGGATATCGATCTCGATGAGATCGCCCTCGTGAACGTAGGCGATGGGGCCTTCGGAGGCGGCCTCCGGGGAAACGTGGCCGATCGACGCGCCGCGCGAAGCGCCGGAGAACCGGCCGTCTGTGATAAGCGCAACTTCCTTGTCGAGGCCCATGCCCGCGATGGCAGAGGTGGGGCCGAGCATTTCGCGCATGCCTGGGCCGCCCGAGGGTCCCTCGTAGCGGATGACTACCACGTCGCCGGGATTGATCTGTCCCGCGTAGATGGCCTTGATGGCGGCCTCCTCGCCGTCGAACACGCGCGCGGGGCCCTTGTGCCGGAGCATCTCTGGCGCGACGGCGCTCCTTTTCACCACTGCGCCCTTGGGCGCGAGGGAGCCGAACAGGATCG
This sequence comes from Bacillota bacterium, assembly GCA_023444095.1. Taxonomy (GTDB): domain Bacteria; phylum Bacillota; class Clostridia; order Christensenellales; family Aristaeellaceae; genus RUG11247. The sequence goes on from JAEZRP010000010.1 coordinate 63,141, forward strand.
CGAGCCCGCCAGTTTTGGAATAGGGATCGTCGACGGGGCGGATGACCTTGGGGTTCTTTACCGGGAACTTCTGTGCCAGTTCACCCACGGAAAGGCCCGAAACGGTCTTGACGGAACCGTCGATGAGCCCGGCGCCCAAAAGTTCGCGAATCACTGCGTGGACGCCGCCTGCCGCGTTCAGATCCTGCATGTGGTTGGGACCCGCAGGCGCGAGTTTGGTGAGGTTCGGGGTGTTTCCCGAAATCTCGTTGATCATGTTAAGGTCGTAGTCGAGATTCGCCTCCCGCGCGATGGCCGCGAGGTGGAGAACCGAGTTCGTCGAGCAACCAAGCGCCATGTCGACGGTCAGCGCGTTTTTGAGGGATTTCGCCGTCACAATGTCGAGCGGGCGCAGGTTCTCCTGAACGAGCGCCACAGCGCGCTCTCCCGCCGCCTTGGCAAGGCGGATGCGCGCGGCGTGCACGGCGGGGATTGTCCCATTGCCGGGAAGGCCCATGCCGAGCGCTTCCGTCAGGCAGTTCATGGAGTTGGCCGTGAACATGCCCGAGCACGAGCCGCAGCCTGGACAGGCGTTGTCCTCATAATAGCCGAGTTCGTCCTCGGTCATCCTGCCCGCCGCGCATGCGCCGACTGCCTCGAAGACGGTGTTGAGATCCATGTGCCGCCCGTCCTCCCCGGGAAGCGACAGCATCGGGCCGCCGGACACGAAGATCGCGGGAAGGTTCAGCCGCATCGCGGCCATGAGCATGCCCGGCACGACCTTGTCGCAGTTGGGAATGAACACCAGCCCGTCGAGCGCGTGCGCGCGCGCCATGACCTCGGCGGAGTCGGCGATGAGTTCCCGGGAGCAGAGCGAGTAGCGCATGCCCTCGTGGCCCATGGCGATGCCGTCGCACACCGCGATGACGTTGAACTCCACGGGCGTGCCGCCCGCGGCGAGCACGCCGTCCTTTGCCGCGCGCGCGATCTTGTCGAGGTGCATGTGGCCCGGCACAATCTCGTTAAAGGAGTTGACGATGCCGATCATGGGCTTTTCGATCTGCGATTCCGTGTATCCGATCGCCTTCAAGAGCGATCTGTGCGGCGCGCGCTCGAAGCCGCGCTTGATGCCGTCGCTTTTCATATCCTTACTTCCCCTTTTCAGGCTTCCAGCTCATGTTCTTGCGAAGCTCCGCGCCGACCTTCTCGACGAGATGCTCCGACTCCATGCGGCGCTTGGCATTGAAGCCCGGACGGTTCGCCTGGTTCTCCAGAATCCAGTTGCGGGCAAAGGTGCCGTCCTGAATCTCGGTAAGAACCTTTTTCATTTCCTTCTTGGTCTCGTCGTTGATGATGCGCGGACCGACGGAATAATCGCCGTACTCCGCGGTGTCGGAGATGGAGTAGCGCATGAAGGAGAGCCCGCCCTGAACGACCAGGTCGATGATGAGCTTCATCTCATGAAGGCACTCGAAGTAGGCGCTCTCGGGCTGGTATCCCGCCTCAACCAGCGTCTCGAACCCCGCCTTCATGAGCGCGGATACGCCGCCGCACAGGACGCACTGCTCGCCGAAGAGGTCGGTCTCCGTCTCCTCCTGGAATGTGGTCTCGAGGATGCCCGCGCGCGCGCCGCCGATCCCTGCCGCATACGCGAGCGCCAGCTCCTTGGCGTCGCCGGTGGCGTTCTGATAGACGGCGATGAGGTCGGGAACGCCCTTGCCCTCGACGTACTGGCTCCGGACGGTGTGGCCGGGGCCCTTGGGCGCGACCATGATGACGTTGACGTCACTGGGGGGCACGATCTGGCCGAAGTGGATGTTGAAGCCGTGTGCGAACATGAGCGTCATGCCCGCCCGCAGGTAGGGTTCGATGTCCTTTTTGTAGAGCGCGGGCTGCTTCTCGTCGTTGACGAGGATCATGACCATGTCACTGGCCTTCACGGCTTCGGCCGTCACCATGACCGTGAGCCCCGCCTCGCGGGCGCGCTCCGCCGATTTTGAGCCTTCATAGAGAGCCACCACCACGTCCGCGCCGGAGTCCTTGAGGTTCAGGGCGTGCGCGTGGCCCTGACTCCCGTAGCCCACGACCGCGATCTTCTTGCCGCTCAGGAGGGAAAGGTCACAATCCTTTTCGTAATAAAGCGTCGCCATTTAAACCGCACCTCTTTCCAAGTATTCCTCGTTATCCACAAGCCGGGCCTCCCCGCGCTGTATGGTCGTCGCGCCCGTGCGTGTGAGCTCCGCGATGCCGTAGGGCCGCATGTACTCGATGAACGCGTCGAGCTTGGATACCTCGCCGGTGATCTCGATGGTGAGCGCGTTCGCGCACAGGTCGATCACCTTCGCCCGATAGACCTTGACCGCCTCCATGATCTCCGAATGCCGCTCCTGCGAAGCCGCCACCTTAATGAGCATGAGTTCGCGCGTCACACTCGGCTCATCTGACAAGACCACCACCTGCTTCACGTCGTTGAGCTTCATGAGCTGCTTTGTGATCTGTCCCTTGATATAGTCGTCGCCCTTCGACTTGATGGTCATGCGGGAGATTTTCGGGTCCTCCGTCGGACCGACGGTCAGGGAATCGATGTTGTAGCCGCGCCTTGCGAACATCCCCGCCACGCGCGTCAGGACGCCGAACTCGTTCTCCACGAGCGCGCCCAGGATGAACGTTTTTTCCTCCATCAATATCGCCTCCTAGTTGAGAATGATGTTTTCGACGGAGCCGCCCGGGGGGATCATGGGAAGCACCATCTCGTCCATGCCGATTACGACTTCCACGAGCGCCGGGCCCTCGCCCCTCGTCGCCTCGGCCATCGCCTCTTCCAGTTCGTTCGCAGCCGTCACCCGGTAGCCGCGCGCGCCGAACGCCTCCGCAAGCGCCGGGTAGTTCGTCACTCGTCCGTGCGTGGTGCTGCTGTACCGCTTGTCGAAAAACAGTGTCTGCCACTGCCTGACCATGCCGAGGACCGAGTTGTTGAGTACAACGACCGTGAGGGGGAGCTTCTCGCTGACCGCCGTCGCCATCTCGTTCATGTTCATGTGGAAACTTCCGTCGCCGGTCAAGAGCACCGTGCGCCTGCCGCTTCCGATGCAGCCGCCGATGGCTGCGCCCATGCCAAACCCCATCGCCCCGAGGCCGCCGGAGGTCAAAAGCCCGCGCGGGAACGGGAAGGGACAGTACTGCGCCGTCCACATCTGGTGCTGGCCGACGTCCGTCGCAACGAGTGCGTCGTCCCCCGCCGCCCTGCGCGCCGCCTCCATGACGTGCTTGGGCGTGAGCCCCATCCCATCGCGGGCCGGCTCGCCCAACCGGAACGCCTCGATCTCCTCCCACCAATTCGGATGGCGCACGGAAGAAAGCCGCGCGTTCAGTTCCGTGAGAACGTCCGGGATGTTCCCGACCAGCGAATGGTACGAGGGGATATTCTTGTCGATTTCTGCGGGATCAATATCGATGTGAAGAATGCGGGCGTCCTTTGCGAACTTGGACTTATCGCCCGTGGCGCGATCCGAAAAGCGCGTGCCGATCGCAATGATGAGGTCTGCCCCCTGCATGACCTTGTTGGCGGCATATCCGCCGTGCATGCCGGTCATTCCGAGGAAGCGGGGATGGGTGGTCGGGAGGGCGGTCAGGCCCATGATGCTCGCGCCCACCGGACAGTCGATCTTCTCCGCGAATTGGTCCAGCTCCTTGGAACCGTCCGAGAGCACCACGCCGCCGCCCGCATAGATGAAGGGGCGCCTGCTCTCCGCGATCAGCCGCACCGCCTCCTTGAACTGAGCATCCCCGGGCATGCGCGTCGCGCGCTTTTTCGCCATGGGTGCGGGCGCGTATTCGCAGGAGGCGATCTGGATGTCGCGCGGAACATCCACCAACACCGGGCCGGGGCGGCCCGAGGCCGCGATCTCGAACGCCTCTCGCAGGGTCGGCGCCAGGTCGCGCACGTCCTTCACCATATAGTTGTGCTTTGTAATGGGCATGGTCACGCCCATGATGTCCACTTCCTGAAAGCTGTCGCGTCCAATGAGCGGCAGGGGCACGTTGCCGGTGATGCAGACGATGGGCGAGGAATCGTAGTATGCGGAGGCGATGCCAGTCACGAGGTTCGTCGCGCCGGGACCGGAGGTCGCGATCGCCACGCCGATGCGCCCTGTCGCGCGCGCGAAGCCGTCCGCCGCATGTGCCGCCGCCTGCTCGTGGCAGGTCATGACGTGCCGGACGCGGCCCCTGTTTTTGTAGAGTTCATCGTACAGGGGCAGAACCTGCCCGCCCGGGTATCCGAATACGGTGTCCGCGCCCTGCTCCAACAGTGTTTCGACGATAATCCCAGCGCCGGTCATCTTCATTCGATCATCCCTTTCAGTTTGTGTGGATTCATGGATATAAAAAGGGCCCGCGGCTTTGTCTGCCACAGGCCCTCGTTCCGTCTGTCCGGGTATTCCCCCTAAGACTTCTCGAAGCTTCCCTCTTCGGCGACGATGCCACTCAATTCAGCCGGTACCCGTACGATGACCCGTACAAGAACCAGCGAAAGAATGACGATAAGGCCGAGGACGGAAACGTTCATCCGCAATTCTCCTCTCGTCCGCGCCTTGCTTCGCAACGCGCGGTTTTCGGGCTGTGGCGCTTCGCGCGTCCTCGCCCTTTCGTTCCGCTCCGCGGAACCTCCAAACCCTGCAAACGATGTCGTCTTGCGAAAAAGCCCGCGGCGTGCGCCGCGGGCTTTCGGTTTCTCGATCCCCTCTAGAGGGTATCCCGATTTGCTGCGACGCCTTTTTTGCCTACGCCAATAATTCGTACAAGCGCGAGGGCCAGTACGAGAAGGCTAAGGACGAGCGCCGCAAAAATCGTATGCATCGGTTATTCTCCCTGAAACGGTTTTGTTCATTATATGCAAGCATGCGCCTTTTGTCAATTGATTTTTGATTAATTTCTCGCCGAGTACCGGCAGCCGCAGAAATCCTGCCTATACAGGCCGTATTCCCGCGACAGCTCGATCGACCTTTGATAGCCGCCACGCTTTTTGAAGTCCGTGGGCAGAAACCGGACGCCGGCCTCCCCGGCAAGTCGGATCCCAATCTCATTGAGCTTTCTTGCATTTTTATGCGGGCTGACCGTGAGCGTGGTCGCGAAATAATCGAAGCCGTTCTCCCTCGCATACCGGGCCGCGTCTGAGAGCCGGATTTCATAACAAAGGAAGCAGCGCGCGCCTCCCTCCCGCTCGCCCTCGAGACCGCGCGCCCTTTCCAGGAACGGCGCGGGATTCCAATCGCCCTCGGACAGTTTGATCCCCTTCGCCGCGAGAAGCCGCGCCTGCTCGGAAAGCCGATGCTCGTACTCCGCGCGCGGCTCGATGTTGGGATTATAATAGTAAACCGTCAGATCGAACGCGTCCGCGAGCAGCTCGAGCGCGCGCGTCGAGCACGGCGCGCAGCAGCTATGCAAAAGCAGTTTCCTTTTTTCGCCCGCAAGCCGCGCGATTTCCGCCTCCATCAGTTGATCGTCGTTTTCCATGGGACACCTCCGTTCCCATTATACCACATTTTCCAAAAAGAAAAAATCCGGTCGGGATTCTTCGTCCCGCCGGACCTTCGCGCGGTCGTAGGCTTTGGGATTTTCGGCCTTTCTCGTCACGGGACTCAGCGCGCCCCAGTCGCGCCGCGCGGCGCGATCCCGCGCCTGCCTTTCGCGCTTGCCAAGCTTCTCGTAGGGGACAAACTTCTTCATATGTCTCAACTCCTCATGCCATTTGACGGCCGGGGGACGAAAACGGTTCCCCGCGCATAGGATGGCCTGGCGGGGAGGGATTCCATGCGCGACTTCCATTACGACAGATTGCTTGCCACAAAATACGCGCGGGAATGGGCGCTTTCGCGGAATCCCGCTTACATGGATTACACACCCTTCGGCGGGGACTGCACGAGCTTCTGCTCCCAGTGCCTCTACGCGGGGACGGGCGTCATGAACTTCGCCCCGAATACAGGCTGGTACTACATTGCCCCCGGAAAGCATTCTCCCGCGTGGAGCGGCGTCAAATTTTTCCACCGTTTCCTCGTCGAGAACCGGGGCGCGGGGCCGTATGGGCGCGACGCGAGCCTCCCGGAGATTCTCCCCGCCGACTTCATCCAACTCGGGAATCCCGCGCGCTTCTACCACACGCTTTTTGTCCTCTCGAACGATGGCGGCGAGATCACCATCGCCGCGCACACGAAGGACTCGCTCGACCGTCCGCTTTCGAGCTACCATTTCGAGCGCATCCGCCCCATCCACATCCTCGGCGCGCGAAAATGACCTCATTTGACATCGGTTGACATAATATGGACACGCCTGTATAATTCTCGCAAGGGATGAGCGAGGATCGGCGCGCGAGGTGTACGGATGAGGCTTGCGAGAAAACGGGACCCGAATGCGGACGGGCCGCGCTTTGCCGCGCTTGCGGTCGTCTGGATCACGATCGTCGTGACCGCGATTGGACTCTACCTTTCTGCGGGGTGGCACAGACATTCCGCCGTCATGCAGCGGGAGGCGACCGTGCTCGCGAAATCCCTCGAGACGCTAATCTACCCGGAGCATGTCTCGATCCTCGAGGGAACGAGCGCAGACGTCGAAAGGCGCCGCTATGAGCTCGTGAAATCGAGCCTTGTCCGCCTTGCGACGGCAAAAAACGACATTGAGTACGCCTATCTCGTGACCGCACGGGACGGAAAGGTCATCTATCTGGCAGATTCCCTGAGCGCGTCCGACCCCGCGTCGGCGCTTCCGGGCGATCCGTATCCGGAAGCGACGGAGGCCTTCGGGACCGCACTTGAAGAAGGAAAAAACGCGTTTATTCCGGAGATGAGGGATGCACGCGGCAGGTGGGCATGCGCGCTCGTACCCGTCCATGACATCGTGACGGGCGAACCCGTCGCTCTTTTCGGAATCGATTTCGACGCGCGGCTCTGGAACGAGCGGCTGATCATGCGCATGCGGCCGGATTTCGTCGTTTCCCTGAGCCTTGTTTTCCTTTCCTTCGCGCTCGTCGGCATCTACATCGCGCACGAGCGGCTCAAAATCAAAAACGAGGAGACCGCGGCGAACGAAGCGCTGCTCCAGAGCGTGTTCGACCAGGCACCCATCGGCATCGCCATTTCCTCGAGGACGCACGTCGTCAACCGCGACTACGCGGGCGGCTCGCGTACGAACCGTGCGTTCGCAAAAATCATCGGCCGGAGCGCGGACGAGCTTGCCTCGCTCGAGTGGGCAAAAATTTCCGTGCCGGACAAGAGCGTCAAGGATCAATTCGACTGCTTCATGGCGGGTGAGACGGCGGAGTTCGTAGGGGAGAAAGATTGCATCCTCCCGAACGGGCGGTATGCCCGCCTCAATCTCAAGCTCTCGCGCCTCGTGGGCGCGTCTTTCGAGGGCGCCTTTCTGGCCCTCGTCGAGGATATCACGCAGCGGCACACCGTCGAGCAGGCGCTGCGCGAGTCCGAGCGCAGCAAGGCCGTGCTCCTCTCTCACCTGCCGGGCATGGCGTATCGCTGCCGCTACGACCGCGACTGGACGATGGATTTCGTCTCGGAGGCCTGCGCTGAGGTCACGGGTTATCGGCCGGACGAGCTGATCGAAAACCGCGTGCTTTCCTACAACGACGTGATCGCGCCCGAATACCGCGAAACCCTGTGGAACGAGTGGAATCGGGCCGCGGAGCGGGACGCGAACTTCCGCTATGAGTATGAAATCGTATCCAAGTCCGGCGAGCGCCGCTGGGTACTTGAGATCGGACAGGCCGTCCGGAACGCGTCCGGCGAGATCGTCGCGCTCGAGGGCCTTGTCATTGACATCACCGACCGGATCAGGCGCGAACGTGAAATCGCTTACCTCAGCGAGCACGACCATCTGACCGGGCTCTACGACAGGCGCCACATTCTCGAGGCGGCTGCGCGGCTGGACGCACGGGGGGTACTCCCCGTCGCGGTCGCGGTATGCGACATCAGCAGCGTGCGCATGGTCAACTTTGCCTTCGGAAACGACGAGGGCGACCGGCTCATCACGGATGTCGGCAGAATCATCCTGTCCTGCGGACGGGAGGACGATATGATCGGCAGGACGGGCGGCGACGAATTCACGCTCCTTCTCCCCGGTGTGACCCTCGAGGAGGCCGGGAAAGTCGCGAGGCGGATCGAAAGGGCTGTCGAGGGGTACAACCGCACGAAAAACCGCCATCCCTACGAGGTGAGCCTCTCCATCGGCTTTGACGCGAAGGAATCGGCGGACGTCAGGATCGAACAGGTCATCAAAGCGGCGTGCGAATCCCTCATGCACGCGAAGCTCCTCAACCTGAAAAGTTCGCACTCGGCGCTCCTCACCTCCATCATGGCTGCGCTCTACGCGCGCAACCAGGAGACAGAAGAGCACGGCCAGCGACTCGCGCGCTATGCGCGGATGACCAGCGAGGCGCTGGGCCTTCCGTCCAAGGTTCTTGACGAGATACGGCTTCTTTCCATGCTCCACGACATCGGGAAGATCGGCATCGACGACCGGGTGCTCATGAAGCCGGCGGCGCTCACGTCGGAGGAACGCGAGGAAATGAAGAAACACTGCGAGATCGGCCATCGCATCGCGCTCACCTCGCCGGAGCTTTCGCACATCGCGGATTACATCCTCTATCACCACGAAAAGTGGGACGGGACGGGCTATCCGGCAGGGTTGGCGGGCGAGGCGATCCCGCTCCCATCTCGCATCCTTGCGGTATGCGATGCGTATGACGCGATGACGGAAGACCGCGTGTACCGCCGCGCCATGTCAAAAAAGGACGCGCTTGAGGAGATCGCGCGCTGTTCGGGCACACAGTTCGACCCGATGATCGCGCGCCTGTTTATCGCACGGATGGAAGCGCAGGGGGAGGCGGGCGCATGAGGCGGTGTTTCTTCCTTGGCACCATCCTACTGGCGCTGACGACCGCGGGCGCGAAGGCGGAGGTCGGCCCCGGACGCGAGGGGATCGAGCTCGCGGGCTTCTGGCTCGGCGGCGCCGCGCTTCTGCTCCTCTCCCGGACGCTCGCGCAAGCGCTTCGAAAGCGGCGGCAGCTCGCGGAAAAGAACCGCGAGATCGAGGATGCGAATCGGAGGCTCCGGGCGTTCATCGAGGCGCAGGGCGACCTCGCATACCTCAAGGACGAGAAGTTCAGGTACGTATACGCCAACAGCGCGGCCGGGCGCTTTCATGACACGGAACCTGAAAAGCTGATCGGAAAGGACGATTACGCGATCTCCGAGGCGGATTTTGCCGACGCGCGCAGGCGCGCGGACCTCGACGCCCTCGCGGCGGGCGCACCCACGCAATCGAGCCTGGCGCACAGGGACCGCCTCTACCACGTAACCAAGTTCCCCGTGCCGCTCTCGGGCGGGAAGACGGGCGTCGGCACCTATGCGCGGGACGTGACCGAGGAGGCGCGCGCCCAGCGGCGCGCACGGATGGAGAGCCGCCGGCTTCAGATCCTCTCGTCGATTGTGACGCGTGCGTTTCGCGACGTGCGGGAGCAGCTTGCTTTCGTGCTCGAGGATGCCGTGAGCCTCACGGGAAGCAAGTACGGCTATGCATTTCTCTACGACGAAGAGACGCAAACGCTCACGGAGATCACATTATCGGAGGGCATCCGGAAGGATAGCGCGCTCACGCTCCCCACGGACGCACTTTGCCTCGAAAATGCGGGGATTTGGGGAGAAGTCGTCCGGACGCGCCGACCGGTCATTCTGAACGACTGCGCCGCGCCGCGTCCGCTCAAGCGGGGCCTTCCCCCAGGACATGCGGAGATCCGACGCTTCCTCTCGGTCCCGGTTCTCATCGACGGGAAGATCGTTGCGGCGGTGGGCCTCGCGAACAGGGACGAGGAATACGAGGACGCCGACGCCTATGAGCTGACGCTTTTCATGACGGGCGTGTGGAACGACATCAGAAGGCGCGAGGCGCTTTCGCGGCTGAACTTCGAGCGCGCGCGGCACCTGCAGACACTGGTGTCCATCGGTGACGGCGTCATGGTGGCGGATACGGAGGGCAAAATCGAGATGCTCAACCGGGCCGCCGAGGAAATGACCGGCTGGAAGACCTCGGAGGCCGTCGGGAAGCGCTACCTGGATGTATTCGACGTGCGGTTCACGGGAATCGTGCACATTGACCCCATCGCGGAGGCGCTCCGGACGGGCGCGGTCGCAACGATGGGCGAGGGCACCGTGCTCATCGCGCGGGACGGGACGGAGCGCGTGCTCGAAGACAGCGCCGCGCCCATCCGCGACGAGACGGGCGCGGTCGCGGGCGTCGTGCTGGTGTTCCGCGACGTAACGCAGAAAAAGGAACAGCTGGAGAAAATCACGTACCTGAGCTTCCACGACGCGCTGACGGGCCTTCATAACAGGCGGTATCTGACCGACGCGTTCGCGCGGCTCGAGGCGGACGAGGGGAATCTGCCGCTCGCGGTCGTGATGGGAGATTTGAACGGCCTGAAGCTCACGAACGACATCTTCGGCCACGCGGCGGGCGACCTTCTGCTCGAAAAGGTCGCGGATGTCCTCAGGGATACGGCGCGCCCGCAGGATGTGATCGGCCGCTGGGGTGGGGACGAATTTCTGGCGCTGCTCCCGCGGACGGACCGCGCGGGCGCGGCGGCTTTCACCGCCCGCGTCAAGGATGCCTTCGCGCGCGAACATGTCAAGGCGATCAAGGGATCGATCTCGATGGGCTGCGCCTGCAAGGAAAGTCCCGAGGAGAACGCGCAGGTTGTGTTCTCCATGGCTGAGGATTCCATGTACAACGCGAAGACATTCGAGCGAGACGAGGCGTACCGCTCGACCGTCGGGGAACTCATCCGCTCCCTCCACCGGATGTACGCGCGGGAGGCGACGCATTCCGACGCCGTGCGCGCGCTCTCGGTCAGGATCGCGCGGGCGCTGGCTCTGCCGCCCGAGGAGATCCGCAAGATCGGCGAAGCGGGCTACCTCCACGACATCGGGAAGATCGTGCTGGACGCAGGCACGCTCGACGAGAGCCGCCCGCTCACGGACGTCGAATGGAACGAGATTCGCCGCCATCCCATCGTCGGTTACCGCATCCTGAACGCCTTTGACGATACCATGGACATCGCCGAGCCGGTGCTCGCCCACCACGAGCATTGGAACGGACAGGGCTACCCACGCGGGCTCAAGGGCGACCAGATCCCGCTCATCGCACGGATCGTCTCCGTGGCCGAGGCCTGCGACCGCATGACGCGCCGCGCCGAAGGCGCGCAAGCAACCGACCCTGACGAGATCGTCCGCGAGCTCCGGGCAAACGCGGGCGCGCAGTTCGATCCGCTGGTCGTGGAGGCGCTCGCGCGGGTGCTCGAAGAGGCGTGAGGCGGCGGGATGAGGCACAAGGAGAACGCCGAGGGCGCTGCCCTCGGCGTTCTCCCCTCCTTCGGCGTTCTCTTCGTCACCCCATCCCCAGCGCCTTCTGCGCGAGGAGGGACGCGGCGGCGAGAACGGCCCAGCAGCCGAGCCCGAGAACCATGGGCCGCCAGCCGTTTTTGAGCAGTTTTACGAGGTTGGTGTTGAGGCCGATGGCGGCCATGGCCATGACGATCATGAACTTGCCGACGGCGGCGAGCGCCTTCAGGATGTCCGGCGTGACGGGCACAAATGTCCCAAGGACGGAGGCGGCGAGAAAGCCCAGAACGAACCAGGGGAAAATTTTCGCGAAGGAATAGTGGGTCTCCCGGGCACGCTTTTTCGAGGTATAGAGGGCAAGTACAAGCGTGATGGGCACGATCATGAGCGTGCGGGTAAGCTTCACGATCACGGCGAGTTCGCCCGCGCCGACGGAATATGTATAGCCGGCGGCGACCACGGACGAGGTGTCGTTGATCGCCGTGCCCGCCCAAAGCCCGAAACCCGCGTCGGTCATGCCCATCGCATGACCCAGGAAGGGGAACAGGAACGCCGCGATGATGTTAAAAAGGAAGATCGTAGAGATTGACTGCGCAACCTCGTCGTCCCGCGCGCCGATAACGGGCGCGGTGGCCGCGATGGCGGAGCCTCCGCAGATGGCGGTGCCCACGCCGATCAGAACGTTCGCGTTCTTGTCCACGCGAAGCGCCCGGCCCAGGAGGTACGCCGCGAGAAACGTGGCGGCAAGCGTGAACGCCATCAAAAGGAGCGTCTCCCCGCCCGTCTTCGCCACATCGTACAGATTCATGTCGAAGCCGATCAGCACGATCGCGTACTGGAGAATTTTTTTCGACGTGTACGAGATGCCGGGATCGAGTGCCTTGGGCCGCTTCCAGAACGCGAGCAGCATGCCGAACAATATGCCGAGCACGGGACTTCCGATGACGGGAACGCGCTTTCCGATGAAGTATGCCGGAACCGCGACGAGCGCCGCGAGCAGAATGCCCGGCAGCTTCTCCTTTGCCTTTTGCATGAAATCACTCCTCGCGAAAGAGTATACCCCTTGACAATCCATAAGTAAAATATTATTATCAGATATATATAATAAGTATTTTCTTATGATCGGGGATGGAGCGCGTGACGCTCAGGCACTACGCGGTATTTGTTGCGGTATGCGACCGGATGAACATGACGGCTGCTGCGGAGAAGCTTTTCATGTCGCAGTCTGCGGTGAGCCAGGCGGTGGCCGAGCTGGAGGCGCATTACGGCGTCAGGCTCTTCGAGCGACTGTCGCGCAAGCTCTACCTCACGCAACCGGGAGAAAAGCTGCTCGGCTACGCGCGACACATCATCCGCATGAACACGGAGGCCGAAGCCGAGATGCGAAGCCTCCTGCGCACGGGCGCGATCCGAATCGGCGCAAGCGTCACGATCGGCGCGTGCCTTCTGCCCGGGCTGATCGCCGCGTTCTCGGAAAAGCGCCCCGGCCTCGCGATCGAGGTGACGGAGAACAACACCGAGGCCATCGAGCAGATGATCGTGGATGACCGGCTCGATCTGGGACTCGTGGAGGGCGACGTGACGCTGCGCGACATCGTGACGCGGGCGCTTGCGGAGGACGAGCTGGCGCTCATCTGCGCGAGGACGCACCCCTTCGCCGCGCGCGGACAGGTGGCGCCCGAAGCGCTCGCGGGCGAGAGCTTCATCTTGCGCGAGGTCGGCAGCGGTACGCGCCGCACGTTTGAGAACGCTATGGCCGCGGCGGGCGTTCCGTGGCGGGCGACATGGACGTGCAACAACGCGGATGCGATCAAGGCAGCCGTCGCGGCAGGGCTCGGCGTGTCCCTGATTTCGCGCCGCGCGGTGGAGCGTGAGCTTTCGGACGGCTCGCTTTGCGCCGTCGACGTCGAGGGCCTGCGCTTTCTGCGCAGCTTCAAGCTCATCTATCACAAGAATAAGTACCTGACGGACGTCATGCGCGCGTTCGTCGACTTCGCGTTCGCGCGTGCGGGAAGTTAATCCTGGTACCGCTTTTTTTTAGATTGAGATACACATATTCATTTCCCCCTTGCATATGAATAACCATCGTTACATTTCAATCATTTAGACAACCCTGCGTAACCCGAGCGAGATGGGGGGTTGTATTTTGTGTACCGAAATCGCGTTCGGAGATCGTCGGCGGGTGGGACGCCGCGGCAATCGGCGGAGATGCGGCGCGCTCGTTTCTATCGTTCAACGATTGGGGCGCTGCTCTGGCAGATTCTGCGGGCTGGCGCAGCGAGCGTGCGCTTGCGGGCGCACTTGTGGACGCATACGGTGTCGACCGGGCGCGCGCGGCGGCGGACGCGGAGACGTTCGCCTCGCAACTCGTCGCTCGCGGGATCGCCGAAATAGCATAAAAAGCGGTAAGGATGAGAAGGCCTTGCAGGAAGAGTGTATCGAAAAGAAACCTACGGCACGCCGAGCGTCGAAGTCCACGCGGTGGTTCAGGACATCATCCTATGCGCGGGCGACACGGTCCCGGACGATCAATGGCCCCCGCCCACTCACAACGGACACGGCAGCGGACATCATCAACCAGGCGGAAAAAGGCATGACAATGCGCGTCAGGATGGCGGACGTGAACATCCGCCTCGGTTTCCGACATCCGGAGTTGAAGCGCCTCTTCTCGGCATACCGGGGCGGGCGGGGTGCGTGCGAGGTGGCCGTCCGGGCGGCGGATCCTTTGCTGGCGGATATCGTCCGGCGCGCCGAGACGGCTCCCTCCCAGCGGCAGGCGGAGTTTCTGGCGCTTTTGGAGGCGGTGAGCGAACGGCTCCCCCTCTTTGGCGGGATCCTAATCCACGCGGCCTGCCTCGCCGTGGACGGGCGCGCATACCTCTTCCTCGCGCCGAGCGGCACGGGCAAGACCACGCACATGCGGCTGTGGATGGACGCCCTCGGCAGCCGCGCGACGGTCGTCAACGGGGACAAGCCCTTTCTGCGCCTGCGCGCGGACGGCGCGTACGCGTACGGAAACCCGTGGGCCGGAAAGGAGGACTGGCACGCGAACGTGCGCGCGCGCCTCGGGGCGCTGGTCTTCATCGAGCGCGCGCGCACGGACGCGCTCGTATCCCTCTCCCCCGCGCAGGCGCTCCCCTTCCTCGTCCGGCAGGTCTACATGCCGCGCGCGGAGGCCGCCCTCGACCGGACGCTCTCAATCATCGACGAAATCGCCTGCCGGACGCCCGCTTACCTCATGCGCTGCACCATGGAAAGGTCGGCCGCGCGCGTCGCCATCGCGGGCATCCTGCGGCCCGAACGGGAGGCGGTGAATTGAGCGGCAGGAAGGTCCCCGCGCTCGCGGCGCTGTTCCCCGCGATCCGGGATGCCATGGAAATCGCGGGCTCTTTCGAATTTACGGCGACGGGCGCGAGCATGGAGCCGTTTTTAATGGGCGGACGCGACCGGGTCGCGCTCGTCCCGGCGGACGCGCGGCCCGTCCGGCGAGGGGACATTCTTCTTTTTCAGCGCGATTCCGGCGCGTTCGTCCTTCACCGCGTGCGCGACGTCGGCCCGGACGGAAGCATGCGGATCGTCGGCGACGCGCAGTATGCGTGCGAATCTGTCCGTCGCGATCAGATCCGCGCGATCGTCAAAAGCTGCGTCCGGGATGGGCGGCGGATCGACTGCGAGCGCGGTTCCATCCGCGCGCTCATGACGGCGCGCATGCTCGCCCGTACGCGCTTCCCGCGCGCGGCTCGCCTCTTCCATCGCGCTTGCCGGTTTGCCCGGCGGGCGATATCCCCACAATAACGCGGCGCGGGAGTTGACCCGCGCCGTGGTTTTTGTGCCGATCCTCCGGACGGCCAAGCCCTCCTCAGCGAGCGGCAGCGCGGCCAAAGGGACCGAATGTTTACTTTTTGTCAAACGTTTCTTTTAGGTAGCCGTAGCCTTCCTCGTCCAGCTTCTCGTAGGGAACGAACCGGAGCGCCGCGGAATTGATGCAGTACCGAAGTCCGCCCCGCTCGCGCGGGCCGTCCGGGAACACATGGCCCAGGTGCGCGTTTCCGCTGCGGGAGCGCACCTCCGTTCGGCTCATGCCATGGGAGCGGTCCGCGTTCTCGCGCACCACCTCGGGTGCGACGGGCTTTGAAAAGCTCGGCCAGCCGCAGCCGGACTCGAACTTGTCCTCGGACGTGAAGAGCGGTTCCCCGGTCGTGATGTCCACGTACAGCCCCCGCGCGAAGTGGTCCCAGTATTCCCCGGTGAACGCCCGCTCGGTCGCTGCCTCGCGCGTCACGGCATACTGCGTCTCGCTGAGCGCGCCCCTCATTTCCTTCTCGCTTTTCGCGTCGTAGACGGGCACCTTTGGCGCCTGGTGTGAAGCCGCGCGGCGAAACAGACTCGCCGGGATGTGACAGTAGCCGCCGGGATTCTTGGTTAGATAGTCCTGATGGTAGTCCTCCGCGAGGAAGTAGTTCTCGAGCGGCAGAAGCTCCACCGCCACGCGCTTTCCGAGCCTGTTTTCAAGCGATTGGAGCGAGCGCGCCGCGACCTTTTCGTCCGCGGAATCGGTGTAATAGATTCCGGTGCGGTACTGACGCCCGACGTCGCCCCCCTGCCGATTCACGGACGTGGGATCGACGGACTCGTAATAGATCTCGAGAAGCTCCCGGAGCGGCAAAACCGTTTCGTCGAATTCCACGCGCACGACTTCCGCGTGCCCGCTGCCCGCGCAGACCTCCTTGTAGGTCGGGCGCTCCGTCGCGCCGTTGGCATAACCGACCTCGGTCGAAACGACACCCGATACGAGCTTCAAGTACTTTTCCGTGCCCCAGAAACAGCCGCCCGCCAGATAAATTTCTTTCATATCGTTCACCTCGCTTTGATCCTATTATAACCCCTCTCGCGCACCCGGAATCCCTGTCCGCGCGCTCGGCGCATGGTATCCTTGCGAAAGGCGGGAACCAATTGGATCCGCAGGCCATTCTCGCCGTCAATCGGCGCGATTGGAATGAAAACACAGACGCGTGGTCCGGCACCGCCGCGCGCCGGAGTACGGCGTTCCGTTTGTGACCGAGGACAATCTGTATCCGTTTGGGAACGTGGTCAGAAAAAAGTTGATCGAGCAGGCGAGCGCGAAAACGATGGCGGTGACGGGCGCGATCGACGACAACACGCGCAAGGCGCAGTCGCTTCCCCGTCGTTCGAATTCAAGGGTGCAAGCCGCGTCAATGCGCCGCGATATAGCCCTCGAGCGCCGCGTGCCAGCGGTCGATGTCGATGTCTCCCGGCGTAGTTTCTTCGCCGAGCACGAGGTCGGCCATGTGATGGGCCGCCTTCCCGCCGACGGCCATGGACTTGATGCAGGAGACGCAATAGACGGCCACGTCCGGGCAGGGCATCTGCGCGGCGCGCGCCTTCTGGAATTCGGCCACGCGCCCGTTTGGGACTCGCCCGTAGAAGTTGTCGCCGCAGCACACGGAGCGCGTGCCGGAGAGTTCCGCCTCGCGGATTTCGACGTTCATCTTCCGAAGCAGGCTCCTGACCGCCGCGTGCACCTGCGGCTTGGGCCGGAAGGAGCAGGAATCGTGCACCGAGACGGTCAGGCCCGCGTGGTCCGGGAGCGGGAGTTTTACGAGAAAATCCAGAACCTCCCACAACGACACGGTGCGCACGCCCTCGTACAGGGAGCGAAAACGCCTGTCGCAGCCCGCGCAGTTGTTGATGATGACCGATCCGCGCGGCAGCCGGGGATCGTGACGGCAGCAAATATCGTGGAGCTTGACCGGACCAAAGGCTCGATTGAGAATCGACAGGATCTTTTCCCCGGACGCGGGCCGATAGAGGTTGAGCGCGCAGCCGGGGTTGAAGTAGCAGTTGTCCATATCAATGTCGGCGATCGAAATACTTGGGAGGCGAAGGCCGCTCATCGCGCCTCCTCCGCGCTTTCCCGCTCAAGCGCGAGAAGCGCCTCCTTCATCTCGAGCCCGCCCGCGTAGCCCACGAGCGCGCCGTTCGCACCGACGACGCGGTGACAAGGGATGGCGATCCAGATGGGATTTCGATTGTTCGCCATGCCGACCGCGCGCGCCGCCCCGGGCTTTCCGATCGCCTCCGCGATCTGCCCATAGGTGCGCGTCTCGCCGTAGGGAATCTCTCGAAGCGCCTCCCAAACCCTCTCCTGAAAAACGGTGCCGCGCGCGCGGATGGGGAAGTCGAACGCGCGCCGCGCGCCCGAGAGGTATTCCATGATCTCGCCGCGCGCCCGATCGGAAAGCGCCGAGGGTTCGTCGTCCGCGCCAATTTCGTCCGCACGAGAGACGGACCCGACCGCGCCGTCCTCGTAGCCGACTTTCAGTACCCCATACGGAAACGGATAATATGCGTATTTCATTTTTGCCGATGCTCCCTTCGGTATGCCGCGGGAGACTGTCCCGCGCCGTCTTTAAAAAAGCGGTAGAATGCCGAGAGCGCGCC
Source organism: Bacillota bacterium (assembly GCA_023444095.1). Taxonomy (GTDB): domain Bacteria; phylum Bacillota; class Clostridia; order Christensenellales; family Aristaeellaceae; genus RUG11247. Next base: position 80,984 of record JAEZRP010000010.1, read on the forward strand.
GAATCCGACCGCCGCCGCGACGTCCACGATCGGCGCGTCTGTCTCCGCGAGCAGCCGTTTCGCCTGGGAAAGCCGCAGCTCTCTCGCGTACGCGGCGGGCGTCACGCCGTACGCATCCTTGAAGATGGCGGACAGTCTGCGCGAAGAGATGCCGAGCGCGTCCAGCCCCCAGCCGCCGTCCAGCGCCGCCTTCGCCTTCTCCGCGATCTCACGGATTGGCGCATAGTCCGCAAGGTCGGGCCGGCACCTTTTGCACGGGCGGAATCCGGCGGCGCGCGCCTCGCCCTCGGTCCCGAAGAAGAGAGCGTTTCCCTTCCTCGGCACACGAGACTTGCAGGAGGGGCGGCAGAAGATACCGGTCGATTGGACAGCGTAGAAGAAAGCGCCGTCGAAGGCTGCGTCGCTCTCGGACGCCGCGCGCCACATCTCGTCTCTCGTCATAGCATATCATGCGCCCGCGCGCTTTTCTTCCGCGTTTTGGACATTCAATTCGCTGCCCACAGCATCCGATTCTCGACGAACGCGACCGAGAGCCGCCCCTCGCCCTTCATCCACGAGAGGAAGGAGCGCACGGTCGAGCCCACGAGCACGTACTGCTCGAACGTCATCGCGAGACCGTAGCGGTCGAAGACGGATTTCAGGATTTCCTCGAACGCGATGGGCGTATGGCAGATGTCCGCGATCATGTCGGCCGCCGCTCGCAGCTTTTCCCCGTTGAGTCGGGCAAGCAAAGAGACGTCCTCCGCCGTGTCCGCGTGCGCCGGGACGAACAGCCGCGCCTTCATCTCCGCGACCCTTTCGAGCGTCTCGAGAGCCGCGCACACGTCATAAAGGAAGGGAATGCCATACTTCTCGAGCGTCGCCGCGCTCGAAAGGCAGTCTGAGAGAAACACCACGTCGTCGGGCGTGCGATAACCGACCATGTCGAACGAGTGACCCGGCAGCGGGATCAGCTCGATCTCCGCCGGAAGCGTGCCCGCGGCGTCGCTCTCCTGCGCCATCAGAGATTTGTGGCGCAGCTCCGCGGGCGGGCACCCGCCGTAGAGGAAGGAAGGCTCGAGCAAAGGGTGGCGCGTGAAGTCCGCCTCGATCCCGGGCGAGAACACCGCGCAGCCCGTCTGGGATTGCAGGTATTTGTTGCCGCCGATGTGGTCGGCGTGCGAATGCGTGTTCAGGATCGCCTTCAGCCGCCATCCGCGTTCGTCGAGTATTTTTTTGACCCGACGCCCCGCGTCCTTGTCGTTTCCGCTGTCGACGAGGTAGACCCCGTCCCCCGCGTCGTAGACCCCAATCTTTGCGGGGCATGCGATGTAATAGGTATGCTCCCCGACCCGATGCAGCTCGTACATGTCATTCCTCCTCCGCCGCGCGCCACGCCTCCGGAAAGTGCTCCCTTAAAAACGCCGCCTTCCGCGAATGGACGCGCAGGAATCCGCCTTCGCGGATGTAGCGCGTCAGATGCTCGTGGAGCCCGCGCCGCCGATCATCTGTCATCTCCTTGCTCCGCGTGACGCGGACGAGCCCCTGCGCCTCGCGGCGCACGATTTCATCGTGCGCGTCCAAAATCCATTCCGCGCCGACAATCGTCACAGCCTCCCGCGCGATCCGGACGCCCCGTTCCCCCGTCTGCTGGGCTGTGTTCGCTTCACAGGCGTAGATATACCCGCCGATTCCACCATAGATCGTCCGAAGCTGATCCTGGAACTGCTCCTCGTATCGGACGATGTCGTCCGTCCCCACCGCGCAGGTCACCCAGTTGATCTCCCTGTCCCGGATGTAAAAGAGGGCATAGGTGGAGTTCGGCGTGAGAAAGACGGCGCCCTTTGCGTCCGGCCGCAGCGCGGTGAGACCCGAGATGGTCGAGCCATGATAAAGGAGATTCATGGCTTATTCTATCACAAAAGCGCCCGCGCTGTCGAACACAAAACGGACGCTTTTTGGCCGGCGTGACGATCCAGGAGAACTGTCTCGAATCAACGAACGATTCCGATGAGCGGGGAAAACCCGGCATCCTTGTATTTCAGGCGGAAATGGCGCGCGTTACACGATACCCGCTTTGATATCGTCCTGAAGCATCTCCATTGTGCGCAAGGTGCGAGGTTTGCTGCTGTCGTACTTCTGCCAATGCACGGCTTCCTCCGTGTACCATGTGAGCGGAGCGCGCTCATAGGTCGGGTAGCCGAATTCAACGATGCACATGGGATGGACGTCGTCCGGAATCTTTAACTCCACGCTGAGTGCTTTGTCATCTGCGCCGCCGATCCAGACGGACGCCAACCCCAGTTCCGTCCCTGCGAGCAGCATGTTTTGCACAGCCGCGCCGCAATCCTGCATCCAACCGTCTCCGCTCCAAGGGATGTGCTTGTTGATCCCGCATACCACGATGGCGAGCGGTGCGTTATGCAGGCATTCTCCGGTGGCCGCCTTGAGAGACGCCAGTGCTTTCGGCTCGTCCACGACAATGAATGCCCAGGGCTGCAAATTGCATGCGGACGGCGCAGCCATGGCCGCTTTGAGCAGCTGCTCGATTTTCTCACGCTCGACAGGTCTGTCTTGAAAGTCGCGGATGCTCCGGCGCGCCAGAATCGTATCATATACCGGATGATCGCTCATGAGAAGTCCTCCCCCTGATGATGTGGTTCGATGATAGTATATCACGCCCGGCGGTAAAAAAGTAGTCCCAAACACGCGCAGGTTCCTAAGGCGGCCAAGGGCGGCTCCGGCCAGACGACATAAACAGCCCGAATCGAATGAGCCCCCGCCATTCGGCGAGGGCCCGCTCTTTTCGTCACAAACTGGCTTTGTTTGCTTGAACAAGCGCATCGAGCGCGTGGCATGATGTCAAGAATGCATGAAAACCCGAACCGAATTTATCGTCGGCAACGCTTCAATGCGAAGCCTTATTCGGTCACGGTCGACAGATTCTGGATGGAAGCCATGATCTGCATGGCCAGAGTCATATAATCAGCGTCGTCTGCGGGAGTAAAGACAAAGTTATAGGCACTTCCGTTCTCATTCAGAGCTACCATGCCGCTTGAATTGCTCTCGTCGATATCATAGGTCACAAACCCTATGTCGTTGATGGTTATGATCTGAACGCCGGTGAAGGACGCACTCATCTCTTCGGCCAGATTGGTAAGTTCATAGCCTTCGCCTGCCATCATGGACAGCATCATGATCTGCGATCCGTCTTCAGAACCGGACGCAAAATAGATCCCCTGCTCCTCCCACTCGGGAGTGATTTCAAAAACAATCCATTCGTTGGGAAGATAGATCTGGAAACCATCCTCTTCAAAGGGAATATAGCTGCCATCGAAAGTAATTTCCACGGTATAGGTCTGCTGATCCTCTTCAGCAAGCGCGGCAATGGGCAGGACCATCATCAGGGCAACCAAAATCGCAAGTATCTTCTTCATGGAGTACCGCCTTTTCGTCTTTTGTTGAAATCATCATGCAACACGCGAGAGGGATTTTACCATAGGCCGGCGTCAAAAGCAATATCAACGCGTGGATTTGTAAAGATTTTAGACGGAGATCTTTCCCCGCAGCGCACAAGTCGGCAAATTCCATGACCTGCCTGATGACATACCCGCGTTCTTCAGGCAGCAGATCAGGCCGAGCCACAAGTCCCACGCTTGCGTTTCGTCAAGTGCTTTTTGTGTCGCGGAAATTTCGTTTCAAAAAAGCCATTGATTCCGTATGAACGCGAAGGTTTATAATATGGGAAACGATGGCGTCCGTCGGAAGGATCCAGCCGCAGGAACCGCATGGTGCGGAACTCCCCAAAAAGTGCGATGTGGTCTGGAGGACCCTCGAGGGAACGCGTTCTGCTCGCAACAGGTAAAAAAGGAGAGATCACATGAATTATCGCAGATTGGGAAAAACAGGCCTCAAGGTCAGCGAAATCAGCCTCGGGAGCTGGCTCACTTACGGAAACGGCGTGGGCGACGAAACGGCAATCAAAACCATCGACACGGCATATGAGCTCGGCATTAACTTCTTCGACACCGCCAACGTGTACAATCGCGGTGAGGCGGAAAAAGTGGTCGGCAAGGCGCTCAAAAAATACGAGCGGAGTTCCTACGTCCTCGCGACCAAGGTATTCTTTCCGATGGGCGACGGTCCGAACGATCGCGGACTCTCCAGAAAGCACATCTTCGAGCAGGCCAACGCGAGCCTGAAGCGGCTCGGCCTCGATTATGTGGACATCCTCTATTGCCACCGCTACGACGTGAACACGCCGATCGAGGAGACGTTGCGCGCGTTCAACGACCTGATGCGCCAGGGCAAGGTCCTGTACGCGGGCATCAGCGAATGGAGCGCCGCGCAGATTGAGGAGGCCATGCGCGTGGCGGACCGGTACCTTCTGGATCGGTTTGTGGTCAATCAGCCGCAGTACAGTATGCTGCACCGCGACATCGAGCGCGAGGTCATCCCCGTCAGCGAGAAGCACGGCGTGGGTCAGGTGGTCTTCTCCCCGCTTGCACAGGGCATTCTAACCGGAAAATACAAGAAACTGGGAGACGTCCCGACGGACAGCCGCGCGGCCAACGGCAGGATGAACCAGTTCATCGGACGTTTTATGAACGAGGAGACCTTTGAGAAGGTGGGCAGGATCGCCGTCATTGCGGACGAACTGGGCGTTCCCATGGCGCGACTGGCTCTCGCATGGGTGCTCAGGCAGCCAAACATCGCGAGCGCGCTCGTCGGCGCAAGCAAACCCGAGCAGATCGAAGAGAACGCGCTGGCATCGGGCGTTTCCCTTTCGGACGAAGTGCTCAAGATGATCGACGATGCGCTCGCGTAACGCATGCAGGCCAGGTTCCTTGGCCTCACCGTCTTGCGTTAAGCAGTTTGGGTAGAGGCTCTCGCACGCACCGCCCAATCATCGGCTTCTGGGCAGGGGTGAGTCTAGCCTGAGAAAAAGGGAAGACAAAGTGCGTTCCCATAGAATAAGTTTCACAGAAACCTTCGGGCCGCGACAGCTCGGAGGTTTCTGTATGAAATGGCGCGGAGCGCTAAAAGCTCTTGAGGCGACGCGCGACATAGCCCGCGCCGAAGTAGTAGTCGACGCTCCTGATGGAGGTCGAGCAGGTATTGATGGCGGCCTCAGCGCCACCCTGCTCGATGATCACCATCTGCGTGTGCGCCGCGTCCGCGTAGTAGAGGAACATGACGACGTGCTTGTTCCCCTTGTTGATGAGGTCTCCGGGGCGCAGATTGGATGCAGAGACCGTCTTGTAGGCGGAGCTGACGGCAATGTCATCCGTCTTGTCGTCGGAATGGCTGGAGCCCGTGCCCCAGATGGCCATGGAGACAAACGACGAGCAATCGTTGCCGCAATAAAGGCCGTTGACCAGCCTGTCGCGGTTGAGCAGGTAGAAGCCTGCGCCGCCGTCCGTGTAGCGGCGCTCGCTCACTGCCTTGGCCACGTTGTAACGCCGATTCGCCACAGGGCTGTTGATGTAGGGCAGTCCGTAATAGACGGTGCCGGGCTGGAAGTTTTTCGCCCCACCCTCTGAATTCGCCGCGCGCCAATAGGGCTGCATGGTCAGCGTCATCCACGGAAAGCTGTACATGGAGAAGGCGTTGTTGACGATGCTTTTTCGCTTGAGATACTCCGTGCCCGAAATCGCGTTGCGCACGTACAGATCCTCGAGTTCCTGCAAAGCGGATTCCCGCACGCGGTCGATTCGTTTCAAGTTGGCCTGAATGCCGTCGATGCCCGTGCGCCGCTCCGGCATCACGAGGCAGCGGTCTTCGCTGAGCACCACAAGGGTGTATTTTAGCGCAATAGCGGAATTCTTGCCGGATTTACCCCTGATCGTCGCAACGCCGCGGGAGACAGCGGTCACGACGCCCGTGGTCGGGTCCACGCGGGCAATCTTGGCATCCGAGGTGCTCCACGAAAGCTGAGGATCGGCAGTCGACGGCGTGACGACCGTCTCGGGCGTGAAGGTTTCGCCCACCTCCAGGTAGCCGGGCACGCTCACAAGCGCGCATTCGTTGGGATACAGGGGATCAAAGACGCGCACGATGACGCTTGCGGAAATGCCGTTATGCGCGGTGACGGTGGCCGCCGCCTCTCCGCCACCGACGGCGGTGATCAGCCCGTCCTGACCGACGGTGAAGACCGCCTCGTTGCCGGAGGCATAGACAAGCCCCGCCGCCGTTCCCTCCGGCAGCAGCGGCTGGAGCTGCCATGTCTCGCCCAGGCTAAGGATCAATGGATCCTGCCCTGTCGAAAGGGCGATGCTCTGGGGGGCGGGCAGCACCGAAAATTCCGCCGCGGCCCACACTCCCTCGACGTAGGTATAGACCGAAACCGTCGCCACGCCGACATTCCTGGCGGTGACAAGGCCGTCCTCGGACACGGACAGCACCGCCCCGTCGGAGCTTTCAAAGCGCAGCCGGGAGGCGCTGCCCAAATCGATCTCGGCGAAGAGCCTTAGCTTCTGTCCGACCCCCAGCACGCCGCCTTGGGGGGATAATGAAATGGCGGTGGGCGCACTCGCGACAGTCACGGTGCAACTGGCGGTCTTTCCATTGAAGGTGGCAAACGTGACCACAGCGACGCCGCACCCCACCGCCGTCAATCCATTTCCCGCGCCGACGGAGACTACCTCGGGATTGGCGCTGACAGCCTGTACGGCGGAGGCGGAATCCTTGGATAGCGCGTACGGTACGGTGCAGGATTCGCCGAGCCCCAGCGTCAAGCGCGCCGTTTTCAGGGAAATCGCGGAGGGAGCGCGCCGCACGATGACGGTCATCGTCGCCGTCTGTCCGTTGTACGTCTTGACGGTGATCTTCGCCTTGCCGGCCTTGACACCCTTGACGATGCCCGCCGCGCTGACCTTCACGTATTTTTTTGCGCTTGTGGCGTAGGTAAATGTCGCCGCGCTGCCATCGGGGATGCGCGGCGCAAGCGCGCAGCTCTCCCCTATGCCGATCGTCAGCGTCGCGGGTTCCAGCTTCACCCAATCGGGCGCACGCACGACCGTCGCGACCATCGCGTCGGACGGGCCGTTGTAGGCGGTGGCGGTAATGGTCGCCTGTCCCTCGCCCACGGCAGTGAGCTTGCCGGTTTTTATGTCCACCTGAGCGACGGTTTCATCGGAGGAGGCATAGGAAACAGCACCCGCGCTGCCCGGCGAAAGCGCACAGCCGAGCGCCTGCGACTGTCCGACACCCAGCACGGCATCCCTTGGAGAAATCGTCACGGATTCGGGGGCCGGCACCACGGATATGACAGTTTGAACCTTCTTTTTGTTGTATGTAGTAGCCGTTATCTTCGCACTGCCTGCGCCGACTGCGCGGATCATCCCATATGCGTCGACCGTCGCCACGGCATCATTGGAGGAAATGAACGTCACGGCCCCGGCACTTCCTTTGCTCAGCGTCGTGGCGACCCGCATCTCCTCGCCCACACCGAGCTTTTTTCGCTCGACCGCTGCGGCGATCCCGGTGGGGGCTCTTTTCACCCGTATCCGAATCGTGGCCTTGATGCCGTTGTAGGTCTTCACGGTGATGGTCGTTTCGCCGACCCTTTTCGCTGTCACCACGCCGGTGGCGCTCACCGTGGCAATGGAAGGTTTGCTGCTGGAATACCGGATTGACGCGTCCACGTCCGAAGGCTCCACGCGCGTTTCGAGCGGGAGCTTTTCACCGACGCCCAACACCATGCGCGCCGCCAGGATGGTAATCGACTGCGGCGCGGCAACGACTTTCACACGGCACGCGGCCTCAAGCCCATTGTAGGTGGTCGCGCGCACGGTCGTCTCGCCCTCGGTGATGCCCTCGACCCTGCCGCTGGCATCCACCGTCAAAACGCACGGATCGTCAGAGGCGAACGTCACCGCCCCCGCGCTGCCCGCGCTCAGGACGACGGCGAGTCTTTGGGTATCGCCCGCCGCTACGGACAATTCCTGAGGCAAAAGCTCCACGCCCTCAGGCGCCCGAACGACGGTGATTTTGACGGTGGCCTTCTTGTTGTTGTATGTCGTAGCCGTTATCTTTGCACTGCCTACGCCGACTGCGCGGGTCACCCCGTAAGCGTCGACCGTCGCAACAGCCTCGTTGGAGGACGCGAACATCACGGCCCCGGCGCTTCCCTTGTTCGGCGTCGTGACGACCCGCATCTCCTCGCCCACGCCGAGCTTTTCCCGCTCAACCGCGGCGGTGATCCTGGCAGGGGCCTTTTTCACCCGCACCTGCACCTTCGCTTCAACGCCCGAGGCGTCACGGATAACGATGGTGACGGTGCCGACCTTTATACCCTTCACCAGCCCGCTCGTGCTGACCTTGGCGATGGAGGATTTACTGCTCGCGTACGTCACGGCGGTGTCTGCCCCGGCGGGATCGGCCGTCCAATCGGCTACGGAAACGCGTTCCCCTACGCCGATGGTCAAGATCGTCACGGCAGGAACGATCTGCGCAAGCACAATGGGTTCATCTTGCGCCTGCGCATCGCCATCCGGCGCCGCCGGTAAATCGGCGGGCGCAATGGAAAAGCGAATCAGCCAATCGCTTCCGGAAGACGCGAACCCGGAATAGGCGGGATTCCGCGCGAGCCAATCCTCTGCCATCGCCTCCGCCGTCGCCCCGGCCCCCGCGCAGTAGAGCCCTATCTCCCCCACGCCTTCTTCGGCCATCGCGGAGAGCAACGCATCCAGCTCCGCCTGGCTCGCGAAAGCGGCATAGCCCTTTTCCCGCACGAAGTAGTTGTCGGCGGTGGCCGCGCAGGTCGGATGAACGACGCCGCCGTCTCCGCGCGCGCCGTCCCAGCGGTACGCCCGCGCCATCACGGCGTCGGTGACGCAGAAGTATTCGTAACGGCTCTTCTCGGCCGTCTTGTCGAGCGCCACGGAGACGTGGTACCAATTCCCGTCGAGGCGAATGACATTCCATGCTGCGTCATCGTCGTCCAGATCGTAAACGCAGGCGTTTTCGATTTGCGCGGCAGAGAGCAACGCGCCATATGCCCGCGCAAAGGCGACCGGGGTTCCGGCGCCGTGCAACAGTACGGCTTCCGCGCCGCCGTTGTCGTCCCCCGGCGCGGCAAGCGTCGCGTTTGCAACCAGGTGGTCGTGCAGCCACAGTGCCCTGTCGAAGTCTGTGCGGTTACCCGCATCCTCACAGGCGAGGACGATGGCGCGCACCTGATCCTCCAGTTGCTCCGTGGGAGATGGCGTCTCCGGCGCAACCGCGGAAACGGCTTCCGTCGCCGCGGGCGCAGCCTGCGTCCCGGGCGTTGTCGCTATCCAGGGCGATGGTTCCTCAGACGGTTCCACGGACGGTTCCACGGACGGTCCCACGGACGGCTCCGCGGTTTCCGGCGGCGTCGGAGCCGCCTCCGTCGCCTCTTCGGTCGGCTCCGGCGTTTCCGATGCCTGAATGGGCTCCGGCCCTTCGGTGGGCACCGGCGTGGCCTCTGACTTCGGCTGCTCCGTGGCCGCTATGTCCGCCGTCTGCGTCGGCGCCTCAGTTGGCACCGCCCCCTCCGAAAAAGAGGCTGGAGCGATCCCACCAAAAACGCTCGCGAGAACCGTCATACAGAGAAGCACCGAAAGTAGCCGAATCCATCGCCTCATCATCGCTCAATCTCTCCCTCCGCGTTCTTGGCAAATTCTGTTATGATTGTAGCATACCGTTTTCAAAAGATAAAGGCCGTGCCGCACAATAACGATTTCTCGCGGATGACGGCATGAAAAATCGCCCGTTCCTCTCGTCTCCCCTTCAGAGCCAAAGAGGGAAGGAAATCAAGCCGAGACGGTCTGTCAGCCGGGGTCAGACTTGCAGATGTGAGACGCATATTCGGTACTGCGACCTGATTGGTCAGTCCTCGGCACCGCTCTTTCTTTATCGGAACAGCATTTTCTCGACTGCGAAGACAACGCCCAGCATCTGGCGCAGTCTGCCAGACGCCGTACTCCGAGCCAAGGGAGTCCAGCGATCCTTTATACGGGCAGTCAGCTCGTTGAACATACTGGGCTTGCCCCCAGTTTGCGCACCTTATCGAGATGACCCTTGACCCTTCCACGTGCCGGTCAGAATCGCTGTTCGTGTCAGTAATCTGCGGCCCCAGCAAAGCAGGCCGCATCTCAGGGCAAAAAAACGACATTTCGCGCCAAAATCTGCACCGCTGTTCACAGTACTGATATCATTATGGCGGCTTAAGATGTCCCGCTTCATTCTAGCAAAAGGGGAATGACACCGAGGACGGCGGACAAAGAGTGCGGTCGGGAAGGCATCTCATTGACCGACACGGAGCTTGCTCCGTGTCGGCCATCCGGTCAACATGATGGAATGATTTGGAGGAAACAAACATGAAAGCAAGGATTCTCTCGTTATTGCTGGTGCTCAGCCTGTTTGTCTCTCCGGCGCTAATCAGCATTGGAGACACAGCGAAAGCCGAAGCGTTGGAGGACGCTTCTCCCTTGTGGGAAGCCGGCGCCACAAGAGACAAGATTGTGGTCATCAGCGACATCCACCTTGGCATCGATGACAGATATACCGAGACGCTGGAAAACCGTCCGCTGCTCATTGCGTTTTTGCACCGCCTGCATCACACAACGGATGTCCGGGAGCTGATCATCGCCGGTGATTTCTTGGATGAGTGGTTTTTGCCGGTATATTATCCCAGCTATACGGATCAAAACCGGTTTTATCGCGACGTGATTGCCACCAACCAGTCCGTGATTGACGAGCTCAATAAAGTCATCGAGAGTGGAATCAAGCTGGTTTACGTACCCGGAAACCATGATATGACGCTGGAAGCCGACGTTTTGCAGGAGGCGATTCCCGGCATCGTTCAGGCCAGAGATGCCGCAGGACTCGGCTCTTACTATACAGGCGACCGAAACGAAATCGTCATCGAGCATGGCCATCGTTACGACGTGTTTTCCGCGCCAGACACCGTCTCCAACGCGGAGCTGTGTGGAAATGACGACACCATTCTGCCTGCGGGGTATTTTTACGCGCGCTATGCCGCGACTTGGGTTCTGGAGGGGCGACCGACGGTTGAAAAGGATCTTCCGGTAGTTACGGTCGTGCCGGACAAGAGCGATGCGGACCAGTACGGCGCTTATATTTATTACTCCCTGCTCAAGGGAATTTCCGAGAAAATGACGCCAAACGAGGGTCTTGACGAGAAGATATTTGATATGCAGATCTCCGGATTTGACGATGCATATACGTATCTCGACTTCTATCCGACGCAACAGGCGGACGGAACGATTTCCGCCCCGGTGCTCTTTCAGAACATTCAGCGCACATGGGCCGAGCGTCAGATGGTCAACAATGTGAAGGTTCCCAACAGCTTCGTAGAGGCGGTGGCCGGAACCTTGGATTGGGAGTACTATTTCAGGCAAGCAAAGGCGCAGTATCTGGAAAATCCGAACGAAAGCGTGGACGTCGTTGTGTTCGGTCACACCCACGTTCCGGCATTACAGGACGCGGGCGACGGAAAATACTACATAAACGAAGGAACTTGGATCGACCACAACACCGACTATCCGGATGCCACCCGCACGTTTGCGGTTATTAGTACCGGCGAACAGGATCTGGTTCAGCTCTATCGATTCATGGAGGATGGCTCTCTGAAGGACATAGGCGCGGACCTCGGCAAGGCGGAAGACGATCATGACGCAACCGAAACTGCGCCAGCGGCGAATCTTTGGGAGAATGTGACGTTTGACGTCAAAACAGTTGAAAATAGCGGTGACGACGCCGCGCAGGCGCGTTATGTTGAAGTAAGCGGGTTGGTCGACGAGAATATTCAGGCAAAACTGAATGAAGGACTCAAAAGCTTTTGCCTCTGGCCGACTTTTGACGCCGAGAGTGAGACCACATACGACATCACGCCTGTCTTTGAAGTTGTAGCGGGGGATTTGTTGAGCGTCAGGACATATAATACCGCCTATACGGTGGACGCGGCCTACCCTGTTAACTCAGTACGGGCGCAGCTTTTCGATTTGGCGACGGGTGATATGTATGTAGGGGATCTTTGGAATTTTATTGGTGACAAAGACGCCTTCAAACAGCTGGTGCTCGATCGTAAATTCGGCCTGACCATTGTAGGAGTTGAAGAGGAGATTCCCGAAGATCTCAAAGCGGCGGCGTATGGAAAACTTGCGGAGAGCATTGACACTTCTGAATTTGCAAAGCAATTCTACTTTGGCGATGGCGGAAGCCTGAATGTGTGGTGCGATGGTGAAAACCACGCGACAGGGGATTATTGGTTGTTTGATATTCCTGTTGTCGATTTAGAAGGCCTTGCCGCCGACCAATTGCTCGCCATGATTGAAACTCTGAAAGATGGCAAATGAAATCTGAATATCGCGGAATGCTGTATCGTTTTCAATCGTGACGACGCAATTTGCGGGCTGTCGCTCTGTATGGAGAGACAGCCCGCACGAATTCGTTCGCTTGTTCCTCCCCCTCCATCACAGCCCCATCCTAGAAACCGAATTGCATGGTGCCGCTTAATCGCGCCGTACCACAACGTTTTGATGAACGTCCTGATCGGCCCCTGTTTGCGCAGAATACCTCGATAACCCTTGCGCATCGTCCGACTTGTATCTTGATTTGCATCTATGGTCGGATTCGTCCGTTTTCAATCGGTTTGCATATGGTTCGCATTGAAGCCCAAAAACACAAAACCCCTTGATTTTATTGATAAATCAAGGGGTTTCTGCTGGAGCTGATGCCCGGATTCGAACCGGGGACCTCATCCTTACCAATTCGAAGAAAAGCATATTTTCAGTGTTACATGGTAATCCACCATCCCGAAAATGCCTACAAATAAAGGGTTTTGTGATAATGTGTAGTATTACACGATGTCGGCATTGCGGTACTAATTGCGGTATTTTTCACTCAGTTGCGGTCAAAATTGCGGTCAGGATTTACCGTTGTCAAAGGGATGACCGAAGCAGTCACCCCCTTACATTTTGCATAGGGTGTCAGTTCAGCGTATCCCCTTGCCAACCAAGGTTTTCAAAATTGTACGGAAGCTGTGGAGGCCAAATCAAGGGCCGCATACCCCCCGGCCCCCCCGTGGGGGGATACCTGATAGGATATGTTAGTTCGACACACGCAAAGAGAAAAGCAGACTAACTCGAATTATGTTTGGGTTGTATTGCCTCGGACTAATGGTGACTAATAAGTGCTGTAATATAAGGATTCTTGGACGGTCTATGTTATCGCGTTGCGAATGGAAGTCTAAGAACTCTAAAAAAGCAATAAAGATAGGGGGAAGATTACTCCCCCTACCGATGATATATCAATGTCAGCAACTAGTCAAACGCAATGTTGACTTAGCTTCAATTTGGTCCGTAAATTGCATGTCAAAGTGCGTTGTCAAGACCAGAGTCAACAACATCAAATAGACCCTCGCATCAGGTCTATCTGCCATAAGATTCTTCAATCCTTCTCTTGCTTGCGAACGCGGCATATTGAACATCAAATTTGCAAGAGCGGTATCGTCAATATGTATAGACGTATCGACAGTCATAACCAGCTTATACGCCTGTTTTGTAATATTGTTAATCTCTCTGGCATATGCAATTTGCTTCGATACATAGTAGTCACGGCGAAGCTTGTTGACAATGCTTGCAACCTCGCGAACAATTCCATGGACTGCAACCCAAAAATCCTGCCACGTCATGGTTACACATCTCCTTCGCATTGTTGATCGATGTTTCGCGTGATAATTTCCTAGCATGTAGACCTACTAAATCAAAGAACATGGTAACCATCCCCTTTCTACCCAAATTAATGATAACATGCTTACACATTAATGTCAATTACTATTTGAACGCAGCATAATCTTAATTTACTATGCGGCACTTTATACAGGCCATTATCATGGTTGCCCAACTCGGAATGCTTCTGTATGAACTCCGTGATAAAAGTGGCCTCATTTGTTCTCTTGATTGAAAAACCACACAGGAATGATACTACTCGTCGAAAGCTTGGCAGGTTGCCAGAGGACTCAGCCGCAATGTCAACGAGCTGTACGTGTTGGCAGTGAGCTCTCCGTATTTTCATGACTTTAGACTGGCGAAGAATATCACCTCGGATCCCCCGTGGGGTGGGGGTATGCTTGAAGGTGCGCTTTCAAGATCAGGGGTATGAATGAGAGAATCAAGGAAGATTGAGACAAGGAGCTTCACAGAGCAATCCACCATGGCCACAGTGGTGCATGATGCAGAATGGGTCTTGCTTGGTGGCAATCTTACTCTTCGCTTGGAACTATGACAAGTTTTTGGAGAGAAATGCCCCCGGCTTCATTGGCTGCCGGGGGTTGTTTTGTGTGATTCTCGTCGTAGTCTCTCTACAGACTATGACATCACTATTCTGCAAGAATAATATCGCTCAATATCGTCTAGTGTTATATATTATGTTGACATAAATAATACATTATAATATAATTATTTCACGCTGTGGAGGTGAGTGTATGTCATCGGAGAAAAAAGTGAATTACCCGCAAACCATTATAAAAAAATCTTTAGGAGCAACTGATTCCGAGACTTATTTAGCGCGGCTTTGTGACCGAACATTTCTGTCACTTTGGAGCTATCCCAATTTATATAGAAAACAAGGACAGCAAAAGTCAACACAACAAAAAAACACTGGAGATGGTAAAGAATTATGTGACCTTCTTGTTGTATTTGAAAATCATGTTATAATTTTATCCGATAAATTATGTAAATTTCCGGAAGGAGAAGATACGCAACAGAATTGGAAAAGATGGAGGAGCATTCTCGGTTGACCCTAAAAATACACCGTTTGTCGTAGGTCAACATGACCCAAATAAAGGTTATGTTCACGTATTTGATGATGTAACGCTAGATATGGTTTTCAATACAGTTGATACGGTATATGACTTCGTTAGGTATATAACAAAAAAGGAAGAATTAGTTATAAGCGGACGCTTAATTTCAGCTGCGGGTGAAGAAGATTTACTTGCTCATGATCTTCAGTATATTGATGATGATGATGAACATACCTTTTTCCCAGACTGGTTAGATGTGAATTCAAAAATTGCTATCGACGAAGGGATTTGGGAAGATTTTAACAATAGCGAAGATAGGAAACGGCAGATTGAAGCAGACAAAATAAGTTATACATGGGATGAACTAATCAATAAGTTCATAGGGCATATTACGAACGGGACATCATATATTATGTCACATCCGGATATTAAAACACAGGAGAGATTATTGCATTTTCTTGCCCGCGAGAGTAGAACCCGGAGAAGATTATTATCTGATGCGATACTAGGTTTATTATCCAAGGCAAAAAACGGAAAACAAATGGGCTTACGGTATGTATTGCCATCGAGAGATGGTGATCCATTGTATGTTTTCTTTGTATTCCCAAGGTTAGATGAGTTTAGTGAAGATGAGTATCGAAAATACAGGGTAGAACTCCTTCACAATTATATCCAATTTGCCAAAGTAGATTTTCCGCAATTTTATGATTTCATTGGTATCGCTACAGAAACAGGAATGAGCGAAGTGCGTTCAGAAGATTTATATTACTTGGACGCAAGCGAATGGACTTCCGAACAACAATCGTGTGCTGAAGCCTTAAAGAAAGAGTATATTTCCAAAGGTATGAAAGCGAAAAAAATGAATATGTTTCGCGGCGTCATTAACGAATATCCAGACGGGAGGCCCACTAAATTTATAACAGGGACGAAAGGGCGAGAACGAAATATGCCTTGTCCTTGTGGAAGCGGAAAGAAGTTTAAGAGATGTTGCGGGAAAAAGATCGTTCTATAATACTTGATGTTAGAATCAATATGGCCTCAGTTTGTTTGGGAAATTATACGATTCGCTCATGCATCCTCGGGACAGGCTTACGCGTTTCCGAATTGTGCGGCCTTCGCTGGAAGGATGTCACAGGCGGAACCATCAAAATATCGCAGAGCATCCGCCGCTTGCAGTCTGTTGAGAGTAAAAAAGGCCATAAGACAGAGCTTGTCACCTCCAAACCCAAGACAAAAGCCGGTATGAGAAAGATTCCCCTCTCTCCCAAACTCAATGCCATTCTTGCCAAAGAGAGACAAGCACAGGCGGAAATCTTGCTGAAGTTAGGTGCTTCCCGGGGTGAGAATGATCTAGTCTTTGCTTCCGCATTGGGTAAGCCACTTGATGTGCGGAATATATCCCGCGCCCTGTATAACATGCTGGACAAGTTGGGCATTGAGCGGCGCGGCGTCCATGCCCTCCGGCATACGTTTGCCACAAGGGCCATTGAAAACGGTATGGATGTGCGGACGCTATCGGAAATATTAGGACATGCGGACGTCGCTGTTACCCTTCGGCTGTACGTTCATTCCAGCATGGAAACTAAGCAAAAGAGCATGGATATGATGGACAATCTGCTTTGAAATGACGGTCAAAAATGCTAGTTGCGGTAATAATTGCGGTCATACCGCATACAACATCATTCGTACGCTAACATAATTTGTGCATATTGCCCAATAAAACAAAGAAAAACCACCAAATACTTGGTGGTTTTGTTGGAGCTGATGCCCGGATTCGAACCGGGGACCTCATCCTTACCAAGGATGCGCTCTACCGACTGAGCTACATCAGCAAGTTTCCCGACGCGAGTTATATCATACTACAAACGGGTCCGGATGTCAAGTGCGCCGGGAAGTTTTTTCACTACTCGTGTAGATATTCGTCGAGGATGAACTTGGGACGCCTCTTGACCTCCATGTAGATCTTGCCAATGTATTCACCGATCATGCCCATGGCGATGAGCTGGATACCGCCGATGAGCCACACGCTCATCATGAGACTCGCCCAGCCCTGCACGCTGTGCCCGGTCGCGCGCGAGACGACGGCGTAGACCGCCATGACAAGCCCGAGGAGCGCGCACAGAAAGCCCGTCGCCGTCACGTACCGGATCGGCTTGTTGGAAAACGACGTGACCCCGTCGACCGCGAGTGCGATCATCTTCTTGAGCGGATACTTCGATTCGCCCGCCACGCGTGCGCCGCGCTCGTAGTACACCTGCGCGGTCTTGAAACCCAGCATCGGCACCATGCCGCGCAGAAACATGTTCACCTCGCCGAAGCCCAGGAGCGCCTTTGCGGCCCTCTGGGACAGGAGCCTGTAGTCCGCGTGGTTGTACACCGTCTCGACGCCCATCAGCTTCATCATCTTGTAAAAGCCCTGCGCCGTCGCGCGCTTGAACTTGGTGTCGATCTCGCGGTTCGAGCGCACGCCGTACACCACGTCCGCGCCCGCGCGGTAGTTCTCAAGGAAGCCGTAGATGGCGTTCACGTCGTCCTGAAGGTCGGCGTCGATGGTAACGAGGCAATCGCACTTGTCCTGAACCATCGTCATGCCCGCCCAGAGCGCGTTCATGTGGCCCGCGTTGTGCGCGAGCTTCACGCCCTCGAACCGCGCGTCCTGTGCGTGCAGACCGGATATGACCTCCCATGTCGCATCCTTGCTCCCGTCGTCGACGAGCGCGATCCGGCTTTCGGACTTCACGAGTCCCTTCTGCGTCAGATCATTCAAAAGCTCCGCCAACCGCTTCGACGAAAACGGCAGCGCCTCCTCCTCATTGTAGCAGGGCACCACGATGTATAAAACCGGCGCGCTATTCTTATCCATCCTTCAATCCTCCGTCCGGGTAAAATACCACGTTTGATGATCGGCTCCGGTCGGCTCGCGAAGCGCGAGGCCACCGTCCGGCTCGCAGGTCAGCACGAGACCCGTGCCGAATCGGATGTAGTAACCGCCGCCCTTGGCCGGATCCGCGTACCAGCGCTGAGCGGCCAGCGAGCCCATCGCCTTGGCCATACCGACCGCCGCTCCCTCCCGATCGTCCAGGCCGGGCTCCGCCTCCAGCGCCATGCCATATTCGTCCGCGCGCAGCGAGCCGTACCCGAATTCAAATGGCGTCCCGCCGTCCTCGCTCAGGGAGAGCGCATCGCCGTCATACAGGAGCCTGTGCCCGTCGCCGCATGCGAGCACATACGTGCCCGCCGGGACGGCGCCTCCCGCCGCGCGCCAGCGAAGCGCCGCATACGCCTTCTCGCTCTTTCCGGCGGGGAGAACGAACGCGACCGCGGCGGCAACGCAGGCGATGGCCGCTATGGGTGTCGCGAGCGCGAGCGCCCCCCGCGCGGGCCGCACGATGGCGAGTTGATAGCCCCGCAGCGCGCAGGGAATCAGCATGAATACGTAAGCGACCACATACTGACACTTTGCCTCCCAGATGAGGCTGAAGAAGAACCCGCCGATAAAGGCGATCACGAACACGAGCGAAAAAACGTCGTGTTCCCGGTACCCCAGCGCCAGAAACAGCAGCGCGCCCAGCCAAATGGCGGGAAGGAGCATGTCCCCGGCGCGCGCCAGCGCCCCGTACAGAAACCCGCTCTCGTTGAGCAGGCTGCGCACCCAGTCGGACGCGGGCTTTTCGGAGCGCCTGTTCTGCGCAATCGCGATCCCCTCGAACGTGCTGTTGTTCCACTGGGAAGCGATCTTCCGGGCGAAGAAACTCGCGCCCGCCTTCTTGTCGCGCAGGAAACCGCCGAGAGAAAGCCGAATGGAGGCGACGGCCTGCGCCTCCGCCCGCGCCTCGTCGTAGCCGTTTTCGACGTATGTGTCCAGATTGTAGCTGTTATACCACCCGGCCGAACGCCTTGACGAATCCTGAAAGCCCATTGCGATCCACGTCACGGCGGGATTTCCCTCGTTCACCGCGCGCCCCGTCATGCGTTCGACGGTCAGCGAAACGAGCATGCGCCCGCCGACCAGGCAGACGAGGAGGGCGGCGACGTATGCGATGGGCTTCGCGCTCCTCGTCCGGAGCGCGTAGAAGAAAAGCGCGATCGCAAACGCGATGATCGGAACGAGGAAGTTAACGCGCAGAAGCACCGACAGCGCGGCGAGCGCAGCCCCGAGGAATCCGAAAGCGGCGCTTCTTCCCTTCAGCGCGCGCACGATCAACCACAGTCCGGCAAGAGATAGGGCGAGCCCTACGAGCGTCCCGTAGACGAACGTCACGTACATCGAGAGCGGGAAAAAGAGCAAAAGCGCGGCGTACGCCCACGCGCCCAGCGTGCGGCTGTCAAAGATCAGCTTGGCGGTATCCGCGAGACAGAAGGCGGAAGCCACGAACAGCGGAATGTTGATGAACTGGATCGCCAGCCAGCTATTCGCGCCGAATATCTTGACTACGGCATAAAACGCCAGCACGAGCGCGTTCTGGTGAGGATAGACGTAGAGGTATCCGCCCTCGTCCCACTGCGCATAGTCCCCCTCGGCCAGCCACTCGGCGCACCGGATGACGTGCGACTGGTCCGCGCGCGGATGGAGCGAGAGGAGCGACACATACGCGGCCATTCCCGCGACAAAAATGATCGTCAGAACCGCGAGCAGCCGTTTCCCCCGGCGCCCATCCGAAGCGTCTGCGGCGCAGCACGAGAACGAGGGAAGCGCAGAGCGCGACGGCCCCCGCCCGGTAGAGAACCCCATCCGTCAGAAAGTATGTGTGCTCGTGGGCGTCAATCGTCGCGCGCATCGCGACGCTCAGCCCGAAAAGTCCCGCGAGCACCGCGCCCGCGATGAGAATGACTACCCACTTCCCCATCGACTGGAATCGCCCGAAGATTCCATTGTCCATATGTACCTCAACGGCTGTTATTTCAGAATCACCGCATCCGCGCCGAGCAGGTTCGCCAGCGCGCCGAAGTCGTAGCCCTCGTCCACCCAATATTCGCGTGGCGCGGCGAGGGTCAGGTTCTCGTCCGGCAGGTGCAAAAACACCCGGATGCCACCCGGCGTCTCGGCGAGGATCTTCAGAACCGCGTCCATCTGCGCGCGCCGGATCTTCAGGTACAGCCTGCGCGGTCGGTCGGCGCGCTCGCGCGGCGCGCGAAAGTCCCGCGGCGGGGGCGCGGGCGGAGCCATGCCGTCCTCGAAGAGCGGAAGCTGCGGCTGGGGCCGCGCGAAGCCCGCATCCACGCCCGCGTATCCCCGCAGAGGCCTGACGCTGTCAAGAAGCAGCTTTGGCGCCTCCTCCTCGCGCACGGAGAGCTTGCCCGTCATGACGACGGGGTTGTCTACCGTCAGAAGCTCGCTCACCCTGTCGTACACGCGCGGAAACACCAATACCTCCGTGACCCCGTAGAGGTCCTCTAGCTGCACGAAGGCCATCATGTTGCCGGATTTGGTCGCCTTCATGCGCTTTTCCGCCACCATGCCGCCTATGGAGACCGTCTGCTGGTCATAGCTCATGCCGCCGTCGGGCGCGTCCTCTCGGAGCGCCGCGAGGAACTGGGAATTGACCTCAAGCTTTGAAAGTTCCTCCCGGAAATCGTCCAGCGGATGCCCGGAAACGTACACGCCCGTCACCTCCTTCTCCATCTGGAGAAGCTGGTTCAGCGTGACCTCCTTGACCGGCGGAAGCGGCGGGGGGGGGGGCGCGGCCTCCTCGGCCAGCCCGAACAGGCTCATCTGCCCGTCGAGCGCGCCCGCGCGCTTCTTCGCCGCGCCATCCATCGCCTTTTCATACACGCTCAGCTTCTGGCTGCGGAAGCCCGGAAGGCTGTCCGTCGCCCCGGCGCGGATCAGGCTTTCTACGCCCTTCTTGTTCATCGAAGCGCCCGAGAGCCGGTCGATGAAGTCGTAGATGTCGCGGTACTTCCCGCGCGCCGCCCGCTCCTGCACAATTGCCTTGACGGCGGGATGCCCCAGATTTTTGACGCCGGAGAGCCCGAAGCGGATGCCCTTTTTCCCGTCCGACATATCCACGCTGAACTTCGCCTGCGAGGCGTTGACGTCCGGGGGCAATATCTCTACGCCGTTTTTCCGGCAGTACTGGATGTAATAGGCGATCTTCTCGGTGTTCCCTTCGATGGAGTTCATGAGGGCCGCCATGAATTCCACCGGATAGTGGTACTTCAAATAGGCGGTCTGGACGGACACGACGCCGTACGCCGCCGCGTGGGACTTGTTGAACGCGTAGCTCGCGAACGCCGTCATCTCGTCGAAGAGGTTTTCGGCCACCTTCTCCGGCACGCCGTTTCGGACCGCGCCGGGGACCGTCACGACGCCGTTCTCCTCCATGCCGAAGATGAAGTTTCGCTTCTCCTTCTCCATGACGTCGTGCTTCTTCTTGGCCATGGCGCGCCGGACGAGGTCGCTTCGGCCCATGGAATAGCCCGCCAGATCGCGCACGATCTGCATGACCTGCTCCTGATACACCATGCAGCCGTATGTCACGTCAAGGATGGGGCGGAGCTTTTCGGTCGCGTAGGTGACGGTCGAGGGATCGTGCTTTCCGCGCACGTAGCGGGGGATCGATTCCATCGGGCCGGGACGGTAGAGCGAGATCGCGGCGATGATGTCCTCGAAGTTCTCCGGGCGCATGGACATCAGAAAATTGCGCATGCCGGAGGATTCGAGCTGAAACACGCCGTCGGTGTCGCCGTTTGAGATCATTTCGTACACCGCCGGATCGTCGAGCGGGATGTCGTCGGCCTTGATGTCGCACATCCCCTCCTGACACAGCATTTCGAGCGTATCTCCGATGACGTTCAGCGTCCGGAGGCCCAAAAAATCCATCTTGAGAAGCCCGAGCGCCTCGAGAGTGTTCATGGGGAACTGGGTCGTCACGACCTCGTCGTTGGTCTGGAGGGGCACGTACTCCTCCACGGGCCTGGACGTGATGAGGACGCCCGCCGCGTGGGTGGACGCGTGCCGGGGCATGCCCTCGAGCCGCCGCGCGGTGTCGATGAGCCTTTTGACCTTGTCGTTCTCCTCGTAGGTGCGCCTCAGCTCCTGATTCACGGACATCGCTTTTTCGAGCGTCATGCCAAGCTCGAACGGCACCATCTTGGCGACGGCGTCCGTATCCTGATAGCCCATGTCGATCACGCGTCCCACATCGCGGATCACCGCGCGCGCGGCCATGGTGCCGAATGTGATAATCTGCGCCACGTGATCCTCGCCGTACTTGCGCGCGACATATCCGATCACCTCGCCGCGCCGCTCATAATCGAAGTCGATGTCGATGTCCGGCATGGAGATGCGCTCAGGGTTCAGGAGCCGTTCGAACACAAGGTTATATTTCAAAGGATCGACGCCCGTGATATCGAGCGCGTACGCGGCGATCGAGCCGACCGCGCTGCCGCGCCCAGGCCCGACGCCGATTCCGTGCGTCTTGGCGTAATGGATGAAATCCCAGACGATGAGGAAGTAGTCCGTAAAACCCATCGACGTGATGACGCCGATCTCGTACTCGAGCCGGTCGAGCGCGTCCTGGCGGTCAGGCGCATATTTTTTCGCGAGCCCTTCCCGGCTCAGCCGCCGGAGGTAGGCCTCGGCGTCCGCCTCGCCCTCCGGAAGCGGGTAGGTCGGCAAATGCCGCGCGTCAAAATCGAAGTCGACCTTGCACCTCTTGGCGATCTCCTCCGTGCGCTCAATGGCGTCCTCGAAGTTCGGGAAAAGCTGGCGCATCTCGACCTCGCTCTTCACATAAAGCTGGTCGGTGTTCATGCGCATGCGGCTTTCATCGCTGAGCGTCTTGCCCGTCTGAATGCACATCAGAACCTCCTGCGCGGGGGCGTCCTCGCGCGCGAGGTAATGGCAGTCGTTCGTCGCGACCATGGGGATCTCCATCTCGCGCGCGAGCTTCACGAGCCGCGGCAGCACCTGTTTCTGCTCCGCAAGCCCGTGATCCTGCAGCTCGATGAAGAAATTGCCCGCGCCGAAGATGCCGAGGTACTTCTCCGCCATGGCGCGCGCGTCGTTCAGCCGCCCGTCGAGCAGAAGCTTCGGGATGTCGCCCGAGATGCACGCAGAAAGCGCGATCAGACCCTTTGCGTATTTTTTCAGAAGCGCGTAATCCACGCGCGGCCGATAATAAAAGCCGCGCGTGAAGCCCCGACTCACGAGCCGCACGAGGTTCCGGTAGCCCTCCTGGTTTTCGCACAGCAGAATGAGATGGCTATATTCGCGGTTCACAGCCGTCTTGTCGTCCATGTCCGGGCAGACATAGACCTCCGATCCGATCACCGGATGGATGCCCGCCGCCTTCATTTCGCGATAAAAATCCACCACGCCGTACATGGCGCCGTGGTCGGTGACGGCGCAGGCGTCCATGCCCAGCTCCTTCACGCGTTGGGCGAGATCCTTGATCCGGCACGCCCCGTCGAGCAGCGAATATTCCGTATGCAGGTGTAGATGCGCGAACATTCCCGTATGTACCTCCGCCGGATCGGGGACTGCGCCCCGATCCCCCCGCTCAAGGAACAATGTGCCTTGAGAATTCCGAACTGTTTCGGGGCATATTGATTTCATCGTCGGATCGCGCGGGTGCCCAGCCCCGCGCGACCGGGAAAACGGAAACGCGCGCAAGCGGGACTGGGCCCCCGCGAAGCGCGACGGATCGAATGAATCAGTTTCTCCTGGTATGGGACTTCCAAGGGACGTTATCCCTTGGACAGGGGGGCCGGGGGCGGAGCCCCCGGCATGGCTCGGCGTTCCCGCCTCCTACCGCATCGTCGTGGCGTTCCTCACGATGGTGAGGATGTTCTCGTTGAGGGTCTCAAGCTTCTCGCCCCCGCGCACCTTGTCGGACATGGTATAGATTTCGGTCACATCCTTGTCCTCAGCGGTGACTGCTACGGTCTGGATGTTGGGATCTGCCTGCTTGACGACGCCGGCGATCATCTCGCGGATGCGGTCGGTCAGCTCGCCCTTGTAAGCCTCGTCAAACTTGACGCCCACGAGCGCGGTATTGCCGGCCACGAGCACGCGCGCATCCGAGACCTCGGAGAGCTGCATGATCGCATTTTCGACGTTTTGCGCACCCATCTGCCAGTCATAGGCGGTCTGGGAGAGGGTCGACGGCATCGCGGAGACAACCGAGGTCGCGGCGGCCATCATGGTCGGCGCGGGGGTGGCCACCTGATTCTTCCCCGTATTCATGCAGCCCGACATGAGGACGGTGATCAACGCGGCCAGAGAAATTGCGAGTAATTTGCGTGGAAACATGGATCTCATTCCTCCTTGCGCACCTATTGTGCTCAAATAAGGAGGAAATATCCACGTTTTCAGGGCTCACTTGGCAACCGAATCGGACTTCGGCGCGCGCGACGCGGCCTCGACCAGATCCTGCCAGAGCCCGTCCCCGCGAATCATCATCTTCATGGTCTCGTCCGCGGAAGAAAAGACGACATAAGCACCGTCGTCGCACACGCGGTAGATGTCGGCGGTATCCGTTCCGCATATGGCGACGGAGAGTTTCTCCACGCTCGTCGAGCGCGGCCAGTACGCCTTTGTCGCGCCGAGCCGCATGTAAAAGCTCAATACGCGGTAAGCGTCCGGGTCGAGCTCTCTCGTCTCCCCCGCATACGTCACGAGAACGGTGCGCGCGGGATCACCGGGCGCATAGCTGAGCGTCGCCGCGTTGAAGGCAACCTTCACGCGGCTGTCGTAGAGTTCCCCCTGATGCGAGGACACGACGAGCATCACCACCAGGATCACGCCGAGCACGATCGCAAAACCCAGAATGGAGAAAAAGATCCGCCAGAAATATCGCATGACTCAATCCTCGTCCCTGTAAAAACAGCAGCCTCCAATGAATTCGCGCAGAATGGAGTTGACCGGAATCTCGTCCTCCACATCCGCCGTGCGGATATAGTTCAGGAACTTGACGAGCCTGCGCGCCATGGTGTAGCAAGCCGACTCTCTCCCCACCGCGCGGAGGATGGGGTACACATACTTTTTCATGATCGGAAGCTCGTAGGACAGCGACGAGTTGAACATCGCGTCTGCCTCCTCCTGGTAGGGGAAGATGTACGTCTCCTCCCCGCGCCGGACGGACGGCCACGCGGCCATCGTGTCCTCCGGCATGGTGCCCCGGAAGAGGTAGTCGCGGACGATGCGCCGAAGCAGTCTTACGTCGGTCGTGCGGATGCGGTTGTGGTCGTCGAGGTTCAGAGTCGTGAGCGCCGAGACGTAGATCTTGAACTTCATCTCGCGCGGCACGAGCCGGGTCAAATCGTCGTTCAGGCCGTGGATGCCCTCGATGATGATGGGCTCCCCCGCGTCGACGCGCATCTCGTGCGTCTCGCTTTTGCGCGTTCCGGAGGGGAAGTCGAAGATCGGCGCGCACACCGTCTCGCCGCGCAGAAGCAGCAGGAGCTGCTCGTTCAAAAGCTTCAGATCGAGGATGTCGAGTCTTTCGAGATCGCGCCTGCCGTCGGGACCCACGGGCACCTTGTCGCGGTCGATATAGTAATCGTCGAGCGATAACTTGACGGGTCGCATGCCCAGCACCTTGAGCGCAATGAGCATCCGGTGCGCAAAGGTCGTCTTTCCGGAGGACGAGGGGCCTGCGATCAAAATTACGCGCGCGCCGGAGGCCTTGAACTGATCGGCGATCTTCGCGACGGCCTTCTCATGCAGCGCTTCGTTCACGCGGATGAACTCGCGCAACTGTTTTTTTTCGACCATCTCGTTGAGATCGGCGGCGTTGGAGACGCCCAGAATTGAAGCCCACTCGCTCGACTCCGCGAACGTGCGGGCGATCTTGGGCATGTCGTGGAAATCCGCCACGCGGGTTTTATCCGTCTTGTCCGGCATCATGACGATCATGCCGGGGTAGTAGTACCTCAGATCGCAGACCTTCACGCATCCGGTCGAGGGCGCCATCTCGCCGTAGAAGTACTCGTAGATCTCCTCGAGCCGGTAGAAGCTGAAGTCCTCGTAGAAGCGGTACTTCATGAGCCTGAGCTTGTCCGTCTGGTTCGTCTGGCGGAAGTATTCCACGGCATCCGCCTTCGTGACGTCGCGACGCGTGATCGGAAGGTCGGCTGCGATGATCCCGCGCATGGCCTCCCTGATCTGTTCTACCTCCGCGCTCGAGAGAATCCGCCCGTGGACATAGGCGTACAGCCCCTGCCCAAACGAGTGCTCGATGCGCACGCGCGCGTCCGGCAGCACGCGCTTCACCGCCGCGAGCAGCACGAATTGGAGCGTGCGCTCGTAGATGCGGCGGCCCTCCTCCTCGCCGTAGGTGACCACGCGCACGTCCGCGCCACCCTCCGCCTCCGCGCACAGGGAAATCGTCGCGCCCTTGATGGCCACGGCCAGCGCGCCTTCGTCGAGTCCGTGCTCGTGGATGAGCGCAAGGTATGTCGTACCGCCCGGGCATTCCACCTCGTTGCCGTTTAGTCTCAGCTTCATTTTATCATCCTCAGAACATTCTGATGGAGGGCAGCGCGTTGAGGCCGAGCCCCGCCGCGCCGCGCCGTAGAATATCATAGTACGCCGCCGCGCCGATCATGACCGCGTTGTCGGTGCAGAGGCTCCGGGGCGGTATATAGACCCTGAGCCCCGCCGCCGCGCCTCTTTCCACGATCTCGCGGCGCAAAAGGCTGTTCGCCGCCACGCCGCCGGAGATGGCGAGCTTGCCGATTCCGGAATCGACCGCCGCCAGAACAGCCTTTTCGATCAGCGAATCGACTACCGCGCGCCGAAACGACGCCGCAAAGTCCGCTTGCCGCACTTCCTCGCCGCGCGCACGCAGGGTGTGCGCCTGGTTGATGACCGCCGTCTTGAGCCCGGAAAACGAGAAATCGTATTTTCCTTCGGTGTGCGGGCGCGGGAAGCGATAGGTGCTGTCGTCACCCTCCTCCGCCAGTTTGTCGAGGAGCGGCCCGCCGGGATAAGGGATCTCGAGCACGCGCGCCACCTTGTCGAACGCCTCGCCTGCCGCGTCGTCCGTCGACCAGCCGATCGTTTCGTAGACGCCGTAGTCCAGAACCTTCACGATGTGGCTGTGCCCGCCGGAGGCGACCAGCGAAACAAACGGCGGTACGAGGTCGGGGTGTGCGACGTAGTTGGCCGAGACGTGGCCTTCGATGTGGTTGACCGCGACGATGGGCAAGTCCCGCGCGTACGCGAACGCCTTCGCCCACGAAACGCCCGTCAACAGCGCGCCCACCAGCCCCGGGCCGCACGTCACCGCCACGCAGTCGATGTCGTCCATCGCGAGGTTCGCCCGCGCGAGCGCCTCGTCGAGGAGCGGATCGAGCGCCTCCACGTGCATGCGCGAGGCGATCTCCGGCACCACGCCCCCATAGAGCGCGTGGGTGTCGATCTGCGAGGCGACGACGCTCGAAAGCGCCGTCCGCCCGTTCTCGACCACCGCCATTGCCGTCTCGTCGCAAGAGGACTCCACGGCCAGGATTCTGACGCGCGCCGCGCGCCTTATGATTTCCGTCTTTTCGCGCACAAGCGCCTCGTAACGGTTCAAAAGATCACCTTCGTATCCATTTTCGGTAGAAAAGCGGCCCTGCGAACAGCAGTATGGGCGGAATCAGCGCCGAAATCGCGCAGCGCACGGCGAGAAGGGCACCGATGCGCTCGAAAAACACCTGCGGCAGGAGCTGGATCATATAATCGGTCTGCGGGTTCAAAAGCCAAAGCGTATTGTCGAACAAAAGCCTGTGCATCGCTCGAAACGCGCCGTGGAAGTCCGCGACCGCCCAGATGCCAAGGACCGCGAGGGGCGCAAAGAACAGCCCGAACCCAATCGCGCCGCTCAGGGGAAGCACGCGCGCCCAATTCCGGTTCTTGACCGTTCCCGCCAGAATCAGGAGTACCCCGAGCGGGAACGCGAAGGCACGGAGGAGGCGCATATTCTCAAACAGGCGGAAAACGTCCCCCATGTGCGCGGTCTCGCGCTCGTTGAACTGCGCGGACAGCTCTCCGCCACCGTCCACGAGGTAATCGGCGATGGCCTGATCGGCCCTGAGAATGGCCGACTGCTGGAGCACGGCGCTCTCGTCGTACGATTTTTGAATGCAGTAGTACAGATTCGCGTTCGTCGCTCCCGCAAGAAACACGGAAAGCGCGACGGCGACCATGAGGGAAAACGCGCCGAGTGCGGCGCTAATCGTTCGGATCAATCAGCAATACGCGCGCGGGCGCGCCCTCCACGTTCGCGAGCTTCATGGGCAGGCAGGCGCAGTCGTAGAGGCCGTCCGGAACGCCCGAAAGCTCCAGATTTTCCACGATCCAGCAGCCACCCGAGAGGAGCGGCACGTGCGCCGCCGCCTCCGCGTCCGGAACGGCTACGCTCATTTTCGTCGTGCCAAGGAGTCGCACGCCCTTCTCAAGGAGCATAAGCGCCATCTCGCCCGTCAGCCCCGGAAAACCGGCGCGCAGGAAAAGCCGCTTCGTTCCCTCCGGCACGCGCGCAAGCTCGTCCCCCGTCTCGACGGTCAAAACGAGCGTTTTCCCCATGAGCAAGTCGAGCGGCGCTTTTTCAATGGTCTGTCCGTCCGCGAGGAAGTGCGCGGGAGAATCCATGTGCGTGCCGCAGTGTGCGCTCATCCGGAAGTTCGACAGCCGATAGCCGCTTTTCTCGACCACGTGGGTCGTCTCGCGGGAAAACGGCAAGTCGCCCGGATACACCGCCATGCCGAGGTCGAGGGGCCGGGTCACGTCGTGGATCATATCATTCTACCTCACGACATCTGAAGATAAGCGGTTACGAAGCCCTCGAGCTTTCCGTCCATCACGGCGTCCACGTCGCCCACTTCGTAACCTGTGCGCAGGTCTTTCACGAGCTTGTAGGGCTGGAACACGTAGGAGCGGATCTGGCTGCCCCACTCGATCTTCTTCATCTCGCCCTTGATGTCGCCCATCTGCTCCTGCCGCTGCTTCTCGCGAAGCTCCGCCAGCCGCGCGCGCAGCCAGCGGAAGCACATCTCCTTGTTCTGCACCTGGCTCCTTTCATTCTGGCACTGCACCACGATGCCCGTCGGGAGATGCGTGATGCGCACAGCGGAGTCCGTGCGGTTGACGTGCTGACCGCCCGCGCCGGACGCGCGGTAGGTGTCGATGCGGATGTCCTCGGTCCTGATCTCGATGTCGCCCTCGTCCTCGATGACGGGCGCAACATCCAATGATGCAAACGACGTGTGCCTGCGCGCGTTGGAATCAAAGGGCGAAATGCGCACCAGCCTGTGCACGCCGCGCTCGCACTTCAGATACCCGTACGCGTAGTCGCCCGAAACCTCGAACGATACCGACTTGATGCCCGCCTCGTCCCCTTCGAGCAGGTCGACTTCCTTGACCGTGAAACCCATGCGCTCGGCGTAGCGGGTGTACATGCGGTAGAGCATCTCCGTCCAGTCCTGCGCCTCGGTGCCGCCCGCGCCCGCATGCAGCGAGAGAATGCAGTTGCACGCGTCATACTCGCCGGTCAAAAGCGTCGTGAGCCGCAAGGCCTCCAACTCGTCCCCCAGCTTCTCAAGCTCGTCTTTGATCTCGGCGGCCATGGCGCGGTCGTCCTCTTCCTCCGCCAGCTCCATCATGACCTCGATGTCGTCCGCACGCGAAACCAGCGCGGCATAGTGGCTCAGCTTCGCCTCGACCCGGTGCGCCTCCGCTGAAATCCGCGTCGCGCGCTCCATGTTGTCCCAGAAGCCCGGCGAGCCCATGTCCTCCTGATGCTCGACCAGCTCTTCCTTCAGACGCTCGATGTTCAGGGCCTTCGCCGCTTCCTTGAGCTTCTCGCGAATTCCTACGAACTGTATCTGAAAACCTTCCGTTTCAATCATCCAATCACTTCCTTCAGAGGGGGGATGGGGGAATTCCGGGTCTCCGCCCGGGACCCCGCCAAAGGGATGTTGTCCCTTTGGAATCCCAAATAGGGGAAAAATACGGATACCGTTCGATTATCCGCCGTCGCCGCGTGGGCCCAGCCCCACGGCAACGAGATGAGGGTTTCGGATTGTATGCCTGTTTAGAAAGCCCACTTCGCCAAATCAATCAACCGGGGTCTGGCCACCGGGCGATCCGACGGCATCATGCTATCATCCCATCAGTACGGAATCCCAAAGGGACATTGTCTTTATGGCGGGGGCCCGAGGGCGGCGCCCTCGGCGTTCCTCCCTCGTCCTAGCCCGCGTCCTTCCCGCAGCAATTCTTGTACTTCTTGCCGCTGCCGCAGGGGCAGGGATCGTTGCGGCCGACCTTCTTTTCTGCGTGGACGGGGCGCTTGACCTGGGGCTCGCCCGAACCTCCGTGTGTGGCGGCAACGGGGGTGGCGACCTGCTTGCGCTCGGTGGCCTGCTTGCCGATGACGGTGAAGTAGAGGCGGCGGGTAGTGTCCTCCTGGATGAGCTTGATCATCTCGTCGAACATCTCGAAGCCCTCGAGCTTGTACTCGACGATGGGGTTGCGCTGGCCATAAGCACGAAGTCCGATGCCGTCGCGCAGCTGGTCCATGGCGTCGATGTGATCCATCCAGCGCGCGTCGACGGCGCGCAGCATCGCCACGCGCTCGAACTCGCGCATGTCGAGCCCGTTCTCCTGCCACATCTTCTCGCGCAGCTCGTAGATCCTGTCCGCGCGGGCGTTGAGCGCCTCGCTGAGCCGCTCGCGGGTGACGTCCTTCATCTCGTCGATCAGCTTTTTCACGCCGTCCTTGTCGATGCACAGATGCTCGAGGTACTCGGAGAGCGCCTCGATATCCCAATGCTCGACGTCGGCCTCGTCGGGCGCGCAGCGCTTGACGGCATCCTCGACGAGCGTCTTGCGCATGGCCGTGACGGAATCGTGCATGTTTTCGCCCTCGAGCACCTGCCGCCGCTGGCCGTAGATCAGCTCGCGCTGCTGGTTCATGACGTCGTCGTACTCAAGCACGTGTTTGCGCATATCGAAGTTGCGCGATTCCACGCGCTTCTGCGCGTTCTCAATCTGCTTGGAGACGATCCTGTATTCGAGCCGCACCTCCTGGTTCGGGTCCATCTTCTCGAGCATGGGCCGGAACCGATCGGAGCCGAAGAGCCGCATCAGATCGTCCTCGAAGGAGATGAAGAACTGCGAGGAGCCGGGGTCGCCCTGGCGTCCCGCACGACCGCGCAACTGGTTGTCGATGCGCCGGGACTCGTGCCGCTCGGTGCCGAGGATGTGAAGGCCGCCGAGCTTCACGACCTCGTCGTGGCCCGCCTTCGTCTCCACGGAAAACTTCGCCATGTACTCGTTAAAGACTTTGCGCGCGGCGAGCACCTCGTCCGAGACATTCTCGGCATGGCCGAACGCGTCCTCGATCATCTCGTCCGTATAGCCCGCGAGCCGCATCTGCCTGCGCGCCATGTACTCGGCGTTGCCGCCCAATAAGATGTCCGTGCCGCGGCCGGCCATGTTCGTCGCGATGGTGACGGCGCCCTTTTTGCCGGCCTGCGCGATGATTTCGGCTTCCTTCTCGTGGTACTTCGCGTTCAGAACCTCGTGCGGCACGCCGCGGTTGCCGAGCATGCGGGAGAGAAGCTCGGACACCTCGACGGAAACGGTGCCGACCAGAACCGGCTGGCCCGTCGCGTGCCTTTTAATGACCTCCTCGACGACTGCGTCGTACTTCGCTTTCCTGGTGATGTACACCGCGTCGTTCATGTCGTTTCTGATCATGGGCCGGTTCGTCGGGATGGTCACGACGTCCAGCTTGTAGATGCCCTGGAACTCCTCCTCCTCGGTCTTGGCGGTACCCGTCATGCCGGAGAGCTTCTTATACATGCGGAAGTAGTTCTGGAACGTGATGGTCGCGAGCGTCTTGCTCTCGCGCTCGACCTTCACGTGCTCCTTGGCCTCGATGGCCTGGTGAAGACCGTCCGAATACCTGCGGCCCACCATCAGGCGTCCGGTGAACTCGTCAACGATCACGACCTGCCCATCCTTCACGACGTAGTCGACGTCGCGCTTCATCATGACGTTGGCGCGCAGCGCCGCGAGGATGTGGTGGTGCAACTCGTTGTTTGCGGGATCGGTGAGGTTCTCGATGTCGAAGTAGGCCTCGGCCTTCTTGACGCCTGCCTCGGTGAGCGTGATGTGCTTTTCCTTTTCATCCCGCTCAAAGTCGCCGGGCGCGTCTTCGTTGTCCTTGTCCGTCTTTTCGGTCAGCCGCTGCACGAACCGGTCGGCGCGGTTGTAGAGGTCGGTCGACTGGTCGCCGTGGCCGGAAATGATGAGCGGCGTCCTCGCCTCGTCGATGAGGATCGAGTCCACCTCGTCGACGACCGCGAAGGAATGCCCGCGCTGCACCATGCGGTCCTTGTACGCGACCATGTTGTCGCGCAGATAATCGAAGCCGTACTCGTTGTTGGTACCGTATGTGATATCGGCGTTGTACGCCGCCTGCTTCTCCTTCGTGTCCTGCCCGTGAACGACCAGTCCGACCGTCATGCCCAGGAACTTGTACACAAGCCCCATCCACTCGCTGTGGAATTTTGCGAGGTAATCGTTGACGGTGACGATGTGAACGCCCTTTCCCTCGAGCGCGTTCAGGTACGCCGGGAACACGACGGTGAGCGTCTTGCCCTCGCCCGTCTTCATCTCCGCGATGCGCCCCTGATGCAGAATGATGCCGCCCATGATCTGGGTGTCGAACGCCCGCTGGCCCAACGCGCGCACGCCCGCCTCGCGCACCAGCGCGTACGCCTCCGGCAGGATATCTTCGAGCGATTCGCCGTTCGCGGCGCGGCCCTTAAACTCGTCCGTCTTCGCGCGCATCTCCTCGTCCGAAAGCTTCTGCATCGCCGGCTCAAGCGCGTTGATTTTTTCTACGATGGGCCGGACCTTCCGAAGCTCCGTCTCGTTGCTCCCGCCGAAAATCAGCTTAAATACATTGACCATCTTGACAGTCCTTTCGACGGCGCCATGGCCGCTTTCCTATTATAACATATCTTGGAATATCGGGCAATACGCATGAAGAACGGGAGGGAACGAAAGAGCGGCGAGGCCGCTGCCCTCGCGCTCCCGCCAAAGGGATATGTCCCTATGGAATTCCATGCTTCTGGGGATCGAAATGTTTTCGACTCGTTGCCACGGGGCAGGGCCTCATGGCGACGACGCAGAATCGGCTTCTTTCTACCCGGCATGGGATTCTCAAGGGACCGGTCCCTTAAGCGGGGGCAGGGCAGAGTCCCGGCGCTCCCCCGTCTTCTATGGGATCTGCGTGAAGTCTCCGAGTCCGCGCAATACCCTGTGCGCGTCGAATCGGACGCGCTCGGTCTTTTTCATCTGCTGGCGGAAGCGCACGTAGGCGCGGGAGCCGAGCGAAACGAGCTCGTGGGTGGCGCGGCTGCGGGAATAGCGCGCGACGGTGACGCCCTTCGCGAATTCGACAAAGTCAGGATTCGCCATGCCGCTGCGCACGACGCGGGCCGCGAACGTTTCGGGCGTCTCGCCGCTCGCCGGCGCCTGCCCGAGCTGGGCGAGGAGCGTCAGGAGCGCGCGATACATCACGATGATCGCCCGGTCGCAGTCCTGCTGCCTCGCGACCATCCGCACGGGATCGGTCGCCTCGAGCCTTCGCTTGATCCAGAGGAACAGAAGCGCGAGGACGAGAAGCACGACGAGCACGATGAGCAAAATCCAGAGCCACCGCCCAGACTTCCGCTGCGTCTCGGGCGCAGGGTTCGGATTGCTCGTGGGTTCCGAGCTCGGTTCGACGGTCGGTTCGGAGGAGGGCTGGTCGTTCGGATTCGGGGTGGGCGTGTTCTCGAGGTTCGTGCCCGGCTCCTCGGTGGGCTCGGGCGAAGGCTCAGGGATCGGCTGCGGCGTCTCATTGGGCTCGGTGCTCTCGCCGGTCGACGGACTTTCGTCGCGCCCGGGCGTGGGATCGTAAGCTACCCAGCCGACGCCCTTCAGATACACCTCAACCCACGCGTGCGCGCTCTCGCCCGTCACGACGGTTTCCCCGGACGTGTCGGCGTAGACGCGATAGCCCTCGACATAGCGCGCGGGGATGCCCTCGATGCGGCAGAGGACCGCCATCGCCGTCGCGAAGTAGGAACAGTAGCCCTCGCGGGAATCGACGAGGAAGTAGGAGACGAAGTCCCGGTCGGAGGGCGGATATTCCACCTCCATGGTATATTTGCAGCCCGCCTTGAGCCCTTCGAGGATGGCCTGCGCCTTCTCGGCGTCGGAGGTCTTTCCCTCGGTGAGCGCGCCCGCAATCCGGAAAACGTCCTCTTCGATGCCGTCCGGGAGCGCAATGTAGTTCGCAACCGCCTCGTCGTAGAGGTCGTCGCTCTTCTCGGCGCGCGCGGGGGCAAGTGATGTGAGCGCGCCGTAATCGGCTATTTCCTCCGCGGCGAAGGAATAGGTGTCGCCCTCCCGCACCGAGCGCGCGAGGAACATCTCGCCGACAGTGTTGTAATAGACCGCGTTCTGAAGCGCCATGTCAAAGTCCGTGAGCCGTCCGGGAATAAAGAGGGTGGACGAGCCGTCCTTCAGCATCTCGATCTCGGCCTGCACGCCGGCGTACGCGCCGTCGAGCCCTTCGAGAAGCTCGGTTCCGAAGGCGGCGTTCCTGCGCCCAAGCCTCGTAAAATCATAGTAGAGGTTGCGCGCCTTGGCGGAAGTATCCTCCCACGAATAGCCCGTATAGGTTCCGCGCACCGTGCCGCGCAACAGGAGGTCGTCGTCCGTCTTCACCTTCATCACCGGCTCGTCGCCGGG
Source organism: Bacillota bacterium (assembly GCA_023444095.1). Classification (GTDB taxonomy): domain Bacteria; phylum Bacillota; class Clostridia; order Christensenellales; family Aristaeellaceae; genus RUG11247. The sequence continues at coordinate 115,498 of JAEZRP010000010.1, forward strand.
GTTCGCAGGCCCGCCGAGAAGATGCGTCGGGCTGTCGTTCTTCATGGCGTAGTAGTCATAACCCTGCTCGGAGATGGAGAAGGCGATGCGCTCCTCCGTATAGTTGAAGTAGTCCTCGTAGAGCTGCCTGACCTTCGTGGCGGCATCCTCGAGGGGCTTCAGCGTGAATCCCGCCGCCGGGACGAGCGCGAAGGCGATCCCGACCGCGAGAAGCGCCGGGATGAGCGCCTTCAGGTGGCCGCCGGTCCGCCGCTGCTCCGCCGAGTGCGCGATGGCCGCGGCCGAGCCCACGATGGCGGGCACGAGCTGCGAAAGCGCGACAGCGTCGCTCACCGCCGCGCAGATGACGGTCGCGCCGAGCGTCACGGTCGTCGCGAACATGGTGGTGAACGCGCCGTGCTCCGACAGGAGAACGAAGAAGATCACGCCCAGAAACGCGCCGAGCGCCGCGGCGATGAGCCACGCGCTCCCGACGATCGCTTCCGCGCCCGCGCCCGCGTGCGCGGCCTTGAGCCCGTCCGCGAGCGCGCGCACCGCGCCGCCCTCGGAAAGCCCCGCGGCGACCCACGCGCCGATACCCACCGTCGCACCCGCGACGGAGACGATCGCCGTCCACGTGGAAAACGCGCACAGCGCCGCGACGACGGCCGCGGAAAGCGCGCCGAGGTACGCCCCAAGCGCGTTTGTTCCGAGTCCCACGGCGGAGATCGCCGTCGAGGCGATCGCCCCCGCCATCAAGCAGGTGATGACCACCGTGCCCAACAGGCGCAACAGGTTCTGCCTTTTATTCATTCAAACACCCTTATCAGCTCAGTTCAATGGCGGCGCGCTCGCTCCACGGGTTCACCCGCTCGACGCGCACGTCCTCCATCTTGAGCCTCTCGCTCAATTCCAGCGACTGGTCGAGTTGCGTATCCGTCACCCAGACGACGCGCGTCATGACCCCCGACCGCTGCATCCGAACGGCCAAGTCGGCGATGCGCGTGGTGAGCCTCGAAGTCACTACAGCCGCCCCGCCAGTCCTCTGCATGCGCTGCATCATGAGCATCAGAACCTGCTCGTAGTCATAGGGGCTGTCGAACTTCACGCGCATGAGCGCGTCCACGAAGTGCGAAACGTCCGCGGGAAACTGGCCCGATATCTCGGACGGCCGCGCGCTGGTGAGCGGCATACGGACGGGATATCCCGCCGCGAGCTGCACCTTCGCCACGCCCGCGCAAGCCTCGCACACGCAGTCCTCGATGGAGAGCGCCTGATCGCGCATGGCGGAAATTTCGGAAAGATCGGGGATGACGAGCGTGTCGGGTCGCGCGGATTCCTCAAACACGCGCACCATCAGCTCGCGCTTTCGCATGGTGAGCTTCCAGTGCACTTTTTTGAGCGCATCGCCGTCCTGCCACTTTCGGATGTCGGAGGGAGAGGCCGTGTCCTCGACGGCGCGGGAGATCATCTCCGGGCCGATGTCTCCGGGCTTGAGCTCCATGACCGCCGCGTCCGGCACCCGCGGATACACGTCCACCCGCACGAGCCTCATGTCGCTCCGGCGCGAGAGCGTGACGAGCCCGAACAGATCCGCCGCCACGATTCTCGTCACGCCCGCCTCGTAAACGCCCCTGTGCGGGCAATGGATGCGGTAACGAAACGTGCGCTTCTGAAACGGCAGGGACGAGACCGACACCTCCTGCGTCGGCGAAAACGCCGAGGGCACCGAGAGCCGCAGCCGGATCGAAGAAATGGGCAGGAGGGACTTGTGGGTAACCGTAAAGATCGTCATGAGCGATTCCCCGCGCTCGACGCGGGACTTCAGTCCCTTCATGTCGATCCGCACGGTGAAAAGCGCCCACGCGGCCGAAAGAAGCGAGAGGGCGAGGAGCGCAAAAAGCGCGAAGGCAACGAGATAATACGCCTGCGCGCCGGTCGAAAAGCCCGAAACGAGCATCGCGAGCGCGAGGACGACGTACGCCGTCAGTCGGGCGTTCATTTCGTTTTCACCGGAACCTGCACGGAGGCCATGACGCCGGCGAGCACTTTCGAGGACGTCATGTTGCGCATGCGCGCCTCGGGGCTCAGAACCAGGCGGTGCGCCAGCACGGGATCGGCCATCTTCTGAACGTCGTCGGGGGTTACGTAGTCGCGGCCCTCCATGAGCGCGAAAGCCTGCGACGCCTTGACGAGCGAGATTGCCGCGCGCGTCGAGACGCCCAGCTGCAAGGCGCCGCTCTTTCGGGACGAAGCCGCAATCTGCGCGATGTAGGCGCGCACCTCCTTCGCCGCGTACACCGTGTCCATCTGCTGCTGGAGCTTCAGGATGTCCTGCGAGGTGCAGATGGGTTCGAGGCTATCCATGGGCCGCGCGCCCGCCGTGTACCTTTCGAGGATATCGGCCTCCTCGTCCGCCGTGGGGTAGCCGATCGACACGCGCATGAAGAAGCGATCAAGCTGCGCCTCGGGGAGCGGGTACGTGCCCACAAAGTCCACCGGGTTCTGGGTCGCGAGCACCATGAAAGGCTGGGGCATGCGGTAGGTCTTGCCGTCGACCGTTACCTGACCCTCCTCCATGACCTCGAGAAGCGACGACTGCGTCTTGGGCGAGGTTCTGTTGATCTCGTCGCACAGGACCATCTGGCTCATGACGAGCCCCTCGCGGTACTCGAGTTCGCCGGTCTTGAAGTTCACGATGGAGAAACCCGTGATGTCTGACGGCGTGATGTCGGGCGTAAACTGAATGCGCTTGAACGAGCAGTCGATGGAGCGCGCCATGGCGGAAGCAAGCGTCGTCTTGCCCACGCCCGGGACGTCCTCGATGAGCACGTGGCCGCGGCAGAGCATGGCGATCATGATCAGCTCGACCGCCTCCTGCTTCCCTACGATGACCTTGCCCACGTTCTTGGTCAAAAGCTGCGCAAAGCGCTGTGTCACTTGCATTGATTTATCTCCCTTTGTTTTTCGGTTAGACTGAGGGAACGCGTTTCGCGTTCCAGGCAGAAATCGCCGCATATAGTATACGATACGCGCAACCGCGTTTCAAGCGCGCGCCGGGAAAGCGCGCGAAAGTGCGTGAATCTTTCACGATATGGTCTCAATTCTGCCCCGCTCCCCCAGACACCCATACATATATATTCCACATCCCTCATATTTATCCAGCAACCATTTGCACCCCGCGGAACGCCCATTCGTCAGCTCTTTCGTCTTTCCAAAATCAAATTCGGTCGTCCGGGGCTTGCGCCCACGAACGACCGACGGATGTTATTCTGCTTTCACTCAGTCTGGGATTCCAAAGGAGCAATGTCCCTTTGGTGGAAGTTCCGGAGGGCAAGACCCTTCGGCGTTCCCTTCCCCATCCTATTCTCTTACTTCACGTCCGGCAGAACCTTCGTCACGACGCCCGAGCCGACCGTGCGGCCGCCCTCGCGAATGGCGAAGCGCAGTCCTTCCTCGCACGCGATGGGCGTGATGAGGGTGATGTCCATGTCGATGTTGTCCCCCGGCATCACCATCTCGACGCCGTCCGGCAACTTGATGTTCCCCGTCACGTCCGTCGTCCGGAAGTAGA
>JAEZRP010000016.1 GCA_023444095.1 Bacillota bacterium
TGACGGACGCCCACCCGCCCGCTGTCCGGCAGCCAAGGCGAACATGCCTGAGGCCTGTTCGCCTCACGACTAACCGATTTCTATGGGTGACGCTATACGAATTTGCGCATAACTCTTGACAGTACCAGTTACGGATCAACAAAGCCACGCTTACATTGAATAAAGCGCAACCATGACCGGCATGGTCACAACGCATAGTAGAGTAGTCACGACATTGATTGCGCTGGCGTAATCGGCATCCTTCCCATAGACGAGCGCCATACTCGTGATCGAGGAAGCCGAGGGCGTCATGGTCGCAAGGAATGTAATCAGCAGCACTTCCCTTCCATTCTCCGTAAAACGTGCAAGTCCACTAAATTTCAAGAGCGTCAGCATGATAAGCGGTACGGCGAGCAATCGCAGGGCAGCGACCAACCAGAGACGCCTGTAAGCAACTATCTTTTTGAAATTCATTCCACCGATGAGCACGCCCGTCAAAAGCATGCTGATCGGGCCGATCATGCCGCCAAGGGAATCGACCGCATCCTCGATCGGCTGCGGAAAGCGGATTCCAGTCAGAAACAGAAAAAGTCCCGCAAAAATCGCGATCAGATTGACGTTCGTAACGACCTTGCGGAAGCTGAATCTGCTGTCGCCGCAAAGAATCGCCTTTGCGTTGCTCCAAAGGAGCACCTGCTGCACGGTGATAAACGCGCTGGTGTAAATGACCCACTCCTTGCCGAGCATCGCGGCAACCAGCGGCACGATCAGATTTCCAGCGTTTGAATAAACGATCGACGTCTGTTCCACCGGATCGAGCTTCAGCGGCCTGCGCAGACTCACGTTCAGTACAACCAGGACGATGTGGATGATGACCGCGGCAACGATCGCCAAAATCAGGCCGTCGCGCACCTCGGGCGTGAAGTCGACCTGAAAGGAGGACAGAATGACGCAGGGCATGAGCAAATATAAAGAGAGCATCGACAGCGCTCGGCTGTCCTTGCTCCTCAAGATTTTTGCATTTTACAAGCAGCGCGCCCGCGGACAGAATCAGGAACAGAGAGACGATTTTTTGAATGAGCAGCAACGTTATCAATCGGGACACCTTTTCCATTCAATCATTTTACAGCGTGACACCGCTCCTCGCAAGGATGCGGAGGGCACTCCGTCAGCATCATCACCAACGATCTGCCGATTTCCCCAGTCGATGAGTTTGCTCCATTATATACACAGTTCCAATAAAACGCAAGCCAGGTCCGTAACAGACTTCGGTATTTTATATATTCGGAGGGAGGAACAGTGCCGAGAAAGACCGGAGTTTGTTATCGGAAGTCATTGTAAACTTCGGTCTGTATTCGACGAATTGCGCGTTCTCTGTCCGCTTCGCGCACCGATTTTATGTTAAGAAACGTAGTCGCGCTTGAGAGATTGCTATATCGATCGATAAATCGGTCGAACGGCTCAAAAGTGTAGAAAATATGTATTAAATATTTATCTGTGCCTCGCAATCATTTCGTCAAAAATGGATACAATTCGAAAATTCTCACGCTGTAATGAGCGGCGAATTCGGAACATATGTCGGTTTTTGATATGAGATAACGGCGTATGAAGCGTCAATCCGTCCGTTTCCCCGCTTTAGACCGCCGATTTGTTACGATTTCTGAGGATACGCTTATGTTGCAGGATTGGAAATTATTGGTATAATCTAGTAGATAGAAACAATAACTGAATATAGCGACAGACTGCATCAGAAAAGCCAGGTAAGCACAGATCACAACGATCATAGTGCAATCAGAAAAAGAACCTCTCCGGATACGACAAGACAATTATTACGGGAGCTCGGATCTGTTTGAACAGGCATGATACGCGTTCCGCAATTGTCAACGAAAGCTTCACTTTGATCAACTCGGAAGAGGAATTCGGTCATTCGTTACTACATATTAAGTATCGCATGATGGTCTTAAGGAGGAAAACATGATGGGAACCATGACGAGGAAGCTTCTGTCCTGCCTTCTGGTAGCGATGCTGCTTGTCACGATGCTGCCGACCACGTTTGCGCAAGCAGAGCAAACGGAGGAACCCAGCGCGATCGTGACTGAGCAACCGGCCCCGGAGGAAACGGAACCGACCGCGGCCCCGACCGAAGAGGCGGCTGCGGATCCGACGGAAGAGCCGGAAGAAACCGTCCCACCCGAGCAACCGGAAGAGACCGCACCGCCAGAGGAACCGGTGTCGAGCCTCACGACCGAAATCTTGCCAAGCGGATTGGGGAGCGAGAGCCAGGAAGAGATGGCCGGGGTTCTCGATCTCAATGTCTCGATCAGCGGCGCGCCTGACGTGACGACCAGCGCGCCCAGCGCCACGCTGACCGCTAACGCCAGCGGCTTGGTTATCCTTGACCAAAGCAAGGTGAAGTATCAGTGGTACGTGGGCGGAAGCCCGGTCCTCGGCGAAACAAACAAGACCTTTATCATCAACTTCCCAGACGACACGAATGGAAGCAAGGTCGTGAAAGTCGTCGCTACGTATAAGGGGACGTTCTCCACTTATACCGGGCAAGCTTCCGTAACCATCAACTATGACCGCAGGGATCTCGCCATCACAAATGTCGCCTTCACGGGCGGCTACGGCGGAAACTGGACGAAGAACTCGGTCGGTATCAGCTTCACCGTGGTCTCCACGGCGCATCCGCTTTCCACCGTCACGGTGAACGGAACGTCTCTGCCGCTGACGGGCGATGGGAACTATGCAACCACCATCACCCAGGAAGGCAATAACGTTGTTACGATCGTCGCTACCGACGACGCAAGCAACTCGGTGACAAATACCGACCTTCGTACGAAAATCGACGCGACGGCGCCGACGATCATCGCTTCCGCGAATCCGAGCGGATGGACGAACGCGCTCTCGGTCACGATCAACGCGAACGCATCCGATTTGCTCAGCGGTCTTGACAAGCTGCAGTACCGGGTCGACGGCCTCATTTGGCTGGACGCGTTCGGGAGCAGCTGGATGACCATCACCCCGATCTCGCAGAAATTCGAGTTCCGAGCGGTCGATCATGCAGGCAACACCTCCGACGTCACGACGGTGTATTCCCAGTTTGACCGCGTCGATCCGTACTTCGATGTGAGCGTCACACCGTCCAACTGGACGAATGACCCGAACGGCGTAAAGATCACCGTCTACAACGTCATCGACATCTATCCGATCATCGGCGGCAGCGGCGTCGCGTCCGTCAAAGTCGGCAGCGAGACGCTGCAGAACGACGGGGGCAACTATGTATACTATGCCACGGCCGAGGGAAAAACGGCTTACGAAGTCTCCGTGACGGACAACGCAGGCAACGTGAAGAAGCGGACCGTCTATACCTATTATGATGTAACCGCTCCGACTTACGACCTTTCGGTCGAGCCTGCGGACTGGACTAACGGCGTCGCAGGCGTCAAGATCACCCTCTCCAATGTCTCCGATGACAAGGCGGGCGTGAACGAAGTCACCGGGGTCGATCTCGTCAAGATCGCCGGGCAGACGATTGCGCGCGACCAGGACGGGAAGTACGTTTACATCTGTCAGATCGAGGGAAAGACCGCCATCGACATCCTCGTCGAGGATAAGATCGGCAACCAGAGGACGGAGACGGTCTATGCCTACATCGATTACACCGGCCCCTCGTTCACGTACTCGCTGAGCGAGGATGACTGGACCTACGAAGATGTGACGATCACCATCAACGACATCACCGACGCGAACGGATCCCTCGACGTGAGCGATATCGCCTCCGTGACCGTCGACGGTTCCCCGGCGACGTGGGTGAGCGACACGCAGTACACCTACGTGGTCAGCGCGGAGGGCGCGATCGAGCACACCATCGTCGTGACCGACGTGGCGGGCAACACGACCGAGGAGAAGGTCACGACCAAGATCGACAAGACCGCTCCGACCGCCACGCTGTCGAGTAACCTCGTCCTGAATCCGGGCGCGAGCTGGACCTCTCAGGAGAGCGTGACCATTCAGGTCACCGCACAGGATCCCACTCCCGACGGCGTTCAGGGTGTGTCGGGCCTCCCCACGGAATATGTCTGGTTTGCCGGTTCCAATCAGATCGTAGGGAAGGCCAATCTCAACTGGACATCCAGTCCGTCGCTTACAATCAACTTTGACAAGAGCGGCATCTATACGGTCTACCCGTTTGTGCGCGATCTCGCTGGCAACGTGTATCCCATGGAAGCCTTCACCGTGAATTATGTCTCCGACGACCTGACCATCACGATCGGCTCCCCGATCGACGCGAGGACGACACAGGTGGAAGTGACGGTCGAGGAGACCGGAAAAACTCTCCCCCAGATCGTTTCGCCCGACTACTACGTCGGCCCTGGTGACTCCTCCGAGCATGAGGTCACCCTCGCCCTGACGCTGCATCTGGACGGCGCGAACGTCGCAGATCCCTCCATGTACTTCACGGCCCCTGTGACGATCAAAATGGGCGGATCTGGTACCGTCACGTTCGTGCCGCGCCTCGTGAACGACGCGGAGAGCGGACTTACCTGGACGGACTATCTGCCTGCGGGCGGCATTGTGAACGTTTCCTCCGTGACGGACAGCCTGAGCCTTGCGGTCATTCCCGGCACCGCGCAGAGCCTGACCTTTGATCCCGTGACCGTGGACCGCACCGAGGGCGCGATCACGCTGGGCTTCGCAGGCACGGTCGGTTCCAGGAACTGGATGAAGGACGGCATCACCATCAACGGACTCTCCGGCGAGGTCGTCAGGATCCTTGTCGTCGACGCGGACGGCACGAAGGGTACCTATTACAAGAAGCTTGAGAATGGAACCGCGACCCTCGCGCCGGACGACACCTGGTGGCACACGTATGACGATGCCACGGGCAGCCACAACGACAAGACCATCTCCGTCGGCTACATCGATGTGGAGGACCTGTTCAACTCCGGCGCGGACAACCTCATTGCTGAGCTGCCCGCCTACATCGAGCAGACGACCGAAACCTTCTGGTACATGTATCAGGCGTACGACAACAGGGACGTCGTCGTGACCGAAAACCGCGGCAAGACGATCGATGTCGACGTGCCGGAGCCCGGCATGCAGATCACGTCCATCACCTTCGACGGCACGGAGTACCTCGCGGCACCCGTGAACGCGGGCGTTGGAACGACCTACACGCTGACAGAGGACCTGCTCGTCTGGTGGACGGAGGCCGTCGGACCCGCACTCTCCGGTCGCGAGTGCCCGGTCGCGGTCACGACCAGCGACGTCGCGGGCAACACCTCGACCACCACTCTGACAGCGGACGTCTCAGAGACCGAAATTCCGATCAAGTTCTCCGTCAAGCCGGACCTGATCGACGGCGCATCCCATAAGCTGATGGGCGGTCGTTCGACCGTCACCATCAAGGGTTCGGCGAACGAATATGAGACGCTGAACGTGAAGATCGGTTCCTACTACACCACGGTCAAGGTCGGCGGCTCCGGCGATTACGAGCTCGGCGAAAAGGGATATTTCTCCCTGACGGTCGACACGGCCGATCTGAAGCTCCCGAAGAACGAGCCGTTTGAGATGACGATCAGCTATCGCGACATTGACGGCAAGCCCTTCTCCCAGTTTGTTGTGTACGACGACGAGATCGCGCCGATCCTCCTCACCATGGCACCGAATGACCAGCTGGGCATCAGCGGCGTCGTCGAGCCGGGTTCCACGGTTCAGATGATCTACGGCGGCGTGACCTACGACGCGACGGTCGACGAGTATGGCTGCTTCACCTTCGAGGGACAGGGCATCGTGCTTGTCGCGGGCGAAGAACTGAAGATCATCGTCACGGATATCTTCGGAAACACCGTCACACGCGTGCTCACCGTCCTGAGCGGCGACACCACGATTGACCTCTACACCATCGGCAAGACCTTCCTCTTCGCAGCAAAGAAAGACGACGCGACCTTTGGCAAGCTCTCAGGCTTCGGCTCCGAAGGCGCCGCCCCGAGCGAGACGGATCTGGCGTCCATCTGGTTCGCGGCAACCCCGGTAACACAGGAAGACTTCGCGAACGGCGCGTTCGAGATTCCGCTTCTTCTGGCAAACCAGTACGTGGTGGGCAAGGTAATTGTCACCATGCAGGACGACGGAACCTATGTCGCAAGCTATCAGATTGACGAGTCGCTCGCCGCCACGGTAAACGCGGACAGCTGCTATCTGGGCGTCGCCTACACCGGCGAATTCGAACGCCTGTCGACCACGAACGGCACCGAGACGGCAGTGAAGGAGCAGCCGAAAGCCAAGGACTTCGCCGGCGCTACGTCCTATGGATTTGAAACCGCCTTCACGCTGGACTATGAAGCCTCCGCACAGGCCTGGATCATCGCAAAGGTGCAGGTTGAGATCGACACCATCAACCTGTCGGGCCTCACGCCCATCAGCGGCGCGCTTGCGGAACTTTACGAGGCCTATCAGCTGAACAACTGAGTTCATGCCCCGGCATCCGAATACTCCTTCACGAACAGGGGGACGATCCGCAGGGATCGTCCCCTTTCCGCTGTGCCGCAGGCGCGCGGATTGTGCATCCAGTCTTTTCGCACCTGGTATGTCTTTCAAGAAGCAAAGCGCGATTGCCTCTCGCAGTGTCCCATTCGCATGGCGCGTTTACAAATCGCCCGGCGGCTCCTTATGACGAGGCCGCCGGGCTGAGAATTTCACGAACGGGAAACTGTGGGCGAAAGGAGAAATCGACGTCTACCGCGCGCTCTACAGGCTTGACAGAATCAGAAACGCGATGCCGCAGAGGATGTCCGCCACAAGGCGACAGAAATCCCTTTCATCCTCCTCCAGATCGTCGAAGCTGACCACATCCTCGTCCACGAAATCGATCAGGTCGCCGCGGATGCGCTTGGGCTTGCGCTTCCACTCAAAGAGGCGCCTGTCAAAGGACGGCGCCCTGACGCCATCGAGCCGCAGGTATGCCATCCAGCCCATGACGAGAAACAGCACGCCGAAGAATAGAAAAGCGAACGTGCGCATGGACAGCGCCGCTTCGATGTTGATAAATTCGTTCCACAAAAGCGATGCCGCCAGGGCAAGAATCGCCCGCGTGAAAAACATATGGACGATCGGGCGAACCATGTATTTCCGGTAAAGTTTTCTGCGTGGCTTCCTCATTTCTTGCGTCCTTTCACGGTGGGTTCGAGTCATTATACATCCGTTCGACAGATTTGGCAATCGGTCCCGGAAGATCGCGCCCAAACGCACGGATTGACGGCTTAAAATTCAAATTGGATCGCTGGCGCGCGATCTTTGGGAAACAATCTGCAATTTGTGATCTGCCGACAGAATTTTTGATTCATTTTTGGTTGACAGCACAAATGTAAGTGTGCTACAATTCCACACAGGATGGGTAATGGTGCCGACCAGGGGTGCGCCATTTTTTTACCCCGACTCGATTAAGGAGGAAGACACATGAAGAAGGTTCTTTCCCTCGTGCTCGCGCTTTGTATGATGCTGACCGTCGCAGTCGCGACCGCCAGCGCCGACGAGATCAAAGAGCTGCACACCTACGAGCTGACCTCCAGAGAAATGGAGACCTTCAACGTCCTGTACTCCCAGGGCGCTGTCGATCTGAACGTTCTCTCCAACTGCACCGAGGCGCTCCTCACCAACGATGCCAATGGCGTGCTGATTCCCAGCGCGGCGAAGGAATGGTCGACTGCGGACGGCGGCATGACCTGGACCTTCATCCTGAACGACGGCATGACCTGGGTCGACAAGGACGGCAACGTCAAGGCTGACGTCGTGGCGGAAGACTGGCTCTGGGGCCTCGAGTGGGTCCTGAACTTTGCCAAGAACGACGCCGCCAATACCTCCATGCCCATCGAGATGATCAAGGGCGCCGGCGATTACTATGAGTACACCAAGAACCTCGCGGAGACTGAGAGCGCCGAAGCCGCGAAGGCGCTGGGCCTCGAGAAGTTCCTTGAGATGGTCGGCGTTTCCGCCCCCGATTCCAAGACGCTTGTTTACACCTGCGTGGACAAGCTGAGCTACTTCCCCACCCTCGCCACCTACAATTGCCTGTATCCCGTCTCCGGCGCGCTTCTTGCGGAGCTTGGCGTTGACGGCTACCGCGCCGTGACGTGGGAGACCCTCTGGTACTCGGGCCCCTACACCATCACCTCCTACATCCACCAGAACGAGAAAGTTCTGACCGCCAACCCCAACTACTACGCCGCGGACACGGTCAAGAGGTTCGACTCCGTCGTCATCAAGATGGTCGAGTCCCTCGACGTGGCGTTCTCCCTGTTCCAGACGGGCGAGCTTGACAACGTCGATCTGACCCAGTCCACGCTCTCCACCATCTATAACAGCGAGTCCAACGAATTCCACGACTATCTGGCCGAAAAGCGCCCCACCAAGTACTCCTACCAGATCCACCTCTCCTATGACAAGAAGCTGGAGTCCGGCGAGCCCGACACCAACTGGAACACCGCCGTCGCCAACGAGGCGTTCCGTCTGAGCTGGTACTACGGCCTCGACCTCACCTCCTATCTGGCGCGCACCAACGCCATCAACCCCCAGTCCTGCCAGAACTACTGCTACACCGCCAACACCGTGGCAGTCACCTCGGCTGGCGTTGACTACACGCAGCTGGTTCGCGACGAGCTGGGCCTCCAGTACTCCAGCGAGTCCTTCAACCGCTATGACGCCGACAAGGCGGCCGCCTACAAGGCGCAGGCCATTGAAGAGCTCACCGCCAAGGGCGTGACCTTCCCGATCACCGTCGATTACTACATTGCCGGCAACAACCAGACCGCGAAGGACACCGCCGACACCATCGCGCAGATCTTCTCCGATTGCCTGGGCGACGACTACGTGGTTCTGAACATCAAGACCTACGTTTCGTCCCTCGCGCAGGAAGTCCGCAACCCGCAGCTCGCGTCCTTCTACATCAACGGCTGGGGCGCCGACTTCGGCGATCCGATCAACTTCCTCGGCCAGGAGACCTACGGCGAGGACAACGCGTACTATTCCCAGGCCTACTCCAAGATCAACAACGCCACCGACGAGGCCCTGATCGCCACCTATCAGGAGTTCACGCGGCTCGTGACCGAAGCCAAGGCCATCACTGAGGATCTCGACGCGCGCTATGCCGCGTTCGCGAAGGCCGAGGCATACATGCTCGAGCATGCGCTCGTTATCCCGACGCACTACGACGTCTCCTGGCAGCTGACCTGCGTCAACGACTATTCCAAGATCTACGCAGCCTACGGCAACCAGAGCTCCCGCTATGTGAACTGGGAAACCAACTCCGACATCTACACCACCGAGGATTACGTGGGGTTCTCCGGGAAGTAATTGGTTCCATTTCGTTCCACGACAACGAAGTTCTGGGGAGGTTCCTTCGGGAACCACCCCGGATTCTTTTATCAGTTATCAAGAAGGTCAGGGTGATTTGAGATGCTACAATACACGATCAAGCGGCTCCTCCAATCCATCTTTACGGTGCTGCTCGTGGTGTCCATCGTGTTCCTCCTGCTTCGTCTGATGCCCACCGATTATTATTTTACGGAGGACGAGCTGATCAAGCTCACGGACGAACAGAAGCACGACAGACTCCAGGCGGCGGGGCTGCTGGACGATCCGTTCACGCAGCTGTTCCGCTTCTACAAGCAGCTGTTTACGCAATTTGACCTGGGCACCAGCCGCCGCATTCAGACCAATAAGCCGGTGGTGGATTTGATCCAGGACAAGTTCACCGTCTCAATGCGCCTTGGTCTCACCGCGCTTTCCATTTCCCTCTTCCTCGGCGTCGTGATGGGCGTTTTGCAGGCGCGCTTCAAGGACGGCATATTCGACCACATCGGAACGGCGTACACCGTGTTTGTCAACGCCGTCCCATATCTCGTCTCATACTCATTGATATTGGCGTTTGGCGCCCGAATATTAGGGCTGCCATCGATGTATTCCGTCCGAAAACCGGACGAGACATCCATTTTGCCGATCGCGTGCCTGGCGTTGGGCTCCGTTGCGGGCTACATGCTTTGGACGCGCCGCTACATGGTGGATGAGTTGAACAAGGACTACATCCGCCTCGCGAAGCTCAAGGGCCTCTCCACGCGCAGCGTCATGTTCAAGCACGTTCTGCGGAATGCGTTCGTGCCGCTCGCGCAGTACCTGCCCTACTCGATTCTCCTGACGGTCGGGGGCTCCCTCCTCGTGGAGCGGTTCTTCTCCGTTCCGGGCATGGGCCCGCTCCTCACGGACGCCATCTCGCGCTATGACACGAACGTCGTGCAGGGCGTCGTCATGCTGTACGCCTCTCTGGGCATCGTCGGCGTGTTCCTCGGCGACGTTTTGATGACCCTCATCGATCCCCGGATCCGATTGATAGACAAGGGGGCGACGCGCTGATGGACGAGCGGAAAACAGTGGATTTAACGGTCGATCAGAAGGCGATCGATACCGATACGGCGAAAAAATTCGAGCGCGACCGTCTCTATGTCAAGGCGCGCGCGCGGATGCCCGAACGGCAGCTGTTTGAGTACGCGGAATACCGCGTGCAGGATGCCGAGCGGATCGGCTATTCCGAATATTCCTATTGGAAGAGCGTATGGCGCAACTTCCTCAAAAAGAGGTCTGCGGTGATCATGCTCGTGGTCTTCGCGCTCCTGTTCATCTTTACCTTCGTCGCGGCTGCCATCAGCAGGTTCGACGTCAACAGTTTGCGCATCGACGACGCGCTGATGTTCACCTCGCCCAACTCCACCTACTGGTTCGGCACCGACAACTTGGGCCGCGACTACTGGACGCAGGTGTGGCACGCCACGAGAACCTCCATTATCCTGGCCGTTTCCGTCTCCATGGGCCAGATCTCCCTCGGCGTTCTGATCGGCCTTCTGTGGGGTTATGTCCGGCGGCTCGACCGCTCCATTACGGAGCTTTACAACCTGATTGACAACATCCCCACGATCATTTATCTGACGCTGATCGCGCTGATGGTCGGAAAGAGCTACTTGATCATGGGTACGGCGATCATCCTCTTCGGCTGGCTTTCGACGGCGCGCAATGTCAGAAACCTCGTCTTCATCTACCGCGACCGCGAGTATAACCTCGCTTCGCGCTGCCTGGGCACGAGCCTGTGGCGCATTCTTACCAAGAACATTCTCCCCTACCTCGTGAGCGTCATTATCCTGCGGCTGGCATTGGCCATCCCCGGCACCATCGCCTACGAAACGACGCTCGCGTACCTCGGGCTCATGGATATTTCCACGCCGTCTCTCGGCATTCTGCTTCGGAACGCGCGCAGTTACTTCCTCGATTTCCCCTACCTGCTGATCTTCCCCGCCGCCATCGTGTCCATCATCACGATCACCTTCTATCTGGTGGGCAACGCGTTCTCCGACGCCTGCGACCCGCGCAACCACGTTTGATGGGAGGAATCTTGAAATGAGCGAAATGATGAAAAGGCACGAGAACGCCGAGCAGCTTTACTTCGACGCGCGCGCCAAAAAAATACTCTCGAGCGAACCCATCCTGTCCGCCAAGGACGTGGAGGTCGAGTTCACACTGCGCGGTCAGCGGCTGCAGGCCATCCGCAGCGCTTCGCTGGACCTCTACGAAGGTGAAACGCTCGCCATCGTCGGCGAGTCCGGAAGCGGCAAATCCGTGTTTACAAAGTGCTTCCTCGGCATGCTCGACAAGAACGGCGCCGTCACCGGCGGCTCCATCCTGTACGACGGCCGCGACCTTGCAAAGTTCACCACCGAGCGCGAGTGGCGCACCATCCGTGGCAGAAAGATCGCCATGGTGACGCAGGACCCGATGACAAGCCTCAACCCTCTCAAGCGCATCGGCGTGCAGATTCGGGAAGCCATTGAACTTCACCAGAAGCTGCGCGGCGCGGAGGCCAAGCGCGAGGCCATCCGTATGCTGGAGCTGGTCGGCATTCCCGACGCCGAGCGCCGCTACGGGCAGTATCCGCACGAGTTCTCCGGCGGCATGCGTCAGCGCGTGGTCATCGCCATCGCCGTGGCGTGCAAGCCGCAGATTCTCATCTGCGACGAGCCGACTACCGCGCTCGACGTCACCATTCAGGCCCAGATTCTGGACCTGATCCGCAAGCTCCAAAAGGACCAGGGCATGACCATCATCTACATCACCCACGACTTGGGCGTCGTCGCGAACGTCGCCGACCGCGTGGCCGTGATGTATGCCGGGCAGATCGTCGAAATCGGCATGTCCAACGAGATCTTCTTCGATGCGTGGCATCCCTACAGCTGGGCGCTCTTGAGCGCACTTCCCCAGCTGGGCGTCAAGGGCGAAAAGCTACCCGCCATCGACGGCACGCCTCCGAACCTCTTCAAAAAGGTGGTGGGCGATTCCTTCGCGCCGCGAAACCGCAAGGCGCTCAACATCGACTTCCTTGAGGAGCCGCCGATGTTCGACGTGACTGCAACTCATCAGGCAAAATCGTGGATGCTGGATGACCGCGCGCCCAAGGCGGAGCGGCCCGACTCCATCCGCAAGCTGAGCATGCAGGTCATGGGAACGGACGAAGGCGCGCTTCCCACGCCCCGCCCGCACGCGAACTCCGAACGGGAGACCCTCGTCGAAGTCAAGAACATGCAGGTGACCTTCGGAAGTGGTCGGAAGAAGTTCGTGGCCGTCGACGACGTCAGCTTCAACATCTACCGCGGCGAAACCTTCTCGCTGGTCGGCGAGTCGGGCTCCGGCAAGACGACCATCGGCCGCGCCATCGTGCGGATCAACCCGGTCACCAGCGGAGAGGTGCTCTTCAAGGGACGCACGATCAGCGGAAAGATCCCCAAGGAGCTCGACCTCGAGGTCATTCGCAGCATGCAGATGATCTTCCAGGACCCCATGGCGTCGCTGAACGAGCGCGCCAAGGTGGACTATATCGTCTCAGAGGGCTTACTCAACCACCGGCTGTACAAGGACAATGCGGACCGAGAGGCGAAGGTTCAGAAGGCGCTCGAGGAGGTCGGCCTGCTGCCGGAGTTCTCCAGCCGATTTCCGCACGAATTCTCGGGCGGACAGCGCCAGCGCATCGGCATTGCGCGCTCGCTCATCATGGAGCCGGAGTTCATTGTGGCCGACGAGCCGATCTCGGCGCTCGACGTGTCCATCCGCGCGCAGGTCTTGAACCTCTTAAACGAGCTGAAAAAGAAGCGCGGCCTCACGTACCTCTTTATCGCGCACGATCTGTCCGTGGTGCGGTTCATCTCCGACCGCATCGCCGTTATCCACCTGGGCCGCATCGTCGAACTGGCGGATTCGGAGGAGCTGTTCCGCCACCCGCTGCATCCCTACACCAAGGCACTGCTTTCCGCCGTGCCCAACCCGAACCCTTATCTGGAGCGCACGAAGAAGCTTTTGGTGTACGATCCCACCGTGCATGACTACTCGAAGGACGGCCCAAAGTGGAGCGAAATCGCGCCGGGTCACTTCGTCTATGGCAACGAGCGCGAGATGGACGGCTACCGAAGGGAAATGAGGCAGTAACCTCGGCCAAACGAAACAGGCAGACCGCGGACCTTCGGGTCCGCGGTTTTATCATGCGCAGAGAAATCTGGGCGGTCGCGGTCGAAACATCAAATCCATGTCAGGATTTTACACGACATATTTACATGCGACAGATTATACATGCGTTTCGCTTTCTTTGAGATATGCGGAATCTGATCAGAAATGCAGAAAAAATCGAGCGAATACGGCCTGTTTACGGCGGAGCAATGCTTCGAGATGCCCATGAGAACAGGACATAAACACATGCATGTATTACATAGAGACATGTACACTTTTTCAGAAAGGCAATACAATTTCCTTGAACGCATTGGTTCGATTTGAAAGGAGGACTCAATCATGTTGAAACGATGGGCCAGCTCTCTTGTGATCGCGATGCTGGTTGCGGCGACCTTGAGCGGCATGAGCGCCCTCGCGGAGGTGGCGACGGGACTTCACGAGGCGCCGATGCTCGCCGCGATGGTGGAGGCCGGGAAACTTCCGTCGGTCGAGGAACGGATGCCGACCGCCTCAGACATCCTGGTGGTCGAGGTCCAGGATGAGATCGGCCAGTACGGCGGCACCTACAACGATGTCTGGCAGGGCGTGGACGATAAGTGGGCCCCCGGCAAGATGACGGAGGAGCCACTGTTCCGCTTCAAGCAGGATGGCTCGGGCGTCGAGCCGAATGTTGCCAAGGGCTACGACGTGTCGGAAGACGCGCGCGTCTACACCATCTATCTGCGCGAAGGCATGCGCTGGTCAGACGGCATGCCCTTCACCGCAGACGACGTCCTCTTCTACTGGGAGCACATGCTCAAGATGGAGACCTTTGGAAAGCAGGTTTACGACTGTTACTACTCCACCGATCCGGCGACGGGCGAGAAAGCGCTGTGCGAGTTCGAGAAGGTCGACGATTACACCTTCCGGATCACCCACATGTACCCCAACGCCCTGTTCCTTGAGCGCGTCGCCATCGACAACAAGTGGCTTTTCGCGCCCAAGCACTATCAGGAGACAATCCTCGCGGAGTTCATCGGCGAGGAGGCCGCGCAGAAGAAGGCCGAGGAACTCGGCTTCAACGACATCAGCGGCATGGGCAAGTGGACGGGCTACTACTACTGGGTATGGCCCCAGATCCCGACCCTGCGCGCGTGGGTGGCCTCCACCGATCCCAACTCCGACCAGTTCGTCATGACGCGCAACCCCTATTACTTCAAGACCGACGCGGAAGGCAACCAGCTGCCCTACATCGACCAGCTCGTCTTTACCCGCATTCAGGATGACAGCCACAGGGAGCTCATGACACTGGCGGGCGAGTTATCCCTCACCATGTTCGACATCAGCAAGTACACCATGCTCAAGGAGAACGAGGACAAGGGCGGCTACCACATCTTCATGTACAGCAACACCGAGTGGGCCTCCCAGGCGCTCCAGCTCAATCAGACCGTGACGGACGAAAACCTGCGGGCGCTCTTCCAGGACATCCGCTTCCGCGAGGCGCTATCCGTGGCGGCCAACCGCGAGGACATCTGCGAGATCGTATACGACGGACTCGTGGTGCCACAGCAGAGCAGCATTCCCGAGGGCCTCGTCAATTACCAGGAGGGCTGGGCGGACGTGTGGATCGAGTATGACCCCGACCGCGCGAACGCACTTCTGGACGAGATCGGACTTCCCTACGACGCGAAAGGCGAATTTCGCACATTCGCGGATGGAACTGAACTCACGCTGACCATTCAATTCGTCGCGGATTCCAACAAGGAAAAGACGGCGGAGCTCCTGGCCCGCGACTATGAGGCGGTCGGCATCCGCACCAACATCAAGCTCGTCGACGACGCGCTGTTCCAGGAAATGAAGTACAACAACGAACTCGTCTCGACGCTCGAGACCATCGGCAGCGTGAGCATCAGCTACCGCCCCGACACGGTTCTGCCGCTGCGCGTGCTGACGCCCTGGTACGGCTGGTACGGCCTCTACAACGCGACGAACGGCGCAGAGGGCGTGAAGCCTGAGGGCGACGTGGCGCTCCTGCTCGAGGACTGGAGCATGCTGACCGCTTCCACCACCGCCGAGGAGATCAACGGGTGGGTTGAGGAAATCGTGAAGCTCCACATGAAGAATAACTGGGTCATCGGCTACACGAGCCCGTCCCCCGTCGTGGTGGTCGTGAATAACGCACTCAAGAACGTGCCCGAGTTCGTCATCGACTGCGACGAGTTCCGCAACCTTGGCCACGCCCGTCCGTTCCAGTTCTTCTTCGACAACGAATGATCCGTCGGTTCGCGCGATGCGGCGAACCCGGGAAGGGGGCGGGCATGACCCCGCCCCCATTTTCAAAGGAAGGGAGGGCTGCGCTTGTTGCGGTATGTCGGCAGGCGAATTCTCATCATGATCCCGACGGTGATCGTCATTTCCATGGTCGTGTTCTTCATCATCCAGCTGCCGCCGGGGGATTTCATGAGCAGCTACATCGCCAGCATGGAGGCGAGCAACGAGGTGTTCGACATGAACACCATCGCCCGCATGCGCGAGTCCTATGGGCTGGACAAGCCGTGGTACGTTCAGTATCTGAAGTGGATGTACGGCATCCTGACCCGCGGGGACTTCGGCTATTCATTCTCATACAACAAGCCCGTGATGGACATCCTGGGCCAGCGCATGGCGACGACACTGTCCATCTCGCTGATCACAATGGCCTTCACTTATTTCGTGTCGATTCCGGCGGGCATCTACAGCGCCGTCAAGCAATACTCCTTCGGGGATTATCTGATCACCTTCCTCGGCTTTCTGGGAATGGCGACCCCAAACTTCCTGTTCGCGATCATCCTCATGGTCGTCTCCTTCTACTGGTTCGGGAACCCCATGCTGGGGCTCATGTCCAATCAGTTTGTGAGCGCGCCCATGACGTGGGCGAAGCTTCTGGACATCATGAAGCATATGGTCATTCCGGTTATCGTCATCGGAACGGCCAACACCTGCGGGCTGATCCGCGTGATGCGCGGTCAGCTTCTGGACGAGCTCAACCGCCCGTACGTTCTGACGGCCCGCGCCAAGGGGCTGAGCGAAAAAAGAATTCTGTATAAATACTGCGTGCGCGCCTCGCTCAACCCGATTGCAAGCTCCATCGGCTGGTCCCTGACCGCGATCTTCACCGGCTCGACGATCTCCGCGATTGTGATGAACCTGCCGACGCAGGGCCCGGTCCTCTACAAGGCGCTCCTCAACCAGGACATGTATCTTGCGGGAAGCTGGCTGTTCCTGATGGCGATCATGACGGTCGTCGGCACGCTTCTTTCGGATATCCTGCTGGCGTGGCTCGATCCGCGCGTCCGCATGGCGGGCCGGGAGGTGAAATGATGGCAAAGCAGAACGGTGCGCCGCGCGTTTTCCGCTGGTTCGGGCTCGCGCGTCCCAAGGACGAAAGTCCCGACGCTTACTACGCGGCGTCGCAATGGCACCTGATGTGGCGCAAGCTCAAAAAGCACAAGCTCGCGCAGATCAGCATCGCCATCCTCGGCATTCTGTACATACAGGCCCTCCTCGGGCAGTTCATCGCGCCGCAGGGGTTGACCTCCTATTCCAGCAAATACAAGGATTGCCCGCCCACGCGCGTCCACCTGTTCGACACGGACGGCCGTTTCATCGGACCGTTCGTTTACGGCGTGACCAGCGAGCGCGATCCGGAGACCTTGCGGAAGATCTTCGTGGAGGACACGGACGCCATCTATCCCATCCGCCTGTTCGCGGAAGGCGAAAGCTACCGCTTCCTCGGCCTTTTTGAGACGAACCGCCACCTCTTCGGCGTGGAAGAGGAAGGCGCGCTGTTCATCTTTGGGACCGACAGCATGGGACGAGACATCTTCTCGCGCATCGTGCTCGGAAGCCGCGTGTCGCTCACCATCCCCCTGGCGGGCGTGACGCTGAGCTTCCTTCTGGGCCTTGTCATCGGCAGCATTTCCGGCTACTTCGGCGGATTGACCGACACGATCATTCAGCGCATCATTGAGATCATCCGCTCCTTCCCCACCCTGCCCCTCTGGATGGCGCTCTCGGCGGCAATCCCCGCGCGCGTGCCGGTCGTCCAGATGTACCTTATGATTACGATCATCCTCTCGATGATCTCGTGGACGGGGCTCGCGCGTGTCGTCAGGTCCAAGTTCATCTCGCTGCGCGAGGAGGACTACGTGATGGCAGCGCGCATCGGCGGCGTGGGAGACCGCAAGATCATCACGTCGCACCTGATCCCCAGCTTCATCAGCTACCTCATCGTGGACATGACGCTGGGCATTCCGAGCATGATCATTGGCGAGACGTCCATGAGCTTTCTGGGCCTCGGCATCCGCTCCCCCGCGACGAGCTGGGGCGTGCTCCTTCAGGAGGCGCAGGAGATTCAGAACGTCGCGCTGTATTCGTGGCGGCTGATCCCGCTTGTCTATGTCATCGTCGCGGTGCTGGCGTTCAACTTCCTGGGCGACGGCCTGCGCGACGCCGCCGACCCTTACAAGTAAGCGAGGTGTTCCGATGAACGACATCAAAACGCGGCCGGGGCCGCTGATTCGCGTCGAGGATCTCAAGATCGACATTCACACCGACGACGGGATCCTGAACGCGGTGCGCGGCGTGGATCTGAGGATCGCGCCCGGCAGGACTCTGGGACTGGTCGGTGAGTCCGGGTGTGGAAAGAGCCTTACCTGCAAGGCGATTCTGGGCATCAATGAAAAAAACTGCCGGACGGGCGGCCACATCTGGTATGACGAGGGAGAAGGGGCAGCCGACCTCACGGCCCTGCGCCCGAACGGGCCCGAAATCAGGAAGATTCGCGGCGCGAAGATATCCATGATCTTTCAGGAACCCATGACCGCGTTTTCCCCGCTCTACACCATCGGCAACCAGATTGCGGAAATGATCCGGCTGCACGTCGAACCGGACAGGAAGAAGGCGTGGGCGATCACGCTCGAGATGCTCAAAAAGGTGGGAATCGCAAACGCGCAGAAGCGCATCCGGCAGTACCCGCACGAGTTTTCGGGTGGCATGCTCCAGCGCGCGATGATCGCCATGGCGCTCTCCTGCGGCCCGTCGCTTTTGATCGCGGACGAACCCACGACGGCGCTCGACGTGACCATACAGGCCCAGATTCTGGAGCTCATGCGCTCTCTTCAGAAGGAGTTCGGAATGGCGATCCTCTTTGTTACCCACGACCTCGGTACGGTTGCCGCCATGTGCGACGAAGTGGCGGTGATGTATCTGGGCGAGGTCGTGGAGCAGGGCGACGCGCGCGCCATCTTCCACGACCCGCGCCATCCGTACACGCGGGGGCTCCTCAACTCCATGCCGCGCATGGGTAAGGCCAAGGAGCAGGGCAAGCTCGAATCGATTGAAGGCACGGTGCCCGTCCCGATCCGCCTGCCGAACCGTTGCGGGTTCTATGAGCGGTGCGACCGTGCGCTCGTCGAAGGCTGCCCCGACCGCCCCGCGCCGCTCCTCGAGGTGGCGCCCGGGCACTACGTCAAATGCTATCTGTACGCGGGAGAGGGGGCGGGCGCGCATGCGTGAACCCATTCTGGAGGTCCGGGAACTGACCAAGGCGTTTGGAGCCGTGCGCGCCCTCTCGGGCGTGAGCTTCTCGGTCTCGCGCGGCGAAACGCTAGGCATCGTGGGCGAGTCCGGTTGCGGCAAGACCACGCTCGGCCGCTCGATCGTCCGGGGCATCGAGGCCACCTCCGGAGAGGTGATCTACCACCCGGAGAACGGCGCGTCATACGACTTCCTGAAGCTCAAAAAGAAGGAGCTGCAGGCGCGCCGGAAGGACCTCCAGATGATCTTTCAGGACCCCTACTCCTCGCTTGATCCAAGGATGACGGTCTTTGACATCATCGCGGAACCACTGCGTACCAACTACAAGCTTCCAAAAGGAGAAGTCGAGCGAAGGGTATTCGAGATGGCGGACTGGACGGGGCTCAACACACAATACCTGCGCAGGTATCCGCACGCCTTCTCCGGCGGCCAGCGCCAGCGGATCGGCATCGCGCGCGCGCTCGTCTCGCTCCCGAAGCTCATCGTGTGCGACGAGGCGGTTTCCGCGCTCGACGTGTCGATCCAGGCCCAGATCATCAACCTTTTAAAGGATTTGCAGGGGCGGCTTTCGCTCAGTTACCTGTTCATTTCCCACGCTCTGTCGGTCGTGGAGTACATTTCCGACCGGATCGCGGTGATGTACCTCGGAAAGATTGTCGAGCTGGCGGACACCGGGGCGCTCTTCCAAAGACCGCTTCACCCCTATACGGAAGCGCTGCTCTCCGCCGCGCCCAAGCCCGACCCCGACGCGCGCATCGACCGCATTCTGTTGCAGGGCGAGGTCCCGAACCCCGCGCGCCCGCCGCTGGGCTGCGCGTTCCACCCCCGCTGCCGCTTCGCTCGAGAAATCTGCACGCATACCGCCCCGCCACTCAGGGATGTCGCGGGCGACCGCGCCGTCGCGTGCCACTTTGCGGACGAGCTGGCGCTCCAGGGCATCTGACGAGGAGGAAATATGCACAAATCGACGAGACGGCTGATCGTATGCCTCGACAGCGGCGACACGATCATTGACGAAGGCACGGAAATCAAGGACGAGAACGGCATCGTTCTCGAGGCGCGCTGCATTCCGGGCGCGGAGGAGGCCGTGCGGGCGCTTCGCGCGCTGGGTTTCCCGCTGGTTATGATCGCCGACGGATACCGCGCGTCCTTCGAGCGCGTCTATCATGACAACGGAATGGCGGAGCTGTTCTCCGCGCGCATCTACTCGGAGGATATCGGCGTCGCAAAGCCCGACGCGCGCATGTTCGAGGCCGCCATCGCTGCTATGGGCTTGACGCGCGCGGATTTTGGCCGTATGATCATGGTGGGCAACAATCTCGCGCGGGACGTCAAGGGCGCGAACCGGATGGGCATGATCAGCGTCCATCTCGCGTGGACGCCGCGCTATCCCCGCGTCCCGCGGGATGCGGAGGAGGTCCCGCGCTTCACCATATCAGAGCCCGCGGAACTCGTGCCACTGGTTCTGCGGCTGGAAGCGGAGGCCTGACGGGAGGGCGCATGGAAGGGTACGAGCGCATCATCATTGCGCAGCGGGACAAGATCAACATCAGCATCGTCGTGCACGAATGCGGCAGGTACGCCTGCCAGAGCGGGGAACGCGGGCCGCGCGGCTGGAGCGACGCGTTTTCCCTCTATTACGTGCTCGCGGGAAGGGGCCGGCTCCGCTGGGGACAGAACTGCTTTTCCGCCGATGCGAACGAGGCGTTTCTGATCCACTCGGAGGCGCCCTACGATCTCGAAGCCGACGAGGAGGAACCGTGGACGCTTCTGTGGGTGGTGTTTTCGGGCTATCTGGTGCGCGATTACATGCGGCGGGCGGGATTCACGGCGGAGAGCCCGGTGTTCGCCTACCCGGACGATCCCTTTTTCCGGGAGCAGTACGAGGCGATGTTCCGGTACGCCCACAGTTGGCATAACCGCTACTGCAAGATCCTCTCCCGCCTGTACGCCCTGATCGCGCGCCAGATTGACATGACGGCGACGAACTTCAAAATCTACGAGAAGTACGGGAACGACTTCACCATGCGCCGTGCGCTCGAGTACATCGATCAGCATTATGCGGAGCCGGACATGCGCATCGAGGATGTCGCGCAGTACGTGGGCCTCAGCCGGACGCACTTTCACCACGTGTTCCGCGAGATGGTCAAAATGTCGCCGCAGCAATACCTGATCCACTACCGCATGATGCGCGCGGCGGAGCTGATCCGGCTTCACAACACGACGGTTGCCGAGCTCGCGCGCTGCGTCGGCTACGCGGACCCCTTTCACTTCTCCAAGTCCTTCAAGCAGGTGCACGGCCTTTCCCCCACGGGGTACGCGCGGCAGATTACCATGAGCCCGGACGTGCTCCGGGATTACCGGATCCAGCTCGGCATCATGCAGGCGCGGATATTGGAACTGGAGGCGGAGAACAGGGAGCTTCATTCCAAGGCCGAGGAAAGGAAACGGGAATAAGGACGACCCCTCGCGAACTGTGCGAGGGGTCATTTTTCATGGGGCGTATCGGAGGATCGGCTTGCGCGCCGCGCCGACCTCGTCGAGCCGCCGCACGGGGGTATGAAGGGGCGCATCGCGCAGGCTTTGCGGATCGTTCTCCGCAGCCCTTCGCAGCTTGATGAGCAGCTCCGCGACCTCGTCGAGCGTCTCCTTCGACTCCGTCTCGGTAGGCTCCACCATCAGCGCCTCGTGGACGATCAGCGGGAAGTACATGGTGGGCGGATGGATGCCGTGGTCGAGCATCGCCTTTGCGACGTCCAGCGCGGAGACGCCCGTCTCCTTCTTGAGCTTTTCGAGCGTCATCACGAACTCGTGCATGCAGGATCCGGCATACGCCATGTCGTAGGCACCCTTGAGAAGCGTCATCATGTAATTGGCGTTGAGAACCGCGTTTTCGGAAACCTCCCGAAGCCCCTCCCCGCCGAGGGTGAGGATGTAGGTCAGCGCGCGCACGACCACCAGGAACTGGCCGTAGAACGCCCGCACCTGTCCGATGCTTTCATCGCCGCCGCCCTCTCCAAGCGCGCTTCCCGGCAGGAAATTTTTCAGGAACTCCTTGCAGCCCACAGGCCCGCTGCCCGGACCGCCGCCGCCGTGCGGGGTGGAGAACGTCTTGTGAAGGTTCAGGTGCACCACGTCGAAGCCCATGTCGCCCGGACGCGCGACGCCCATGATCGCGTTCAGGTTCGCGCCGTCGTAGTAGACAAGTCCGCCCGCCGCGTGCACGATCTGGGAAATCCGTCGAATGTTTTTCTCAAAGAGTCCGACCGTGTTGGGGTTTGTGAGCATGAGCCCCGCGGTGTCGGGGCCGACGGCGGCCGCAAGGGCATCCAGATCGACCAGCCCGTCCGCGCCGGATGGGATGTTGACGACGGAGAAGCCCGCCATCGCCGCGCTCGCGGGGTTGGTGCCGTGCGCGGAGTCGGGAACGATGATCTTTTTCCGTGCCTCGTCGCCGCGTGAAAGGTGATAAGCCCGCATGAGAAGAAGGCCAGTGAGCTCGCCGTGCGCGCCCGCCGCAGGCTGGAACGACATCGCGTCCATCCCCGTGACCTCGCACAGATACCTCTCGCACAATGAGAACACCTCGGCACAGCCCGCGACCGTCTCCCTCGGCTGGAGCGGATGGATGTCCGCAAAGCCGGGAAGCGCCGCGATCTCCTCGTTGATCCGGGGATTGTACTTCATCGTGCAGGAGCCGAGCGGGTAAAAGCCGTCGTTGACGCCATGCGTCTCGCGAGCAAGCCCGGTGTAGTGCCTGCTGATGTCGGTTTCGGAAAGCTCCGGCAGCATGGGGGCCGCGTCGCGCGCCTCCGCCTTGAGCTCGTAGGCCGGCACGTCGCACGCCGAAAGAAGCGAGCACCTTCTGCCCTTCACGCTCTTTTCAAAGATCAGCTTCATCGCGCACCGCTCCCTTCGCATGCCGCGCGGACGATATCGACCGCCGCGTCCAGCTCTTCCCTGGAAACCGCTTCCGTCGCGCACCACAGGATGCCGCCCTCAACGGGCAGACCGCCCAGAATGCCCGCCTGCGCGAGCGCCGCCAGCACGTCCTCCGCCGGGACGGGGAGGATCGTCGCGAACTCGTGAAAGAACTCACCGGAATGGACGCGCTCGACCCCTTCGATTTCGCAAAGCCGTTCGCACAGGTAGTGGGCCTTCGCCGCGCACTGGCGCGCGACCTCCGCGAGGCCGTCGGGACCCATCGAAGCCATGTAGACCGCTGCCGTCATGGCGCAGAGTGCCTCGTTGGAACAAATGTTGCTCGAGGCCTTCTCGCGGCGGATGTGCTGCTCGCGCGCCTGCAGCGTCAGAACGAACGCGCGCTTTCCGTCGACGTCGCGCGTCTCGCCCACGATGCGCCCCGGAAGCCTGCGCATGAGCGCGGTCTTCGCGGCCATGAAGCCCAGATATGGCCCGCCATAGGAGAGCGGCATGCCGAGGGGCTGTCCCTCGCCGACGGCGATGTCGGCCCCGTACGCGGCGGGCGTCTTAAGAACCCCGAGCGAGATGGGGTTGACGCCCATGACGAACTTCGCGCCCGCGCCGTGCGCGAGCCTGCAAACCTCTTCTGCGTCCTCGATGAGCCCATTGAAATTCGGCTGCTGGAGATAGACGCAGGAGACGGTCCCGTCGAGCATGTCGGCAAGCGCGGCGGGGTCCGTAACGCCGTCCCGCGCGGGAATGACCGCAAGCTGTCCGCCCGCGCCCTCACAATAGGTGCGCATGGTCGCGATCACGTCGGGATGCGCGGCTGCGGAAACGAGCGCCTTTACGCGCTTTCCCTCCCGGCACATCGCGGCGGCCTCGGCGGCGGCGCTCGCCCCGTCGTACACGGAGGCATTCGAAACGTCCATGTCGGTGAGCGCGCAGATCATGGTCTGGTACTCGAAGATCGACTGGAGAACGCCCTGGCTGATCTCCGCCTGATAGGGCGTGTAGGCCGTCACGAATTCCTCCTTTGCGGTTACGTACTTCACGATGGAGGGAATGTAATGCCTGTACGCACCCGCGCCGCGCAGAACGGTCGGGAACACCCTGTTCTTCGCGGCGATCGCGCCCATCGCGCGGCGGGCTCTTTGCTCGCTCATGCCCGGCGGGATGTCGAGCGGCCGGTTCAGCCGCACGTCCTCGGGGATGCCCGCGAACAGCTCCGACACGGAGGAAACGCCGATCGCGGCAAGCATCTCTCTTCTCTGTTCCTCCGTCGAGGGGATATAGCTCATGTTACTTCTCCTCCGCCTCGACAAAGAGTGCGTATTCCTCGGCGGTGAGCATCTCCTCTTTGCCGGTGACGTTTTCGATCCTTGCGATCCACGCGCCGTATGGATCCTCGTTGATCTTTTCAGGCGCGTCGAGCAGCGCCTCGTTCACCTCGGCGACCACGCCGGTCACGGGACAGAACACGTCGGACACGGCCTTCACGGACTCGACGTTGGCAAACGGCTTTCCGGCTTCGGTTTCGGCGCCAACGGCGGGCAGGTCCACAAAGACCAAATCGCCGAGGCTGTGCTGCGCGTAGTCCGTCAGGCCCACGGTGGCGGTGTTGTCGGCCTCGAGACGCACCCATTCATGCGACCTTGTGTAGCTGAGCTCCTGCGGATTTTTCATCAGAAACGCCCCCTGTCTGTATTCTATCCCCTTTTATAAAACGGAAGCGGCACGATTTGCGCCTCCACCCTGCGGCCGCGAATCTCCACCTCGACGGTTCTTCCGACCTCTGCAAACGCCGCGGCTACGAGCGCCATTGCCGCCGGATAACCCAGGTACGGGCAATACGTGCCGGAGGTCGTCGCGCCGATGGCGCAGCCTTCCGCGTACACCGGGCAGTGCTCGCGGGCGATGCCGCGTCCAATGAGCCTGAGCCCCACGCGCCGGAGCTTCGGTGTGCCCGCGTCGACGAGCGCCTGCTTTCCGACAAAGTCCGCCTTGCCGAGCTTGACGAAAACGTCGAGGCTCGTCTCGAAGGGCGTCGTCTCCTCGTCCATCTCGTGGCCGTAGAGCGGCATGGCGGCCTCGAGTCGAAGCGTGTCGCGCGCGCCAAGACCGCAGGGGATCAGTCCGTCCTCCGCGCCGGCTCCGAGAAGCGCGTCCCACAGAGCGGGCGCGTCCCCGGCGGCACAGTAGAGTTCCAACCCGTCCTCGCCCGTATATCCCGTGCGGGAAACGAGGCAGGAGACGCCCGCGACGTCCGCCTTGTCCTTGAAGCGGTAGTAGCGCGACGGGATGTTCCCGGACGCGGAGAGCTTTTCAAAGATCGCGAGCGCGCGAGGCCCCTGCAACGCAAGCTGGGCGATGGAATCGGAGATGTCCTCGAACGCGCAGTCGCCAAAAAGGTGTGCGCGCATCCATTCGACGTCCTTCTCCCGGTTGGCGGCGTTGACGACCAGAAGGTAATCATCCTCCCCGCGCCGATAAACGAGAAGATCGTCCACCACGCCACCCCGCTCGTTGCACATCGGGCTGTAGCGCACCTGTCCGTCCTTCATGCCGGAGCAGTCGTTGGTGACGATCTTCTGAACATTCTCGAGGGCGTCCTTGCCCTTGTAAGTCACTTCCCCCATGTGGGACACGTCGAAGAGCCCGCAGGCCGTGCGCACGGCCATGTGTTCCTTGATGATGCCGGTCGGGTACTCCACGGGCAGGAGATAGCCCGCGAACGGTACGATCTTCCCGGCGAGGGCGACGTGGCGGTCATACAGCGGCGTCTTGCATTCCATTTCCGGTTGCCTCCCATGTGATTCAATAAACAAAAATAGAGACGGGCAGGCGACGATTCCCTCGTCGCCGGCACATCTCTGTTTCCTTACCTGAAAGATTCCCTTATAAGCGGGCTATAAGGTTGCTTCTTCGGTGCATGTCCGCCTCGGGCGCGCGCCCTGTGCGACTCTGCTTTCCAGAGTTTCGTCGGAATCCAGTCCTTTCGCCTGAGAGCTTCTGCCTGTTCCCCTTCGGCGACGCCGGAGCGTTCTCTCCTGAATTCTTCATCCGAATATTCGATTTTTCACCCGAATGATGGGGCGCTCGCATGCCGCGCCGTTCGTGTTTCCTGTATTCTATTCCCTCCGCCACCGGATGTCAAGAGAAAATCACATTACCAAATCATGAACGCCCGTGGGAGAGCGCGTCGAAGATTCCGAGGATGTACTGGCTCCCCAGCGCCCGGTCATATAGCCCGTAGCCGGGCATCGCCACCTCGCCCCAGATGGCGCGGCCGTGGTCGGGGCGGATGGGGCCTTTGAAGCCGATTTCGACGAGCGCGCGCACGATCTCCACCATGTCGAGCGAGCCGTCAGCCGCGTAGTGCGCCGCCTCCTCGAAGACGCCAGGCGCGATGTGCTTGGTGTTCCGCACGTGCGCGAAGTGCACGCGGCCCTTTAGGGACCGGATGATGTCCGGAATGTCGTTTTCCGGATTCGAGCCGAGGCTGCCCGTGCACAGCGTCACGCCGTTGTGCGGGTTCGGCACCGCTTCCATGAGGCGGAGGATGTCTGACTTGTTCTTCACGATGCGCGGGAGCCCGAACACGCTCCACGCCGGATCGTCCATGTGGATAGCCATGTTGACGTTATTCGCGTCGCACGCGGGCATGACAGCCTTTAAAAAATAGACGAGATTCTCAAACAGCCGCTTCTCGTCGAGGCCCTCATAGAGTGCGAACAACTCCCGAATTTTTGCCATGCGCTCCGGCTCCCAGCCCGCAAGCCGGAAACCGTTGCTGTCCGTGCCCATGTGCTCGAACATCCGCGCGGGGTCGATCCGGTCGATCAGCTTCTGATCGTACGCCATCACCGTCGCGCCGTCCGGACGCTTTTTCCGAAGCTCCGAGCGCGTCCAGTCGAACACGGGCATGAAGTTGTAGCAGATCATGCGGACGTCCAGAGCGCCCAGCTTCTCGATCGTGCGGATGTAGTTTTCGATGTATCGGTCCCGCTCGGGCGCGCCGACCTTAATGGCGTCGCACACGTTGACGCTCTCAATGCCCAGGAGCCGCAGACCCGCGTCCTCGATCTGCGCCTTGAGCCTCCGGATGGCCGAAAGCTCCCACTCTTCGCCGGGCACGGCGTCGTACAGCCCGCTCACCACGCCCACAACGCCCGGAATCTGCCGGATCTGCCACAGCTTGACGGAGTCGAATTCCTCGCCAAACCAGCGCAACGTCATCTTCATTGCCGCAACTCCCGTTTTGTGAATTCCGCCGCACGCGGCTTGAAATAGTCCGGGTAGCCTTCCCGAAGCGATGCCTCGTCGATCCGGTAGCGGCTCAGGTGTTTGTCCATGATCCGCCGGGCTTCCGGCGCGTCCCGCCGCGCGATGGCGTCCACGATCGCCGCGTGATCCTCCACGATCTTCAAGTCCTTTACCGTCCGGAGCGACAGATTCCGCACCCGGTCAAAATGGATGGACATCCAGCGGATCATCTCGCACGCCTGCTCCTTCTGCGCGAAACCGAACAGCATGCCGTGAAACGCATTGTCCAACTCGTAGAGCAGGTCGGGGTTTTCGCGCTTCAAGGCGTACTCCTGATCGGCGAGGTTCTCGCGCAGCGCGCAAAGCGCGGAGGGCGCAAGCGTCTGGCACAGAAGCTCGACCACGGCGCACTCCAGCACGGTCCGGATGAAGCGGGCCTCTTCCACCATCGAGTAATCGATCAGGGAGATCCGGCTGCCGCGCTGGGGGTAGATCTCGACGATGCGCACCTTTGAGAGGTCCAGAAGCGCCTCGCGCACGGGCGTGCGCGAAAGGCCCATTTGCTCAGCCAGTTCGCTTTCCGAGACCATGCTCCCCGGCGCGAGGTCGAGACTGATGATGTTGTGCTTCAGCGTGCGGAGCGCGTAGTCGCGCCCCGTCTCGCGAGTTTGTCTTGCGGGAATGAACATCGTTACCTCACTCTCGCGCGCCGTCAGAATAGGCTCGGCAGCCACAGGCTGATCTGCGGAACGAACGTGATCAGAAGAAGCGCCGCGATCATGCAAGCGTAAAACGGCAGCGTCGCCTTGACAATTCGCTCCATGGGAACCTTGGAGACGGCCGAGCCGATGAACAGCACCGCGCCGACCGGCGGCGTGAGAAGGCCGATTCCGCAGTTGAGCACGATCATGATGCCGAACTGGATGGGCGAAATTCCGATCGATGTCGCCACGGGCAGGAGGATGGGCGTCGCGATCAATATAATGGGAGCCATATCCATGATACACCCGAGTACAAGGAGAATCAGGTTAACAAGCAGCGCCAGGGCGATGGGGTTGCTCGTGATTCCCTTGATT
Organism: Bacillota bacterium; assembly: GCA_023444095.1. Lineage (GTDB taxonomy): Bacteria > Bacillota > Clostridia > Christensenellales > Aristaeellaceae > RUG11247. Next base: position 28,341 of record JAEZRP010000016.1, read on the forward strand.
GCGTTTGCCGCCAGCGCGGGCACGTGCAGGTACGTAAGGCAGTACCCGAACAGGCTCGATGTCGCAATCAAAATGAGCACGATGGAGAGCATGCTCACGCTCTCCCCCACCACCTTCCAAACGCCGCGCCAGTTCAGGCCCTTATAGACGAACACGCTTACGAAAAGGCTGTAGACGACCGCAATCGCGGCGGATTCGGTAGCGGTGAACCAGCCGCCCACGACGCCGCCCACAACAATCACCACTGCGGCCAGCGCCCAGAATGACGAACCGATCTGCCTGAACACGTTTCTCAGGTTGAACTTCGAGCCCTTGGGGTAATTTCGCTTGATCGAGATGATGTAGGAACCGATCATCAATGAAAGTGCCAGAAGCGCGCCGGGCAGATATCCGGCGAGAAACAGGCTGCCCACCGAGATGGAACCCGCGGTGGTCGCGTAGATGACCATGTTGTGGCTCGGCGGGACGAGCAGACCCTCGCAGGAGGAGGTGATCGTGACGGCGGTTGAAAAGTCATCGTCATAGCCCTGCTCCACCATCATAGGGATGAGTACCGAACCGAGCGACGCGGTGTCAGCGGCGGCGGAGCCGGAGATGCCTCCAAAGAAGTAGGAGGCGACGATGTTTACCATCGCCATGCCGCCGCGCATCCAGCCAACCAGCGAGTCGGCGAGCTTGATGAGTTTATCGCTGATGCCGCCTTTGCCCATGAGGCAACCCATGGTGATAAAAAACGGCACCGCCATGAGGCTGAAGGAACTGATGCCCTTGACCATCTGCTGCGCGACCGCTGCCAGCGGAAGCCCCAGTGAAAGGAGGCAGAGCGTCGCCGCGATGCCCACGGCGTAGGCGATCTGGAATCGGAGGAGGATCATGAGGCCGAAGCTTCCGAGAAGCACCAGAATGGCAAACGATTCGGGCGTCATTTCCCCTCACCTCCCTTGACAAAGAATCCCCTGATATGGTTGTAAAGCGTCTCGATTTCGAAGATGATCATCGCAAAACCCGCCAGGGGGACCGGGAAGTACATCCAGAACTTCGAGAGCGTGGGAATGCTCGTGTATGTGCCGAATTTTCCAATCTTGAGGCTGTAAGCCAGCCCGACCTTGATCATCACGATTGCGAAGGCCATGACCGCGAGATCGGCCAATATGTCCAGAGACAGCACGACTTTCGCGGGCAGCACCTTGTCGAGCGCCGTCATGCGGATGTGCGTGTTGCGGCGCAGCGCGATGGCTGCGCTCAAAACGGCCATGTAGGCCATGCAGGTGAGGACGATCTCCTCGCTCCACGCGGGATCAGGCACGAAGGGCACGTAGCGGCCCAGCACGGCCATGCCGGTAATCAGGATGTCCGCAACCAACAGGAGTTTGCAGACGAACATCGTCACCATTTCGGCGACGTCGTAGAACGGCCTTAATTTGTCGAGCTTTGCAAACACAGCGGGCATCTGGGATTCCTCCTCGTCGCGTACGGCAGCCACTTGTATAGATAGAAGAATGGCGCAGGGAGCACCTGTCACCCACCCTGCGCCTGATTACCTGATCTGGAATTTCGTCAGTCGGCCAGTCCGACGATGGTTTCGTACTCCGTCTGATAGTCCGCGGTATAGCTCGCGATCAGGTCGGCACATGCGTCCTTCAGGGCCTGCTTGTCCGCCACCTCGACGAAGGTCACGCCCGCCGCCTCAAGCTCGGCCACGCACTCAGCCTCGATGTCCGCGGAGAGGCCTGCGTTGAACTCGCTGGCGTACTTACCCGCCTCGACGAAGGCCGCCTTCTGCGAATCGGAGAGCTTGTTCCAGGCGTCCTCGGTAATGATGACCTCGGCGCAGCCCAGCGTGTGCTGGTCGAGCAGCATGTAGGGCGCCACCTCGAAGAAGGCGTTCGACTGATAATTGACGATGGGCTGCTCCGCGCCATCAACGACGCCGGAGGAAAGGCTTGTGTAAAGCTCGGTGAAGGAAACGACGGTCGGGCTCGCGCCAAGCCCCTCGACCATGCCGGTCATGATGGGATCGGTCGAGACGCGGATCTTCGTGCCGGCGATTCCCGCGACGTCCTCAACGGGCATCGTGAAGAAGAAGTTGCGAAAGCCTTCCTCGACGTAGAACAGGCCCTTGATCCCAAGGCCAACCTCGGATGGCTCGCTCAAAAACTCCTGACCCAGATCGCTCGCGGCGAACTTCCAGAAATGCTCGCGGCCCGAGAAGGTGTAGGGAATGCTCAGAAGGAGCGTTTTTTTGGTTCCGTAGCTGTTCAGGCTGAACGTCGCCACGCGGGCGATGTCGATCGTGCCGCCGCCGCCGATCATGGTATCTAGTACGTCGCCCTCAGCGCCCAGCACGCCGCTGAACTGGATGTTGATCGTGACCGAGCCGCCGGTCAGCTCCTCCACCTTCTCCTTGAAGGCGTTGGCGGTCTTGCCCATCAGGGAATCCTCCGGATTGACCTCGGCGTAGGTGAACGTGAGCTGCGGCTCATCGGCCAGCGCGGACGCCAAACCCATCACCAGCATCAGCGCGAGAACAAGAGATACGAGCTTCTTCATCTCAGGGAACCCTCCTTGCCATTATTCAGAATTCAAAACAGGGATAACGGATTCATTAATCATCGTTAATATATCACGCCCTATCCGCATTGTCAACTAGTATGCCAGCAAAAAATTCATTCCATTTCTGTCGCAATCGTTGGTTCAAGCCCCGAAATTGGAGCGATTTCAACAATATGTGCGCTTGATTTTTTCCAATGCTTATGACAAAATAAACGGGTAATTTCTGTGAACGGGGGACGATGTGGGCATGAAAGAGGAAATGACCATTCGCGTGAGGCTTGATCGGAAGACATTTGCGCGCTTTGCGTTGTTTGACGCCCTCGTCCTGAAAAGGCGCTGGGTGCGGCCCGCGCTGTTTTCCGCGATGCTGCTCAGCTTCGCGGCGGTGGCCTTCCTCTTCTCCGAACGCGAGCAGGCGACGCTCGTTGGGGTCGTGCTGACGGCAGTGGGACTGGCCCTGCCGGTCGCGTATTGGGGCGGATACCTGACCTCCGTCCGCAAGAAGGCGCGCGCCCTTAAGCTGGACGCGAGCTGGACGGCCTACCTGCTGCGGCTGAGCGACGCGGGCGTGACGGTCGAGGGCGGGGACAAGACGGGGACACTCGATTGGGAAAGGCTGTACGGTGCCTGGCGGAGGCGGGGATGCGTCTACCTCTACGTCTCGGACAGCCGCGCGTTCCTCCTGCCCGACGGGCAGGCAAGCGTCGGTCCGGCCGAGCTGTGGGAATTCATCACCCGTCATCTTCCCCAAGACCGGACGCACGGATGACGCGAACATCACAGGGCGCGCGAGCTTTTCAACGGATCGTCAAAGATTCGGTCGCGGTTAACGGCAGGCGACGGTCATGCGCCGCAACGGCGTAAAATAGCGGTCGCCTTAATCGGGGATCGGCATGGCCATAGATCGCTCTCGGTGCCATTGAAAGGCGGAACAAACTCGCGGCTAGCGCTCCGTGAAGTACACGAGCCCGCCGCGCATGCGGGTGGACAGGTACCAGAGCCTGAGGTCGAACCGGATCTCGCTTCCCTCGTCGCTCGCCGAGGACGTGAGGCTCACATCGTCCATTTCAGCTGCCGTGATGGTGATCCAGTGCCAGCCCTGCAGGTTTTTCACGCGGCCCTTTGTGAGATTGAGAAAGGCCAGGGGGCAGTCGCTTTCGAGGCCCGCGCGCACAAATTCCGCCAGTTTCTCGACGGGCGCGCGATCCCGGCACATGTAACCGTGCACCTCAAACGTATGCGCCTGGAGCGCGAGGTCCCGGCTCGCGGCGAAGTCCGTGACCCCCCGCGTATACATTTCCACCCGGTTGAGGCCCATGCTCCCCGGCGTGACGAACTGATAGATCTCCTCCATGTGCGCGGAAAACGCGGACTTTCGCATATCCTCTCCGGCGTACAGCGCGCGCAGCGCCGGGCGGGTCATGGCGAGATAGGCCGTCAGATTGGCGGCACAGGTGGGGCCGCAGCCCGCCCTCCTGTGCCACTCGTCCCGATACCATTCCTGATCACCGCCGAAGAAGGCGCGCTGCGATTCGTCCTCCGCGATCATCAATACTTCCGGTCGTAAAATGTTAACGATCATTTGATCCCTCACTTGCCAAACATTGGTACGTCATTGCAGCGGATCGTCTCCCGTCACGGAGGGCCATTCTGATCTTTGATTCGAATGACCCGGTCGCGAAGCGACCTGTTTTGGTGCGGGGCACCACGCCAAAACAACCGGGCAGGGCGAAAAAACTCGCTGCTTTGACGAATGAAACGGTTCTCATTGGCCTCAGTATAGCGCATTGGACGCAAAACATCAAATCACATTCGTCAAATTTCGCCGAAAATCCGCGAAAATCGGATCCCTATCCCCTGCGCCGACAGCATGGCTGCACCCACGTCATAGCCGCAGGCGCATAATGAGGAGCATCTGGAGCCCGTCCACGCGCGCGAGCAGAAATTTCTCCCGGCGGGAGAGTCGCTTTTCGGCAAGCGGCACTGTCGGCATGCCGTCGTAAAAGACGTATCCCGCCATTCTCCCGTCAGTAACGGATCGTGACGGTCCGTTCGCCGCCCGCGGGCGCAATGCGCAGCACGCCGCTCTCGATTTCGTATGCTCCGTCCAGCATGACTGCGTGGGGGGCGGCGTGCAGGTAAATCTCCGTGGGCGCGGCGCAGGCGGCATCGTCCCGCCAGACAAGCGTGAAGTTGTCCCCCTCGTCCGTGCGCATGGAGATGATCTCGCCCGCCACGGCGCGCGGATATGTGCGGCTGAGGATCGGGAGCACGGGCGCAGAGCCGAAGTTTCCGTGGTAACACCAGTACGCGCTGCTCCACTGCCACTCGTCGAACAGATCCATGATGTGGCGTGCGTGGCCGAGTATGTCGGGGCTGTGTCCGAACGCGCCCCACTCGCCCACGAGCACGGGCACGTTCAACGCAAGTTGCGTCTCGCGGTGGGCCTCAAAGATCACATCCACGCGCGCGTCGCTCGCAAGCGCCAGCGCGTCCGTGTCCACCACGAGGTCGTAGCCGTGCGGGCTGTACGCCTGATTGGGTTCGCGCCCACCCGTGCCCTGAACGGGTTGAGCGGCGCAGGAAACGCCCATGTTGGAGAAATACGAGTTCTCGCGGAAGACGATGCCTTCCTCCGATGCGGCGCGCGCCGCAAGAGTCATGCGGTCGTAGAACGCGCCGAGCACACCCCGGTCGAACGCCGCCACGGAGTCCTTCGCAAGATCGCAAAGCGTGCGATAGAACTCCTTGTCTTCAAGAAGGCCGAGCAGCTTGCGCTTCTCCGCCGGATCGGAAAACGCCGCAATCATTTCCTCCATGGTGTACTTCCTGCCCTCCGCCTGCGTGCGCAGCGCGGCGGCAGCAGCCATGAGCGCGCCGAACGTCTCGACGCTCCCGGTGCCGGGATTGGGCTCGTTTAAAAAGTCGTAGCCGATGACCGCCGGATGCGCGCCCAGGCGCGCGACCACGTGCGCCCACATGGCGGCGTAGTGCTCCTGCAGACCGATTCCGTCCGAGGCGGGTCGGTTCTCCCAGAAGGCGTCGTACGCCTCCTGCACGGCGGGCGAGGCGAGGTACGCGTCGCTCCAGAGCGCCGTCGGCTCGAAGGGCTGGTCTGTGAGGGTCGCCCATCCGGGCGCGCCGTCCCCGAAGCGCGCGGAATAGAGGTCCTGGTGCATGTCCAGAAACGCGTATACGCCCCGTGCCGCGCAGGCATCGAGAAGTGTTTTAATCTCGTCCAGATACGCGTCGTCGTACTCTCCCGGCCGCGGCTCCACCGCGTCCCAGATGAGCCCGAGGCGCACGACGTTGAAGCCCTGATCCCCCAGGAAGTCGACGTCCCGCGCGGTGTACGGGAAATCGTAGCGCACGCTCCCGTCCGCACCCCGCGTCCCCTTGAATACAAGATTCACACCGTGAAAGATGCGCTGTCTCCCGAACTGATCCACAAACTTCAAGCCTTCGGTTGCGATCGTGTCCATTTGAACGACCGGCGCGCCCGCAGGAGATGGCGTCTGCGCCGCCGCGCAAGTCAGTATGGGGGAGATGGGAAACAGCATCATCGTCGTGAGCATGAGCGCAGTCGGCCTTCGCATTTTGATCATCGAACCACCTCCTGATTCGTCGCAATTGCCGGGGGCCATTGTCGAAAATATAACTTATTATACGTGAATGTTAACGGAAAGGCAATCGCGAAAAAGAAAAGTCCCCGCCGCGTGACACGGCGAGGACATCATGCCAAATGGGATTATTCGGTAACGACGGGGTAGCCCGCGCCCAGCCAGCCAGAGCCGCCCTCCTTGCCCATGCCGCCGCTCAGATTGTAGGCGTCATAGCCGAGGAGCCGCAGGATCGCCATCGTCTGGGAAGCCGTCTGACCGGTGTAGCAGTACACGATGATCGTCTTGTCGGTGGGCAGCTGCGCCTCGAAGTTCTGCTCCATGCCCGCGCCAAAGGGGTTGTTCACCGCGCCCTGGATGTGGCCGGTCTCAAAGTCAGCCGCCTGACGCACGGAGTAGACGAAGTAATCGTCCATCATTTCCGCGTCCATGAGCTTCATGAGGCTCTCGGGCTTGAAGTTGAAGTTAGCGAAGGCGGTGTCCGTCTTGGAAACCATGTCCTCAAAGTACTTGGTGATGGCGGCCTGGACGTCGGGATCAACCTCGTAGGTGTCCCCCGGAAGCTCGGCCACGTCGGTGGTGATGTAGGCCTCGTAGCCTTCGGTGGCGGAGATGCCGTTATTAAAGCCGCTTTGAATGTTGGTGGCGTACTTGCCCGCGACGTTCAGAAGCGCGGTCGTCTGCGAGGAGGTCTGACCGGTGTAGCAGTAGACGTAGAGCTGCACGTCGTCCGGAATGAGCGAAAGGCTTTCCGCGATGGTCATGCCGTAAGGCACGTTGACCGCGCCCTTGAGGTGGCCTTCCGCATAGGCGTCGGCCTGGCGGATGTCAAGAATCAGCATGTCCTCGCCCGCGTCGATCTTGGCGAAGAGATCCGGCACCTTGATGGTGTACTTCGCGCCGTCATAATTGGCGAAGTAGTTCATGGCCCTTTCCTTCACGACGGGAGAAACCTCTTCCGCGAAGGAAACGGCGGACAGGGACGCGACGAGGGCGAAGCACAGGACGAGGGCAAACAGCTTCTTCATGGTCATACTCTCCTTATGATGTAGTTAGGATGCATCTTTGCCGCTGGGAACGACCGCTCCGGACGGCATGTCGATCGGGTTGCTGGGGTTGGAAGACCATTCCAGATACGCGCCGTCGTAGATCCGGATGTTCCTGTACCCGGCATCGTAGAGCCTTAAAAATACGGGCGCGGCGCGCATGGATGTCTGGCAGTAGACGATGATGGACTTCTCAGGTGCCATGTCCTTCTGGACGTAATTGATCCGCGTGGTCTCTACGCTCTTGAAGGTACCGTCCTTGTAGAAGTTGTCCGCGTAATCCCACATGACAGAGGATGGAACCTTGCCGGAAGCCTCGTACTCCGCGTTTGTTCGGACGTCGAGGAGCACCACGTTCCCGTCCGGCTCGTTTACCTGCGAAAGAACGTCGTCCATCGTCGCGAGCCACGTTTCGTCCTTCTCCCCCGCCACATACTCCGTGGGCGTCACCTCCGGGGCGGCGTCCGTGAGTTTGATACCGGCGGCCTTGATGGCGGTCAGCCCGCCGTCCACGACCAGCACGTTTTCGCTCCCGTACACGAGCATCGTCCAGAAGAATCGGGACGCGTTCATCCTGTCGTCGTCGTAGACCACGAGGATGTCGTCGTTGCCGACCCCCTTCTCGCCAAGAAGCTTCTGGAGCTTGTTCTTGGAGGTTAGCGTGTTTGCGACGGGCACGCTGATCACGATGTCCTCCCGCGTGATGTTCACGGCGCCTTCCACATGTCCCGCCGCATACGATTCTGCGTCCTGCATGTCCACGATCACATAGCCGTCCTTGCCGATGTAGGTGGCGAGGGACGAGGCGGGTATGATCTTTTTGCCGCTCTCCGCGTAGTCGTGCGTCGAACAGGCGGTGAGAACGCAGGCCATCGCCGCGAGCATGACGAGCGCGAGGGCCGTTTTCCATCGATGCCTGAAGGTCATTTCATCAATCCTCCGTTCGCATTTGGCCTCTTCTATCATTATACTTGATTCCAGTTTGTTCATGTAATAACGTTATTTTATATACCATGCCTCTTTTTAATGCCGCAATCCAAAACCGCGATGTGCTATAATGGACAAAAGGGAGGCGAATGCATGGGCACGAACGGACGGCAGGCGCGCCTCATTTTGATCCTGTTGGCCGCTTTTTTCTTCCTGAATCTCGCCTTTTTGACCCGCTTCCCCCTCGTCCACTCGGACGAAAGCTGGCTCGCGGGGCTCACGCGCAACATGATGGAATCGGGTTCCCCGGGCGTCACGGAGCCGTTTTTCGACCTGAAGCCGCGCTATCCACACGCCATCAAGATCCTCTTTCACGCCCTCCAGATACCCTTTTTCCTGACGTTCGGATATTCTGCGTTCTCCGCGCGGCTCATGTCCCTCCTCTTCGGGACTGCCTCCTTGTACCTCGCCTTCCGCTGCGCGCGGGAGACGGCGTCCTTGCGCTTCTCCCTCGGCTTCGCGGCGCTGATCGCCATCGACGGGCAGTTTCTCGCGGCTTCCCACATCGCCCGGCAGGAGATTCTTATGCTGTGCGGGATGCTTCTTCTGCTGCTTTTCCTATTGAAAGCGGGCGGGGAAATCCCGATCCGAACGGCGCTTCGCATGGGCGCGATCACCGGGCTTTCGGCGGGAATCCACCCCAACGGCCTGCTTCTCGCCATGGGCTGTGGCTTGGCTATGCTCCTGACGACGCTCGCGCGAAAGCGATTCCAGTGGAGTCCTCTTTTCGCGTACACTGCGGTCGCGGGGGGGATCGCGGCGGTGTTCGTGGGGCTAAGTTTCGCGTTCGACAGCCGGTTTCCCGCGCACTACCTGGCATACGGGGAATCGGAATTCGATCTGATTGTCCCCATCTCAAACAAGTTTCAGGAATTCGGATCCTACGTTCAAAAACTGTGGCACGGCGTCAGCGGCACCTACCGCCTGCCCATTCTCAAGGCACAGCTCCTGCTGTGCCCTGTTCTCATGGTCTGGGGCGTCGCGCGCGCAATCCGAAAGCGGGACGCGAAACCGCTGGCAGCCTTTGGCATGTCGCTGGGCGCGCTCCTGGGCACCGTCGTCATCGGGCGGTACAATCAGCTGAGCGCTATCCTATGGATGTTCCCCTGCCTGATGCTGCTGCCGCCGCTGCTGGAGGGGCTCAGATGGCGCATGCCCGCATGGATCGCGCTGACCGCCGCGTTCGCCGCATGCTCCGCCTTCTCCTTCGCGCCGGATTTTTCCTACTCCTATGACGGCTATCTCGACCGGATCGCCGAATCCATCTCTCCTGACGAAAGGACGCTCGGAAACCTGAACGCCGGATTCTTTTTCGGAAACGAAGCACTCGTCGATTACAGGAACCTTTCCTATCTCAAGGAAAACGAACTTTCCTTTGCGGAATACGTCGAGACCCGGAAAATCACGGTCATCCTTTGGCCGGAGGAAATGGACTTCATCTATTCACACAGGCCCACGTGGAACATTATCTACGGAAATCCAAGGTACGTGGAGGAGGTGGAGGCCTTCCTGTCGGAAAACTGCACCCTCGTCGGAGATTTCGTGGACGCCGGATACGCCGTGCGCATCGTTCAGGAGATCGGAAAGCCCTACGGGATCAGGGTGTACCGGGTGAATCCATGAGAAGCCGCGCGCGCGATGCGGTCGCGTCCGGGTCCGTATTCTCGATCATCGCGCGGATGCCCCGACTCCCCGGCGTCATAACGGCGATGCGCGGGGCGATCGCCGCGGCCTCCCCGATGTCGTGCGTCACGAACACGACCGCAGCGCCGGTCGCGTCCTGCAGCTTCAAAAGCGCGTTGCGCGCGTTTTTCCGCGAATGGACGTCGAGGCTTGAAAACGGCTCGTCGAGGAGCAGCACCTTGGGGGAAAGCACCATCGCCCGGGCAAACGCGCCGCGCTGCGCCATGCCGCCCGAGAGCGCGCGCGGATACTTGTCTGCGGCATCCAGAAGGTCCATCTCGCGAAGGGAGCGAAGCGCGAGCGAGCGGGCCTCCTTTTTTTGAAGCTCCGGGCGCGCCGCCCTGAGCGCAAAGAGGATGTTCCCAAGAAGCGTCATCCACGGAAAGAGCTGACGGAAATCCTGAAACACCAACCACGCGTCCTTCCCCGGCGCGGCAATGGGCCTCCCGCCGAGCAGGACCTCCCCCGCGTCCGGCGGAAGAAACCCACCGAGAAGCCGCAAAAGCGTGGTCTTTCCGCAGCCGGAGCGTCCGAGAACGGCCAGAAGCTCTCCGGCGTCCACGGACAGATCCACGTTTTCGAGCACCCGCTGCTCCCCGAAGGACTTGAAAAGTCCTCTGCACGAAAGCATCATGCCGACCTCTCCCCCGCCTTCCTCTCAAGCAGCCGGAACGGCAGCTCTTCCATGGCCATGCCGATGAATGCCACCACCAGAATTCCCGCGAACAGTCCGGCTGTGTCCATCATGACGCGCCGCTTGTAGAGAAACCAGCCGAGTCCGCCCAACTGTCCGATCGCACCGAACACCATCTCCGCGCTGATGAGCGCGCGCCACGCCCTCGCCCAGCCGATGCGCAGCCCCGAGACGACCTGCGTCGCGGCGGCGGGAATCAGGATCCGCGTGGCGATGGAAAAGCGGCTCATGGAGAGGTTGCGGCCGATATCCGCGTACACGGGCGACGCGTCCCGCATGCCGGTCTGAAGGCTGATGAGAAGCGGCCAGAGGCAGGCGTGCACGATCACAGCGAGCACCGCAGGAGCCCCGGTCCCGAACCACACGACGACGAGCGGCAGAAGCGCCATGCCGGGAAGCGGGTGCGCCATGGCGGAAAACGTGTCCGTCATGCGCAGGAAAAAAGGAGAAACCTCCCCGAGCACGCCGAGAGCGAGCGCGAGCACGGCGCTGATGAGAAGCGCCAGCAGGATAAGCCCCAGCGAGAACAGCGTCTGCGCGAGGAGCATCCCCCCGACGAGGTTCGTCCACAGCGCGGAAAACACCCTCTCAAGCGGGGGCAAAAGGAGAGGAGAGACGCCGGAAAGCCGCGCGACGCACTCCCAGATCAGCGCGAACGCCGCCAGAAAAAACAGGCGGCTCACCCAGCGCCTTTCGTAAAACGCTCTTTTTAGGCTCAATCGAGCACCTCCGCCTCGGGAAACAGGTAATTCTCCCGTGCCGGTGCCTTGGAGAGAAACCCAAGCTTTGCCATCGCTTCGGCGAATGGATCCACACCGGAAAGCTGCGTTGCGTAGATCGTGCCGCCGTAGCTCATTGCGGAGAGCAGCATCCCCTCGTCTACCCCATAGACGGGTGCGAGCGCCCGCGCGGCGGCGGGTAAATCCGAGTTGATGGAATCCACCGCTTCTTGAAGGCACGCCCGGAAGGCGTCGTAGGCCGCGCGGTCGCCTTCGTACAGATCCTGATCCGCCACCCCGCAGATGAACGTGAACGGCCCGCCCACGACTTCCCGCCCAGTGAGGATTTTCCGCATGCCGCTCTCAAGCTCAAGATCGGCGTAAGGCGGCGTCGTGATATGGAGGGCAATCTCGCCGCCCGCGAGCATGGCGCTCATGCCGTCGGGATGGGAGAGCGACACGATCTGCGCGTCGAACGCGTTCATGTCGCCCAGTTGCTGCTCGGCGGCCATGCAAAGGAGAATGTGCTGCGTGCTTCCGGGACTTAGGATCGCGATCCGGTCGGAGGGATCGACGTCCGCGAGGGAAAGAATGTCGTCCCGGTTCGTGACGAAGGTCACCTCGTTCGCGGAAAGCGCGGTAAAGCACTTCCAGTCCATGCCCGAATCGACGCCGATCAGCATGGGCCCGATGCCCATGAAGCCGAGGTCGATGTCGCCCGCGAGCATGCCCTCGCGGATGGCCGTCGGGCCGCCCAGCTGCACCCAATCGATCTCATAGCCGGGCATCGCCCTCTCGAGAAGGCCCGTGTCCTTCATCACCTGCAATGGCGCGTAGGCGATGCCGAACTGCTCGGCGATTCTGAGCGTCTTTTGATCCTTCCCTCCGCAGCCGCCGAACAGCGGCAGCATTGCCAGCAGGCAAAGGAGGAGCCCCCACTTCTTACGCATCCTTGATCTCGCTTCCGTCGTATGTCCTCGCAAGCACGAGGTTGTTCCCTTCTTCGTCCTCGACCCGCAGGCTTCGGTATAGCTCCCGCACGCGCGCGTCCATGTCGCCCGCGCGCGTCGCGAGCGCGCAGTAGCCGAAGCGCGCCGTGGTATTTTGAAGGCGCGGCAGCACATCGCCGACCTTATAGTTGTAACCGGCCGTCAGAACGCCGGGCAGACCCCGCAGTTCCTCGATCGGCGTCAGGCCCGCGATCCTCCCGGGGCGGCAGAACAGCATCTGCACGGAAACCTGCGTACCTTTCCCACGCCCGGGATTCATGAGCGCGGAGAGTTCGGGATTTTCTCCCACCGCCAGCCGGGTCACGGCATCGAGAATGTCGAACCCCGTCACGTAGGGGATGAAAAAGTCCTCGAACGCCCCGCCGATCCGGCACGCGGCCTCATTGACGAGAATGCCCTGCGCGCCTACGAGGTATTGGATGTACAACGGCCCGCGCTCGACGCCCAGCGCCTTTGCCACCTGCTCCGCGATCCTTTGAACCTCCGGCTCCCGGTCGGCGTGGCCGCTGGGATAGCGATGCGCGGCGCACACGCCGATGTGCAGGGGATCGTAAACAAGCTGGCGGTCGGTCAGCGTCAGAGGATAGACGGCGCCGTCCCACACGAAACAGGAATAGGTAAGCTCGTCCGAGGGATAGAAGCGTTCGACGAGCGCCTCCCGCTCCCGCGAAAAGGAGAGCGTCTCGGGAAGGCGCATCAAGGCCTCCGCCGCCGAATTCACTTTGAAAATGCCTCTCTGCCCCTGCGAATCGAGGGGTTTGATCACGAACGGCGGGGCGAGCGCGGAGAGCGCGCCCGCGTCTTGCCCCTCTCCCAGAAAGGCGAACGGCGCGCACGGCACGCCGAAGCGCACAAACGCCTCCTTCATGGCGCGCTTGTTTGTGGCCATTCGGGCCGTTTCCGCAGAGATCGGGGAGGGCAGCCCCAGCGCCGCCGCCACCAGCGCCGCGGTGTATACCGGCTGGTCAGTTCCCGTCGTGAATACGCCGTCCACGCGGTGCTCCCGCGCGGTGCGGAGGCAGGCGTCGACGTCGAAGGTGCTGGCATGGACGTGAACGTCCGCGCACGCGGCGACGGGCGGGTTCTCCGTGTAATCCGCCAGGATCAACCGGCAACCCAATTGCTTCAGGCGAATGGCGGCGCTCATCTGGATGTTCGAGCCGCCGAGCAGCATCACCGTCTTCATAAAAAACCCCTTCCGGGAAGCACAACCGAGCGGCAGGCCTCCCGCCGCAGCCCCCTACGAAAGGCACGAAGGGGGGTGTAATGAAAGAGCAGCCCGCCGTAGAGCCGGATCAGCTTCCGAAGCGTATACGAGGTTTCCGCCCGCCGCGCCGGGTAACCGACACACTCCGTCCTCGGTTTTTGCTTGAACGCCGCCGCCGAGAGATAGATGAATCCGTCCGGCTCGGGCCGGAGCTTCCGCGCGAGCGCGCCCGTCATCACCCGGTACGCGCCGACCCGGATGCCCCGCGGCTTCTCCGTGCACAGGGAGAACAGTAGATCGCGCAGAGCGGCTCCTACCCTGCGAAAGGGCGTCATGCCTGTCCGCGTAGGCACGGCGTAACACAGCTCCGCGCCCGCTCGCATCCTTTCAAGCATCTCTCCCAGAAGCGAAACCGGGTGCTGTCCGTCGTCGTCCATGGTCGCGACAAAATCACAGTCCGACACATGCGCGAGGCCCATGTACGTCGCCGCCTGCTGCCCGACATTTCTTTCGAGCAGCACGCCGGTCACGCCCGTCTGCCGCGCGGCGGCCTCCCGCACCCGCTCCGCGTCCCCGCCGCAATCGTCCACAAGAACGATCCGGCAAAGGACGCCGCTCTCCCGCGCGAAGCGGCGCAAGTCGTCCACCACGCCTTCCAGCCTCCCCCCCGCGCGGAACACGGGGATCACGACCCCGAGCGTCACGCGTCCGCCGCCTTGACGAGCGCTCCGGCCACATGGAACGCCTGCTCCGCCGTCATCTCCTCGTGGATGGGGAGGCGCAGAAGCGTCTCATGCGCCCGCTTGCTCTCCATGAGGTCGTTCGGCGCATAGCCGAGCGAAGCGCCCATGGGTGAGAGGTGGAGAGGCACGTAGTGCGTGAGTGCGGGAATGCCTTTCTCGCGCAGTGCCCGCTCGATGCGCAGCCGCGCCGCCCCGTCCCGGAGCCGGACGTAATAGATGTGCCCGGTCGGAACGCAGTCCGCGGGGACGAACATCGGCGCGACGATTTCGCGCGCCGCCGCATCCCGGAACGCCTCGTCAAAAGCTCTGTGGATGTCGAGTCTCTTCTCAATGGTCTCCGCGCGGCGCAGAAGCTGCGGATAAAGCGCCGCCGCCGCAAGCTCCGACATGCGCATCGACTCCCCCAGCCCCTGCCACGCGTAGGCCGGGCACTCTCCCCGGAAGAACGCCTCGCGGTTGGTACCGTTGTCGCGGTAGACCTCCGCGCGCGCCGCGTCCGTCGCCCCGTAGACGAGCGCGCCGCCCTCCCCGGAGGAAAAGACCTTGGTTGCGTGAAAGCTGTAACAGCCGAAGCGGGCAAATGTGCCGAGGAAACGGCCGCGCAAGGTCGCCCCCACAGCCTGCGCCGCGTCTTCGATGAGCGCAAGCCCGCCCTCCCGGCACAGGGCGAAGAGTCCGTCCATGTCGCAGGCGACCGCCGCGTAGTGGACGCAAACGACGGCGCGGGTCCTTTTCGTAACTTTGCGCGCCGCGTCGGAAACGGATATGTTCTGGGTACGCGGATCAATATCGCAAAGGACGGGCGTCGCGCCGCAAAGAAGAACCGCGTTCGCCGCGGCAGGAAAATTATAGGAAGGTAGAATGACCTCGTCGCCAGATCCGACGGGAACGAGCCGGAGCGCCATGTGAAGAGCCGAGGTGCAACTGGGCGTCAGGAGGACGCGCGCAGCATCCATTTCCTCCTTTATGAGCTCCTCCACAAGCCGGGCGTAGTGTCCCGCCGGGAACAGTCCTCGGCCAACGCCGTCCGCGACCGACCGGGCGACGTCCGGCCCCAGGGATGTGGGATAAAAAGAGATCATGCTTGTCCTCGCCCTTCGCGCGTGGTAAAATAGATCAAGGAGGCTGCCATGAAGAAAATCGATTGTCTGGGGGACATCTGCCCCGTCCCATTGATGAAGCTCCAGTCGCTGGAATCGAACCTTGGAAACGGCGAGAGCGTCATGATCGTCACCGATCACAGCTGCACCTGCCAGTCGCTTCTTTCCTATTGCAACAAAAAGCGGTATCCCGTTCGCATCGCGGAACCCATGAGCGGCATCTGGGAAGTGAGCGTCTTCCCCAGGGAGAGAAACTGACCGAGATCAGCAGATGGTCGTCGGCACCATGTTCTCAAAGTACCTCTTGACCATTGCCATCTGATGGCAGCGGTTCTCCGACTTCTGCTTGTAGACGATCGATACGTCATAGCGCAGGCAGAAGTTTTCCGTCTCCACAATCTTGAGCTGTTGCAGGTAAATTTCCTTTTTCACGGCCATATAGGGCAGGAACGTGAGTCCGTGTCCGCTCATGACCATCGATTTGACCGATTCGGTGGAATCCATGTGATAGAGCACGCTGAATTCCGATATGTCATAATCCATGCTCTTGAGCTGCTCCGCCATCAGGCGGTAGGAGCTGTAGCTTTCGTCGAGCAGGACCAGCGGCTGGAGCTTGAGCTTGTCGATGGACAGGCTGTCCGGCACGGCGTACCCTGCGGAGGCGACCAGAACGATCTGATCCGAAAAGACATTCTTGCACACGAGCTCCTGTTTCTTTGTCGTGCCCACGATGAAGCCGACGTCCGCCTGATCCTCGAGCACCTGCCGGATCACGTCCCGCGAGGGCATGGAGGACATGGAAAACGTGTAGTGCGGGAACTTGTTCTTGGCCTTGACGAGCGCGCACGGGATGGCATAATTCGCCGCAACCTGCGTGGCCGACACGCGACAGGTATCGCTGTTATTGCGCAGGTTCTGAAGCTCCTCCTGAAAGCGGTCGTATGTGTCGATGAGCTGTTCGGCATATCGTTTTGTTATATTGCCGGCATCCGTCAATTGAATTCCCCGATTGCTGCGCTCAAACAGACGGCAGCCCAACGTCTCCTCGATCTTCTGCATTTGAAGGCTCAGCGCCGGCTGGGAAATATAGGATAGGCTCGCGACCTTGGAAATGCTCTTCTCTTGGGCGATTTTCAAGAACAGGGCGAGATGTTCCAACTGCACGGTTCCTTCCCCTCCCTCACATGCTTTCGTTCGGTCCGTCGCGTTTTCGGTGGGCGCCATTCGGATTCATTATATCACCCGCGCAGCCCGCCATCCACCGTTATTATATCAGACAGTAATAAATTAGTCTAATACAGTACAAGGAACTTCAATACTGAATTCGGGGACGCACATGGTATAATGAAAATATTGAGGAAGCCGCCGGTACGTTCGCAAGGCGGCAGCATGGAGGTGCCAATATGTCTGAAACGTCAACCGCCACCGCGAGAGCAAGGACGCCCCGGAAGAAAAAGAAGAATCAGCTGCCCATCGGCCTTCTGGTGTTTTTCCTGATGATCGCGGCGGGCGTTCTTCTGGCGGTGTTTGTCTCGGATGCGGTCGCCATGTTCTGGCTCTTCGGCGCATGCTTTGGCTTCATCCTGCAAAAGGCGCGCTTCTGCTTTACGGCTTCCCTGCGCGACCCCTGCATCACGGGCAGCACGTCGGTCACCAAGGCGGTTCTCATCGCCTTCGCGATTGCCTCCATCGGCATGACGGCCATCAAGTATGGCTACTTCACAAACGGGCTTGAGATTCCCGGACAGAGCTACGTGATGCCCATCAGCCTCGCGACGGCGGTCGGCGGCATCCTGTTCGGCGTCGGCATGGTCATCGCGGGCGGCTGCGCCTCCGGAACCTTGATGCGCGTGGGCGAGGGCTTCTCGATGCAGCTTCTTGCGCTCTTCTTCTTCGTGGTCGGCTCCCTGTGGGGCGCCCACGACATGGGCTGGTGGACGGTCAACTTCATCGCAGAAGCGCCGCGGGTCTTCCTGCCCGACGTGTTCGGCTGGCTCGGAGCGATCGTCATCCAGCTTCTGATCATCGCCTGCCTGTACGTCGCGGCGGATCTCTGGGAACGCAGGAAAATGGGCATCGCGGACGAGTAACCGCGTCCGTCTGTCATACATACCCGATTATCGTAAGGAGGACTCGACAATGGCTGAATTTGAATTGGATTGCATGGGCGAGGCGTGCCCGGTTCCTTTGATGAAGACGGAGAAGAAAATGGCCACCCTGATAGCGGGCGACGTTCTCGTCGTGCACATCGACCACAGCTGCGCCATGAAGAACGTGCCCGAGTGGGCGCGCAAGCAGGGCTTCAACGTGGAAGTTGAAGAGGTGGACGACGGAGAATGGGACGTCATCATCGAAAAGTGAGCCCATCCCGCTCCGACGCGGTCTGAGCCCATGAAAGGAAGGTAGAACCTGTGAAGCAGTTCTGGGAGAAGGTCAGCAAAAACCGTTACTATGTGATGGTTTTCAAGAATCCCTTTACCTATATCACCGGCGCCGTGCTGCTCGCCATCATGCAGATCGCGCTGTTCGCCTATTCTGGCAACCCCTGGGGCGTGTCCGGAACGTTCGCGAACTGGGGCGCGTGGATCTATCGGCTGTTTGGCGGAAGCGTGGACAAGTGGTACTACTTTTCCTCCTCGGGGGCTCAGGCCACCCTTGACGCCGGCATTCTGAACCATACCGGGAGCATGCTGAACTTCGGTATCATCTTCGGCGCGCTTGTGGCGACGCTTCTCGCGTCCCAGTTCAAGTTCAAGAAGATCAAGTCCATCAAGCAGGTCGTGGCGGCGGTTCTGGGCGGCCTTCTCATGGGTTACGGCGCGCGGCTCGCCGGCGGCTGCAACATCGGCGCGCTGTTCAGCGGCGTCGCCTCCCTCTCCCTCTCGGGCTGGGTGTTCGCGCTGTTCCTCCTGATCGGGGCGTTTGTGGGTAGCAAGCTTCTGGCAAAATTCTTCATGTAACAGAAAGGACCAGCCATGCAGAAAAAGGTTGAGAATTACGACGTCGTTATCATCGGTGGCGGCGCTGCGGGCCTCACGGCCGGAATCTACTGCGGACGCGCGCGGCTGAAGACCCTCATCATCGAAAAAGCGCTCGTGGGCGGCCTCGCCACCTACACGAACGAGATCGAGAACTACCCCGGCTTCCCCGAAGGAAACACGGGTCTCGGACTCATGGAGCTCTTCCACAAGCAGGCCAAGAAGTTCGGCGTGGATTTCAAGCTCACGGACGTCAAGGCAGTCTCGCTCGAGGGCGAGGACAAGGTGGTCGAGACCTTCCGCAACGAGTATCACTGCAAGGTCGTCATCATCGCCTCCGGCGGCAAACCCCGGCTCACGGGCGCCGAGAACGAGGCCAAGTATCTTTATGACAAGGGCATCTCTTTCTGCGCCACCTGCGACGCGGCAGCCAACACCGGAAAGACCGTCATGGTCATCGGAAGCGGCGACGCTGCCATCGAGGAGGGCATGTTCCTGACAAAATTCGCCAAGAAGGTCATCGTGTCCGTGCTCCACGACGAGGGCATCATGGACTGCAATGAGATCGCCAAGGCGGAGGCGTTCAAGAACGAGAAGATGGAGTTCATGTGGAATACCACGGTTGCCGAGTTCCGGGGCGACGACGAACACCTGCGTTCGGTCGCGCTCAAGAATTCCAAGACCGGTGAAATTCAGGACGTTCCCGTCGACACCTGCTTCGTCTTTATCGGGTATCTTCCGAACACGGAGCTTTTCAAGGGCATGATCGACATGAACCGGGGCGGCTACGTGATCACCAACGAGCGCATGGAGACGAAAATTCCAGGCGTGTTCTGCGCGGGCGACGTGCGCGACAAGTTCCTCAAACAGGTCGCGACCGCCGTGGGGGACGGCGCCATCGCCGGATACGCCGCCGAGAAGTACATCGCCGAGAGCGAGATGTTCAAAAATCAGGTCATGGGCGAGGACACCCGACTGGTCTACGTCTATAACGCAGCCGTCGCGGGCGACCGCGAGGTGCTGAGCGAAATGGAGAAGTACGGCCAGGATCATTGCGAGCTGAAGCTCATCAAGGCAGACGTCTACAAGTCGAACGGCATCGCCCAGCGGCTGAACGTGGCGGAAACGCCCTGTGTGGCCGTTATCTCGGACAATCAGGTCGTAGGCTACCTGTCCTGCGACTCCATCTGCTCGGGCGCCCTCGACACGCTCGTCGCGCAGTGCAAATGCGGCTGCAAATAGGCCGAACCGAATAGAAGATCGCCGCCGCTAGATTGGCGGCGGTTTTTCTTTTGCGCCCGCGCGTTTTGTGATACAATGGGATTGCGCTCCGGCCGAGGCGCATCAAAGCGCGCGTCGGATCGACACCGGGGCAACGGAATCTGTCGAGGCGATACGGGCTTCGGATTTCATATGATGAGAGGGCCAATGCGGATGAAAACCAGACTGGAGCAAGTTTTAGAACGTTCTCTCAACGGACGCGAGATAGCTGTATGGGGCGCTCCGACACGCAGCTTGCTTCGTGCATTAAAGCTATATTCATTTCGCGTCGCAGATCGCGTTGACCCAAAAAATCATTATGTGGTTGCCGTCAACGATGACGACCTGTCCGACTTTTTGGCCGACGAGCAGAGCAAGTCGTTTCGATATGCGAACGATTATCTGACGTTTGAAGACGAGGGCGGCGAACTTCCGTTTGAACGGATGTGCTTCAATGTTCTCGTTGGCAGGCAAACGTATTTCGGAGACGGCGTCGTGGGCGCATGCAAAAATGGATATATCAAAAGCATCGGCCAATTTACGTCGATCAACGGCACGGCAAAGGTCCATGTGAATCATCAGCTGAACATGACTTTTGTGAGCGACGATATTCAAAACTTCTTCAACGAAGAAAGCATGGCCAAATTCCAGGAAAGCTGCGAAACGATCCGAAACACCCCTATGCTTCCGGAAAAGAACCCATGACCATCGGCAGCGACGTGTATATCGGCGCACATGCATTCATCAACGCTTCCACTGTGACGAGCATCGGCGACGGCGCGATCATCGGCTCGGGCGCAGTGGTGCTCGAAAATGTTCCTCCTTTTTCTGTCGTCGTCGGCGTCCCCGCGCGGATCAAGCGTTACCGCTTCTCAAAGGAAATGATTGAAATCCTGCTTCGCGTCAAATGGTGGGACTGGAGGACCGAGGAAATCAACGAAAATATCGACGCGCTCCTATCGCCCGAACGATTTATGGAAAAGTACGGGACCGTATAACGGAAATGCGAGGAATGCGGATCTTGTGCATAACGGGAGAATCGCGCGAGGCTGATCATTGATGGCGTCGGCCATATACTTGCTAGTCTCGGAATCGCGCGCAGGGACGCGCGGGAACCTCATCCATAGATCAGCCAAGGAGGGGACGAACCGTGCTGACCGTACTGTCCCTGAATCATGTCGCGAAGCGTTATGGAAGGCAATCCGTGCTGCGCGACGTCTCCCTCTCCCTCGGAGCCGGGGAATGCGCCGCCGTTATGGGCCCGAACGGCAGCGGCAAGAGCACGCTCCTGCGCGTCGCCGCGGGGCTGACGCCCGCGTCCTCCGGCACCGTGTTCCGCTCCGTGCCGCCCGAATACGTGCCCGATACGTTCCCGCGCGTCGAGCTCAAGCTCTCCATCCTTCTCAAGGCGCTGCGCCGGATCGACGGTGCGGACGCGGAAGCGCTCGCGCGCGCGATGGGCCTCGGAGACGCGATGGATGCGTCCATCCGCGATTTTTCGAAGGGGATGCTCTCGAAGGTTGCGGCGATTCAGGCGCTGGCGGTCCGGTCCCAACTCCTCCTACTGGACGAGCCCGTATCCGGGCAGGACGAACCTTCCCGCAGATTGTTCTGCCGGGAGGTGCGCGCCCGGATGGAGGAAGGGACTGCCGTGCTCCTCGCGTGCCACGATTTGGCGCTCGTTCGCGTCCTCGACGCGCGCGCGTTGACGCTCGCGGGCGGAAAGCTCGTGGATGGCGCGTGCGACGACGCGGACGGCTGCCTGTGCGCGGGTTGCGACCGGTTCCGGCGCGGACTGTGCAGCGGAAGGGAGGGGTTTGGCGATGCGTAAGGCACTCCTATGTGCTCTGCTCGAGTTGCGCGTTTACCTGCGCTCCGGCAAGGTCATCCTCCCGTTCCTTTTGACGCTTGGCTATCCCCTCATCTTTTACGCCATCGTGCCCGTCGACGTGGTGAGCGGCTATGCGCTCTCCACAGTCGTCGCGTTCGCGGTTTCCGCGTGGATCGGCCTTTCGCGGGCCTGGTCGGAGGAGCCGATCCTCGCTCAGATCCTGTCCGTCAAGGCCGGTACCGCGCGCTTCGTCCACGCGCAGGAGGCGGCGACGATTCTCGTCTGCGCCGTCTGCGCCGTCTTCCTGGCGCTCTTCCCCGCGCTCTGGAGCCTCTTGCGGCGCGGCATGTTTCTCCGGCCGCTCGAGGCGCGGGACGTCTTCTCCGCGCTCGCCGTCCACATCGGCGCGGCTGTCGCGGGCGGCGGCTTCGGCGGACTCTTTCACCCGCGCCTCGTGCGCGACCGGAAGGTCGCGTATCTCGTCTGCCTGCTCTTATGCCTCTTGGGTCTGACGGGCGGAATGATGGGCTTTCCCGTTCCCCTGCGCGCCTTCCTACCGCCGCTTTTCGACCTGATCGACCGCGCGGGACGGGCCGATGCGTTTCCGTCGAGCTACGCGCCCCTCCTGTGTGCGTGGTGCGCCTCGTATGGCCTGATCGCTTCCCTTCTTCGTGCACGCCTTTTATGCAGACGCGGCTATTAAAAGGCGCTATCGTTTCATTTAACAGACCATTCCCCCCGCCGCTGTTGTGGAATTTCCTGATCTATATTATAATATTTCTTGACAATTCGCCAAGGAAGGCGAAAATCCAGGAGAGCTAGGGGTATTACATGAGCGTATTGATGCTGTTCTCTCTGCTCGGCGGCCTCGGTCTGTTCCTGTACGGCATGAAATTGATGTCCGACAGCCTCGAGACGATGGCCGGCGACCGAATGCGACGGGTCCTCGAGGTGTTGACCAACCGACGCCTGAAGGCAATCGCCGTCGGTGCGGGCGTGACCGCAATCATCCAGAGCTCCTCCGCGACGACGGTCATGGTCGTGGGCTTCGTCAACGCGGGACTCATGACGCTGTTGCAGGCGACGGGCGTCATCATGGGCGCGAACATCGGAACCACGATCACCGCCCAGCTCATCGCGTTCAAACTTTCGGACGTCGCCCCCATCATCCTCTTCCTCGGCGTCGTGATGACAGCCTTCCTCAAACAGAGAAAACTGAACCGCCTTGGGGGAATCGTGCTCGGCTTCGGCATGCTTTTTGTAGGCCTCACCTTCATGTCGGAAGCGATGGTCCCCCTGCGCAGCAACGAAACGTTTAAAGATCTCATGATGAACTTCAAGTCCCCGCTGATCGGCGTTCTGGTCGGCGCGGGCGTGACCGCAATCATTCAGAGCTCCTCCGCCTCCATCGGCATTCTACAGGCGCTCGCCCTCATGGGACTCGTCCAACTCGATTCCGCCGTGTACATCGTGCTCGGCCAGAACATCGGCACCTGCATCACCGCCGTTCTCGCCGCGATCGGCACATCCACCAATTCCAAGCGCACGGCCGGCATCCACCTCATCTTCAACATCCTCGGGACGGTCGTATACCTGATCCTTCTCTGGATTTTTCCCGCCATCATCCGCGAGATCCAGCATTTCTCCCCCGATAACGTGACGCGGCAGATCGCTAACTTCCACACGATTTTCAACGTTTCGATCACCATCCTCCTCTTCCCCCTCGCAAACCAGATGGTGAAGCTCGTCTCTCTCATCATTCCGGATCGGAAAAAGCCCGGCGAGATCGAGAAGAGGCTCGTCTACCTCGACGAGCGCATCGCCCAGACGCCGGCCATCGCGCTGACACAAACCCAGAAGGAGCTTGGGCGCATGGGCGCGATTACGCTCGATAACTTCACTGCCTCACTCGACGCTTTCTTTGCCCTCGACGAAAACAAGGTGCGCAAGGTGGTCGAGGTTGAAAACACCATTGACTTCTTGAGTGACAACATTACGAAGTATCTGATCGCCTTCCGCGGCGCGGAACTCCCCGACGAGGACCTCCTGACGCTGGGCGGCTTCCATCACGTCATCATCGACCTCGAGCGCATCGGCGACCGTGCCGAGAACATCGCCGAATCCGCGATCGGGCTGATCGACGTCAAAGAACGGATGACGCCCGAGGCGATCGCCGAACTGAGACTCATCTCTGGCAAGACGACGGAGCTTTTCAAGCGCAGCCTCGAGATCTTCAACACCCGCAACCTCGGGCTCGTTCCCGAAACCTCGGGCATGAAGCACGAGATCGAGGCCATGCTCAAGGAGTTCACGAACAACCACATCCAGCGGCTGCAGGAAGAGCTTTGCAGGCCGCATACCGGGATCGTATTCACGAATATGCTGGCTTCTCTCGAGCGCATCGCGAGCCATACGATGAACATCGTGCATTCGGTCGAGCCGGAATAAACGTGATCTGCCGCCTCCCCGCGAGGCGGCTTTTCGTTTACATTTCTTCCCACATTATAATGGTCGCAAACGCAGGCGGGGAATGCGCTGCGATAAGTCAAAAGTTCTGTACGGTAAGGTCAGGCGACCGCCGCCGGGCCGTCGCCAAGGTGCGCGCGTTCAGCCGAATTATTTCACAAGGAGGAACGAAAATGAACTTTGAAAACAAGGTCGCGGTCGTGACAGGCGGCGCGCGCGGTATCGGGAAATCGATCGTGGACGCGTTTACGGCGCTCGGCGCGAAGGTCTGCGTCATCGACATTCTGCCGAACGAGTATTTCGTCGGCGACCTCGCGGATGAAAAAGCCCTCGTGGCGTTCTCCGAACAGGTAAAAAGTGAGCACGGCAAGATCGACTACCTCGTCAACAACGCCATGCTCTCGAAGGGCGGTCTTGACAACTGCTCCTTCGACGACTTCCATTATGCGCTCAAGGTCGGCGTGACCGCGCCCTACTACCTCACCAGGCTCTTCGCCGCCTCGTTCAATCCCGGCGGTGCGGTGGTGAACATCTCCTCGACGCGTTGGCTCATGAGCCAGCCAAACACCGAGAGCTATTCCGCCGCGAAGGGTGGGATCACGGCACTCACCCACGCGCTCGCGGTCACGCTTTCGGGAAAAGTGCGCGTGAACGCCGTCGCGCCCGGTTGGATCGGCACCGCGGATTCGGTTCTTTCCCCCGCTGACGTCCTCCAGCAACCCGTGGGTCGGGTCGGCGCGCCGGAGGACATCGCGAACGCGGTTCTCTTCCTCTGCTCCGAGGAGAGCTCCTACATCACCGGTCAGGTGCTGCCCGTGGACGGCGGCATGACAAAGCTCATGATTTATCACGGCGACCACGGCTGGTCGTACGAGCCGCCGGCCGACTGATCACGCGCGCCGGACAGAGCGGTCAGTACCCGAAGAGAGTCAGCTGAATCGCAAGGAACAGGTACGGAATGGCTGCGCCCGCTGATGAGAAAGCGCCTGTTCGCAGCCGCGCCCGCATGGAAGCGGCCCGCTCGATCCGGTGCCAGGCGACCTTACGTCAAACTTTACTCCGCATCCCAAGCGCCGTGCGAGTACTCCGCGTCGAGCATGTCGCAAACGCCCGCCAGCACCATGATGACGCCCTGCACGCGGTGGGGCTTGACGATATAGTACCCGCGCTCGCGCTCGTCCTCCTCCACGAGGTCGGCTGCCAGAAGCGGCTTCAGGTGGTGATACGCCTGCCCGGTGGACGAAAACCCGCATTGCTCGACGAGCTGCGACACCGAGCACGCACCCTTGAGAAGCGCCAAAAGCATCCGCAGCCGGTCGCTCGAACCGACGCAGGCGAGCACCCTCGGCGCCATGTCGTTCTCGATGAGCGCCAACAGCTCGTCGGTCGAAACCTCGTTGCGGATCCAGCTCGACTGCCGACCGCCGGAGGCGAACACGCCCAGATAGGTCACCGCGCCCGTCTCCTTGTCCTCCTCCGCCTTCCTGCACAGTTCCTCCATCAGCCCGCTCAGCCGCGCGTCCGGATGAGCATGCTTCATCGGATGGATGTTCACGCCGGGATCGGGCGGCTCCGGAAGCCAGATTCGCTCCGTCCTTCCCCTCGCACGCGCTCCCTTCATATCCTCGATCTCCCGCCTGAGTTCGTCGATCTCCCGCCCATAGTCGCGTTCCATCGTTTAACCTCCTTTTCGTTTTTCCGTATTTCCATAATACCGCGCGATATTCATTCCGTCAATACGTTTTTCCGAATTTTCAGAATAACGCATTGACGGAACGCGTTGAAATTAACATGGTTGTGTACTATACTGTCGACATAGCTATGCATGGAGGGAACACATGAACATCGTCATCGCCGGCGCAGGGAAGGTCGGCACCGCACTCTCGAGCGACCTGGCGAAGGAAAACCATGACGTACTGCTAATCGAGCTGATCGAATCGAAACTCGACCAGTGCATCAACGCATACGACATTCGCGGCATCGTGGGGAACGGCGCAACCTACGACATCCTCGCGGAGGCGGGCGTCGACCGGGCCGACGCGTTTATCGCCGTCATGGGCTCGGATGAGACGAACATGATCGCGGCGATCACCGCGAAGAAGCTGGGCGCAAAATCCGTCATTGCGCGCGTGCGCAACCCGGAGTATTCCGCGCAGGTGGATTTTTTGCGCGAGAGCCTGGGAATCACGCTCATCATCAACCCCGAGCTCGAGGCCGCGAAGGCCGTCTCCCAGATACTCCTGTTCCCGAACGCGCTGGGCGTCGAATCGTTCGCGCACGGGCGGGTGAATCTGGTCGAGGTGCCCCTGCCGGAAAATGCGCCGATGGTCGGGATGCAGTTGAAGAGCTTCCGGGAACGGTTCGGCCGCGTGATCGTATGCGTCGTCAAGCGCGGCGAAGAGGTCATCATCCCAGACGGAGAGACGCGCCTCATGGCGGGAGACCTCGTCATGGTGACGGGGACGACCGAGCACGTCCGCACCTTCTGCGACATGAGTCAGCCGGATAGGAAGAACATCGCCTCCGCGCTGATCGTAGGCGGCGGGCGGGTGACAGACTACCTCGTGAACCGACTTTTGCAGATGCGCATGCGCGTCAAGGTCATCGAGATCAACCCCGAGATCGCCGACCGGCTTGCCTTCAAGTACCCGACGGCGGAAATCATCCTCGGCGACGGCACGCGGCAGGCCATGCTCAACGAGGAGCACCTGACCGCGTACGACGCACTGATCGCGCTCACGGGCATCGACGAGGAAAACATACTGACGTCCATTTTCGCCGCGCGCTGCGGAGTGAAAAAGACGATCACGAAGGTCAACCGGACCGACCTTCTGAAACTGCTCGACAAATCGGGGCTGCAGGCGGTCATCACGCCCCACCGGCTGATCGCGGACCGCATCGTGCGCTTCATCCGTTCGCGGGACAACGCGCAGGGATCGAACATTTCGGCGCTCTACCGGCTTGCAGACGACCGGGTGGAGATCCTCCAGTTCGCCGTGGGCGGTACGTGCAGAGCGAGCGGGACGCTTTTGTCCGAGCTCGCGATCAAACCGGGCTCGCTCGTCGTCTGCATCATGCGCGGCGACAAACTGATCTTCCCCGGCGGCGTCAACAAGCTCTTGCTCGGGGACGACGTGATCGTCGCGACCATCCATCACGGGTTCCAGGATCTCGATGACCTGCTCGATGAAAGGTAGCCACAAATGAATCACAAGATGGTCCGATATTCCGTCGGCCGCAACCTGATCGTATCAGCCGCGCTCATGTCCCCTTCCCTCATCGTCGCGCTCATCTATGGAGAAGGCGCACAGGGGATTTGGCCCTTTTTGGCGACGATCGCGTCGACGGGCGGCGTCGGGGTGTGCCTGAGCCGAAAAAAACCGGTCAGACACGAGTATTACGCGCGCGAGGGCTTTGTCATCGTCGCACTCACCTGGTTCTCCATGTCGTTTTTCGGTGGGCTGCCCTTCCTCCTGAGCGGCTTCATCGAAAGCCCGGTCGACGCGTTTTTCGAAACGGCGAGCGGGTTTACGACGACGGGCGCGAGCATCCTGGACGACGTCGAGGCGCTCCCCCACTCCCTCTTGTGGTGGCGGTCGTTCACGCACCTGATCGGTGGCATGGGCATCCTCATCTTCACGATGGCGGTCATGCCGAAGATCGAGTCAGACGACATTTTCATTATGCGCGCGGAGGCGCCGGGACCGATCTTCGGAAAGGTGCGCTCCAAGCTCGGGAGCACCGCGCGCATCCTATACGTCATCTACCTCACCATGACTTCGGTCCTCGTCGTCCTGCTGTTTCTGGGCGGCATGCCGCTTTTTGACAGCTTCATCCACGCGTTCGGCGCGGCGGGCACGGGCGGGTTCGGCATCATGTCGAGTTCCGTCGCGTACTATGACAGCACGTATGTCGACTATGTGCTCGGCGTGGCAATGATCCTCTTCGGCGTGAACTTCAACCTCTACTATGCGCTCCTGTTTCACAAGGCAAGGGCAGCTTTCCGGAGCGAAGAATTGCGCTGGTACCTTGCGATCATCCTTGCAGCCGTCGTCGCCATCGCGATTGATGTGCGCGGACTATACGACTCGTTTCCGCGGCTCGTCCGCGACGTGTTCTTCACTGTGTCATCGATCATCACGACCACGGGATACTCGACCGCCAACTTCGACCTTTGGCCCGTGTTCAGCAAGGTCCTCCTGCTGCTTCTGATGTTCGTGGGCGCCATGGCGGGATCGACCGCAGGCGGCCTGAAGGTGAGCAGGATCGCAATCTATCTGAAGTCCGCCTTCCTGGAGATCCGCAGAAATGTGAGCCCGAATCGGCGGGTGCCCCTCACGTTCGAGGGAAAGCCGCTCTCGGACAGCCTGGTCAGGCAGTCGAGCTTCTATCTGACCGCATACATCGCCGTCTTCGTGCTTCTGATGCTCATCACGTCGCTCTCCGCGCCCTCCTTTCTGACGGCGTTCAGCGCGGTCGCCGCGACGTTCAACAACATCGGTCCGGGGCTCGAGGTGGTCGGTCCGCTCGGGAATTACGCGAGCATGAGCCCGGCAACCAAGCTCGCGTTGAGCGTCGGCATGATCATGGGGCGACTTGAGGTGATCCCGGTGCTGGTGCTTCTGAGCCCGCGCACATGGCGGCGGGGGTAGGAATGAACATGGCGTACCGCATTCGGTACGGCAATCCGCGCAAGGACGGCTCGGGCCTGGAACGGCTCCCTAAGGACTCCGCCCTTTGACGCGGGGATGAAATGAGACTCCTTCGGTCAAATGACCGGCGTCGGCGCGGGCTGAAGTTGGCATCCCTGAAAAGATGCGTGGGCGATCCGCTTTTCAACCTGCGGTTGGGCGGATCGCCTTTCCGCGCAATCAAAGCAGCCTTCCCCGCGCGGCGCGCTTGCGGTATACTTGTCTCATGGAAGGGGGATTCCGGATGGATGAAAGATATGTGGGCCAGAACATCGCGCTCTTGCGCCGGGAGGCGGGCATGACGCAGGAGGAGCTGGCGGACAGGCTGTTCGTCTCCGCGCAGGCGGTCTCCAAGTGGGAGAACGGGAAGTCGCTCCCGGAGACGGCGCTTCTGCCCGCGCTCGCTACGCTCTTTGACGTGAGTATCGATTCCCTGTTCTCCGAGGGCGCGCTCTCGATCCTCGAGGCGCGGTTCGGGGACGGCATCGGGAGCGTGAACGTGACAGGCAGGCTTAGAAGGCTCGTCGAGGACGGGGAACTGCATGTCGCCGCGAATGCGGCGCAGCTCGGAGTAGCGGAGGGCGAGCGCGCGTCGCTTCTGACGGTCAGATACCAGACGAAATCCGGCGTCTGCCTGCGCGCGTATCCGGAGCGCGCAGAGGTGAGCCTCTTGTCCTGCGATCGGCCGGAACCACTTTCGGAAGGCATGCGGATCGTCGCGGGCGTCTACGGCACGAAAAAGCACCACTGCGACGTGATGCAAAGGATGGAACATTACAAGCCCTTCCGCTGGGATGCGTACCGCGCCGACCACGAGGTCTTTCCAAGCGACCCCGCCAACGACGGGACCGAGTATCTAACGCTGGCCTACGAAAACGCGGACGGCGTCTTCCTCGCCACCTGCGCGGAGGGCGAGAGCCTCGCGTACGACGAGGCAAGAACGAAGCTCGTCCGGCGGGAGCGGACGGGCGAGCGCTTCCTCCCGCGCGTGCCGCGCATGCCGCCCTTCGGCACGGGCATGGAATGCTCCTGGGCGGCGGCGCTGACCTGCGCGCTTCGGGCTATGGGCGCGGAGACGGACTATACGGAGGTTATGGGCGTCTCCGGCGCGTGCTTCCGGCTGGCTTTCTGTTCGCCCGGCTGGGATTACTCGTCCGTGGACGGGCTCGTCGCCTACGACTACGCGACGCCCGGCTACGCCGCGTTCGGCTATGGGCCTGAGATGCACGGCCGCGTCGAAAAACAGGAGCGGGCGAGCCACCGCGCGCGCATCCTGCGCGAGATCAGAAGCGGCATGCCGGTTCTCGGGATTAACCTGCGCGTCGCGCCCGAGTGGGGCATCATCTGCGGCTACCGCGCCGAGGGCGAGGTGCTCTTCTGCCGCACGAAGTACGACCGCCCGACCATCGAGAACGATCCCGCCTTCCGCGCGGGGCACCCCCTCTTCCGGCGGGAGTGGCTGGGGCCGGACGAGACGCTTCAGGTGGACAACTGGCCGTTCCTGCTGTGCTATTTCACGGGAAAGCGCAATCCGCCCCCGCCGGAGGAGAACCTCATGAACTCATTGCGCGTCTTTGTCGATTGCGCCGCGCGGGAGCGTGAGGGCGGGTACTTCATGGGCTTCAAGGCATACGAGGTCTGGGGGAACGACCTCCTAGACGACGCGTTCTACGATTCCTGCGACGACGAGGCGTTCGCGCGCCGCTTCTCGGTGGATCAGTTCTGCGCGCTTGCGCTCGACGACGCCCGGCGCACCGCCCGCGACTACCTCGCTCGTGCCGGTGAGAGCGCACTCTCGGGCCTGTTTGGCGAAATCGCGGCGCGGGCAGGCGCGATCCGTCGCATGCTCGACAGCGGCGAGTCGCTCGCAGGCGAACACTGCCGGGCGTTCTGGACGCGCGAGATGCGCCACGAACAGGCAAAGCTCCTTGCCGAAATGGAATCGCTCGAGCGCGAGGCGCACGCGGCCGCGGCGCGCATCATCCGCTGATGCCGGGTGCGCGGAGAAAATTCCGGAATGAGGTCCCTCGGATTTCGTCGCGGCAGTTTTTCGCTCGGAATCTGCACGACCTCGTCGGTGTAATCAGAGAGCTGGCCGAGCACTTTCCCACACGCAAGCGCGCCGCGCGGGCCGGGCTTCGAGAGCCCTCTCCGCGCGGCGCGCCTGCCGATTGTCCATTTACAGGCCGTACTCGCCCGGCAGGAATTTCCCTTCAAGCTCCGGAATCATCTCCTCGATGAGCTCCTCCGCGCTGTCCGGCATCTCGTCGAGCTGAGATTCGATCACGCCGATCCAGCGCGCATCGCGCGGCCAGATGTTGAGGGTACGCTTCTCCTGCGCGGCCTTCAGTTCCGCGACGGCGGCGCGCGCGCCCGCGAGCGTGCGGAGGTAGGGGTCTTCGTGCTTTGCGATCTCCTCGCTCATCCGCAGGACGGCGTCGGGGCGCAGCACATGCGCCTGCGGCGAGAGACGGCTGTCCGAGTCCGCGAGCCACTTCTGCATCCGACTCGCCCCGCCGTCCTCGATGGCGGCGTTGAAGAGCCTGCAATCATAGATGAGCTGCTCCATGGACACCGTCGGGGCCATGTCCGACAGGAGCCGCACGTTCTGCACCGACTCGTTGCTCCACATGTCCGCGACGCACGCCGCGACGTTCCCAACGGAGGAAAGGTGCGCGCACGCGGCGGACTTGCCCTCCATGGCGATGGGCACGCCCGCGATGGCCTTGAGGAACGGACCCTCGTAGGCGCAGTCCTTGCTCGGACCCTTCGCGCCGACGTCGAAGGCGACGAGCGCGCGGCCTACGGACGCCGCGCGGATCACGGCTGCGAACACGGGCGAGATCATGTTCTTTTCGGCCAGCACCATGGCGGTGTTCGCGAAGCCGCAGGCCGAGTCCCCCGCCGCGATCGAACCGTTTTCGTCTGCGATTTTCACGATCCTCTTCCAAAGAAACTCCATGTCCCGCGCACCCAGAACGCCGAGCGCGAAGATCGCCTGCCTCAGATCCGCGTTGACGAGGGCCTCGTCATGGATCTCCTTGCCGCCGGTCGATTCGATGGACAGGAAGTCCGCGCCCGCCTTCGCCGCGCCTTCGAACACCGCCATCATGTTGTCAAGGTACATGCCCGAGCGCATCACGGGCGGGCGGATGAACTCGCGCGTGTCGTTGGGCGTGAGCCGCATGGCGCTCTTGAGGCCCTTGTTCGCCTCGAAGTCGCACATGATGTCGCGCACGATCTTCGTGATCTCGATTCCCCACTTTGCGTTGACCGTCATCGGCGGCAGAAGCTCGATCTCCACCACCACGCCCTGCGCCTGCAACTCGACCGCGCGCGTCAGCGCGTTCGTCGCCATCTGGCGGTAATGCTCCTTCACCTTCGGATATGTGCCCTCCTCGATGGTCATCGGCGGAAGCGTGAAGTTGAGCTCGGGGTATACCTGCCCCCCACCGATCACCATTCCGTTCCTGAGCGTGATCGGGCGTGGAGCCGTGCCGTACAGAAACTCGCCCATGCCGCCGATCGCCAGCTTCGATTGAGCAGTCATGTTTTCTCCTCCTTTTACATACCCATCTTGTTGGTATGATTGTAAGGGAAGGTACGGTTTCTGTCCATGAAAGATCATGCGAAAGATGGGGACGTACCTGCGAAAATGGCGCAGGCGGCGCTTCCGCGCCGCCCGGCAAAGGATTTAAACGAGGTCGCGCCGCTCAAATCGCCGGAGCGCGCCGAACAGGAGAAAGGCTGTCAGCGCGAGGGCAAGAAGCGCGAAGAGGGGACTGACGCGCGCCGCGGCGAGATCCGCGGAGGTAAAATAGTTGAACGGTGAAAAGAGCCGGAGCGCGCCCGGATTTTCCAGCATGTTGTAGACAACGCCGAGCACGAACGCGGCGAGGAAAGCGAGGTTCCCGTAGAGCGAACCCTTCTCCGGCTTTTGAACGAGGGTCGCAAGGAAGGCTGCGAGCGCGACGAACAAAATCCCGATGAGCAGAACCGCGAGCGTGCAGGCCGCGATCACGCCGATCACGCTCTCCCCGCTGCCAAGCGTCGCGACCGCAGCATAGGCGAACACCGCGCTCATGAGGCAGAAAAGGACAATCGTGACGCATGCCGCCGCGAGCTTGGAGGCAAGGATGTGCGTGCGGGAGCGCGGCTTTGTAAAGAGAAACTCGTGCGTCTTGTCGATGGATTCACGGGAGATGGCCCCAGCGCCCAGAATCACCGCGTAGACGACGGCGCAGACGAGCACGTAGTAGAACAGGAGCGCCGTATAGCCGGCCAGCGTATTCATGTCGACGCCCGCGATGCCCATCACGGCGAGCACCACACGCGGGAAGGCCGCGAGCAGTTCCTCCATGCCGCCGCCCACGGAATAGCTCTCATACTTCACGATGCCTGCGAAGCACAGAAGGAACATACCGATCATCCAGAAGAGGAACGCCTTGCGCCCCGCGCGCAACTCGCGCCAGAAAATATTCATCGGAACTTTCCTTTCACGAAAAGATTGGAAAAGTGTATCATGAAGCGTGCGCGTCGCGCCGGATGAAAAGCACGAACGCCAACGCAGTCGCGACGACCGCGACCAGAGCGCCCGTCCACGCAAGCTTCGCGTCGAAACTTCCCGTCAGGAACACCGCGCCGGGACTGTAATAGTTGAGCGGCGAGAGGTAGCGCAGGTACTCCTCCTTCAAAAGAGAGGTCAGCGCCATCATGAGAAAGCCCGCGAGACCGATCGCCGTCGCGACGCCGGAGACGGTCCGCACCTTCTTGAGAACCATCGAGAGGAGCGCGCCGATCCCGAGAAAGACGAGCTGCGTAAACAGCAGCGACAATGACGAGTATAGGAGTCTCCCGAGAGAACCCTCCGCCCCCTTCGCGTGCCACGAGACCGCGCATGCACCCAGGAACAGCGCGTTCGCCGCGCCGAGGACGATGAGGCAGGAAAGAAGCTTCATAAGGAAAATCTTCTCTCGCCTCACGGGCTTTGTCAGGATGAAGTCCACGCACTTGAGCCGCTTCTCCCGCGCAAACGCGTGAAGCGAGACGGCTGCCGCCATGATCGCGCCGACGACCCCGATGTAGGTAAACACGAACTGGAAGAAGCCGCCGAATGTGAAGATGGCGTCGAGCTGCAAACCGAACATCAGCGCGAAATACTTCGGCAGGCTCTCGAGCGCCGCTATGACCGCATCCTTTCCCTCCATGAACATGCCGTAAAAGCCCAGCATGAGAATGAGATAGAGCGAGATCAGGCTCGCCGTCCAGACGAGGAACGACCTGAAAAGCGATTTCAGTTCAAACCTGAGGATGTTCATTTGCCCTCCCCCTCGTCCTGATAATAGTGCATGAAGATCTCCTCGAGCGTCGGCTCTGTGATGTCCACGTTCAATAGCGGATACCTTCCGAGCGCGGAAAGGAGCAAATTGATATCCCCTTTATAGAGGAAGCGCGCGCCGCCGTTCTGCACTTCGACGCTCTGCGCGCCCGGAATGGAGAAATCCTTCGGAAGGGCGCCCTGCCGCAGCGAGAAGCGCACGTCCTTGTATGCGTTCGCACGCAGTTCGTCGATGCGCTGCACGGCGATGATTTTCCCTTCCTTGATGATGGCGACGCGGCCTGCGATGCGCTGGATCTCGCTCAGGATGTGCGAGGAGAAGAGCACCGTCGCGCCCCGCCTGTTCTCCTCCCGGATGAGATCGAAGAACGTCCTCTGCATGAGGGGGTCGAGGCCGCTCGTCGGCTCGTCGAGGATGATGAGCCGCGGGGAATGGAGAAGTCCCTGCACGATGCCGACCTTCTTTTTGTTGCCCAGGCTCATGTCCTCGATCTTGCGGCTCAGGTCTAGCTGGAGAAGCTCCGCCAACTCTCCGATGCGCTTCGAGCAGTCCTTCCTGTAGAAGCTCGCCGAGTAGTTCAGAAGATCCCTCGCCCTCATGTTGTCGTAGTAGAACACCTCGCCGGGCAGATAGCCTACGTCCATGAGGATCTTTTCCCGATCCTTCTCGCAGTCGAGTCCGAAGATGCGCGCTTCGCCGCTCGTCTTGTAGATCAGGGCCAGGAGCGTCCGGATCGTTGTAGATTTGCCCGCGCCATTCGGGCCGATGAAGCCGAAAATCTCCCCTTCCTCGACCGTCAGGTTCACGTCGATGATGCCGCGTGCCTTTCCGTAGTACTTGGTGAGGTTCCTCGTCTCGATGACCGCGCTCATTTGAGATACTCCTCCTTATACGACATTCTCCTGAGATAGGCTGCGATTTCAAGATACTGGGCCATCATCTCGTCGAGGGTGACGGTCTGCCCCGTCCGGCCCTGTTCGACGATATACCCCTCCACCATCCAGACGAGCATCCGGTAGACGACCTTGAAGTCCACGTCCTCGCGAAACTTCGAGAAGTCGACGTTTCGGAAGTGGTTCCGGGCGATCTCCGCCATCTGTTCCCGCATCCGTCGCCCGATGTCTTCCGAAATGATCTCGTCCTTGGCATTCCAGGCGCGCATGATGAAGTCCATGATGCGCGGATTTCGCGCGAGCAGCTCGCACTTGCGCTTCGCGACATACCGGCAGTAGTCGAAAAAATCTGTGATTGCGTAGATCTCCTCGTCCAGGACGTGCTCCTTTACGCGCGCCACAGCCTGCTCGAAGAGGTATGCGTAGAGCGCGCGCTTGTTCTGAAAGTAGAAGAACAAGAGACCCTTCGAGATCTCTGCCCGCGATGCGATCTCCTCGGTAGAGGCGTGCCTGTAATCGTTTTGCCCGAAGACGTGGAAGCCAGCGTTGACGATCCTCTCCCGCTTCTCTTCCGGCAGTTCCAGAAACTTCGGATTCATGCGTCCTCCTGTTGACCACGTCGGTCAACAATCTGTATTATAGCTCATTGACTCGATTTTACAAGGCCCCCCCTCGAAGAAAAGTGCGAATCATGGTTGCCGCATCGCGGATTTCCATGTACAATGAGAAAAAAAGGGTGATTCAGTGGCGATCAGCAGGACAAAAGTGGTCATCGTCGGCGCAGGCGCAGTCGGGGCATCCGTGGCGTTCAACCTTGTGATGGGCAACGTGTGCGACGATCTCGTGCTCATCGACATCAACCGCGAAAAGGCCTGGGCGGAGGCGACGGATCTGCAGCACTCCCTTGGCTACAGCGGGGTCAAGATGAGCGTGACCGACGGCGATTACGAGGCTTGTAGGGATGCGGACATCGTCGTGATCGCGGCGGCAACGCCATACGTCAAGGGCCAAACGCGGCTCGACATGACGGAGAAAGCGGCGGGCATCCTCGAAAGCGTGGTCCCCGCCATCATGAAAAGCGGTTTTAGCGGCATCCTCGTCGTCATCACAAACCCCGTGGACGTCATGGCCTGCCATGCGCACCGCCTCTCCGGCCTCCCCGCCGGAAAGGTGATCGGCACCGGCACCGCGCTCGACTCCGCGCGGCTTCGGTACTACCTCGCGGAGGTCATGCATGTCGACCCGCAGAGCGTGAACGCCGTGTGCATGGGCGAGCACGGGGACTCGCAGTTCATCCCCTGGAGCCAGGTGACGGTCGGCGGCAAGAAGTTTCTGCACATCGTGCGCGACAACGCGGACAGGCTGAGCGCGGTCAACATCGATTCCATCGCGGAGAACACGAAGATGATCGCCTACCGCATCATGCAGGCGAAGGGCGCAACCACATTCGGTATCGCGGCCACAACCGTCCAGATCGTGAAGGCGGTCTTGCGCGACGAGAACAAGGTCATCCCCGTCTCTGCCATGCTCTCCGGTGAGTACGGCGAGCGGGACGTGTTCGTCGGCGTCCCGGCGGTCTTGAATAGCGCGGGCGTCAAGGAGCTGGTCGAGTACCACCTGACGGACGAGGAATCCGAGGCGTTCCGCGCGTCGGTTCGGATCCTCCGCGCGCACAACGACGCGCTTGCGGAACGAGCGCCGCGTTAAGGCTATCCCGCGCAGAGCTTGCGCGTGCCGACGAGATAATTTTTGTCAGATTGCGCATGCAGAATTCGCCGGCGTAGCAGCGCTACGTCAAGAATTCTGCGGGTGTGAGATGGTGGAAATGCTTCCGTCCGCGCGTGCAGAATTTGTGCGGGAGAGCCTTAAACAAGAGCGCTCGACGAGGAGGTTATATGAAGCTTGTCGTGATCTTCGGCCCGCTGGCGGTGGGCAAGATGACCGTGGGACAGGAACTCGCGAAACGGACGGGGCTCAGGCTGTTTCACAACCATATGACAATCGATCTGGTCGCGAACTTCTTCAGCTATGGAACCGAGGAAGGCCGGCGGCTCGTGCACCTGTTCCGGCGGGAGATCTTCGAGGCGGTCGCCAAAAGCGACCTGCCCGGCATGATCTTTACCTACGTCTGGGCGTTCGACCAGCCGGAGGACAGAATCTATCTCGAAAAAATGTGCGCGCCGTTTGTGGAGCGCGGCGCGGAGCTTTATTATGTGGAACTCGAGGCGGATTTCGACGTTCGGATTCATCGCAATACGACCGAAAACAGGCTCGCGAACAAGCCCACGAAGCGCGACCTTCCATGGTCGGAAAAGAACTTCCGCGCCACGGAGGCGAAATACCGAATGAACTCCCTGCCGGGTGAAGTGGATTACCCGAATTACATCCGGATCCACAACACGGACATGTCCCCGGAGGAGGCCGCGCGGCGGATCATGGAGGCGTTTTCACTTTAGCACAATTGGAACCCGTGAATCTTGAGCCACCTGTTCAGTTGGCCGTTCACGTCCGCGAAGCGCGTGCGGACCTCGGCGCCGTCCCGCGCGACATAGAGAAGCGTGCAATACGAATAGACCGTCCGTAGCCCGTGACGGTAGACGCTCTGAAATGGGCACAAGGGGTTAATCAGCGGGGCGTAGAGCGCGCAGGCGACGCCCGGGCGGATGGCGACATACCAGTCCTTGTCCACATAGAGCCATGTGCCGTCCGCCGTCTTCGCCATGTGCGCATCCGCGAGCAGAACGTCGATATCGATCCCATGCCGTGCGAAGAGCCCAAAGGGCGGCTGGGGCGCGGCCCGCCACATGGCGAATGCAAGCGTACTCATCAAACCGGTCAACAGGGTGACCGCAGCCCAGAAGCGCCATCCCACCATCTCCCCCGTCAGCAGCTCGGCGACGAAAAGGCCTAGGAGAGCGAGGTCGATCGCGGCGAGTTCCAACAGCGAGTTACCGAGCGAAATCCAAAAGAAACGCCGACGGCGGACGGAGATCCTCCTCGTGCGCGGTGCCCAGCCGCACATCCGCCAAATCCGGCGGCGCAGCGCGCGGGAGGCGAGCGAGAGCGCACCCAACAGAAGGATCAGCCCATATACGCCGCTGATGTTTTTCATTCTTTCATCCCCTTCATCGGCATTATACCAACAAATGGATGACGGATCAAGCGGCGCGCCTGTGGGCGAGCTAGACGTCGATCCGGGAGACTGATCTCACAACGGAGAAGTCGTAGAGTGCGCAACAGGCGGGAGGATCGCTGCCCGTCAGATCAAAAACCGCGCCCATCGCGGGGAGCGCGCCGAAGGCGGCGATCATGGAGCAAAGGCCGAGGCTCGCCGGACCGGTCGACGGTCAGAAAGCCCAAACCGTTGAAGAACGCGCGTATATCGCCGCGAGCATACAAAAGTGAAAGAGCTTCGCCGCGAAAGAATCGCCCGTCGCGGCGACGCTCCAGCCGTAAAATCGTTTCCGCGCCCTCATCACTCGGTGCCTTGTTCGGCAAAGCGGACCGCCCGCAGCCAGGCTTCGACCTTCGCGTCGATCCCGCTCTCTCCGCCATAGATCGCAAGCGGCTCGGAGACGTCCGCGCCCGGGCAGAGCGCCTTCACGTCCCGGGCAATGCGCGCCTCTCCCCCGCCGCCGTGCGTCAGGAAGGGAAACACGCGCATGCCGCGTAACGAATGGCGCGACAGGAAGGTCGCGACGGGCGGGGCAACGGTGCTCCACCAGTTGGGCGTTCCGACAAAGACCGCGTCGTACCCTGACGTGTCGACGTCCTCCTCGAGCTGACCACGATCAGCCTTGACGAGATCCGGGGCATCTACTCCGGCAGGATTACTCAGTGGAACGAACTCGGCGTCGAAGGCCGTGGCGAGATCGTCGCCTACCAGCGCCCGGAGAACAGCGGCAGCCAGACCGCGCTCGAGTCGCTCATGGAGGGCACGAACTGATGGAGGCACCTGCGGAATCGATCGATGACCCGATGGACGAGATGGTAATCCGCGTTGAATACAAGAACGCAGAGAATGCCATCGGCTATTCGTTCCGTTTTTACGTGACGGATCTCATGCATTCCGACGTGACGCTGCTCGCCGTCGACGGGGTTCCCCCCACGGTCGAAAACATCCGCTCCGGGGAATATCCTATCATCACACAACTCTACGCCGTCACGCGCAGGGGCGAGGAAAACCCAAACGTCTCGATTTTCCTCGATTGGATGACTTCCGACCAGGGAATGGAACTCGTTGAAAAGGCCGGGTATGTTTCAGAGCGATGACGGATAAAAGCGGCGCGCGGAAATTCCGCGCGCCGCCCTTCTTTTCTTTTTTACCGAAGCGCCTCGATGGCCGCCCGCTCGATTGCGCGGCCCTTTTCAAACCGCGCGTGGAACGCCTTAAAGCCCGCGACGTCCCCCGGATCGGGTTCCATGCGCGCCCCCGTGCTGCCGGAAAACACGCGGGACTCGAGAAAGCCGCCCAGCGTCTCGCCGGTCACCTTTTCCAGCAAATATGCCGCAAGTACCGCGATGCCCCATGCGCCGCCCTCCCCCGCCGTCTCCATGACGGACACCGGGGCCTCGAGCGCCGCCGAGAGCATCCGCTGGCCTACGCCTTTCGTCTTGAAAAAACCTCCATGGCCGCAAATTTTGTCGATCGCGACGTTCTCGCCCGCGAGGATGTTCATGCCGCTCTTGAGCGTGCCG
Source organism: Bacillota bacterium (assembly GCA_023444095.1). Classification (GTDB taxonomy): domain Bacteria; phylum Bacillota; class Clostridia; order Christensenellales; family Aristaeellaceae; genus RUG11247. Next base: position 67,859 of record JAEZRP010000016.1, read on the forward strand.
AGCGCCGCGAACACCAGCGCGCGCGCAAAGTTCGAAAGGGTGAACCTGCCCTCCGGCATGCGGGCGAGGAGCGGCCTTCCCTCCTCGAAGCCGAGGATGTGCTCCCCAGAGAAGAAATTGTAGGACAGAAGACCGCCGCAGTCCGCGTCGCCCGCGAGCGCCGCGTTGTAGAGCGCGTCGTAGAGCCTGGGTTTGGCCGCGTCCATCCCGAGGACTGCGACATACTCCCGCAGCACGGAAATCCACGCGTCGATGTCCGAGGTGCAGTTGTTGCAGTGAACCATGGCGACCGGCGCGCCGGAGGGCGTGGTCACGATGTCGATCTCGGGATAGACCTTCGAGAGCGCCTTTTCGAGTACGATCATCGCGAAGATCGACGTGCCCGCCGATACGTTGCCCGTGCGCGGCGCGACCGCGTTCGTCGCGACCATACCCGTACCCGCGTCGCCCTCCGGGGGACAGAGCGGGAAGCCGGGCTCGAGCTCGCCCGTGGGATCGAGGCGCAGCGCGCCTTCCCGCGTCATGATACCCGCATACTCGCCCGCCGCCAGGACGCGCGGGAGCAGATTGCGGAGCTTCCACGAATAGCTCATCTCCCCGGAGATCGCGTCGAACTTCCCAAGCATCCCCGCGTCGTAGTCCCCGTCCGCGCCGATCGGGAACATGCCGGACGCCTCGCCGACGCCCATCACAGTCTCGCCCGTGAGCTTGAAGTGCACGTAGCCCGCGAGGGTGGTGAGCTGGGCGACGTCTTTCACGTGCGCCTCGCCTTTCAGCATCGCCTGATAAAGATGCGCGACGCTCCACCTTTGCGGGATGTTGAAGCCGAATTCCTTTGTCAGCTTCTCCGCCGCTTCGCCGGTCATGGTGTTGCGCCAGGTGCGAAACGCGGCCAGCTGGTTTCCGTCCCGGTCGAAGGGAAGGTACCCGTGCATCATGCCGGAAACTCCCATGGCAGCGAGGCGCGTGAGCCGCGCGCCCGTCTTCTCGTATGCGTCCGCCTTAAGTTTCTGATAGCAGTCGCGAAGGCCGGTCCACACGTCGTCCATCGAGTACGTCCAGACGCCGTTTTCCAGCCTGTTCTCCCAGTCGTGCCCACCAGAGGCGATGGGCGCACAGTCCGGCCCGATCAGAACAGCCTTGATGCGCGTCGAGCCCAGCTCAATGCCGAGATACGCCTTGCCGTCCTCGATCAGCTTCTTTCTTTTATCCGTTCCCATATGAACCTCCCTCGCCGTTCCCCCAAATTGACTGAAACAAGTATACCGCAATGCGGGAAAGATGGCAAGGAGCAGTCCTGTCCCAAATACGCGGAGCGGTTTCTGCATACCCTGAAGGGAGTATGGAAAGACGGAGGTGCCGCATGTTTGTCGTCGTTCTCCTGTTTCTCGTCGGCCTCGCGTTCTTGTGGAAGGGAGGCGACCTGTTTGTCGATCAGGCTGCATACTTTGCCCGCAGATTCGGCATTTCCGAGATCCTCATTGGCGCAACCGTCGTCTCTATCGGAACGACGCTTCCGGAGGTGACGGTCTCCGCACTTGCGGCCGCGAACAGCATCTCCGACATCGCGTACGGAAACGCGGTAGGGTCCGTGATCTGCAATACGGGCCTCATTGCGGGCATCCTTCTCCTTTTCAGGCCCGGACGCGTCGTCCGCGCCGAGATCGCGCTTAGCACCTCGTTCTTCTTCGCGGCAGCCGCGCTCTTCGCGCTCATCTTCGTGCAGCTCGGCGAGATCGCACGCTGGGCCGGTCTGGTTCTGCTCGCGCTCTTTGCCGCATACCTCCTGTCGACCTCATACCGAGCCTGGCGCGCCTCGTCCGCGCGGGAGGAAGGGATGGCAGAACCTCGTGGCCCGGCACTCAAAAACGCATTGCTTCTGGCGCTCGGCGTGACGCTCATCTTCGTCGGTTCGAGGCTTCTGATCGCGAACGGGATTATCATCGCGCAGGCGCTGCGCGTCCCCGAGCGGATCATCGCGCTTACGTTCATCGCGCTTGGCACCTCCCTCCCCGAGCTCGCGACGGCGGTGGTGGCGATCGCGCGGGGGCACGGAGCGATCTCGCTTGGAAACATCATCGGCGCGAACTTTTTCAATCTGACGCTCGTGCTCGGCCTGTCGGCCGTCATCTATCCAATCTCCACGCCGGGCGCGGCACTTCCAAACGACGTCCGCTCGCTGATCGTACCGATGCTCCTTCTCACACTTCCGACGCTCATCCGGGGAAGAACCATGCGGCTGCAGGGCGCGCTTCTGCTCGCCATCTACGCGTGGTATTGTTTTCAGTTGTTCTGATTGCCCCCGCGCAGAGAACGTGCTAAAATGAAGCATCACCGCGCGGGAGGCATCCATGATTTCCATTCGCGAAAGAATTCCCATCGAAAAAGGCTGGTCGGCCGACAGGAAGTATCAGATCATCGACGAGGCGGGAACGCCGTACCTTTTGCGCGTCTCGCCGGTCGAGCAGACCGCGCGCAAGCGGGCGCAGTTCGAGATGATGAAAAAGGTTGCGGCGCTCGGCATCCCGATGTGCGCGCCTGTGGAGTTCGGCGTCTCGGATGAGGGCGCATATACCGTTCTGACGTGGGTCGACGGCGTGGATGCGGAGGAAGCGATCCCGAACCTTTCCGAGGCGAAGCAGTACTCGTTCGGCCTGCGCGCGGGGGAAATCCTCCGAACGATTCACCAAATCCCCGCACCGGATTCGCAGGAGCCATGGGAAACCAGAATGAACCGCAAGATCGACCGGAAGATCGCGGGCTATCGCGCCTGCCCGATCAAATACGACGGGGCGGAGCGGATGATCGCATACATCGAGGAGCACCGCGGCCTGCTCGCGGACCGCCCGCAGATCTACCAGCACGGAGACTATCACATCGGCAACATGATGATGTCAAACGGGGAACTCGTCGTCATCGACTTCGATCGCGACGATTACGGCGACCCATGGGAGGAGTTCAACCGCATCGTCTGGTGCGCGCAAAAGAGCCCTCTGTTCGCAAGCGGCATGGTCTATGGCTACTTCGGCGAAAAACCGCCGGAAACGTTCTGGCGGCTGCTCGCCCTCTACATATCCTCCAACACGCTCTCCTCCGTCCCGTGGGCGATCCCCTTTGGGCAGAACGAAATCGACGTCATGCTGAACCAGGCGCGCGAGGTGCTTGCGTGGTACGACGGCATGACGCGCGTCGTGCCGACCTGGTACACGGAGGACTTTTCCATTCAGAGAATCGATGGCATTCCCTTTCGGCTCAAGTCTCCTTTCGATTTCGACTTTCTGGCCCGCTATGGCCGCGTTTTCACGGTTTTCGACGATCAGGACTCGGGGAACATCTGTTTCGGCATGGAAAAGGACGGCGAACGGCGCTTCGTCAAGTTCGCAGGCGCGCCGACCGTGCGGTATGAAGGCACGGCGACAGACGCCATCGCGCGGCTGCGGGCGACCGAGCCCGCCTACCGGGCGCTCGCGCACGAAAGTCTCGTCCGGCTGATCGAGGCGGCGGAGGGCGGCGGCGGTTATGCGCTCGTCTTCGATTGGGCGGAGGGCGACTGCATGGGAAAGCAATATCCCGCGTCGCGCGCGCGCTTTTTCGCGCTTCCTATCGCGGACAAGCTGCGCGTCTATCGCGATATTCTCGCGTTTCACGCGCTCGTCGCGGAAGCGGGCTGGGTGGCGATCGACTTCTACGATGGGAGCGTTCTCTACGACGCAGCGCGCAAAAGGACGACCATCTGCGACATCGATTTCTATTCAAAGTCCCCGCGCGTCAACGACATGGGGCGCATGTGGGGTTCCTCCCGCTTCATGTCGCCCGAGGAATTCGAGAAAGGTGCCGTGATCGACGAGGTTTCGAACGTTTACACAATGGGCGCGACGGCATTCCAGCTGTTTTCCGGCGGCGATCGATCGCCCGAAGCGTGGCTGCTGGGTGAAGGATCGCATACGGTCGCTCTCCGGGCGGCGAGTAAGGCACGCGCAGAGAGACAGGGGACGATCAGACAGTTGATCGCGGAATGGGAGGAAGCATGCCTGTCATTCAATCCCACGATATAACCCTCTACGGGGACAGCGGGACATACGATATCGTTCTGCGCCCGCTCGCGGACGACCATTTGCCGCTCCTGTACAGGTGGATGTCCGACCCGGAGGTAACGTATTACACGGAAAGCGCGGTCGGCCTCAGGTACGATGAAGATACCGTCCGGCGCAAGTACGGCGGCATGTCGCGGGGGGCGATGTGTTTCCTTGTGGAGGCGGACGGCATGCCCGTCGGCGAATGCTGGCTCCAGCCGATGAACCGCGCGGACGTGCGGGCGATGTACCCGGAGGCATGGACGTCCGGCGAATCGACATGTGCATCGGCGAAAAGGAATATTGGAACAAGGGCATCGGCTCGGCGTTCGTCCGCATGCTGATCGATTACGCGTTCGAAGGCGAGCATGTGGACGTGCTGCATTGCTTCTGCGAGGACATCAACCCCCGGAGCGAGCGGATGTGGAAGAAGAACGGGTTCGCGCTCGTCAAAACGGAATCGGAGGAGTACAACCCGAAGTGGCGCTCCCCCATCGGGCAATTTCAGCACCACTACGCGCTCACGCGCCGGGCATACGTCGAGCGACGGCGGAAGGCACCCCCGCGGGAAACATTTTCTCTCTCGCTCGCATCCCTTCAGCCGAGCCAGCACTGCGTCAGTGCGGGAAAGCTTCGGCTGTGCCGCGAATGGTTCGCCGAGGGGCACGAGATCGACCCGATTCCGGTCAGGCGGCTCATGGACAGGTGGCTGATGCTCGACGGGCATTCGCGCGCGGTTCTGGCGCTCGAAGCGGGACTGACGGAGCTTTCCTGCTTCGTCGACGCGGGCGCGTGGAACATGGCGGCGTACGCCGAGGACCTCGACGCCTGTCTTTCAGAGGGCGTCCGGTCGGCGCTCGATCTCGCGGGGCGGGTCGTGTCCCCCAGAGACTATGAGGTGCTCCGGCGGAAGCACTGCATGGAGAAGTACGAAAAGCCGCCCTACATTTATTTGAAGCAGGGCGTCGAGGTGATCTTCTGGGCAGAGAAGCCCGCGCCTGAGGACGCGCGCGACATCCGCGCGGTCGGACGGAATGAGCTTGATCTGTTCAATCATCACCTCGCGCTGTGCGGGCAGGGGCCGGCTGCAGAAATTGACGCGGATTATTTTTTCCTGCTCGCGGACGGCGAACCGGTCGCCCGCGCGGGCATCGAGAAAATCGGCGCCATGCTTTGGGAACTCTCCGACGTGCGCGTCGCAAGGCCCTGGCGTGGGAATGGCTACGGGCGCGCGGTTTCGGCGCACGTCCTGAACCGCATCCTTGCGGCTGGTCGCATTGCGACGTGCCGGACGATGCCCGATAACGCGGGCATGAATGCAATCCTGAAATGCCTCGGCTTCGCGCCGCTCTACGAAGGAGAGAACGAAAGATGAGGATTTTAGCCGTATCGGGGAGCCCGCGCGCGGGCGGAAACACGGAAAGGCTGCTCGAGGAGGCGCTGGACGAATGCGCGAAGGCGGGCTGGGAAATCGCGTGCTTCTATCTGTCCGGGAAGAGCGTCCTCCCCTGTATCGGCTGCGAGACTTGTCTTACCGCGGGCGGATGCGCCCTTTCGGGGGACGACATGCAAGAATTTGCCGGGCTGCTCGCGGATTCGGACGCGCTTCTCGTCGGATCGCCCGTCTATTACCGCAACGTCACCTCGCAGCTGAAGGCGCTCTTCGACCGCTGTCACGGAATTTCCTCCCGCAATCCCTTCCGGCTCAAGCCCGTTGGGGCGCTTGCCGTCGGACGCGGCGAGGGCGGCGGACAGGCGATGACGCTCGCCATCATCGCGAACTTCGCGCTCTCGGCGGGCGCGATTGCTGTGCCGGGCGAGCTGAACGGCGTCTCCGCGTGCGCGGGCGACCCGGGAGACATCGACCGCCAGCCGCGGCGGCTCTCGCAGGCGCGCACACTCGCCCGGAACGTCATGGCCTGCGCGGACGCGCGGCGGGCGCGCTGACGCCACGCAGGGGAAGCCTGCAATGCGCGCATCTCGCGCGAAACAGAGCGGCCCCTGCGACCGAAGATACACAGAATCCAAAAATTCTATTTACGTATCGCGGCAATCCTTGACAGTTCTAATATGTTAATAGTAAAATATAAGAAAGATGCGTGGGCGAGCCGCTCTCAATGTGCTAAAGCAGAGATCACGGAATGCGGATTTCCATATAGTGTCAAATAGAAAGTTCAGACGTTACGGCATATATTGATGATGGAGTTATTGCAGTAGAAGCAGAGTTCAGTAACATAAAATAAAGGAACGCTTTTATGAATGAATTTGTTGTCAGTTGGCTGTTCTGCGGTTTGTTAATTTGTTTTGTGGGATATGTGTGGGCGAAAATATTAAGATGGTTATTACGTGATTCGAAATTTTCTAGGGCAATACCGCACAGAGTTGAGTAGTCAGCGACCGGGAGAAAGTGGTATAATGGAGGCATGAATAAGCAAATCAGCCTGTCAGCGCTGAGCGACGAACTAACGCAGGTGCGGACGAAGAAAACAGGATTTCTGGCACAGATCGAGCGAATCATCCCGTGGAGTGAATGGCTCGAAATGATCAAGCCGTGCTATTATAAGGGAGAGCGCGGGAATAAGCCATATCCGCTGGAACTGATGCTGCGCCTGTATCTACTGCAAAACCTGTATAACCTATCGGACGAGGCGACGGTGGCGGAAGCCATAGACAGCCGCGCGTTTTCGGAGTTCTGCGGAGTGGATTCCAGCAATCAGGTACCTGACGGAGATACGTTAGGCAGATTCCGCAACCTGCTTCTCAAAAACGATATGCAGGAGCGCCTGTTTGTGCAGGTGGTGAATCTTCTACAGCAGAAGGGGTTGTTGCTGAAGAAGGGGACGATCGTGGATTCGACGCTGATCGAGGCGCCGTCCTCGACCAAGAATCAGGAAAGGCAGCGAGACGCAGACGCACATCAAGCGAAAAAGGGTAACCAGTGGCACTTCGGCTATAAAGCGCACATCGGTGTGGACAAGGACAGCGGACTGGTGCATAACGTGAAGGTAACCGCCACAAATGTCAGCGACGTCGCGACGACACCCCAACTATTGACCGGTGAGGAAGAAGTCGTCTATGGGGACAGCGGCTATCTTGGTGCGCAGAAGCGTGAGGATGCCGTCGTCAGAAACAAGCAGGGCAAGAAGATCCGGTACAAAGGGGAAGGAATGATCCACATTGCGAACAATCCTTCCTGCAGAGCACAAGCGGCCTTTTAGGATGATTCGCAGTTGGCCGTTATTATCACGACGGCAAATCGAGAGCTGAAAAAATCAAAATTTCTATGGCCATATCGCGGTAATCCTTGACAGGTCCGACACATTGCAAGTAAAATATAAGTATAATGAGTGGGCATGGAGCTCTCGACGACTAGAACAATAGCGACGATCCTCGACGTGGAGAACAAATTCCGTTTCAGAAGGTATGAAGGGATCGGACTTCTTTGCATGAGTGGAGGATGACAATTTGCAGCGACAACTTCGATTGCTTTGGTTATTGACGATTGTTGGTTATCTCCTATCATTTATAGGTGTGGTATGTATTAATTATGCTAAATTTCACTTAACTCGCATATCTATCTATCTAACCATTGAAACAATATTTACTTATTATGAGAAACATCTCTTGCTCACAAAATTGCAGTTGGTAGGGAAAGTATTGCTCATTTTTTTCGTAATTAGCTATGTTTTTGCACGTAGGATTCTTCCTAGGATTGGTGGAGATGGTCAGCAGGGTATGCAATTCATCACTCGTGTACATAGAATTCTACCGTTAGTAGTAATAGGTGAACTTATTTTAGGGTATTGTTTATCCTGTTACTTCAAAAATTAACTATGGCTACACTGCGCAGAACGTGCAAATGCCGACGAGATGAATTTTCGACTAGAATGGTTGACGGTACCAGCTAGCTTGTACTATAATAAACGAGATTTACTGGAAACAAGCCATAGTTGAATCGAGACATTCCTCCATCAGTTTAATAATAGGTGTATAACTGCATTATGGAATCGGAAAGTCTCTCGATATTTGTGCAGATGGGTGATTTTACGCGAATTGTAAAGCTGCTAAAAGCGTATATCTGGATCGGTGTCGTTTGTTGCGCGTGTCATATTGGTCTTACTTTTATGTCCGGTTACATTATTTGCAGTAGAAATATTGGCTTAGATTGGGACTTACTAGCTCCGATTTTTTTCGGAGTGTTTACTCTTATGAGTCTTGCAATAACCGCTGGCGGATTGTTTTGGAAAATAGAATATGATGAGAAAGGATTTACGTATACTACTTTTCTTAAACACAAAATCCGCCTTGAATACGCGGATATACTTCAAGTTAAGCATAAGAAGAGTGGTATAATAATTAGAACAAGAAACAGGAGATTGTATGTCGATCCATTTGCGATAGGAATTGACGAGTTCTTGGAATTCCGTGCAATACATCAACCTTGAACCCAATCGCGCCAAAGGCGCTCGGAGACCGCCTAAGCGCGTCGAAGAACTTGACTTGCAAAAATCTCACATCGAGATCGACCTTTCGAAGCTGCGCATCGCGTGCAAGATCCGGTACACAGCCGATGAGATCTGCTCGTGGATCCGTCAGTTCTACCGCGGTGACCTCATGGATATCGAATTCCTCCGCCGCCTGATCGACGTGTTCATCAACTCTGTCTTCGTATACGACGAAAAGATCGTGATCTACTACAACATCAAAAATTCCCGTCAGGTTTCCCATATGGAGATGCTCGAGAGCACCGAGCAAATTGATCATATCAGCGATCCTATCGAACAGCAAAAAAACCCGAACCCCGAAGGGTTCGAGATTGAGTCGGAATGGTGGAGCATAGGAGACTCGAACTCCTGACCTCTACACTGCCAGTCTTCATGCTCGCAAGCGGATTTAGTACAACTTACGCATAGAATGCCCCATTTTCGGGGGTTCTCGGTACGTCGGAAATTGCAAAAACAATCAAATAGAGCCAGATTTCTTGCCGATTGTGCAGCCGCTTGTGCCCACTTTTGTGCCCACTCGAAACCGCTTGACGGTCTTTGAAATACCGGTGCGCTTGATCCCATGGATTTGTGCGCGGAAGCCATCAAGCCGATCAGCCATCTCCTCTTGAAGCCCGTCCATAAGGTACCCATAGATATCCATAGTTACCTTGATCGACGAGTGTCCAAATCGAACCTGAATCACCTTCGGCTGAACGCCCATGCGTATCAGCATTGCTGCGTGAGTGTGCCGCAAATCTCGGTACGTTGGGATTGGCATGAGCGGTACATTTTCGGCTTTGCGCCGTTTGTTGATCCTCTCGGCAGTACGATGAACGGCCTGATTATAGGACGAGAGGCTGTACCTCTCCCCCTTCGCGGTTACGCACACGTAGCTTGAAATTTTCGGTGCAGCCCGCAATACATCCATCACAAACTGGGGCATGGGAACAAAGCGCGTCGAAGACGATGTCTTTGTCTCCTTCTCAATAATCTCCCCTTCGGCGGTGCAGGTGGTTGCTGAGACGATATGCAGACCACCGCGATGGAAGTCAACGCGCGGCCACTCAAGCGCCGCAGCTTCCTCGCGTCGTAGGCCACCATACAGCCCGATCAGGATTGGGATATAGATCTGTTTGTTGCGGGTTTCGCGATCGAAGTCGGCGATATCATTCTCGTTAAGGATCGTCTGCCTATCAGCAGGGTGCGTCTTGAGCCCACGTGGAAGCCGATATCCCTGTATTGGATTACGCGCAATGATTCCCTGAGACACGGCCCATGAGAGGGAGAGGCGTACAGGGTCTGCATAAGAGCATGCTGTTATCGCAGAGATGGGCCTTTCCGGGTTGCGATTGCGTAGTGCCTCGATCAATTTGGGATAGGACAAAGGAGATAGTTTGCGAATTGGCATTCCATAAATTGGCATTTTGGAGAGTATATCTGCAGCTTTGCGGTAGCGAACCGCTGTAGTTTTGGCCACGCTCAACAGCACATGTTCTTCGAACCAGCGCTCAATGACGTAGCCTACCGACTGCTTGTCTGCGTGAACATCGATACCGGCATTGCTTGCGGATTCGAGTCGTCGGGCATCTGCCCACGCCGCTTCTTCTGTTAGGTACCCACCAATGCGTAGTTGCTTGACGTTTCCAAGCTCATCTTCAACGCGATACCGGATTGACCAGTACTTCCCTCTCTTCGTTACGCTCGCCATAATATCACCTCGCATTCGCCCCCCGGTTGTTGCCGGGAGGCGTTGTATATTTGAGTTGTTCACCGCCAATTTCTAGCGAAATCAAGTCATCATCCTCAACGCAGTCATTCTCGGCTATACATTCCTCAAAAACGCCACCGGCTTCCCGACAATACGAACCTGTTCGCACTCGTCAGCATCGTACTTCAAAGGAGGGTAGTCTGGATTATCCGAGATAAGGCGTAGGCCCTCCGGCGTCCGGTACACTCGCTTGAGCGTTGCCTCATTTTCAATGATCACCACGGCGATCGCGCCATCGTCGACCGTCGGCGTCTCGCGGATGTAAACCCAGTCGCCGTCGTGGTAAGTAGGGTACATGCTATGACCCTTCACCTTAAGGGCAAAGTCGCACTTGATGTTGGCATCGTTTGGAATGAAGGCGTCGTACTCCTGCTCGGCGAAAATCGGCGTCCCAGCTGCGACGTTGCCGAGGACCGGGACGCGGAGAGGTTTGAGTGAGGAGATGTTCTCGAATTTGAAGATGTCGAATTTGACATCTTCTGCTTCATCTGATGTTCGCATGAGCAAAACAGGATCCAGACGAAGCACATAGGCAAGACGCGCGAGTTTATCTCGCCTCATGTTCTTAATAGCTCCTGTCTCCCACTTCATGACTGTGCTCTTCTTAACGCCCGTTGCATCGCCAACTTCCTCGAGGGTAAGCCCAAGTTCAACTCGGCGGAGCTTAATGGTCGTAGCAATGTCCATAAACTCACCTCCCAAAAAGAAGTATAGCAGATTTGTTTCTAAATAGCAACGCCTCACGCACGAAAAGTTTCCTAAAGGGGTTGACACGATTCGGGAATGATGCTAAGATGTGGTTGCTTATAGGAAACCTTGTCAAAAGGAGGTGATTTTATGGACACAATAGCACTGCAGAAGGCGATAGCCAGTAGGGGGATCAAGATCAATCAAATCGCTAACGAACTTGAGGTAAGCAGATCCGCATTCTATCGAAAGTCGCATGGAATCGTTGAGTTCACGGTTGGCGAGATGGTTCGATTGATTGAACTCCTACGTCTTAGCGACGAAGAAACCCGCGCCATTTTTTTTCGTGCGAAGGTTTCCTAAACGAAACTTCGTGGAAAGGAGTCTTCACATGGCTGCAATCACAATCTTCAGCCACAACGCCTTTGGACAAGTGCGCACATTAATGCGCGACGGAGAGCCGTGGTTTATCGCGGCGGACGTGTGCAGGGCGCTGGAGATCAGCAACAGCCGCGACGCTGTCGCAAGGCTCGATGACGACGAACGAAATACCGTCGCCTTAACCGACGGAACTCCCGGCAACCCCAACATGACCATCGTCTCCGAGCCAGGCCTCTACGCCCTCGTCCTCGGCTCTCGCAAGCCCGAGGCCCGCGCATTCAAACGCTGGGTCACGCACGAGATCATTCCGGCCATCCGCAGAACCGGCGGCTACATAGCGGGCGAGGGAAGCATGACCGACGACGAGCTTATGGCTCGCGCCCTCCTCATGGCGAACGAGAAGATCCGCCAGCGGGACGAGCGCATCAACCACCTCGCCACGGACAACTCGCGGCTGGAGGTCGAGAACCAGCGGCTACTTCCAAAAGCGGAGTATTTCGACGATCTCGTTGACCGAAACCTGCTGACGAACTTCCGCGAGACCGCCAAGGAGCTTGATATTCCAGAACGCACATTCATCGACTTCCTGCTCACGAAGAAATACATCTTCCGCGACAAGAAGGGCCGTCTGCTCCCCATGGCGGGCAAGGGCGACGGACTGTTCGAAGTCAAGGAGTGCGTCAACGAGAAGAGCGGCTGGGCCGGAGTGCAGACACTGATCACCCCGCGCGGCCGGGAGACATTCAGGCTCCTGACACAGGGGCTCAAGAGGTAGGATGGCGCATGAAATTCGATGTCACATCCCAGCACAGCCAAGATATAGATCAAGCCCCCAAGCGTCCATTGCACACAGGACCGCCGCACCTCTCGCTTCCGGTACGCATCCTCACGCAGTTCCTTTTGGGCTTGCTTGGCGGTTTCATCGGCTCGTTCATCGCATACCTTCTGAACTTGTGATAGAAGGTCGTGACCAGCGGTTGTGACGCAGAACGAATCAGGGATCGGCATGATGCGGATAACCATTCCGTCATTTGAGTCGTCATGAAGCACCGTCATCCCCACAATCCGCTATGTAGGCCAACATCCGAAATGTTTCTGCAGGCAATTGGATCAAATCAACCTCCTCCTTTTGGAGGCATTATACCACAAATTCGTCGGGAAGGAGAGCACCATGGCCACCTTACTCAAGCCAGCCGAAGCAGCGCAGGAGCTCGGGATCAGCACGGCGACGATCACCCGCTGCGTCAAGCGTGGCGCGCCGATCCATCGATGGGGCTCCACGGGGTACCGATACCGCATTGACATAGCCGAGTTCACCCGATGGATGGAGTCACAGGGAAACGAGCGCACGGAGAACCGATACACACCGGACATCACAGTCGAGGAGCGCGCGGCCCGAAACCGCGCAAGGCTCCGGCTGATGGGTTCGGGAACGCGGGAGGCTTAGCCAATGATCTACGACAGAAAAAACCGCCGCCCATTGACGGCTGAACAACAGAAGCTCGTGGCAGACAATCTTGCTCTAGTCCATTTCGTCCTTAAGCGCCACAAGGGCTTCATGATCCACCTTGGATACGAAGACGCATTCCAAACTGGATGTCTTGGCCTCATGAGGGCTGCGCAGAGGTTCAACCCGTCCCGAGGATCGTTCTCCGGGCTGGCATGCACCGAAATCCACCATGCGCTTTGGAACACGTTGCGCATCGAAGGTGCGAAGAAGCGCACACCGCCGAACGGCTGCGTAGCCGCTGGCAACCTCCAAGACATCATTGTGAGCGACGACCCATCGCCTGAAGAGGCCTACGAGAAGAACGTTCTTCGGAGGGCAGCCCGCGCCTTGATCGATCACGACAAGCTGCTGCACGACTACTACGAGCTCGGCAAGACTCAACGCCAGATCGCGATGGAGCGCAATGTGTCGCAGACAGTGGTGTTCCGAATGATCAGGCGGAAGCTACAGGCTGCTCGGGCGCAGCTAGAACTATGCTAGGGAGGGTTTTGAATTGAAGGATTTTCTGGACGGCAAGTCGATTCGGTTCTACAACCGTACGGGCCAGCGGAGTGCCATGGACGCGTTCCTGCGCCAGTGCGAAGATTATGGCCTGCGTTGGGCGGACGGTAGCAAGGCGACGAAGATGCCGTTTGGCGGTTTTACAGGAGGCCAGTACGTCGCATTCATCTGGATCGAGCCAAGCACCGGGCACATGATCTACCGATACGAGGCACCAAAGACCGGGTACAAGGACCTCCTCGAGATGGTGCCGCTGAAACACACATTCGGGCAGTTCATCCGCGGCGATTTCTGGCTGCATGTGCGGCGCGACGAGATCGGCGAGTTCCTCGAGATGGCCACTCAAAACAAGCTGCTTTGGACGGGAGGGCTACCGCCGCGCGCGGGGCTCAAGAACCGCAAGATCGCGCAGCCCGGATTGACCATCGCAACGATGTGCGGGTCCTCGATGATGGCCATCATCGGCGAGCATTTCCGCGGGAAGCGCAAGAAGATCGTAGACTTCCATTACATCCCGCGCAACTACGAAGTGGCACGGTCCACAACTTTGGATGCGGTTAAGGCCGCCGAGCGCGCAGAGCGGCGCGGCAGAGCAGCAATCGGGCAGTCGATCCTTATTACCGCGAACGAAGGCAGCAACACCACGTACGCGCGCTGGGCGCGCTCGGAGGCGGATCAAGAACAGACAGACATCACATTCGCCCGATGCTCCCCTGATGACGAGTACAGCTTCGCCACAGGCGCAACTGTCGCCATTGCGCGGCTGCTCGGGCGCGAGGCGTGGGACAAGGCGGTCACCGAGGCCAATTGCGCGCTACAGCGCGATCGCGAATCCACGCGGCGCAAGGAGATTTTCGTAGACAGCCGTAGGATCAGCGAGCTCTCGCGCGACGAGATCCGCGAGGTGGTCGCGCAGATCGTCCGAACAGCGCAGGCGAAAAAGAGGTGCAGTGTGTGATCCGCGCCACCGTCACCGCGTCGGGTGGGATACGGATTTGGGCCAGCCCGGAGAGCGCGCTCTTTGCGGCTTCGATCCCGGGTGCGACCCGAAACGCGAAGATGCCGATCCGTCAGTGGAACATGCCATTCACACAAGAGAGCATCAGCGTTCTCCGAGAAGCAAGCGCACAGTTCACGCCGGAGCTTGGGGATGCGGCCGCGAGGATAGAGCGAATCCACGAGTTCGTCGAGCGGCAGAAAACAGCTGCCACGGTCGTACCGATCGCCGAGATACCGCTGAAGCCCGGGTGCCAGCTTTTCGACCATCAAAAGCGAGCGTTCAACATCGCACTGGCCCTTTTTGGATACCCGCTGACCGAGTAGCGTTCTTGGGGGTTCACCGACAAAGCCCCCATCCACCGCCTGAGGGCGAATACACAAAGGGAGAGATCAATCCATGGAACAGAACAACGAGAACATCATCAAGTGCGCCATCGAGGAACAGATCAACGAGAACCGTGTGAATGCCCCAGTCGTGACCATGGACCTTCGGTCGCGCCATCCCGAGACTGGAGAGGACCTCGTCGAGCACCGCGAAGGCGAAGGAGTCATCGCACTGATGCGCGAGGGGATGGCGATCGACGAGGATGGCTACCCCTGCCTCGCAAGCTCGATCACGATTTTGGGTGGCTTTTCGAAGTTCTCAGCCGAGCGCATCGTAATTAATCTGATCAAACACCTTGATACGCATTACCCCGGCATCAAGAAGTCGATCACCTCCATCCTTGCGCTCGATGGGCTCAAGGACATATTGAACAGCTTCGATAACCAGGACGACGAGGACGACGAGGACTAGCACGGCGTCGTTCTGAGGGGTTTGTCGACAAACCTCTCTCCACATGGCCTATCCCTATTTAATAGGAAAGGAGAGGTTCATACGGAAGCCAAAGGCGGATGCGCGCTGTACCTCGACATGGGACTCGGGAAGTCGCTGACGGCGGTCGCTGTCACCGGGCGGATGTTCCTCGACGGACACATCCAGCGCGTGCTCGTCGTCGCACCGTCCTCAGTTTGCCCGGTCTGGCCCGCCGAGTACCAGAAGTTTGCGGGCTTCCCGCACCGGGTCAAGCTCCTGCTTGGCACCCGCGAGAAGCGACTCACAGCACTCAAGCAGCTCGTTCACCCGGTGCTCTCGAGTGCTCCTGACCCGCTTCGGGTCGCAGTGATCAACTACGAGTCGACGTGGCGATTGGAGAAGGAACTCGCCGGTTTTGCGGCGGACATGATCATCTGCGACGAATCGCAGCGGATCAAGAGCCACACGGCGGCACAGTCCAAAGCGGTGCATCGATTGGGGGACGCCGCCAAGTACAAGATCGTCCTCACAGGCACGCCGATGCAGCAGGACGTCCGCGACATTTGGAGCCAGTATCGGTTCCTCGCGCCGGACATATTCGGCAGGAACTACTTCGCGTTCCAAAACAGGTACTGCATCTTCGGGGGGTTCCAGAACCACCAGTACCTCGGGCCGCGGAACCTCGACGAGTTGACTCGCAAAATGCACAGCATCGCGCTCCGCATCCGCAAAGAGGACTGCCTCGACCTACCCGACAAGACTTTCGACGAACACCCGGTGCTGCTCGAGGACGACGCCGCGAGTCTCTACGAACGCATCCGCAAAGAGAGCTTCGCGGAACTGTCGGGCGGCGGTACGGTGACGCCGAACATCGTCCTGACGAAGCTTCTGCGCCTGCAGCAGATCGTGGGCGGGTTCCTCACCGACGATGACGGTCATACACACCGCATCAGCACCGCGAAGCTCGACGCAGCGGCAGACATCATCGAGACACTGTGCGTCGACGAAGCTCGCAAGCTGGTGATCTTCGTGCGATACACCGCCGAGTACGAGGCGCTGGTCGAGCGTGCGACCGAGGTGCTTGGCCACACGCTGAAGCTGGTCGGCATCCGCGGCGGCGTGGCATCCGAGCAGCGAGGGGCCATCGTCGCGCAGTTCCAGAACGACCCGGACACGCGAGTGTTCATCGGGAACCTTCAAGCGTGCTCCGAAGGGCTCACCCTGACGGCAGCCGACACGGTGCTCTACTACAGTGTCGGCTGGAGCCTCGGGCAGTACCTGCAATCGCAGGATCGCATTCACCGCATCGGTCAAGTCAACCGATGCACCTACATTCACCTGATCGCGCCCGGCACCGTCGACGAGAAGATCATGGCTGCGCTGGCCCGCAAGGAGGACTTAGCCAAAACGGTCGTGGACAACTGGCGCGACCTGTTCAAGTAGGGAGGCTAACACTCAATGAAACAACCCACCCAAAACGAGCTCGAAATACTGAACAAAGCAGTTTTTCAAGCCACCGAGACCAGCGACAATGAACAACCATGAGCGAGCCGCTAAGTGGCGTGCCGAGGGACACCGACTTGAGGCTTGCCCGTTCTGCGGGAACCCGGTTGCGCCCAAGCTACTCCACCGCAGCGAGGTCGCGGACGACTTCCATGAGGATCAATTGAGCGACGCGTTCGCTATTGTGTGCGACGCGTCGATCTGGACAGCGTCCGGCCCCGGTTGCGGCGGGGCGTCAGGATACCGATGCACACCAGACGATGCCGCGAAGGCGTGGAATACAAGGAGGTAAACATGGGAATGTCACTTGGTGCGAGATTGCGCGAAACGCGTACAAAGAACCAAATGTCTCGGAAGGAGCTGGCGCGGGCAAGTGGTGTGTCGGAAAAGTCGATCGCCAATTACGAAACGAACCGCACTACTCCAGACCGTGATCGGATGCTTGCGATTGCGGCCGCACTGGACGTGCCGCTGAGCACGATTACAGGGCGTAAACCGCGTACTGACACAACACTCCAACCTGCCGCGGGGCAAAGTGCTGCAGAAGAACAGAGCACACCGGAGATGAAAACCGAGCCGGAGCAACCAATCGAGCCGCTGTACGAAATCGTGAACCGACTTTGCTCCGGGAGCAAATGCGACGACTGCATTGTCGGGCGCGACCGCGCGGAAACCGAGCGCCTGTGCACGATCATCGCCCGCGGCGTTGACGTTGAAGCGGTCATTGTTGCGATCCGCCAGTGGGGAGCAGACAACCCACCACCCCGCCGGCCGACCTACCGCAGCGATTTCTTTGAGAAGCTCCCCGACGCCCCGCGGCGAGAAGACGGCGCGCCGGTGGCTCTGGTCGAACACGTCTACGGACGCGTCGACGATTCGCGACGCCCGGAGTTTTTGACACTGACACACAGAGAGCGGTGGAACAAGCCATTCGGATATTGGTCAGAATGCGCTGGGTAATCCTCGTCCTTCTGATCGCGGCGGCGGGGAGCGCGACAGGGCTAGTCGTGTACGCCGTCGCGACCGACTTGAGGGCAAGGAAACGTCGCAGACGATCTTCTTTGAAGTAAGGAGGGAGATCATGGAGAAGGACAAGCTCCCGCCAATGGCACCGGAGCTGCGCGAGATCCTGCGCGATGCCTATGTTTATCGACAGAAGCACCAGAACCCAACGGAGGATGCGCAGTTTTGGAGCGACGCGGCCGCGGAGATGTCGAGCCTCTTTTTCAAGCACAAGTCGCACCCGTTCGCGCGTGACGTTTTGATTGCGTGCTACGCCGACATCGAGCGCGAACTCAAGCAAAACCGCAAAGGACACTGACCGAAGGGAGAGACACCATGGATCAGCAGGCAATGATGCCTACGAGCACACTCGCGGCCAGGCTCGCGCTACTCGCCGAGCTCAAGAACCGCAAGAAGGAGCTTGAGGAGCTTGTCAAAGAGAACAACGCACTCATCAAGCAGACCGAGCAAGACACCGTGACCCTGCTCTTGGACATGGCCGAGGCGTCCGGCATCGAGGACCCCACGGCATTCTCAGTCACCCTCGACGGACGGCGGTACGGGGTCACGATGAAACATTATTACAGCATTAGGGCCGAGGACAAAGATGCCGCGTTCTCTGCGATGCGCGAGCTGGGGCTCGGTGACCTGATCGTCGAGAAGGTCGACCACCGCACACTCACCAAGACGCTCGAACAGATCATCGAGGACAATGGCGGCGAGTTGCCCGAGGGCTACGCGGCCATCCCGCTCACCGAGTACGACGAGACAAAGATCAGCGACCGCAAGGTCGGGAGGTGACGATGAAGTTCTCAATCTCTGCTGCGGCGCTCTCACTAGCGCTGGGCACAGTCACCCGCGCACTCTCCGCGCGCGCACTCAATCCCATCTTGGAGGGCGTGCTTATTGAGACCATCAACCACGGCGTGCTACTGACATGCTCGGATGGTAACACCTCGATCACTGCGCTCGTGGACGCGACCATCGACGCCGAGGGCTCGGTCGTCGCGCCGGGCCGCCTGTTCTCCGAGTTCGTGCGGCGCAGCGGTACCGGGTTCCTATGCGTCAACGTCGCGCCGAACCGCAGCATCCGGGTCTCCTGTGGCGGCTCGCGCATGAACCTCGCAGGCCGCAATTCCGATGAGTTCCCGCGGCCGGGCCTCGGAGACTGCAAGCGCCGGGTTACGCTTCCACACGCAGTCCTTCGGGAGATGCTCGATAAGACGCTGCCCATGGTCGCACCGGCCGACCTGCGCGAAGTGCTCACCGGATGCTACCTTGAGACGCGCGGCGGCAACGCAACCATGGTCGGTATGGACGGCTTTCGACTCGCCAAGTTCACACACGTGTGCTCAGCCATCCCCGACGAAGTCACCGCCATCATCCCCGGCAAGGCAGCAGCCGAGCTTCAACGACTACTCAAAGGCGACGACGACGCGCTGTGCGTGCTCGAGTTCAGCGACAACGGACTCCACGCCACACTCGGCGATGTGGAAATCTACACGCGCTTGATCGCCGGGCAGTACATCGACTACGCAAGGGTGATCCCGACCAGCTTTGCAACCCGGATTCGCGTCGACACCGCGGCGCTTCGAGACAGCGTCAGCCGCGCGGCCATTATCGCCAAGGACGGTGGCTCGCAGCTCATCCGGTTCCGACTCGACGGTGAGGCGATGCACATCGAGGCCGACTCCGAGATCGCCAACGCACACGAGGAACTTCCGATCGCCAAGGAAGGCAACGACCTGACGATCGCGTTCAACGTGAAATACGTAGTCGATGCCCTCAAAATCATCGACACCCCGGAGCTCGAGTTCGCATTCAACTCAAGCATCCAGCCATGCATAGCCACATCGCCCGACCAGAGCAACTACACAATCATCATTCTCCCGGTGCGTACATCGCATTAAAAAGTAATTTTAAGGAGGACAACCACACATGGCCAAGAAGAACGCGCTTGCGATCATCGACCCGTCTGATTTTCAGATCATCCCGGCCGCCGAGGACATGGAGGCGGTGCTCGAAGAACTGAAGGACATTGAACGCATCCCATACGGACGCATCACCATCGGTTCCGGCGGGCTTAACGTGTTCAAAGTACTTGAACCGGGCGACGAGAACGCATCGAGCACTGATGAGGTGGTCGGCGTGATCCTGTTTTCACACAAAGTCAACGTCAAATGGGCTACGAAGTTTGGCGTAAAGACCGAAGGCCCGAAAACCCCCGAGTGCTCGAGCATCGATGGCGATACCGGCATCATCGCTGCGACGGGCGAGTGCCGCGAGTGCCGCACCTGTCCGTACAACCAGTTTGGCTCCGCAGACAACGGCATCGGCAAGGCATGCCGGAACATGCGCAGGCTTTACATTATGCGCGAGGGCGATGTGTTCCCGATCATCCTCTCGCTCCCCGCTACCTCGCTCAAGGCATTCGACTTCTACCGCACCCGGCTCGCGGTGCTCAAAAAGACCCCGCAGGCGGTGCTCACCAAGATCACGCTCAAGGCCACGACGAGCAAGGACGACGCAGAGTTTTCCGTTGCGGTGTTCAGTTCGGAGGGCGCGCTCCCGGCCGCTGAGGTCGCGCGCGTGCGTACATACGCCGCACAGTTCGAGGAGGCAGCCAA
Organism: Bacillota bacterium; assembly: GCA_023444095.1. Taxonomy (GTDB): domain Bacteria; phylum Bacillota; class Clostridia; order Christensenellales; family Aristaeellaceae; genus RUG11247. The sequence goes on from JAEZRP010000016.1 coordinate 88,193, forward strand.
GAACGTCGACATCGACGGCGTCGACGACGGCGCGCGCGCAGAGCCGTACACGCCCAAGTACCCTGCCCCTCCTGCCAATTCCCAGAATGGTGAGTTTATTGAGGTCGACTCGGACGAGGTCGACCCGTTCGCACCGTCGGATGGCGGCGAGATCGAGGACTTCTAAAACACATAACAGCGCCGGGGGCTTCGGCCCCCGGACGAGGGGAGTAATTAGGAGACTATGTCCGGATGTAGCACAGGAAGGAGGGCGGTGGCATGGCGCAACTTCCAGACCTTGACCGATTAATCAACTGGCCGGACTTCTACAGGCGCTACATACACACGCCAATGCGCCCAAGCGGCTCCGACAAGATGCTCGCTCGGTGTCCGTTCGGCACCCATGACGACACGCACGAGTCGTTCTGGTTCCGTCCCTCCAATGGATTATTTAAGTGTCACGCCTGCGGCATGGAGG
>JAEZRP010000026.1 GCA_023444095.1 Bacillota bacterium
GAATTTTCTCACGAAAATTCCGTGCGAAATCCGGCTGCAAGAACTGATTCGTCGTCCGGCGCGCAAGCGCGCCCTTTGGACGAATCCAAAAGTACCGGCAAAGCTGGCACTTTTGATTGAACATGGAAGGCTGCGGCCCTCCAAACCTCCCGGAGTTCATCGTTTCTTGATTCATGCTTAAGCCCTGTGGCAAAGTGGGGATCGCTTCCATGCGGGCCGCGCGGACTTACAACGTCCGCTCTTTTTTTTTATGCTCTTGGAAGGGGTGAAAGATCGCCCCGCGCGGGGCGGCACGGGCGGCGGGCTTTCAGACGGGACATATGCGGACGGAGGCAAAAATGGCGGATCGGAAGGTAATCTGGTCGCCGCAGCCGAAGCAGGCGGCGTTCATGGCGCGGCCGGAGTACGAGGTGCTCTACGGCGGCGCGGCGGGCGGCGGGAAGTCGGACGCGCTGGTGGTGGAGGCGCTGCGGCAGGTGCACATCCCGCACTACCGGGGGATCCTCTTCCGGCGCACGTATCCGCAGCTCGAGGCGCTGATCGCGCGCTCGAAGCAGATCTACCCGAAGGTGTTTCCGGGCGCGCGCTACCATAAGGCGGAGAAGGTGTGGGAGTTCCCGAGCGGGGCCGTGATCTTCTTCGGCTACATGCAGTACGAGGACGACAAGTTCAACTTTCAGGGGAAGCCCTTTGATTTCGAGGGCTTTGACGAGCTGACGCACTTTTCCGAGGGGCAGTATACCTACCTCATGAGCCGCAACCGCCCGAACGGGGACGATACGCGCGTCTACCTGCGCGCGTCCGCGAACCCCGGCGGGGTGGGGGCGTTGTGGGTGTGCGCGCGGTTCGTGGACGCCGCGCCGCCCATGACGCCCATCGAGGAGGCGTACGAGATCGAGGCGCCGGACGGGAGGATCATCCGGCAGAAGAAGCAAAGGCTCTTCGTCCCGGCGACGGTTTTCGACAACCAGATCCTTCTTTCGCGCGATCCCATGTACCTCGCGACGCTCAAGTCGCTCCCGGAGGCGGAATCGCGCGCGCTCCTCTACGGCGACTGGCACTCGTTCGAGGGCCAGGTGTTCCGCGAGTGGCGGGACGATCCCGCGCACTACCGCGATCGGCTCTTTACCCACGTGATCGAGCCGTTCGATCCGCCCCGGCACTGGACCTGCTGGCGGGGCTTCGACTTTGGGTACGCGAAGCCGTTCTCGGTCGGGTGGTTCGTGGCGGACGAGGACGGCAAGGTCTACCGCATCCGCGAATTCTACGGCTGCACGGGAAAACCCAACGAGGGCGTGATGATGAACGCCGCCGACATCGCGAAAAACATCCGGGAGATCGAAAAAAGCGACCCGATGCTCCGGGGGCGTGAGATCGTGGGGGTGGCCGATCCCTCGATCTTCGACGAGAGCCGGGGCCAGTCGATCGCCGCGATCATGGCCGATCATCCGAACTACGTGTACTGGCGGCCCGGCGACAACGCGCGGCTCGCGGGCATCCAGCAGTTTCACTACCGGCTCGCGTTCGACGCGAACGGCGCTTGCATGTTCCAGGTGTTTCACACCTGCCGGGCGTTCATCCGGACGTTTCGCCAGCTGGTGTACGACCGCAGGAAGGTCGAGGACATCAACACCGAGATGGAGGACCACGCCTACGACGAGTGTCGGTACGTGCTGATGGAACGCCCGATCTCGCAGCGGCTGCCCGCGCGGGCGGAGGCCCCGGCGCTCGACCCGCTCGACCGCAACATCCACGTTTTCAGGAGATGAGGAGGAAAAAACATGTCTGAAGTTGACCGTTTCAAGCGCAATGTCCGCCGGCTGCGCGGCGCGCGCGGCCCCATGGCCCCGGCGGGAGCGGCGCGGCCCGAAGGCGCGCCGGGACAGGGTGCGACCGGGCAGGGGATGCCCGCGCAGGGCATGAACCCCGCCGCGCTCGGCGCGCCCGGACAGGGCATGCCCGCGAATCCCGCAGCAGCCCTCGGCGCGCCCGGACAGGGCGTACCCACGAACCCCGCAGCATCCCTCGGAATGCTCGCGCAGGGTGCGCCCATGGAGGGCATGAACCCCGCCGCGCTCGGCGCGCCCATGGAGTCTCCCCCGGACGGAGCCGCGCCCCTGCCCGCGCGCCTTCCCATGCGCAGCGTCGTGGGCGAGACGGAGCTGATCGAGGCGGGCGTCCTCCTGAGCAAGTACCGCGCGGGCAAGGCGAAGCTCGAGCACCGCGTGATCGCCTGCGAGCAGTGGTGGAAGCTGCGCCAGTGGGATTACCTCGACGGCCACGGGAACCCGCTCGACGAAAGGCCCGCGTCCGCGTGGCTTTTTAACTGCATCATCTCGAAGCACGCCGACGCCATCGAGGCGTACCCGGAGCCCAACATCCGCCCCCGCGAGGCGGGGGACCGGGAGGAGGCGCGGAAGCTCACGTCCATCGTGCCTGTGGTCCTCGAGCAGAACGAGTTCGACGAGACGTATTCCCGGCAGGTGTGGCAGAAGCTCAAGCAGGGGACGGGGATCTACGGCGTCTTCTGGGACAAGGACAAGCTGAACGGGCTGGGGGACATCGCCATCTCGAAGATCGACGTCCTCTCGATCTACTGGGAGCCGGGCATCGAGGACATCCAGAAATCGCGCAACGTGTTTACGACGGAGCTTGTGGACATCGACCTTCTGCGGGAGGCGTACCCGGAGGCGCTCGCGGGCAGAAGCGTCACGGGCCAGAGCTTCCAGCCGCCCAAATACCTTTACGACGATACGGTGGATACGTCCGGCAAGGCGGTCGTGGTCGACTGGTACTACCGCAAGCTGACCGGGGGGCGGCGCGTGCTTCACTACGTGAAGTACGTGGACGACGTGGTTTTGTACGCCACGGAGAACGACCCGGAGCTCGCGGAGCGGGGGCTTTACGACCACGGGATGTACCCGTTCATCTTCGACCCGCTCTTTCCCATCGAGGGAAGCCCCTGCGGCTACGGCTACATCGACATCGGCAAGGGGCCGCAGGCGGACATCGACCGGCTCAATCAGGCGATCCTCAAAAACGCGCTGATGACATCGACGCCGCGCTTCTTCGTGCGCGGAAACAGCGGCATCAACGAGAAGGAGTTTCTCGACTGGACAAAGCCGCTCGTCAAGGTGGAGGGCGGGCAGCTGGGCGAGAACGACCTTCGGGAGATCCGGCTCACGTCCCTCAACGCCCTGACGGTCCAGATCATGCAGGAAAAGGTGAACGAGCTCAAGGAGACGACGGGCAACCGCGACGCCAACACCGGCGGGAGCGCGCCGGGCGTCACGGCGGCATCCGCCATCATCGCCATGCAGGAGCAGGCGGGGAAGACTTCCAAGGCCGCGACGCTGTCCGCGTACCGGGCGTTTGGGCGGATGATCGACATGGTGATCGAGCTGATCCGCCAGTTCTACGACCAGCCGCGCGCGTTCCGCATCCTGGGGGAGAGCGGCGGGGAGGAGTATGTCGCCTTCACGAACGAGGGGATCGCGCCGCAGCCGCAGGAGATCGAGGGGGCGGACATGGGGCCGCGGCTCCCGGCCTTCGACGTGGACGTGTCCGCGCAGCGGATGAGCGCGTACACCAAGGTTTCGCAGAACGAGCTCGCGCTCCAGCTATTCCGGATGGGCGTTCTCGATCCGCAGAATTCGGACAAATCGCTGGCGCTTCTTGACATCATGGATTTCGGCCACAAGGACCTCATCGAGGATAAGGTGCGCAAAAACGGCACGATGTACGGGCTGCTCGCGAAATACCAGCAGATGGCGCTCGCGCTCGCCATGCAGTCGGGCAACGCGCAGGCCGCGGAGATGATCGCCCGGAACATCCAGAGCGTGCAGCAGGGCCTCTCCGGCGCGCCGGCGCAGCCGGGGAGCGCGCGGGCGATACTGCCCACCGATCCCGTGAAGGGGACGGCGGGGGCGGAGGGCCGCACCGCGCAGAAGGCGCGCGCGCGGGCGCAGCAGGCCGCGCAGCCGAGGATGTAGGGAATGCGGTCTGGGAAGTCAACGGGGATTTGACCGGGGATCAGGACATCGTTCGAGGAGCCGGGGGCAAAGGCCCCCGGAGGAGGCAGGATATGGCATTTTATCATCCATCGAAAAACGCGAAGAATGTGCCGCTGTCGGACGCCGGAGGCGGCGCGCGCGGGGACGCGCTGACGCCGGAGGAGCTTTGGGCGCGCAAGAAGCGGCTGCGCGAGGCGGCTGCGCGGCGACGCGAAGAACGGGACGCGGGCGCGCAGCCTTCGCAGGAGGGCGGCGCGAATCCGAAATCAGTATGGCCGCAGGGCGGCGCGCCGTCCGCAGCGCCGCCCTTGCCCGCGGACGCGCGGGGCTTTCTCGCGGGCGTTCCTTCCCAGGTGTGGCAGCCCGAGGCGCTTCCCGCGGTGGCGCGGCCAGCGGCACAGGCGGACGATTTTACTTACGACGATTACAGGCAGGCGATGCTCAAAACTTTGGCCCCGCTGGCCGCGGACCGGCGCTTTTCGACCTTCGGCGCGGGCAGGGAGGCGCTGGACGCGCTGGACGAATACGGCTACCATACCTTCTGGCAGGCGGCGGAGGCGCGAGAGAAAAGGCTCGCCAACCAGGACGCGGACCTTCAGGCGCGCTACGATGCCCAGACGCAGCGGGAGGCGAAGATCCTGTCCGACGTGAATGATGGACTCCTCCGCGGGGAGCCGGTCGATCCGCAGACGAATGAGAAGGTTGCCGCGAACCTGTGGGCGAAAGCCAACGAATATGCAGCGGCGATCGAGATCCTGGACGAAAAAAACGCAGTCGCGGATGAGCTCTTCCAGCTCCAGCTTAAGCTGTATGCTTTACAAAAAGGTTTGAGCGGGTTCGAATTTCCGGCCGCGCCCAAGAAGCCCAAGCTTGTAACGGAGATTCTATCTACAAGAGACGAACTCATTCGGCTGAATGAGCAATGGAGTGAGTTGTTACGCCTGAATCCCGAATACGGGGAAAACGGCGAAAATCTGGCAGCATTGTGGGACACGTATCGGAACGCCGCGGAGGAGGCCAGCTCGAATGACAATCCCGTCAGCTACGAAGAGAACTGGGAGGCGGCGGAGAGGATGCAGGAGCTTCCCGCCATCCGGGAATACAAGGAGCATTTGCAGCAGCAGATGGATGAGAACGCCGCGCGGATGAAGGAGGCCGAGGCGCAGAAGGAGAATCTCAAGCAGCAGGACATTCGCAGGATTGCTCTTGAAAACACGAATTTGTGCCATTCCGTCATCGAGGAGTATGGCGAAGAAAGGATTCCCGAGGCGATTGCGGATCTCCGGAACCAGTACAATCGGGAGCCGGATCCCGTGAAACAGGAATCCATCATGGCGTCTATCCGGTATTTGGAGGATTACAGCACAACCGGTTCCCAGCAGACGTCGATCAATCAGCTGTCGGAAATGTACGCGGGACATGATGCGCTCATGGGCGAACTCGCCGCGGCTGAGGAGCGGGCGGCGTATTGGGAAGAGGTTCTGAAGTTAGCGGAGAAAGGGTACGCCCTGGACGAGGCGGAGATCGCTGCGACGAACGCGCGGTTTGCCCAAGGCTTTGCGCAGGGGGAAGACGCCGGAGATACGGACTTTGTCTCCCGTAAGTTTTTCGAAGCGCACGATCAGTACAACGCCGATCTGGGGCGTTACAGCAGAAGGGAACTGACCCCCGAGGAGCGGGAACGGCTGATCGATGAGGCTGAGGCGAACCTTCCGCTTGCGGAGAGTGAAGTCGAGCGGATCAAGGGCAAGTTAACGGCTTATGACAGGGCGGTGGCGAAAGCGATCGAAGATGTGCGGCTGAATGCGGAGAATGGGTATACGGAAATGCCGCGCAGGGCGGATTTTGCCGAGAAATCGAAGATGGTGCCGGGTCATGATATTTATTTTCAGGAAACAATTATGACGGGAATCGGTCCGTTTCAGCCCGTGTATGATGTGATCAACTTACCTCTCAGCATGACGCGGGAAGGAAGGTATATGACAGAAGAGGAAAAGTTGATTGCTTACTATATTTACAACACACAGGGGCACGAAGCCACCTATACGTATATCCGGAGTTTCTTGAAATCCGAAATCAACGAGCGAGAGCACGATGCGCTCATTCAATATGGGCAGCAGCTGATCGAAGAATCGAGCGGGCCTGAAGCGATCCTGTATGGAAGCCTCGCGTCGCTGGTATCCGGCGTCAGCGATTTCGTCGCGGGTTACCAGACAATCATGGAGAACCTTTTTGAAGGCGATCTTTATTCGGAACACTATCATGGGGCGGGAGAATACAGCGAATCCGGCAACAATTCCGCATATTATGACCAAGTGAAATCATCATCGTATGACAAGGTGAATCAGTCATATGGGCCGAACGCGGCATTCTTTTTCGCGGCGGGAATGGATATTTTGTCGGAGGCACCGGCGGCATTGACCGGGGGAGCGGCGCCGTTTGTGACCAGTATCGCCGGATTTCAAGAGGTATATCGCAATGCCCTGGACGACGGTCTTGACAGAGAACAGGCGGTTGCGACGGCAGGTGCCGCGTCCATGATTTCGGCAGCGTTGGGCGCCATTCCACTTGACGAACTGCTATCGTTTCCGGGGGAAGTTAGCTTGACGGAATCTTTCGCGGCGATCGCCGCGCAGACGGTTGCCGAAGGCGCGTCGAGCGGTGTCGAACGTTATGCCTTTTATCTGTATGATTATCTTGCCAATGGTGACATGAGCATGTACCAGCGGAGCTTGGATAAGTTGACGGAGAATGGCATGCCGGAGGGCGAGGCGAAAAATGCTGTCATGCAGCAAATTGTGTATGATGTGTCGATGGCGATGATATCTGACGCGTTTACCGGCGGCCTCGAGGCGGAAATCGATATGAGCTTCATCGATATTCCCCAATAGCCGCATCGGTTCGCACGAACTGGGAAGAAGGCGGAGAACATCCGCCTTTTTGATTGCGTTTATTCGACCATCTGCAAGAATCGGATCAGGAAGTCAAGCCGATTTGCGCGCATGTCACGGGGCGCCTGGCGAGGCGATCATGCAGAGCGTGGCCGATTCGGACGCCGACTGATCAGGGGGCCGTTCGGCGGGCGCGGCATCGCCCCCTCTTCCCAGGCCCCCTTGCGGGGCGGCCTTTACCGCTGAATCGGCAATGCGCCGATCGGCATGGGTTTTCCCCACAGATAGCCCTGGATATAATCGCATTTCAGTTCCTTCAGGAATGCGAGCTGTTCTTCGGTCTCGACCCCTTCCGCGACAACCTTCAGCCCGGAATTCTGCGAAAACTGGATCACCGCGGAGATGAGCAGCCGGTTCGCCGATTCCGTCACAAGATCGGTAATAAACGACCGATCGATTTTGAGCATGTCAAAGGGCATATGGAGCAAATAGTGCAGCGAGGAATATCCCTTGCCGAAATCATCCAGCGCGAACTGGACGCCCATGCTTCTCACTTCCCGAAACAGACGGGTCATCTGCTCGCTCTCGGAGAGGAGCGCCGTCTCGGTCATTTCCAGGATCAGCGAGGATGCGATCATTCCGGTCTCATCCAAAATCTCCTTCAGATCGCGCACAAAGTTGGTGTTGATGAACTGGATGGGAGAGATGTTGACGGAAACGCAGACGTCATCCGGGAAGCGGTCCTTTACTCGCATGAAATCCCCGCACGCCTGGCGAAGCACCCAATTTCCGAGCGAGAAGATGAGGCCGGTTCGTTCCGCGATGGGGATGAACGCATCCGGCCCGACGAGTCCAAGCTCCTGCGAGTTCCACCGCAGCAGCGCCTCAAACCCGATCATCTTTTTGTCGTCCGCCCGGTACTGCGGCTGGTAATGGAGATAGAATTCCTTCCGGTCGAGCGCGACGAGCAGGTTCTGTTCGATCCGGATCGTCCGATCCATCTGTTCCTGCATGGCGGGCTCAAAAAAGACGACTCTGGCTTTCCCCGCGCTCTTGGCGTTGTACATGGCCACGTCCGCCAGATGAAGAAGCTCGCTTGCCGCGGACGCGTGCGCGGGGCAGAACGCGACCCCCATGCTCACCTGAATGTCGGAATAGACGTCCTTGCGCAGCCGGATATGGTGAAAACGCTCGGTCAGCGCGGACAGGTACTGAAACAGATCCGCTTTCGAGATCTCCCTTGTGACGAGCAGCGCGAACTCATCTCCCCCGATGCGCCCGAGCGCGTCTTCCCAATGGATGTGTTTCAGAAGGCGGCTTGCGACGCTTGCCAATACGGCGTCCCCGACGGAGTGGCCCATCGTATCGTTGATGTGCTTGAAGTTATCGATGTCGATAAAGACGAGCGCGACGGAACGCGCGGACGATTTCGCCGCCTCGCACGCCGCTTCCACCTTTTTGAGAAGCGGATCCAAATTGAGCGTGTTTGTGAGCGCGTCATAATTCGCCAGCTTCTGAAGCGCCGCGGCCTGCTCCTCCAGAATCCGATGCTGCCGAAAGTTCTCGTCGATCTGCTTTTCGAGGTTTTCGTGCGACGACTTGATGATTGTGACGATGATGATTGTGATGAGGGGAATCACCATGCCCGGCAGCGCGCGGTCGTTTCTCTGGACGATCACGAACGCGAACGCGACGAACACAAGCTGCAATGTGTTGAGGAGCAGCGCGGCGCGGTAGCCGACCCGCGCCATCCGGACGGCCAGGTAGACGGAGATCGCGACATTTACCTGGCTCAGGATGCCCTTCAAGCCGGTCATGCTGTGGGGCAGAAGGCCCTGCAGAAGAATCGTGCCGATGAAAAAAAGGCCAAGGAAAGAAACTCGGAGCACACAATCCATCCGAACAGGCTTCTTGTGCATGATATCGCGCACCTTTGCGTGAATTTGGATGGCGATCGGAAGGGAACGCGGTCGGTATTTCAGGGGCGGACGCAAATGCTCGGCACCGTCCATGGTTGTCCGCGCATGCGCTTCTTTGCGATGGACGGAGGGAACGACGGCGGACGGCGTCGGGCCGGCACGGCGATTGTGCCAGATCTCCCCGCAGGGGACGGAGCAAAAATCCGGTTCGGCCCCGGATCATTTTCCCCAATCAGCCATCGCGTTTTCTCCGGCGATGGTTCCTGCGTTAATTTTAACATATTTACCGAAAAGAAACAAGACGGGCGGGGAAGAAAGGGGGCGGGCAAACGCGATTGTGCTGCTTCCCCGGATTTTCAGATCATTTGCACATGGCATGCGTTCGCGGAGGGAGCAAGGAAGATCAACGGGAAGGACGGCGCGAACTTTAGGGAGATGGGCAAGGCGCTCCTCCAGATCGAGAACGACTACGCCGCAAACGACCAGTTACAGAGCGACGCCGCGAGCAACGACCGCAATAAGTTTATGCTGCTGTTCGAGAAGGGATTTCCTAACATGGCAGCTTCCGTTACGAGAAGAAGAGGAGTAGTAGTGCTTGATTTGCTATAACAGAAATGGTAACATGACTATCTAGTAAGGTTACAAGATCGAATGAAAGCTGGTAGGATATATGGAGCAAATCAAGTCGCATATTCAAATTCCGAAAGGAATATTAAAACATTTTCGGGATATGAGTGATGATTCGAAGCAAGTATGGTATTTAGACATAGAAAGTGGAGATATTCGCCGTTGTCCTTCAAAAAGGCTAGGAACAAGGAAGGGATATTTTTCAGACACAATCGAAAAATATCTGAATGCGTCTATAGAAAGCCCAATTACTCATTTGAATAGCAAAATTCGATTATTTGTGGATGGAAAGTCGAATAATCTATCGATATCTGAGAATGATGTAAATTTACTTAATAAATATATAAAAAGTGCTATGGCACGTAGTGGAATTGCATATAATGCATCTAAAAAAGCGCTTGTATTTTCGCAATTTTTTATGAAAGATCAGGCAAATCATGATGGATTGATCTATCATTCTCTTGAATCGAATACAACTATGGCTGACGATATTTTATCCAAAGGAAAAATGATGATCGTAGTAAATACAACAAATAGGAGATACGTTGTTCCGCGCAATTGTTTTTATTGCTATGAATCAAACATACTTGCTCCGATATCTCCTAACTGTGCTTTAGCCATTGGTTTACAAGACGATAGGCAATCAGAGGATAAAGAGATAGATAAGGTAGAATAAGTTGCGCAAATTGGGAACTGACAGATAAGGTCCAAAACAAGGACATAGTCAGCGTCATCTGGTAGAATGAAGATGCGAAGCAACATTCGAGAGGAGACGCAGACCATGTCCG
>JAEZRP010000008.1 GCA_023444095.1 Bacillota bacterium
TGAAGGACACGCCGTCCTGCGCGTTGCGCGTCGCCTGGGTCAGGCCCCGGATCTGCGAGCGCATCTTCTCCGAAATGGACATGCCCGCCGCGTCGTCCGCTGCGCGGTTGATGCGCATGCCGCTCGAAAGCTTCTCCATCGAGCGGTTGGTGTTCACGGTGTTGGTGTTGTACTGCCGATAGGTGTTGAGGGCGGTAATGTTGTGGTTGATCCTCATGGTTTCTTCCTCCCTGAAAATATCCGCGGAATCCTTTCCTGCGGTTTGCATCCGCGCGCCGGTCGGCGCAACGGTTGATGCTGTTGTCTGCCCGCGTCGGGTCAGTGATCCTTCGGGCCGGGCACGAGCCGACGCTTCTCAGGCTTGAACGCCAGTGCGCCGCCCGATTGGTCGGCCTCTCGATTGCTGTCAAGTGTTTCCAGCACCTCAGTGCGCACGATGGGCACGCTGCGCGGCGCTTCAATGCCGATCTTAACCCGGTCTCCGTTCACCTCAAGGATGGTGATGCGGATATCCTCCCCGACCATCAGGCTATCGCCCGTTTGCCTGGTGATGACCAACATGCTTATTCCGTCCTTTCATGGGCGAACAGGCGAAACCGGACGGAGTACTTTCGATTGTCCAAAATCACCTGCATGCCCAGACGTTCCTTGAAATGGATCGCGATCGGGCTTTTCAGATTGGCCGTAGCCGCGCGGTAGTTCTGCGGCACCACGGTGATCGCAAATAGGCTGAGCTGCTCGGGCGCTTCGGCGCGCAGCGCCCGAAGCGCCTCGGCGGGAATCTGGGGCGCGTAATCCTCCAGCAGCGCGAACGGATCGAGCACGATAAAGCGAGGCGTTAGATTGTCCACACATTGCAGATGCATCACGCCCGAGGAGGAGCCGGTATCGAGCAGCGCGAAACGCCTGCTCTCTTCAAAGCCATATATCCCTTTGGGGAAATGGATGACGGCGTCTTCCCGGATGTCCACCGATCCAAGATCCTTGGTTTGAATCAGCATGCCAAGTCCTCCGTCGTGAAAATTACCATTTGTCCAGATAGTACTCGATCGAGTAGGGGATATAGCGGAAGTCCAGGTTGTGCGGCTGCCACTCGAAGGCGATGTCGTCCCGTTCGGAGTGGACCCTCACGCGGCCGCCGCTCCAGTGAAGCCTGGGTTTTTCCGCGGGGATGAATTTCAGCTCGGTTCGCGTCGTCGCTTTTCCGCGTGCGGCGGCGATCTGCGCGGAGCTCATTCCGTCCGGTCCTAGCATCATGCTTCCTTCGCGCGCATATCGCCCGGTCGCGTCCCGCGCCGCCTGCCTGCCCCTTTGCGCGTACTCCCGCGCTTGAGTCGCCCGCGATTTGATGCCGATTTCATCTCGAAAGGCGCGGTTATCGATCATCAGCTTGAGCGGCTCGCGCTCGATCTTCATCTCGCCGCGCTTGACCGATACCTGCATCCGCGTCGGCGAGCTTTGGTATAAAAGCTGCGCGGGGGTGGTCGCATACCTGAGAAAAAGCTTTTCAACCTTCATTTGACTACCTGCCCATGGTCGGTCTTCGTCATGCGTCCAAATAATCAAGCAGCGAAGGCTGTAAGAGTTTTGTTCCCATTTGCAGGCACGCGTGATACAGCGTCTGCTGTTCCGAGAACAGGATCGCGCCTTCCTCCAGCGTCAGCGCTTCCAGATCATGCTGGCGGCTGGCGGCGGTGATCTCGTTGCGCGCGAGCCGGTCGGTGAAGAACTCGATGTAGTTCGATTTCTCACCGATCCCCACATATTGCATCCGGATGTTGTCCGCACAGGTCTCCAGTTTTGCGGTATAGCTTTCGATGTCGCTCAGGTCGCCGGACTCCATTTTTACAGCGATGGCGCCGATCAGATTGTACAGGTTATTGGGGAGCCCGTTCCCGTCCACACCCGTGCCCAGCAGCCGCGCGCCGGAATAGGCAACGTCCAGTGCGGATTGGGGAGACACCGATCCGTCGGGAAGGAAGGAAAGCCCGATGCCGATATCGACATACCGGTTTTCCTCTCCGAAGGCGCCTGTGTCGACGTCCTGACCATTGTAGAAAAGCGCTCCGGATCCATCCACTGTGAAAGGTGTGGAGCCGAAGGATTCCCCGCCGAACAGGTAGCGATCTGAAAAGCGCGTATTGGCAGCTGCCAGGATCATCTCCTGATAGCTGTACAGCGCATCGGCCGCCGCCTTGCGGTCCGCTTCGCTCATTGTCCCGTTTGATGCCTGCATCACCTGCGAAAGTGCGCTTGTGCAGACCTCGTTGAGTGCCGACAGCGCGTTCTCCGCCTCGTCCAGCATCGCCAGACTGTCGTTCAGGCTGGCCGTGTGCAACTCGATGCGCGCAAGATCCCTGCGGACGCCATAGGCCTTGATCGCCGAGGCGGGGTCCTCCGACATCTTCATGTACTTGCGGCTCGCCGACACCTTGACGTTCAAATCATTCAGGCTCTTCAGGTTGCGGTTAAGCCCTCTCAGATAATTGCCGGCTATCATGCCGTTGGTCAGGCGCATCCCGGATCTCTCCTTCCTTAGCGGCCTACCAGACCCATGCGATTGATGATGGTTTCAAGCGCCTCGTCGAGCGCCGTCATGACGCGGGAGGATGCCGCAAACGCCTTTTGATACTTGAGCAGATTGACGGTTTCCTCGTTCAACGAAACACCCATCACCGATTCGCGCTGGTTGGAAACCGTCGAAAGCACCATATCGCTCGTCTCGGATATGTCTCGGGCATAGTCCGTGTCGACGGCCACTTCGCCCATCGTGGACAAGAGGAAATCGCTGAAGCTGCCGTTGAAGCCGGGGGTAATGTTCTGGGGCTGATCGAGGGCCGAGATCATCCGCAGAATGTTGTCGTTTTTTCCCTTGGACGCGTCCGGCTCGGTGGTGGCCGTGATCCAATCGGGATCGGCAAGCCATTCGTCGGAAACCGCGATGCCTGCGGCGGTGCTTCCGGAGAAGAGCGGCTTGCCCGCGCCGTTGAGCGCGTTGAATGTTTCGCTCAGTTCGGATGTGAAAGAATCGAGCATGGACTGATAATAGGGGATGCCTCGATAAACGTTCTCACCTGCCGCGGCGAAGCTACCCCGACCGTTGAGCAGTTGCATGGAACCATAGAGCGTTCCGCCTGAGGGCGAAAGCATAGCCCCGTCCGCCATCAGGCGGATGTCATCCCCACTATCGTTTACAGAGAGAGTGGTAACCGTGTGATTCTCGGCATCCAGCAGCTTTGTGTCGCCCGAATGCACGCTCAGCGACCCGTCCTGGTGATGCGTTATCTGGATATCGATGTACGAAGACAGCTTGTCCAGATACAGGTTGCGGGTGTCGTTCAGCTCGTTGGTCGGGCTGCCCTGCAGCGTCGCGACCTGGATCGACCGGTTGATCGTATCGATCTTGTGGAGAAGGGTGTTCGCGTCGTCCACGGAGATTTGCATTTCCTCAACCGTCTGCCTGTGGACGACCGAAAGTTGCTCCGCGTACTGGTTGAGCGTCTTTGTCACCTTCTGGGTGCCGGAGCGCGCCAGGTTGGAATATTCCACCTCGCCCGCGTTCAGCGAAAGCACATTAAGCTGCGTATAAAAATCCTCGAGCATCGCGTTGAGCCCGTCGGTCTGCGTTTCATCGAATATGGCTTCAATGTCTCCGAGGACGGAGAGCATCTTTTGATTCGCGCCGTTTTCCGCGCTGGAATTCCGATAGCGCAGATCAAGAAAATCGCTGCGCGTCTGCGAAATACCGTCAATTGTGACGCCCAGCCCGCGCGAGAGCAGGCTCGGAGGCTTCAACTTGTCGCTGGGAGAACCGAAATAGGTCGCGGACTGGTCGACAATCTGCCGGGAGTATCCCTCCGTGGACAGATTGGCGATGTTGTTGCCCGTGACGTCCAACCCGGCTTGCGCCGCAGCCAAGCCGCTTTTGGCGGCCTCAAATCCGAAAAATGTCGACCGCATGAAATGATTCCCCCCCATATGACGGTCAGGCCCGTATCTTGACGCCCTTAGCATAGGTATTGATCGCACCGATTCCCAGCTGCTCACACATGAAGCGGTTGGTGGAAAGCCGGGCTTCCAGCAGCTTTCGGTTCCTGGAATTCATCTTTTTGAGCGCGGCTACTGTCTTGCTGAGTTCCTCGAATACCGGTTCCAGCGCCTCACGGCATTCCGGGTTCCTGTCGATCAGTTCGCGCAGTGGGATAGTGTTCCATGCGCCGCAAAGGGCGATGCGCTTTTCTTCCAGCGACTTCTGCGCCATGATGAGCGCCTGCTGCGAACCGAGCACGGCCAAGAGCGCCTGCACGTCGCCGGAGATGAGTGCCCGCGACTTTTCTTCTTCCATGTCGAGCATTTTGGTGCAGGCGGCGCACTGCTCGTCCAGAATCCGCGCCAGTTTGCTCAGATCCTTCATGAATCGGCGCCTTCGTGCCCGCCATGGATCATGGCAGCCGCAATGTCCTCCGCGGGAACACGGTATGTCCCGCTTTGGATTGCATTTTTATATCGGAGCAGCCTTTCCGCCGAAGCGGGTTTGGTTGCCTCGTTCACGACCAGCTTCACCGCCGCATCGATTTCGGAGTGCCCCCGGGCCGCCTCGGACAACGTCAGGCTATCCTTTTCGACGGCGCGCTTATTCGACTCTTCGCGCGGAGCCGACGCGGCATTGTCTGCCGCGCGCGCGCCATAAATCTTGTCGATATGCGCAGGATCTATTTTCATACTCATCACCTGCACTATATATCGAACGCCGCAATACAAAGTTTAGCGAAAGGATGGAATTGACAATCACTTATGAAAATCTCGGAGGTTTGAAAAGAAAGGGGGCTGTTGCAGAAACGACAACCGAACAGGAATCCGGCTCTCACGGGTGCGCGAGAGCCGGATTCTCCGTGGTAACTGTCATAGCGGATTCGTTCCTGCAGCAGCTTCCTCTTATCGCAACGGATTGCCTTAGCCCCGAAGCCCGTTGACGGTCTGCTCGATTTCGTCGATCGTCTGGATCATGCGCGCGCTGAGTTGAAATCCTCTCTGCGCAATCATCATATTGGACATCTCCGCGGCGAGATTGACCCCGGCGCTCTCCGACATCCCCGTCAGGATCTGGGAAGCATCGTCGATGACCGGCTCGCCGGAAGCTTCGCCGGCGGCAAAGAGACCGTCGCCGCGCGCGGTCAGTCCGTTTGGATTAGGAAAGGCGTAGAGCGCGACCTGCGCGAAAGCCGCATCGAGATCATCCCCCTGCACCTGGATGCGCTGGCCGTTCGCGTCGAGCACATATTCGCCGTCGGGCGTCGAAAGATAGACCGCGTCGCCCTCGCCCGCCAGAGAAAAAGTGCTGCTGCGCGTATACAGGCGCGCGTCCTCCGCGCCCTCGCGGGGATTCTGCACGGCGTAGTATCCTTCGCCCGCGACGGAAGCGTCCAGAAGATCGCCCGCGCGGAGCGCGCCCGACTCACTGAGGAACGAAGTGGACACCGGCCTGGCACCGTTGCCGACCACCACATCCGATCCCTGGGAACGCGTATAGACCAGATCCGCAAAGTGGATGGATCTGGCCTGAAATCCGTCCGTATTCGCGTTGGCGATGTTGTTGGCCACCACGTCGAGACTCGATTGAAAGCTCCTCATGCCCGACTTTGCCGTATGAAATCCATTGATCATTGCGCGAACCTCCGATGGAGACGGCCTTACAGCCGCCCGATTTCGTTCACCGTCTTTTGACTGGCCGCATCCAGAGTTTTGATCGCCTGCGCGCAGGATTGAAACGCGCGCGAAGCCGCCATCATGGCGGTCATCTCTTCCACCATGTCCACATTGGATCGCTCGAGCTGCCCCTGCGCGATGCGGCCTTCAAACGCGCCCGCGCCGTCCGGCTGCGTCATTAAATTGTTCGGGAGCTTTGTGGAATCCGCTTCCTCGCCGGGCACGACGATGGCCAGCTGGCCGACGGGCTGCCCGCCATTGAACAGCGCGCCGCCCTCGCCGACTGTGATCTCGCCCCTCGGCAGTTGGATCCTTCCGCCCTGTCCCAGCACATAGTCGTCGGCTGCCGTGCGCAGGTAACCCTCGGCGTCGGTGTGGAACCGGCCGTCGCGGGTGACGGCGGATTCGCCCGCGACCGTTTCGATGCTGAAATAGCCTTCGCCCAGGATCGCGAAATCCAAAGTGCGGCCCGTGACCTCAAGCGTTCCCTGGCTGGCATCGGTGACGATCGCGGAGGCGATGGCGCCATGCGTGTGCGTGCCGATCTCGGTCTTGCCGCTTTCGATGCGATTGACCGTCAGTTCGCCGAAGGTGGATAGGACCATCCTGTCGCGCTTGTATCCGGCGGTGTTGATGTTTGCCAGATTGCTGGCGGTGACATCCAGCGCCCGCCCCTGGCTGAGCATACCTGTGGCCGCGGAGTAGATTCCGTTGTTCATCCCATTCCCTCGCCTTTCCGTCTATTCTTTCATGTATTCCTGGATGCGCGCCTTGAGCTTCGAGAGTGCCCTGGAATGGATCTGCGAAATCCGGGACGCCGTGAGGTTCATGACGAACGCGACTTCCTTCAACTTGAGCTCCTCATAGTAATATAGAGAAACGACGGTGCGCTCCTTCTCGTCTAGTTCGTCGATGAACTGCGCGAGATACCTCTTGAATTCGTCCTCCAGCATATGGCTCTCCGGCAGATGCGCCTCCGCGTCAGCCGTCACATCGATGAGCGCCAGGCCGGTGTCGCTCAGACTCTCCTCAAAGGAGATCACCTGATAGTTCACCTCATCCGAGCGAAACTTTGCCAGTTCCGCCTCCTCCATATTCAGATGCTCCGCCAGTTCCGCCTCCGTCGGGAAGCGCCCCATCTCGATCTGCAGCATCTCCTCCATCTGGTTGATCTGCTTGATTTTTTTCCGGAGATTGCGTGAAACCCAGTCCTTCTTGCGCACATAATCGATGATCGCGCCGCGCACCCGGATCGAGGCAAACGTATCAAACTGCACGCCCCGCTCGACATCAAAGCGGTCGATGCAGTTGATGAGCTCGAGCACGCCGTTGCTTGCCATATCCTCCGCGTCGTCCTGATTTTTCAGAAAGATCTGCGCCTTGCGCAGGCTGTATGTGACAATGTGCAGATAGGCCATCAGGATCTCGTTTCGGAGGCCGATGTCCTTGTTTTTTTTGTACCTCAGCCACGTCTGCCTGCTGATTTTGTTTGAGCCTTCCGCTGTATGATTCATTCTTGTGCCGTCCTATGCGTCCAGAGCGCGGCTAGATCGAAATGGTTCCGAGCGCCTGGATATTCACGTTGCGATTGATCTCGTTGAAGGACAGAACCACGGCCTCCGACGAAAATTGTTCCATCAATTTGTGGTAGTAGCAGCGCACGACCGGCGAGGTCAGCACCACCACGTCGTTCAGCTGATCCTTCAGCCGGTTTTCCTGCTCCATGTGCGAATTGACGATTCGCTGCATCACCGCCGGTTCCAATGACACATACGAATTGACGCCGCTCTTTCGGACCCCGTTCATGATCAGGCTTTCGATTTCCGGGTTCAGCGTGACCACTCTGAGGTTGCCGTCCTGCGCGTAGCGGCGGGTGATCGTGCGCTTGAGCGCCTGCCGCACATATTCGGTCAGCAGGTCGACGTCCTTTACCGTGGGCGCATATTCGCCCAACGTCTCCAGGATGGTTTGCAGATCCCGGATCGGCACCTGCTCGCCGAGCAGATTGCAGAGAACCTTTTGCAAATCCAGGTGTGTGACCGTGCCAGGCACGAGATCGTCCACGAGCTCGCGGTTGGACTTGCGCAGGTTGTCCAGGAGAAGAATCATCTCCTTGCGGCCGAACAGCTCGCGCGCATTTTTTTTGATGGTTTCCGAAAGGTGGGTCACGATGACGGACAGCGGATCGATGACGGTGTATCCGCTCATCTGCGCCGTTTCCCGAAGGTCGGCGGCGATCCACTTGGCCGGAATCCGGAAGGTGGGCTCCAGCGTATCGATGCCGTCGATTTCCTGAGCGCCTTCGATCGGATTCATCGCCAGAAAGTGATCCGCCAGCACCTCGCCGCCCGCGACCGCCTCGCCCTTGATCCGGATGACGTATTCGTTCACGCCCAGCTCGGCATTGTCGCGCATCGTGACCGCGGGCACCACCAGCCCCAGTTCCTCGGCGAACTGCCTGCGCAGCATGACCACGCGGTTGATGAAGTTGCCGCCCCGCGATTCGTCTACCAGAGGGATCAGGCTGTAACCCACTTCCACCTCAATGGGCTCGACATTCAAAAGCGAATAGATGTTCTCCGTGTTTCGATAGAATTCGGATTCGCTCACCGGGAGATCCTCCGCCGGCTGGGGGGAGGACTTTGCGCGCCGGCGCTTCATCGTCATGGCCAGAACGATCAGGCCGCCGCCGACCGCCAACAGCACCAATACGGGGAAGCCCGGGATGACCGACATGGCGATCAAGAGGCCTCCCGCGATCAAGAGCGCAATGGGATAGGAGACGATCTGCGCCTTGAGGTCCTCGCTGAAGCTGTTGACCGAGGCGGCGCGCGTCACTACCATGCCCGTGGCGGTGGAGATGAGAAGCGCCGGAATCTGGGAAACCAGACCGTCGCCCACCGTCGCGATGATGTAGATGCTTACCACCTCGCCGATGCCCTTGCCGTCCATCACCATGCCGATGATGATGCCGCCGATGCTGTTGATCAGAAGCGTGATAATTGAAACGATGGCGTCGCCCTTGATGAATTTCGCCGCGCCGTCCATCGACCCGTAGAAGTCGGCCTCGCGCTGCACCTTCTGGCGGCGCATCTTTGCAGTCGCGTCGTCGATCAGGCCGGAGTTGAGATCGGCGTCCACCGCCATCTGCTTTCCTGGCATGGCGTCCAGCGTGAAGCGGGCCGCCACCTCTGCGACGCGCTCCGAACCCTTGGTGATGACGATGAACTGCACCACCACGATGATCAAAAACACGATAAACCCGACGACCGCGTTTCCTCCGATGACGAATTCACCGAAGGCGCGAATGACCTCCCCGGCGTTGCCACCGTTCCCCAGGATCAGGCGAGTGGAGGATACGTTGAGTGCCACGCGGAGAAGCGTCGTGATCAAAAGCACGGAGGGAAACACCGAAAATTCGAGCGCTTCCTTGATGTGCATTGAAATCAGCAGTATGATCATCGACAGCGCGATGTTGATGACCAGCATCACGTCCAAAATCGTCGTTCCCAGCGGAATGATGATCAGAAAGATGATGCCGATGATGAACAGGGTCAGCGCGTTGTCCAGAAGCTTCCTCATTTTGGCCGCCTCTTTTTCAAGTTGTAGATAAAGGCGATGATTTCTGCAACGGGCTTGTAAAATTCCTCGGGAATCGGCCTGTCGAGATCAACCGCCTCGTAGAGTCCGCGCGCCAGCGGCTTGTTTTCGGTGACGTGTACGCCGCTTTCCTCCGCAACCCGGATGATCCGAAGCGCAAGAAGATCCGCTCCCTTGGCGACCACGACGGGTGAAAGGTCCTTGGGCGGCGAATAGCGCAGCGCCACCGCATAATGCGTCGGGTTTTTGATCACGACGTGGGCGGTAGGTACCTTTTGCATCATGCGCATCGCCGCGAGCTTTCGTTGAATCGAGCGGATCTTGCCCTTGATGTTGGGGTCGCCCTCCATCCGCTTATGCTCTTCCTTGACCTCTTCCTTGGTCATCCTCAGACGCTTTTCGTAATCCCACCACTGGTAGAGATAATCGAAGCCCGCAAAGACCGCCATGAACATTGCAATCCGCACCGTGATGTCAAATGCCGCGGCTCCCAGCCACCGTATGCTCTGAAGCGGGCCCACCAGCGGCGTAAGCGCGATGGTGGGCAAGCAATCCTTCAGATCCGCGTAAAGGATGCCGGCAATGATGATGACCTTTATGATGGATTTCAACAGCTCGACCGGCGTCCTGGGCGAAAACAGGTTCTTGAGGCCGGTCATGGGATTGATGCGGGAGAGCTTAGGGGTCAGCAGGCCGGACGTGAATGAAAACCGCGTCTGGACGCCGACCAGCAGAACGCTCAGCAGCATGGCTGCGCCCGCGATGGGCACGATCATGAGCGCCGCATCGAAGCTGAACCCAGCCAGGATGCCAGCCGCGTCCCGCGCGTTCAACTGATCCGTAGAGGAAATGGACGCGCAGGCGCGCAAGATCCCACCGGACATGCGCTCCGCCAGCCAACCGCCGCATGTTTTCAGCAAGTAAGCCATCCCGAGCAGCGAAACCGCCGCGGTGACATCCTTACTCTGAAAAAGATTGCCCTTCTTGCGCTCGTCCCGCTTTTTTTGCGGCGACGCCTTCTCGGTCCTTCCATCGCTCTGAGACAATTGCTCACCCCCGTTTTTATCCGGCCGACAGCATGATGGCGATCCCCTTTTGCAGCTGGTCGAACATCTGAGAAAGCGACGCTTCCATCAGCCGGGCGGTCGGCGGCAAGGCCAACACGACGACGATCAACCCGATGGCCAGCTTCATCTGGAGTCCAACCGAAAACACGTCGATCTGCGGAACGATGCGCATCAGCGTGCCGAGTCCGGCTTCAGCCAGCAATTCAATCGCGAGAACCGGCATGCCCAGCTTGAGCGAGAGGATGAGCGCGTTGCCCAGCATCGCGACGAGATGCCCCCCGATCTCAAGGCCCAGCGTCCCGGATCCGGGTGGGAACGTGACCATCGAGTCGGCCACGATTCGCAGAAACGTCAGGTGTCCGCCCGACGCGAAGAAGATCAGCGTCAGCATGACGTTGAACACGGAGCCGCTCACCGGCATGGACACGCCGCTTTGCGGATCGTAAATCTTGCTCACGCTCAGGCCCATCTCCATATCCATGACCTCGCCAGCCGTCAATACCCAGGATGAAAAGAGGTTCATGATCAGCCCCATGGCGTAGCCGAGCAGCAATTCCCGGACCAGCGCCAGCATGAACGAAATCGAGGTGGGGAAGGAGATCGAAGGAGGGTTAATCGTCGGCACAACGATGATGGTGATCAGGAGCGCAAGTCCCATCTTGGCGATCGCCGGAACACTTCTTCGTCCCAGAAAGGGATTGAACAGAAGCGCGCCGGTCATGCGGGTGAGCACCAGCAGAAACAAAAAAACATGGCTGTATTCCAGCGTCATGCGCATCCATCCCTTCGGGCGAGCATCAGGCCATGGAGTTGATGGCGTCGAAGACGCGGGCAAAAAAATCCATGCCCTGCGCAAGCAGCCACGATCCCAACACGACGAGCATTAACGCGATGGAGAGGATTTTAAACACGAATCCGACGTTCTGTTCGTGTACCTGCGTGGCGGCCTGTACCACCGCGACGACGATGCCGATGCCGACGCTCACCGCCAAAAACGGTGCGGCCATCGCCAGCACGGTGTTTAACGCGTCCCGGAGCACGGAGACGATTTCCGTTTGCGTCATGCCTCTCTCCCCTTCGATTCCGTTCGTTGTGGCGGCCGACTAATGAAAGCTCATCACCAGCGACTTGACAACCATCGACCAGCCGTCCACCACCACAAAAATCATCAGCTTAAACGGCAGCGAGATGAGAACCGGCGGGAGCATGACCATGCCAAGGCTCATGAGCGTGCTGGCAACCACCATGTCGATCACCAGAAACGGCAGATAGATTAAAAAGCCGATCAGAAACGCGCGCTTCAACTCGCTCGTGATAAACGCGGGAATGATCACTTGGATGCCGATCTGGTCGTAGGACTCCGGCTCTTCATAATTGCCCAGATCCAGAAAGAGGTTCAGATCCTGGGCGTTGGTGTTTCGCAGCATGAAATTGCGTAGCGGCACCACCGCTTGCCCGGCGGCCTCCATCTGCGTCAGTTCACCGCGCTCGTAGGGCTGATATGCGGTCTCGTTGATCTCGCCGATCATCGGGGACATGATAAACAGCGAGAGAAACAGCGCAATCCCTACCAACACCTGATTGGGCGGCGTTTGCTGGAGGCCGATCGCGTTGCGCACGCAGGAGAGAACGATCACAATGCGCGTGAAGCTGGTGGTCATGATCAGGATCGAGGGCAAAAGCGCCAATACCGTCAGCGTGACAAGGATCTCGATCAGATCGGTATCCCCGCTCAGATCGATTCCTCCAAACTGGAATGCCGATTCCGTGTGATCCGCGCCCTCCGCCAGCGCGCAGCGCGTCGGCGGGAAAGACAATACAAATAGTGCCAGCAGAATGGACCAGATCAAACGCCGCTTCATGGACGAGCCTCGCCGTTCTCCGCCCCATTTGTGGCGGGAGGCTTCGCGTGGCGCATGTGCTCCGAAACAAGAGACGCAAAGTTGCCTTTCCCCGCTCCGGGGTTCGGCATGGGCGCGTCCATGTCGCAGATCATCTCCACCCGTCCCGCGCCTACCGACATCAGATACGTCCTGTCGTCCGCCCGGACGAGTGCGAGGCTGGCGTCCTTCGCCATGGGCATGCGCTCAAGCACCTGAATGCGCCTTCCGGCGGGGAAAAAAGAGCGCCGGCTCGCAAAAAACCGCGTCGCCCAATATGCGCCAACAATCACAACCACAATGGCCAGCATGGGCGAGAGCAGAGAAAGGATCTCCGTCATGTCCTCCAAATCAATTCACTCCTCCGCGCAAACGTTTCACGGTGGGCGCAAGTTTCGTTTCCGCGCCGCTGTTTGCGCGCACTGTTCCACATTAGGGCGATGAATCGGCTCGCCGCAAACCGCTGCTTTCTGAGAGCAAGAGCAGAAATACTGAGAAGGAGCAGAGTGCTCGCAGGATTTCTGAGAAATTTCCTAAGTTTTAGGCAGAGTGCCGATGATTTCGGTGATCCGCACGCCGAAGTTGTCGTCAATCACAACCACGTCTCCCCTGGCAATCAACTTCCCGTTCACCAGGATATCCATCGGCTCGCTCGCCTGCTTGTCCAGCTCTACGATCGAGCCTTGCCGCAGCGATACAATGTCCTTGACGAGCCTTTTAATCCTGCCGATCTCCACGACCAGGTTCAGGTCGATGTCCATCACCAGATCGAGATTCACCTGATCGGTGCCCGCTTCTCCATCCCCGTCGAGACTGCCGAACTGCAGCATCTGCACATTCACATTCTTGTGCGGCGTGGAAGCGGGGCGCGGGGGAGGAGTGGGGGATTGCGCCACCGGTGCGGCGCGTCCCGGCTTGTCGCCTCTCCCGTCGCTGTTTCGAAAATCGGCCTCGTACGCTGGGGCGGGGATCTGCATGTGCCCGGTGATCTGGTTTGTGTCCGCCTTCGCCGCATCGCGCGCGGCGGAGGGGTTCGAGGCTTCGCTCTCGTCCAGGGACATCGCATTGCGCACCAGGTTTTTTGTGAATTCGACCGGCATGACGGTAACGAACTCGCTGTCCAAGAGATCCTCCACCACAAAGCGGAAGGCCACGACCACGATGTATTCCTGCGCGCGAATCCAGGAGAAGCGCTCCGGCGATTCCTCGATCTGAAACGACGTGGGGGGCGAGATGTTGATGCTGCGGTTCAAAAATGTCGCGAGCGCGGTGCTGGACGCGCCCATCATCTGGTTCATGATTTCACCCAGCGCGCTGCTGCGCAGTTCGTTCATCTCCTGATCGTCCATGGAATCCCCATCGCTGTCCGCCAGCAGAAGGCCGACGATCGCGCTGGCGTCTTTGACGCTCATGATCATGATGTTCGAGCCGTGCAGCCCCTCGATGTACTCGATTTCGATCCCCAAAGCGGGCTCAAGCCTTGTAAACTCAAATGTCTCCGGGGAGATCACGCGCACGGACGGCGTCGTGATGACGACCTGGCGGTTGAGCATCAATGAGATGGCGGTGGCCGCGGCGCCCATGCTGATGTTGAGAATTTCGCCGATGGTATCAATTTCGATGGTGTTCAGCCCGATCGAACCGTGATTCATCTGGGGAGTGGATTGCGTGTTCATCGCGCCAACATACCTTCCTCATACGGCATACTGCCGGTTGATTCTCAATGCCATTTTGTTTTTCCGAATTCCGGGGGACCCATAGAATCGGTTGTGCCCGTTCACGGTGATCACCACCTGCGATCCCACGCTTTGGTCCAGTCGGATCACATCCCCCGGCTGCAGATCGAGGATTTCCCGCATGGTCATTGTGGTGGAGCCGAGGATGCCGCTCACATCGACGGTCGCTTCCTGGAGCTCCGAAAGTACCGTGTTCCGGGATTGGGCCAGTTGCTCATCGGTGTCCGCGGCCATCCCGCCGCCCTGCTCGCTGACGATCGCATCCAGCAGCGGCAGAATTCCCACGCAGGGAACGCAGCAGGTGAGCGTACCCTTGACCTCGTTCAGCGAGATCACGAGTACCAGCGACGTCACCATGTCATCCATGCCGATGGACTTGATAAAACGGGTATTGGTCTCAATCTGGCGCAGGGCAATGGACATGTCGGGAAAGAACGTCCACGTTTCCTGAAAGAGCAGCGTGATCCGCCGAAGAATGCGCTCCATCAAGGCGACCTCGATATCCGTAAATTCGCGCGTCGGCAGTTCCTGATTGGTCACCGGCCCCCCGAACATCCGCCCGATCAGCGCAAAGGTGATGGAGTTGGATAGATCCATCAGCATCGCGCCCTTCGTCAGGTTTGCGTCCAGTACGCCGGTGATCTGCATATCGGGCAGCGCGTTGTTATATTCCTTATAGGGATACTCTTCCAGCGAGGCCACGGAAACCTCGCAATAGTTGCGGGTCAGTCCCGCCAGATAGGAGGCCAGATGCCGCGCAAAAACCTCCCCGATATTTCGCAATACCTTTTGCTGATCCCTTGTGAGTTTCCTGGGATTCCTAAAATTATACGGCCTGACTTTTTTTTCATCGAGATTTAGGCTTACTTCGCCTTCCGTCTCTCCAGACAGTTCACTGAGCAGCTTGTCAATTTGACTTTGCGTCAGAACCTCGGGCATGTACTATTCCTCCAACGCATTTAAATCATCAAGAATGGCTGTGGCGTCCGCACTCAGATCGAGCGCGCCCCGCGACCGCGACAGCACCCGAACGCGATAGTCTTCAATCCGCGAGGCCACCTCTTCGGCCGATTCCAGGACCTGGTATTTTCTCCCGTTTGCCGTCGTGACCAGCGTATCCGGGACGGCCTCGATCACCTCGATCAACCCCGGATTCAAGTAATATTTCTCGCCGTTCAGTCTGGTCAGCATGATCATGGAGATCCCCGCTCCTTACTTGCCGCGCGCCATCGCACGGTTATCGCTTCAGATTGACCAACTCTTCGAGCACCTGGTCGGAGGTGGTAATCACCCGTGCGTTTGCCTGAAACCCGCGCTGCGCAACGATCATATCGGTAAATTCCTTGGACAGGTCGACGTTTGACATCTCGAGGCCTCCCGACACCAGCGCTCCCGCAGTGGGGCTGCCTGCCGCCACGTAGGCGGGCGCGCCCGAGTTGACCGTTTCCGAGTAGTACGATGTGCCGCTCTGCTCCAGGCCGTCGGGGTTCTGAAAGACCGCGATGGCGACTTGCCCCAGCGTTTCGATGTCCATTGTGGCGGAATTGGTGCCGGTGATCATGCCGGAGGAATCGATGGAGATTCCCGTGTAGTTTTCGAAATCCGGCACGGTGATCGGTTCGAGCGGAGCTGCGGGGTCATCCATCGAAGGGGTTTTCCCGACGACCAGATTGCCGTTGGAATCCACCAGATTTCCGTTGGGATCGAACGAGAATGCGCCCAGGCGCGTATAATCAAGCCCGCCGCCGCTATTCAGCACGGTGAAATAACCCTCGCCGGATATGTACAAATCAAGCGCGCGCGACGTTTGCTGGTAGCTGCTGCGCGTATTGATTACGTCGATGCTGGAAACGAGCGACCCGTAGCCGATCTGGGTGGGGTTGGATCCGCCCGTGGTCGCCGTGGGTGCGCTGGCCGCGGACAGGGTCTGATAATACAGATCCGAAAAAATGACCCGGCTGGCCTTGAAGCTCGCAGTATTGACGTTCGAAATGTTGTTGCCGATGACATCGAGCATGGTCTGATGCCCCCGAAGCCCGGAAACCGCCGAATAAAGGGATCGAATCATGGAATTGCCTCCGTTTCTGTCTTGTGCCTGATCCGATTGGAAAAAAAACTTCTCGGAATCGGATTAATCCTTTGCGTCCGCCGCCTCGGTTGCTTGCATGCCGACATCTGTGACATCGCCAAGCGCGTACAATCCGCGATTGACCATCAGGTAGGGCGTGCCGTCATAGTAGCTGACCTGCTCCACTTGGCCCACGATGGTCTGTTCATTCCCCTGGCTGTCCACAGCGCTCACACTGACCAGTTTTCCGATCATGGACACCGCCATGTTCGATTGAAAGGCGGAGGTCATCTCGCTCATCTGAGAGGCCATCTCGTTCATCTGAGAGAGCATCGAGAATTGTACCATCTGCGACATAAACTGGGCATTATCCACGGTATCGCCCATCGTTTGGTTCTGGAGCTCCGCTGCAATGAGCTGGAAAAAGTCGCTCATGGTCAGATTGGCCCCGCCAAAGCCGTTGGTCTGTGTAGTCTGCATCTGTGATGCCGCGGCGGATCCGACGAGCCCTGTGTTCATACGATCCCTCCCAAGCGGCCGCCTGCCGCTAAATTCGGTACATAATCGCGCCCTTTTGCGTCGTGATGATCCGATCCGATTTCGTTGCCGCTGCGATCGGAGGGGCTTTCACGGGCTGGCGGCGCGCTTCGCGATTGCCCTGCTCCTGCGCGAAGGTTGAAAAGGCCGCGCCTTCGTGACCGCTTGCGTTTACTTCCACACTCAGTTCGCCCAGGCGATACTCGCTTGCCGTCAGCCCGCCCTTCAGATCGTCGATCTGGCTGAGGATCAATTCGCGCGTTTCCCCGGAGGATGCGCGGATATCAAGGCTCAGCTCACGCTCCTTCGCGCGAATCGTCACCGCCACCTCGCCCATCCCTTCCGGACGCAGCCGCAGATGAAACTGGCTTTCTCCGCGCGCCAGCGCGTTCGCCGTCGAACGGGCCAGCTGTGCGGACGCGCTGGGCTCGGACGCGGCGTGAGGGGCGTTCGCCTGAGCGGTCTGAGCGCGCTCCGCGCTGTGCGCCGCGCCCTGCGATTTCCCGGCCGCATCGCCCGGCGCAAGAGCCGTCTCCGCCGGAACGGCGATCTCCTCAGTCCGGGGCGGGCAATTTTCGGATCGCGGCGCGGCTTTCTCTACACGACCGCTCTCGGGGTCTTGGGTGGGCGCAATCCGCATTTCAGCGCGAGGGACCGCCGCAGAAGTGATTTCATCGTGCGATACCTGTGCGGATCGCCAGTCTGCGGGAGTTCCCTCCTGGAATGGTTTGAGGAGTGCAATATCCGCCCGCGCATCTGCGGATGTGATGCCAGACGTCGATTCCTTCGCGTCAGAATCTTCGATCGGGGGAAAGAACCTCGCAGGCGCTTTGGCGTGCGCATCCGCGGTCCCGCTTGGAGGAGCCTTTTCCTTCGAGCCCCAATCCTCCCCGATTCGGGAAAAGAGCCTCGCGGCTGCCTTCGCCCGCGCATCTGATGGGGTCGCTTCCCGGAATGATTCGGGTGCCGCCGCGCCTCCTGTCTGGACCAGACCGCCTGATGCGGCATCCTCCCCGGGCATATGCGCGTTGAGGGAAAGGGACGCGAGCACACCTTCCGGAAGACCTGTTCCGGCGTCGACCGATGCCGCAAGAGCGTCGGCACGATCTCCACTCTGCCCGCCCGTGCAAGGCGCCTCCTCGACCGGAAGGGGAAGGAACGAAAGAGCCTGCGGAAAAGAGATGACCGCAGAGGAGCTGAGATCAGCCGTCTCGTCCTTCTCCTTCGCATGCGCTTGACGGAGAAGTTCTTCCTCATCGTGCGGCGGAGCGTCGGGGCGCGTCAAGGCGCACGCGCTCTCGATGGCCGCGCCAAACGTGACTTCCATATCCTGTTGGCTCGACGTTTTTGCCGGTTTCACCGCGGATTGCGCGGCGCGGGCAACCGCTATCGTTGCGTAAATGGTTCCGCCCTCCTTCGCGCCTAGGACCTTTCTTGCGCGGTCCTGTTTGCCAGGAATTCTTCGATAAACGATTCTTCACCTTTGCGTTCGGCGGCCTGATATTCCGCCCACGAATGCTCGCGCAATTTTTCCGTGATCTCTTTCTCCTGCGTCACGGCGATCAACCGCTTGCGCTGCGCTTCCACCCGCTCGCCTTGCCGCGCGAGCTCGGCGCGGCTCCGGTCAATCTCCCGGGCCAGATCCTTCAAATACGCACCCCTCGCGGCGGCCTGTCCGGCGGTCTGCCCGACCGCGCAATCGGCCTGAAAGCGCATGCTCTCTTCCCGATGGGAGAGGATCAGCGATTCGTGCCGCGCCTCAAGGGAGCGATACTCAGCCAGCAGCCTGCTCATCCCCTCGGCCTCGCTTTTTTGAAGGTGATCGTTGTAATCAAGCACCTTTTGCAGCGAAAAACGATAGCGCTTCATTTGCATCCTCCGCGGTTCATCATCAGACAATCTCCCGCATCTGCCGCAGGGCATCCTCAAAGGTCAGCTTTTCATTAACGCCTTGCCGGAGAAAGGCGTTGATGCGGTCGATGTTCTGGATGGCGGCGTCAATGCGCGGGTTGCTGCCGGCCTTGTACGCGCCGATGTTGATCAGGTCAAAGTTCTCATAATACGCGGAAAGCGACGACCGCATGGACGAGGCCATGGCGAGGTGCTCCGGCGAGGAGATTTCGTTCATCAGGCGGCTGATGCTCGCCAAGATATCGATCGCGGGATACTGGTTTCGCATCGCCAGCGTGCGCGAAAGCACGATATGGCCGTCCAGAATGCCGCGCACGGTGTCGGAGATGGGCTCGTTCACGTCGTCTCCCTCCACCAGCACCGTATAAAACCCGGTGATCGAGCCGGACGCAAACTTCCCCGACCGCTCCAGCAGCTTGGGCAGGATCGCGTACAGGGAGGGCGTATAGCCCCTTGCCACAGGCGGCTCGCCGATGGCCAGGCTGATTTCGCGCTGCGCCATGGCAAAGCGCGTCAGCGAATCCATCACCAGCAGCACATCCTTGCCCTGATTGCGAAAATGCTCGGCGATGGTGGTGGCCGTCATCGCGCATTTCAGCCGCATCATGGCGGACTGATCGCTGGTTGCGACCACCAGAACGGACCGCCGCATGCCCTCCTCCTGGAGGTCTTTCTCGATAAAATCCCGCACCTCGCGGCCGCGTTCGCCGACCAGCGCAACCACGTTGACATCGGCGGCCACGTTTCGCAGCATCATGCCCAATAGCGTGCTCTTGCCCACGCCGCTGCCGGAGAAGATGCCCATGCGCTGTCCCTTCCCGCACGTCAGAAGCGAGTCGATCGCGCGAACGCCGATGCTGAGCCGCTCGTCGATGCGAGGACGGGAGAGCGGATTGGAGGGAATATTCTGCACGGGATCGTATTTTTTGCACTGAATGGGCCCGCCGCCGTCGATGGGGTTGCCGAATCCGTCGATCACGCGGCCGATCAGATCGTCGCCTACGGGGACCCGAAGCACGTCGCCCGTGGACTCCACGACGCTGCCCCGAACCACGCCGGTTAATTCGCCAAAGGGCATAAGCAGCACGCGATTTCCCTTGAAGCCGACCGTCTCGGCGCATATCCAGTCCTCCTGCCGGGCGTTGTACACGCGGCAGATGGTGCCGATGTCTACGACCGGCCCTGTACTTTCAATGACCATGCCGATAATCTGATCGACCTTGCTGTTGCGCCGCACGGAATCTACGTGGCGCACAGCTTGGCGGCAACGGTCCAGTATCAACGCTTTTCCTCCTTAATCATCCCGCTGGGAGCGGATTTCCTCCAGTGCCTGGCCGATGGCCTCCAACTGCTTTCCGGTGCTGGCGTCGATGTTGTTGTCCTCGGTGTCCACGATCAGAGTGCCGCGCGGGGCGCCTTCGATCAGTTGGATCTCCAGCTTTTCCGCATCCGGCATCATGGCGCGCAGATAATCCGCATGGGCGGTGGCAAATTCGAGTTCGTGCTCGGATACGCACAGCCGCACGACCTTCTGTCCGCTCAGCCCTTCAACCGCTTTACGGAAAATGCGCAGGAATGCCTCGTCGTCGCGTTCGATCCTGTCCGCGACCACCTTGCTCGCGATTTCCAGAGCCAGATCGATCAGTTCCTGTTCATGCCGCCGAAAGAGCGCCTGACTGCCCTCGTCGAGTGATTCCAGCAGTCGTGCGACCTGACCGCACGCCTCCGCGCATTCGGCTTCCGCCTTGGATCTGCCCAGCTCGTAGCCCTCGCGGAACCCTTCGCTCTGAGCTTCCCTGCGGATTTCGTCGGCTTGCCGGAGTGCCTGCGCGCGCACATCGGCGCAATGGTTTTCGACCTCTCGCATGAGCTCGCGCGCCCGTCTGGCCTCCGCAATTTCGGCGGAATGCTCGCGCTCGCGCATGGCCACCTCGACGGAAATCGAAGGTGCGCTGTACAAAATACTGCTGGAATCGAAATTGACGAAGTGACTCTTCACCAGTCTAGACAATGATATCATCCTTTCGACCGCGATCGATCATGATCTCGCCCGCATCCCCGAGCGTCCGTACGAGGGACACGAGCTTTTTCTGCGCCTGCTCAACATCGGACAGCTTCACGCCATGCATATACTTGGTTTCCTCTTCCAGCGTCTGCCGCAGTCGCGCGGACATATTGTCGTAGAACACATCCGCGATCTCCTTGGTACAGCCTTTGAGCGCGATAAGCAAGTCTTCGCTGCTGGCATCCTGCAAAAAGCGCTGGATATGCATCGGATCGAGCGTAGCGATGTCTTCAAACACGAACATGCGGTCGCGGATCTCCTCAGCCAGCTTGGGATCGGTCCGGAACAGTTCCTCCATGATGAATTTCTCGGTGCTGCGGTCGACCAGATTCAGGATGCTGGCCATGTACTTGGTGCCGCCGATCTCGGCGTAACCGACGGATTCGCCGATGGACAGCTTGTTCTCGATGATTTTCTCCGCATCGCGCACGGCGTCGGGCGAGGTGCTGTCCATCATTGCGATGCGACCGACCACGTCCAGTTGGAGGCCCGCGGGCAGCTCGCTCAAAACATCCGCCGCCTGATCCACCGAACAATAAGAGAGGATGAGCGCGATGGTCTGCGGATGCTCGTTCTGGATCAGGCTTAAAAGATGCTTGGGATCGACCTCGTTCAGAAAGCCAAACGCCTTGGTCTGAAGAGAACGGGTAATTTTTTCGATGATGCCCGCTGCGCCCGTCAGCCCCATGGTTTTTTCCAGAATAGCCCTGGCATATTCGATGCCGCCCTCGGTAATGTATTTTTGAGCGATGCAAAGATGATAAAACTCTTCCATCGTGGATTCGACCGTCGGCGAGGACAGGTTATCGAGCGTGGCGATCTGCAGTGTGATCTGTTCAATTTCATCGGGTCTTAGAAATTTGAACACCTGCGCCGCATAATCCACGCCCAAAGAAAGGATGACGGTGGCTGCCTTTCGGATCGACTCCGTATTTCTTCCCCTCTGCTTCATTTGGGATCCTCCTTCATCCATGCCCTTAGAAGCTGTGCGACGATTTCTGGGTTCGAGGCGGCGAATTCCTTGACCTGGCGCTTGAGATTCTGCTCGCGGGTTTCGTTCAGCACGATCTCATCGGGGATGGGCGGCTTCTCCGGCGCCTTCGTCGGTTCCCCTTCGTCCGGTTCGTGCGGGATGGCGGCGTGATTTTTGCGTTTGCGCAGCAGAAGCGTCAGAAGGAGCAACACCAGAACGGCAAGGCTGATACCCGCATAGAGGAGCGCTTCCGGAGACAGCGGAAAAGAATCGGTCTCCGGATCCGTGAATACCGGTTCATCGGATTTGGGCAGGAATGCCGCATTCGCGATGAACACCTTTTCGGGCTGGACGCCTACGCTGTAGGCCACCATCTCGCGATACTGTTCGACCGCTTCGGGCGCGAGAGAGTCGCGGTTGATCAGCAGGGACACCGTCATATCCTGAATCTGGCCTCCATTGTCCAGTACGTTTTCCACTAACTGGTTGACCAGATATTCCGTCGAGGAGGTTTCGCTGGAACTGGTGGCCTGCGCATCCTGGCCTTCCTCCTGGTAAGTCGGCGTCCCGACGTTCTCTTCCGTGCCGGCGGCGCCTGCCTGCGCTCCATCGTTGGAGCTCTGCTGGTCGAGCTGCTGCTTTGAGATGATCCCGCTATCGTCCACCACCGGAGAGTAGATGGTTTGTTCGGTGCTCTTTTGCTGAAAGTTCATCTGTACGCTGACAGATACGCTCATGCCGTCGGAACCGAATACCGGCCCCAGAAAGCGCTGGATCTTTTCTTCGTAAAGCCGGTTGATTTGATCGACCAGCTCGATTTGCGAATCCGCAAGCCCCGCGCTGTAGCCGGATGTGCTGTCGTTGAGAATCGTCCCTTCGCTATCGACGATGATGACGTTTTCCGTTTTCAATCCCGGTACACTCTTCGCCACCAGTTCCTCGACGCCCCGGATCTGACCCGCGCCGAGTTGGGCATATGCATAAAGATCCAATACCACAGCGGCCGTTGATTCCGTCTTGTCGGATTTCAGCACGTATGTGTCATCCACCGCCACATTCAGCGTGACGATCGCGTTTCGGACGCCGGTCAGCGTTTTCAGCGCTTCCTGAAGCCGATCCTGCAGCTGGAAGATCAGATACTGCCTTTTTTCATAATCGGTGGTCATCAGATCGGCCTGACTCGAGAAGATGTCGTATCCAAGCGTACTGTTGGGAAATCCGCTGGTGGCAAGCTGCATCCTGAGACTGGCCTCGTCCTCGCGGTGAACCAGAATCGTGCCGCCATCCTCGAGTCGGTACTCGGCGCCAGCGCTTTCCAGCATGTCGATGATCTCGACTCCCTCTGCTGATGACAAACCCCGGTACAGTACCGTGTAGGAGGAGTTATCCAGAATCTGCGTCAGCGCGATGGCCCCGGTCAGTACAAAAGCGGCGATGCCTGCCAGCGCGAACCGCTTGCGCTTGGTCATCTTTCCGAAGTAGGCTCTGATGTTTTTATACATACCAGAGACCGTAAAATCCATGCCATCCCTCTATGTCTGTAAATTATAGCTTGCTTTAATCTGTCTAGAGGGTGATTCGCATGATTTCGTTGTATGCCTCAAGCGCCTTGTTGCGGACCGAAACCACCATTTGAATGGCCAGATCGGCCTTTGCGGCATTGATGGTGATGTTGTGCAAACCATCCGTCGTTCCCGTCGCCAGACGAATTACGTCGTCCTGTACGGCGCCTTCCGCCTTTGCGACTTCGGAAAGCGATTGCAACAGCAGATTTTGAAAAGACGCCGCCGGGTCGGTTTGTGAAGCGGTTCGGTCTATGCCCGTCACATTCCCAACGGCTTGCGCTGCGCGAATCGGATCGATGTTCATGCCGGTTCCCTCTCTTTCGTAACGGAATAGGGTTTACTTGCCGATTTCCAGCGCCTTTGACGCCATGCTCTTCATTGCGTTAAAGGCGGTGACGTTGCTTTCAAACAGACGGGAAGCGGACATGATATCGATCATCTCTTCCATAGTGTCCACGTTGGGCAATTGGACATAGCCGTCTTCGTTGGCATCGGGATGGGACGGGTCATATTCCACCTTGAAATCGTCATTGTCGTCCACGACCGCGCTGACGCGCACTCCGCCGGCGGCTACTCCTGAAGCGACGCGCAGTGTACCCGCAAAGTCGCTCTGTCCGCCGATCTCCGAAAGCAGAACGAGTTTGCGGCGATAGGGGCCGCCTTCCTCGGTTCGCGTCGTGCTGGCGTTTGCAAGGTTTTGCGCGACGATCTCCATCCGGTATTGTTGTGCGGTCATTCCGGAGCCGCTGATGTCAAGAGAGCCCATAAACGACATTTTATCCACGCCCCTCTGTAACCACGTATTTCATTCGATTGATTTCGGCAGTGAGAGAATTGCACAAATAACTATACTCGATCAATGCCCGTGCCATTTCGATGCTTTCGGATACCTGGTCCACGTTATTGCCGTCCTCCCGCGCGGAGGTTCCCTGCTGCCGCACAATTCGAGGCACAACGCGATTCAGCGCGTCGCGCACATCGTCTTCACCCGCGCTGACCATGGAAAGTTCCCTCTTGAGCGCAGACTCAAATTCGACCGACTTGCTCTTGTAGCCCGGCGTACTGGCGTTGGCAATATTGCCGGCAATCACTTGCTGCTTCAGCCATACAGCATCCAATTTCTTCTCAAGCATTGCGATGCTGGTGGAGTTTAGCAGGTTGCTCATAGGGCGCACACCTTCCTTCCCGGTATGTCATCGCGGGTGCCTTGGTTACGAATTTGAACAAATTTAAACTATACCGTGACACTGTTTTGTCACTTGATATACTATATACGCCAAGCATTCCCGTGTCAATACATATTTAGCAGTTTATGTCAATTTTGACCGCCCAATTTATTAAAATTGCTAAATAAAATGATTATATAAATATAAATCAAATTCCAAAAGTAACATAATAAAATGGACGGGTTGATCTGTAAAAAAGGAGATGTAACCATCGTCCGGAATGGGCGCAGGCGTTACGCGATTCGCGCAATAAAAATCTTCCCGGATGATCAATTTTCGCGAAAGACATTCGATATAAGGGATACGGCGATTCAAATGCCGGGGTTTAACTGCAATTCAGGGGAGGGCTGTCCATGTCCAGCGTATCAGGAACCATCAACAGACTCACCGGCATGGCGTCCGGCTTGGACACAGAAAGCATCGTGGAAAATCTCATGGCCGCGAGCAGGTTAAAATTGCAGATGGTAGAAAAGCAAAAAACCTCGCTTCAATGGAAGCAGGAAGCTTATCAAGAAATGATACAAAAGCTCGGCGCCTTTCAAACCAAATATTTCGGCACGGCGTCGGCCTCTAGCACAAGCACGCTCTTTGGTAACTCGCTACTGGCGCTCAACGCGTCGTACAGCTCATCCTATGTGTCAGTCGCCGCGGGTACAAATGTTTCGGCGGGCTCGATTTACATCGGCGATATCATGAGCCTCGCTTCCAGTGCGAAGCTGACCGGCACGCAAGGCGCCAGCGCCGATCCGACGATCGACGTGGACACGAGCAATCTGGGCGAACTGGCCGGCAAGAGCATCATGGTTACACTCAATGGCGTCCAGAAGCCCGTCACATTCTCCGACAAGACATACGCCTCCGTGGAGGATGTGCGAAGCGAGCTGGCCAACCAGCTTTCCAGCGCATTTGGCGACGGCAAGATTTCCGTCTGGTACAGCGGAAGCAGCATCTCGTTGTCCAGCTCCAACTCCACATTGCAGCTCCGTGTGCCTTCCACCGCGGAAAACGATCCATCCAGCGTGCTGGACTTCGGGGGATATGCAAGCAACCGGTTCAGCCTGACTGATGCCCTGGGAAACGCGGGTCTGAAGGCGGACGTATTGAATTCTTCCGGGGATGTGTCCTTTGCGATCAACGGAACAGAATTTTCCTTCGATGCCTCCGCCACGATGAACGATATCATCAAGGCAGTCAACAACAGCGACGCGGGCGTCAGGATGACGTATTCCGCGTTGTCGGACACCTTTTCCCTCGCGGCGACTGAGACGGGAAAGGAGTCGTCCGTGGCGGTTGAGGACACGGCCGGCAGTCTGATGGCGACGCTCTTCGGGGGCGCGTCCTATACGGCGGGCACGGATGCCGTCGTGAAGATGAGCATGAACGGCTCCACCAATGAAGCGGATTTGATTACGGTCACCCGCAGTTCCAACACGCTGACGGTGGACGGTACCACCATTACGCTGAAGGGCATGGCCGCCGACGATGCGCAGGAGGGTATCGATATCACGCTTTCCTACGATACGGAGGACATTGCGACCCAGATCGAGGCCTTTGTCAAGGAGTATAACGAGCTGTTGTCCACCCTTACGGACAAGCTTGCGGAAGATAGGTACGCGGATTACGAGCCCTTGACCGATGACGAGAAGGCGGAGCTTTCGGAAAGTGAGATCAAGCTCTGGACGGAAAAAGCCAAGAGTGGCTTTCTGCGAAACGATAGTTACCTGAGCGCCATCGTGACCGAGCTGCGCAGCAGCATGAGCACCCTCGTGGGCAGTCTGAGCGATGGAGAAAGCGCCGGAATCCTTGCCGAAATTGGCATCACCACCGGCAACTATTCCGAGAAGGGTCAGCTGCACGTCAACGCGACAAAGCTCCGCGAGGCGCTGGAATCGGACACCGGCAAGGTGCTGGACATCTTTACGCAAAACAGTGGCGTCAGCTATTCGGCATACGCGTCCGCCGAGCAGAGAGCGCAGAGGTTCGAGGAATCCGGCGTGCTGTGGAGGCTTTCCGACGTTCTGAGTAAAAATCTGAGCACCGTAGGCAAAAAGGGTGCGTTGATCGCTTTGGTGGGCAGTCCCAACAGCACCTACAAAACGGACACCGAATATGCGAAGCGGATCAGTGCCATGGAAACCAAGATCTCCGATATGCAAGACAAGATGAAGAGTGAAGAAGATCGGTACTGGGCAAGGTTCACGGCGATGGAAACGGCGCTTTCAAAAATGCAATCGCAAAGCAACTGGTTGACGAGTATGCTTGGCAAATCGAATTAGCCTGAGAAGGGGGGATGGTGTATGACCCATTCAAATCAATATATGAAATACAAGGCGCAATCGGTCAGCACCTCCACACCGGGAGAACAGATTGTGATGCTGTTTGATCGCGCGGCTTTGAAGCTGATGCAGGCCGTGCAATGCATAGAGCTCAAGGATGTGCCCGGGGCACACAATGCCATTATTTTCGCCCAGAATATCTATCTGTTTTTGTCGGACAGCCTCAACATGAGCATGCCTGTCTCCAAGGAACTATACGCGCTATACCAGTATGCCTATGATGAGCTGACGACCGCCAACCTCAAAAAGGACGCCGATATCGTGCGGCGCATCCTCAAGATGACGCGGGATTTCCAGGAGACATGGAGACAGGCGGATCTCAAGACGCGTCTCGAACGAATGGCCAGGTGAAATGAATGCAGAGCGAAGTGCTTCGAATGATTGAAATGATGTCTCATCAACGCCTGAATCTGTTCAGGCGGTTTTCCGCGCAATCGGCCGCCGCGCTTCAGTGTCTTGATGACGGGGATGTCGAGGGATTTGTGGGAAATGTTGAAAAGAGGGACGCGCTGATTCCCCAGATTGACAAGCTGACCGCGGAAATTGGGGCACACCTTCCGCGGTTGGGCGAGACCGATGCCGAAACCTTGCGGACATTGTTTGCGTCAGAGGCGAAGGATGCAGCCTGCCCGCAGTGGTGCGCGACTTTGGCGTCCGACAGGGCAAATATGGATAAGCTGATTCACAACTGCATTGGAATGAACGCGCGGATGGAAGCGCGTGCCCGGGCACTTGCCGGGCAGTTCCGGAAACAGATCAATCACATCCGTGCAAACCAAAAGCTTCGCAGCAGATATAGCATGCCGGGTGGCAGCGCATCCGGCGCGCACATCGACTATACGTTCAGATAGCGGAGGACCTTTTCTTTTCCGTATCGCTTTTCCGCAGCCGATCCAGCGAAGGTCAATCTCCGTACGTTTCGATGATAAAATCCACGCGCCTGTTCTGCATCCTTCCCTCCTCGGTTTCGTTGCTGGCGATTGGGTGGAATTCGCCCAGCCCAACCGCGGAGAACATCGAAGGATCAAGGCTGGATATTTCGAGCAGCCGCCGCAAGACGTTGACTGCCCGGGCCGTCGATAATTCCCAGTTGCTGTCGAACTGCTCCGTCTTGATCGGCAGATTGTCGGTATGACCTTCGATTCCCAATTTTTCGATATATTTCTCATACTTCACGAAAATCGTGCACACATCCTCCAGGATTGGATCGGCACTGGGCGCGATATCGGCACTGCCCAGTTCGAAAAAAATGGAGGAATGCACCCGAAGAAGGATCAGCTTGTCCGTTTGTTTTGTAACGCTCAATTGATCGGAAAGTCCGGACGTTTCAATGTATGCGCGTATGGCTTCATACAGAGCGCTGTTGCCTTCGTCCGCAGTCGGTTCCTCCGGCATTTGGGTGAGAAGCGCGTCGCTTGCGACGAGCGTAGGCTGAGTTGTCGGTGGAGATGTCCCAGACAAGTCCTTTTCAGGCAAATCGGTCGCTACCACATCCTCCAGTTCAACGCCAGCCTGTGCCAGTTGCGCCGCGGCTGCTTCTTCTGCGATCTTCGCCTTGTGGGCGACGCTCGCCTGATTCATCATGGCGAAGGAGAACAGGATCACGAATACCGACAAAAAGTTTGTGATCAAATCTGCGTAACTTGTCAGCCAGCTTTCGCCTGATTCCTCTTGCTGCTCAATTTTCTTTCTGCCTTTCGCCATAGCCGCTAAGCTGCCTTCCTCCCAAACACTTTGCCTTGCGGTCCTCTGCTCCGCTTTGCGCTCTGCTGCTGCCTTGTCTTCATAAAGCAATTGAGCTGCTCGCGAATCAGTCTCGGGTTCTTGCGCAGCAGAATGCCCACAAGACCCTCGATGAGAAGTTCCCTTCGCGTCACTTCTTCCCCGCTCATCGTCTTCAGTCGCTTGGCAATCGGTGTGAATATCACGTTTGCCAGGAACGATCCATACAGAGATGTAAGCAACTGAATCGCCATCAAGGGCCCCAGCTTTGTCGGATCGTCCAGTTGGTTTAGCATGGGGATTAGGCCAAGGTAGGTCCCCAGAAGGCCAAACGCCGGAGCCGTGGTTGCGATCATTTCCAACATGGAGATGCCTTTTTGATGCCTTTGTTGCATGAAATATGTCTCCGTCTCAAGGGCCAACCGGAGATCCTCTTCATCGGCTCCATCCAGCATCAGTACGACGCCTCGCTGCAGGAAATCATTGTTTGCATAGAGTTCACTGGCGGATTCAAGCGCAAGCAATCCTTTTTTTTTCACGGTATCGTTGAGCGCGACGATGATTTCAATGTCCTTATCCAGATCAAATCTCTCATTCTGAAATGCTTTTTTGATGACCGACCCGAATGTTTTCAGTCTGTATGCAGGGAATGCGGTGACTACGGTTCCCAAAGTGCCCCCAAACGTAATCAATGCGGCTGCCGGGTTCAAAAAGAGGCGTATGTCTCCAAACATTACAATGGAATAGGCGACACACCCCAGGCTGATCACGAATCCCAAGGCTAAGGAAATTGATACCCTCTTCAAGACCAACACCTCTCATGCCAGCCGCAATCCTGCGAACTGGTAATCGCGCGTACAAGCTTCCATCATTATATCGGCGTGAGCGGCCATAAATTGAATGCGCACGCATAAGCGGAACACGGACATGCCGGGATCGGTAGAGGGATGTTCCTGCGGGAATTCTCCAGCATCGTGACCGTTTTCTTGATGATGCCGATGTCTGAAAACGCGTAAAGCGAGGGGGATAACGAGCAATCAAATGATGTCAGAAGGATATCATTTGCGACGGGATTTGGGGAACAGACTGTACGGGCTTCAGCGATCCTGGTGAGAGAATATGATCGGTTTATATGCCTGGGAGTCGGGTAAGGATGCGAATCTTCTTTTCTGCAGACAAAAGAATTTATAATTGATACAACGAGTGTTTTTTTTCTGAGCGGGTTATACATGCGTTGATGCCGAGCTTCGGCATTGGCTCATTCCTGACAGCAGAAACGAAGCAAGAGTAAGGGGTTTGCCTCTTGGCCTTTGAGGAGTCGTTTCCTATTATAGTACGCAAGCCATTCATCCAAATTCGTCTCAATCGGCGGGGTGCTTTTGCAGTGAATATTGCGGAAACTAAATTTGATGAGCTTCAGATTGGCGCGGCTATATGGCTGTTCTGCGGGAAAGAAGTGGCTAGAAAAGAAGTAATTCCTGAGACATCATTAGAACTTCTGCCATAGCTTTTTTATAATGCTAGTGCCACAGTATTTCCGAATCACTCTATCCAAGTCATGTAAGTCGAGATCACGAAAGAAAGAATCGCGTTTCATTGTTACATCGGCAGATCGAATCATTGTGCTATTATGCATCGCCGCGATGTCCGCATCCACATTTCTGTAAACTATCTGTTCCTTAATTTGATCAAACAGAAACTCTCCTTTCTGAGATTGAGTAATTATCAGTGAAATCCCTTGATTGTCGCTCATTTCAGGTGCGATGTCCCAGATTCCCCAAAAATCGGCAAGCGTGATATCACTTTGCCTTGAGATCGATTTAAATCTACAATCGTAGCAGGAAGGTCGAAGACAAATGTTTTTCAAAAACGCCATCATCATCATATCTTTATCGAATGTCTGTCGATACTCCTCTCCGTTGGAGAATTGGAACGCCACAGAAAACCTTCGCCATCCCGAAGCCTTGTTACGGAATGAAACGCTTCTTGTTTCGGATCCAGCACGTTTTTCCCGGTACGCGACGTATTTTTGCCATAGCTTAGGAGAGGGAACGCCGTGGCAAACAACATCTTGTGTAAATAGGTTCGAATCATCTCTCCGCAAATATGCCTTCAATCCCGAGACCTGACAAGGGGTACCCGTAAATAGCACAACCCTTCCTTCGTTCAGAAAGGCTTCAACCCGCTTAAAGGAGTCCCCTAGAAAGCTCTGTACATATTTTGAACCTTGCATAGCTGTCAGACCATCCGAAGATTCCGTGAAGGTATGAACAACGCGAAACCGCTCATCAAAAGCCGCGCCGAAAACGACACCGCCGTCACCGATGATCTGATCAGCGATCAGCCTAAAGATTCCACCGGACGAGCTACTGAGTCGCGTTTGTTCGTCGGTGTTATAAGCCGCGTACGCGGCGGGAGTATTATCGCTTGTCACGATATGCGTTATGGGACAGATTTCTACACATTTGCTGCAACGAACGCATTTTTTGGAATCGACTACCGGAGTCCAAAAGCCATCCTGATCAGCCCCCATGGAAATGGCCCCAAAGACACACTCGGTTTGACATGCGCCGCACCCAGTACACACATCCTTCAAAGCTTCGATCATCTTTCATTCCTCTAGCTGCTATACGTTTACGATCTGTTATTGTTCCTTTCCGTTAACTAAATATATCATAAAAACGCCGCATTCTTCTGCCACTTTGTGTTTATTTCTGCCGAAAGTTGAATTTTTACATGCTTTGTGTGAAAAATATCCACTCCATGCGGATTAAGCTATATTTCGCCTCAAATAACGCCAGAAAGATCGGAGGCATCTATGTGTGCACTTATTAATTCCATTTTATCTGCTTTGCGAAGTTGTTTCGACGTGTATCGGATGCTTGCCTTGCGATAGAAAGTATGGTAAACTAATCCAGATGATGCTACATGGAATGCTGTTTGTGTCATCCTGTCTGATACCAAAGATGGAGTGACAATGTTGTGAAGGAATTGACTTTTAGCCAATTGTTCGCCATTCTACGTCGGCGGGCGATTCTGCTTCTGGCAATCCCCCTCTTATGCGCGTCGCTGGTTGCTATATACTTCTGGCGCTTTAAGTCTGACGTATACACCGCCGAGGCAGTGCTCTATGTGCTGGACAGCTACACCGATTCGCTGGAAAACACACGATACGACACCGGGGTCAGCGCGCAACTGGCCGCAGATTATAAGATACTGCTCGGCAAAAAGCCTTTCCTCGATCGGTGCGCGAAAGCTCTGGGCGTACCTGACCTGAACGATGTCGGCATCGATATTTATTCCGAGAACGGAACGCGTGTGCTCAATCTGGTCGTAACGGGCGCCGATCCGAAGTATTGCGCGCGGGTTGCCAACTCGGTTAGCGAGACGTTTGTGGATTATATACGCGAGTTGACGCATGAGACGGGATTGTCCATTGCGCTGGAGGCGCAGGTTCCGGCCCAACCCTCCGGTCCGCCCCGCGCCCTGTACACGGGGTTATCTTTCGTCGCTGCGTTTCTGTTGTGTGTTTGCTTCGTCGTGGTGGCGGAACTCGGGGAAAAAAGGCTGCGCACGGAGGAAGATATTGCCGTGCTCAATCTGCCTGTGCTGGCGCGCATCGGCACATACGCAAAAGAAATGAAAGCGTTCCTCATGGAGCGAAAACGAGACGGGCTCTCTCTTTTTGAGAGCGTATCCGACTCTACCCAGGAAAGCGTGAAGATGCTCTCCTCCAATATTCAGTTCGCAGGCGGGGAAAATCCATATAAAGCGATTATGGTCACGTCCACGATATCGGCAGAAGGCAAGAGCTCCCTGGCCGTTATGCTTGGCTCCGCGGCGGCGGGTGAGCATAAGAAGGTTCTGCTTGTGGACATGGACTTTCGCAACCCTTCGATTGGCAAGCTTCTGCGTGCGCGCGGCAAGTTTGATCTGCTTGATTACCTGCGAGGAGGTAAACCGCTCGATTCGGTCATCCGGCGGCTTGACCGCACCAATCTCAGTTTTATCGACAACCTGCACGATAATGTGTCCGCGGGGAATCTGGTGCGAAGCGCTGCCTTTGACCGCTTCCTTGAGCGCGCGCGGGAGCAATTTGATCTTGTCATATTCGACGTCCCGCCGGTCGGACTGTTCATTGACGCGGCGGTACTCGCGCCCAAGTTGGATGCGACAGTCATGGTGATCGGCAGCGGTTGCCCCAGCCGCAAGGCGACCATTCGCGCCGTCGATCAACTCAATAAGGCGCGCGCGGGCCTGATCGGCGTGGCGCTGAACTTCGTGCGCAACGATCAGCAGGACCGGGAGCTTTACTCCAGATATTACGGATACGGAAGGCACGGCAAGAAGCGCCGGATGATGCCATGAACCGAGAGGGAAAGAGGGCCAGCGGCTGCGCAGGAGAGATTGGCGATGCGTTTGCGCCCGAGGGCGAAGTAACCGACAAGCTGCTGCTGCACTTGATTGACCAGCGGAATCGTCGGCATGCGTACGCGCTGCGAAAGCGCGCGTTCGATCTCGCCGTTTCCGCAACCGCCCTCGTCGCCTTGTTGCCCGTATTTCTGTTGATCGCCCTGATCATATGGATCGACGATCCCTGCGGCGGGACCTTCTTCTATCAAACGCGCTGCGGGAAAAAAGGACGCTTGTTCCGGATGATCAAATTCCGTACGATGGTCGTAGATGCCGAAGAAAAATTGACGCTCCTGCGTAGTCGCAATGAAGCCGACGGTCCGGTGTTCAAGCTGCGCGACGATCCGCGCGTAACCCGGGTAGGCAGGTTTCTGCGTAAAACGAGCCTCGACGAGCTTCCGCAGCTGCTCAACGTGATCAAGGGCGATCTGTCGATTGTCGGTCCCAGGCCGGCGCTTCCCGAGGAGGTTGCGCGGTATCGGTCGCATCAGCGCCGGCGTTTGTACATCGAACAGGGAATCACCTGCTATTGGCAGATCGCGCCGAGGCGAAACGAGATGCCGTTCGATGATTGGCTGGCGCTTGATATGGCGTATATTCGCGATCGCTGCTTTCGCGTGGATTTCCGTATCATCCTCGATACCTTTTGGGTCATGTTCAAGGCGGAGGGCATATAGGCGAACGCAAAGGGGATGATTTCGTGCGGATCAGGATGCTCGATACGGATATCGACGCGCTCAGTCTTGCTGAAACCTTGCAGGCGGTCGATGGGTGTATTCGTCGAAACGAGCCTCTCCATCTGCTGGGGGTCAATGCCGACAAGCTCAACCAGCTTGGCGGGGATGAACGTCTCAGGAAGATCGCCGCGGGCTGTGGCATCGTACATGCCGACGGCGGATCGGTGGTCTTGGCGAGCCGGTTTTTGAAAACGCCT
The DNA here is from genome assembly GCA_023444095.1 of Bacillota bacterium. GTDB lineage: Bacteria > Bacillota > Clostridia > Christensenellales > Aristaeellaceae > RUG11247. The sequence goes on from JAEZRP010000008.1 coordinate 33,740, forward strand.
CTCCCCGAGCGCGTGGCGGGCATCGACCTGATGCAGGAGTTATTGCGCATGTGTGCGCTCAAACGATATGAGGTCTATTTTCTTGGTGCGGAGCGCGCGGTCGTCGAGGAAACGGTTCACCGGACGTGCGCGCGGTTTGAAGGCCTGAGCGTCTGCGGGTTTCGGGACGGATACTTCTCCGATGGCGAATGGACCGATGTGAGTCGGGAAATCGCCGCCGTACGGCCGAAGATCGTGTTTGTCGGTATCTCCTCTCCAAAGAAGGAGTACCTGATCGAATTTTTTCAGAGAGAAGGGCATCGGGAAGTTTTTATGGGCGTGGGCGGCTGTTTTGACGTGCTCTCGGGGCGCTATCGGCGCGCACCGAAATGGATGCGCCGGGTCAATCTGGAATGGCTGTTCCGGATGTGCCAGGAGCCGCGCCGGTTGTGGAAGCGATATTTATTCGGCAACGCGAAGTTTGTTGGGAGAATTCTTGCGGAAAAGGTCGGGAGGATGAAGGCTGCTTGAGAGGCTCCGGCGATCCGAAAAATATCCTCCACGTCTCTCGAACGATGGGGTATGGCGGCGCGGAACGCGTGGTTCTTCAGCTGTGTCAAACCATGCGGACGCAATTCCATCAGATCGTGGTGTGCTCGTGCGGCGGAATTCACGAGGCTGAACTGAAAGCGCTAGGGATCTGCCATGTGCAAATTCCGGACATTGACCGGAAAAACCCATTCCTGATGGCGCGCACGCTGATCCAGCTTGCGCGTGTCGTGCGTCGCGAACGAATCGGCGTCGTGCATACGCACCATCGGATGGCGGCCCTTTATGCCCGACTGCTATCCGCGTTTCTGGTATTCCGTCACGTCTATACGGCACACAACGTGTTTCACGATCGGCGCCGATTGACGCGTTTTGCCCTGAAAGGAAGCCTGGTCGTCGCGGTAAGCGCGTGCGTCGCGGAGAATCTGCGGGACATATATGGCGTCGCGTGCGATCGGGTCGTCCTAAATGCAGTCGAGCCGCATGCCGGGATGCCTGAGGGCAGACCGCTGATCGCGGAGTATGGTTGCGCCGGAAAGCTCCTGATCGGCGTTGTTGGGCGACTGAGCGCACAAAAAGGGATCGAGTATTTCCTGCGTGCGATTCCCCTGATGCGGCATACGGGCAAATGCCTATTTTTTGTCGTCGGAGACGGGGAGAAGCGGTCCGCGCTTGAAGCGCTGGCGAGCGAGCTTGGCATCCGGGGGCGCGTGCGCTTTCTGGGCTTCCGCGCTGACGCGCGCGCAATCGTCGGTCAGTTGGACATTATCGCGCTGCCGTCGCTGTGGGAGGGTCTGCCACTTGTGCCGATGGAGGCGTTCGCTGCCGGACGCCCTGTTGTGGCTTCCGATGTGGGGGGAGTCTCTGAGGTCGTTCGGGATGGGTACAACGGTTTGCTCGTGCCACCTCGGGATGCGCGCGCGTTGGCGGCGACGCTCGACGCGCTGGTGTCGGATTCCGACAGGCGGGCACTTTACGGTCGCAACGCGCAACTAACGTATCAGGAACGGTTCACGATAGAGCGGTTTCGGTTGGACTACGCCGTGTTTTACCGGTCGCTTTTCCGCGCGCGCGTTTCACTTGTGATCGTCACACCCGGTGTATTGCCCGTGCCAGCAGTGCGCGGTGGCGCGGTCGAGGAGCAAGTGGAGCTGTTCCTGTCTTTCAATGAGTCGACAGCGCGGCGCACGGTCACCGTCGTCTCCATTGATGATCCTGCGGCACGGGAGCGCGCAAACCGTTATCCGCACGTCCGTTTTTTCTTTGTCCGACTGCCCCGGTGGACCGAGCACCTGTACGACGCGGGCGTTCTTCCCGCCCGAATCAGGGGGCTCCTGTTCGCGCGCCGCGCGGGCAAGCGTCTCGCGCAGATCGGGCACGGCGCCATTCTGGTTGAAAACGAATATTGGTTCGGGTGCGTGCTGAGAAGACGCGCGACAGGCGGGTTATTTCTCCATCTGCACAACGACTACGTCCTTCCGCCGAAGGGGATTGCGCGCTGGTGGCTGCGTCCGTACGACAAGGTGCTGGCGGTCAGCGAGTTTTTGCGCGAACGGGTACTTGCGGTCAATCCGCCATGCCCGGTCGAGACCGTCTACAACGGGTTGGCCGCCGCGTTCTTCGAGTGCGGCGAAGCTTCGGATCGGGATGCGACGCGCACGGAACTGGGATTTTTACCCGAAGATATCGTCGTTCTCTACGCGGGACGGATCGTTCCGGAAAAGGGTGTGGGTGAACTGATCGAAGCGTTCCGGTATGCGGAGCGAAGGTGCGATCGGCTTCGATTGCTCGTCGTAGGGGCCTCCTTTTTCGAAGGGAGTTCGGAGACCGCGTTTGTCCGGATGCTTCGGGAACGCTGCGCGGGGGTGCGCGACCGCATCCGGTTTACCGGCTACGTTGCCCACGAACAAATGCCCTTTCTCTGTGCCGCCGCGGACGTCGGGTGCGTACCGTCCGTCTGGAATGAACCGTTTGGAATGGCCGCCGCAGAGCAGATGGCGGCAGGGCTCCCGTTGATCGCGAGCGACGCGGGCGCGCTCCCCGAGTTGGTTGACAAATCCTGCGCGATTGTCGTTCCGCGCGGGGAAGGTTTCATCGAGGCGCTGTCCGACGCGATCATCCGGCTGTGCGGCGACGGGGAACTTCGAGCGCGGATGGGAGAAGCCGCGCGGACGCGCGCGCATCGGCTGTTTTCCGGAGAAAGGTACGGCGCGGAGATGATGGGCGCGCTTTCCAAGGAGGAGGACCGCAATGAGTAGGGTGTCTGTAATCGTCCCGCTCTACAATGCGCGAGCCACCCTCGATCGGTGCGTGAAAAGCATCCTCCTAAGCGCGCCGCCGGACGCAGAGCTCATTCTGGTCGACGACGGCTCGAACGACGGGAGCGGGGACGCGTGCGACGCATGGGTGGCCGCCGACGCGCGCGTACGGGCGCTGCACCAGCCAAACGGAGGCGTCTCCGCCGCGCGAAACCGCGGGCTCGCGGAAGCGTCGGGAGAGTATGTGGCATTTGTGGACGCCGACGACACGGTTTCGTCGACATACCTTTCCGAAGCGTGCGACCTGATGGAGCGCATGGAGGCGGATATCGTCATCGGTGGTGTGCGGGAGATCTACCGCGCGCGCGTCGTCGATGTTGTGCTCCGGGCAGCGGCACCCATCGCTCTAGAAGAATCAAAACAGGATGCACTCATCCGACAGACGGTTTCTAATATGACCGGTGCGGTTGACGAGTTGTCGAATGGAATTTCGACCGACGGGCTCCCGGCCAAGCTGTACCGGCAGAGCACGCTCATGGCATGCGGTGCAGTGTTTTCTGAGGGCGTGTTTTTTGGGGAGGATGTCCTGTTCAATCTGCTTGTGTTTTCCGCCGCGCGGCGCGTTGTTATCGCGCCTGAGGTCTGGTACGATGCGTATCGCGCCGAGGGTTCGCTGTGCTATCGGTTCGATGACGCCCTGTTTGACAGCACGCGCCTTTTTTTCGTCATCCTCGAGACCTTCATTGATTCGACACCGGACAGGGCGAAGCGGGATGCACTCACATGCTGTGCATGCTTCAGGCGCGTCAATTGGCTTCTTATGCTGGTGAAGCAGTACACCTTCAGCAGTGGAACGCTGAGCGGGACACAAAGACTGCGGCGCGTGCGTGCTTTTTTCGCAGACGAGGGGTACCGACGGGCGCTTTCCAGAGTGAACAGGGGGCGGCTGTCCGCGTTTAAGCGGCTATTTGTCCTTGCCGCGCTGCACGATTGGGTGGGCTGTGCGATGGCGCTGGCAGGACTATCATGGATAAAGACTAGGGTGCGCGGATACAGGCCGCGTGGCAGATCGCATGGATAGACGTAAGGCCGGATTCATCCCGGGTCTGTCGGCGTTCGTATTCTTGTTGATGCCGCTCATGCGATCCGTCGGATCGCGCGTATTCGGCGGATGGAGTGTTCAGATTGCTCTGCTGCTGACCTGTGTCGCTTCGATGGCCGTTCACATCCTGTATAAGTATAGAAGGATTCAGATCCCTGTCCATCCCCTCGACATATTTTGGGTGATGATGTGCGTGTTTCTGCTCGTCCGGAACCAAAGTATCGCCGACGGGTATTACATCGACGCGTTGTTTTACCTACTCGCGATGGCGTACGGTGTGATGCTGCGCTGCGAGGCGGCAGGATTTGCCGCGATGCGCAAGACTATGGTCGCCTTTGCGCTCTTTTACGCGGCGATAACATGGTTGAGCTTCTTGGCACCGTCGCTTTACATTGCGCGCGTCGTTCCATTCCTTCCGGAATCGGATCATTCTCGCGTTTATGTCGCCTTTACACAATTCCGGGAGTACATGGGCCTCACCAACCACTACTCGCGCAATGCGTACTATCAAACGTTGGGCATGATCGTCCTGCTTAGCGACCTGATGGCCGGGGAGCCGCGATACCGTATCCCGAAGGCGGCTATGATCGCCTTCCTCGGCGCGACGCTCCTTCTGGTTGGTAAGCGTGGACACACAATCTTCCTCGTGTTCGCATTTCTGGCAACTTACGTTATGCGGCGGCGGCCCTCCCCCGGTACGTTTGTCAAGGCAGGCGGCATTGCAGCGATGATCACGCTACTCGCGGCACTCGCGACGCTCCTGATTCCGGGTGCGGACCGCCTCGCCGAAAGGCTGTTTGTCGCGGACGGCGTGGATTTCACCACCGGGCGTAGCGAGCTATATGCACGTGCTTGGGCCATGTTCAAGGTGAATCCCCTATTCGGAAGCGGCTGGGGCGCGTTCACGCGGTCGATCCGGTACGAGGTCGTTGGCGTGCATAACGATTACTTACAGCTACTGGCCGAAGTGGGCATAATTGGGACCTGTGTCGTGCTCGCGGCAAATTTCGGCACGTATGTCATGACCTGGCGGTTGATGCGCGAACTGCCGGGGGATGGCGGGACGGAAAGTCTGATCGTGCTGTCGTTTTTTTTTCAGACCTTCTTCCTGTCTTATTCGCTCACGGGCGTCCCGCATTATGATTTTGAGGTGTATATGGTGTACTTTCTGCTTAGCTCCGCGGCGTTCGCCGCACGATTTAGGAGACTGCGGGAATGAAGTTCTATCTGTATGGACACAATGGCTCGGCAAATCACGGTTGTGAGGCAATCGTCCGCTCGACCGTCGCAATGCTTGCGGGTGAAATGCCCGTGCTTTTGTCCAATAATCCGGAACAAGACGTGCGATATGGGCTTGATCGTCTGATCGAGATCGCGCCCGCTGGTTATGTGCGCGATACCGAATATCTGTTATGGATTCTCTATCGTGCGCTGTTCAGGTTTGGACTCATCGACGTCGCCCGCAAGCAGTATGGTCATGTCGGTCGGCACGGTGCGAGTGCGTACCTTTCGATCGGGGGAGACAATTACTGTTATGACCGGGGCGTCGAGACCTTTTCAAAGCTGCGGAGCCGCTTGGCGCGCATCGGAGCGACGGTCATATTATGGGGCTGCTCCATCGAGCCAAATCTGCTCGAGGACGAGTCCTTCGTGCGTGATCTTGGCAAATACCACATGATTTTCGCGCGTGAATCGATCACATACGGCGCGCTTTGCGCAAAGGGACTTCGTAACGTCGCACTGTATCCCGACCCCGCGTTCGCGCTGGAGGAACTGCCTGCGCCTGGGTTTTCTGAGGCGAAGCGGAACGCGCTGGGCGTGAATTTGAGCCCTATGGTTCAGGAGCGCGAGGTGAAGGGCGGAATCACCTACGCTAACTGCACGCACCTGATCCGGTACATCCTCGAACGCACCGATCTTGATGTGCTTCTGATTCCGCATGTCGTGACGTCCGACGGTGACGACCGCATCCCGCTTGGCCGGCTCATGGACGCGTTCCGGGATACGGGCCGCGTATCGCTCATCCCGGACCACGGCTGCTGCGCACTCAAATACGTGATTGCCCGATGCCGCTTCTTTATCGGCGCGCGTACACACGCGACCATCGCTGCTTACTCCTCCTGCGTTCCCACACTCGCTCTCGGATATTCCGTGAAGGCGCGCGGGATCGCACGGGATATCTTTGGCGATGAGAAAGATTACGTGGTACCCGTGCAGACACTTTCGAGCAATGGCGACCTGACGCGCGCATTTCAGTGGCTTCAGTCCAACGAAAGGAAGGTCCGTGCGCGCTTGGAGCGCGTAATGCCGAATTACATCCGCTCTGCGTATACCGGCGTAGACGCGTTGCGAGCCGAAATCGCCGGGTGGGAGGCTAGAACATGAACGATGGGCGGAATATGCGAACTGGCGCCGTCGTCGCGTATGTCAATACGATCCTGAATATCGGCCTGGGCCTTGCACTGACGCCGTTTCTGATCCGGACACTGGGTGGTGCACAGTACGGACTCTACCAGATGATAGGCCCATTCGTAGGGCATCTCGCGGTGCTGGATTTCGGGCTCGGCAATTCCATCATCCGATATGTGTCAAAATACCGTGCCGAGGGCGATGAAGCGGGCGAGCAGAAATTGTTGGGTATGTGCCTGCGCATCTACCTGCTCATAACGGTATTCTTGATACTGATCTCCGGCATTTGCTATCCGTATCTGGGAGACATCTTCAATCAGACGCTGGACGCCGCGGAATTAGGCACGCTCAGGCGCATGTTCACACTTTTGGCGGCGAATTGGGCAGTCAACATGCTGCAAAACACGTTTGCTTCCGTCATACAGGCGTACCGCAGATTCACGTTTCACCGTGCGGTCATCCTTGTGCGCCTGGCGGCGCGCGCCACTTTGCTCCTGATCCTCCTGTCCGAGGAGGGCGGCGCCGTGACAGTGGTTTGGATCGATACAGCACTCAACCTGTGCCAGTATCTTATTTACATCGCTTATGCGGTGATCGTGCTGCACGTGCGCGTTAAATTCGGGCCGATTGACCGGGCGCTGTTCCGTGAGGTGTTCACCTTCTCCTTCTACGTGTTTTTGAATGCGGTGATGGAGCAGATCTACTGGAAGGTGGGCGCGACGCTTTTGGCAGTTGTGCCATACCGCGGCATAAAAAACACCATGATGGTAGCGATCCATTCGGCCGGCACGCAGCTCGCCCTGTGCTTCATGCAATTTTCTGTCGCGATATCCGGCGTGTTGCTACCCCGCGCGACGGAAATGGTGGTGCTAGGGCGGTCCAGACATGAGTTGACGGACTTTATGATTCGCGTCGGAAGGATCCAACTGGCAGTGTTAGGCCTTTTGATGGTCGGTTTTTTTTCCATCGGAAGGCAGTTCGTTATAATGTGGCTGGGGCCGGAGTATGGGGAAGCGTTTGCCGTCGCCGCAATCCTCTTTGCCGCGCTACTTATTCCGCTGATCCAGAATTGTGGAATCAGTATCTTGCAGGCGATGAACCGCCATGCGTTTCGGTCGGTCATGCAGCTGACCGTCGCCATGGTTAGCATTCCCGCAAGCATAATGTTCATCCATGCGTTCGGCGTAACCGGCGCGGCGCTCGGGACTGGACTTTCGCTGATCGCTGGAAATGTGATCGGTATTAATCTCTATTACGGGAGGGTGATCGGCCTCAATATCGTCAGGTTTTTCGGAGAGGTGGCGCATGGAATCCTCCCGGGTATGATCGTATCCTATGTCGTCGCCCTTGCGGTCGCGCGCCTGAACGTGGGCGGCTGGACGGGAATCTGCATGAAGGGTGTTTTTACTGCGATTGTCTACATTGCGATTGTCTGGAGGTTTGGGTTGAGCGCCGGCGAAAAAGGGATGTTGCGTCGTATGTTAATCCGAACACACTGATATATGTGAACAGCGTTTAAATATGTTTAGTCGGCAAGTGTCATGCCGATTCTGTGCACATCTGATTTTGAATGCCGAGAGAGAACGTTACTTGACTCGAAAGCACAACGGATTTCGGCGGTTCAACTAATTGTTGTAAATTACTCCCCATAATTTATCATCCATAAATTGACATATCCAGCAACTGAATATATAATGAGTGAGGATTCAACAGTATTTACCACAGCGCGCCAGGATGTTTAGCATCCGTCGGCGTATGGTCTTCTGCCACCCGACTCATCGCACGACGTTTCTTATTTAAACGTGTCTGCATTAGAGCGTTTTGGGCCGCTCGGCCGAACTGCTCACTCAATTGATAGGAGGTTCCGGTATGTTGAAGTCCATGCGCCAAATTCTGTCTCTGACTCTTTGTGTTATGCTGATTCTGTCGACGTTTCCTTCATCCGTTTTGGCGGAAGAGTTGAGTTCCGTCGCACCGACCATCCAGACGACGAATCCCGAGCCGGATCGGACGGATGATCCTTCGGAGGGGACTACGGACGCGCCTACTTATGTGCCAGATGACGATTTGCCTCCGGAGATCATGGGGCAAGCTTCGGAGGAACCGCTGCTCGTCCGGAGCGTGGATGTCAGCAAGGAAGTTGCGAACATCAATGACGAGATTACATGGACCTTAACGGCGCAGGACGGTGTACCGCCCTACGCCTACCGCTTTGTCATCTATAAGGATGGTACGGCTTTTTTGGACACCGATGACTATGGACAAAGCGATCGGAAGACCCTGACTGTTGTAGAACCGGGTGTCTATCATACCGTTGGGTATGTCAGGGACGCGGAAGATACGGAGGCCACCCTACAGAGCACCCAGACCACGGTGTTAGCGCCGCTCACGGTCGCGGGGATTGCGGTCGATAAGGCTTCCGCCAGCGCGGGGGAAACAATCACGTGGACGGCATCGGTCACCGGCGGCAAAACACCGTATATTTACATGTTCCGAGTGTACCGGGAAACCGGATCGGGTGCGGCGCAGGTCTACGAACGCGCATACACGTCGGACAACTTCTGTTCGTATGTGCCGACTACGGCGGGCGATTATTTCGCGCGGGTGTTCGTTCGGGATGGGCAATATACCGTGCTGGTGCAGGCCGACAGTACCGCGACGGATGTGAGCGTGCCGGAGCTTGTCTTGACAGAGGTAACCGCTGATAAAACGTCGGCGACGGTTGGCGACACGATCACCTGGACGGCCACCTCGACGGGAGGGTACGACGTCATTTACCTG
>JAEZRP010000032.1 GCA_023444095.1 Bacillota bacterium
TGACAGGCCGCCCGGTTTGCGCTACGATGCAGACAAGGGCGCGCAGGCAGAGCCTGCTGCCGCCCTCTCTCAACTTGGTTCCTATCCGCAGCTTTGGACTTTACACAAAATCTGGGACAGACCCGTACATGGACACATTATCCGATTCATATGAATATGTGCTGTTCAAAAAACAAATCTCGCGAATGTAGAGATATTCGTAATCGGGCATATCGTTGCCATAGTACTTCTGAAGGAACATCTCACCAAGAGAATCGTCCTCCTTCAAAATCATGTCTGCCCTCGTTCGATATCCGAGACGTTTTTTCTGCTCGTCTGAATAAGACATCCAGTCATCCTTGTCATAGGTCCATAACATGATATCATTTCCGCCCTCATCGCCCCACCACACGTTGTCCTGACGCGAGCTTTCATCGAAAAGCCTCGTCCAATCTGATGGCAGGCGCAAGGACACCGTGTAGTCATCCGTCAGAAGAGAAACGTCGTTCCCCTCAGTTCCGATATAGCTGATTGCCTGCGCCGCTTCGCGCGCGACATTCCCGCACTTGACCGGTCCATCGTTCCCCATGTCTGACGCGGTAATTTTGACACCGAACAAACCGTCCTTCGTTTGAATCATCGTGTAATACCGGCATAGGGATAGCTCATCCGCGTACGTGTAATGCACGTACAAATACTTCTGGCTACCGAGTATCTCGAACCCGGAATTTTGGATTGAACAATTCGAGTTCTCAAACACTTCGAGATATTCCGGGATGATTTCGTTTTCGATCTCATTTTCATCTGCCACGTTTAAGTCATGCCAGGACCTCAGCCGGGGCACCTCGATATAGAATAGAACCGCGGTTTCCGGATCAAACGCGGCCAGATACAGTGACTCATCCTGTTCAAGAGAATCACGAAAGTCACCGAGCAAATCCTCATAAACCTCCAGGTCCAATGACTTGTCAAGGTAATTATTTCTGGTTATAACGCGATACGTCTCCGGCAACACAATCGTGAACAGATCGAATGCGTACTCCACGCCACCAGACTCCGCATAAGCCGCATATCCCGGCATCGCCAACACCGCAAACACCAGCAAAATCACAAATATACGTCTTCTCATGACGCGCCTCCCCCTGCATTCCGTTCACTTTATTATAACAATTTCGCCATTCAAAAACAACAAAAAAGAGGAGAAATCCTGTCATTTCGCCTCTTCCGATCTATATCGCCGCAAATCTCATCCGATGCGAAACGCGCGGCATTCTTACCGTCCCTACCGCGCGGAAAACAGCTCGATGAGCTCCTCCCTGCTCATGTCGGTGAGCTGCGCACCCTCGCCCTCGATCACATCCGCCAGCTCGCCCTTTCTCTTCTGAAGCGCCAGTATCTTTTCCTCGACGGTATTCTTCGCGACCAGCTTGTAGACCTGGACGCTCCTTTCCTGTCCGATGCGGTGTGCGCGATCGGTCGCCTGATCCTGCGCGGCGGTGTTCCACCACGGATCGTACAAGATCACCGTATCCGCGCCCGTGAGGTTGAGGCCCGTGCCGCCCGCCTTGAGGGAGATGAGGAACACGCCCGTGTCGTCCGCGTTGAAGCGGTTCACCAAGGAGAGTCGCTCCTCCTTGGGCGTGTCGCCCGTGAGAGTGTAAAACGAGATGCCCTCCTTGAGGAGCCGCTTTTTGACGATGTCGAGCATCGAGGTATACTGGGAAAACAGGAGCACCTTGTGCCCGCCGTCGACCGCCTCGGACAGAAGCTCCATGCACGACTCCAGCTTTGCAGACGGGCCCTCGTAGCCTTCGAGGCAGAGGCTCGGATCACAGCAGAGCTGCCTGAGCCGCGTGAGCATGGCGAACACGCGCATCCGCCGCTCGGCCGGTGCCTCCTTTTCCATCTCGTCGAGCTCGCCCGCCGCCTTCATGGCATACGCCTCGTAGACCTTTCTCTGCTCGCCCTCGAGGAGCACCGAAGAAACGGTCGTGACCTTCGGGGGAAGCTCCGAGAGTACGTCCTTCTTGAGGCGCCGGAGGATGAAAGGCGCGATGAGCCGGCGCAGGTCCGCGCGCGCCTCGGCGTCGCCATTTTTCGCGATGGGTGTCTCGAAGCGCTCCCGGAAGCGCGCGTAGGAGTAGAGGTAGCCGGGCATGAGAAAGTCGAAGATGCTCCAAAGCTCGCTCAATCGGTTCTCGATGGGTGTGCCCGTGAGCGCAAAGCGGTATTGGCTCTCGATCTGCTTGGCCGCCTGCGCGTTCTTGGTCGCGCGATTTTTGATGTACTGTGCCTCGTCGATGGCGAAGTAACGGAAGCGGACGCCCTTGTAGGTCTCCACGTCGCGGCGCAGAAGGTCATAGGAGGTGACGGCGACGCCGCGCCCGGAGAGCGATTTGATCTGCGCCTCGCGCTGGGCGGCGGTTCCTGAAACCACGACCACCGGCAGGGAGGGCGCAAAGGCGTGAAGTTCGCTTTCCCAGTTGAGGCAGACGGACGCGGGACAGGCGATGAGGGATGGCATATCCGCGCCGTCCGACAGGAGGAGGGCGATGAACTGGATGGTCTTTCCAAGGCCCATGTCGTCCGCCAATATGCCGCAGAGGGAAGAATCCGCCAGCGTGCGCATCCAGCGGAAGCCTGCCTCCTGGTAGGGGCGAAGCTCCCCGTTGAACGAATCCGGCACGGGATGGTCGGCATCGGCCGCCTCGGCGATGGAGCCGACGAGTGTGCGAAACGCCGGGTCGCGGCGGACGGCGATCTTGCCGTCGGACCGAAATAATCCGTCAAGATACATGGCGCGGAAGGCCGGAAGCGCAGCCTTGCCGTCGCCGATCTGCTTTCCGGTGAGCATGAGTCCGTCCGCGAGCCGCGCCACATCCCCGAACGCGCTCCCTTCGAAGCGCACGAAGCGTCCGTCCGTGAGCCGGTAGTACTTTCGCTTCTCGCGATAGGCGTCGAGCGCCCGGGAAAGCTCGTCCTTCGGAAATTCGCCCAGGTCGAAGTTCAGGTCGAGGATGCCGCTATTGACCGACACCTCGACCGTCGGGCGCTTCTGCGGCGAGAAGGAAAGCCTCTTTACGCGGTCGCTCACGCGCACGTCGCTGATCTTCTGGAGCGCCGGGATGCCGTCGTCGAGAAGCTCCGCAATCTTCTCCTCTCCGCTCACCGCGTACGCGCCGTTCTCGGGCACGCCGAACATCCGGCCCAGCGCGCGGATAAAGGAATGCTCCGCGCGGCGGTCGCGGGTATGGCGCGTTTTTTCGTCGCGGAAAAGGTCGAGCTCGTCGTTTTCATAGCCTGCCACGGGGCGACAGGTCAGAAGGTCGCGTTCTGGAAGGTCGATGTACACGCGCGGTTCAAGAACCTCGGGCGCGTGACCCTCGAATGCCGACTCGCCGTCCAACTCGATGTGCAGACGAATCACGGGAAGTACGTCCGCGCAGAAGGCGTCGACGTCCCGACCGGCCAATATCAGCCGGCGCTTGCTCTGTCCGAGGAGCGCGAGGAAGCCGCCCATCGCACGCGCCATGTCGAGCGAGGTCTGATAGAGTGCATCGTCCTTTCGGATGTAGAGGTGCGCGGGCATGCGGGCGAGCAGGACTTCGCCCGTCGTCAGTTCCACCTCGCCGCCGACGAGTCTGCGCGCCTTGACGCGGACCGTCGGGTCGTCGCGCATGAGGATCAGTTCGCCGTGCTCGTACACGGGCACGCGCTCACCCGCAAGGATGGAGAACAGATCGGCGAGCGCCGCGGGGGAAAGACCCCAGAGGCGCTTGTCCGCCTGATGCGCGCCACTCCTCAGTCGGGCGTAGGCCTCGCATTCCTCGTCCCGCTCCGCGAGCATGAGCGCGAGCGCGCGGCTCCTCTCCTCGAAGGCGTCGGGCGCATGGGTGAAGGCCAGTTCCTTTCCATATTCGACATGACTGCCCCGGTGGAGCGCGTCGAGGAAGTCGCGTGCGGATCTGACAACATACATGCGCGAGACGCCGACCTTGAGAGAAAGAAACGGCGCGGCGGGCGTGCCTCGGAACGAGAGCTCCACCTCCAGCCGCGCGCGGCCCGCTACGTCCAATTCGGCGCTTCCGTCCGCGACGCGTGCGTAGTCCTCGATGAGCTTGCGCACGCCCGCATCGGAACGCGCGAGAGTGGGCGCGGACTTCGGGGCGCTCAATTCCCCCTTTGCGGCCAGGAGCACGGCGACGCAGTGCTTGCACAGCCCGTCGTACTGGCTGAAGGCGGGGCATTCGCAGTCGGCGCTTCGGATGGAGCCGGATTCGTCGAGGATCAGTTCGACATAATAGCTTGAAAAATACGAGCCCGAGACGTCCGCCTTCAGCATGACGCGCTCATTTCCCCGGAGGACGCGCATGCGGCGGACGCGGCCGCTTTTAAAATAGGATTCGCCGCGCTCGTAGGCCGAAGCGCTCGCCGCCGCGGCGCGGATTTTTTTCTCGGTGAGGTTCATGTGAGCGGTCTCCGGGCGAGGTACAAATCGACGGTATCGCACAGCGTGATGGTCCCGCCGTGCGCGTCGATCGCGCGCTCAATGTCCTGGGTCAGCGCCGACAGCACGTCGGGTGGGAGCGAGAGGAAGTCGGAGTAGGTGTTGAGAAGGAGGGTATGCTCCCGGGCAGCGAGACGGCGCTCCGACTCGTACAGGCGCGCCTCGACATCCCGGAAGCCATATTGGGCGATGGCGATCTTTCGCCGGGAGATCGATTCCCGCGCGAAGGGGCGCGGCTCCGGCCAGCCGGTGTGCCTCCTGATCGCCGCCTGAATATCGCGATCCATCTCTGCGCATGTCGGCGCCGGCGCGGGATGATTCCAGAAGAGCGCGATCGTCCCGCCGGGCTTCAAAAGCGAAAACGCCTTCGGGTAGCCGATCTCCTCCGGGATCCAGTGAAAGGCGGTGGCGGCGTAGATGAGATCGAAGCCGCTCTCCCCCGCGTAATCCTGAAAGAGCGTTTCACGGGCGCGAAAGCGGTGGTTTTCGCCGAACTTTCGTCGGAGGATCGCCGCCATGTCCGTACCCGGCTCAAGTGCGGTCACGTCATAGCCGAGGTCCAGAAAGGATTCGGTCGCCTGGCCGGTGCCCGCGCCAACTTCGAGCGCGCGCCCACCCGCCCCCGCGTAAGCGGCGACGTCCTGAAACAGCGCCTTCCCATAGCGGGGACGCACCCGGTCGTAAATCACGGCGCTTCGGTCAAAGATCAAATTGAGGTCCACCCGGCACCCCTCCCATTCGTATCAATCGTCACAAACTCGGCCGTTTGGGAGACGGGCGTCTTGCTCTACCCCAACGACCGATGTGTGCTGATCGCATCCCCCAGCACGGAAATCGCAAGGAACAGTCCCTTGATCGGCAGCCCCGAGGCGGAGCCCCAGCGTTACTTCGCGAGCTTGCCCTTCGCGCCGGACACGATATTTGCAATGAGAGATGAATCGTAGGAGAACACCGAGCCGTTCTTGTCGGCGTGCGCGCGGAACGCGTCCTCGATCATGATGTCGAGGAGCTTCGCGAACGGGACGCCCACGGGCTCCCAGAGATAAAAGGCCAGGGATCCGGGAATGATGTTGGCCTCGTTGACGTACAGATTGTCGTCCTTGTCGATGATAAAGTCGATGCGCACCACGCCCTTCAGATCCATTGCCCGGAACACCTCGAGCGCGAGCGACTGGACCCGCTCCGTCATCTCATCCGCGATGGGCGCCGGAATGCGGCGCGCGAGCGACTGCATGCCTTTCGCGCCGCCCTTGGCGCTTCTGAGATACTTGTCGGAGAAATCGAGGAGTTCCTTCTGGGTAACGGGCATCTCGAGAACGGACGCCTTGGCCGTCCCGCCATAGCCCACCACCGCGCAGTTCACCTCGCGCGGCTCCTCGACCCCCTGCTCGATGAGGATGCGACGGTCGTAACTGCAGGCGGTATCGATGGCGTCCTCGAGGGACTCCCGGTCGTCCGCGCGGGCGATGCCGATGGACGAGCCGAGGTTCGCGGGCTTCACGAACATGGGATACCGGAGCGCCGCCTCCGCGTGATCCAAGAACCTTCTGCGGTCCTCGCCCCACTCGGCGCGGGTGAACCACACGCCCTCGAGCACGGGGATGCCGCAACCTTTGTAGAGCTGCTTCATGGCGATCTTGTCCATGCCCACCGACGAACCCATGACCGAGGCCGAGGTGTACGGCACATTGAACAGCTCCAGCATGCCCTGAAGCGTCCCGTCCTCGCCGTTCATGCCGTGCAGAACCGGCAGAACCACGTCGTACTCCCCGTAGAGGGTATCATCCTTCCCGAACGCGCGCGCGAAGAATCCCTTCCTGCGCGGCGCGCGTAGAAGGCACAGCTTCCCATCGCCCGCAGCCGGAATGACGCGGATGAGCCTCGCGAAATCGGGCTTCTGGTAAAACGTTATGTCCTTGAGCGCCTGGCCGACGTACCACTTGCCGTCGCCCGCGATGTAAACCCGTTCCACGTTGTATTCCTGCTTGTCGAGCGCGCCCGCGGCCTGCATGCCGGAAATGACCGACACGTCGTGCTCGCAGGTGCGGCTTCCGTAGATGACCGCAACGTTCAGCTTCATACGATCCTCCAAGCGTCTATTCGCTATAGTTGTCCGGCAGGTCGTTTTCAAAGAGCACCACGTCGCCCGGCCTGCCCATCTCGCGCAGGAGGTCCGTCGCCTCATTGAGATTCTGAACGACGTAGATTCTGCCCTCGTCGAAGCCCGCCTCGACCATGCCGTCGTAGATCGGGCGCGTGTGCTTGGGGCCGACGAGGATGGCGACATCGACCTTGCCGTGCATTTGCGTGCCAAACGCGAAATTCAGAGAGTCCTCTCGCTCACCCTGCTCCACCATGCCGGGCGTAACGATGAACCGGCGGCCTTCAAAGCCGCCCAGCACGTTCAGCGCCTCGCGCGAGCCCGCCGGGTTCGAGTTGAACGCGTCGTCGATGACCGTGATCTGGCCGGGGATGAGCTGAAGCCTATGCTCCACGGGCTCGATCCTTCGGATGCCGCGAGCGATCTCCTCCATTGTAAGTCCGAGCCGCCGCGCGACGGACGCGGCGAGCGCGATGTTCTGGATGTTGTGGCGACCGAGCAGCTTCGTGCGGCAGCGGGCGTATGTGCCGTCCGAGCAGGTGAGCGTGAAGCGGCTTCCCTGGGTGTCCACCTCCACCTCGCCGATCAGGATGTGCGGCTTGCGCATGGGATCGAACGCGACGCGGTACTTCTCGCGCTCAAGCTTCGCGAACAGCCTGTCGCAGTACTCGCCGTCGGAGGCGAAAAACCCTACGCCGTCCGGGGGGAGCGCGTCCATGATCTCGTTCTTGGTGTTGACGATGTTCATGATGGAGCCGAACGTGTCGAGATGCTGCTCGCCGATCGAAGTGAGCACCGAAAACTTCGGGTGCACGAGCTCGCACATCTCCTTGATGTCGCCCACGTGGCGCGCGCCCATCTCGGCGATGAACACCTGATGTTCGCGCTTCAGCTTGTCGTTGATGACGGAGGATACACCCATGGGCGTGTTGAAGCTCGAGGGTGTGGCGAGAACGTTGTACTTGACCGAGAGAATGTCGCGCAGCGCGAACTTGGTCGACGTCTTTCCGTAGCTGCCGGTGATGCCGATCTTGATGAGATCGCTCCGCGCGTCGAGCTTCTGGCGCGCGGCGTTGAAGTAACCCATGTTGATGCGCTTTTCGAGGGGTTCCTCGACGGATTCGGCGGCGTAGACGAGATATGCGACTGCCGCGTACATGATGTAGGGCGGTAGCCCGATGAACGAGACGATCGCGCAGCTCACGAGTGCGATGACTGCGAGCGTGGCGTAGAGCCTGCGGGCACGCTTTGTCATGACGAGCGGCTTTTTCGCGGGCGCGCGAAAATCGACGTACGCGAGCGTGCTGGTGGTAATGATGAAGAGCGCCAGCGTGACGGACATAGCGATGCCCGCGCGCTTCTCGGGAATGCCCGCCGTGAAGGGCTGGAGGATGAACGTCATCACGAAGCCCAGGAGCGTAAAAACCACGCCCAGGAGAACGAGTCGGCGGAACATCCTGTCGAGCGTGCGGTTGAGGTACCGTTTATAGCCGGGAAGCTGGTAGCTCTCGAGCTGGAGCATATGGATATAATGGCGCGCGCCCACGGCGCAGCACGCCGCGGTCAGCACGATTTCGATCCAGTTCAATGTCATGCCCGCCCTCCATGTCCGTTACTTGAGGAATTCGCGCGCGATGGCCAGAAAGCGCGGATACTGTTCCAGATAGGCGAAGTGGCCCGCGCCTTCGAAGCGGATCAGCGCGGCGTCCGGGATCTCCCTCGCCATGAGCTCGCCCATCCAGATCGGCGTCGCCGTGTCGTTCTCGCCCCAGACGAGCAGCGTCGGGGCCTTGATGTCCCCGAGATAAGGCGTCAGATCCTGCTTCAAAATTCGGTTGAACGTCGCCCGCATGGACGGCGTGAGCGCCTTATAGTCCGCCGAACCAAATTTCTGCACCAGCGATTCGCGCCAATTATCCACTTTCTCGCCAAAAATGCCGCGCGTCAGCGCGTTATCCGCCATGCCCCGAAGCGCCCTGTATGCGCGGGTCTTCGCGCTCAGCCCGCCCGACGGCCTCGGCGGAATGCCCGCGCAGCCCGTGAGCAAAAGCCGCTTCACCATCGCGGGATCTTTCGACGCGAGCAAAATCGACACGCGCCCGCCGAACGAATGCGCTACGACATCCGCGCCAGCGAAGCCCTCCTTCTGAAGAAGCGTCCGGGTCAGCTCCATGTACTCCGTGACCTCCCACACCTCCGGCGGCTCCGGACTCTTGTTGCCAAGCCCCGGGAAGTCCACGACCAGCACCCTTCGCGTCCCCTCGAAGTCGCGCGTCAGCGGCGCCATGCTGTCGGCGCTTCCGCCCCAGCCATGCAGAAGCACCAGCGGGGCGCCTGCCTCGCCGTGCCTCTCGTAGTACATACGCGCGCCGCCAGCCTCAAAATACATCGATCAGGCTCCTTTACCGGATACATTGTAGCGCATGCGGAAGCATCTGTCAAACCGGAGCGCCGCCCCCTGGACCCCCGCCAAAAGGACTGAGTCCCTTTGGAATCCTTATGCTAGGGTGTAATTTTGATTTTTGTCCGTCGGCGGCTCGGGAGCCCAAGCCCCGAGCCGCCGAATTTCGGAAAAGGACTGTACTCCCCCTCGCCTCGATCGTCCGAGGTCTGGGCCCCGGGCGATCCGACGGAAAAAATTGCGGTTTTACGCTTCCAGTTCGGGATTCCTAAGGGACATTCCCTTGGGCGGGGGTCTCGGGCGTCCCCCCATCCCCTCCCAGTTCCTCCAGCGCCATGACGAGCGCGTCCTCGCGGTTGTCCTCGTAGTAGCGCTTGCGATAGCCGACGTCAATGAAGCCGAGCTTGTGGTAGAGGTTTTGGGCGATTTGATTGGAGCGGCGGCACTCGAGGGTCATCCACGTCATGCCGTTTTCCGCGGCAAGTCGGATGAGCGCGCGCATGAGCGCCTCGCCGATTCCCCGGCCGCGCGCGTCCGCGCGGACGGCGACGTTCGTAACGTGCGCCTCGTCGAGCACGAACCACATGCCCGCGTAGCCGAGGATCTCGGAACCTTCCCGGACGACGAGGTAGCGCGCGCAGGCGTTCTCCGTCACCTCGCGCTCAAGCGAGGCACGCGACCACGGGACCGCGAAGGTCGCGCGTTCGATCTGTTCGACCTGATCGACGTCCGCGAGCGTCATGAGCGAAAATGCGATCTCACACACGGGAAAGCCTCGCCATCCGCTCGCGCTCCGCCTGCGGTTTTCGGAGGTATACGGGCGTCAGCGCCCGCGCCTCGACCCACTCGTTCTCCCTGTGGGCGGCGAGAACCGCCACCGCGTCCGCGCGCAGGGACAGAAGGTTCGCGGGCGGAAGGAACGCCCGATCGCCGAGCATATCTTTGATCTTTTCCGCGTTCGCGGAAGCGCCGTCGCCCACGAAGGCAAAGCGTTCGCGGGGCGGGAGCGCGCGAATGAACGCTTCGAGCGGGAGAGCGTCGTCGTCCAGAACGCGCGCTGGCATGCCGGATTTCACGTCGAACGCCGCGCAGTAGACTTGGCCACGCCGGGCATCGAGGATCGGGCACACGAGCCCGTCGAAGCCCGCGAGATTCAGGGACAGCGCCTCGAGCGCATGGACGGGCGCGCAAGGCTTGCTCCACGCGTGCGCGAAGCCCTTCGCCGCGCACACGCCGATGCGCACGCCCGTGAACGAGCCCGGCCCGGCGACGACGGCGTAAAGGTCGATCTCGCGCGGGGTCAGGTCGGCGGCCTCGAGCGCGCGGTCGATGGCGGGCATGATGGTTTCCGAATGCGTGAGCCCCGAGTCCATCGCGACGAGCTGCGCGATCCGCCCGTCTTTCATGACGCAGCAGCCCGCGACGGGACCGGATGTGTCGATCGAAAGGATATTCACGCGCCCGCCCTCCATCCTTCGAGCCCGGACCGTTCATCCGTCTCGATGATCCGCTCGTCCTCGTTCTCTCCCCGCTCGATTCTGATGCGGACAGCGCCCGCAGGGTTCAGGTCCGCCATTTCCGGCCACTCGACGACCGCCACGCCGTCGCCGCCCAAAAATTCCTCCAGCCCCGCCGCATAGAACTCGTCGGGGTCCGAAAGCCGGTAGAGGTCGAAGTGATAGAGCTTTTTGTCGCCCTCGTAGGGAATCATGATCGTAAACGTCGGGCTGGGCATAGGCCCGGCGATCCCCTGTGCGGCGGCGATCCCCCGCGCGAGGACGGACTTGCCCGCGCCGAGGTCGCCGCAGAGTAAAACCACGTCGCCCGGAGCGAGAGTCGCCCCGAGCGCCGCACCAAATTCAAACGTGTCGCGCGCGCCGCGCGTCAGATATTTCATTTTTCGAAAACCACGTCTCCGTTGATCACCGTCAGAACCGCCCTGCTCCGGCAGTCGAGCGGGTCGCCCTCGTAGAGAACCACGTCCGCGTCCTTGCCCTCGCGGATGGAGCCGACCTTGTCCTCGAGCCCGATCATCTTCGCGGCGTTGATCGTGATCGCTTTCATCGCCTCGTACTCCGGGAGCCCTTCTGACACGCAGATACCCGCCTGCACGCGCAAATGCTGGATCGGGATAACCGGGTGATCGGTCATGAGCGCGAAGGGAACGCCCGCCTTGTAGAACTCGTAGGGCGCGCGAAACGCCATATTCCGAAGCTCGATTTTCGAGCGCTCGGAGAACAGCGGACCGAGGATGCAGCCCACGATGTTCGCCTTTTTGAGCTCGTCGAGGATCAGGTACCCCTCAGTGCAGTGGTCGATGGTTGCCTTGAGCCCGAACTCGGTCGCGAGCCGGACCGCAGTCATGATGTCGTCCGCACGGTGCGCGTGCATCTTGACGGGAAGCTCGCCCCGGAGGGCGCTCGCCATGACCTCAAGCCCCAGATCGCGCGCGGGGCGCTTCTCGGGGTCGGAATTCTCCGCCTTTTCCATGTACTCGCGCGCCTTGATGAACGCCTCGCGGAAAATCGCGGCGGTCGCCATGCGCGTGGACGGCGACTTTTTAAGGCCCGAATAGCAGCGCTTCGGGTTTTCGCCGAACGCGCTCTTGAGCGACTGCGGCTCCCTGATGACCATCTCGCCCATGGTCCGCCCCGCGGTCTTCATGGCGAGGAACTGCCCGCCGATGACGTTCGCGGAGCCGGGCCCGGTCGAAACGGTGGTGACGCCGCCCGCGATCGCCTCACGGAAGCAGGGATCGACCGGATTGACCGCATCCAGCGCGCGCAGCGCCGGGGAAACGGGCTCGACGACCTCGTTGCCGTCCGCGCCCTCGAAACCCATGCCATCCTCCCACATGCCGATGTGGCAATGGGCGTCCACGATGCCGGGCATGAGCACGCGGCCCCTGGCGTCAAACACCTTCGCGCCGGGCGCGGAGAGGTTCTGGCCGACGGCGATGATCTTCGCGCCGTCCATGAGTACGTCGCCGCGCTCCACGCGGCCGCCTTCATCCATTGTATAGAGATCGGCATTCTTGATGAGAATCATATGTAGCCCTCCCTATTTCATGTATACGGCTCCCTCGGGCCGGATCGCAAGCACCTTGACCGCCCCGTCTCCGAACGCCCCGTCCATGGCCGCGCGGTAGCTTTCCGTCATGTCCTTCGGCACGAACGCGAGGATGGTTCCCGCGAACCCGCCGCCGTGGATGCGCCACGCGCCCTTCCCCGCGAGCATGCGCCTGCTCATCTCGAGCGCGAGGCACATTTCCTGATTGTCGGATTTCGCGACGTAGAGGTTCTGAAGCAGCTTCCAGCTCGACTCGCCGGACGCGATGACCGCCGCGAAGAACGCCCCGATGTCGTCGTTCTTGAGCGCGTCGACGGCCTCGCCCACGCGCGCGGTCTCATCCGCGAAGTGGAGCGCGCGCAGGATCGCGCGGTCCGGCACCCTGTTCTTGAGCGCGGGAATCGCCCGCAGGATGTCCTCGGCCGTGAACCCCGCCAGCACCTCATTGCCCATCGCCGCGGCGACGGCCTTCATCTCGCCGGGGATCGCGGCGTAATCGGCGGTCAGGTTTCCGTGCTCTCCGCCCGCGGACACCACGCACACATCGTAGCCCTTTTTGCCGAAATCATAGGCGATCGCCTCGACGACGGGCGCGTCCGGCCCGAAATCGATGGTCACGAGCCCCCCGACGGCGCTCGCCATCTGGTCCATGAGTCCGCAGGGCTTTCCGAAGAAGTTGTTCTCGGCGTACTGCGCGATCTGGGCGTTCAGCTTGGGATCGACCCTCCAGCCCCCATAGAGCGCGTCGAAGATCGCGACCAGGAGCACCTCGAACGCCGCCGAGGAGGAAAGGCCCGAGCCCTTGAGGACCGTGGAATTCACGCACGCCGAAAAGCCGCCGATTTCATAGCCGAGCTCCTTCATGCGCGCGGCGACGCCACGGATGAGAGACAAAGTCGTCTCCCGCTCGCCCGCGACGGGCTGGAGCGTCTGGAGCGAAACCCGAAAGGGCCGCGCGTATCCATCCGAATACAGCTCGACGCGCATGTCGTCGCGCCCCCTGACCGCCGCAACGGTGTCCATGTCGACCGCCGCCGCGAGCACGCGCCCCCGGTTGTGGTCGGTGTGGTTGCCAATCACCTCGGTGCGACCCGGCGCGGAAACGAACATCTCCGGCTCCTGCGAAAAGCGCCTGCGGAACCCGTCCGCGAGCGCCTGATATCTCGTCAACTGGTCGGTTCCCGCGTAGAGCGCGTCCAAGCGCGCGGCGTTGGCCGACAGAATCGACTGTACGTCCATTCGAATCCCCCGCTTCCAGAAAACAATCATTGTTATTTTACCCCGGGGATATAACAGAAGCAAGGATAAATTAAAATCTTTACGATTGACACGCCCCGATGCGTCGCAGATAATAGACGGGACGCATCAAAAGGAGAAGACACATATGTCGAATCTCGCCACACAGACCATCCATCGCCTGCTCGATTTCGCGCAGGCGCGCGGGCTCGTCTATCCCATCGACCGGGCGTATTGCTTCAACCGGCTACTTGAAATCATGGGGATGACCGCGCCGGAGGACACCGAGCCGACGCCGGAGCCCGCGCCGCAAACCGCCGAGGTATACCTCGAGGCGCTGGCCGACTGCGCGGAGGCGCAGGGCATAATCGGGGCGGGCGACGAGGCGCGCGAGCTTTTCATGGCGAAGGTCATGGGCGCTCTGACGCCTGCGCCCGCCGAGGTGCGCGAGAAGTTCGCAAAGCTTCTCGGCGCATCGCCGGAGATGGCGACAAACTGGTTCTACGACATGTGCAGAGCGAACGATTACATCAAAGTGAGCCGGATCGCGAACAACCAAAGATTCTTCGAGGATTCCCCCTGCGGACGGCTCGAGATCACGATCAACCTTTCAAAACCCGAAAAGGACCCCCGCGACATCGCTGCCGCGCGCGCACTTCCGCAGGTCGGGTATCCCAAGTGCATGCTGTGCGTGGAAAACGTGGGCTACGCGGGCCGCCCCGGCTTCCCCGCGCGCCAGAACCACCGCATGGTGCCCGTAAAGCTCGGCGGCGAGAACTGGTTTATGCAGTATTCGCCGTACCTGTACTACGACGAGCACTGCATCGTCCTCCACGAAAAGCATGTGCCCATGGCGATCACGGAAGAAACGTTCGTCCGGCTCTTCGACTTTGTGTCGCTGTTTCCGCACTACTTTCTCGGTTCGAACGCGGACCTGCCCATCGTGGGCGGCTCGATCCTGAACCACGACCACTTCCAGGGTGGCAGGCACCGCTTCCCCATGGATGAGGCGAAGGCGAAGTTCGCGCTCGAGGGCATACCGGGCGTCGAGGCTGAGGTCGCGGACTGGCCGATGACCTGCGTCCGTCTGCGCGGTCGGGACAGGAACCTTCTCACCGAGACGGCGATGCGCATCCTGGGTAGCTGGCGCGCCTACTCGGACCCGGAGCGCGGCATCTTTGCCGAGACGGATGGGGTTCCGCACAACGCCGTCACGCCGATCCTCCGAATCGAGGACGCGAAGTGGAAGCTCGACCTCGTTCTGCGCAACAACCTGACGACGCAGGAACATCCGCTGGGCGTCTTCCACCCGCACGAGGACCTTCATCACATCAAGAAGGAGAACATCGGACTCATCGAGGTGATGGGCATGTTCATTTTGCCCGGACGCCTCGTGGGCGAGTTTGCGGAGCTTCGAAAATACCTGACCGGGGAAACGCCCATCGACGAGATTCCGCGCGAAGGCTCCCCCGTGCGCAAGCATTTCACGTGGATCAGCGGGGTCGCGAAGGGCGCCGGGACGAATCTCTCCGCCGGGGAGGCGGACGCGGTCCTCCGGAAGGCGCTGGCCGTGAAGTGCGCGCGGGTGCTGTCCGACGCGGGCGTCATGAAGGACGACGAGAGCGTGCTCAATTTCCTTGCGACCGTCGGTTTTACCAAAAAGTAACGCGCCCGGGGATTGACGGATCGGATTTCGCGGCGTATGATACTTTGCAACAATCAAGTCAGTTTTGAGGGAGGCGTGCAGGGATGAAGCCGTGTTTCGAGCAGCAGATGCTTCACGTTATTATCATCTCGGCGCATTCCGCATAGCATAGGCAAGGCGGATGCGCGGGGAACGCGTCCGCATCGGCTGAAAAAAGGCGGGGTCGGTGCATACCGACCTCGTTTTTTATATCCAGTTTGTCGACGTGCCGATTCCGTATGCGGCCGCCGACCCGCAATCCGCACGCGGATTGCGAATCTTACGATGGAGGGATGACCATGGATTGCGTGTTGGCAAGGGGGCTGACGAAGACGTACCGCTCTCGCGTGAAGAGCCCGGGGCTCGCGGCCTCGATTCGCGCGCTGGCAAGGCCCGAGTACCGGGAGGTCAGGGCCGTCCGGGGCATCGACTTTTCGGTGCGCGCGGGCGAGCGGCTCGCATTCATCGGCCCCAACGGCGCGGGGAAATCGACCACGATCAAGATGATGACGGGCATCCTCACGCCCACGTCGGGCGAGATCTCGGTGCTCGGCATGGATCCCATGCGCGAGCGGAAGAGGCTTTCCCGGCGCATCGGCACCGTGTTTGGCCAAAAGTCACAGCTCTGGTTCCACCTCCCGCCCGCGGACAGCTTCGAGCTCCTGGGCGCAATCTACGACATCGACCGGGATGTCCTGAAATCCCGCACGAGCGGGCTGGTCGAGGCGTTCGGGCTCGGGGACTTCTTCCGCACACCCGTGAGAAGGCTCTCCCTCGGCCAGCGCATCCGCTGCGAGGTCGCGGCCTCCCTTCTCCACGAACCTGAGATCCTGTTCCTCGACGAACCGACGATCGGGCTCGACGTGGTCGTCAAGCAGGAGCTGCGCGCGCGCATCCTCGAAATGAACCGGGAGCGCGGCACGACGGTTTTCCTCACGAGCCACGACGCGGGCGACATCGAGAACATCTGCCAGCGCGCGATCGTGATCGACGAGGGTGGCATCGTGATCGACGAGCCTGTGGAGGAATTGCGCACCAAGCACATCTCCCGAAAACGCGTCACCGTGCGCTATCGGTCGGAGGTCGAGATCGCGCCGCCCGCGTGGGCCGACGTCATCGATCTCACGAAATCGAGCGCGATCTTCTCCGTCGACACCAACGTCATCTCCATCGACGAGGCGCTGCGCGGGGTCGTCGCGCTCGGGCCGGTGAGCGACATTACCGTCGAGGACCCCTCGATGGAAAAAATCATCGCCTCGATCTTCAAGGGGGACAGGTGACATGAAGAAGTATCTCATGACGTTCCGGTTGGCGCTTCAGAACGCCTTCATGTACCGGGGGAACCTCGTCGCGGGCTTCTTTACATACGCCATGTTCATCTTCGTGTTCCTCTACCTCTGGTCGGCGATCTACAAGGACGGGGGCGTGCCGGGGCTGACGCTTGCGCAGGTCATCTGGTATTTGTGCGTGACCGAGATCATCTCCTTCGGCGCGAACACGCGCGTCTACGCGCAGGTCGCCGAGGACGTGAAGTCAGGCTCCATCGCGTACCAGCTTCTCCGGCCCTACGGGTACGTGGGCTACCAGTACGCGAGCGCGATGGGTCCGGCGCTTGTCAACATTCTGCTCTTCGGCGCGGTGGGGCTGATCCTCGGGTTCTCGTTCGTGGGACCCATCGCGGATTATCGGATGTGGACGCTCTTGCCCGCCACGCTTTCGCTGCTCCTCGGGGTATCGCTGTACTTCTTCGTTCAGATGTTCATCGGGCTTTCCTCGTTCTTCGTCGAGGACCCCTACGGCTTCAACCTGCTGTTCGGGAAGTTCGTGTTCATGTTCGGCACATTCCTGCCCATCGAGTTTCTCCCCGGCTGGCTGCGGGCGTTCGCGCGCGCAATGCCGTTTTCGTACGTGAGCTGGGCCCCCGCGCGGCTGTTCGTGGGATACACGGACGAACTTTTCAGAAGCGCAGTGCCGGTGCAGGTGATATACCTCCTGGTTTTCATGGGGCTATGCGCGCTCATGATGCGGCTGGGACGGCGCGCGATCCAGGCGAACGGAGGCTGAGTATGCAAAAGAAATTAAGACTCGCGGCGCTCTATCTGCGCTTTAACCTCTCAGCCGCGCTCGAGTACCGCGCGAGCTTCCTCTCGGCGGCCATCGGCATGTTCGTCTCCGACGCGACGTTCATCTTCTTCTGGTGGGTGGTATTCGAACAGACGGGCGGGGAGATCGGCGGCTACGACTTCCGCGACATGATGTTCATCTGGGCGGCGAGCGCGTCCGCGTTCGGGCTCATGAACATCGTGTTCGGGAACCTTACGCGCATCAACGACACGGTGATGACGGGCGCGCTCGATACCTACCTTCTTCAGCCGCGAAGCGTTCTTTTGAATCTCCTCATGTCGCGCACGGACTTCACGGCTTGGGGCGACCTCGCGTACGGCTTCGTGCTGATGATCCTCACGAATCAGGGGCCCTCCGGCTGGATAGGGTACCTGCTCGCGGTCCTCACGGGGGGGCTGGTGATGGCGTCCGAGATCGTGATCCTCCAGTCGACGGTTTTCTTTCTTGGGAACTCATCGTTCCTCTCGAGCATGTCGCTCAACCTGTCCGTCAACTTTTGCACGTACCCGGAGGGCATCTTCCCGCGCGCGCTGCGATTCCTGCTCTATTGGCTGATCCCCGCGCAGTTCGTGGTACACGTTCCGCTTCGGATCGCGCGCGGGATCGGCGTGGCCTACTGGCTGCCCGCGCAACTCCTCGCTGCGGTCTGCTTCGCTTCCCTCGCGGTCTGGATCTTCGGAAGGGGGCTTCGGCGCTATGAATCCGGGAATCTCATCGTCACGCGCATGTAAAAGGCTCCGGCTCGCGCTCCTGTATCTGCGCTTCAACCTCGCGGCCGCGCTCGAGTACCGCGCGAGCTTCCTCTCCGCTGCTGTGGGCATGTTTGTCTCCGACGCGACGTACATCTTCTTCTGGTGGGTGGTATTCGAAGGAACGGACGGGAAAATCGGCGGCTACGATTTCCGCGACGTGATGTTCATTTGGGCAACCGGGGCGACGGGCGGCGGGCTGATGCTGGTTTTGCTCGGGAACGTCGCGCGCATCAACGACCTGGCGGCGACCGGTGCGCTCGACACCTACCTTTTGCAGCCGCGAAACTCGCTTCTGAACCTGCTGATGGCGCGCGCGGAGTTCACCGGCCTCGGGGACATCGCCTATGGCCTTGTCATCATGTCGCTGACGGATCAGGGCGTCTCCGGCTGGCTCGGCTACCTGCTCGGGGCGACCACGGGCGGGCTCGTCATGGCGTCCGTCGTGGTCATCCTGCAATCGACGGTGTTCTTCCTCGGGAACTCCTCGTTTCTTTCGGCGCTCTCGATGGACTTCGCGGGCATCTTCTGCTTCTATCCCGAGGGCGTGTTCCCGAAAGCCGCGCGGTTCCTGCTGTACTTTCTGATCCCGGCGCAGTTCATCGTCCACGTGCCGCTGCGCATCGCGCGCGGAACAGGCACCCAATACTGGCTGCCCGCGCAGATTCTGGCGTCGGCGTGCTTTGCGGCACTTGCGATGTGGATTTTTCATCGGGGACTCAAACGATACGAATCCGGGAATCTGATCGTCGCGCGGCTATAGCCTGATCTGCGAAAAGCCCCTGTGAAGGGTCTTCACGCGCACGGACTTGCCGTTGAGATCGGAAAGAATGCCCGCGTCGGAAGTGAACGCGAACGCGATGCGGTAGGCGTAGAGCTGCTGGAAGTGGACCGGATACCGCGCGTTGATCGCAGGATCGCCGTACTGGGTATCGCCGATCAAAGGATGGCCCGCCGCCGCGAACTGCGCGCGGATCTGGTGCGTGCGGCCCGTGACGAGCTCGCACTCGACGAGGGAAACGCCGTTCTCATAGGAAAGGACCCGGTAGAGCGTCTCGGCGGATTGCGCGCCCGGGGCGCTCTTTTCGAGGACGCGCACGCGCTTTCCCTCCTTTAACAGATAGCCCTTGAGCGCGCCCTGCTCGCGGGGGATGCGTCCCGCAGCGGCGCAGAGGTAGAACTTTTTCACCTCTCGGTTTCGGATCAGACGATCCATGCATACAAGCGCCTCCCGGTTCTTCGCCGCGATCACGAGTCCGCCGGTGAAGCGGTCGATGCGGTTGCAGAGCGCGGGAACGAAATTCTCGTTAGATTCGCCCTTCTGGTAGAGGTACGCCTGAATGTGCGTGACGAGGGTGTCGACCTTCTCCTCGCCGTCCGCGTGCGCGCGCATGCCCGGGCGCTTGTCGACGATCAGAATGTTCCCGTCCTCATAAGCGACGTCGATATGATGCCGAAAGCCCGCGAGCAGCTTGTTCTCGCGGGTCTTTTCCTCGAAGAGCTCGTCGTTCAGATAAACCTGAAGCACATCCCCCGCCCCGAGAACCGCGCCTTCGCGCGCGGGCTTTCCATTGATCCGGACGCGCCTCAGACGCACATACTTGCGCAGAAGCCCCGTCGTGAGGCCCGGCGCGGCGGACTGGAGCCACTTTTCAAGCCTCCGTCCGTCGTCCTTCTGCGCAATCACAAATTCGCGCATTACTTCCGCACCTCGGCGGGCTTCTTCGAAGCGTAGACGGCCTTTTTCAGAAGCACGTACATGACCGAGCACAGCGGGACTCCAACGAGCATGCCGATCACGCCCGCGACGTTGCCGCCCACGGTGATCGCCGCCAGCACCAGAACGCCCGGCAGACCTACGGAGCTGCCGACCACGCGGGGATAGACGAAGTTGTTGTCAATCTGCTGGAGAACCAGGATGAACACCAGGAAGAGAAGCGCCTTGATTGGGCTCACGATCACGATCAGAAACGAGGCGACGCCCGCGCCGATCCACGCGCCGAGGATCGGGATGAGTGCTGTCACGCCGATGAGGAGCGAAATGACCGCCGGGTTCGGGAAGCGGAAGATCATCATGCCGATGAAGCACAGCATGCCGAGGATGCATGCCTCGAGGAGCTGGCCCTTCACGAACGACGCGAACGTCTTGAACGAGAGGTGCGCGATCTCGACCGTCTTCTGCCATCTTCTCGCGGGCATGAAGCGGCGCATGGCGTCGTTCACGAACCGTCCGATTTTCTCCTTGCTCGCGAGGATGTACATCGAGAAGATGACGCCCAGAACGATCGAGAGGAAGGTGTCGAGGATCGAGGTCGTGACGTTCATCGCAAAGTTCGCGATGCCGAAGGACTCCGACTTCAGGAAATCGAGCAGCTGATTGATGAGGTCGAGGAAGCGCAGCCGCATGTCCGAGACGATCTTCGCGTCAAAGCCCATGTTCGTGAGCTGCACAGCCGCCCAGTCGGCCGCCTCTGTGGAGGATTGGGGCAGGTAACGGACCACCTGATTGACCGTGTCGCCGATGGCCGGGATGATGACGAACAGCACGCCCACAACCGCGCCCATCATCAGGGTCACGGTCAAAAGGAGCCCCAGCGCGCGCCTCGGCCCGTGGGGCAGCTTTCCGCGCGTGAAAAAGGCGAGCGTGCGCTCGATGAAGTCGAGGAACACGTTCAAAACAAACGCAATGGCGAGGCCGAGCATGATGGGCGAAAACACCCGCCACAGCCAACTGATGATTCCTGATAACCTCTCCGGCGTCTGCAAGACCACGAACAGCGCGATGCCGAACGCGATGAGGAGGAGCCTCGGGCGCAGATAACCCTTCCACTCGTTCTTATCCATGATGGCATTTTATCAGATGCCGGGAAAAAAAGCAATCGCGCGTCGGGAGAATTCCCCCGACGCGCGAACGATTCAACCGCACAGATGCATCCGTCAGGCTCCGGGTACGCGCGATCATTGCGGGTCGCTTTCGGCCTCGTGATCGCAGACCCAGACATAATGCCGATATTCGATCGGCGCTTCTTCCCTGCGCTTCCACTTCATTTCGGCGGTCCCTCTTCATCGACGCAAACGAGGAAAACCCTTTCCTCAAACGCGCCACGCTCCCGCTCCTTGCGCGCCCGCGTCGCTTCGAGCTCCGCTTCGCCGTGCCCGCCAAGCTTCGCGAGCGCACGGACCACCTCCAGGATGTCCGCAAGCTCCGAGAGCTCGCCCGATTCGAGGTACTCCCGGACTTCCTCGGAGAGCTTCACCCGAAGGGCTTCACGGTATTCGGCGTCCGTCAGCGTCCGGAACTCGCACGCCGCGCCCCTTTCCCGGATGATCTCCGGAATCCGGTCGCGCACGAGTTTCTTGTGGATGATCACTGTTCGGCGCTCATCTCGTAGATCACGTTGCCGTTCGAATCCACGAGCTGGTACATGCTGCCATCCGACACCCAGTAGCGGTCGGGCGTGAGGTAGGTCATCTCGGTGTACTTCATCTCGAGGATGGTGTTGCCGTCCTGATCGATCACGCCGTAACGGTAGCTGTCGTAATCGATGTCCTTGCCGGTATCCGAATCGACCACGTCGTAGGAGGCAACCTGATACCTGCCCGCCCCGCCGATCCACGTGAGCGCGGTGACCTCCTGATAGCCGTCCGACATCGCGTTGCCGGAAAAGTCCGTTACGCGGCACCTTCCGTCCGGCCATTCGCCTTCCGAAACGAGGATGCGCGCGGGCTGGGAATCGGTATAGAAGTAGTATGTATACGCGTCGACGCTCGCCGCGCCCGTGTAGACGACCTCGCCCGCTGCGTCGATGATGAACATGCTCTCTTCCGTAAAGGCGAAAATCAGGTGGTCGCCCGACTGGTACGCGTAGAAGCTCGCGTCCGCCTGCGGGGGCTCGAATGTTTTGACGACCGAGAGGTCGTCCTTGGAGAGCAGGTCGAAGCCACCGTCCACCAGGTTCGCGACGATGGGCATGCCGTCGCCCTCCGCGCCGAAATCGAACCAGCTATACGCCTTCTCGGTTGCGTACGCGCCGCTCTTATCGATCAGCCGTTCGTTGTAGTCCGCGTCGGTCACGTCCGCGTAGTTGCCGGAGAAGTTATACGCACCCGTAAACACCTGCCCGAAGGCGTCGTTCCCGTCGGTATCGACGAAGATATAGCTGATCTCCTCGCCGCCGTCCTCCGCCTCCTCCTCACCGAAGGTACCGAGGTCCGCGAAGGTTGAGACGCACATGAGCCCGGACGAGAAGCCCGCGAGGTCGTAAGTGCCCGTGACGATGCCTGTCTCCCGCTCGGTCCCGTCCGAAAGGACGTGGATAAGCGGAGCCTTATAGAAGAAGTCGCCGTACTCGTCCGTCATGGCGAGGTCAGGTTTGGTGGCGAAAAAACCGCCCTTGGTGTCAGAGACGACCGCCGCGTATTCGCCCTCGAGGAGCACATTTCCCTTCTCGTCGAGCGCGCAGACGAATCCATCCGTGCGGTAGCCGATTACGACCGCGTTCTGGACGTCATGGGTGAACATGGTGTATGCGTAGTCGGTGAGAAGCTTCCCTTGCGCATCCATGAGCGCGCAGTTTGCCTCCAGGGGACTCTCGAAGTCCGCAAAGTCATAATCGGAATCGATGATGTCGGCCGCATCGAACTCCTCCTCGGGCGGCAGCGTCGCGCCGATCGGAAGGTCGACGACCTCCTCGCCCTCGTCGAGCTCGCCCTCTTCGGTGGGCCAGCTCTCGATCTCGCCTTCGGGCGAGCCTTCAAGCGCCACATCTATCTGCGTGGTCGCGTAATAGAGCACGCGCTCGGGCGGGCATTCCCCATTTGTCACGCGATAGATGAAATCGTAGTCGCCCATCTGCGTGAGCGCCGCACCGTCAAGCGCCATCAGCATCGAGCCGCCGCCGAAATCGACCACCGCCGTGTCCGCACCTTCCGCCAGCGCGGCGGGCACGAGAAGCATCAGGCAGAGAATGATCGCAGTGAGTTTTCGCATCTTCATACCTCCGTTCGTCCATTCTATGACGTCACGGGGACGCCTATTGTTGCGCGCCGACCGTCAGGCAGCAGGACGCGCTCCTGCCGTTTGTGGCGGTCGCCGTGATGTCGCAGCTCCCTTCCCCTATCGCGGTCACGTTTCCGGAATCATCGACTGTCGCGACCGCTTCGTCGGAGGACGCCCACGCGACCGTGAGATCGTCCGCCCACGCGGGCACGACCGTCGCGGAAAGCTTCGCCGCGCCACCCGGCGAGAGCGAAAGCTCGTCCCTGTCGAGCTCGACGTTCGCAGGGTCCTGGGGCATGAGCGCGATCATGTCCACCTCGTAGGAGATGGCCGCGTCCGCGCCGTCCACCGTCCTGAGCCCGGTTACCTTGACCGACCAGACCTGGTTCTGTTCGTACGCCTCGATGCCCATCCGGGCGAGGTCCGGCACGAAGATCACGCACGGACCCGCTCCGTAGTTT
This sequence comes from Bacillota bacterium, assembly GCA_023444095.1. GTDB lineage: Bacteria > Bacillota > Clostridia > Christensenellales > Aristaeellaceae > RUG11247. The sequence goes on from JAEZRP010000032.1 coordinate 23,311, forward strand.
TCGAGGTTCACCTGAAAATAGGAGAGACCCGCCTCCCCGGCGGTCTTCTCGCTCATGGTAACACGGATGTCGGATTTTTCCGCGTCATAATGGAGGGGATTGAGCGTCACCGACCACGCGATCCCGTCCGCCATCAGTTCCGCGGGAAACGCGCCGCGCGACGGCCAGGCGATGCTCGTCCAGTCCGCCGGTTCCCCCGTCAAGTCGTGCGCGTACATCGCCGCATAGGTAATCCCGCTCTTCGCGTTCGCAAGTCCGAAGCCCGTCTCGCCCATGTTGGGATTGAGAAGCCAGCGCCTGTGGCCAAGCTGGGAGAGATTGTCCGCGCCGTCGTCGCGCGCGAAGTATTCGATAGCGGTCAGGAGAATGTCACTCTCCATCCAATTAATGGAGGCGATGTTCGAGGACATGGTGCCCGCATGCGCCGTCTCATAGAAGTCCGCATCCATGCCCGGGGCGATCGGCGCGTCGTGCAGGAGCTTGTCGTTGACCGCGAGAAGCGTCGCCGCGCATTGTGCTCGGAGCGTGTATAGCCCGGAGAGCGTCACGTCGTTTTCGATGTAGGCGACGCGGCGCAGAAAGTTGACGTAGTTGAGCGCGCGCAGAAGCGCGTCGTCCGTAAGTGCGCCCGCGTCGTAGGGCGGCAGAACGCTGGGCTTTTCTAGGTAGGGGAATACCTCCTCGCGCGGGACGAGCTCGGTGTAAAGCAGGCGGATTTGCGCGCGCGTGTGCTCCTCCCCCGACGCGGGAAGAGGCAACAAAATCAGCGCCAGCAGTAAAAATAGGTTTAGATATTTGTGCATTTCAGATCATTCACGCCGGTTTTTTTTCATACCTATATGGTTTATTCCGCGCGAGGTACAAAAATCCTGCCCAGGGGGGCTTTTCAAATATGAGCTTTTCTGTTAAAATGAATCCACAATGGAGTGTTATGACGCTCTCCGCTCAGTTGTTTGTCCGAAGAGATCACGATTTTTTTGCGTTAAAATCCGGGTCTCGCGGTCCGACGTACGCGCGGCATCATAGAATCAGGGGGAGTATCGCAATGAAGGATTACAAGGCCTCAAACATCCGCAACGTCGCAGTCGTGGGCCATGGAAGCGATGGCAAGACGACGCTGGTCGAGTCCCTGCTGTATTACGCGGGGGCGATCGACCGTCAGGGGCGCGTCGAGGACGGATCGACCACCACCGACTGCGAGCCGGAGGAGATCAAGCGTCAGATTTCCATCAGCGCCGCCATGGCGCCATTGGAGTGGAAGGAGACGAAGATCAACTTTATCGACGTCCCCGGCTATTTTGATTTTGCGGGTGAGATGGTTGGCCCGATGGCCGTGTGCGAGGGTGCCCTCATCACGGTGGGCGCGGTTTCCGGCCTTTCGGTCGGCGCGGAGAAGGCCTGGGCGATGTGCGAAAAGACCGGCACATCCAAAATAATCGTCATCAACCAAATGGACCGCGAGAACGCCAACTTTGCAAAGGCGCTTCAGACCGTCAAGGATCGTTACGGCAGCCACATCGCGCCCATCGAGTTGCCGATCATCGAGAACGGCAAGTTTGTCGGCGTGGTATGCGTGCTTGAGAACAAGGCCTTCATCGGCGAGGGCAAGGGCTACAAGGAGATCGACATCCCCGCCTCCGTGCAGGCTGAAGTCCAGTCCGCGCGCGAGGCCATCATGGAGGCCGCTGCCGGCGCCGACGAGGAGCTCATGGAGAAGTTCTTCGAGGAAATGGAGCTCTCCGCAGAGGACACCATCCGCGGCCTCAGAAAGGGCATCGCCGAGGGAACCATCGTTCCCGTCGTCTGCTGTTCGGCCATCACCCGCATCGGCATCGCGAAGCTCCTCGACAACGTGATCGACCTCATGCCCTCCCCGGCGGGCGTCGAGCTCAAGGGTACGAACCCCCGGACGGACAAGGAGGAATCCCGCGTCTGCGTTGAGGACCAGCCGTTCTCCGCGCGCGTTTTCAAGACGCTTGCCGACCCGTTCGTCGGAAAGCTCTCCCTCATCAAGGTGACCTCCGGCGTTCTGACCTCCGCGACGCAGCTTTTGAACGTTAATCAGGACAAGGCAGAGAAGCCCGGCACCATCTACATCCAGCGCGGCAAGAAGCAGACCCCGACCGACAAGGTCGTCGCAGGCGACATCTGCGCGCTCGCGAAGCTCGTTTCGGTTTCGACCAGCAACACGCTGTGCGACCCGAACAAGCCCATCCAGTTCCCGAATCTCGACTTCCCGGCGCCCTGCATCTCCATGGCCGTCTACGCCAAGAAGGCCGGCGAGGAAGACAAGATCTTCTCGGGCCTCTCCCGCCTGATGGAAGAGGATCCGACGATCACCATCACAAAGAACGTCGAGACCACGGAGTCCGTGCTCTCCGGCCTTGGCGAGATGCACATCGACGTGGTATCCAAAAAGCTCGCCAGCAAATTCGGCGCGGAATGCGTGCTGCAGTTCCCCCGCATCCCTTATCGCGAGTCGATCAAAAAGCCCATCGACGTCGAGGGACGCCACAAGAAGCAGACCGGCGGCCACGGCCAGTTCGGCGACGTGAAGATCAAATTCCGCCCGAACGACGATCCGTCCGATATCGAGTTCCACTTTGAAGACGCGGTCGTGGGCGGCACCGTCCCGCGCAACTTCATTCCCGCGGTCGAGAAGGGCCTTCGCGAGAACATTGTGAAGGGCGTGCTCGCGGGCTATCCCGTGGTGGGCCTGACCGCCCAGCTCTATGACGGCGGCTATCACCCGGTCGATTCCTCCGAAATGGCGTTCAAGACGGCGGCGCGGCTCGCGTTCAAGCAGCTTAACACCGCAAACCCCGTGCTCCTCGAGCCGATCTATTCCGTCAAGGTGTACGTCCCCGACGAGTACATGGGCGACATCATCGGCGACATGAACAAGCGGCGCGGTCGCATCATGGGCATGGATCAGGTCGACGGCCAGCAGTGCGTCTCGGCCGAGGTACCGCTGGGCGAAATGTTCAAGTACGCCACGGACCTCCGCTCCATGACGCAGGCGCGCGGCAGCTTTGAGATGAAGTTCGAAAGGTACGAGGAAGTACCCGCGGCGGACGCCAAGAAGATCATCGAGAGCGCGAAGCGCGAGGAGGAGGAGGACGAGTAATCGCCCGAACCCAAAATGGCAGGGGACGAAAGTCCCCTGCTTTTTTATCTGCGTATCCTTCTATAATAAGCAGGCACTCGTCCCGACGAAATTCACGCGGGCGCGCGTTCCGCCTTGCGGACGAGGGACGAGACGGTCATGGCGATCGGAACGATCTGGATGGCGATGCAGATCGCGAAGACAACCTTCATGCCGAAATGATCCATGATCGAACCGACGTAAAGAAGACTCGCCATCCCGGCGAGGCTCTGGTACACGGCATCCGTGACGCTGTTCGCCGTGGTGCGCAGGCGAATGTCCACGTTCTCCTCCGTGATCTCGCGTGTCGTCGGGAGCATGATGCTGAAGGAGATGGCGTTGAAGACGCTCCCTGTGATGACCAGGACAGGCGACGCGGCAAAGAAGTTGCAAAGGATCATCAGCATCGGCCCGGCGGCCGATAATACGAGCCTGATCCTCCGGTTAATCTTGCGAATCCTCCCGGCGAGGAAGAAGAAGGGCAGCTGGAACATGCACATGAAAAAGAAGTCGTACCCCTGATGCGACACGTTTCCCCCCACGCTCTTCAGAACGGCGATCTTCATGTTGCTGATGGGCGCGCCGGCGAGCCCTGTAAAAAGAAGCAACACCACGAGGAACATGTAAGGCCTGATCCGCGCGAGTTTCGCGATCTCCCGCACGCGGAACGAACTCCTCTTCCCCTCCGGCGGGGGCGAATCCGGTTGCGAAAGCGCGACGCCGACTGTGATCAGAATGAAGGCAGTGGCGAAGACCGGCATGACCCAATAGCCCACCCGGTTGAGGAGCGGCCCATAGAACAACATGAAAAGCGCAAAGCCGAGCGACCCCCAGCCGCGCGCGGGACCATAGACTTGGGTGCGGTGGGAAAAGCACTTCAGAAGCCACGTATCGAGGTTCGAGGGCAGCGGCGCCATCGTGAAACCGAGGAGCGGATAGAGGACGGCGACCGCCGAAAGACTGCCCGCAAGAAAGTAGATTGCAAGGTTAAGCCCGAGCACGAGCAGATTTCCGAGCACGAATACCTTCTTGTTCGTCTCGAGCCGGTCGCAGACGCTCCCCCAGAAGAACTGTCCGAGGAAGGCGAAGAGCATGTAGGCGGAGAGCAGAAGCGAGAGCCGCGTGTTGGTCAGCCCCTTGGACAGGAGATAGGCGCCGATGTACGCGGGCATGGAGGCAAAGGACCACCAGTAGCTTACCTGAAGGATATTGAACTTGATGAGGACCGCTTTTTCGTCTCTCAAGGGGATCGTTCCCTTCGTACAATCGGGCCGGCACGCGCCGCGCTTTGCGATTCATTATAAGCCATCAAGCCGACTCGAAGTCAAGCGTTTTTTCACATTCCAAAAAACAAAGCGGGAAGCGTCTGGACTTCTCCGGATGCCCCCGTTTCTTTGACCGCCAGACTGCGTTAACCCTCGTACTGATCGAAGGTCGCGCGGCGCAGCCGATCCGCCTCCTCCTTTGTGATGCGCTCCTCGGAAAAGCGCAGGGAACCCGTGACGTTTCTCATGCGCAGCGCCGGACCGAGCTCTGTCTCGATCTCTTCGATCGCAAGCGCTTCCCCCGAGACCATGTGGGGCTCCACGGTGTTGTAGAGAACGCGTGTCTCGCGCTCGCGCGCCTTGAGGTACACGACCTCGGCGTTCCGAAGCCCCATCAGCATGGTCCTGCGCCCGACGAGGAAGGACGACGGCGTTGTCTCCTTGTAACACACGACGCTTTTCTCGCCCTGGCGCACGAAGACGCGGCACTCCAGATGGAAAGCGCGCGGCATGCGGTAGACGCTCTCGCTCCCGTCGGGTATAGTTTCCATACCCAGAAGAAGCGGCGCGCCGAGCGGCGCGGAGAGCCGGATACCGACGGTCGTGTCCGGCACATAGCCGGAGAACCAGAGCGCGTTGTCGCGCCGCGCGATCGAGACGACCGGCGCGCGCGCGGCGGTAAAGGGTTTCTCAAAAGCGATTTTCCAGCCGAAGCAGGCGATCAGCGCGCGCGGCAGGACCTCCGCCGGGTAATACTCGTCTGCGGGCCTCTCCCGATGCAGGTGTAGCCCGTCGTTGCGCCCGCGCAGCCACAGAAGTCTGCCGTCCATCGCCGCCACGCAGAACGCGCGCGCTTCGCCGTCTGCGCTTCGCACCCGCGCGAGCACCTCGCTTTCCCCCGTCGCGACCGCGTCCATGCCGCCGTCCGATAAAAGGCCGTCCACGAACAGGCGCCGCGCGTAGGGCGCGCGCTCGAGAAGGTCGGGGTCGAGAACCGGTCCCTCGATCTTCATTTCGCCCGAGAGCGGCGCGGCATCCGCAAGCCCCAGCGCGGACTTGAGCGCGGGGGCGGCATCGCGCACCGAGCCGTACAGGAGGAGCCGCCCGCCCGCCGCGACGTGCGCCAGGAGCGCCGCGTTCGCCGGGCTTCCCGCTGCGGGCACGGGCGCGACGAGGATGGCGTTTCTGAGGGCATCTGCGCATTTCGGGAACGCGTTGATATCGACGACGCTCGAGAGCGGCAATCCGGCGTTGACCGCACCCACGATGAAGCGGTCCTCGAAGTAGGGCTTGGCGAGGTTCTGTCCCTTGCAGTAGTCATCGAAGGGATAGACCCACACGACGGGCGAGGGTGCGTCCGGGACGTGGGAGAGCGCGGCGACGAGGTGGGCCGTGGGCTCCAGCACACAGCGCTGCGGCATCTCGCCGAGGGTATTGTCGATGGTGAGAAGCGACAGGTAATCGGGCGTCTCTACATGGCCGTCCGCACCGATCCGGCAGAGGGAGAGCGGGAGATAGATGTCGTGAGGCGCGCCCTCGTAGCGATCCATCCACGGGGAGTTCATGAACCACGGGTCGTGAATGTAGTAGCGGAACAGAAAACCCTCTCCCTTCGGAAGCCGCGCGATGCGGGAGAGGTAGCCTGCGATTTCCAGCCCGAAGTTGCCGTCGAGCGCAGCCCACGGGGAGTTCGGCGGAGGCAGAAGGCCGTAACCTCCGTCGTAGATGCCCGCGAGGTCGACGCCGTCCGTCGCCATGTCGATGCCCACGGTGAGGTTCGTACCCCGGGTCTCAATCCGGCAGTCGCACGCCTCGCGGAACAGCCGCCAGAACGCGATCACCTTTTCGCGGCTCTCGTCGAGACGCTCGGGATGGAACCTCTCCCCATCGTAGGTGACGCCGGTGGGCCGCCACGTCTCGCTGCCGAAACCAAAGCCGTTTGACAGCCAAAGGAAATCGAAACCCATGTCCGCGAGAAAGACCTTGCTCTGCCTGCCGAGGAAGGTCGCGACAGATGTGCCCTCGGGAATGCCGTCCGGGAATGCCGCGTAGGGCGCCATGTCCGCGCGCATGGCATGGTAGCAGCACACGAACGCCTTCGTCCCGAACGCGTCCCCTGCAAGAATTTCGGGGTGCAGGCGGTACTTGAACGGCGACTCCGCGAACTCCGGACCGGGATCGAAGGCGATCCCCACGCGGTCGGCCCCCGCCTCCTTGAGCGATTGGACGATGAGCCTAAGGTCCCGATAAGTGAATTCGGGCGGGTTTTCCATATAGAGGAAGTGCGCGCTGTGAAGGCCGGCGCAGTCGGGATCCAGGGCCGGATTCGTCGCCTGGGTGCGGCTGGCCGAGCCCGCGTAGCGGGCCCACTCGAACTTGTCGTCGGTGTTCCCGGCGTACGCGAGGATTTCCGAGCCGTCAGACGCCCACAGGAGCACCGACGCCGCCTCGGCGTTCCGGCAAAGTGGCGCCCAGTCGTCCATGACGCGGCGGCACACGGACCGGATCATATCCGGCTCTCGGCTCTTGAACGGCTTGAGGCTCATTTCAAGGGTGATGTTTTTAAGCACGCTCACTTCCCCCTTTCCCCGACGACCGCGCAGCCGATCCCGAGCGCGTGCGCCACGCGGCGAATCTCCTCGGCGTGATGGCCGATGCCCAGCGCGATGTGGTGCGTCGGACCCTCCATCACCCAATCGTGGATGAACGTCCTGGTGTCCGGCGCGAAGCGCGCGCGGGTGTTGGTGTTCCCCGTCGGCGGGATCGGCCCCGCGCAGGACATGCCCTCGCCCACGATGAACTTGAACGTCCCCTCGTGCGTCTGGGTGATGCCGAGCATGGTGATCGGTCCTTCCTTGATCTTGAACTCGACCGACGCGCCGCGTCCAGGTTTTCCGTGGTAGTGGGTGAGGCTGCGGAGCGCGGGCCTTCCCTCCGCGATGCCGATGTGGTGCGGCCCGTCGTGCCCGACGAGGATGAAGTCCCCATCAAAGTCGAAGGGATGAAGCTCCGCGAAGCTGCCGCCGATGCCGAGCCTGTCCATGATGAGCATGGCAAGGCAGGTCTTGATGTCATACTCGCCGCACATGGGGAATCCCCGCGCCTGCAGGAGGGTGTTTCCCACGATGAGGGACGAGGCGACCTCGCGCTGCGGGCTGTTCTCGCGCCCGCCGTAGTAATATGCGAGGCCCGTCAGGGAAAAGCGTTCCACGAACCGGTCGAGCGCGGCGGCGCTCCTGGCGCTCTGGAGAAGGTCCTCGCGCGTGAGCTTCCTCGTGACGGGATCGCTCTTTGGGTCGGGCATGTCGAAGAGGGCCTCGATCTTGCCGATCTGCGCCGCGATCTCATCGTCCGTCACCCTGTCGTAGTCCTCAAGGAGATCGTCGATCTCGAGGAGGGGCACGTGGATGCCGAACGCCGCAGAAAGCGCCGTCGGATCGGCGTGCATGTCGTACATGGCCTCGAGGACGTGGCCCATGAGTCCCAGCCGCGCGCCCTTGAGCGCGCGCAGAACGCGCGCCACAGAGAGCCAGCGCGCAATCTCACGCTCGGCATACTCGTCACCGAAGAGCTTCCCGATCACCACGTCCTCGACGGGACGTCCGTAGCGCAGAGAGACGTTCATAAACTCGGGAACCGAGCAGATGTTGTCGTTTTCAAGCTGCATCCGCGTGTTCGCGACCGTGTAATCGAGCCCGGCGCGCGTTTGGAGCGCGAGGAGAACGAGCGGAAGTCCGCAATCGCGCAGCACGGGCGCGAAGACGCTCGAGGTCGCGTAGGTCGTCATGTCGACAAAGACCATGTCGAGATCTGCGGCCTTGAGTTTTCTCGCGGCCTCGTACGCGGCCTCGCTTGAATCGAGGATGCCGAGGTCGAGGACAAAGTCGCCCCGCGCCTCGAGCATTTTCCGGATCTCGGCGCGATATCCCATCAGACTCTCATAGAGGCCCGGAAACTGCTCCCAGTAGGGCTTGTGCGCCACGCCGAACAGGCCGACGCGGGCCGCATGTTGGTCGTTCATTTTTGCCCCTCCTTTTTTGCCCATTATAGAGGATTTTTCTCCCGGAATGTAGAAAGAGAATGAGCGGGATCGGAAATCCATCAGCACAGAATGAGCAAGGAGACATGGGATGCGCGTCGACGAGATCCAGCCGCTGGTTCGGCTGTGCCATACCTTTTCCGTGGAGCGCGAAATGCCGCTCGAACCCAAGCACTGCGCCGACCGGCGGCTCATCTACGTCCGCCGCGGCAGAGGTGCGTTCCTCGTCGCGGGGGAACCGCACGAGGCGCGGGAGGGAGATCTCTTCCTCTGGCCCGCCGGGACCCTGTACGAGGCGCACGGACAGCTGCAGCTGATCGGCGTTAATTTCGACCTGATCGAGCGCCCCGGCGCGCCTCAGCTTCCCGTCGCGATGATCCACCCCACCCGCTACCGGGAGGATCTGCGCGTCGAGGCGGAAACGGTCGAGGATCAGCCGTCCCTCAACGGCGTGATCCACCTGCGCGGCGCAGTGTTCGCGGAGGAAATGCTCGCGCGGATGCTGGAGGAATACGCCGGACGCCGCCTCTTCTTCCGCACGAGCCTGCGCGGGGAGATGCAAACGCTGGTCATCCGCGTGCTGCGCGAGGCGGTGCGCGGCGAGCCGGAGAACCTCGCGGAACGCATCCTTCAGTACATCCGGGAGAACTACAGAAAGCCCATGACGAACGAGATTCTGGAGGCGGCCTTCCACTTCCACGAGTCGACGCTCAGCCGGGCGCTCCGGCGGCACACGGGCATGCCGATTCATCGCTATCTCCTCGAATACCGCATTCAGCAGGCGGTGAACCTCCTGGAGCTGCAACCCTACATGGTGGAGGAAGTCGCCCACATGGTAGGCTTCGAGGACGCGAACTATTTCACGCGCTACTTCAAGAAAATCATGGGCGTGTCCCCGGGCGCATACCTCTTGGGCGCGCGGGATCCGCGCAGGTCGCCCGCGGGCACGCTGAACGTGGAGATGGAGCGGCCGAAACCGGAGGAGTAGGTGAGGCCCGGAGCTTTCGCCCCGGGCCCCTTGATCTTTCAGTACTGGAAGCTCTTGTAGTATAGCTGTTCCATGGCGAAGTTCCAGCTGATCGCGACGCCGCCGGTCGGGACATTCCGGATGTCGGAGTTGAGGATCACGCAGGACTTAATGTTGTAGAGCGGCTCGATGATGTAGAGATGCTCACCCATCCATCCGCTGAGGGAGGGAAGAACCTCATTGACGGCCGTCGCGGGGTCGACGGTGAACAGGGAATCGATCCCGAGACGGAAGTCCTTGTAGTCCTGCGGGGGCTCGAGGTAAGTCGCGTCGGTCGGAAGCTGTCCGGACAGGCCGCCCTTTGCCACCCACTGGTTCCAAAGCGGCGCCCACATGCCCGCGCCCCAGTCGGCGTAGTGCCAAAGCTGCGTGGTGTGCAGCCAATAGACGCGCATGGGAACCTCGTTCGCCTCGACCGAGGCGGACATCAGCGTGGCCTCGGTCGAATAGACCGCCGCGTTCAGCCCGATCTCGCCCCAGAATTCAACGAGCAGCTCGCAGACCGGGATGATGTCGTTGGCGTCCGCCGCGTTCCAGATCTGCCACTTTAGAGCCTTGCCGGAGGGCGTCTCTCGGAAGCCGTCGCCGTCTACGTCTGCCATGCCCATCTCGTCGAGCAGCGCCTTTGCCGCCTCGACGTCGCCGGTGCAGGCATAGGTCGGGTTCACTTCGCCGAAGCCCTTGTAAACGGAGTCAAGAATCTCGTTCGCATCGATGGCGCACATGAGCGCCTGACGGAAGCGGGCGTCGGTCACGACCTCCTGCCACGCCTGGGAGGCCTCGTCCTCCTTGACGGTGCCGTCGGGGTTCATGCCGTAGTTGACGTTGATGATGACGTCGGTGGGGTTCGCGTGCTTGGAGGTGATGTAGGCGGTGATGTTCGCTGTCTCCTCGTTCTCGCGGTAGAGGGAGATGTTGTCGATGGTGGCGGACTCGCGCCCGAAGTCGGCTTCGCCCGTCATGTACTTGAGCTGCACCATCTCCATGTCCTCGACGAGGGTGACGGTGAGGTAGTCAATATAGGGAAGCTGCTGCCCGGCGGGGTCAACCTTGAAGTAATAGGGATTGCGCTCCCAGCTGATCAGGGCTCCCTCGGAGCCGGTCATGATCCAGGGATAGAGGACCGGGATGTTGGTGTCGATAAGATCCGCGAAGTAGACGCTTGTGAGCGCGTCGTTGGGATCGGTACACTCCCAGTTGGTCATGTCGACCTGGTTGAAGACGTAGGTCCACACAAGGTCCGCGGTCGGATCGTCGTAGCCCAGGATCGCGGCGAAGGGCTTGATGAACGCATAGTACGCGTCGAGAGAGCCGTGCTCCTCCTCGGCGTAGGCGATGTGAAACTTCTTGAGAAAGTGCGCGGGCTTGAGAAGGTCGGTATAGCCCTTCCAGCCGGCAATGGAGAGGTGGACGGGGAAGCCGCCGTAGCTCTCGCGAAACGAGAGGGTGAAGGTCGCGTCGTCGACGACCGTGAAGGTGAAGGGTTGGCCGTCCGCGCGGCCGCCGTCGCGCATGTAGGAGGCGACGACAGGGGTCAGTTCCTCGTTGAATACGAAGTCGTTGATGCCGAACGCAAAGTCTTCCATGGTCACTTCCGTGCCGTCCGACCACTTGAGACCCTTGCGAAGGGTGAAGGTGAAGACCGTATTGTCCTCGTTCGCCGTGTAGGATTCGACGATGTTGGGGGTGATGACGCCGCTGTTGACGGATTCGCAGGTCAGAAGCGCCTCGTTGTTGCCGATGAACGCGTCCGCGCTCCAGTTGACGACCTTGGTAATCATCCGCAGCGCGCCGCCGTAGCTGCCTGCCTCAAAATCGAGATACTCGGGAAGGATGTCGTCCGCGACCTTCGGAACGGCGGGCAGCCGGTCCGCGACCGCCGGAAGCGCGCCGGAGGCGACTGCCTCGTCCAGAAGCGGAGACTGGGCGTAGGTTCCCTCCGCCGACGCCGGGAGCGCCGCCAAGCTCAGGATGAGCGCCAGAGTGACAAGCCAGGCGATTTTTCTCATTGTTTCTCCTCCTTGCATACATGAAACGGTCCCGTTTCCTTAACATGCTGTACACATTATAGCAAATATTAGCGGAAACGTAAGAAAGAGAATGAGCGGGTTTTTGCAACCTCTAGCATAAAATAAGCATGCTGAGGGAGACGAAACGGGCATAAAAACGTCGGCTCCGCGCAGGGGCGGAGCCGACAGGTACGAGTTCAGCGCGCCTCGAGCGCGGGAGCGATCACACCCATGGGCATGAGGAGGTAGGATTCCGTCCAGCCCGGACGGTCGGGCACGCGATCCTCATGCCAGTCGGGGTAGGACTTGCCGTCCTCATGGGCGAAGGAGCCTTCCCAAGGCATGTTGGGAAATTCGTAACCCGCCCAGCATGCGCCGATCTCGCCCACGGGCCGGTGCCACGGGCCGATCAGATTGCGCAGCGTGCCGTAGACGCGGATTTCCAGCTCGTTGTCCCCCGGCCGCATGCCCGTCAACCGCACCCGGTACGGCGCCCAGCACAGCGCGCCCTGATATTCCCCGTTCAGATACACCTCCGCCGCGCCGCCGTGGACGCCCTCGAGGACCAAATCCGCTTCGCCCTCCGCGCGCACGGTGCGTGAGAGGGACATCGTTCCCCAGTAGAAGGGATAGCCGCAGCCCACGATCTCGTCGCCCACGGTCGCGTCCTCGGCCGCGAGCGTGAAATCGGGACTCATGCGGATCGCGCCGGGCACGCACATCTCGCGGACGGAGCGTACGGCGAAGTCCCCCAGAATCGCGATCGGCTCGAGTTCCACGCCGGGCAGGTTTTCAAAAAGTGATGTGATCGCGTGCCGGAACTTCGCCAGAGGCTCAAAGTGCCTCCTGAGAACGAGGCGATGGCTCCCCGGCGCGATGTCCGGGAGCTGCACCGTGCGGAAACTTCGTGCGGCGAAGAACCCGTCCGCTTCGCTCCCGAACTCGACGCCGTCCAGATACAGGGTATGCGCCGCGGGATTCTCCAGCATCAGCTTCGCGTCCTTCAGCGGAATTTCCGTCTCGAACCGCGTCTCCAGAGTCAGTTCTCCCCGGTACGCCCGCTCGGTCAGCATGCGCTGGATCGCGAGGATCGGGTACGCCCTCTCCCCCATCGGCTCGCCCTCGGTGGCGAAGCGGAAGTACTCGAGCACAAGCGCATTCGGCATGTGCCGGGTCAGCCGCCAGCCGCCTTCGAGCGGCAGGACGCGTGCGGGCTTTGCTTCCGAAGGGCATGCGGGCGCGCCGGGCCGGAGCCGGAGAAGCGCGCTCCCGCCCTCGGGCAAGGTGATCTCCACGCGCGTCTCCCCGCCGTCGAGCCGCGCGGGCGCGGGCGTGACGGCGCCATCCTCCGGCCGGAATTCCTCGGCGCGCCAACCGCCCGGCACGGCGAGAGTCCCCCGCGCGGGCGCAGCGCAGTCGTCGTTCGTGAGGAAGAACAGGAGGTCGTCCCCATCCCGCCTCAAGTGGACGAGCACGCGGGTCGGGTCGCCCTCGCCCTCGTAGCGGTAGCGCGCAGGCGTCTCCGCGAGTAGATCGGCGAGTTTGCGCAGTCCCTCGGCGCGCTCCGGAGCAAGCTGTCCGGCGACCGGCGCGCCCGCGTCCGTCTCCCCCGGGGCGCCGCCGAACGCGATCACGCGCCCGCCCGCGTCGCGGAAGCGGCGCAAGAGCGCAAGCGTGCTTTCGCGGATCACGCGCATGCGAGGCAATACGACGGTGCGGTACTCCATATTGCCCACGGCAAGCGCGCCGCCCTCCGTCACGGATCCAACCTGTGCGAGCGTATCCTCGTCGCCCAGCTCGAAGTTCTCCTGCATCGCGCACAAGTCGCGCACAAGCTGGCTGAAGGACTGGTCGAACCGCCGGAGCGCCGGGTTCTCGTCGGCGACGCCGCGCGCGCGGTGGAGCGTGAACGCGGTCTCCATGGGATGGAGAACCAGAACGTCGCGCACGGGCCGCCCGCGCCGCAAAAACGCCGTCTCCCGCGCGAGCGCGTCGGTGAGATTGTGGTACACGGGCCAGTAGGGCTGGTAGTCGTTGACGTGCGGCGGGTACGCGCGCTTTCCGCGGCCCGCGAGCGAATAGAAGATGCCGTGTACGCTGCGGTGGTTGATGCCAAGCGCCGCGAAGTGGTCGAACATGCGCTTCTGGTCGCGCAGGTTCAGATTCTCGGTGCTCACGCCGTACATCTCCGCAAGGATCAGCTCGCTCCCGTTCTGATGCGCCGCCGAGGAACACTGAAGCGGCGTCACGAACTCTCCAAACTCCGACCACTCGACCTCGTAGGGAACGGCCTTTTTGATCTCGCCGTGCCGCCAGTTCATCTGCGCGGTCAGGTAGTCGATTCCCGGCACATCAAAATACTTGTACAGGGGCATGGTGAAGCACGTCGCGCGGATCTGACTCTCCATGCGGTCCTCGCGCATCAGGTGACCGCTGAACCACAGCCCGTTTTCGTGACACCAGTCCCGCACGGCGGCGAAGTAGGCGTCCTGAATGAGCTTCAGAACCGTGCGCCAGTAGCGCAGACGCACCTTTTCGCAGCCCTCCCCGTCGACGAACAGCAGGTGCAGCCGGTCCATCGGGAACGCCTCGCCCCACATCTCCCGGTAGGCATCCGGGAGGCCGTCCGTCCACGGAAGGTCGGCGCGGAAGTAGCTCGGCTCGTCCACCCACATGGAGACGATGGTTTTTCCGAATTCGGGTCGGAAATCCCGCCACATCTCCTCGTAGCTCTTTTGAACGTAGTAGGCGCACGCGTCCTTGCTGAGCATGTCGAGGATGATGCCCGAAGGCGCGAGTCGGTAGTCGTAGCCATCGTAGGACAGGAGGAGCGCGCCCTCCCCCGTCCCCGTCGCGAACTGGCGGACGTTGCCGAGGGAGTATTCGACCGGCAGATCCGGCACGGCCTCGGGCATGTAGCCCGCCTGCATGAAGAGCGTCATGCCCAGCGCCTTCGCCTCGTCCACGGCGACGCGCATGTTCTTCATCCAGTCCTCCCCAGGATAGTCCGACTTGAGGCCGATGTAGGTTCGGGCGATGACGCTCGCGACGCCCTGCGCGCGCATTTCGCGCAGCTGGCGGCGAATCTCCGCCTCGTCCAGGCGGTCGTTCAGCATCCAGAAATCCGTTCCCCGGCAAATGTCGGGCGGCGAAGCAAACCAGTTTTCGGACATGTCCATGCCTCCTGTCGTTTTCCTGCTCATGAGTTTACAGGATTCTAATGGGAACGGCAAGGCACAAAGTGACCACTTATCGTACAATGTGTCCATAAAATCTGTACTCGGGAGGCACGAAATGGAAGCGCGGTGGACGGAGGATTTCGACGTGCAGGTGGAGCGGGTGCTTCTGGCGCACCACTGCGTGCAGGAGCCGGGGCTGCGGCTGGAAGCCTACAAGGGCGGGCGCATGTCCTGCGGGATGATCTGTGCGGTGTCCGGCGAGGCGGACTATTCGTTCGCCAGCGGGCGGCTCGCGCGGCTGCGAGGCGGTGACGTGGTCTTTATCCCCGCCACCGCCGCTTACGCCATGAAGGTGGCGGGCGGGGTGCCCTTTGACCACTATACGGTCAACTTTCTCTCCGAACCGGAGACACTGGGATGGCTCGCCGACGAGGAAATCAGCACAATCTGCCCCGACGAGTTTGCCGCCTTCCGCGTTCGATTCGACGAAATCGCGCGCGTCTGGGGCCGCAAGCAGGCGGGCTATCGGATGCAGGCGCGCGCGCTTCTTCTTGCGCTTTTGCACGCGTTCCTGCTCGAGGGCGCGGAGGCTCGCCGGGACGCCGCCGCCCGCGCGGAGACGCTCCCCGCCAAAAGATACATCGACGAGCGCTTCGATCAGCCCATTACACTCGAATCGCTCGCCGGCCTGTGCTGCATGAGCCGCACGCATTTTCGCAGGCTCTTTCATGCCGCGTACGGCGTCTCCCCCATCGCGTACCTGATCGGCGTGCGCGTCGAGAAGGCGAAGGACCTCCTGCTCATGCGCACCTGCACGCTCGACGAGATCTCCCAGCGCACGGGGCACGCGAGTACGAGCTACTTCATCCGCGTCTTTCGCAAGCAGACCGGCATGACGCCGCGCCAGTTTTCCCGGCTGTATTGAGTCTCATTCCCCGCCCGACGGCAGGCGTGGTGTCTCGAGGGCCGGACTCTTCTTCGCGCGGGAAAGGTCGGATGTGAATTCGGTCATGACGCGCCGGTAGCGGAGCGGCAGGTGGCCGCGCTGGCACTTGTAGTTTCTGCGCTGCGTAATCGCGACCGCCGCGTGGAACCTGCGCCACAGCGCGCGCACGGCGCGCTCCATTTCGTCCGGCTCCGGAAGCTCCAGCGCCTCGAGGGGCACGATCCGCCCGCGCCCGTTTTTTGCGACGATCGCTTCGTGGTGCGTGCGGTCGAAGATGATGAACGAGTCGTTGGGGTAGCGGTCGACGAAGTGATCCGCGATCAGCGTGAGCACGCGATTCTTGGGTTCGATGACGGCGGCCAGCACGCCCGCGTTCTGTGTGAACCGCACGAAGCCCGTATAAAGGTGCGCCTCCCGCCCCAGTTGCATGACGGCGTTGGTGATCGGCGCGACCGCGTCGTGGTACCGAAGGTCCGTGACGCCCGCCCCGACCCGAAATCCGAACCGAAGGAATGCGAGAATGTGCTTCTCGCGTCCGGGAAGGCAGGTCAGCATCGCCCGCTCGACCAGCTGCAGCGCCTCCTCCGAGATGCGCGCGGGAATCGAGCGGAGCACCCGCGCGGCACGCGCCGGATCGGTTTTGATCTCGCGCGTCTCGAAGAACGAAAGTTGATGGTCTTCCGGACCGAGGATGGCGTCCGGCATCTCCTTTTTTTCATAGCTCTCGAACACGCAGGACATCAGGCCGTCGAGCGTTCCGTCGTAGCGGTAGACTATATCTGTCCGGTCAGGCATTTCTGCAAATCCTCCCGCGTCGGGTCGAGCATGGAGAGCTGCACCGCCTCCCGACCGAGCACGGTCGCCCGATCCGAAAGAAGGCTCGTCAGAATCTCGGGTTCGTTCAGATACAGCCGGATGAGCGTCTTTCCGGAGCAGGTGATGAAGTGCTGCGCGCGCTTCAACACCACGCCCATCTTCTTGAGCGCCAGAAAATCCAGCGCGCCGTACCTGCGGGCCTGCTGGATGCGCCACGCGCTCTTGACGCCGATGCCTGGCACGCGCAAGAGAAGCTCGAGGGGCGCGCGGTTGACGTCCAGCGGAAATTGATCCAGATGCCCAACCGCCCAGTTGCACTTGGGATCGAGGCAGGGATCGAGGTTCGGGCGGCGATCGTCCAGGATCTCCTCCGCGCGGAAGCCGTAGAAGCGCAAAAGCCAGTCCGCCTGATACAGCCTGTGCTCCCGCAGGAGCGGCGGCGGCGTGCCGACGGGGGGCAGCAGTCGGTCGTCGTTGAGCGGCACATAGGCCGAGTAGAACACGCGCTTCAAGCGGAATTTCTCATAAAGCGCCTGGGAGAGCGTGAGGATGGTTCGATCGGTCTCGGGGGACGCGCCGACGATCATCTGCGTGGCCTGCCCCGCGGGCGCGAATTTGGGCGCGTGTCGGTAGAACGTCATGGCGTTCTTCGTCTCGCTGATGGCACCCGCGATCAGATTCATCGGGCCGAGGATGCTCGCGCGGCTCTTTTCGGGCGCGAGGCGCTGGAGGCTCTCCCGCGACGGAAGCTCGATGTTGACGCTCATGCGGTCGGCGTAAAGCCCCATGCGCTCGATCAAAAGCGGGTCCGCGCCGGGAATGGCCTTACAGTGGATGTAGCCGCCAAAGCGGTATTCCTCGCGCAGAATGCGCAGCGCCTCGGTCATCATTTCGCAGGTGCGGTCTGCCGAGCCCACCACGGCGGAGCTGAGGAACAGCCCCTCGATGTAGTTCCTGCGGTAAAAGTTCATCGTCAGGTCCGCAAGCTCCCGCGGCTCGAAGGTCGTGCGCGGAGCGTCGTTTGCGCGGCGGTTGACGCAATAGGCGCAGTCGTACCGGCAGGCGTTTGACATCAGGACCTTGAGAAGCGAGATGCAGCGCCCGTCGCCCGCAAAGCTGTGGCAGATGCCGCAGCCGACGCTGTTGCCGATGGCGGCGCCCTTGCCGGAGCGGTTCACGCCGGACGAGGTGCAGGCGACGTCGTACTTCGCCGCATCCGTCAGGATCGTGAGCTTTTCCATCGGGTCCATGCCGTATCCCTCCGTTTTTCAGCGTATCGAACACATGTTCTCAAGGGGATTATAGCATGCAAACGGGCATCCGGCAATCGAACGCAAGATTAAAAAAGACCGCCGACGCGTGTCAGCGGCCAGAAATCAGTTCGCCGTCGAGCCAGGCCCCGGCGAGCCTCTCCCCCTCGTATTTCAGCTTTAGTGAAAAGAACGGACGCGGAGCCGCGATCAGCTCGAGGAAGATCCTGTCGCCCTCCCACATGGGAAGGTCCAGAAGCACGGCCTTTTGGATCCACTCAAGCGCGCCCTCCTCGCACTCCCGCAACGCGCCCGCGAAGCCGTCCGCGGTAAAAAGGTGCATGTATTCCGTCTCCCACCGGTCGGAGGCAAACGTCACGATGCCGCGGTAGGAGAAGCGTGTGAGCGTGAGTCCGGTTTCCTCGAACACTTCGCGCCGCACGCAATCCTCGGGGCTCTCGCCCTCCTCAAAGTGCCCGCCTACGCCGATCCACTTGTCGCGATTGACGTCGTTTTCTTTTTTGGTCCTGTGGAGCATGAGGTATTTCCCGTCGCGCTCCAGGTAGCAAAGCGTCGTGTTTTTCATGGAAACAGTATATCACGCATGTCAATCTCTCGCGCGGGCATATGCTAAAAAAGCCTGTTCCGAAAGGAGCGATGCGCATGTCGGCGATCCTGAACGCCCTCGCGCGTCTGAACGCGACCCTGAACGCGGCCGTGTGGGGCGCGCCGATGCTCCTTCTGATCATCGGAACGGGAATCTACCTTACGGCGCGCACGCGCTTTTTCCAGTTCGCGCATGTCCGGCACATCCTGAGCCGGACGCTCTTCGCCATCTTCCGAAAAAGCGACGTCCACAAGAGCGGCGACGAGAGGGCGATCTCCCAGTTTCAGGCGCTCGCGACGGCGCTGGCGGCGACGACGGGCACGGGCAACATCGCGGGCGTGGCGGCGGCGATCGCGATCGGCGGCCCTGGCGCGGTCCTGTGGATGTGGGTGAGCGCGTTGTTCGGCATGGCGACGGGCTACGCGGAGAACGTGCTGGGCATCTATTTTCGCAGGCGGAACGCGCGCGGCGAGTGGTCGGGCGGGCCGATGTACTATATCGAGGCAGGTCTTTCCAAGAGCCGCGCGCTGAAAAGATTCGCGAGGCCCCTCGCCGTGCTGTTCGCCGCCTTCTGCGCGCTCGCGTCCTTTGGCATCGGGAATATGACGCAGGTCAACACCGTCTCCGAGGTCATGCGCACGAACTTCTCCGTGCCGGGCTGGGCGACGGGACTCGCGGTTTCGGGGGCGACCGCGCTCGTGATCCTCGGCAGCATCCGGCGCATCGCGCGGGTCACGGAAAAGCTCGTCCCGTTCATGTCGATTTTCTACATCGCCGCCGCGCTCGCCGTACTGATCCTGAACGCCGGGCAGATTCCGCACGTGTTCGGCACTATTCTGAAAAGCGCGTTCTGTCTGCGCGCTGCGCTGGGCGGCGCGGGCGGGATGGCGCTCCGGCGCGCCGTGACGATGGGCTTCAAGCGCGGCGTGTTCTCAAACGAGGCGGGACTCGGCTCGACGGTCATCGTGCACGCAGCCTCCGACGCGCGGGAGCCCGCCGCGCAGGGCATGTGGGCGATCTTCGAAGTATTTTTCAACACGCTTGTCCTGTGCACGCTCACGGCCTTCGCGCTTCTTTCGAGCACGGTCAGCGGGCTTCCGAGCCTTGAAAACGCGAACCTCACCGCCCGACCGGGGCTTATCTCCCTCGCGGGGCATGCGCGCGACCACATGCCCCTGATCGGCGCGGAACGCAACGAGCTTCACCGGACTTCCGGCGCGGGTGGCACCGTCGCGCGGCTGACGGTGGACGGCGCAAAGCGCGAGATTCTTGTGAGGGGGCCGGAGGGCGACAGGGATCTGACCTACGCAAACGTCATGCTCGCCAGCGCGTACGATGCCGACGGAGACGGGATCCGCGAGAGCGCGCGGTTCGAGGAACTCGCGGGCGTGTCTCTCGTGGCGCTCGCGTTTTCCCGGCACTTTGGAAGCGCGGCGGGCGCGATCCTCGCGCTGACGATCCTCTTCTTCGCGTTCTCCACGGTGCTCGGCTGGTCGTTTTACGGGATGCGATCCGTCGAGTACCTGTTCGGCGCGCGTGCGGCGACGCCGTACCGGATCGCCTACATCCTCTTCGCGTTTCTCGGCGCGGTCATGAGCCAGAACCTCGCGTGGGACGTGGCCGACACGCTCAACGGATTGATGGCGTTCCCGAACCTGATCGGCATCCTGTGTCTTTCGGGTCTGGTGGTCAGGATCACGCGCAACTATACGGCCCGGAACATCACAAAAAAAGCGCCGGACGCGCCGCCGCTCTTGTCCTTTTTTACAGAAGCATCGCCTTGAAGCGGATCGAACCATCCGGCTCCGAAACGCCCATGCCACAGAATTCGCCTGTCAAATAGACGCGTACGACGCCTTCCGGCGCGGGCCTGTCCAGCCATTCGGGCTTGAGCGGATTCCCGTTTTTGACGGCGTGCGCCGCCGCCTCCCCCGCGCGCACGGCTGGGATGTGCGAAAGCGGATAGTCCATCGGCAAAAGCGCGGACGAAAGCGCGTCCGCACGAAAGAGCTCGTCCACGCGCATAAGGGTCAGCGCGTCCTCCAGGCGAAACGCGCCCGCCGCGGTGCGCGAAAGCTCCGCCATGTGCCCGCCGCAGCCGAGCCGCGCGCCGATATCGTGGCAGAGGGTGCGGATGTAGACGCCCTTTCCGCATTTGATGCGCAGAAGGTAGCGGTCCTCCCCCATCTCTTCCATGAGCTCGATGGCGTGCACGCGGCAGGCGCGGGGATCGAGCGCCACGGTCTCGCCCTTCCGGGCAAGCTGATAGAGGCGCTTTCCGTCCTTCTTCAATGCGGAGTACATCGGCGGAATCTGCTCAATCTCGCCGACAAATGCGGGCAAAACGGCCCGAATCTCCGCCGCACTAACCGCCACGGGCTTCTCGTCCACGATCTGCCCGCTCGCGTCCTGCGTGTCGGTCGAAACGCCGAGCTTCAAGACCGCGACGTACGTCTTTTCCTTGTCGATGATGTAGTCGAACAATCTCGCCGCGCGGCCCACGCACACAGGGAGAACGCCCGACGCGTCCGGGTCAAGCGTCCCACCGTGGCCGACGCGCACGCCCCTCGGAAGCCTCTTTCGCACATAGACAACAACGTCGCTCGACGTCATGCCGAGCGGCTTGTTGATGTTCAGAAATCCGTCCATCAGTTGAACGCGTCCTTTACCCTGCCGAAGAAGGACTTCTTCTGCTCGTACTGGCTTCCCTCGATGGCGTTGTCGAACTGCCGGAGCAGGTCCTTCTGCTTCTCGCTGAGCTTCTTCGGCACGTCGATTGAGACCGTCACGAACAGATCGCCCGTCCCCGTACCTCGCAGAAGCGGGATACCCTTTCCGCGGATGCGGAATGTCTGACCGGGCTGCGTGCCCTCGGGAACCTGATATTTAACGGGCTTATCGAGCGTCGGGACGTCGATCTCGGCGCCAAGCGCCGCCTGCGTGAATGTAATCGGGAGCTCGAGGTAGAGGTTCGCGCCGTCCCGCTTGAAGAGCTTGTGCGGCCGAACCGTCACGACCACCAGAAGGTCGCCGGGTTCTCCGCCGCGCTCGCCCGCCTCGCCCTGGCCACGGATGGTCAGAACCTGACCGTTGTCGATGCCCGCAGGGATCTTGATCGAGCGGCGCTTCGACGCGCGCGATTTTCCACGCCCGCCGCACTTCGGACAGGGATCTGAAATGATCTTTCCCGAGCCGTGGCAGTTCGAGCACGCGCGCACGTTCTGGATGCGCCCGAAGGCCGTGTTCTGGGTAATGCGCACCTGGCCAGTGCCGCCGCAGGTCGGACAGGTCTGGGGATTTGTCCCGGGCTTCGCGCCCGAGCCGTGGCAGGTATCGCACTCCTCGTCGCGCACGAGGTTGATCTGCTTTTCGCAGCCCTTCGCAGCCTCCTCGAATGTAAGCGTGATGTCGTAGCGGAGGTCGTCGCCGGGAATCGGGCCGTTTGACTGACGGTTCACGCCGCCGCCAAAGAACGACGAGAAGATGTCGTCGACGTTCAGGCCGTCGAAGCCGAAGCCGCCGAAGCCGCCAGCGCCGCCGCCGCCGAAGCCCTGCGCCTGCGGGCCGTCGAAGCCGTACTGGTCGTAGGCCGCGCGCTTCTGCGCGTCGGAGAGGACCTGGTACGCCTCGTTGACCTCCTTGAATTTTTCCTCGGCTCCCTGATCGCCCGGGTTGACATCGGGATGCAGCTTTTTGGCGAGCTGCCGGTACGCCTTTTTTACGGTCGCGTCGTCCGCGCCCTTTTGAACGCCCAGCACCTCATAATAATCCCGCTTTGCCAATGTGACCACCTCTCTCAACCGGCGGAGCGATATCCCAAGCGCCCACGCGGCTCGAAGGCACCGCCCTCGACGCGTGAGCGCACGGTCTCCACCTAAGCCTCGTTATTATAATGAATGAACCGCCGCCTTGAAAGGCTTATTCGGTAAAGTCGGTCTCGACGGTGCCGTCGTCCGCGGGACCGCCGGCCTGCGGCCCGTTGCCGGTGCCGTTTCCGCCGTTGTCGGCACCCTGCTGCTCGTAGATCTTCCCGAAGATGGCGTAGCTCATCTGGGAGAAGGATTCCATCTCGGGCCGGATCTGATCGGGATCGTCGGTCGCGCGCACCTTCTTGAGGCCCTCGAGCCCCTCCTCGATCTTCGCCTTATCCGCGGAATCAATCTTGTCGGAAAGCTCGCGCAGTGTCTTCTCGGTCTGGTAGATGAGCTGGTCACACTGGTTGGCGGCCTCGACGGCCTCCTTCTTCTTCTTATCCTCCGCGGCGAACTGCTCGGCCTCGTTGACGGCTTTCTTAATCTCCGCTTCGGTCATGTTGGAGGAGGCGGTGATGGAGATCGACTGCTGCTTGCCGGTTCCCTTGTCTTTCGCGGACACGTGCACGATGCCGTTCGCGTCGATGTCAAATGTGACCTCGATCTGCGGAACGCCGCGCGGCGCAGGCGCGATGCCGGAGAGCTGGAAGCGGCCGAGCGTCTTGTTGTACGCGGCCATCTCGCGCTCGCCCTGCAGGACATGCACGTCGACCGACGTCTGGCCGTCAGCGGCGGTCGAGAACACCTGCTGCTGCTTCACGGGGATGGTGGTGTTCCTTTCAATGAGCTTCGTGAACACGCCGCCCAGTGTCTCGATGCCGAGAGAGAGGGGCGTGACGTCCAGAAGCACGATGTCCTTCACGTCGCCGCCGAGCACGCCGCCCTGGATCGCCGCGCCGATCGCGACGCATTCGTCCGGGTTGATCCCCTTGTAGGGGTCCTTGCCGGTGACGCGCTGAACGGCTTCCTGCACGGCGGGGATGCGGGTGGAACCGCCGACGAGGATCACCTTGTCGATCTCGCGCGCGGAGAGGCCGGCGTCCTTGAGCGCCTGCGTCAAGGGCCCGATGGTCCTTTCGACCAGATCCGCCGTCAGCTCGTTGAACTTCGCGCGGGAAACGTTGATGTCGAGATGCTTCGGACCCGTGGCGTCCGCGGTGATGAACGGAAGGTTCACGTTGACGCTCATGAGGCCGGAGAGCTCGATCTTGGCCTTTTCGGCCGCTTCCTTGAGGCGCTGGAGGGCCATGCGGTCCTTCTTGAGGTCGATGCCGTTTTCCTTCTGGAACTCCGCGGCGATGTAGTCAATGAGCCGGTTGTCGAAGTCGTCGCCGCCCAGGCGCGTGTCGCCGCCCGTCGCGAGCACCTCGAACACGCCGTCGCCGACCTCCATGAGGGAGACGTCGAAGGTTCCGCCTCCGAGGTCGTAGACGAGGATCTTGTGGGCCTCGCCCTTGTCGAGGCCGTAGGCGAGCGCAGCCGCCGTGGGCTCGTTGATGATGCGCTCGACCTCGAGACCCGCGATGCGGCCCGCGTCCTTGGTCGCCTGGCGCTGGGCGTCCGAGAAGTACGCCGGAACCGTGATGACCGCCTTGGTGACCGTTTCGCCCAGATAGCTCTCCGCGTCCGCCTTCAGCTTCTGAAGGATCATCGCGGAAATCTCCGGCGGAGTGTATGACTTGTCGTCAATTCTAATCTTGCGGTCGGTGCCCATGTCGCGCTTAATGGAGATGATGGTGCGCTCGGGGTTCGTGACCGCCTGGCGCTTCGCGACCTGACCGACGAGGCGCTCGCCGTTCTTGGCGAAGGCGACGACCGACGGGGTCGTGCGGCCGCCCTCGGCGTTCGCGATGACGGTGGGCTCGCCGCCCTCCATGACGGCGACGCAGGAGTTGGTGGTTCCGAGGTCGATGCCGATAATCTTTGCCATATGTTTATCCTCCAAATTTATTCAACGCTTACCTTGACCATTGAGTAGCGGATGATGCGGTCCTTGACCCGATAGCCCTTCTGGAAGCACTCGAGCACCTTGCCGGGGTCGTCCGTCTGCTCGCGCATGACGGCGTGGTGGATTTCGGGATTGAAATCGCAGCCCTCCGCGGGCAGCTCCTCGAGCCCGAACCGCTTCCCCGCCTCGATCAGCGCCTTGAGCGTCATCTGAACGCCCTCGACGATCGGCCCCCCGCACGCCCCAGCCTCCTCGCCCGCCTGGATCGCGCGCTCGAGGTTGTCGATGACCGGGAGCATCGCCGCCACGACTTCGCGGGTTCCGTCCTCGTAGCCGTCGGCCCGGGCGGTCTGGTTGCGGCGCTTGAAATTCTGGAAATCCGCCTGCGTGCGCCTCAGGGAATCGAGGTATTCGTCGCGCTGACGGACGGCGAGCTCGAGCGCAGCCTTCCATTCTTCGATCGTGCCCTCCGCGTCGCCCGCCTCCTCGACGATGGGTTCCGCCGCCTTTGCCTCGAGTGGAACCTGCTCCTCGGGGGACGTGGGATTCTGAGTTTCGGGGTTGTCGATATTCGTGTTCATGTCTTTTCTCACTTCCTTATTTTCTATCGGACAGAAGCTCCGAGAGCGCCATGCCCATGTACCGGAGGACCGAAATCGCCCGGTTGTAGTTCATGCGCGTGGGCCCGATGATGCCGATCGTCCCCGTCGAGCGGTCGCCCGCGTGATAGGTCGCGGTCAAAATCGAGCAGTCGCAGAGTTCAGGCATCTCGATCTCCGGGCCAATGCGGATGGTGAATTCCATCCCCACCCCGGCCGCCAGCGCCCGCTTGAGCTTATCGCCCGACTCGAGTACGGAAAGGAAGCTCCTCGCCTTTCCGATGTCGGAATACTCAGGATAACTGAGCATGTTCGAGGACCCGCCGATCACGATGTCCGTCGCATCCGTTTTGCTCATCTTCTCCTCGATCACCTGCATGGCCTCCGCCATAAGCCTGCGGTACTCGCCCATGTCGCGGATGAGCTCCGCGAAGAGCTGGCGAACGGCCTCGATGGGCTTATCCGCAAGCTGGTCGGTGAGCATGCGGGAAAGCTCGTAGAGCATGTCGGGCGTGATGCCCTCCGGCACGCGGATCACCGTGTCCTTGACGATGCCCGCGTTCGTGACGATGACCATGAGCGCCAGCGCGTCCGAAACCGGAACCATTTGGAGGTTGCGAATCCGAAGCGTGGAAAGCTGTGGGGCCACGATCACGGAGGTATAGCGCGTCGCGTCCGAAAGGACGCCCGCCGCGCGCCTGATGAGCGCCTCGATCTGGTCCGTGCGCGTCGAAAGGTGCGCGCGCATCCGGTCGCGCTCGTCGGTCGGCAGGTGCGCGACCTTCATGAGCTGATCCACGTAAAGGCGGTACGCCTTGTAGGATGGAATGCGGCCCGCGGAGGTGTGCGGCTGATCGAGATAACCCAGCTCCTCGAGGTCGCTCATCTCGTTGCGGATCGTCGCCGGGGAGTAGCCGACTCCGGACTTGCGGGAGATTGTGCGCGAGCCGACGGGCATCGCAGTCGAGATATAGTCGTCGATGATGGCCTGCAGGATCATGAATTTGCGCTCGTCCATCGGCAACCACCTCCGTTTCGCTGTTAGCACTCTCGAGCGTTGAGTGCTAACGCTTGAAGATAATGTATCATCCGGCCCCTATTTTGTCAATAGAGAGGCCGAATAAATAAATGTAAATTTTAGAAACAGCTGTTTCGTCCGCTTCCTGCGCTCCATCCTGCGAGAGCGCCATGGACCTGCCGTATAGGAGCCCCTCGACGATGCGCGGATTTGGCGGTATCCCGGAAAAGTCGTCGTCGATCAGCCGCACCTGAATCCCTTCCTTTTAATTTGGGTCCGGCGCGATGGGCGATGTTTCGTGCGATGCGCGAGCTTTGCGACAGGGAGACGTCTGGATTTGTTCCAACAGGGGCCTTTCTTGGGCAGAAATGCCCGTCAACTCGGCGCTTTGATTGCCCCCATTGTAGGCGCGCGCTTTGTTAAATCAGGTGACAGCACTTGCATGTACCTCTGAAATGTGGTAAAATTTTTTGCGTGCGATCAATCGGATGCTGGCTCCGCCGGAGGGCTTGCAGTCCGGTTTCAAAGAGGTGAGACACGATGAAGGAAAAAATCCATCCGAACTACGGCAAGACGGTCGTCCGCTGCGTCTGCGGCGAGACGTTCGAGACAGGTTCCGTGAAAAAGGAATTGCGCGTGGATATCTGCTCCAAATGCCATCCCTTCTACACCGGAAAGCAGAAGATGGTCGACGTTGGCGGGCGCGTGGATCGCTTCAAGAAGCGCTACGGCATATAGTCACAAGTTGCCGGAGGATCGTCGGATCTTCCGGCGGTTTTTTTCGCGGGGTTTTTTATGACGGTTGGCGAATGGAAAAAGGCAGGCGGCGCGGACGCGGTCTGGATTCTGGAGGAGGTTTTGTCCCTCCCCCGCTCCCGCATCTTTCTGGAGGCGGAGCGCGTCCTTTGGGAAGGCGAGCTCTCCCGGTTGAACGCGGCGAAGGCGCGGCGTGAAGCGGGCGAGCCGGTTCAGTACATCTTCCGCCGCGCGCCGTTCATGGGATACGAGTTTTACGTCGACGAGCGCGTGCTCATTCCGCGCATGGACACGGAAGTTTTGTGCGAGGCGGCGTCTCATTATATACAAAACAGAAAAAAAAGCGCGGTGCTCGACCTGTGCGCCGGTTCGGGCGCGATCGGGCTCTCGCTCAAGCGCATGCACCCGGAGATTCTCTTGACCCTTTCTGACGTGAGCGCGGACGCGGGCGACGTTCAGAGGATCAACGCGGGGAGACTGGACGCCGAGATCCTGACGGGCGACCTGTTCGCGCCCGTCGCAGGCCGGGCGTTCGACCTCATCGCGTGCAACCCGCCCTACGTCCGCGCGGGCGACATCCCAAATCTCTCCCCCGAAGTGCGGCGGGAACCTCTTGCCGCGCTCGAAGGCGGGGCGGACGGGCTTGACTTCTACCGCAGGATCGCGCGGTCGTTCCGCGCGCATTTGACGCCCGGCGGACGAATCTATCTCGAGGTCGGATTGGGCCAGGCAGACGATGTTCTCGCGCTCCTGGGCGGCGGGAGCGCGATCCATGACCTGAACGGCGTCAAGCGCGTCGTATGGACGGAGGTTTGACATGCAGGGAAGCTATAACGAGCGGGAGCGCATCGCCCGCCAGCTTGAGACCATCGAGGGCCGGTACGAGGAACTCGGGATCCGCATCACGCTCGCGGAGGTGATCGCGGATACGCCGCTTTTCACCCGGCTCATGCGGGAACACAGCGAGATGGCGGAGCTCAATCAGCTCGCGCTCGATTTTAAGTCCCTTTCGACGCGCGTCGCGGAGGCGAAGGAGATGCTCTCCGATCCCGACATGGCCGAAATGGCGCGCGAGGAACTGGATGAGCTCGAGCCTGCGCTCGAAAAGATGACTCAGGAGGCGCGCATCGCGCTTCTCCCAAAGGACCCGGACGACTACAAGAACGCGGTGCTCGAGGTGCGCGCGGGCGCTGGCGGCGACGAGGCGGGGTTGTTCGGCGCGGAGCTTCTGCGCATGTACCAGCACTACGCCACCGCGCAGGGCTGGGATTTCAAGATCGTCGAGGACGGCTCGACGGAGCTGGGCGGCATCAAGGAATCCGTGGCGCTCATCCAGGGGAAGAATGTGTTCTCGAAGATGAAGTTTGAGTCTGGCGTCCACCGCGTGCAGCGCGTACCCGTAACCGAGTCGGGCGGGCGCATTCACACCTCGACGGCAACCGTTGCGGTGCTGCCCGAGGCCGAAGACGTGGAGGTGGAGGTCAATCCCAACGACCTCAAGATCGACACCTACCGCGCGTCCGGCGCGGGCGGACAGCACGTCAACCGCACAGACTCCGCCGTGCGCATCACGCATTTGCCGACGGGGCTCGTGGTCACATCTCAGGATCAGCGCTCGCAGATCCAGAACCGGGAACAGGCCATGCGCGTTTTGAAATCCCGGCTCTACGAGATCCATCGCGAGGAGCAGGACAGCGCCTATTCCGAAAAACGGCGGCTCCAGGTGGGCACGGGCGACCGCTCGGAGCGCATCCGCACCTACAACTTCCCGCAGGGACGCGTGACCGACCACCGGATCGGACTCACGCTCTACAAGATCGACGAAGTCATGGAGGGAAACCTCGCGGAGCTGATCGACGCGCTGACGCTTGCCGACCAGCAGGCGCGCATCGAGAAGGAGCTTTCATAATGGAATGGCTTGCATATACGGTGCTCACGACCACCGAGGCGTCCGACATGGTCTCGAACCTGCTCATCGAGGCGGGTAGCCGGGGCGTCATGATCGAGGACAAGAACGACGTCAAGCTCAACCAGCGTCCCGAGGGCCAGTGGGACATCATCGACGAGGAAATCGCCCGGAAGATGGGCGACGACGTGAAGGTCACGGGCTACTATCCCGTCGACGAACGGATCGCTGACACGGTCAGGCACATCGAGGCCGAGCTTTCGCGGCTGCGCGCGCTCGACTTGCATTTTGACGCGGGCAAGCTCACCTCCGAAACGAACGCCGTCGACGAGGAGGACTGGGCGGAATCGTGGAAAAAGTCCTACAAGCCCTTCCGGCTCGGCAGCCACATGGTAGTGAAGCCCGGCTGGGAGCGCTTCGACGCGCTTCCTGACGACAAGATCATCGAGATCGATCCCGGCATGGCGTTCGGCACAGGCACCCACGAGACGACGGGGCTGTGCGTGGAGCTGGTCGAGGAGATTGTCAAGCCTGGCATGGACGTCATCGACATCGGAACTGGCACGGGCATCCTCGCCATCGCGGCGGCGCACATGGGCGCGCGCGTGCTCGCGACCGACCTCGACCCCATCGCTGTCAAGGTTGCGGGAGAGAATATCCGGAAGAACGGATTTGATGGCGTTATCCGCACCCGCGCGGGCGATCTGCTTGAGGCGGTCAGCGAGACGGCGGACGTCGTGGTCGCGAACATCATCGCGGACGTGATCCGCATGCTCGCCGCACCGGTGCGCTCGCACATTCGGCCGGGCGGGAAATTTATCTGCTCGGGCATCGCGCGGGAGAGAAAAGCGGAGGTCGTGGAGGCGCTCGAAGAGGCGGGCTACCGAAACCTCGACGTCCGCGACCGTGGTGAGTGGACGGCAATCGCCGCCGACAGGGATTGATATCATACGACGGGGTGCGTTTTTCTGCATACTTTTTACGTTGAGAACGGAAAGCTTTCCCTCGAGGACGCGCGCCATGCGTTCAGGGTTTTGCGCCTGAAGCCGGGCGACGACGTGATCGCGCTCGCGAAGGATGCACGCTGGACGGCGCGCATCGCGGAGATATCGGAAAAGAGCGGCTCGGTCGAGCTGATGGCGGAGCTGCCGCCGAACGAATCGAGCGTCGAGATCACGGTGTATCAAGGACTTCCGAAGGCCGAAAAGCTGGAGCTTCTGGCGCAGAAGCTGACGGAGTTGGGCGTTTCAAGGCTCGTTCCCGTGCGCATGGCGCGCAGCGTCGCGAAGCTCGAGGGCGCGTCCCGCGTCGAGCGGCTGAACAAGATCGCGCGCGAGGCCGTCAAACAGTGCGGTCGGACGCGACCGATGGAGATCGCGCCGCCCATCGATTGGAACGCGGCGCTTTCCGAAATGAAAGCGAAGGAACTCATGCTCGCGCCGTGGGAGCTTTCGCAGCCCGTGCGCATGGCCGATATCCAAAGGCAGTTCCCCGCCGCGCACGAGATCGGCCTCCTGATCGGCCCGGAGGGCGGCATGGAGGAATCGGAAGTACGCGAATCGGGGGCGCGTCAGGTGTCCCTCGGGCCGCGCATTTTGCGCGCGGAAACCGCCGCGCTCGCCGCCGCCGCGCTCGCGATGGCGCTTTGGGGGGACATATAAGTTGAAGGCCGCATTCTACACCCTGGGTTGCAAGGTCAATCAGTACGACACCGAGGCGATGCTCGAGGCGTTCGAGCGCGCGGGCTACGAGATCGTGCCCTTTTCGGACGACGCGGACGTCTACCTCGTGAACACCTGTACCGTGACCGGAACCGGCGACCAGAAATCGCTCAAGACCATCCGGCGCGTCGCGCGGGAACACCCGGACGCGGTCATCGTCGCCTCCGGTTGTCTGGCGCAGCGGGACGCGGAGCTTTTGCTCGGGATGGACAACGTGCGGCTGGTTTTGGGCGTTCAGAGGCGCTCGGAGGTGGTCGAACTTCTCCAGAAGGCGCTCGCGGACGGGACGAAGATCGACGCCGTCGCGCCGCTTCGGGACGCGCCGTTCGAGACGCTGTTCGTCACCCGCCACGAGGGCAAGACCCGCGCGACCATGAAGATCCAGGAGGGCTGCGACCGCTACTGCGCGTACTGCGTCATCCCCTCCGTGCGCGGTCCCGTGCGCTCCATGCCGCTTGAATCCGTTCGCGCGGAGGCAAACAGGCTCCGGGACGCGGGGTACAGGGAGATTGTCGTGACCGGCATCCACCTCGCAAGCTACGGGCGCGGGGCGGACGGCGCGCTTCTGGACGCGATCGGGGCAGTCTGCGAGACGGGCGCGCGGGTAAGGCTCGGCTCCCTCGAGCCGCTCGCAGCGACCGACGAATTTGCGCGCGCGCTTTCCGAGATGCCAAACCTCATGCGCCATTTCCACCTTTCCCTCCAGTCGGGCTCGGCGGGGGTGCTACGGCGGATGCGCAGACGCTACACGCCGGAAGAGTATTTCCGCGCGCTTGAAACGCTTCGCCGCCACATGCCCGATCTTGCCGCGACCACCGACCTTATCGCGGGCTTCCCGGGCGAGACGGACGCGGAGCACGCGGAAACCATGGCGTTTGTCGAAAGATGCGCCCTCGCGCGCGTCCACGTCTTCCCCTACTCCAAAAGAAGCGGAACCGACGCCGCTGAAATGGCGAATCAGGTGGACGAGGAAACAAAAAAACAACGCGCGGCGTCTCTTATACAGCTTGGGAACAAATTGGAAATCGGTTTCGTCCAATCGATTACAGGCACGGTTCAGACCGTGTTGTTCGAAAGCCGCGCGGACAAGCTCTCCGAGGGTTACACGCAGCACTACGTGCGCGTGCGCGCGAAGGCGGAGCCGGGCGAGGTCGCCCGCGTCCTCATCGAAAGGACGGAGGGAACGACCGCCTACGGCGCGCCATACGCAAAGGGCGGGAGGTGAAATCCAATGGACTGCCTCTTCTGTAAGATCATTGCCGGTCAAATCCCAAGCGCGAAGGTGTACGAGGACGAATATGTGTACGCCTTCCGCGATATAAATCCCCAGGCGCCCACCCACGTTCTGATCGTCCCGAAAAGGCACATCCCGAACGTGCTTTCCTGCGACGCGGAGATTGCACGGCATCTCGCCGAGGCGATCGGGGAAGTGGCGCGGCTCGAGGGCGTCGCGGAAACGGGGTTCCGCGCACTGACCAATTGCGGAAGGGACGGCGGGCAGACGGTCGACCATCTGCACGTCCACCTGCTGGGCGGCAAGAAGCTTTCAGATTCAATGGCCTGAGTGCGAATTTTAAGTGAATTTGAAGGAATTGTGCCCGCCGCGGCTTGACGAGTACATATCGGGTGAGTTATAATACCCTTTGTGGCGAACCCCATGCTACATTGGCGTATGCCATTCAATCGCGAGGGGAGGGAAAGCACATGTCAGAAGTCCGCATTCGTGAAAACGAGTCGTTGGAGAGCGCTCTGCGCAGGTTCAAGCGCAAGACCGCGCGCGACGGCATTCTCGCGGAAGCACGCAAGAGGGAGCATTATGAAAAGCCGAGCGTGAAGCGCAAGAAGAAGGCCGAGGCTGCGCGTAAACGCAAGTATTAAGGCCACTGCCGGCCCCTTCGCGCCAGCGGGGGGGCTGATTTCAAGGGTCAGACAGCCGAATATCACAAACATCTCTCACATATAATACGATTCAGGAAACCCACCGTCACATACCGAATACAGCGCCCCCGGCTGCCGCACGGTATCTTTTTCGCAGGGAGTTTCAAAATTGAAGTACGGTATCCTCTTGTGGCCGCACGCGAACGCGCGTTATCAGGCGGAGGCCGCCAGGCTTGGGCGTGCCGAGCTCGAGATCATGCTCGGGCGCATCGTCCCGGACGCGGTGGTCGACGGTTTTTCAGACGATGCACTCAATCTCCTCACTTTCGAATCCCCCGAGGCCCTCGGCGCCCAGGATGTCCGAAGGCTCGCCCGGCACTCGCTATTGTACGCTCTTTTTCAGCGGGAAGGCGCACTTTTGAGGCCGGTCTGCGGGCGCGCGGAGACATACCTTCTGCCGGATTTGCCGGGCGTTCTCAAGTACAAGGGCAAGACGAACGAGCTGTTCACTTCGCTCACGATGAACCTCGCCGTCTACGCTTCCCGCTTCGCGGACGACGCGGAGGCGCGGCTTCGGTTCGCTGATCCCATGTGCTCGCGCGGCACCGCGCTCTTTCAGGCCGTCAACCGGGGCTGGGACGCGTTCGGTTGCGACCTTTCGTCCGTCGATCTCAAGGAACTCTCGCAGTACTTCAAGCGGTACCTCGAATATCATAAAATCAAGCACGCGTTTGAAAGAGAATCGTTCACCGTTTCCGGCGCGAAGGCGGCGCCCGCGTTTTCGTTCGCGTTTTCCAAGTCGAGCGACGAATACCGCGCGGGAGACAGGCACCTTCTGCGCGCGGCGGAATGCGATTGCGCGCTCGTCGGGCGGCTCTTCGGCAAGACGCGCTACCACGCGATGGCGGCTGACCTCCCCTACGGCGTGCAGCACGCGCCGGGCGGCGGGACGCTGGAGAAGCTGCTCGCACGCGCGCTCCCCGCATGGCGGGACGCGCTTTTGCCCGGCGGCGCGCTCGCGCTCTCGCTCAACACAAACATCATCAAGCTCGAAACCGTGAGGAAACTCATGGAGGACGGCGGCTTTCTCGTCATGCGGTCGGGGCCGTGGGACGGGTTCTCCCATTGGGTGGAGCAGGCCGTGGACCGCGATGTCGCGGTCGGCGTCCGCCCCGGCGCATCGTAAGGAGGTAACATGGATTATCGAACGCTTCACGACAAAACGGTCGTGGAATTAAAACAGCTCGCGAAGGAAAAGGGGCTGAAGGTTCCGGCGGGTACGGCGAAGGCCGTGCTGGTCGGGATGCTCGCCGACGCCTATTCCAAGGAAGCCGCGAGCGAGGCCGCAAAGCCGCGGGAGATGCGCGCGGACGAAGCGCGCACGCTCAAGCGGCCGCCGGGCAGGCCGCGCAAAACGAATCCCGAAGCCGCGCCCGCAGAGCCGGAGGAAACAGCAGCCGAGGAAACTGTCGCGTCCGCGCGCCCGGAGGTCACACTTTCTGAGTCCGAGGTCGCGCAACCGGAATCCGTGAATCCGCCGGAGGTCCCCATCGTCGCGCGGCAGGAAACGGAGCCCGCGGAGGCCGTCCAGACCGCCCGACCGGAGATTCAGCGACCTGTTGAGGCGCCCACGCCCACTCGAGCGGACCCGAGACCCGCGCTGAGACCCGCGTTTCACAGGCCGCTCGATGCGTCCCGTCCAAAGCCGTCGGGCGATTCGACGCGGACCGCGGGCATAGAAGCGCCGCAGTCCGCCCCGACGGGCGAGACCGGAGAGCGGCCATACGCCCAGCGCCCGTTCATTCCCGTTCAGCAGCGCATGGGCGCGCGGGCGCAACAGCCCGGACAGCTGAACCGCCGCCCCCTCCCCAACCCCGCCGCGCGGAACACTCCGGAGGGCGGCTTCCAGCCGCGGCTCCGGCAGGACGCGCCCCGCACGTACGACCGGCGCACCTCCTACCAGCTCAGCGAAACCGATTCCAGGCAGCCGGATGAAACAGCCGATCAGGCGGACATGCGTCCGCGCCGGGAGAGCATGTACACCCCGGAGTACGGGAACATCAACCCCGCCGTGCCAGAAATGCTTGCCGCGGGCGACTGCGCTGAGGGGCAGGGCATCCTCGAGATCCATCCCGACGGCTACGGCTTTCTGCGCGCGGATAACTATCTGCCCGGAAACCACGATGTCTACGTCTCCATCGCGCAGATCAGGCGCTTCAACCTCCGCACGGGCGACCACGTGGTCGGCAAGACCCGTCCGCAGCGCGAGGGCGACCGCTATAACGCGATGCTCTTCATTACCCAGATCAACGGGCTGCCGCCTGAGCAGAACGCGCAGCGAAAGCCGTTTGACTCGCTCATCCCCGTCTATCCGAACGAGCGGTTCAAGCTCGAGTCGAAAACGGGCAAAAGCGACATGGCGCTTCGGCTCATCGACATGCTCGCGCCCATCGGAAAGGGCCAGCGCGGCATGATCGTCTCTCAGCCCAAGGCGGGCAAGACGACGCTCCTTAAGAAGATCGCGAACGCCATTACCGAGAACCATCCGGACGTTCACCTCATCGTGCTGCTCATCGACGAGCGCCCCGAGGAAGTGACGGACATGAAGCGTTCGATCAATGGCGAGGTGGTGTATTCCACATTCGACGAGGCGCCCGAAAACCACACGCGCGTGAGCGAGATGGTTCTGGAGCGCGCGCAACGGCTCACCGAGCAGGGCAAGGACGTCGTGGTGCTCCTCGATTCCATCACGCGCCTCGCGCGCGCGTACAACCTCGTCATTCCGCCGACGGGCCGCTCGCTCTCAGGCGGCCTTGACCCGGGCGCGCTCCACAAGCCCAAGCGTTTCTTCGGCGCGGCGCGCAACATCGAGAACGGCGGAAGCCTCACCATCATCGCGACCGCCCTCGTCGAGACCGGAAGCCGCATGGACGACATCATATTCGAGGAATTCAAGGGCACCGGCAACATGGAACTGCACCTTGACCGCAAGCTGTCCGACCGGCGCATCTTCCCGGCCATCGACATGTATAAGTCGGGAACCAGGCGCGAGGAGTTGCTGCTCAGCGAGGTCGAGCTCGACGGCGAGTATCAGGTGCGCAAGATGCTCGGCTCCACGAACAACCAGGAGACGGCGGAACAGCTTATCTCCATGATGGAAAAGACGGGGAGCAACGCGGATTTCTTCTCGCGGCTCAAGGGCTGGATCGCCGCCTTTCAGAAGGACGGCTTCTCCATTAACAGCGGAAAAAGATAAGTCATGCCGGGAGGATGAAAGTCCTCCCGGTTTCGCGCAAACAGCCGCTTTACAACGCGGCTCGGAAGGTATAAAATAATAGGGAGAGTCCGCGTGATTTAAAACGCATCAAAGAATACCGAGGAGGAGATCACAATGCATCCCATTCAGGAAAAGTACGCGGCCCAGATCGAGGAGATCGTCCGCGCGTCAAACCGCCTCGCGCAGGTCGGCTTTGTGACGTCGCAGGGCGGCAACCTCTCCATGCGCGTGGATGAGGAACTCGTGCTCATCACCCCCACCAAGGTCGCCAAGGGCGCGATCGCTTTTGACGATATTTGCGCCGTGGACATGAAGGGGAACACCCTCCTCGCCGCGCCGGGCCGCAAGCCCACCAGCGAATGGCCCTTCCACATCCGCATCCTCGAAAAGCGCCCGGACGTGAAGGGCGTCGTACACGCGCACCCCCCCATCCTCACGGGCTTCGCCATCGCGGGCGGCGACTGGCTGCAGCGGCCCTTCCTCCCGGAACCCGTGATCGAGGTCGGCCCCATGGTCATGGTTCCCTACGCCATGCCCGGCTCCGACGAGCTCGCCTGCATGTTTGACGCCGTGATCGAGAAGTCGAACGGCTTTCTCATGGAGAACCACGGCGCGCTCATGGTCTCCGCCGACGGCGTCTGGCGCGCCGTCGAGTTCCTTGAGATGCAGGAGAACGCCGCCATCAGCATCGTCGTCTCCAAGATCCTCGGAAATCCCAAGACCATTCCCACCCCGCGCGTCGACGAGCTTGAAAACGTCATCAAGCAGCGTGAAATCCCCATGCCCGGCCTCAAGGGCGTTGTGAAAACCCTGTCTGATATCTTCGTGAAGTAAGCGGAAGCCGGGGCAGCGCTGCCCCGGCCTTTCTGTTCCTCCGCACGGGAGAATCGACGGGGAAGGACGCGAAGCTCCAGGTTTCTACATTCTTTTTTCTGTTGCGCCCGGCTGCGTTCTGTGGTATAATCGGAATGTTCCACGGGTGATGATCATCTGGTCTCGTACGGCGTCATGCTGCGAATCTTGTCAGGGCCGGAAGGCAGCAGCAATAAGCGGATTTTGGCGCGCGTCGCGGGGTTGCCGGATAGGAGCCCGTGGGGCGTTTTTTTTGATAGGAGTTCAGAAAGATGAGGATCGTCGATTTTCGACAGGAATACATAGAGGACGCGGCGCGGCTCGCGCTCGCGGATTACGACAGGCAGCGCATGCTTGCGCCGCATCTGCCAACGATAACCGCGATTCCCGACCTTGCGCCGCTCGTCGAGGGCGGACTTGGCGTCGCGGCGCTCGAGGGAGACAAGCTGATCGGCTACCTGCTTAACTGGGGGCCGTTCCCGCACGCGTTCCGTTCGACGGACGCGGTTGGGGTGTGGTCGCCCAACCACGCGAACGCGGCGACTTGCGAAAACCGCGCGGCGATCTATGCGCGGCTCTATCAGGCGGCGGCGGAGAAGTGGGTGCGCGCGGGCGCGACGAGCCACGGCATCGGGCTGTATGCGTGGGACGCAGAGGCGCAGGCGCTGTTCTTCCGTTATGGCTTTGGCATGCGCACGGCGGACGGAATCCGGGGAATGGACGAGATCGACGCGCCGGTTCCGGACGGATTCGCATTCAGGCGGCTCGTGCCGGACGAAATCCTTTCGGCACTTCCCCTCCAGCGCATGCTCGACGCACACATGGCCGAAAGCCCGACGTTCATGCTGCGGGCATCGGAGTCGGCGGATTCGTTTCTCGAAAGCGCCTCGCAGTCCGATGCGCGCCTTTACGCAGCGTTCACGGAAGAGCGCATCGCCGCCTATCTCAAGGTGGAACGAAACGGCGAGACATTCATCGCGGATGACCGGGACTACATCCATATCACGGGCGCGTATTGCCTGCCGGAATACCGCGGCGAGTTCCTCATGCAAAACCTGATGAACTGCGCCATCCGCGAACTGAAGGCAGCGGGATACACAAGGCTCGGCGTAGACTTCGAGAGCATCAATCCCGCCGCGCATCGATTCTGGGGAAAGTACTTTGCGATATACACCGCAGGCGTCGTCCGCCGGATCGACGAGCATGTGCTCAGGAAATAACCGGAAAGCCACGTCGGGCCCATCCTCGTTTCTCCACTATTTTGCAGCCTTTCCCTGATCGGCCACCTTCCGCATCTTCGCGGCGATCGCGTCCTGATACCCGATGTACCGCTTCCCGGCGACTGAAAAGTCGTCCGCCAGCTCATATAAAAGCGGCACACCCGTCGGCAGGTTGCGCTTCATGATCTCCGACTCGCTCAGATGCTCCAGGTACATGACCAGCGCGCGGAGGGAATTTCCGTGCGCCGCGATCAGAACGCGCTCCCCCGCGCGCATCCGCGGCCTGATCTCTGCCTCAAAGTAGGGAACCGTGCGCGCGATCGTGTCCTTGAGGCTCTCGGTGAGCGGCAGCTCCCTGGGGTCGACTCCCCGGTACGCCGCCGCGCGCACGGGGCTCCGCTCGTCGTCCTCCCCCAGCGCCGGGGGCTGTATGTCGAACGAGCGCCGCCAGACGAGCACCTGCTCGTCGCCGAACTTCCGCGCCGTCTCCGCCTTGTTGAGCCCCTGCAGCGCGCCGTAATGCCGCTCGTTGAGCTTCCAACTCTTTTCGACGGGCAGCCACTCGCGGTCCATCTCCTCGAGCGCGAAGTTCAGCGTATGGATCGCCCGCTTGAGGTAAGAGGTATAGCAGACGTCGAAGTCCAGCCCTTCCGCCTTCATGAGCCGACCCGCCTCGCGCGCCTCGCGCATCCCGTTTTCGGAAAGCTCCACGTCCGTCCAACCCGTGAACCGATTCTCGAGGTTCCAGGCGCTCTCCCCATGCCGCAAAAGCACCAGCTTCATATCTCTTCCCTCCCATACATTAGGCTCTTCAAACAAATTTCTGTGCATAGCGTAGCGCGGTTGTGTGAATTTGTCAATCTCCGAGAAAAATAAGCGACACGCATCAGGAGTACCAAAATCATGCTATAATAGGAGCATGCTGAAACCGGAGGAGAATCCCATGCTGAAGTGCGAACACCTGACGAAAAAATACCTGACCACGACGGCGGTCGACGACCTCACCATCGAGATCCCGCGCGGCCGGGTCTATGCGATGCTTGGCCCGAACGGCAGCGGAAAGACGACGTTCATGAAGATGATCGCGGGCCTCGTGAAACCCACCGGCGGAACGCTGCTTTTCGAGGGCGAGCCGATCGGCATCGAGAGCAAATCGCGCGTCGCCTACATGCCCACGGAGGCCTACTTCTTCGGCTACATGTCGGGCGAAGACGTCGGCGCGTACTACGCGGATTTCTTTGCGGACTTCGATCGCGCGGCCTACCGCGCCATGCTCGAAAGGATGCAGCTTCCGCCGAAGGTCAAGGTCTCAAAACTCTCGAGCGGCATGATGGCGAAGCTGAAGATCGCCGTGACGCTCGCCCGGGACAGCGCGCTCATCATGCTCGACGAGCCGCTCAACGGCATCGACGTCATCGCGCGCGATCAGGTCGTCGACGCGATCCGGGAAAGGATCACGCCCGCGCGCACGTTTCTTCTGTCGAGCCACCTTGTGGACGAGCTCGAAAAGATCGTCGACTACGCCGTGTTCATGAAGACGGGCGCGGTCGCGCTCGAAGGTCCGTCGGGGGAACTGCGCGAGGCGCGCAAGAAGAGCCTCGTCGAACTCTACAAAGAGATCTACGCCTAAGGAGGATTCCGATGCTTCGCCTGATGAAATATGAATACCGCAGGAACCTCGCCGGCATCGTCGTGATGCTCTCCGTGATCCTGCTCGCCCAGTGCTATTACCTGTTCTCCGTCCTGCGCAAGGAGCCCTACATGGCGATGGGCGCTTCGATGCTTCTCGCCTTCGTCGCTTCGCTGAGCGTTCTTGGCATGCTGATCTTCTCGGTGGCGCTCTACTCGCGCGAGCTTGGCACCAAGGCGAGCTACCTCACATTCATGACGCCGAACACCATGCCGAAAATCCTCGGCGCGAAGCTGATCGCCGCGCTCCTTCTCGGCGCGTTTTTCGCGGCGGTCATAACGCTCCTCGCCATCTGGGACGTGAGGCTGATGATCGCGAGCTTCCCGGACCTTGAGATCGCGCGCGAACTCGCGGAGCAGTTCGCGCAGATGATGAACATGGAGCTTTCTACGATTATCGCAAACGTGGTCGCCGTCGCGATCGGGTTTGTCGTCAACTTCCTCGCCATCGTCATGGTCGCCTACCTGGCGATCACGCTGAGCGCCACAGCGCTTCAGAACAGGAGGCTGAAGGGTCTCGTGAGCTTCGCGCTCTTCGTCGGGCTTATCGTCCTGCTTGAATGGGGCGTCGCGCAGTACCCCGAGGCGTACTACGGGGACACGCTCGTGCGCGGACTGCTCGACGACTGGCCGAGCTACGCAACCTTCCTCGCCGTGATCGCGGGCTCCTTCGCGCTCAGCGCGTGGCTGCTCGAAAAGAAGGTCAGCCTGTAACCCTACAGCCGAATGACCGGGGGCTTCCTGATGTTTCGAAGGAAGCCTCTTTTCAGTTCCGGCTGCGTACTCAGCCAGTCCTGCATGACGGTAAAGAGCAGAAGTCTCCTGTAGTTGACAAATTCGCCGATCCTCTCATACCACAATCCGTCCAGATGGTTCTCGTGCTCGTATCCGTCGACGAAGTTCAAGAGGAACCGGCTGAGCCGCCCTTCGTTTTGCACGGGTGAGAGCATTCCGCCCGCCTCTTCGAACATCAGTCCCTGCAGCGGCGTCGCGAGATCGTGCAAAAAGAACTGGCGCATGGCGCAGTCGAAGTCGATGAAGGCGATCCCATCGTCGCCGGTCAGTATATTTCGTTGGTGGTTATCGTTGTGTATGAAGCCGTAATCGTCCGTCGTGCGCGGAAGCCCTTCCAGGAACGCCCCCATCTCGCGCCACGCCGCCTTCGCGTCCGCGTCCGCGCAAAGATTCGTGAAGTCATTCAGCTCCCGCTCGTAGTTGAGCGCGGGCACGTCCCCTTCCCGGAACGTTTTGGCTGCCCGGTGCGCCCGGCCGGTCACCCGCCCCCACGCGCGCGCGAACGCGTCCGTCAACTCGGCGTTCTCCGCGGTATGCCCCTCCCGGTAGTCCATGACGAGGCCCACATAGCGAAATCCCGCGTCCACGCATTGTGCGTAGAGGCTCCCATCCGTGCCCCGCAGGGGACAGGCGACCGGGATGCCGCTCTCGCCCAGGTGATGCGCGAACCGCGCGCGCAGCTCGAGCACAGCAAGCCCCTCCGCGTCCGCCTCCCCACGCGCGAGGATCTTTAAAACCATCCTGCCGCGCGGCGAGGGAAACGCATACAGAATCCCATCCGAATCGCCGCGCCCGCCACCGAGAAACGCGAGCATTCCGGGATCGATCCCCCAGCTTCGACAGATCTCCCTCATCGCCCGCTCGGTCACCTTTTCCATTTCAATATCCTCCGTAGATCCGTCCAAAGAGACAAGAAGTCGTTCGCCATCATGCGGCCCGCCAGCGCGGACGCGAGCGGGATCACCGCAAGGCACGCCAGGTTCGAGAGCATGATCGTCGAAAACACCTGAAAAAACGCCTTTGAGTTCAAAATCGCTTCGATGCCGTAGCCGTTTTTCATGAAAAGGATCGTCTGCATGATCGTCTCGCCGATGCCCGCGAAGAAGACGGTGTTCACGGTCGTCCCGAGGATGTCCCTGCCGACGGCGTTCCCTCCGCGCGCCAGCGCGCGGGCGTCCAGCGCGGGATTCGCCAGATGCAGCTCGTAGACGGAGGCCGCCACCGAGACCGCGGCGTCCATGGCCGCGCCGAGCAGCCCGAACATGACTGACGCGAGGGCGAGCGCACGCATGTCGATGTGGAGCTCGGGCGAAAGGTACATCGACACCTCCTCTCGCATGTCGAGCTCCGAGTAGCCCACGCTCTTGCCGATCCGCTCCGCGGCGAGCGCAACAATCGCGACGAGGCAGATGTCGAGAACGACCGCCGCCACTGCCGCGCGCGTCTTGACGCCCCGCCCGTTCTGGTAGACGAGTGTGACCGCGCAGAAGAGGAACGCGCTCGCGGCCGTCACGAGAAGCGCGTTCGCGCCGAGCGCGATCAGATACACGCACGCGGCGAACAGGCCAGCGTCTCCCAAGAACGCGACGAACGATTTCCCGCCCCTGTCCCCGCCGACCGCGAGCATCAGGACGAGCAGGATTCCCGCGAGCGCGACGACCATCACGACCTCCTCCTTCCGACGAGGAGTACGGCGACCGCGCCCGAGACGGGAATCGCGAGCACGATGCCGATGGAGCCCACGAGGAAGCGGATGATCTCGAACAGCACGTGGAACCGCGCCATGGAGGAGAAGGAATAACCGTTCATGACCTTCACCACGATGATGGGCAGGCTGCCGCTGAGGTACGAGAACAGTAGCACGGCGATCATCGTGCCCATGATGTCGTGCCCGATCCCGCGAATCGCTCCGACGATCTCCCGGCGGGTCAGCGGACGCGAGGCGCTCACGAGCTCCGAAACCGCCGCACAGACTGTGATCGCCACGTCCATCACCGCGCCGAGGCAACCGATCAGGACGCCCGCGAGGAAGATTTCCTCGAGATCTTCCGGCACGAAGATGTAGTCCATCAGCTCGTAGGGCGGCTTTCCGGCAAGCGCCACGGCCGCATGATAGAGAAGTGCAGTGAGCGCGAGGGTGACGAGCGAGGAGAGGATCGCGCCGAATGCCTTGCGGGTCAGCCCGCCCGCGAGCAGGAGCGTCGAGACGAGAAACGCGCCGATCATGAGAAACCGAAGCCGCACGAGGGGCGTCCCGCCCATGTAAAGCCGCATGCAGAGGACGAATACGGAGAGGTTGAGAAGGAACGACAGCACGGTCAGAAGGCCCCGCGCACGCGACACCCAGAGGATGCCGATGACGAACAGCCCCGCAAGCAGCGCGATCGCCACGTCCCGCTTTTCGCCCGTAATGATCGCCGTCAATTGACCGCCGTCCTCCGTGAGCGCGACGAACACCTCGTCGCCCGCCGCGTATTTTTCGCTCGCGACGAGTGATTCGGCGTAGGCGTTTTTTGCGGTCGCCGTTTTCCCCGCATCCGGGCCGTTCATGATGAGAAGCGCGAGCGCCTGCGTATCGTGCCGCTCGACCTGTCCGCCCGGGCCCGTCTCGTTCCGATCGAAGGAGTTCTCTGCCTTCGTCACGCGGGCGATGGTCGACTTATAAAGCCCGTAATCGTTTTTGACCGCGACCAGAAGCGCGGCAAGTGCGAAGGCGGAAAGAAGGATGGCGGCGATCCGCCGCCCCGTCAGAAAACGCGAAATCGACATGAGGCAACCCCCGGTCGTCAGTATTCCACCCTCCGCCACTTTTTCTCCCGCGCGGATTCGATTCCGGCCGTGAGAACCGCAAGCGTGTTGTGTCCGTCGACGGCCGCGACGATGGGTCGCCTGTTCTCGAGGATCGCGGAAACGAACTCGTCGATG
This sequence comes from Bacillota bacterium, assembly GCA_023444095.1. GTDB lineage: Bacteria > Bacillota > Clostridia > Christensenellales > Aristaeellaceae > RUG11247. The sequence goes on from JAEZRP010000032.1 coordinate 65,990, forward strand.
ACGCCGCTCTTCAACTGGTTGGCGTTCGTGCTGATGGAGCTCACCTTGTACTTCACGGTGGTCTTGTCGCGCAGCTCGAGGACGATATCGTCGGTGTAATCGCCGAAGATCTTCATGACGCCCTTGTCGCCGTAGATGGTGGTGCCGTTGTCTTCCTGGCCGTAGTTCGTCCAACTGAAATGCATGATGCCGGGCATGCCGTCCTCCATGCGGAACTGGCAGACGGCATTATCCTCGAGGTCGATGAGAGAGCCGTCGGGATGCCTTTTGTCGAGGGTCATGAGCGTCGCGAACACGTCTGTGATCTCCATGCCCGTCAGAAACCGGATGAGGTCGATCTTGTGCGAGCCCAAATCGCCGAACACGCCAAAACGCGCCTGCACCTTTGAGAAAAACCATGTGGAGTTGGTGTTGTTGATGCTCCAGTTCTCAGGCCCCGAGTGCTTGAAGTTGCACTGGTAGAACAGCGGCTTCCCGATCGCGCCATCTTTCAGGAGTTCGCGCGCCTTGAGGTGGGTCGGGATGAGCCTCTGGTTGTGGTCGGGCATGAGGATCTTCCCGGAAGCGCGCTCCGCGCCGATCATCCGCCGCGTCTCCTCGAGCGAGAGCGCCATGGGCTTTTCGACCAGCACGTGCTTCCCGCTCTCGAGCGCCCGCACGGACACGTCCGCGTGCGTGGCGTTGGGCGAGCAGACGCTCACCGCGTCGATTTCGTCCGCGATCAGCTCGTCCACGCTCCCATACGCCTTCCCGCCATACCGCGCGACGAGCTCGCCAGCGCGCGCCGGATCGGCGTCATAAAAGCCCGCGATCTGGGCGTCGGGGTTCGCGGCGTATTCGGGCGCGTGCCGCCTCTGGGTGATGGCCCCGCAGCCGACGATGCCCACCCTGATTTTCTTCTTTTCCATTTGGGCACATCCTTTCAAATCTCTTTTACGGTTCCCCTGTCCACGTAGACGGTGGAAATGAACCGGTTAATCCCCGGCGCGCCCATATCGTTCAGCCGCCGCTCGATCAGCTCCATGACCGTCTCCCCGATGTCGGAAGCAGCGAGGTCGACGGAGTCGATGGGCGGCGAGAGCGACGCGGCGAGCACATTGTCGTAGCCCGCGACGGACAGATCGTCCGGGACGCGAAGCCCGCGCTCGTAGAGACACTGCATCGCGCCCGCGGCCATGCTGTCCGCCGTGATGAACGCCGCCGTGGGCGGACGTTCGAGCGCGAGAAGCGCACGCATCGCCTCGTACCCTTCCTCCACGCGGTACTGCGGCACGAGCCGGATGAGCGCCTCGTCGACCGCGATCCCCGCCGCCTCGAGCGCCGCGCGGTATCCCCCGCACCGCCGCCGTTCGACGTCGTCGACCAGTTCCCGCGCGATGAGCGCGATCCGCCGATGTCCGCGCGCAATCATATGTTCGACGGCTTCGCGCGCCCCCTCGACATCCCGAACGACCAGATTGTCGACGCGCTCCACGTCGTGGGTGCGCTCGACGCAGACGACAGGAATGTCCGCTTCGCGCAGCGCGCGGAAGATCTCGGGCGTCACGCTCCGGTTCGAGGTAATGACGAGGGCATCCACGCGCATGCCGATGAAGCGCTTGACGATGCGCGCTTCGTCTCCATGCCCCCAGCGGCCCTCGATGGTCACAAGCTCGTAGCCGTGCTTCTCCGCCGCCTCGATGACCGAGTTGTTGATCTTTTGATACAGGTTGTTCAGATTGTAAACCACGAGGCTTCCGATCACGCCGGAGCGGTTTTTTTTGAGCGCGCGCGCAAGTGCGTTCGGCACATAGCCCAGCTCCCGAACGGCCTTCTCCACCCGCTCCCGTGCATCCCCGGAGACGTACCCGTTTTTGTGGATCACGCGCCCGACGGTCGCGATCGATACGCCCGCCGCCTTCGCGATATCCGCCATGTTCACGCCGATCCCGATCGCCCCCAATATGTTAACGTTACCATATATGATATCAGAAAAGCGCACCCCCGTCAACGGAGATGCGCTCGAAAACGCGGGCAGCGTTTTTCGGTTTCAAACCGAAACGCTCAGAAGCTTCCCTTCGTCCTTCAGGGCCTCCGTCAGTCCTGCGCCCCGAAACCTCAACTCGATGCCGAGACCAAGGAGAAAATCCGTGACCCGAGCTGATCCGCGCAGGCCCTGCACGCGGAAAAGCGCACGCCCGCGTTCTGGGCCAGCCGAATTTTGGTTTGAATCCGCTCGTTCTCCGCGGCCAGTCTGGCGGTCGCGGCCCAGATGACGACGGTCACCTCGTCCCATCACCGATGAATCATGCCGTTTGTCGTGTACATCATGACCACCTTCTCCGCGGTCGGAATGTACGCGTTCGTCCAGAGGATGGAGAGTCGATCCGTTTCCATAGGAACCTCCTCGTCTGTCACGAAGGCCGACGCCGGATTTGTCCCCACAGCGATGGAATCCTCGATTCGTGCGCGAATCATTGCCTTTTCTATCGGTACCAGTCCGCCTGCGCCTTTACCATCTCTGCATAGTGTCCCCCGCGCGCGAGGAGCTCCTCGTGGCTGCCCTCCTCCTCGATCACGCCCTCGTTCATGACGATGATGCGGTCTGCGATGCGCGCGGAGCCGATGCGGTGCGTGACGATGATGGCGATGAGGTCCTTGGAGACCTCCGCGAACTTTCGGTAGACGCGCGTCTCCTCGAGCGGATCGATGGCGGCGGTCGGCTCGTCCAGGACGATCACGCCGTGATCTCGGTAGAACCCGCGCGCGAGCGCCACGCGCTGCCACTGTCCGCCGGAGAGGTCGACGCCCTCGAACTCGCGGGACAGCATGGTGCTTTCCCCCTCCGGGAAGCTCTCGTCGGTCGGCGCGAGATCGGCCTTCGCGAGCGAGGCTTCGATCTCGGCGCTCGAGTCGGGCGCGCTCACCTGAACGTTGTCGAGAAGCGTCATGCGGTAGCGCATGTACTTCTGGAACGCCGCCGAGGTATGTAAAAACAGGCTTTTCGGATGCACGTCCTTCATGTCCCGCCCCTCGACGGTCGACCTTCCCTCCGTCGGGAGGTAAAGTCCCGTCAGAAGCCTGACGAGCGTCGTCTTGCCCGCGCCATTCTCGCCCACCACAGCAAGCGTCTCCCCGGGCTTTGCCGCAAGCGTCACGCCGCGCACGGCCTCCTTCTCGGCGCCGGGATATCTGAAGTGGACGCCCTCGAGCCGAATTTCCGGCTGCGCGGGCAGATCGACGTCGTCGCCCTCGCGCTCGGGCGCATAGAGAAAGTCGATGAAGTTCTTGACCGTGCCGAGCTGCTTCGTCATGCCGCCGATGTGCCTGCAGATGATCTCCTCCATGATGGAGAACATCACCCCGACCTCGGCGAACACGGATGCAAACGCGCCGACCGATATCTCATCCGCCATGAGGGCAGAAAAGAGCATGGAAAGGATCCCCATGTAGCCCGCAAGCGTGATGAGCTTCATGAGAAACTCCCAGCGCGCGGTCTTCCGTTCCGCCTTCCGGGAGAGCGCGCCGAAATCCGCGAGCGAGCCGTTAAAGAGTTTTTTCAGGAATCGGTAGTTCCCCAAAAGCCGCGTCTCCTTGAAAAAGTCGCGGTCGGCGATGCTCTTCTCAAAGTACTCGTATTTCCTGCGCACCGGCGCGAGCTTTTCCTCGAGGTCCGTAAACACCTTCGCGCGGATGAACTGCGTGAGCGCGACCGGGATGAATACCAGAACGACCGACAGCGCGAGGAGGGGCTTTCTGGTATAGAGATACGACGTCAAAACAATGAAGTACGGCAGGTAGAACGTGAAGATGCCCGCCGGGATGAAGATCGCGCCGGCGCTGTTCTCTGCGCCCTCCTGCGCCTTGTTGACGCTGTCGAGAAGCTTCGGATCCTCGAACATCACCGCGTTCACGCGCCCGGCCTTCCTGGCGAGCAGCGCCTTCATCTGCGCCGCGAACCGCTCGAACCAGCGGCTGATGATGAAGTTCGAAACGCCGTTCAGGGCCTGCTGCGCCGTCGTGACGAACCCGTAGATGACGAGCATCCAGATCGCGAAGCCGACGGTCCTCGTCCCAGTCGATGCGCCCGTCACGGCGTCGAAGAACCACTGGCGCGCGAAAACGGTCAGTCCCCAGCTCGCGCCGTGCAGAATGCCCAACCCGTTTGAAACAAGGAAGTAGCCCCTCTCGTATTGTACGCTCAGGGGAAGAAGCTTCCCGAGCAACCTGAAAAGCGGGATCTTCCTGTTTGCGGTCGTCTCGCTCATTGATACCAGCTCCTTTGCGCCTCGTACATCTCGGCGTAGAGTCCGCCCGCCTGCGCGAGCTCGTCGTGGGAACCCATCTCGAGCACTTTGCCCTCTCCCAGCACGTAGATGCGGTCGGCAAGCTTCGTGGAGCCCAGGCGGTGGCTGATGAAAAGCGTCGCGACGCCCTTCGAGAGCGACTTGAACCGCTGATAGATGTCCGCCTCCGCGATGGGGTCGAGCGCGGCGGTCGGCTCGTCGAGAATGCGAACCGGCGCGGGGTTCGCGAGCGAGCGAGCGATGGCTACCCGCTGCCACTGGCCGCCCGAGAGCTCCTGCCCGTTTTCGTAGAGCCGCCCGAGCGGGGTATCCGCGCCCTCCTTGAGATGGTCGATGGTCTCCGCAAGGTTCAGCGCGTCCGTGACCTCCTGAAAGCGCCGCTCGCGGTCCTCGTGCCCGAAGGCCACGTTGTCGCGCATGGAGATCTGATAGCGCGCGAAGTCCTGATACACGAGCGAGTAGAGGCTCTTCAGTTCCGCCTGCGGGATCTCGCGCAGCTCGCGCCCGTTCAGGAGGATCTCTCCCTCGTATTCGCCATAAAGCCCCGTGAGAAGCTTCGTGACCGTGGTCTTGCCAGCGCCGTTCACGCCGACGAACGCGATGTGCTCCCCTGCGCCAATCCGGAAGGACATCCCGTCGAGGATCTTCCGCTCGGTGCCGGGATATGTAAACGACACGTTTTTCAGCTCCAGAGACTCGAACGCCATCGGCGGCTCCGCGGGCGCGGAAAGCGCACCCTCCGTCTGCGAGAGCGCCATGAACTTCGTGAGATCCTTCATGTACTCGCGCTTCTTCGCGATGGTGTCCGCGATGCCCGTCAGGCCCCAGCTCATCGCCTGCACCAGCGAAAACGCCGCGATGGTCAAGGACATGAACATGCCGACCGACATCTCACCGCGCGCCGTCGGGATGACGAGCGTGAGCGCGATCAGAAGCGAAATCACCCCGAACAGAGAAGAGCCCAGCTTCATTCGGAAAAACCACTTCGCCTGCACCTTGAAGCGCAGCCGATACGCGCGCAGAAATGCCTCTCGAAACCGGACGGAGAGCTTCTCCACGTACCCGAACAGCGCGCGCTCCTCCGCCGCCTCGCGGCTGAGCAGCGTCTCGATGAGGTATTTTTGAAGCCTCTCCTCGCGCTCGGTGTCGCGGTTTGCCTGATAGGTCTCCTTGCCACCCCGGAGGGCCACCCACATGAGAGGCGCGGAGAACGCCACCGTCACGAGAGCCGCCCACCAGACCTCCGCGAGCAGCAATCCGACCACGCTCAGGACGTTCAGCGCGAGCTTGATCGCCGCCGCCATGCCGCTCCAGCCCGCGAACCCCTCTTCGAGCTCCGTCTCGGGCTTCTTCGTTACGCGGCTGATGAGATCCCACGTCTCCGGATCCTCGATGTGCCTGTATTCGAGCCGCGCGCACTTTTCGAGCATTTCGCTGCGCAGCTTCTCCCGCAGCCGGAGTGCCAGCATTCGGTCTGAAAACTGGTAAATCTGATAGGAGAACCAGTCGATCGCGACGACGGCGACCACCAGCCCGATCGGCAGGTAGATCGCCGTGCGCGCGAGATCGCCCGCGCGCACGGCGAGCGCGGTATCGATGAAGAGCGCCGTCGAAAGCGCTGTGACGGAGGGCAGAAGGCCCGTCACGACGCTCATGAACAATACCGCCGCGCCGTAAAATGGCGAGGCGCGAAGCCCCAACCGAATCAGGTCAAAAAGCCCGTATTTACGTTCTTGCAGCATCCGGATTCCTCCTGGTCCCGCTTCTTCTGGAATGAATGTACCATCCGGCACTTTCCCTGTCAAGAAAACCGCCGGATTTTCGACAATCGTTCGCATTTCAGATTGACAGAGCCGGTTGCATATGGTAAAATCCGCATAAATTAGATATCTAATTAACATACAAAACGAGGTGTTCCATGCGGGCAAAACTACTCACGGCCCTCTTGGGCGCTTCCCAAGCACATGGGAAGCGATGCCGTCAGGCATTTCAAGCGGAGAACCTCTCCGACGGTCAACCGAAGGTGCTTTCGATTTTGCTGGAGACGGGCGAGATCCTGCAAAAAGAGCTCGCGGTTCGATGCGGCGTCGAGCCCGCGACGATGACACATTTGTTGAAGAAGATGGCCCAGGATGGGTTGATTGAAAAAAGGGCGACGCACGTCTCGGGTGGAAAGCGCGCATTTTTCATCATGCTCACGCCATATGGCCGCGAAAAGGGAAGGCGTGCCGTACAAATCGTCGACGAGGCGGAAGAAATCAGCTTTGAGGGCTTCACGGACGCGGAAAGGGAGGCGCTCGTGGGACTTCTCATGAAAATCACGCGGAATCTGTCACAATAGGGGGAATGGGAAATGGCAAAGATCACGGTGCATCCGGCCTACGCAATCGGGGAAATCTCGCCGCGGCTCTACGGCGCGTTTCTGGAACCGATTGGTACCATGGTCAACGGCAGCATGTTCAATCCGAAGCACCCGACGGCGGACGAGTACGGCTTCCGGCGCGACTTCATCGAGGCGCTGAAGGAATCCGGTCTCCCGGCCGTGCGACTCCCCGGCGGCAACTTTGTCTCCGGTTGGGACTGGAAGGACTCCATCGGCCCGATGGAAAAGAGGAAGGCTCACCTCGATCTCGCATGGTTCCAGTACATCGAGAACAATGTCGGCCACGACGAGTACCTCATCTGGGCGGAGAGGGTTGGCTTTGAGCCCATGTACACGATCAATCTGGGAACCGGCGGCATCAACGACGCGATCTCCATCATCGAATACACGAATCACGCGGGCGGCACCTATTGGTCGGATCTGCGCGCCAAATACGGTCACGCATCGCCCTACGGCGTGAAGACGTGGTACCTCGGAAACGAGATGGACGGCCCATGGCAGATCGCCTCCTGGGAGAAAAACCCGGAGGGCTACGGCGTGCTCGCCAACGAAGTCTCGAAGGCCATGAAGTGGGTCGACCCGACCATCGAGACGGTCGCGTGCGTGTCGTCCTCCCCCAACCTCGACCACTACCCGGAATGGGATCGGCGCGTACTCGAAGAGTGCTACAACGCGGTCGATTACGTTTCGCTCCACCACTACCAGTCCGCCAAGCCCGGAGACTACGCGGCGCTCCTGGGCGGCTCGCGCTACTTCGAGGACTACATCAACACCGAAATCGCGCTGTGCGACTACATCCAGACGAAGATGCGCAGCCCCAAGCAGATGTTGCTCTCCTTCGACGAGTATGGCACCATGATGCGCCCCGCCTCGGAGATCACCTCCTACGGGCGCCGCGCATTCGCGCCATACAAGGCGCACTACACGCCCAAGCCCGACCGCAAGTACGTGCGCCACGACCCGGACAACATGGGTCCCTCCCGCTTCCCGCGCATGGGCGACATGCCGGCGGCACTCGCGAACCTTTCGACCATCCTCGCGCTCCTGCGCCATGCGGACCGCGTGAAGATCGGCTGCATGACGGGCGGCCTCGGCGCGCTGGCGGCCACCGACCGGGAGCACGTCTGGAAAGCGGCGTCCTTCTATGGCCTTTCCCAGCTCATGCGCTTCGGGCGCGGCGTCTCGCTCCGAACGGCGGTCGAGTCGGGCACATACGACATTCCCGGCTATGCGATGGACGACACGACCGAGTACGTCGCGCAGGAAGGCGTTCCCTACGTGGACGCGGCGACGTCATGGAACGAAACAACGGGCGAGCTCAGCGTATTCGTCATCAACCGGAGCCTCGACACGACGCAAGCGCTGACACTCGACGTGCGTGGCTTTGAAAACATCGCATTCGTCGAACACATCGAGATGTTCTCGGACGACATCGACGCGAAAAACACATACGAAAACCCCGACGCCATCCTCCCGCGGAAGAACCCATCCGCGAAATTCGAAGCCGGGGTGCTCGAAGCGACGCTTCAGCCGCTCTCCTGGAATGTGCTCCGCCTTGCCCGTCAGACGGGCGGCAACTTGTAGATCATGTTCCGATACTGCGGAAGCGCGGGATCGACGTACCCCGCGTCCACGAATCCCGCCTTCTCGCACACGCGCAGCGCGTGCTCGTTTCTGCGGTCCACGCTCAGCTCGACCACGGGATACTTGCCCTCGTGTCCGCAGATCTGGAGGATCTGCCTGAGCGCCTCCGTCGCGATCCCCTGGTTCTGGTACCGGTAATCCACCAAAAGCTCCATGACGCAGTAGCACGCGGGTTCCTCGGTAAGCTCGTAGAGGAGCGCGAGCCCGGCCATCATCCCTTCCGCCCGGATAGCGTACATCCGCGCGCCCTCGCCGCGGTACGCCCACGCGCGCGCGAGGATGCCCTCGGGCGTGGGCACGAAGGCCGCCTGCGCTTCCTCCACGCGGAGGGCGAGCACTTCCCTCAGTTGTTCCGGCCCGATGTCGGTCAGCGTAATCACAGTAAACCCCCCAAAACATACGTAAGCCGCGGTCAGACCCCTCCGGGGTCACACCGCGGCTCTCATTATATGACAGTTTCTATTCTTTTGCAACCTTTCTGTCACCGAATGACAGAAGGAAATTCAAAATGATTCCGAAGATGGCAGCGCCCGCGACAGCAGGAACGCCCATTCCAAAGAAGTCGATCGTTCCACCGAAAGTATAGTGGGTGCCCAGGCCGATCACCATGATGCTCGCAATGACCGCGATGTTCTTGGCGGAGAACATGTCGCACTTCCGGTCGATCAGAATCGCGATGCCCTGCGCCGCGATCGCGCCGAACAGGTAGATCTCAAGGCCGCCGATGACCGCGAGGGGGATTCCGTAGATCACCTGAATGAGGGGTGTGAAGCAGCTCATGATCATCGCCATCACCGCCGCGACCATCAGAACCGGTACGCTGAATACGCGGGTGATCGCCATGGTCGAGATGTTCTCGCCGTAGTTGGTGCCCGCCGGGCCGCCGATGACGCCAGCAACCATGTCGCAGATGCCGTCGCCGATGAGGTTTCTGTCAAGGAGCGACACCATATCGTACTTCTTGGTCGAACCCTTCGCGCGGGCGACGTCGTTTACATAGATATCAAGCTGGTAGACGTGCGCCGTGGACTCGGGAATGGTCGCGATGGCGATGGGCATGATCGCGAAGACCGCCGCCCATTCGACCTTCGGAAGGGAGAACGCCGGGAGCGCGAAGATCGCACCCTCGCCAAGCTTCCAGGTAGAGGCAGCGAGCGCCTGATCGGGAAGCGCGCGGAAGAAGTTGAAGTCGCCGCCGCCGATCTGATATACTACGAAGCCCGTCAGGCAGCCGACGGCCGCACCTAGAAGCAGCGGGAGCTGGCCGAGGAAGCCCTTGAGATAGCGGGAGAAGAACACAGTGGAAAAGAACGTCGCAAGGGAGATGACCCACACAGCCTGCGGCTGACCCGCAGCCGGAGCGGCATCCGCAAGCGCGTTACCCGCGAGCGTTAAGCCGATGATCATCGCCACAGGACCCGTGACGGCCGGGGGGAGGATCTTCTCGACGATGTCGCGGCCTGCAACCTTCACCAGAAGGCCCGCCGCGATGGACACGAGGCCGGAGGCCACGATGCCAAACTGCGCGATCCGGATGCCTTCGGTCGGCAGAATTCCGCCAATCTTCTCGAAGCCCTGCGCGGCCATGAGTCCGGAGATGGCAGAGAGGTACGCAAAGCTCGAGCCGTAGTAGAGGGGAAGCTTCTTCCCGGTGATGAACGTGAAGCAGAGCGTCGCAAGGCCGCTGGCAAAGATGGTAGTCGAAACCTGGAATCCGGTGATGAGCGCGACCGTGATGGTCGCGGGGAACATGACGACCACCTGCTGCAGCGCGTACAGCAAAAGTCGCCAAATCGGCGGTCTCTCGTCCGGCAGGTATCCAATCTTCTTCTTGTCCATGAATTCCCTCTCCTCCTTGGGCGGTTTCAGTTTCTATGACCCAGGCCCATCAGGCAGACGCGCGTTTCCCCGTCGAACGGAGGCATGCGCACCTCGATGAGCTCGGATTGCGAAGTGGGGACGTTCTTCCCGACGTAATCCGCCCGAATGGGCAGCTCGCGGTGGCCGCGGTCGATGAGCACCGCGAGCTGGATGGCCTTGGGCCGCCCGCAGGCGATGACCGCTTCCATGGCCGCGCGCGCGGTGCGGCCGGTAAACAGCACGTCGTCGACGAGGATGACCGTGCGGCCCGTGACCTCGAAGCCGAGCTCCGGCTTGCGCCACACGGGCGCGTCGTCAAGGCGGGTCAGATCGTCCCGGTAGTAGCGGATGTCGATCGACCCGCACGGCACGTCCGTTTCCTCGATCCGGGCGATGTTGGCGCGGATGATCTCCGCGAGCACCTCGCCCCGCCGCTTGATGCCCACGATGGAAAGATCTCCCGTTCCCTTGTTTTTTTCGACGATCTCGTGCGCGATGCGCATCAGCGCCCGGCGCATCGCCGTCTCATCCATGATTTCAGCCTTACATTCCAAACGATCACCTCAAAGGCGTCAAAAAAGCCTCGCCGGAATCCGGCAAGGCGCAGCACACGTATATCATTCGTGCGACGAACGTTTGCCGGCATCACGGTACCGGTTTAAAACTCTGTCGCGTGTTAGTTTAGCCCATGAACGCGCGTCTGTCAAGGGTTTTTTGTGTAATATGACATCATTTCGGCAATCTTCCGATGCAATCGCGAACGGCCGACCCCAGAAAGCCTCCGTGCCCGTCCGCGAGCGACGCGAGGCTGCGGCATGGTCCCCACCCCTCGCACGGTCCGTCTTCGCCGCCCTCGAGCCAGATCTGCGCGTGCCGGACTGAGATGAGCACAGCAAAGCCGAGGAGCAGCCGCGCGTCGTCCGCGCTCTTCAGCCGCGCCTTCGGGAGAGAGGCAACGGTTTCCACAAACGCCCCGGGCGCCGCCTCGCAGTCCGGCCCGAGCACAAGCCTGAGAAAGGAGTAGACGTCCGCCTGCGCGGGCAAGCGCGCCGCGTGCTCGAAGTCGAACACGGACGCGATGCGTCCCTCCGACCACATCATATTCTCCATGGTCAGGTCGCCGTGGCACAAACAGTGCTCCGCGCGCCCGAGGGCATCAAAGAAAGCGACTAGAATCCCGGAGAGCGCGTCCGCCGTCTCCCGTTTGAGCACGCCTCGCTCAACAAGCCCTGCGAGGTCCGCGCGCGCCTTTTCGGGCCGCAAGTCGCTGTACCAGGTCCGGCGCGGAAGCGCCGCGGGGATCGCGCCCGGATCCATGGAATGGATTTCCTCCGCGATCTCCCATAAGGCGCGCATGGCGCTCTCACGCTCGGCCCACGTCATCCCCGGCCATGCTTCGCCCAGATTCACGCCGGGCACGCGCCGAGAGACGCTCCACTCGTGACCCTCCCGCACGCCGGTCGCCAGAACTTCCGGATAGCGGGCCGCCTTCGGAAGCCGCATGCCGAGCGCCGCCTCGCGCCGGATGCGGTCGCCGCCCTGGTCGGGCGAAATCCGGAGGACCAGATCGCCCGCGATCCAAACGTGGTTCGTCCATCCGCCCGCACGCGTCGCCGCCTCAAAATCGACGCCGAAGTCCCTGAGGATCTCCGGCGCGATGCGCTCCATCTCGTTCATTCGCTACTCCGCAATGATCGTGTATTTTCCCTCGCCGACGACGTGCGCTTCCTTGGTCACGGTGTTGTGCCCGATCGCGATGCCGATGGCATACGCGTTTCCGGCGGGAATGCCCATTCTTTCCCGGAAGGCCGCACCGGCCTCCGACTCCAGCACGTCCTTGGGCATGCCGACGATCACGCTTCCAAGACCCATGCCCGTGGCGGAGAGCGCCAGATTCTGGACGGCGATCCCGCAATCCACGCCTGTGAACGCGTGCGCCTCCTCGGGCTTGTAGGAAACGACCACGAACAGCGGTGCGCCCATGAGGAAATCGTACGCGGGGTCCTGAAAGCGCGCGCGCATGGCCTCCGATGCGTTCTTCATGAAGAACGCGCGCGCCTCCTCGCTGAATTCCCTGAGAAGCGCCCTGTCCGTCACGAACGAAAAGTGCCAGGGCTGGCGGTTCATCGCGCTGGGCGAGGCGAGCGCCGCTTCGATGAGCGCCTGCAGTTCGTCCCTCGTCAGTGCCGCACCGTCGAAACCGCGCGTCGAGCGCCTGTCCAAAATCGCCTGTTGAACGGGGTTCATCATAAGCCAAGCCTCCTTATCATGTCGTCGATGTAATGACCGGCCCGCGCGACGAAAGACGTGACGAATGCAATCGTGATGCATCCGTTCTCGCCCGCTTCGGCCGCCATGTCGCGGCTGTGCGCAAGCACGCGCCGCCGCCATTCGTCCAGCTCCGCCGCCCTCAGGAGCGGGTGGTCGGCGGGCGGAACGGCCCTCCCGAGTCGTTCAAAAACGTCCTCGTCGATAAGCGCGCTTTCTACCCGGTTCATCTCGCGGTAGTAGATCTCCGGATTCGTGTGCCCGTCCTCCTGGAGCAGCCCGGGAATGACGTGATACGACGCGCACCAGAACGGGTCGGTCAAAAGGTGCGCCAGATACCCGAGGTCAAACGCTGTTTTCCGCGCCCGCGCGTACTCCGCCAGAGGCATCATGTCGAGCCGTCCGTGGTTGTTCAGATGCGTGCGCAGCTTGTCGTCCTTGCCTGCGTTCGCGCAGGCGTGGATGGCGTCCGGGGCGATCGCGCCCAGATAGAATTCGGGACACTCGATCAAGTCCGGCCGCCCCTTCGCCCACTCCTTCGCCGCGCGCAGGTGGATGATCGGACCTGCCACTATCTCGCGTACTTTCGCACGCGCTCGTCGTCGATCACGCCCGACCAGTTCATACCGAAGCCGAAGTCGTATGTGTGCCCCGCTGTGTCCACATGGCAGCGCATGTCGAGTGGCAGATCCTCGCACTGCGCCTCGACCGTCTCCATGTCGGCAGGAAGCTGCATCGGCAGAAGGCCCGACGGCTCCTGCGCGCCCGAAACGATATCCAGTACCGCGCGCGCCTCGATGCCCGCGTGCAAAACGATCGCGTCCGCCGAAGGTTCGAATTCGTTTACCACGCAGGGCTTCGACATGCGGATCACGGTCACGACCGGCTTCCCGGCCATAGCCTTTTTGGCGTCGAGCACCATGTCGAGGTCGGATTCGTTCATGGTCGTCGCGGTCTTTCCCCTGTACGAGCGGTTCGTGAAGTCCTCGAGCGGGTCGCCGCCCGCGAGGCTCTCCTCGCGCGCCGTCGTCGCGGCATAGGGCCTGTACTGGAGGGAGATCGGCACGTAACCATTGCCGCCCGCGTCCCGGTCCGCGTCCTCGTAGCCGTTGCCGCCGTTCGCGTAGGAGATGCAGCACAGCGCGAAGTCCGCGTCATTCGGGTCGTCCACGACCTCGTAGTACTTCCCGACTTCCCCAAGGTCGATGGGATGGTCGCGCTTTTCGGGCATCACCATGCCGAAGAAGTTCCGGCTCTCGGGGCGGTACCTTTTTGGCACGTACACCCTGAGCCCCTTTTTCATCGGAAGCGCGTTCTCCTCGTTTTTCAGAAGCACGACCGACTTGAGCTGCGCTTCGTAGCCCGCCTTCCTGAAATCCTCGCGCGCAACCGTCGCGACCGTGCGCTCCACGTCCAGATACGGGTTCTCGAATAGCCCCGTGCGGAAGAAGTTCAGGAGCAGCCTCTGCGCGCTCTTTTCAAACCGCGCGCGCATAAACTCCACGCCGTGCTCCCTGACGCCCATTTCGTAGGCTTCGAGAACCGGCCCCACCTCGTTGTTCCCGCCGAACTGGTCGCAGCCCGCCTCCAGGATGGCATAGTGCCGCTCGGCCTTTGTCATTTTCTCCATACCCCAGCACTTGCCGGCGAAGGTCGATTCCTTCTCGCCGATGTCGCCCGTGACGCCCCAGTCGGTGCACACGACGCCGTCGTAGCCGAACCGCCCGCGCAGCTGATCGGTGATGAGATACCTGGAATACGAGTTTCCGACGCTTTTTCCGTCCTTGTCCTGCCCGACGGAGACGGTATAGTACGGCATGACCGCCGCGGCCTCACCGGTTCCGCCCGCGAGGCGGAACGCGCCCTCGGTGAAGGGTTTCATGTGCGTCTCGAGCGCGTTGCCGGGATACACGGCATACTTTCCGTAGCCGAAGTGCGCGTCGCGTCCCGCCTCACCCGAGCCGCCGCCCGGCCAATGCTTCACCATGGCGTTGACTGAGTCATATCCCCAGCCGCCGGAAATCTCCCTGTCTCCCTCGCTCGTCTGGAAGCCGTCGCAGTACGCGCGCGCCATGTCGGTCGCGAGCTTCACGCCCTCGCCGAAGGTTCCCATGAACCGGCTCCAGCGCGGTTCGGTCGCGAGGTCGATCTGCGGCGAGAGCGCCGTCGAAATGCCCAGCGCGCGGTATTCCTTGGACGCCACCTCGCCGAACTTGCGGGTGACCTCCGGATCGAACGTCGCCGCAAGGCCCAGCGTCTCCGGCCAGAGCGAGATCGCGCCGCCCGCGCCCATGTTGTATTCGGCGGAGAAGTCGGAGCCGTGCCTGGGATCCGAGGAGGTGTTCACCGGGATCGAGAAGCCGCGCCCCTCGCAGAACGCCTGCATCTCATTGTTCCACCTGGCGGCCACCTCGGGCGATTCGAACGTCGTCGCGAGCACGTGGCGAACGTTGTCCTTCTCGAGGAAATCCTTCTGCTGGTCGGTCATCTCCCAGCTCATCGCGCCGGACTCGTCAAACGCCTTGCCGGAATAGGTGGACATCCGGAAGTGACGCATGCCGCGCGAGGGGATCGACTGGTGCGCGGAATACAGCATCAACCCCGCGATCTCCCGGACGGAGAGCCGCGCCGCGAGGTCCTTGGCGCGCGCAGCGGGCGAGAGCCGCCAATCCTCGAAGGGCTTTAATTCGCCCGTTCCGTCCATATCCTTGAAAAACAGCCCGTCCTTCTCAATGACGCCGAGCTTCGTGAGCCCCAGCACCGGGCCGCTCCCGTTCCTGATGTATTTGATCTCCATGAGCACCCCCTAGAAGCTCCTGTAATCGCCGTTCGAGCCCCACTCGTAGAACTCCAGCACGTTCAGATAGATCTGCGAAGGCGCGATGCCCGTGATCTCGGAAAGCCTTTTCATGATCTCCTGCGCGAATTCCTTCTTCGCGGCAAAGGTCGGGCGGGTGAACATGCGCGCCTCGACGAACATCGCGGGCTCGCCCGTATCGCCCTTCGAGATGTCCGCGCAATCGCGCAGCTGCACCATCGTGACCTCCTTCGTCTTCCCGGGCACCAGCAAAATGGATTCGTAGGCCGCCGCGCGCACCCGTTCGCGCGTTTCCCCCTCGAGTCTCACCGACGTAACAATGTTGATAAACGGCATAGAATACACTCCTTTTATGCTTTGCCCAGATTATAGCATACGCACTGTTAGGTTGCAAACAAATTTTCGCGCGCCCTGTTAACCGGATGTACGATTGACACGCCGCGCGTTTTGGTTATATAATAGCTCAGAACTGAAAAGCAGCCTTATCGAGAGTGGTTGAGGGACGGGCCCGATGAAACCCGGCAACCGGTCCGGAACGCAAGTTCCGACGCTTGGTGCCAATTCCCGCGGCGGAAACGCCGGAAGATGAGGCGGGTATGACCATGTCTGCTCGCCCGAGGGCGGGCTTTTTGTTCGAATCAGACAGAGGGAGAAATCAGCATGAGGCACTTTTTCACCTCCGAATCGGTGACGGAGGGACACCCCGACAAGGTGTGCGACCAGATCTCGGACGCCGTTCTCGACGCCATCCTCGCGCAGGACCCCGACGCGCACGTCGCCTGCGAGTGCTGCGCCACAACGGGCATGGTGCTCGTGATGGGCGAGATCACGACCAACGCCTACGTCCCCATCGACAAGATCGCGCGCGAGAAGATCGTCGAGATCGGCTACGACCGCGCGAAATACGGTTTTGACGGCGAGTCCTGCGCGGTGCTCGTTTCGGTTCAGGAGCAGTCCCCCGACATCGCCATGGGCGTCAACCGCGCGGACGTCATGGAGCAGGGCGCGGGAGACCAAGGCATGATGTTTGGCTACGCCTGCGACGAAACGCAGGAGTACATGCCGCTCGCCATCTCGCTCGCGCACAGGATCGCCCGCCGCCTCGCGGAAGCCCGCAAGTCCGGAGAGATCCCCTACCTCCGCCCGGACGGCAAGGCGCAGGTCACGATCGAGTACGAAGACATGACCCCCGTGCGCGTGGACGCGGTCGTCGTCTCCACCCAGCACGCGCCCGAGATCGCCCACGAGGTGATCGAGCGCGACATGATCGAGAAGGTGATCCGCCCCGTGATCCCCGCGCGCCTTCTCGACGGAAACACCAAGTATTTCATCAACCCCACCGGCCGGTTCGTGGTCGGCGGCCCCGCGGGCGACTCGGGCCTCACCGGGCGCAAGATCATCGTCGACACCTACGGCGGCTACGCGCACCACGGCGGCGGCTGCTTCTCCGGCAAGGACCCCAGCAAGGTCGACCGTTCGGCCGCCTACGCCATGCGCCACGTAGCGAAGAACCTCGTCGCCGCGGGTCTCGCGAAGAAGTGCGAGGTGGGCGTGGCGTACGCGATCGGCGTGGCTAAGCCCGTGAGCGTCTTTGTCGACAGCTACGGGACCGGCGCGCTCCCGGACGATGTGCTCTCGGAAATCGTCTCCGAGGTGTTCGACCTGCGTCCCGCCGCCATCGTGCGCGACCTCGCGCTTAAGCGCCCGATCTACCAGCAGGTTGCCAAGTACGGCCACTTCGGCCGCGACGACCTCGATCTTTCGTGGGAGAGGCTCGACAAGGTGGACGCGCTCAGGAACGCGGCACGCGCAAGGTAAAGACGGGCGCGCTGGGTGCGCCGGAAGGAATTGGACGCGGGGAATGCGTCCCGTTCTATTGACGAACGCCCGGCGCGCGTTGTATAATATGATTACCAATGCCCGGAGGTATGCGAATGGCACGTTTTTGTTTGATTCTCAGCATCGTGGTCCTCGTCCTGTTCCTCTTCGGCGGCTATATGCTCGCGTCCATGATCACCTCGCCGGAGACGATCAACGCCTTGTCAGGTTCGGGCGAGTACACGTTGAGCATGTTCTTCCAGCCGATCAACGCGCAGAACTTCACGACTTTCGTCGCCTGGATTCTCATCATGGGCTTCGTCGGCCTGATGATCTCGCTCAGCTTCTTCGTGTTGGGCAGAGTCTACGAGAAGATGGACATCGTCGAGCGCGTCTCCCGCAAGGCGCTGAGAAGGCTCTCTCACCCCGAGGAATAACATCATAAAGCAATGAAGCCGCGCAAGCGGCTTTCTCCTGTGCTGGAATGGCGGAATCGGCAGACGCCACGGACTTAAAATCCGTTGATCGCAAGGTCGTGCGGGTTCAAATCCCGCTTCCAGCACCATGAATGGCTCCGTATTCCGGGGCTATTTGTTTTTGGTCTGTGCACGCGAATATTCAAATGCTGCGTGTTCGTACTTTTTCGCACAAATTGTACGGTCGTGTCCGCAGGGTAGCAAGTCATAATCCCGCCGCAAATCATTCGTAGACCTTTTCCAGCCCACAGCTTATCGATCCGTTGATGGATCTCGAAATCCGGTTCTTCGTCGGGCGTATGTTTTCATCGATACGATCCACTAACTCCCATGCGCCGTCTCCGGTTCCCGGTCCTCATCAGCGCCAAGGTCATCGCCATTCTTGTCATCTCCGGGAACTCAGATATACACACGGCGACCTGGCCGCTCCGCGCCACCATCGTCATCATCTGCCTCAGAGCGCTATCGGGCAGTTCTTAAATTTGCGCATTCGTACAGCAAATCTGGACACATCAGAACAAAACATTGATCGTTGCAAAAGTTAACGCAGACTACTATAATAGGTACATTAAGGAATCACGCGAACATTCGTCCAATCGGCGCACCGGAGGTAGCGGATGGAAAGGCATTTTGCGGTGGGTGTAATCCTCGAGTCATTCCGGCTGCCGTTTCCCGAAGCGGTTAAAAAAGCCGCCGAGGTAGGCGCGGAGGGACTGCAAATTTACGCGACCCAGGGGGATATGGCGCCGGAGGTGATTACGCCGGGGGGAATCCGCGAAAAGAAAGCCATTATCCGGGACAACGGCCTTCGAGTGGCGGCGCTGTGCGGAGACATCGGCGGATTCATGGACGCGTCCAAAAATGCCGCGCAGATGGATCGCTCCAAGAGAATCCTCGATCTGGCGTTGGAATTTGGTACAAATATCGTTACGACGCACATCGGCGTTGTTCCAAAAAAACGAGACAACCCCCTCTACGACGTCATGCTGTCGCCCTGCCGGGCGCTCGCGAACTACGCAAAGAGTGTTGGCGCGCACTTCGCGGTGGAGACGGGCCCCGAGTCGGCGGAGATTCTCAAGGGCTTTCTGGACGAGTTGGGATCGGACGGCGTCGCCGTAAACCTCGACCCGGCGAATTTCGTCATGTGCGCGGGCGTAGACCCTGTTAAGGCGACCAAAATCCTCGGGCGGTATATCGTCCACACACACGCCAAGGACGGGGTGCGCAATTACGACTTTGACCCTGAGGAGCTTTTCATGCCCGGCGGCTGGGAGAAGTTCCAAAAGAGGGGCGAACCGTTTACCGAGACGCCGCTTGGCGCGGGAAATGTCGATTTTGAGGGTTGGCTGAACGCCCTTGCGGAAACTGGCTACCGGGACTTTCTCACCATCGAACGGGAGGCCGGCGAAACACCCGAGCGGGATATCCGCCTTGCCGTCGAGTACCTGAAAGCGCGCATCTGACAAAGCCATTCACGCTTCTTCCCGAAAGGAGGAGTGCCTGTGGAGACGCTTGGAAGAGTCTATCATTTCTCAAAAGACTTCGATGTCATCCCGAGTCCGTTCGGGAACATACTGCTTTATCAAATCGGTGAAATCTGCTGTGAGATCGGGTACGAGGTATCCTCGCACAAGCAGTGGTGTTATGAAATCTCCTATGTCAAATCGGGCGAGGGCACCATGTGCACCGACGGGAAGGCGCATCACGTACGCACCAACGACATCTACTTAAACGGGAAAAACGACGTTCATACGATCCGTGCCGACCGGGGCAGCCAGCTCCGGTATCTGTACATGGGTTTCGACGTACCCGACGCCCAGCGGCGCGATGCGGCCCTTGCCGAAGTGCTTCGGTTTTTCGATTCGCTCGAATCCCCCTGTGCTCAGGACCGCTCCGGCGTAGGCGAAATTCTCGGCAAAACCGTGCAGGAATTTTACTGGGATCAGCCCTGCTTCGATGAGATCGTCTCGGCGTCCCTCCGGCTCATCATCCATCTTGCCTATCGGAATGCGATGTCTCATGCCGCCTCGCCCGGCCAGCGCGCCGTCACGACGATCAACGTGGGCGTCACCGTTTACCTGATCATCCGCTATGTGGACGACCACATCTGCGAAATCGGCTCCATCCGCAATCTGGCGGAGATACTGGGTTACAGCTACACCTACATCTCCCACCTGTTCAAGAACAAGACGGGCATCACGCTTCAGCAGTACATTCACAAAAAGAAGATGGAAAAGGCGGCCGAACTTCTCGCGGAAGTCGAGTTGACGGCCACTCAGACCGCGGAACGGCTGGGTTACCAGAGTGTGCAAGCGTTTGGCAAGGTCTTCCGTGGCATATATGGGATGAGCCCCACGCAATATCTGAGGCGGCAAAGGCAGGAGGAAAACGCATGAAACCGGTCAAAATCGGACTCGTCGGCACAGGCGGCATCTCGTACGCGCACATGCTGGGCTACGCGAAGCTTGCCGAGGAGGGAAAAGTTGAACTCGTCGCGGCGTGCGATCTTAACTTACCCCGGGCCGAGGCCTGGGCAAAGAAGTACGGTTTCCGGGAGGTTTACGGCGATCACCGGGAGATGCTCGAAAAGAGCGACATAGACGCCATCAGCGTGTGCACCTGGAACAACGGCCACGCGCCCATCACAATCGACGCGCTCACTGCCGGGAAGCATGTGCTCTGCGAAAAGCCCCCGGCCATGACCGTCGCGCAAGCCGAGGCCATGCAAAGGGCCGAAAGCGCGAGCGGCAAAACGCTCATGATCGGCTTCGTGCGCCGCTTCGGCAGAAATGCCGAGCTGGTGCTGGATTTCTACAACAACGGCTTTTTCGGTGACATCAACTTCTCGAAGATCGCCGTCACGCGCCGCTGCGGCTGTCCGCTGGGTTGGTTTGCCAACTCCAAACTCTCCGGCGGCGGGCCGCTCATCGACAACGGCGTGCACCTCATCGACCTTGTGCGTTACCTGACCGGCAAGCCCCTGGCGGTTTCCTGTTATGCGTCCACATATGACAACATGGGCTCCCGCACCCACGTGAAGGGCATCGACCGCTACGCTTCCGTGGACCCCTCCTCCTTCAGCGACGTGGAGGATCTGGCGGTCGGCATGGTCAAGTTCAACAATGGCATGACCATGAGCCTCGAGTTTTCCTACAGCCAGGAGATCGAGGAGGGCATCGTGGGTGTCGAAATCTACGGCTCCAAGGGCGGCGCCGTGGTGGAGCCGCACCTGACCCTCATGACTGAGATGAACGGTTATTTGGTCAACATCAAGCCCCAGATAGACGCTCCGCCCTTCGAGAAGGTGTTTGAAGAGGAAATCCGCCACTTCGTGGACTGCGCGTGCGGCGAAGCGCAGTGCCGCAACCGCATCGACGACGGCATCGAGCTCATGCGGATCATCACGTCCATGTATGAATCCGCGCGGACGGGGCGCGAGGTCGTCATTCAACGATAATTCAACCCGCTGAGCGGTTGAATAGAGACAGAGAATGGGGGGAAACCGATTCATGAAAAAGCTGACCACCCGCCTGGCATTCTTTCTGGCCGTTTGTCTCATGAGCACGTGCTTCGTGGTCGCGCCCGCGTCCGCGGAGTCCGGCGTATTCACCGACACCTGTTCGTGGCCACCGGTGAATTCCTACATCGCCAACTACTTCGCCACCAACGGCGTAGGCTGGCAGATCGGCTCGATGACCTACGAGGGCCTCTTCTGCCTGGTTGCGGTCTCGGGAACCTACTACCCGAGGCTGGCGGAATCCTTCGAGCAGGATGACTATTCCGACACAATCCATCTCCGGCAGGACGTCAAGTACAACGACGGCGAACCGCTCACCGCCAAGGACATCTGGGGCTACTACATGCTCAACAACTCCTGTTCGGTCACGCAGCAGCTCAAGAGCCTCGAAATCGTGGACGATTACACCCTCAAGTTCACCTGGCGCGAGATGATCAACCCCGGCGTTCGCATCCGCATGATCGCGACGAACTATGACGGCTGCATTCCCTATCATATCTTCGCGTCCTACGTGGACACCGCGGCCGAGCTCCTCGCGACGGGCGTCGAGACCGAGAATGCCGCCAACAAGCGTGCCTTCGGCCTCGAGTACACCGAGGATACCATTTCCGCGCTGTCCGCCAACTGGCAGGCGTTCATCTCCTTCGGCCCGGAGAGCCAAGTCCCCTGCGGAACCGGCTCCTACATGGTCGACAAGATGACAGACACCGACTGCATCATGGTGAAAAACCCCCACTATTATAACCTCGACCTGCTGGGCTTTGAAAAGATCCACTTCGTGAACGTGGACACCGACACGAAGATGACCATGCTCCAGGCCGGCCAGCTCTCCCGCTCCGACGGCACACCCGCCAAGGACGTTCTCGAGGGCATCCTCGCGGCTGACACGAACCTGGTCCACTACATGACGCTCGACAACGCCTCCGTGGGCGTGTCCATCGACATTCAGGACGAGAACCTCAGCAAGAAGGAAGTCCGTCAGGCCATCGCCTACGCGCTCGACCGCGACGCCATCCGCGAGGTGGGCAACTACTACGGCTACACCGCCACCTACGCGGCGCTGGGCATGCCGGAGAGCTACGTTACCAATGAAGGCTGGGTTTCCTCCGACGCAACGGCGCAGATGACCCAGTACGGGACCGATCAGGCCAAGGCAACCGAACTTCTCGAGTCCGTGGGCTGGACAAAGAAGGATGAAGGCTGGTACAATGAGAACGGCGAGAAGATCCAGTGGACCACCATCACCACCTCTGATTTCCAGTTCCTGAACGCCGCGCAGGTGTTCACCCAGCAGCTCACCGCGTTCGGCCTCAATACCGAGCTGAAGGTCCTTGAAGCCTCCGTCTACACCAGCGAGTACACCGCCGAACAGAAGAACTACGAGTTCGCCTGCAACTGGATCGACAACTGCTGGGGCCTCTACTGCCCCTACGGCCCGCTTCAGGAGGGCTACTTTGGCACCGCGTTTGCGGCGCGCGCCGGCAACTTCCCCAAGTTCACCGAGGGCAGCCGCAAAGACGAGATCAATATGGTCTACAAGGACCAGAACGGCGAGGACACCGACATCTCGGCGCTTCTCAAGACCATGCTTGCCATGTCTGACGAGGACATGATCGCCGCCGCGAGCCGCATTTCCTACATCGCCAACGAGAACGTGCTGTCGATCTCCTTCTTCCAGAATGCCTCCGGCTACTGGCTGAACATGGCGGACATCGACGGGCTGCCTCTTGCCGATCAGATCGAGGCGCAGGGCCGCAATATCATGATCCCCACCGATCCCGAACAGCTCAAGATCATCAACGACAACTGGTACATCTGGGTGGCGCAGGGCCTCGTGCTCTCCAACGGCACCTACAAGGCCAAATAATCTGGCGGACGGGGGCGGACGGCGGGGGCTCTGCCCCCGCCGTCCGCGAAATCCCAATTTGAAAAGCGGGGGTGGATTGCTTGCGGCTTTCGGTTCTCCTGAAGCGTGTGGGGATCTCGCTCATCAATATCATCGTAGTTGTGACGATCACTTTCTTCCTTCTGCGGCTGACGCCGGGTGACGTGGTCGAGAACATGGCCATCAAGATCGCGAAGGAGCAGAACCTCACCATGGAGGTCGCCCGCTACCGCGTCGCGTTCATCCTCAACTACAATCCCGACGAGCCGGTGCTTCAACAGTTCGGGACGTATGTAAACAACATCGTCCACGGAAGCCTTGGCTACTCCATGCAGTATCAAAAGACCAGCGTCATGTCCATCATCGCGGACGCGTTTCCCTGGACGCTTCTTGTGGTGACCGTGGCGCTTTTGTTGAGCTTCGCCGTAGGAACAAATCTCGGTGCCCTCATGGCCTGGAAAAGAAAGACAATCCTCGATCCCATCATCACGGGGCTGTATGTGATCGTTTCGTCGATCCCGTATTACTTATGGCCCCTTCTGATGATCGTCATCTTCTGCATCAAACTCGGTTGGTTCCCGGTGGCGGGCAAGTATTCCATCATGGTCGATCCCGGGTTCAACCTGCCGTTCATCGGAAGCGTGCTATATTACGCCGCCATGCCCATTGCCTGCGTGTTCATTTCTACAGTTTTAAGCTGGACCATGAACATGCGCGCAAGCGCCATCGGCGTGCTCGGCGAGGACTATATCACGGCAGCTTACGCGCGCAGCGTCCCTCAGCGACGCATCCGCAAATATTACCTCAAGAAAAACGCCATGCTTCCGCTGGTCACGTCGTTTGCGTCCACCTTCGGCATGTACATGGGCGGCGCGGTGTTCGTGGAGACGTTCTTCAAATATTACGGCATCGGTTATTACATGGGCAACGCCCTTTCCTTCCGCGATTTCACCCTCCTTCAGGGCATTCTCATCGTCTCGGCCACGGCGACCATCGTGGCACTCCTCATCGCCGATCTCATCTATTCGGTGCTCGACCCGCGCGTCAGGACGGAGGAATGACGATGGATGTGAAAAAGACAAAAAGGCAGCTCAAGATTGAGAAGCGGGCGCGCAGTCAGCGTCAGGAATGGGAGAGGCTCCACAAATCCTCGAACGCGTGGACGCGTTTCCTGAACAGCCTCCGAATGAGTTTCATGATCCTCTACCGGAACAAAAAAGCGTTCGTGGGTTTCTTGATTCTGGTGATCTTCCTCCTCATGGCGACTGCGGGGCCTGTGGTCGTGAACCTCGACCAGACCGTTCACTATGACGCGCGCTACCAGATGCCCTCTTGGGCGCATCTTCTCGGCACGGACTTTACCGGCATCGACATCTTTGCGCAGGTGGTGCACGGATCGCGCGACGTCCTGACGGTGGCGGCCATCGCTGCGATTCTCACGATCCTCATCGGCTTCGTAATGGGTGCGGCAGCAGGATTCATCGGCGGTTGGGTGGATGTTGCGCTCTCCTTTGTCGCCAAGACCATATTGACGCTTCCCCAGACGCCGGTATTCATGATTCTGGCCGTGCGCCTCGACATCAACAATGTGTTCGTGTTCGCGGCGATTCTGTCCATCTTCGCCTGGGCGGGACTCGCCATGCAGATTCGGGCCCAAATCCTTTCCCTCAAGGAGCGTGATTTTATGCTCTGCGACCGGATGATGGGCATGAGCAGGCGCTACATCATTTTCCGGGAGATCCTGCCCAACATCACCAGCTACCTCGCCATCAATTTTGTCATGACCATGTATAACGCCATCCTCATGTCGGTAGGCCTCATGCTCCTGGGGATCGTGACATACAAATCGACCAACTGGGGCGCAATGATCAATCTTGCAAAGGCCGCCAACGGCGGACTGGTGAGCACCAAGGGCTACCTCAACATATTCGCGCCGATCGCCGTCATGGGTCTTTTCCAGATGGCTTGCATCTTCTTCTCCTCGGGCCTCGAGGAGATCATCAACCCGCGTCTGCGCGAGAACTGAGGAGGGAGAACGCAGGATGGAAACCATCATCTCGGTGAAAAACCTGTCCCTTCAGTTCTCGCTCCGGTACGGAACAGTGCAGGCGCTTCGAAACGTGTCCCTCGACATTCCGCGCGGCAAGGTAACCGCGCTCGTCGGGGAATCCGGCAGCGGAAAAACCACCCTTGCCACCGCGCTCATGAAACTCGTATCCTTCCCCGGCGAGATCACGGAAGGCGAAATTCTGTATGAGGACAGAGACGTTATCAAAATGACTCCGCAGGAGCTTCATCGGTATCGCTGGGAAGAGATCGCGATGGTGTTCCAGGCGGCGCAGAGCGCCTTGAATCCCGTCATGTGTGTCAGAGACATGATCGTCGAGACCTACCTGGCTCACCGGCCCAAGACGCCGGAAAAGAAGATCATCGCGCGCATTGCGCAGCTCCTGGAATTTGTCAGGCTAGAGCCGGAGCGGATTCTCGCGAGCTACCCCCACGAATTATCCGGCGGCATGAAGCAGCGTGTGATGATCGCGTTCAGCCTTCTTCTGGAACCGAAATTCCTGATTCTGGATGAGCCAACCACGGCCCTCGACGTCATTACGCAGGACTATATATTCGAAATTCTCGCGCGCATCCGCCGGGAGATGGACGTGACGATGCTGCTTTTGACCCACGACATCTCGGTGGTCGCGAAGGTTTCCGATCGGATCGCGGTCATGTACGCGGGCAAGATCGTCGAGGAGGGCGACATCTTTCAGGTATTTGAGGAGCGTCGCCACCCCTATACGAAGCAGCTCATCGGCTCCGTTCCCTCCATCGCGGAGGAAACGCCCTCCCAGATCGAGGTGACGAGCGCGCCCCTGGACCTTTTCAATCTTCCGGCGGGTTGCGCGCTCATCGAACGCTGTCCCTTCGCCAAGCCCATCTGCACGCGGATCGAATCCGCGCCTTTCGTACTCTCGGACGACCACCGCGTGTACTGTCACCTGTACAACAACGCGGAATACCGGAAGGAGGCGCTGATCCGTGGCCAGTGAAGAAAGGAGCGTGCTCATGTCCATCCGGGACATGGACATTGCGTTTACCAAACGGAAGAACATCCTCGCGCCCATCAGAATCATGAAAGCGATCCACGACCTCTCGCTGGACATCCGTGCGGGAGAGATCATCGCGCTGGTGGGCGAGTCCGGTTGCGGAAAGACGACACTCGGAAAGGCCATTTGCGGCCTTTATAAACCCGAGAAGGGCCAGATTCTCTTTAACGGCAGGGACATCTGGGACATGCCGAAGGGCGAGTTTGAGGACTACCGCAGGAGCGTCCAGATGGTGCAGCAGGACTCCTACGCCGCGCTCAATCCCGTACGGAACATCTATGAGTCGCTTTCGGGGCCGCTCCTTGAAAAGAAAATATGCAAAAACGGCATGGAAGCGCGCGCGCGGGTGGCAGAGCTGTTAAGGACCGTGGAGCTCAATCCGCCGGAACTGTTCTACGAAAAGTACCCGCACCAGCTCTCCGGCGGACAGCGTCAGCGCATCCTCATGGCGCGCGCGATTTCGCTCTCCCCCAAACTCATCGTGGCAGACGAGCCGGTCTCGATGATTGACGTGTCGCTGCGCATCTCGATCCTCAACCTCATGAGCAGGCTCAACCGCGAATTGGGCATCGCGTTTGTGTACATCACCCACGACCTCGCCACCGCGCGCTACATCGCGCAAACGGGCAAGATCTGCGTCATGTACCTCGGAAAGCTGGTCGAATACGGCGACATTCTGCCGATTCTGCGCAACCCCATGCACCCCTATTTGCAGGTCTTAATCTCGGCTGTTCCCGTGCCGGATCCAAAACTCGAAAAGACGAAGAAGCGGCTGCCGCTTAAATCCATCGACATGCCCTCCATCGTTAATCCGCCCACGGGCTGCCCATTCCATCCGCGCTGCATCATCGCGGATGACAGGTGTGCGCGGAAGGACGCCCAACTGACGCCTGCCGAGGACGGCCGCCTAGTCGCGTGCCATTATTATCGGGAGCTCGAGGCCCGCGCAAAGGTATATAAAGGGGAGATTATCTGATGTCCGACGAAGAAAAGAGGGAAGCCAAATCGCCTCCCCATCTAGAGCGCAACACGCTCACCATCTCGATCCTGCTCTCGATCCTCGGACTCATCTGCCTCCCCTACGTCGAGTGGAGGGGTTCCACCTGGTACGTCCTTATGCTCGTATTCATCGGAAACGCGGCCACCATCGTCTGGGTACTGGCACGGATCATGCGAGGGGGGAGGCGAAAGTGAGGATCGAAGCCCGATCTCCGCCGGTACAGTTCGAGTGCTCTTTTCAGAGTCGAGTCGGCCGAAGGGTCGGGCCTTCATTCGTTGCGTGAGGAGATACGCGCCTCCGGCATGAGCAGGGTTTTTGCGTATTTCTTCGTTTTCTTGCGCCTATTGATACATAAATCTGGTTGGTTTGCTTATATCCACGTGGTCCTCTTTCCACGTTTTCAGCAGTTTTCACCGCGTTTTTTTGCCTCATGCTCGTGGCAGATTTCCCCAGTGGATTTCAGTTCGCCCTTCAGGTAGCGCTCGACGGCGACGCGCGCATTCCCTGTTGCGCCCGCGACAATTTCAACATTCCGCTCTTCGAAGATCTGCGCGGCCCCGCCGCCGAGACCGCCAGCAATGACGAGCTTCACGCCCAGATCCGCGAGAAAGTTGGGAAGGTAGCCCGGTCTGTGACCGGGATTCGGTATGGATGTCTCAGTAACGATGTTTTCGTCTTCCGCCTCGAATAGGCGAAAGTTCTCGCAATGTCCAAAGTGCTGGCAGACGTTGGCTCCAATGCTCGGTACGGCAATTTTCATGGTGTTTCCTCCTACAAATAGATTTTCATCCCGGTCGACAGCCGATGAACCCGGTTCCCAAGTTTATCCATCAACAGGCGAACGCCTCCGTCCCCGGTGCAATGGCCTGTATAATAGATCGAGTCGTACTCCTGCAAGGCATCTGCGACCTGGATCGCCATGCAGGCATTCTCGTCCGGTGCGCCCTCCGCGAGACACAGGTGAAACCCGCCAATCACATGCCTTGGCGTCTTCCCGCGCAGCATGCGGGCGGCTTCGATGATATTGATGATCCCTCTGTGCGCGCAGCCTGTAAACAGGATGTCTTCGTCCCCTTGCGTGATGATCATGCTTTGTTCGTGCGCAAAGTTATCCGGCGCGTACCCGTCCGGCGTGCCCGTAAGGAGCGTGCGGTTCGCAAGCGGTGGATATCGTGATTGCCTCACATCCGAAAACAGCAGGATCTCGTCGGTCAGTTTCAAGAACGAGCCGACTTTTTGGATGCGCGGATGAGATTCGAGCTCTGGCTTTAGGCCGATCTCCACAATTTTGCATTCGTCCTGCGCACGCAGAGAATAGTGCGATTCAAACGCGTGCTCGCTCACATAGACGTCTGCGCGATCATTCCTTGCGAGGAATGCCTCCAAGCCGCCGCCATGGTCGTAATGACCATGCGAGATGACCGCGAGATCGACCGCGCCGATGTCGGCGTTCATCTTTTGGGCATTTTCAAGAAACAACCTGCCCTGTCCCAGGTCGAACAGTATCCTGTGATTTCGCATCTCGATGAAGAGGCTCAAGCCGTGCTCGGCGCCAAATGGCGGGGAGATGGCGGTGTTTTCGACGAGGACCCGAATATTCATCCGTTCACGACACCTCCAAGAGAGACTTGACTTTTTCAGACAACGCTTCTATCGCTTGCGCTGCCACACCTCCGTGGTCTACAATGGTTTCACCTGTGTTGACCGCTTCCACGACGTTCCGGTCAAACGGGATTCGCCCAAGAAACGGAATACCTGCTTTTGCACATGCCAGTTCGATCTCATCCGCGATCTCCGCGTTGACGTCTGCCTTGTTGACGCATACGGTACAGTTCGCGCCAAGCTGGCAGGCTGTCTTCAGAATTCGTTCCATGTCGCTGATCCCCGAAAGGGTCGGCTCGGCGACGATCAGGATCAGATCCACGCCGCTGACCGAGGCGATCACCGGGCAACCGATGCCAGGCGAGCCGTCGATGACGGCGATGCCCCCCATATCCCCCGCATCCTTTAGCCT
Organism: Bacillota bacterium; assembly: GCA_023444095.1. Taxonomy (GTDB): domain Bacteria; phylum Bacillota; class Clostridia; order Christensenellales; family Aristaeellaceae; genus RUG11247. The sequence goes on from JAEZRP010000032.1 coordinate 95,060, forward strand.
TTTCTTGACCGCCGATACCAGCTTCCCGGAGTTTCCGCTGCCCATGCGCAACCGTGCGGTAGAAAAGAACCGATCACCGCCGCTGTAAGCGATCAAAGAACCTGTGACCGCGGGACGCATGGAGATTGCGCGCGCTTCACAGGCGACCGCGCACAGTGCACAGCCCTCGCACGCCGCGGGGTCAATCAGAAAATGACCACTCTTGTCCGATGCGATCGCGCGGAACCTGCAGAGCGAAACGCAAAGGCCGCATCTGTCGCACGCGCCTTGATCAATCTCTGCTTTCGGCAATCCGTAGTTGTCCTCTTCCGCTTTCCCCGGCGGAAAGGCAACCGATAAATGTAGGTTGGGTGCGTCGACGTCGCAGTCGGCGAACCTGTTAACGCCGAACAGGTGAATGAGCGCGCTGGCAACGGTGGTCTTGCCCGTGCCGCCTTTTCCGCTGAGTACGAGAAGCTTTTTCACACCGTCACCTCCTTCCTGATCTGGGCTAGGAGTTCCTCAAACACAGTTTTGACCCACTCGATCCGCTCCGACGCGACAAGGCCGATCGAATTCAAAGCACCCAACTGCTCGTCAAACCGGATGCGCGCCACAATCGGAATGCCGTGCGCCAAGCAATACGTTTCGGATGGATTGTCGACGCCTTCCAGACACTTGTTGAGTACCGCCACCCGGGGCCGATGGAGCGCACCACATAATTCATCCGCCATCTCCAGATTATGGGCACCATACGTCGTTGGCTCGGCTACCAGGACGCAGAGGTCAGCTGCACGGACGCATTCCATTGCGGCGCACGCGGTACCCGGCGGACAGTCGATGAAGATGTCCGAAACGGCCGCGTCGATGTCCGCCAAGAGTGCGCGGATGATTGGAACACCGCTCACCTCGCCGGTATTCAGGATGCCTGTAGACACATCGACCGCACCATAGCTTCCACGCTCGACAATTCCGATCGTGCGCGGCCTCTCCGAGATCGCGGACGCGGGGCACAGATAGGCGCAGCCGCCGCAGGAATGGCAGATAGATTCCGTCAGCAGCGGTTTGCCTTTTACGAATGCAAGCGCACCAAACTGGCAGAACTGGACGCACGCGCGGCAGCCAAGGCACTTTGCGGAATCAATGACCGGAACGAGCACCGACACCTCTTCGCGCGCCGGATTCACTGGTGCGAGAAACAGGTGCCCGTTCGGCTCCTCCACGTCGCAATCTACATATCTGCTGCGCCCGGCTATCGCCACCAGGTTGACGGAAACCAGCGTCTTGCCGGTTCCGCCCTTTCCGCTGAGAATTGCGATTTTCACTTGTCATCCCCGTGGTGAAAACCCGGATGGATCGCGGTCAGCGGCTCCAGACGACCGGCCTGCAACGCGTCTACATTGGCAAGTGCCCCGTCAAGCCTTGCCTGATAGAGCCGAACTCCCGCGGCCTTCAGCACATTGGCCGCGTTCTCCCCGAGGCGGGGAGTGATAAGGGCTTCCGCGCCCAGATCAAGCACGACCTGTGCCGCCCGAATGCCCGTGCCGCCTTCGCTGTTCGCTGCAGTGTTCTCTAAGATCTCTGTTTTGTCACTGTCCGTGTCGGTCAGGCGAAAGTAGGGCGCACGCCCGAACGACGGGCAAACGGTCGTCCGATCCTCGTTTACCGGAACCAAAATTTTCATGATGCTCCTCCTCGATAACCCATCCTGAGATATGAATTACTTCGCAAAACCGAGTGCCTTTTCCAGATTTTTAAATAGGTCGTCGAGCCAGTTGCCTTCGAAAAGCTCGATGACACCCCTGTCACAGGCGACCGCAAGCCTTTTGTCGATCGGCAGATACGCAACGCTTGGGATACCATGCTTTTCGGCGATCGTTTCTGCCCGGCTCTCGCCGAAGGGTGTCAGCCTTTTCCCGCAATCGGGGCAGATCAGGTAACTCATATTCTCGACAAGACCGATCACGGGGATATTCATCATGCCCGCCATCCGCACCGCCTTCTCGACGATCATGCCCACAAGCTCCTGCGGCGACGCGACCACGACCACGCCGTCCACCGGAAGCGATTGGAAGACCGTTAAAGGCACGTCTCCCGTGCCCGGAGGCATATCGACGAACATGAAGTCCACGTCGCCCCAAACCACTTCCGACCAGAATTGCTTGACAGTGCCAGCAATGAGCGGTCCACGCCAGACGACAGGATCCGTGTCATTTTCGAGCAGCAGATTGAGCGACATGACATTGATCCCTGTCTTTGTCCGAACCGGAAATAGCCCCGCTTCGCTCCCCTCCGCACGCTGCTTCAAGCCGAATGACTTCGGGATGGACGGTCCCGTGATGTCGGCGTCCAGAATCGCGGACTTGTAGCCCGCGCGGCGGGCGAGTACGGCCAAGAGGGATGTTACGAGACTCTTTCCCACGCCGCCCTTACCGCTGACGACGGCGATCACCTTTTTGATCTGGGACAGTTCATTCGCCTTCGCGATAAAGTCAACAGGCTGATCGACTTTCTCCGAACCGGACTCGTTGCTGGTTGAGCAGTTGTTGGTGCATTCGGTACTCATGCGATTTCCTTTCTATATTCCATACTTAAAGCTTTGGAACTTCAATATCCTCTGCCGTAACGGTGCCTCATGCAACCGCCGCAGCGACAGGTTTCCTCCAATCCATCACACAGCTGGTAATCACCGCCTTCGATCTTGAGAACCCTACCATGGACCAGCGATTCCGCAATCTTGCGTCGTGCCTCGCTGTAAATGCGCTGGACACTTGTACGGGCGATATTCATCTGATCGGCGCATTCTTCCTGTGTGAAATTCTCCAGATCAATCAGGCGGATCGACTCGTACTCGTCGACGGACATGGTGACCGGCGGCTCTTGTTCTGGCCGCGCATCCAGCGGTCCATATCGATTGCGCTCAGGTAGACAGCAAACTTTGCGCCATTTTCTCGGTCTTGGCATACTTCCCTCCATTTCAGCCCGTTCTTTTTCCGAGTTCAGATTTGACGGGAGAGAGACGAATCCCTCCCCCGCGCATCGTCATTACATGTCCTCAAGTTGTCTGTTGACGGAATCGAGCCCTGTTTCGAGCGCCGCTTTGCGTCGTTCGAGTATCTCCCTGCGAGAGACGTCGTCTGACTGGAAATCGGAGGCGAAAAATCTTCCGTACCCTCGTCCGTAACCACAGCCCCGGCGCCAACCAAGGCCAAGACCCAGACCGCGCCCCGTTCCGTAACCCGGTGCTGCACCTGTGCAGAAGCCGAAGCCCCTGCCTGTCATCGGACCCGCACCCATTGGTCCTGTTCCATTTCTTCCCGGCATATTGCCTGCACCTCCTTTATGGTCATATGCCCTTTACGAAGCCCATTATACTCGGATTCGGGCATATGTCAATATTTTTCTCTTTGCATCTTTTTTAGGTGTCCAAATCCACCCTTTCAATACAGACCAAAGGCAGCGCAAAAAACCTGCCGATCATTGATCTGATCGGCAGAGGTCGTAAGAAGAATCGATTTCCCAGTAATGGAGATATCCCTGCGGCAGCTTATACAGTCGCTTTGCGGCTTCCTTTCATCTTCATCGATATCAATCTTTTACTATCATTTATCATTTGCGTTGACACCATGTAAATATATAGTATAATTCTTTTAGACTACACATGTGAGGCAAATAACATGGAAAGAGTGGAATTTTACGCGCATCGGCGCGAGGACGGCGCGCTTCAAACTGTGCCCGAACACCTCGAAGGTACGGCGGAATATGCGCGCGCGTTCGGAAAAACGGTCGGCATGGAGGAGGAAGCCGCCTACGCCGCGATGGCGCACGACCTCGGCAAATTCACTCCAGGCTTTCAGCGCCGCCTCCTCGCGGACGGTCCGAAGGTGGACCACGCAACCGCGGGCATGCACGAGGCGTTGAAGGCGCGCCATATGCAGGCTGCCTTCGCCATCGCAGGACATCACTCGGGTCTTCCAGATATGGGAACGGCCGCGGACACGGCGAACGAAGCGACCCTGCACGGCAGACGGAAGCGCAAGCCTGGCGCGGGGATCGAGGATTATTCTTGCTTCCACTCGTTTTTGAATCTCACTCCACCCCCGCCCTTGCCCGTCGTCGACACCCCGGCCGACTTCCTGCGCACCAAAATGCTCTATTCCTGCCTTGTGGACGCGGATTGGCTCGACACCGAGCGATTCGTCAACGCGGGAAAGGTGGAGCGCGGCGCGGGCGAGCCCCTTGCGGCGCTCGCGCGCAGGTTCGACGCGTGGCTCACGCAGAAGGGCTGGGCGCGCCCCGATCGGGATAGGCCCATGTCGCTCAACAAGATGCGCGGCGACATCCTCCACGCCTGTCTCGACAATGCAGCCCTCTCCCCCGGCCTTTTCACGCTCACGGTGCCGACCGGCGGCGGCAAGACAACGGCATCCCTCGCCTTCGCGCTGCGCCACGCCCTGCTGCACGGCCTCGAGCGCGTGATTTACGTGATCCCCTACACGAGCATCATCGACCAGACGGCGAAAACGTTCCGGGAGATCCTGGGCGAAGAAAACGTCCTTGAGCATCATTCGCAGGTCCAGTTTGACCCTGAGGATGACCGGCTCGCGCCCACGCAAAAGAAGCTGCAACTCGCGACCGAAAACTGGGACGCGCCCGTCGTCGTCACGACCTCCGTCCAGTTCTTTGAATCCCTTTTCACAAACCGCAAATCCCCCAGCCGCAAGATCCACAACATCGCAAGGAGCGTCGTCATCTTCGACGAGGCGCAGATGCTACCTCTACCGTATCTGAAACCATGCATCATGATGATCGCCCGGCTCGCGCGCGATTTCAACGTCTCGGCTGTGCTCTGCACGGCGACGCAGCCTTCGCTTGATTTTTTGCTGAAGGAATATGCCAGGGACATGCTCGTGCGCGAACTCGCGCCCGATCCCGTCACATTGAACGCAGCATTCCGCCGCGCCATCATCCGCATGGCCGGTCCGATGGACGACGGGACGCTTGCGGAGGAGCTGAATGCGCACGATCAGGCGCTGTGCATCGTCAATTCCAAGCGCCACGCACAGGCCCTCTTTCAGAAGCTCCAAAGAGAGGGCGCATACCAGCTTACAACCCTTCTCTACCCCGCGCACCGGGCGCGCAAGCTCGAGGAGATCCGCGCGCGCCTCAGGGAGGGCCTCCCCTGCCGCGTCGTCTCCACCTCTCTCATCGAGGCGGGCGTTGACGTCGACTTCCCGGCGGTCTACCGCGCCGTATCCGGCCTCGATTCCATCTTGCAGGCCGCGGGCCGCTGCAACCGCGAAGGACGGCGCAAGAAGGAGGAGAGCATCGTCACCGTGTTCGAACCGGAACTGCCCTCCCCCCTTATCTTCAGACCCAATACGGAGGCCGCGCGGGGCGCGATGCGCATTTATGAGGATGCCGCCTCTCTCGAGGCGATTCAGGAGTACTTCGCGATCCTGTACGCGAACAAGGGAGAGAAGCTCGACGATAAACGGATCATGGAAGATATCAGCCGGTTCGCGTTCTCGACCGTCGGCGAAAAGTTCAAGATCATCGAGGAAAACACGCGCAGCGTCTCCATCCTGTTCCGCGACGAGGAGGCGCAGGATCTCGAACGCCGCCTGCGCGCCGGGGAGCGCTCCCGCGCGCTTCTGCGCGCGCTGGGCAGGTATTCCGTCAACGTGTTTGACGACCATTATAAGGCGCTTTGCGCGGCGGGCGCGCTCGAGCGGGTGGACGAGGATATCTATCTGCTCAGGTCCATCGACGCCTATGAAGACGGCATCGGCCTGACGCTCGAACCGAGCGGCGGCAACTGCGACTTTATGTAGAGATATCCATCGAAGGAGAACTCAAACGAAAGGAGTTGATGATATGCCCTACCTGGTGGAGGTACGGGGCGACTACGCCCTCTTCAGCCGTCCGGAGTTGGCTGTGGAGCGCATGAGCTACGATGTGATCACGCCGAGCGCGGCGCGGGGACTGCTGGAATCGGTCTACTGGCATCCCGGGATTCGTTTCTCGATCGAGCGCGTGTATGTTCTGAACCCTATTCGCTTCATGAGCATCCGGCGCAACGAGGTGACGGAGAAGATCAGCGCGAAGAATATGCTGACTGCCATGAACGGGGGAAAGGTGGACAACTTTCTTGCGACGCCGGACGTCATCGCGCAGCGCGCGTCGCTCGTGCTCCGGGATGTGCGCTACGTGATCAAGGCGCGCTTCGACCTCACGGAGAACGCCGCGCCGAGCGACAATCCCGGCAAATTCAGCGACATCATCCGGCGGCGGCTGGAGAAGGGGCAATTCTATTCCATGCCATACCTGGGCTGCCGCGAATTTCCCGCCAACGTGACGATGTGGGAGGGCGATGAGGCGGACGCGCAGGCGCTCGCGCGCAAGGAACACTCCGGCAGTCGCGATCTGGGGCTGATGCTCTACGACCTCGACTACACGGATCCCGCGAACATCACCCCCATGTACTTCCGCGCGCGGCTCGTGGACGGCGTTTTGAACGTCTCCGGCGAGGAGGTGTACCGATGATCCTGCAGGCGCTCAACCAGCTCTACGAATACCTCGCCGCGCACAGCCTCGTCGAGGAGCCCGGCTGGACGCGCTCAAAGATATCCTATGGTCTCGACCTCGGGGACGACGGGGATATCGTCGGCGTCTATACCCTCAAGGAGCCGGACAAGAAGGGAAAGCCCGTTCCCTCGATGGTGAAGACGCCCATCGCGCCCAAGCGCACCGTCGGAATTGAGCCGGTGTTTCTCTTCGACAGCCCGACCTATCTCCTCGGCATCGACGCAAAGGGCAAACCCGAGCGCACGCGCGAATGTTTCGAGGCCTGTAAAGCGCTGCACCTCGACGTGCTGTCCGGCGTGGACACGCCCGCCGCGCGCGCCATCAAGGCGTACTTTGCCACGTGGAATCCGGACGCGGCGCACGAGCATCCCGAACTCAAGGGGTATCTCGAGGACATGCTCACGGGCGTGAACCTCATCTTCTACTATCACAGCCGTACCGTGACCGAGGACACCGAAATCTGCCGCGCATGGCAGCGCCACTACGACGGCGGCGAGGGCGAACAGGTGCGCTGCCTCGTAACCGGCGAAATGGCGCGCGTGGCGCGCATCCACCCGCCGATCAAGGGCGTGCGCGGCGGCCAATCCTCTGGCACGGCGCTCGTCTCCTTCAATGCGCCCGCCTTCGAATCCTTCGGCCGCGAACAGGGTATGAACGCCCCCATTGGCGAGCACGCCGCGTTCGCGTACACCACGGCGCTCAACTACCTGATCGCCGACCATGACCACCAGCAGATGATCGGCGACACGGTCGTCGTCATGTGGTCGGAGAGCGGAGAGGCTGCGTATCAGGACGTCGGAATGGCGGCGTTTGACCTCTCAGAGGACGCGGCGCTCACAGGCGAGGAGGCGCAGCAGGCGATCTCCGGCGCGATCAAGAAGCTCTCCCAGGGCGAAGTCGCCGACTGGAAGGGGATTCACATCGACCCGTCCGTGCAGTACTACATCTTCGGCTTCTCACCCAATGCCGCGCGGCTTTCGGTGCGATTCTTCCTCCAGAACACATTCGGTCACTTCATCCAAAACGCGGAGCGGCACAGGGAGGATATGCGGATCGTCCGCCCCTCGTTCGACCGCTTCGAGTACCTCTCGCTATGGCGCATGCTGCAGGAGACGGTCAACATGAACAGCCGCGACAAGAGCCCCCAGAAGCAGATGGCGGGCGACACCCTGCGCGCCATCCTCACCGATACCCGCTACCCCGCGACGCTCATCAACGCGGTCGAGCTGCGCATCCTCGCGGAAAGCACAGTCACGCGCGGCCGCGCCGCGATCATTAAGGCGTACTACCTCAAAAACAAGGGATTACCGACGGAGGTGCTGACAGTGGAACTCAACCGGAAATGCGATTACATGCCCTACGTATTGGGGCGGCTCTTCTCGGTGCTGGAACAGACGCAGGAGAAGGCCAACGGCACGGCAACCATTCAGGATCGGTACTTCAACTCCGCCGCGGCGACGCCATCCGTCATCTTTCCAAGACTTATCAGCCTCGCGAAGAACCATCTCTCGAAACTCGACACCGGCTTCCAGATTGGCTTCGAAAAGCAGATCACGGAGCTTATGGGCATGATCCACGAACCCCTCCCCGCCCGCATGACGCAGGCCGAGCGAGGCGCGTTCCAGCTGGGATACTATCACGAGCAGCAATACCGCTACACCAAGAAGGAAGACAGGGAGGATAAATAAAATGAGCGCACCGATCCAGAACAGGTATGAATTTGCGATCTTCTTCGACGTCCTGAACGGCAACCCCAACGGCGATCCCGATTCCGGCAACATGCCCCGGGTCGATCCCGAGACCGGTTATGGCCTCGTGACGGACGTATGCGTCAAGCGCAAGATCCGCAACTACGTCGAGACCGTCAAGGAAGACAAAGCAGGCTTTCGCATCTACATCAAGGACGGCGTGCCACTCAACCGCAGCGACAATATGGCCCTGGAGTACCTCGGCCTCGAAAAGGGCTCCGACCTCAAGGCGGCGAAGAAGGCCGACCCGGGCATCGACGAGAAGATCCGAGACTTCATGTGCCAGAACTACTTCGACATCCGCACATTCGGCGCGGTCATGACGACGTTTGTGAAGGGCGCGCTCAACTGCGGTCAGGTGCGCGGGCCCGTCCAGCTCGGCTTCGCGCGCTCGGTCGAACCCATCATCCCGCAGGAAGTGACGATCACCCGCGTCGCCATCACCACGGAGGAGGACGCCGCCAAGAAAGGCACCGAGATGGGCCGCAAGTACGTGGTCCCCTACGGCCTCTACCGCATGGAGGGCTATGTGTCCGCGAACCTCGCGCGCAAGTCGACCGGCTTTTCCGAGAGCGATCTCGACCTTCTCTGGGAGGCAATCATCAACATGTTCGAGAACGACCGCTCCGCCGCGCGCGGCAATATGGCGGTGCGCAGACTCGTCATCTTCAGGCACGACTCCGAACTGGGCAGCGCCCCCGCGCACAAGCTCTTCGACGCCATCAAAGTCATGCGCAAGGTCGGGGACAAGCTCGTCGATCTCGACGACGCGGGTACGCTTCCCCCCGCCCGCAGCTTCGACCGCGATTACGTCGTGTCCGTGGACGAGGTCGCGGTCCCAGAAGGCGTGGAGGTGTCGATCCGGTGCTGACGGACGAGTATCCCGAGGACGACTATCTGGCCCTTTCGGGAATTCAGCACTTCATCTTCTGCCGCAGGCAGTGGGCGCTCATCGCGATCGAAGGATTGTGGGAAGATAACGACCTCACCCTCGAGGGCGACTATCTGCACGAACGCGCCCACGATCCCGATCTGGACGGGATGGCGAAAGGGGCGTTCCTCTCCCGCGCCATGCCCGTCCATTCCCGCAGGCTCGGGCTGAGCGGCGCGTGCGACGTGGTGGAATTCAGGCCCGCCGAGGACGGCATCCCCCTGACCGGAAAGCGGGGCCTGTTCCGCCCGCTGCCCGTGGAATACAAGCGCGGGCGGAGCAAGGCGGACGACTGCGACCGCGCGCAGCTCTGCGCCCAGGCAATGTGTCTGGAGGAGATGCTGTGCATCGCCATACCCGAGGGTGCGGTGTACTATGCGCAGACCAGGCGCCGCGAGTCGGTGGCATTTACGCCGGAGCTGCGCGCGCTAGTCGAGAAGACCGCTCAGGAAATGCACGCGCTGATAAAAAAAGAGCACACGCCGCGCGCGAAGCAGACGAAGGCCTGCGAGTCCTGCTCGCTCAAGGACGATTGCCTGCCGACTCTCTCAAAGACGCCCGAAGTCGCGGGCTACATATCGGAAAGGTTGAACGCGGCGGATGCGTGACGGAGCTCGAGCGCACGAATGGAGGTTTTCCATGGATCGAAAGGTTGAGGCCCGGTAATGAAGAGGCTTCTCAATACGCTGTACGTCACAACGCCCGAAGCGTATCTGACCCTCGAGGGCGAAAACGTGGTCGTGCGGTCTGAGGGCAACGAGCTCGGGCGCATGCCGCTTCACAATCTGGAGGCAATTCTCTCCTTCAATTACCCCGGCGCAAGTCCCGCGCTCATGGGCGCGTGTGTCGAACGCGACGTCGACCTTTGCTTCTTCACGCCCACGAACCGCTTCCTTGCGCGCGTGGTGGGCGCGGCGCACGGGAGTCTCGCCGTGCGCCGCATCCAATACGACTGGTCGAAGGACCCAGAGAAGCGTCTGCGCGCCGCACAATTCCTGATAACGGGCAAAATCTACAACTCGCGCTGGGTGGTCGAACGAACGCTGCGCGACCATGGGGAGCGCACGGACGCGGAAAAGCTTTCGACGGTCAGCGCGCGCCTCGCGCAATATGCGCGGGATATCGCCGCCTGCCCGGACATGGACGCGCTGCGCGGCCTCGAGGCGGTCGCGGCGAGCGCCTACTTCTCCGTCTTTGACGACATGATTATCGGCGACAAGCACAGCTTCTCCTTTCACGGCCGCTCGCGTCGCCCGCCGCTCGATCGCGTCAACGCGCTCCTCTCCTTCGCGTACTCCCTGCTCGCGCGGGAAACCGCCTCTGCCCTGACGGGCGTGGGACTCGATCCGTATCTCGGCTTCATGCATGCGGATCGCGCGGGCCGCGCCTCGCTTGCGCTCGATTTGATGGAAGAATTGCGCGCGCCGATTGCGGATCGGTTCGTGCTGTCTCTCATCAACCGGCGCATGGTCGATGCAAAGCAGTTCGCGCGAAAGGAGGACGGCGCGGTGCTGATGGACGACGAACTGCGCAAGCAGTTTCTGACCGGCTGGCAGGAACGGAAGCGCGAAACCATTACGCATCCCTACCTGAACGAAAAGCTCCCTTGGGGGCTTGTTCCGCACGCGCAGGCGCTGCTCCTATCCAGATGGATGCGCGGCGATCTCGATGGCTATCCTCCATTTCTCTGGAAATAGTAGAATTCCGACTTTCGTTTCTTGTTAAGTGAATGGCATTCCACTGACGCTCCTTGAAAACAAGCGAAGGGGGAGACAGCCGATGTTCATGCTCATTACGTACGACATCAATACAGAGTCGCCCGAGGGAAGGCGCAGACTGCGGGAGGTCGCCAAGGTTTGCGTCGATTACGGCCAAAGGGTACAGAACTCCGTGTTTGAGTGCCTGCTCGATTCGGCGCAGATGACGAGGGTAAAGCATGCGCTGGAAGCGATCATCGATCCGAAATGTGATTCCCTCAGGTTTTACAATCTGGGGAATCATTATCAGGAGCGCATCTTCCACATTGGGGCGAAGCCAACCTATGACCCGGAGGCACCAATGATCCTGTAAGTGCGAACCCGGAGTGATTCCGTTCTTCCGGGACTTTCGCACCGAAAAAAACGAAGTGGAAGACACGGCGCACGCAGTTGGAGCACTGCGATGCGCTGTATGTAAGGGGAACTTGTCTGATATTGATAGTATGTCAGCGGAATTTTTGGTATAATATGATGTCGCCCCTCTCCCGAGGGGCGTGGATTGAAACACGACCGGGGCGGCGGGCATGACCGACGCGGCGAGGTCGCCCCTCTCCCGAGGGGCGTGGATTGAAACCGTGGTCATGCCGCGCATGCGGTCGTTAAGCAAGTCGCCCCTCTCCCGAGGGGCGTGGATTGAAACCCCAAGCTGTTTAAATGTTCGTGTTTCAGAAACGTCGCCCCTCTCCCGAGGGGCGTGGATTGAAACGCAATGACGGTGAATGACGTGAAGTCGAGGAAGTGTCGCCCCTCTCCCGAGGGGCGTGGATTGAAACTCCCGTTCTTCCTCGCACCGCGCGCAGAAGTACGTCGCCCCTCTCCCGAGGGGCGTGGATTGAAACCCCAGTGTTGCTTACGGCTATACGACCGCCTGTCCCCGTCGCCCCTCTCCCGAGGGGCGTGGATTGAAACTACATTTTGACGCCGTACATGACGCCGCGCGCCTGTCGCCCCTCTCCCGAGGGGCGTGGATTGAAACTGGGTAGTTACAAGCCTCACCTCGTGGTCAAGTGGTCGCCCCTCTCCCGAGGGGCGTGGATTGAAACGGTTTCCTCCTTCGCGCAGTCCGCGATCACCGCGTCGCCCCTCTCCCGAGGGGCGTGGATTGAAACAGCCATCGCACACCATCCCCTTAAGCACCCACCAGTCGCCCCTCTCCCGAGGGGCGTGGATTGAAACTTGCCAAAAAGCTAGTCAAGCTCGGATCGCCGATGGTCGCCCCTCTCCCGAGGGGCGTGGATTGAAACTATTTCCCAAACGATTCGGCATGCGGTTCCGTTGTCGCCCCTCTCCCGAGGGGCGTGGATTGAAACAACCATACAGAGGGACGTCGCCGGCGAGCGTGGGCGTCGCCCCTCTCCCGAGGGGCGTGGATTGAAACGGGCAGTATTCGTAATCACACGATCTAGTGTAGTGTCGCCCCTCTCCCGAGGGGCGTGGATTGAAACTCGGCTTCAATGCGGTTGCACTCCGAAAACCAGGTCGCCCCTCTCCCGAGGGGCGTGGATTGAAACGTACTCTGGCTGTGTGCTAAGCGGGATAAACTCGTCGCCCCTCTCCCGAGGGGCGTGGATTGAAACAGTTGTGGGCTGTGCATCAACGTATGAATTGAAGTCGCCCCTCTCCCGAGGGGCGTGGATTGAAACGTTCGGGCCAAGCCATTCCTTCGGGCCTTTGTTGAGCGTCGCCCCTCTCCCGAGGGGCGTGGATTGAAACCCGTGGGTGTTGCCGACAACAAGATCATGGCGAAGGTCGCCCCTCTCCCAATGCGTAGATTGAACGCATAGGCAGCCCTTCCACCTAGATAAGGGAACGGAAAGAAATCAACACAACTAGATCAAGTTGCAAGCCGAACAATTGTCTTTTTGAAGCAAAACTATTTATTTCAAGCGCTTGACAATGCATCTATGTAATGGTAATATATGTGGCGATGGTGTGAGCGGAGCATTACGCAGACGGGAGGCGTTCAGACATGACAAGGTTGCGCAATACCAACGGAGCATAAAATTGCATATGAAATGGCGCATTGAGCGTGACTGGGTGAAGTTCGCGCTCCGGCGTCATCGCAACCACGCCTGACTGAACATACAAAGCGCATTCCATGAGGATGGAATCTGCGCAACATACGCGCGGCGGGGTCTGCACTCCGCCGCCTTTTCATGCGCGGCGGGAGGGCACCGGCGCGTTTTTTGACGAGAGAGGAATGACAATGAAGAGGCATGTCCCGGAATACATGATCTCCGCCTTCGCCGCTCAAGGGCTGAACGCGGAAAAGCTGATCTACGCGATCCACACGGACATGGACCTGGACGGCGGCCACTCGGACGCGTACGTCACGCTGGATGAGTCGTATCTTCACATCCTTTACGGTCAGGAAAAGGTCGTGAAGGTGACTGGGGCGAGGCGCATCGTGTCGGCCTACGCCGCCGAGCGGCTAGACAGTTTCGCGCTGTCGGAGCTGGGCGAGCTGAGCTGCGAAAAGCTGCTGTCCACCGGAAGGCTGTACGCGGAGAAGGACGGCGAAGCGCGCGTTCTTCTTCTGTTCTCGATCGGCCTCCTCCCCTATGTGGAGCGGATGGTCAAAGCGGTCAAAAATCTGAAAGAGGGCGTGGACGCGCTCCGCGAAATCCTGATCGACGAGGAGCTGTTCTGCCCCGTCTGCGGCACGCGCTATCCCGAGCCGGAGCGGAAGCTCTGCCCGAAGTGCATGGACAAGATGTCGATCACGCGGCGTCTGCTGGTTTTTTTTAAGGACTACAAGCTCAAGGTGGCCGTGATCCTCGCCGTGATGCTGGCGGGCACGGCGTTCTCCCTGGTTTCTCCCTATGTGAGCACGAAGCTCCTCTTCGACGACGTGCTGGTCGAGGGCGGGAGGTACTACGGGGCGGTGCTCGCGATCGTCGCGATCATCTTTCTCGTGCGGGCGATCGGCGTGGGGCTCAATATGCTCTACGGCTATGTGCTGTCCCGGACGGTGCCCTGGATCGTTTACGACCTGAAGCTGAAGATCTTTAAGGCCATGCAGCAGCTCTCGGTCGGCTTTTATACCTCCAAGCGCACGGGCGCGCTGATGAACCGCGTGAACCGGGACGCGACGAACATCTACTGGTTCTTCGTGGACGGCCTTCCTTACGTGATCGTCAACGTGTTCACCTTCGCGGGGGTTATCACGCTGATGTGCCTTCTCAGCCTGAAGCTGGCGGCGATCTGCTTTGTCATCCTGCCCATTGCGGTGGTGCTCTTCCGGATCCTTTGGGGCGTGTTTCGCCGCTTCCACCATAAAAACTGGGTCTACGGATCGCAGCTCAACGCCATGGTCAGCGACTCCATCAACGGCCAGCGGGTCATCAAAGCCTTCGCACGGGAGGACGACGAGACGGATCGCTTCACCGATGTGGGCAACAAGCTCGCGGGCGTGGACACGGCCTCGATGAACGTAGGCTTTACGGCCTTCCCGCTCATCTACCTTTTCATGTTCCTTGGCCAGGTGGCGGTCACGGCCATCGGCGGCAAGATGGTGCTCGACGGCGAGATCAGCCTTGGCACGCTTCTGACCTTCATCGCGTTTCTCAACATGCTGTACGGCCCCCTGGAGTTCATGTCGTGGGTGTCCAACTGGTGGGCCCGCTGCGTGGATGCGGCCCAGCGCGTGTTCGAGATCATCGACGCGAAGCCCGACGTCACCGACCCCGAAAGTCCGGTGACGCTGAGTCCTCTGCGGGGCGAGATTCGGGTAAAGGATGTCTGGTTCGAATACGATCCCGCGACGCCCATTCTGAAGGGCATCGACCTCACGGTCGGCGCCGGACAGATGCTCGGCATCGTCGGGAAGACCGGCGCGGGCAAGTCGACGCTTGCAAACCTCATCGCGCGGCTCTACGACGTGACGCAGGGAAGCATCCTCATCGACGGTGTGAACGTCAAGGATCTTTCGCTCGAGATGCTGCGCAGGAACATCGGCATCGTCTCGCAGGACATCTACCTCTTCATCGGCACCATCGCGGACAACATCCGCTATGCGCAGCCGGATGCTTCCATCGAGGACGTGATCCGCGCGGCGAAGGCCGCCTCGGCCCACGACTTCATCATGGGCCTGCCCGACGGCTACGAGACCCGTGTGGGCGCGGGCGGGCAGGACCTCTCGGGCGGCGAAAAGCAGCGGCTGTCCATCGCGCGCACCATCATCCAAAACCCGAAAATTCTCATTCTGGATGAGGCGACCGCGGCCATGGATACCGAAACCGAGGGGAACATCCAGCGCGCGCTGACGAAGCTTCAGAGCGGGCGGACGACCATCGCCATCGCCCACCGGCTCTCGACCCTGCGCGACGCGGACATGCTCGCCGTGATCGGCGACGGCAAGGTCGTCGAGAGCGGCACGCACGCGCAGCTCATCGCGAAAAAGGGCGAATACCACAAGCTCTATACCATCCAGATGGAGGGGCTCAAGGTTATCAGCATGGAAGCCTGACAATACCGTTTGGGAGGATCTTTTATGGAAACACATGCGCAGAGCACGGCAGCCAGCCTGGCGGACGCGATTGACATCGGCATTCTGAACCTGAAGGACGCGGTTTTCTACCGCACGGAGGGCGGCTTCACGGGACTCAGGTACGCAGGCAAGGATTATAAGCGCATCAGCCTCCGGCGCGCGCTGCCCCTGGGCGACCCAATGCGCTATATCTCCGTGGCCGATCACGAAAACAAGGAGATCGGCATCATTCCCGACCTAGCGGAAATGAAGGGCGAGGCGCTTGAGATCGTGCTGGAGGAGCTGGGTCGCAGGTATTACTGTCCGACGGTGCACGAAATCAAGTCCGTCAGGGACAAGCTCGGATACGTCTACATGGAGCTCGTCATCGAAGGACAGGCGGGCCACATCGCAAAGACCTGCGCGGTCAAGGACGTGAACAAGAATATCCGCATGCTGGGCGAGGACCGGCTGATCATATTCGACGTCGACGGCAACCGGTACATCGTGAACTCGCTCAAGGAGCTCGACAAGAAGAGCCTGAAGCGGCTCGAGCCCTACCTATTCTGATGCGCGCGCAGC
The DNA here is from genome assembly GCA_023444095.1 of Bacillota bacterium. Taxonomy (GTDB): domain Bacteria; phylum Bacillota; class Clostridia; order Christensenellales; family Aristaeellaceae; genus RUG11247. The sequence continues at coordinate 111,113 of JAEZRP010000032.1, forward strand.
CGCGCGCGAGGAGATGGTATGTTGAAATCACATTCGTTTCTATTTGATCTGGATCTGAAGATGAGGCCCGTTACGGGCGAGCTACGCTTCGACGAGCGCGGCATGATCACCCGCGTTCAGAACGGCGCGGAGGATCTGAGCCTCTCGGCCGGCGACGTGGAGGAGGCCTCCGTCATCGCGGGCGTCGGCTGCGGGCTCGTCTTCGCGGCCATGAAGGACAAGACGGAGCGGGTGCTCTGCCGGTTCTCCATGTCGGCGCTCAAGGAGGCGGGCGAGTTCTGTAAGCTCGTCAACTACTACGCGCAGACCGGGATTGCGGTGATCCCGGAGGAAAAGGAAGCGCAGGTCTGCGAAACGTGCGGCCGCCCGCTCGTCGAGGGCATGAAGGTGTGCCTGTTCTGCTACAACAGGATGGGCGTCGTAAAGCGGGCGCTGTCTCTCATGAAGCCGTACCGGAAAAAGCTGCTCGTGGCGCAGGTGTTCCTGACCGTCTCGTCCATCCTCTACATACTGGTGCCGCTTTTCAACCGCTTCCTGATCGACGACTACCTGGAGCCGATGACGGGTACGTTCAGGGACATCCTGATCTTGGCCGGGGCGATGCTCCTGGCGCGGACGCTGGGCGAAGCGATCTTCATCCTGAACTCCCGCGTGTTCAACCGTGCGACGGTCGCCTTCGCGAACGACCTGAGGAGCATGACGTACGCGAAGGTTCAGAAACTCTCGATGGCATCGCTCGCCAAGCGCACGCCGGGCGACATGATCCGGCGCATCATGGAGGATACGACCACCATCAAGGATTTCCTGTCGGACGGCGGACGCTGGGCGGCGGAGCAGATCATCCTGTTTTTTGTGGTGATGGTGATTCTGCTCGCAACGAACTGGAAGCTTACGCTCCTGGTGTTTCTGCCGGTTCCGATCGTGATGATCGTGCTCTCGCGCTTCTGGAAGTTCATCCGCAACCGCTACGAGCGCCAGTGGCGCAAAAACTCTCAGTGCCAGTCGATCCTGCACGACATCATCAAGGGCATCCGCACCGTAAAATCCTTCGGAAACGAAGACCGGGAGATCGCGAAGTTCTCCAAGGCCACGCGGGAACTGGCGCAGGTATCCTCCGACAACGAAGCGCTGTGGTCGCTCCTGTTTCCGAGCCTCACCTTCTTCACCGGCATCGGCGAGTTCCTGGTTCTGTACTTCGGCGGGCGCGCGATCATGGCGGAAGATCTGAGCCTGGGCGTGCTGGTGCAGTTTGTGATGTACATCGGCTACATCTACGCGCCGCTTCGGTGGCTGGTGTCCTTCCCGCGCTGGCTCGCGGACGCCATGACATCGATGGTCAAGGTATTCGAGATCCTCGACGAGGAACCGGACATCGCCGAGGGAAAGAATCCCAGCAATGTGCCGATCTCAGGCGGCGTGTCGTTTGACGGCGTGACGTTTGGCTACAAATCCTACGAGCCGGTTTTGAAGGACATCAGCCTCGACATCAGGCCCGGCGAGATGGTGGGGATCGTCGGCCGCTCGGGCGTCGGCAAGTCGACCCTCATCAACATGATCATGCGGCTCTACGACCCGAATGTGGGCAGCATCCGTATCAACAATACCGACCTTCGGGATATGTCGCCCCGGCACCTTCACGAGAACATCGGCGTAGTGTTTCAGGACTCGTTCCTGTTCGCGGGCACCATCTACGAAAACGTTGCCTACGGAAAGACGGACGCCACGCCCGAGGAGGTCATCGCCGCCTGCAAAGCCGCCAACGCGCACGATTTCATCATGCAGACGGCAGACGGATACAATACCGTGCTCGGCGAAGGCGGATACTCCATCTCCGGCGGGGAGCGGCAGCGCATCTCCATCGCGCGGGCGATCATCAAAAATCCCGATATCCTGATCCTCGACGAAGCGACGAGCTCGCTGGACGTCGAAACCGAATCGTCGATTCAGGAGAGCCTTTCGAACCTCACAAAGGGGCGCACGACCGTCGCCATCGCCCACAGGCTCTCGACGCTGCGCAGCGCCGACCGGCTGATCGTGCTCGACAAGGGCAAGGTGGCGGAATCCGGCACCCACATGGAGCTCCTGCGCAAGCGGGGCATCTACTATAACCTCGTCATCGCCCAGCGCCAGACGAGCCGGATCGCGCAGGGCGAACAGGACTCGGCGAGCTGACGAGGAAACATCCGATTCACATCCATGGAACGACACCCCAAGAGCCGTTCGGGCCGCGAGGTGAAATCAGATTGGAAGTCCGCCGAGCGGCCGAACGCGGACCGCTTCCTCCGGCGCGGCACGCCGAAATTCCGCCTGACAGCGCACCGTCAGCGCCAGCGCGGAGAGCGCCCAGCCGACGGGATTCGCCGCGCAGATTGCCGCAAACCCGAAGGCCCTTACGCCCCAGAGCGCGCACGCCAGCCTGACCAGCAACTCGTACACGGAGGCGATGAGCGCCTTCCCGGGCATGCCGATCCCCTGCAGGACGTTTTTTAGGATGGAACCGACGACCTGAAGCGGCAGGGCGACGGCGCACCACAGGAGGTATCGCCCCGCGAGCGGAGTCAGTTCCAGCGCCGCGTCGCCAAACAGCAGAGGCAAAAACCGCCCGCTGCCCCCGGCCATGATCGCGGCGATCGGCCAAAACACCCCGGTCATAAACAGGAACAGCCTCACCACACCGGTGCGAATCCGTCCAATGCGGTTCGCACCGTAATTTTGTCCGCTGAACACCTCGGCCGCGCCGCCCAGCACCATTACGGGCATCACGCCGAGCGCGAACAGCCGGTCGGCCATCGCGACGGCCGCGACGGTATCGCTCCCCAATGTGTTGATCGCGTACTGAAACGCCGCCGAGCCGGCGGATGCGATGAGGCTCGTAAGTCCGAGCAGTACGCCCATCGCAATCAGACGCTTGAGAACATCCAGCTGTGGCACATGCCAAAGTCCGCGCAGGATGCCCGGCCGCGTGCGCAGCACGCGCCTCAGACACAGAGCCGCTGCGGTCATATGCGCGCACAGGGCCGCAAGCGCCGCACCGACGACGCCCATTCTGAAAAAGATCAGGAACACGACGTCCAGAACAATGTGCAAAAGCATCCCCAGCGCCTGAAAGAAAAACGGCGTCCTGGTGTCGCCCTCCGCGCGCAGGATCCCCGAGAGCGTCATCATGACAAGCGGAATCGGAAATCCCATCAGCACGACCCTGAGGTACTTCGCGGCGTCCCCCGCGATGTCAGCAGGCGTGCCCGCCAGCGCGATCATTTTGCCCGAGAGCGCCGCGGCGGGGATGGCGACTACGACGGACAGGCACAGGCTTGTCAAAAGCGCCGCGCATGCATATCGGTCCGCCTTTTCCCGGTCGTTCGCGCCCACGGCGAGCGCGATGGGGATCAGAAATCCCGCACAGAAGCCCATCAAAAAACCCATCGCGAGGAATGCCACAGGCGCTGCGGATGCAATTCCGGCAAACGCCTTCACCCCGGCGATCCGACCAATGATCAGGCTGTCCAGGAGGTTCGTGAACTGCATCAAGACGCTGCCCGCCAAGAGCGGCGCACTGAACGCCAGGATTCGCTTCAGCGGGCTTCCCCCCGTCATATCGATCCGCACGCGCATCACCTCGTAGCATCATATCTGAAATCTCGCGCGGAAAGAACCCCGCCCATCGGTCGGCAACAAGCCCGAATGCGCTTGCGCTTCATTCCCTATATGCTTCTATCCTTCGTTTTCCTCGTCCGCTCTTCTTCGCCGCGTTTGTCTCGTCGATCGTTCGACTGAACAACGCCTTCCCAGGAAGAATGCTGTTGAGATCTGCACCGCCGCGGCGGGAAGGTACGCGCCTCGTCCGATTGCGGAATGCGGGGGATGTCGCAGGCGGAAATCTTCGTCTTGTAACGCGGCGCGCATGGTGATATATTAGGGTTGCGAAACGAAGGAATTCCCTCGCGCGCTGATGGGGAGGGAAACGGAACGATGCGCGATGCGATCGATCAGACCGGATATCCCAACAACATCTTTCGCTATATAGAACGCAATATGGCCGAGAAAATCGACACCGCGCTGCTCTCAGCCGTCGGTTCGATTTCCTGTGCCCAGCTTTACCGCGACTTCTACAGCCTGACCGGACACACCGTCAAGGAGTACGTCCGCAAGCGGCGGCTCTCAAACGCGCTCGCGCTCGCCAAGGCGTCCGACATGGGATTTGCGCACATCGCCTTCCAATGCGGCTATTCCTCCCATCAGGCACTGTGCCGCGCGGCCAGAGAGACGCTTGGCCTCACGCTGTCCGACTATCGGCGCGGCGACACGTATTACTTCTTTCCCCCTTGGAGCGGCAGACCCCCGCACCCGGTGCGCGTGTCGGGCGAAACGATTCCGCGCGCCCGATGCGTGCTGTATTCCCACGCAAGCCCCAAAAACATCGAGAACCTGGCAGTCGCCGCGCTTTTGCGCGCGTTGCCGGATTACGGCGGGCGGATTTTCGGCAGAAACGCAGAGAAGTCGGGCGACAGGTTTTTCTATGCGCTGTTCTTGACCGGTGTAAACGACCTCGGCGCACTGCGCCCGTTCGGCTTTGAGCGATCGTGCGACGCGCCGGGTGCCGCCGCCCTGTTCGCCTCGACAACGGTTGAAAACGACGCGGACAAAATCGGCGCCGCGTGGGACTACCTCTACACCGAATGGCTGCAGAACAGCATGTTCGAGTATACGGGTGAGCCGCATTTTGAGGAATACATCCTCAAAAACGGCCGCCCCGCGAAGCTCAGGCTCTATCTCCCCATCCGCAGGCGGAATCTGGAGACGAAAATCAGCCTGATCCCCAATCCGGGGCTGCGCTTCCTCGTCGCGCGCAGCGAGGGGCAGGATGCCGAGCGGATCGCGTCCGAGGCGGCGATTGGTTTCCTCGCGACGCACGATCCCGAGACGCTCAGGGCGTCGAGGGCGTTTTACCTGCGCAAGGAGGCGAACGCCTGCGCGTGCGGCGTCCTCGCAAATGGCCCCATCCCCATCGTCGGCGCAGAGGGCATAGAGATCCTCGCGACGGATCGGGCCGACTACCTGATGCTGGAAAGCGGCGTCATGGGCGACTACGATCGATATGCCGAAACCCTGTCGTCATTCGCGCGGGAAAACGGCCTGGCTGCCGACGAGCGCTGCCTTTTCGCGGTGTACGACGCGTCCGAGAGCTTCGAAAATCCGCGCATTCGGATGTACTGCCCCATTCATATTGAGAAGAAATGATAAGACGGGCAGCGCCTTTTTCTGTTATTATCAAGAAAAACGAGACGGGGGCGAAGAATGATGAGTGAGGCGATCAGAAATCCGAGTCACAGCGAACCGGAGAGCTATCAACCCAAGAGGCCGGAAATCCTAAGCGTGGCCAAAAACGCTTTGCGGAGCACGCAAGGCGATGATTTGCCAGTCGAATGCGTCCTTCGGCCCAAGGACCGCGTCGCGATGTACAGCGGCGAAAGATGGCCCTACAGCAACGTGGAACCCGCCGTTTACGGCGCGCTGGGGCTCTTTTACGGCAGAACCGGAAGGCGCGACGGGAGCGGCGCGCTCGTCAACGACGACATGGAATACGCCGTTCATAACGTGCTGACCGGGCACGCGTTCGGGCTCTTCTTTTGCCTGCCGGAAGATGCGCCAAGCATGGCAGTTTATGGACTTACCTCACGCCCCATGTCGATAGGCAACCGTTCGACGGATGAAATCATCAGGGCGATCATGGCGCAGATCGTCCGCGGGAATCTCGTTCACATTGACGAGGGCAATGGCCCCTTCGATTATTTGATCTGGGGATATCGGGACGGCGGAGACGTGCTGCTCGGCCATTTATTCGAGCACGGAAACGATATGCAAAATAACGCATACGACTTCGATCATCCCACGGAGCTCAAGGAGTTGACCCAACGCCTTTCCGACGCGAATCTGTTTCGGAAAAACGGAGAAAAGCCCGGCGGTATCACCGTTTATGCGCCGGACGGCGAGAAGCTCGACCGGGAAACCCTCTACCGGAAAGCGCTCCTCGAAGGGCGCCGCATGCTGACGCAGGTGGAGGCGCCGCCCGCCATGGACCTTGCGCGCGTGCATTTCGGCTACGGACAGGCGATTTACGACGAGTGGGTACGCCAGCTCGAACAGGCGAACGCCGAACAAGGCGAGGCCTTCTACTTCGCCTCGCCCGTGTTTCCTCACTTCATCGCGCTGTACGAAAACCGTTTGCAGCTCCACAAATTCCTGAAGCAGTACGCGGAGATGAACGGTAGTGATACTCTGTCCCGTGCCGCCGATCTGTGCGGGCGGCTGAAGGATTTGGCCGTGGAGGCGGCCCAGATCGGGTTTGAAAACGAACGCTCGAAGCCCGAGATCCTTGCCATGACCAACAACGAGCGGCGGAGCCTTTTGATCCACCTTCTGAAAAGGTGCCGCACCCTTGAACTCGAGATCGCGGAACAGATCGGTATATTCGCGGATTCGCCCGAGAGCTACGGACCGAAAAGGCCGGAGATTTTGAGCGCGGCAAAACGAGCGACGGCAAATCAGAAGGAGAACGGAGCTTCCGAAAACGCGCTGCCGGGCATTCCTCCCATGCGATACGGCGACCCGTCTCCGGTCTGCTTCATCGGCACGGTCATGCGCCTGATGGATTTTTTGCATGATCCTATCTGCCAGGACGAACTGTTCGCTCTCAGCGGCGCGGGGCTCTGCTTCCCGTGGCGAGAAGCATCCAACTGCGACGAAGTCAGCATCATCCCCGAAATCCCGCGCCGGACCTTCGCCGCCTTGGGGTATGAGTACGAGTATCTGTATGAGCCGGATATCTCCGTCTCACCGCGCCGGTACGCGAAGGATTTCTACATCGCGAAAATCAAAAAATCAATTGACGCCGGTCGTCCTGTGGTCGGCTTCGGGTTCACGCATCAAAACTTTGCCTGCCTGATCACCGGGTACTACAAGGGCGGCGACGGCCTATCCCTGCGCGCGTTCTGGACGCCGGAGGGTTCTCCCGACGGCTATGATACGGCGGATCACGATTATGCCACCGAGGCATGGTATGAGACCTGCTACGGGATCGTCGTGGTCGGGGAGAAAACCCGCGCCCGGCTGTCGGGGGCGGAAGCATACCGCCACATCATGGAATCGGCAGATTTATTCTCTGGGATGCGCATGGTCGAATCCCAGAAAATGGAATACGCCATGGGCGCCTCCTCGTTTGACAGAATGAGGGATTGGCTTCTGGACGATGCCGAATGGGCTGAGTTGTCCCATCAGGAAGCGTTCCTGAAGCCCTGCGGCCTTTTGCTTTTGGACTATTACCGCGCGAATCTGCGCGAATACCTCAAACGCCTGGGTCGTCAGTTCCCCGGCGTCGTGAGCGAGGCCGCCGTCACGGCGCTCGATCGCTTTGGGGAATGTTTCCCGGGAAGCGAGCGGAGCCAGCTCCATATGAACGAGTGCGTCGATCCCGCGATCACCGATTTTTCGATGCTGCGCGAACGCGCCGTCCGGGAAAAAGTCGCGGCATATGTGGAACGGCTCAAGAGGATGGATGGCGAAACCTTCGCCTGCCTAATGAAAAAAGACAAGAATCACACGGGTGCCGCCCAAACCATCCCCGCAGAAAAGCCGGAAGGGTACGGTCCGAAAAGGCCGGAAATCCTGAAAACCGCAGAACAGGCGCAACGGGAGTCTGCTTACCCGGAAGACTTTATTTTGCCGAATCAATCGACCGCCATCCCGCCCGAAATCAGGCATTACGGCCCGGCATACGTGCCGTTTGCCAATGAGTTTTCACATTTCCTCGACTATACCGGACAAGGATACGGCTTTCTGTATGACGGCGACTGGTGCAGGGACAGAAGCTACACGATCGCAGACGTCCTCTCCGGCCATGCCATGGAGCCGTCGAACCTGTTTTCAAAGGAGCGCGTGGAGCTTTTCTGGAGGACGGTTGGGTTTCCGGGGTGCCGCACGTTTTCCGCCGATCCCGATCAGGATGACTTCATGAGGGAGTCGGATATGAAGCAGGCGATCCGATACGCGCTTTATCGCCTTAAACAACCGGTCATTCTGCCGCAGGAAAGCCGCTGGTGGGGAAGCGTCGTCATCGGCTATCGGGACTGCGGGAATGTTCTGGTGATCTACCACCATCTTCCCTATTTCATGGATACGGAGAACAACGCGCGCCCGCAAATCGAGGAAATCTCAGGCTGGTATCATGACGGCGCTTCGCTATTCATGGCCGGAGCGCGAGAAAAAACACCGTCGCCTGCGGACATTTACCTCGAGGGGATTCGCCAGATCCGCTCCTGCCTCGAATCCAACATCCGGGGAGAAAAGCGGCATTTTTCCGACGAATGGGAAGCGTTTTTGCGCCTGCGTGTGGAGGAAATGATCGCCGAGGTAAGGCGCACCCGTATCGTTCCGGGTGGCGAGCACGGCCCGTTCGCCGAGGATGCGAGCGACGACGCCGCGTGGGAATTCATATGCCGCGCCCATGACAGCACGTGGTGCAACATGGCCGAGCGCCGTTATTGCGTGATGAACTTCTTTCGGCAGGCAAAGGAATACTTCCCTGAAGCGGGAAACGAGCTGCAAGCTTTGGACGACCACTTCTGGCGCGCCAGTGAAATCATGGGAAGCAGGGATGCCGGATACGGAACCGAAGTGGGGGACCCGGTCGATATCGAAATCTTCAAAAATCCGGAGGTCCGGGGACGGATGGCCGACTGCGTCAGGCGGTTTCGGGAGGCCGACGCGATGGGGCTTGCGATGGTCGAAGAAGTGCTGAAGCAAATCAGGCGATGACGCAAAACAGTCGGGACCCCGGCCTCGCGCTCACGCGCCTGCGCGATAATACTGCGCCTGCGCATTCCACAGCGCATGATATTTGCCGCCCTCATCCGCGACCAGCGCGTCGTGAGCGCCGCGTTGGATCAGTCTGCCCTCGTGAAATACGGCGATGTCGTCGCAGAAGCGGCAGCTCGAGAGGCGATGGCTGATGTATATGGCCGTTCTGCCGCCGACGATACCGCTAAACTTGGAATAGATCTCGTACTCGGCGATCGGGTCGAGCGCGGCGGTCGGTTCGTCGAGAATGATAAAGGGCGAGGTCGGTTCGCCGGAGACATCCCAGCCCGCTTCTCGGCCGCGCCGATCGAACCGGCAATCCGACCGGTTCGCCGTGCCCTTGTAAAGCGCGCGTGCGAGTGCGATCTTCTGCGCCTCGCCGCCGGAGATCTCGACGCCCTCCTCGTCAAAGTCCTTGTAGAGGCAGGTCTGCGCGCCGTCCGGCAGTTGGCGCAGGCGGTCGCCGAACCCGGCTTCCTTCAGGCAGGCCTCGACGCGCTCGCGGTCGTAGTCGGTGCTCGCCGCGACGTTCTGGCCGAGCTGGAAGGCAAACAACCGGAAATCCTGAAAGACGACCGAAAAGAGATCCATGTACTCGTTGTAGTCATACTTCCTGATGTCGATCCCGTTGAGCAGGATCGCGCCCTCCGTCGGGTCGTACAGCCGGCAGAGGAGCTTGATGAAGGTCGTCTTTCCGCTTCCGTTCTGTCCAACGACCGCGAGCCGCTTTCCGATGCGGAGCTTCATCGACACATGATCGAGCGCGTACGCCTCCGACCCCGGATACCGGAACGACACGTCCCGGAATTCGATTTCGTAGTCGTTGTCGCCGCCCGCGCAGAACGCGCGCTTTTCGACGGGGAGGGTTCCCTGATATTTGCGGTTCGGGATGTCGAGGTAGCGAAACAACCCTCTCAGATGCGAACAGTAGACCTCGTTGTCGGCGAGAATGTACAGCATCTCCTGCACCCCTTCGCCAAGGCGCGAAAGCACGCCCACATACTGCACGATGCTGCCCACGCCGAATGCACCGAGGAACGCCTTGATGACCACAAAGAGATAGCACGCCGCGTTGCCGACGCCGATCACCAGCACCGCGAGCGATGGGTAGGCGGACATTTTCAGGATCGGACCGGCGCTCTCCACATGGTGCTGATGAAGCCTGCCGAACGCGCGATCGGCGGAGGCCTCCTGCCCGTAGATGCGCACGTCCTTCGCGCGCTCGGGGCTCATGTAAAGGTCGCGCCCGAAGAACTGATTTGCGCGGTTGAACCAAACAAGCCCCTCGCACCACTTTTCAAAGATTCGGTTTTCGCGCACGGTCGCCCGCGAATTGCTCAAGCCCCCGAGCAGGACGCAGGCGAGAAGCGCGACCGCCCAAAGAGGCGAATCGGCCACGGCATTCCCTGATCTGCGCGTGAACAGCGTCGCCGTCATGGAAATGGAAACGAAGATGCTGACCGAGGCGCTCACAAGGCCCGCGGTGCCCCAGACGAGCTGGGCCAGTCCGTTTCCAAACATATAGAGGTCTTCCTCGGCCAGCTTTCTTTGATACTGGATTTCCGCGCGCTCCAGGTCGGCGTAGTCCATGGACATCTGCTTGTCGGCGAATATCTTCCCAAAAAAGCCCCACATCTGTGATTCCTTTTCGTTCGTGATCCGGTCGATGGCGCTTCGCAGCAGGAACGCCAGAAAGTTCGCGAGAATGACGGCACAGACATATGCGACCAGTCTATGAATCCTGCGCGCGCCGGAAATTTCGCCGATGATCCGCGCGGAAAACCAGATCGACGCGAACGGCTGAAGCGCCGACACGAGCGCCGACAGCGCCTTTCCCCGCGCAAGTCCCGGGCAGTACTTGTTCAGAACGCCAAATCCGCGCGCGGTGAGCCGGGCGCGCGCTTTGATCGTCAGTCTTTCACGCATAGCGCCACCGCCTCCCCTTCAGGATGCTCCCGGTAATATTTCGCCTGTGTCTCAAACAGCTCGAAATACCGCCCCTTCTGAAGAAGCAGTTTTTCGTGCGTCCCCTCCTCGATCACCTCTCCGCCCTCGATCAGGAGGATGCGACTGCAAAAGCGCGTGGAAGCGAGCCTGTGCGAAATGAAGACCGTAGACTGTTCGCGCATGATCTCGTCGTAGGTTTCGTATAGCCTGCTTTCGGCGATCGGGTCGAGCGCGGCGGTCGGCTCGTCGAGGACCATCACCGGCGCGGCCTTGTAAAGCGCGCGGGCGAGCAAAAGCTTCTGTGTCTCTCCGCCCGAGAACTCGACCCCGTCGTCATGGATCGCTTTGCCGAATTCGCTCTTTGTCCCCTTGGGGAGCGCCGCGACCTTCTCCCACAGCCCCGCGTGGCGCAGGCAAAGCGCAACCTTTTCTTCGTCGATATCGTCGACCGCCTCCGAGACGATCTCGCGGATCGTCACGGGCAGGATGGAAAACTGCTGAAACACCGCGGAAAACAGCTTGTAGTAGTCGCGGCGGTCGTACTCCCTTGCGTCGATGCCGTCGTACAGAACGACTCCCTCGGTCGGGTCGACCAGCCCGCAGATCAGCTTGACGAGCGTGGTCTTGCCCGCGCCGTTGAGCCCGACGACGGCGATGTGTTCCCCGGGACGAATCGTCAGGCTGATCCCCCTGAGCGCGTCCGTTGCCGCGCCCTCGTACCGATAACGCACGTTTTTCAGCTCGATGGTTCCGGGAAACGCCCGGCGCGCGTCCGTCTTGACGCCGCCCTCCCTTTTGTAGGTTTCCGGGTATTCCAGATACGCGCGAAGATAATTGAAGGAAAGGTTGATCCGGTGAAGCGCGTTGATTTGCTCGAGAATCCCGCCGAGCCACAGGGAGAAGCCGGTAATCACGCCGAAATACAGAACGAAATCCGCTACGCCGATCCGCCGGTCCAGCACAAGAAACAGAAGATATGCATACGCGACGCCCTCTCGGAGCAGCGACAGTCCGCTATCGGCCGCGGACACGCCGTATACCTTCGCGGCGTAGCGCCCGTACCAGCCCGACAGCCCCTTGAGGTTCTCTTCGTAGACGCCTTGGAACCATCCGGCCATGTCGTAGAGCCGAATGTCCTTTGCGGAGCGCAGATCGCCGGCTATGCCGTTGATGTAATGGGTCCGCTGCCCGTAGCCGATCTTCTCCCGATTGTTCTCGGCCGCCCACCTGACGATGCGCCTGTTCAAAAAAGTACTGACGAGCGTCGTCGCGATCAGAAACAGGATTACGAGGACATTCAACTGCACCAGAATTCCAAAATAGACGACAAACCCGAGCGCGTTTGAAATAAGCGCGATTCCCACGTCGTAAATCTGCGTCATCGGCGAAAAATGACCGTTGCAGCTGGAAAAGCTCTCGCTCATCAGCTGCCTGAACCGCTGGCTCTCCTGATTACGGTAATCGGTCGTCATTCCCTTGCGCGCGACCATGCGCGTATAATGGGTGTTCATCTTGTACTTGTGGTGGGAGATCTGCTTGTCCGCGAACCGCTTGCAACCCGAGAGAAGCGCGATGGGCAGCGTGAAGATCAGGGTAACGAAAATGAGGCCGCGCAAGGTGCCGCCACCCGTGATCTCTTCGATCACGGCCTTCGGCAGAAACGTCGCGAGAACCGGTAGAAGGACGCCCGCAAGCGACGCCATGCCGCACCACGCCAGAAGCGGCGGATAGCAGTTCAGCGTGCTTTTCAGGCAAAACTGGGCGTTCTTCCCGACCGAATATTCCCTGACGCCCAGCTCATTGGATCGATTTTTCGCCGTTTTCATCCGCCCCACCTCCGCCGCCATGGTATCAGAAAGCGCCGTCCGAATGTCGTTTTTCGCACGAACGGTCGGCATTTTGCACGAATCGCATCATAACGGCAGCAGGACTTCCGTCGCGAACACCCCTTCCTCGCTCTGGCGGTTGACGTAGCCGCCGTATTTCTGGACAATCCGGTCCACGCGCGCGAGCCCGAAGCCGTGACCAGCGCTCCCCTTTGCGGATCGGTACGCCTTTCCCGACTTTCGCACTTCGCCTACGGAATTGGATACCGAGAGATAGAGCTGCCCCTTCAGGATGCCGAGAAACACGCGGACGAACCGCCCGTCGCCCTCCCGCAGCCTCATGCACGCCTCCATGGCGTTGTCCAGCAGGTTCCCCACGACGACGCACAGGTCGATCTGCGAGACGGCAAGTTTCGGCGGCACGACCGCCTTCGCGCTGATGGCGATCCCGCGCGATCTGATGAGCGACAGCTTGCTGTTGAGGATCGCGTCCACCATCACGTTGCCGGTCTTGAGGACGGTATCGACCTGCGTCAAATCGTCGTTCAGCCGAAGAAGGTATTCCCGCGTCCGCTCCGCGTCGCCGCAGAGGGCGAGCAATGTCTGTATGTGGTTATGGTAATCGTGCCGCCAGCCGCGCATGGTTCGATAGATGTTCTCGACCTCGTCGCAGTGCTTCTCGATGAGGCCGCTCTGGTACTCCCCGATGCGGCGTTCGATCATGCGCCCGAAGAGCAGACTCACAAGCCCCATGTCAGTCACCTCTGAAATAGCGGATGAACGCCCGATTCACCGCGTTGTAATTGCCGCGCGACAGGGGGATTTTCCGTCCGTCGTCGAGCGCGACGTCCGTTCTGGAAATGCTGCGAATGTGTTTGATCCCGACGATGTAGGAGCGGTGGCACCGGACGAACCCTTCGCCGAGCAGCCTCTCCATTTCGGAAATACCGGCCTTCACCTCGAGTCGGTCCCTCAGAGTCGTAACGACACAGGAATGGGCGAAGGATTCGACCGAAACGACTTCGCTTGCCGCGGCGCGCGCCGCGCCCCCATTCGCCGGAAAAACGACGGCCCTGTCGCCCTTGCCGAGACGGCGGACCGCCCTGTCGAGCGCGGCGGACAGCTTCCCGGCATCCACGGGCTTCATGAGGTAATGAAGCGCGGAAACCTCGTATCCTTCGGCGATGTATTCCGCATATCCGGTGACAAAGACAATCTGAACGGCCTCGTCACGCATCCGGATGGTCTTTGCGAGCGCGACACCGTCCATGCCGTCCATCTCAATATCCAGAAGCAGTATATCAAAAGCCCGATCCTCCGCAGAATGAAACAGGAAGGAATCGGCGGAAGGGAACGAGAGGATGCGCGCCTGAACCGAGCGGCTGCCGGCCCACGCGTTCACCAGCGATGTCAGATACCGAATGTCCCATTCGTTGTCGTCGCAAATACCAATCCGATATGTCATTGGGCCGCTCCATTCCTCATTTCTTTGTTATTATAGTCGGTCCAACCGGGAATAGCAACATCCGCGGCGCCTTCGGGGAGACCGGGTTGCGCCGCGCCCGGGCTGATGAGCTGTATTGTGCATAAAAAGGGCGTCTGCCTCGAATGACAGACGCCCCTTCGCGTTCTTTCCGATCAGTTCTGCTGGCTCTTGTAGTAGAACTGCTCGAACAGGAATCCCCAGCCGATGGCGATGCCGCCGGACGGCACGTTCCCGATGTCGGAGTTGATCACGACGCACACGTCCATGGAGTAGAACGGCGTGATGAGGTACTTCATGTCGGCCATGGCCTTTCGCACCGAGGGATAAACCTCGTTCACGGCCGTGCCCGCGTCGACGGTCAGGAGGGACTCCGTCATCAGGAGGAAGTCCTTGACCTCCTGCGGAGGCTCAAGGTACTGGCCGGGATCGAGCGCCGCGCCGCTCAGGCCGCCCGCTTTGACCCAGCTGCTCCAAAGGGGCGCCCAGTATCCGATGCCCCAATCGTTGATCCACCAGGTCGTTGCAGCGTCGCTGTACGCGAAGACCATCGGCACCTCGTTGGCCTCGACGGAGGTCGCCAGCAGAGAGCCCGCAGTCGTGTACACCGAGGCGTTCAACCCGATCTCGCGCCAGAATTCGACGAGCAGCTCCGCCATCGGTACCCAGTAGGTGTTGCTCTCGCTGCCGCTGTTCCAGAACTGCCACTGGAACGGGAGGCCGCTCGGCGTCTCACGATAGCCGTCGCCGTCCAAATCCTTCATGCCCATCTCGTCGAGCAGCGCGTTCGCGCCGTCGATGTCATGGTCGCACGCGAAGTATTCGCTGCGCACGGTGAAGCCCTTATACACGGCCTCGCTGATCTCGTCCGCATCGATCGCGATGGTGATGGCGTCGAGGAAGCGCCGGTCCGTCACGACTTCCTGCCACGCCTTCGAGGCGTCGTCGTCCTTGACGGAGCCGTCGGGATTCAGCCCGTAGGTGGCGTTAACGTAGATGGGCATCGGATTTCCATGGTTGCTGGTGATGTAGGCGGCGATGCGCGCGGTCTCGGCATTCTCGCGATAGAGCGAGAGGTTGTCGATGGACGCCGCCTCGCGCAAAAAGTCGCATTCGCCCGTGATGGTCTTGAGCTGCACCATCTCGGCGTTCTCGACGAGCGTCGTGGTCACGTAGTCGATGTAGGGAAGCTGCTGGCCCGCCGCATCCACCTTGAAATAGTAAGGATTGCGCGCGTAGGTGATGACGCCGTTCTCATCCGATTCCATCACCCAGCCGTAGAGGACGGGCATGTTCTTTTCGAGAAGGCCCGGGAACGTCTTAGTCGCGAGGAAGTCGGCGGGGTCTGGAATCTCCCAGTTCGTCATGTCGATCGCGTTGAACACGTAGGTCCACACGCCCTCGGCGGTCGGATCGTCGTAGCCCAGCGCGGCGGCATACGGCGCGATGAAGTCGTAGTACGCCTCAAGGGAGCCGTGGATCTCCTCCGCGTAGTCCACGTGGAAGGGTTTCAGGTATTCTGCGGGCTTGAGAAGCTCCGTGTAGCCCTTCCAGCCATTGACCGAGAGGTGTACGAGGAAGCCGCCGTAGCTCGCCTTGAACGAGAGGGAGAAGGTTTCATCGTCGATCACGGCGAATGTGAACGGATCGCCCGCGGACGAGCCGCCGTCCCTCATGTAAGCCGCGACGACAGGGTTGAGCGCCTCGTTGAACACGAAATCGTTGATGGCGAAGGCGAAGTCCTCCATCGTCACCTCCGTCCCGTCGGACCACTTGAGGCCGCCGCGCAGCTTGAAGGTGAAAACGGTGTTGTCCTCGTTCGCCTCGTAGGATTCGAGGATGTTGGGCAATATCTCGTCGCTGGCGGACGAGGACATGGACAGAAGCGCTTCGTTCAGGCCGATGAAGCAGTCGGAGCTCCACGCAACCGACGGCGTGATCAGTCGGAGCGTGCCACCGTAGTTGCCGACCTCGTACGTCAGATACTCGTCGGCGGCCTCCTTGACCAGCTTCGGCACATCCGGCAGGCGCTCTGCGACGGGCGGCAGCGCGCCGGACGCCACGGCCTCATTCAGGATCGGCGACTGCGCGTATGCCGCCTCGGACGCCTGCGCCGGGAAGGCACACAGGCCGAGCGTCAACACGAGCGCCAGCAGGACGGACAGTTTTCTCATTTGGATTCCCTCCTTATATCAGCGGCTTTGCCGCATCGATTCGACCGGCATGTCGGGATGGTTCGGACCGAAGTGCTTGAGGATGACGAGCGGCTCGACCTTGCTCAGATTGCGGATCACGACGCCTTCCCGCGCGGCCTTCTCGGTCACGAAGAACTCGTCGCAGGTGAGCTGGCCGAAGCGGATGAGCGTCGGCGTCTCGCAATCGTGGACGCCGAAGGTTCCGCGGCCCTGGGTCAGGATCGCGCCGTACGCCGCGCCGTCTTTGATCGTGACCGTCCGGCCCGGATCTACCGTCAGCTCCTTTGCGCCGACGTACTCGTTTGCGTACACTACCCACTTCTCGGAACATCCCTCCGGCGCGGGCGCGGGAGCGGGCGGGCGGAAATAGTGCGCGCGGTAGTCCGGGTCGACGTTCTTCTCCCAGTCGAGCAAGGAAAAGATGTAATCGATGTCGTCCTTTTTGTCCGGCGGGCAGTTCTCATTGAGGAAGAACGGGTCGTACACCTCGTCCGAGGCGACGTTCTCGAAAACGGAATTGACGTCGCTGTTCCACTGCGGCTCGTAGGTTAGGACGGACCCGGGCGCGTGAATGACGCCCGCGGGGGTATACCAGCCCGTGCCCAGCTGGATGCGGTACGCGCGGGAGAGTTCCGTGATGCGGTTATCGGTAAGCGCGTAGGCCCGGAGCCTCGATTTCACCTCCTCCGGCGTCACGTCGGGCGAGAAGCCGAAGTAGGTAACGGGCATCGTGCCCATGTGGTTGTTGAGCTGCGGCGGAAAGTAGTAACACTCGGGTTTCCCCAGCCGCCCGACGCGCGCCGCCTTTTCAAAGGTCAGGTGCACATGGTGAAAAAGCGGCACGCCAAAGTCAAAGAACTTCGAGTACATCGGCCACGTGCCGTACTTCTCCCAGAGCGTTTCGCCGACCGCCTCCGCGCCCATCTCCGCGATGGCATCCCGCAGCAGGAATCTGTCTTTGGGATCGCCCGAGGGCGCGACGTAGCTCAGCCCCTCGTCGGGCGCGGCGAGCGGGCCGTTGTTGGCAGGGATGACGGAGGAGAGCCAGCGCTCCTTGATCGCGCCGCGCGCCGTTCCGAGCGCGTAGTAGTCGTCCGGGTGGAGCTTCAGCCTATGGCCGGCCCGGGAAAAGAGGCGCGGCACGAATACCGGCGCGAGCCGAAAGATGCCCTCGCCCCGCTCGCACGCCTCGCGAATCTGTTTTTCCATTCAACTCATCCTTTCACGTTCAGGAAAAGCCGGGTCTTCCGCATGAAGTAGTCGAACAGTTCCAGCGGCACCTCCGGGGGAATCAGGTGATCCGGTGCGAGGATCCACCTGACGCCGGGCGCGCGCATGGGCAAAAGCCGCTCGAACTCCGCGTCGATGGTCGCACGGGACGTCCAGAGCGCGCGCTTGTCGAAGCCGCCCATGATCGTCAGGTCGGGATACGCCTTCGCGATTTTGGTGACGTCCATCCCCGCCTGCACCTCGAAGGGCATCATCATGTTGATCCCCGCGTCCAGAAACAGCGGGATGAGCTCCGAGCAGTCTCCGTCCGTGTCGACCGCGACGAATGGGATGTCGTTTCTGTCGGCGAAGTCCCGGATGCGGCGGTAGTTCGGGAGCATGAACCTTTTCACCATCGCGGGCGAGATGAGGCTGCCGTTGCGGCCCGACATGTCCTCCCAGATGTGGATGACGTCCACCTTCGCCGCGCGGACGGCGCGCGCGTAGATGGCGAGCCAGAACGTAGTCAGATAGTCCATCATTTCCCAGACCAGATCCTGCTCGTCGTACATCCAGAAAAGAAGCGTCTCGACGCCCACCATGTCCCGCAGCGTGCCGAACAGTCCATAGGGGTACGCGCCCAGCTGAAGCGCCGCATCGGGCCTTTCCGATACCAGATTTTGGGGCACGCGCGCGGGCTCATCCGGATCGAGCCTGGCCTTCAGCGCCTCCCAGTCCGCGCGGCACTTGACGGGATAATCGAGGTAGTGCGGGATGGACGCGCCCGTACGGCGCACCTCCTGCGTGATCCCGAGCCGGTCGCGGATGACGCGGGTGTGCGCCCGCTCCTCGATCACGACTTCCTCAAACGCCGGAAGGTAGCCGCAATTGACATTCAGGATTTCGATCCCCTCGTCGACGCCGTATTCCGCCTTCCAGTCGCGCGCAAGCCCCTCCTCCCGCCAGCGCGCGACCGCCTCCGGCCACGGCCCGAAGTAGAAGAAAAACGGTTTGCGGTCGACGGGCGCGCCCGCCGCCAGCGCGCGGAGCCGCTCGCGATTGTTCATACCGAGCCCTTCGCGGCGCGCCCGACGGCGTAAAGGATCGCCTCGATGTTGATCGCGCTCTCCCACGGACGGCAGCGGCAGTTGTAGGGAACGCCGTTTTTGTAATATTCCGCCCACATGCCGCGGCTGTCGATCATGTCGAGCGCGAGGCTCAGGGCCCGCTCCTCGAGCCCCGTTCCCAGATACGCCATGTTATAGAGAAACAGTCCGAAGTCGTAGCCCAACGAACGGTCGCCCTCGATGTCGCTCGAGACGTAACCCGTGCGCTCGAACGCGTCCGTGTAGGGCCGCGCGTTTTCGGCGAGCTCCTCCCTCGTAAAGACGGTGGTGTGGTAATAGGCCGGAAGCAGGTTGACAGAGCCCAGCAAAAACCGCTTGTCCGAGGCGCAGGGAAGGCGCGCGGGCTTTCCGAGGCAGTCGGGGCAGCGATAGACGCCGTCCGGCCCGCGTTCGACCCAGGTCAGCTTCGCGGGCACGCCCTCCAACTCCTCAAGCTGACAGAAGCCGAAGTGGTAGCGCGGCGGGATGTCATACCGTTCCCGCGCGGGGTTGTTTCCGTAGAGCACGCCGCTCGACACAAAGTTCTCCCGGTAGAGCGCCTCCGCTTCCTCGACCGCCTCCGCGATCCGTGCGCGCGCGTCTCCGAGAAGTCCGCGCGGCGCATCGAACGCGAGCGCGCGCTTCGCGCCTTCGATGAACAAAAGCGTCGATTCCGCCGAGCCGTGGTAGAGGAAGGGGCGCGGGAAGATGTGCCCGGCGATGTACGTTTCGTCCCCGCTGAAGCCCGTCATGCCATGCTTCAAGTGTTTGAGCTGAACCGCGAGCGCCCACGCGAGCATGTCGAAGATCGATTCGACGAACGTCGCCTCCTCGGTGACGGCGAGATACTCGAACGCGCAGAACACGACGTACGCGGGCACCTCCACCTCGTCGTTTGAGAACATGAGCCGCGCGTCCTCGTTTCCCATCGATTCCGCGTTGTAGAGGTTTCCGTAGATCCGCCATTTTGCGTACCAGAACGCGAGGATGTCGCGCGCCTCGTCGGGATAGCCCATGCGCAGGAGTCCGCGCAGGACGCCCGACTGGTCGCGCACGTATGCCATGGGATAGAAGTGGCCCGCCATCACGCCGCCCGACCGGGACTTTTGCGCCTTGATCCCGATCGCCGCGCTTTCGAGCGCCGCGCGGATGCGCGCGCACTCCGGGTGATCGTCGGGAACGCTTTCCCGCACGCGCGCGCCCCGCGCGAGGAACGCGCGCCAGAAGGCCTCGTCGCGGATCTCGACGTCCTGCCCCGAGAGGGCGAACGCGAGGGTTTCATCGAGTTCCGGCGTCTTGGCGACCACGATGGTCAGCGTCCCCTCTCCCGGCAAAATCTCGACCGTCTCCCCATCCGGAGAGAGGCGCGCGCAGCCTTCGGCGAGAAAGACCATCCGGTGCTCCGTGCGGAGGACGTCCGTCAAAAAGCAGGGGGTTCCCGGAGCCATGATGTGAACCGCGCACTCGACCTTGCGCCCGCTCACGCCGTACTCCGGCCTGACGTACGTGCGCACGCCGCTCGTCCGCCGGTAACGGAGCGCACAGGGAAATTCGGCTGCGATCTTCCGCACAAACACATTGCGCTCCGGATCCATCCCATCCGTAAAAACGTTTTTAAATCCATCTTGCCTCAGCGTATGCCGCCAGCAGTTCGATCCGCTCTCCCGTGCCGCCTGAACCACGAATCCGGCGTCGGTCTCGATTGTTCCGAACGACGGAGAGGTATAATCCGGCCCGAAAATGGGGCCGAGATCGGGTCCCTTGCCGTAAATCAGGAATTCTCCGTTGCCGATCGCGTGAACCGCGCCATCTCGGCCACATCGATCCGAATGAGCTCCCATATATCTCCTCCGCTCACAAAAACGTATTTATTGAACACCTGGATTTTAGCACGAATTGGGTGGTAAGTCAACGTTTTTCGGAAATATAAAGTAAATTCACTTGAAATTTTTGTGGTTATGTGGTCAATTCTTATAAAAACGTTTTTATGCTATCTTGCGTTTTTTAGCAGATTCGGATATAATGCAAGAAAATGCCGGGGAGGGATCAAAGTGAATCCATCGATCAAGGACGTGGCGCGGCTCTCCGGCACCTCGATCTCGACCGTATCCAACGCGCTCAGCGGCAGCCGGAACGTGAGTCCCGAGCTGCGGGAGCGCGTTTTGCGCGCCGCCGCCGAACTGGGCTACACAGTCAACCCCATCGCGCGCAACTTAAAGAGCGGCCGCTCAGACACCGTGCTGGTGGTCATCGCGGACATCAACTGTATCTTCTTCGCGCCGCTTTTGAAGGGCGTCGAGCGCGTGCTGAGCGAGGCTGGGTACGCAATCACCATCTGCGACGCGAATTTCAGCCAGCGCCGCGTGATCGAAGCGATCCGCCGGATGCGCGGCCAACGCGCGAAGGGCGTCATCGTCAGCGGCATGTCGGGCGACGAATGCACGCAATTCTACCATCAATACGTATCGGAAGGCGACATGCGCGAAACGCCCGTCGTGAATGTCGAGGACGACCTGAGCGCCGTCGGGATCGACTCGGTCTTTATCGACAACTACGAGGCCGCTTATCAGGCGACCAGTCATCTGATCGAGCTGGGCTGCCGGCGGATTTTGCACATCGCCGGCCAGTCGGGCGTCTCCAGGTTGCGGCTGCGCGGGTATGCGGACGCGCTCGCCGCGCACGGGATCGACGCGGACGAGGGGTTGATCCGCACGGGGACGATGATGCCCGTGAGCGGCTGTGAAGCGACGAGGGAGACGCTCCGCCGCAGTGTCAAGATCGACGGCGTGTTTGCCGCCAACGACCAGATGGCGGTCGGCGCGCTTCGGGCACTCTCCGGCGCGAGCATCGAGGTGCCGGACGCGGTAAAGGTCGTGGGTTTTGACAACACATTCATCTCCTCCATCGTGGATCCGGCACTCACGACCGTCTCGGTTCCAACCTACGAGATGGGCAAGCAGGCTGCGCGGCTGCTGCTTGAGCGCATCAGCGAGCCGGAACCCGCCGCGCGCGCGGTTCGCATGGACTACGAGCTGATCATCCGACGCTCCACGGTGCGCACCGCTCGAACGAACTGGGAAATGGAATACTGGTGATCGCGACACGGTTTCGCAAAGTGGCGGCGCGCGCAAATTGCGCCCGGCTCCAAAGCTGCCGCGCTTTGAGGCTGATCCAAATATGACGGCGGAAACTGACGGCCATCTATAAAAAAAAGCGGACGCGCGGGCCTTGGCCCGCCGCGTCCGCTTTTTGTGTTCACGGCCTGTAATGCTCGAGTCCCTCGCGCGCGAGCTCCACATAGCGGCGCACCTTCTGCCACGTTCCGACGCGGTAGACGTCGCGCACGGCGATCTCGAGCTTGCAGCCGGACGCGCATTCCGCCGTGTGGCGGAAGTGCGCGCGCACCGCATCCTCGTTGAGCGAATCCCCCACACCCAGAAGGTTCGGAGAGGGCTTCCGGAGGTACACGGCCGTTCTGTTCCGGAGGGCTTCCCCCATCTTCCCCTCGTCGCACCACGGGGAGATCGAGACCTTGCGGATGTTCGGAACCGTCGAGAGGCAGCCCGGCCAGATGCCGTGCACGGCCTCGCAGCAGCCATAGGAAACGAGCCCGGATAGCTCCATGAGCCGCCTGTAGTAAGGGAACACGAATTCCCGGTACATCTCGGGCGACACACCGCTGGTCTCCTGCGAGTCCAGATAGAGCCACATGTCGGAGAGCGTGGCCGCATCCTTCCGATCCGGCAGCTCGTCCGTGAAGCAGTAACTGCCCTGCGCGAGGTGCTGGCCGCGGGCGGCGCTTCGGAGAAGGCCCTCGCGCTCAAGCATGCGGAAATAGCTCTCGTAGTCGCTTGTCAGCATCTCCATCATGCGGCGAAAGAGAGCCGGCGAATCTTCCATCGCGATGAACATATCCTCCATCGACATAATGTGGACGATATCCTGCGTGGGCGAGGCGTAGAGGGAGAAGCCGTCCGGGCGGACGGGCAGGATATCGCCGACGAGACCTTCGAGGACTTCCGCGTCGCGCGCGGCCTTTTCCCTGTCGATACCGAACACAGAGGGCCCGAGCTTGTAAAAATCCTCTTCCAGATCCTCGATGTGCGGGATGAAGCGATGGCCGAGGCTGCCCGTTTCCTCTCTCGAGACCTTGAGGCCGAAGGGAACAAACCATGTCCGTGGGCGCGTTCCGATGTGGTCCGGCACGAGCGTGTCGTCCCCGAACAGCGTTCGATTCACGACGTTCCGCAGCAGCATCGCCTCGACGCCGCGCGCCTCTTCTCCTTCGCATTCCATCAGGGACGGGAGAATATCCTGCTCGAACGTCCACAGTTCCACGCGCAGCATCGGCCGCGTGTCCGCCTTCATCGCCCCGTTGCGCAGCCATTCGTCCTCCAGCGCACGATTCCCGTCGCCTCGCGCGAGCGCGATCTGTTTATCCGCGAGCGCGCGGATGCGCGATCTGTCCTTTTCCGTCATGCGATCATCTCCCCACAGGCGTCTCGTCGACCGACGCGCCCTTTTTGTAGTTGGTCGGGGTCACGCCCGTGTGCTTCCGGAAGGCCATGTAGAAATAATTGACGTTCTGATAGCCGCAGCGTGCGGCGATCACTTCCATGGGCTCCTTGTTCATGATGAGCAGGTGCTTCGCATGGAACATCCGAAGCGACGTGAGGTACTGGATGGGCGTCACGCCGACATGCCTTTTAAACAGTCTGCAGAAATGCTCTCGGCTCATCGAGGCGCGGCGCGCGAGCGTCTCGAGGTTAATCGGGTCCATGTAGTTCGCCTCCATGAAGGAGCGCGCGTCCGTCACGACGGCGGAATTCTCGCGCAAAACCAGCGCGTCCGTACGCGCCTCCCGGCGCGTGAGCGCGAGAATCTGATAAAGGAGCGCCTTCGCGTAGAACGGATAGTCCTCCCCCTGCCCCGCGAAGAGTGCCGCAGCCTCGAGAAAGGGCTTGTGGAACGCCTCAAAGTCGCCTACGCGCATGACGGGCGGGATTTCGTGCAAAAAACGGAACAGTCGGTCCCGGCGGGAGAGGAGGCTCAGAAACGGAACGTCGACGAGGGAAAGCATGCAGCGGGCGCCGATTGCATAATAGGATTCCATGTCGCGATCGTAGAAGGCGTCGAAAAGAACGCCCGTGTACGAGTACGGCGGCACGCCGCGCACCACGTCGCCAGGCCTTCTGAAAAACAGCGTGCCCTTGCGGATGGGGATGAACTGGTCGAACGTCACGCAGCCCGCGCCCGGTCCGCAATCGGTGATGAACTCGATTTCGTACCACATGACCATGCGCTCGTCCACCACCATCCCGGGCCGCAGTTCTCCGTGATTGACGTAGGTAACGTAGGGATTGAAGTCCAGAATGTCTCGCATGCCTTCGCTTCCTCGAGATCAATATCTATGAGAAACATGTCAACGATTTGGATTGCACGCCTCCTGAAACGATGCTACAATGCTAACATAAAAGATCGCTTATGTCAATTATTCATTTACGAAACAACCACGATTTGAATATGAAGAAGACTTATCTGGTAAGAAATCGTTAATCTAGGGCAAATTCCAGGGTTGTAGTCATTTTTTCGGACGAAAAAGGATGGGCGCATCGGGCGATTTCAGACGAAAATTGCAGAATGACCGCGCAGAGCAGCCAAAAATTGAGATCAATAATTAACAAGGCGGGATGGCGGATGGAAACGGGGTTCGAAGCGCTCGGCCGGGAGGAACTCAGGCGCGTCATCGAGGGGCGCGGGAACGCAGGGCGGGTGCCCGTCATGCTCCACTTCTGGATCAATCCGGGCGCTTTCCCAGAACCCGAAAGGGCGCGGGCGATTCTGGACCGCTATCCGCAGGACGCGCAGCCGATCTGGTTTCAGATCCCGCGCATCTACGAAGCCCCAGCGGACGATCCCTCCTACCGATGGAGCTGGAAGGACGCGGCTTCGAAGGGCGGGGCGCTCGATTCGGACGGCATCATCGAAGATTGGGATGAGGAACTGGACCCCTTCTTGCATGATTTCCCGTCGGCGCAGTATCCGGGGCTGATTCCCGAAAGCCCGAAGGACGACGGTCGCTATCGGCTCGGCTGCTGGTGGTACTTCCTGTTCGAAAGGTTCTGGTCGATTCGGGGCATGGAAAACGCGCTCACGGACTTTTACGAGTATCCGGAGGCGGTGCATGCGCTCTTTCGGAAGCTGACCGATTTTTATAAGCGGATGCTCGAGCGCGGCAAGCGCGAGCTGAACCTCGACGGGATCTTTACAAGCGACGACCTCGGCACGCAGACGAGCGTGTTCTTCTCGGGGAAGATCTTCGATGAATTCTTCTTCCCGTACTATAAAGAGATCGTGGACAAGGCGCACGAGCTTCATATGCACTTCTGGCTTCATACGTGCGGGAATATCACGGAGTTTCTCCCAAAGTTCATCGATATCGGGATCGACGTCATTCACCCGATCCAGAAGTATACGATGGACGAGCGGACGATCGCGCGCGTGTACGGGGACAGAATTGCCGTGTGGGCGGGATTCGACGTGCAGCGGACGATTCCTTATGGGACGGCGGACGAGGTGCGCGCGGAAGTTCGAAACATCATGGACGCGTACGCGCGTCCGGACGGGCGGTTCCTGTTTACGCTCGGAAACGGCGCGACGGGAGACACGCCGATCCCGAGCCTCGAGGCGCTCTTTGATGAGGTTTTTACGTACGGGACGCGGGTGATCGCCCATTTGAATTGAACGGCCGGACTCGCGGCCGTTGAATAAACGAGGAGGGGAAACCATGTTACGCAAGGCTCTGGCTCTAACCTTGGCGCTCTTTCTGATTCTGGTGTCGATGGCGCCCACGTTCGCCGAAGAGGGCGAGCAGGTCAAGGAAGGCACGCCCGTTCAGGGCGGAACCCTGACCATTTCCGACTACTTTGATCCGCCGCCAGCCATCAATGGCAACGTCCTCACGCCCTCCGGCGCACCCGGCTCGATGGAGTACATGTACGACCGCCTCGTGGAATACGCCCCGGTGCCGGTTGAGCACTACGCGTACTTCCTCGCAGAGGAAAGCTATCAGGACGAAGAGAACCGCACGATCGTGGTGCTTCGCGAGAACGCGAAGTGGTCGGACGGCACCCAGCTCACCGCGCAGGACGTCGTCTGCAACTACAACATGCGCTTTATGGTCAGCGACTCTGTCTGGCAGTATCTGACCAAGGTCGAGGCGCTCGACGACCGGACGGTCGCCTTCACCTGGCACACCTACTCCGACCTTCTCCCGCGCATGGCCTTCAACCTCAGAATTGAGATGGGTTACAACGAGTACGGCAAGTGGGCCGACGAGGCCGCGAAGTACCTCGAGAACCGCGTGTGGGATGAGACCCAGCAGATCTACTCCGTGCCCGCCGAGGATCAGGATGCCCTGATCAAGCTGCGCGAGGACTGCTACACGTGGCTTCCTGACATCACGACGATGCGCACCAACAGCGCGTACTACGTCGAATCCGTCAACGCCAACGAGATCATGCTCACCAAGAACCAGTACTACTGGAACGCAGACAAGGTCTACATCGACCACGTGCGCATCCAGCGCTACGTCTCTGCCGAGGCTTACCTTGCGACCGTCATGCAGGGCGGCTACGACACCGAGCCCCACGGCCTGACGCCCGACCTCTTCAAGCAGCTCGAGCAGAACAACCCCGACATGGTGACCATGTGGGTGCCCGACCTCGGCCAGCCCGCGTTTGAGTTCAACGTCCTCAAGTACCCCATGGACATCGTGGAAGTGCGCCAGGCATTCGCGTTTGTCGTGGACCGCGAGCTCCTTCTCGAGATCGCCGAACCCGGCACCATGCCCCCGGACTACTACGCGACCGGCCTTACGCCCCTGTGGCGCGACGCGTATCTCACGGACGAGCTGAAGGCGCAGCTCAATGAGTATGTGCCCAACTACGAGAAGGCGGATGAGCTTCTAACCTCCATCGGCTGGACGCGCGGCAGCGACGGCTACTGGCAGAACGAGAAGGGCGAGACGGTGACGATCGAGGTTTCTTCGATGAATAGCTGGCCGATCTTCTTCGCCTGCGGCGAGGCCGCTTCCCTGATGCTCGACGAGTACGGCATCAAGTCCACCTTCAACGCGATGGAGCTTTCCTCCTACTGGGAGTACATCAACAACGGCGAACACCAGATTGCCTGTGACTTCCGCGGCGGCACGACGCAGCGCGGCCCGTGGGAAGCCTACTCCGGCATCTATCTCTGGTCCAACAGCCGCATCGGTCTGAACCCTGACGGATCTCCCTCCGACCTGAAGATCGAGATCACGATGAAAGATGGCACCGTCATCAACGTCCGCGACCTGCTTGCCGATATGTTCTATGGAACCGCCGAGGAGGTAACCGCGGCTGTGCAGGCCATGATGAAGATGGAGAATGAGCAGGTGTTCGTGCTCCCGATCGGCGAGAAGTACGCGCCGATGAAGATCCACAACCCGAAGCTCGCGGGCTATCCGCTGGACGGCAACCACTGGGCATGGTACATGGGCCACATGCGCGCCTATGGTCGCCTGCTCAAGTGCGGATACCTGTTCTTCACCGAATAACGCACGCCCGGATGGCGTCGTCTCAACCGGTTGCCCGGGGATCATCGCGTTCCCGGGCAACCCTTCGGGGCGGGCGTCCCGGCGAGGTCTACAAGTAAGCGCGTTTGGAGGCGAAGCATGTGATTTGGTTGAAACGGTTGCTGCTCGTATTTCTGACGGTGGTCTTCTCCTCGACGATCACCTTTGTGGTGATCAGGACCATGCCCGGCGACCCCGTCGAGACGCTGGCGATGGAGCTCCAGCGCAATATGGGCATGAGTCTCGAGGACGCGATACTGCGCGCGCGGGCGATGCTCAACTTCGACCCGTCGGTGCCCGTATACATCCAGTACGTCAGGTACGTCTGGGGGCTCATGCAGGGCAACTTCGGGGTATCGATGCAATTTCGGACGCCCGTGATGAACGTGGTGGGCGACGCGCTCGCGTGGACGCTGCTGGTCTCCTCGATCGCGCTTGTTCTATCATTTGCACTAGGTTCCCTTCTCGGCATGTACTGCGCGTGGAAGCGAAAGACGCTCATCGATCCCGTGGTCACAGTCTACGACGCGATCCTGGGCGCAGTGCCATCCTTTGTCATCGCATATCTATTGGTTCTTCTCTTTTCAGTGAAATGGGGGCTTTTGCCCGCGCGCGGCAACTACGACGCGTCGATCCCGCCCGGATGGACGCTCGCGTTTGCCGGGAGCGTGCTCCGGCACGCGATCTTGCCGGTCCTGTCGTGGATGCTCACCACGATCGGCGGCTGGGCGCTCGGTATGAAGGCGATCTCGGTGTCGGTGCTCGGCGAGGACTTCATCACCTCCGCGCGGGCGCGCGGACTTCCGGACAGGCGCATCGTGTGGACGTACGTCGGCAGAAACGCGCTGCTCCCGCAGATTACCGCGCTGGCCATGTCCTTCGGCATGATGTTCGCGGGCTCCGTGCTTATCGAAAACATTTTTGTCTACCCCGGAATGGGCTTCTTCTTTGGCCGGGCGATCACTGCGCGCGACTATCCGCTCATGCAGGGCATGTTCATGATCATAACCGTCGCAGTTGTGTTCGCGAACCTCTTGGCCGAGATCCTCTATTCGGTCATCGATCCGAGAATCAGGGAGGCGAGCTGATGGCGAAGAAAAATTTCACGCGCAAGGCGAAGGAGCTCGCCAAGGACAACGCCGCACTCGCGAAGGCGTACAACGTATCAAAGTCCACGTCGCGCGACACGGCGATCAGCATCTTGAAATCCATCGTCCACAACCGGCGCGCGCTCGTTGGAATGATCATCCTCATTATCTACGTGCTCCTCGCGATTTGCGGACCCATGGTCGCAAACCCCAAGCTCCTCAAGCAGGATATCCGCAATCGGCTCGCGTCCCCCTCATGGGAACATCCGCTCGGAACGGACAACAACGGGCGTGACACTTTGACGCAGTTTATCTATGGGGCGCGAAACGTTTTGACCGTCGCGTTCATCGCGGCCGTGATGACGATCCTCATCGCGACGACCGTCGGCATGCTCTCGGGGCTCATCGGCGGCTGGCTCGACGCGGTGCTGATGTTTTTTACAAATATCATCCTGACGGTTCCCTCGATGCCGATCATGATGCTTCTCGCGACCGTCATGTCGGCCGACAACCCGATCGCGTTCGGGTTCGTGCTGTCGATCTGGTCCTGGGCGGGGCTGGCCCGCGCGGTGCGCGCGCAGATCATGTCCGTGAAAAATCGCGACTACATCGAGGCGGCGCGCATCCTTGGCATGCCGACCCGACACATCATCGTGGGCGAGATGCTCCCGAGCATCACGAGCTATCTCACAATGAACCTCATCTTCTCGATGCGCGGCGCCATCTCCGCGTCGGTAACGCTGATGTTCCTGGGCCTCGCGAAGTTTGCCGCGAACCACTGGGGCATGATGATCCAGATCGCCATCTCCTCGACGGGCGCGCTCTATGGGTCGAACGCGCTGATCTACTTCCTGACCCCGGTCCTGGGCATCGCGATTTTCGGCATGGGCTGCTTCTTCTTCGCAAGCGGTCTGGACGAGGCGCTGAACCCGCGGCTGAGAACGCAGTGAGGGCACAAACATGACAGAGACAAAAACGCGCCCCGACGTCATCCTCGAATATCGCGATATCTGCGTGGACTTCCCGCTCAAGCGCGGAATCCTGCGCGCGGTCGACCACGTGACGCTGCCCGTTTACCGCGGGGAGATCCTAGGCGTGGTGGGCGAATCCGGAAGCGGAAAGTCCACCCTCGCCTGTACCGCGCTCAACATCGTGTCCGCGCCCGGCTCCATTACAAACGGCGAGGTGCTTTACGAGGGCGAAAATATCCTGAAATATGCGCCGAACGAAACGCGGCAGTTCAACTGGCACAACGTCGCGATGATCTTTCAGGCGGCGCAGAATTCCCTGAATCCCATTTTGCGCGTTGAGGACGTGTTCTTCGAAACTGTGCGCGCGCACGACCCGTCCGCCCGCGAGAAGGACGTGTATGAAAAGGCGGCCAGGCTCATGCGCCATGTGCGCCTGAACCCCGATCTGGTCCTGCCCGCCTACCCGCACCAACTCTCGGGCGGCATGAAGCAGCGCGCCATCATCGCGCTCTCCCTGATCCTCGACCCGAAGGTTCTGGTTCTGGACGAGCCGACGACCGCGCTCGACGTCATCACGCAGGCCTACATCATGAATATTCTCAAGCAGATCCACGACGAGCTCGGGGTCACAATGATCTTCAACACCCATGACGTGGCGATCGTCGGCAAGATGGCCGACCGGATGGCCGTCATGTACGGGGGCCAGATCGTGGAGGTCGGGACGACGTTCGACATCTTCTATGACGCGCGCCATCCCTACACGCGCGGGCTCATTCATGCGGCGCCGTCCCTGCGCGACGATATCAGCAAGCGCCGTGCGATTCCCGGCACCCCGCCCGACCTTATCAGCCCGCCGCCGAACTGCCGCTTTGCGCCCCGCTGCCAGCTGGCGGGAAAGTGCCTGAACGACCACGAGCCGTTCCTTTATGAAGTGACCCCGGGACACTACACCAGCTGCGACGCGACCGCAAAGGAGGGCGAGTGACATGGCCGAAAACAAAGCCCCCCTCATGCGGCTCGAGGATGCGAGCGTGATCTTCGAAAATAACCCCGGCGCATTCAAAAAGAAAAAACGCGTGGGCGCGATGTTGAACGTATCCTTTGACGTGAACCCCGGCGAGATCATCGCGGTCGTGGGCGAATCCGGCTGCGGAAAAACGACCATCGGAAAGACGATCACCGGCATCCACCGGCCCACGGACGGGCGCGTGCTCTACAACGGGCAGGACATTGCGCGGATGAGGCGGAAGTCCGACGCCTACCGCGATTACCGGCTGGGCGTTCAGATCGTACATCAGGATTCCTACGCGGCGCTCAACCCCTCGCGGACCATCTTCCAGTCCCTGAGCGCGCCGATTCTCCAGCACAAGATCGCGACGAATCGGCTCGAGACGCTCGCGCAGCTGGTCGACCTTTTCACCCTCGTAGGCCTCACGCCCGCGGAGGACTTCCTCTTTAAGTACCCACATCAGCTCTCGGGCGGCCAGCGGCAGAGGACACTACTCGCGCGCGCGCTGTCGGTCAGGCCAAAGCTCATCGTAGCGGACGAGCCTGTCTCGATGGTGGACGTATCCTTGCGCATCTCACTTCTCGACCTCATGGCGCGAATGAACGAGGAGATGAAAGTCGCCTTCCTTTACATCACACACGACCTCGCGACTGCGCGCTACATCGCCAAAAACGGGCGGATCATCGTCATGTACCTCGGCAAGATCGTCGAAACGGGCGACCTCAACGAGGTGTTGGAGCACCCGCATCATCCGTATCTGCAGGCGCTGATCGCGGCGATCCCGCTCCCTGATCCAAAGATTTCAAGGCTCAACACCGAGCTGCCGTTGCGCTCGGTCGACATGCCCTCGAACGTGAATCCCCCGCCCGGATGCCGGTTCCACCCGCGCTGCCCGTACTGGCGGCAGATTTGCGCCGAGAAGGAACCGGAGCTGCGCCCCTTTGCGGGCGGACAGATCGCATGCCACTTCGCGGAGGACATTCCGGAGTGGAAGTGGTAATGGGAGGAATACTATGCCGAAATCGCGGAATGAGCCCGACCGGGTCGGGCTGAGTGCCACCGTTCAGTATATCGCGCGCGCGGCACTCTTCATGGCGGCGGCGTTCTTTCTCCTCGCGCTCGCGGCGCTCCTGTTCATGTCGCCAAACGAGGTCTCGCGCGGCATCTACTACGTCGTGCTCGGATTGAACGCACTCGTGATCGTCGGCGCGGTTGTGCTCACGCGCTTCATGCGTCGCTCCGACGAGAAGCTCGCGCGCCAAAGGAGGGCCGAACGCACGAAGCCAACCATCGGCGAGTGGCTCGACAAGCAAGACGGGGACGCGCCCGCGTCCCCGTCGAAAGAATGAATTGTCCCATCAGGGGGATTCGCATCTGCTCCGCAATGTCGTCCGGCGGAAACGGGTATCATTTGTCGTGGAACCGATTCCGCAGTTTTCCGATCGTCAAAGGGCTTCTCGCCGCACGATATTTTGTAGGAAATCTATCATGCGGCTTGCGAGCCCTTTGGTTGTCTCTTTTTCTTATCCCTTCACCTCGCGCGCATGGAAAGGCCCTTCCTTTTCAAATCGTACGCGGCATGCACGCCGAAGCCTTTTTATAGGATTTCTGACTGCGTGAAGCGCAAAAATGGCAAGACGTCCGATCAAACGCGTTTGATCGGAGAGGGCGCGCGGCGGCTTGGTTGGCCCCGGCATACAGAACCCTTTCAGCCGGCTGCCGAATTGATCGACGCGCCGAATGTGACTGCGAAACCACTTACCGGACGTCGTGGAACACGGCAATGCCGTAGATCTGCGGCGGCATGGACTTGGCGACCGCGCCGTTGTAGTACACGCTTACCGCGTCCCCGGCGTTCAGTGCGTCGTCAAAATGCGTGCCATCGTCGTTATTGACCATGTAATCCTGCCCATCCGCGTCCGTCATGAGGAAGTAGCCGTCGCCGAGCTGCGTGACCGTGCCGTCAAGCGTAGGCGTCACCACATGGAGCGCGCCGATCTGTCCGGGGTAGGACAGGAGCATCACGCCGGAATAGTACACGTCCACGACGCAGCCGAAGAACAGGGGCAGCATGTCTTCCTGAAGATGCGCGAACACCAGGCCGCTCTCTCCGCCCTGATCGACGAGCACGCCGTCGTCCGAGGCCTCGACGACTGTCCCTGTGATCACGTACATGGCAATCTTCGCGGCGAAGATCTGCGCCGGGACGGAGCGGGTCATCGCTCCGGAATAGGTCACGATCACGTATGTTCCGGTCTGGATACCGACCTCGAGTCCCTCCAGCACGGTCGTATCGTCGTAGTTCACGAGCACATCGCCATACTCGTCGGTACTCAGGAGAACCGTGGAATCCGTCGCCTCGATGACGACGCCGCCCAGCGTCGCCCCCTGACCCTCCTCCGCAAGTGTTCCGAACGCGCCGAACGCCATCAGCGTCGAAAGCGCCAAAGCAAGGATCCTCTTCATGAAACATCCTCCCGTAAGCTGATCTTATCTGACGTACATGAATATGACGTTCGGCGTGCCAGAATGTTCCGAACCATGGAAATGGAGAACATTAATCCGCCGACGTTCCGAGTACCGCGACGTATTGGGTCTCAAGCATGAAATTCGTGCCGACCCAACTGAGGACGTTCTGTACATACCCGAGCCCGTCCGCGCGGTAGAGTCCCGAAATTTCCTGAAAGGTAAAGAGCGAGGAGACGCCGTCACCGTCGAAATCCACGGGATAGATGCCGGAAACGGGGCTCACGAAGCCCTCGACGGGCTCCTTCAGCGTACCGTCCGGATTGTAGATCTGGGAGAGGTAGTCGCTCCCCCGCAGGGAAATATCGATCATGTAGGTTTCGCCGTTCGCGAGGCTCTCGACCTCCACCCGGTAGTCGTCCCGGTACGTCACGGCATACTGGTAATCGCGGTCGAGCGCGTCCGTCGAGAAAACGAGGATCGGCGCGCCGCGCATGTATTTATAGACGTAGGCGTTCACGATGCCGCCGCTGCCGCCCGTCGGAATGACGAGCAGCACATCTTTCCCCGCGCCGCCCGTGAGGTTTGAAAACACGAGCTGCGGCGAATAGCCCTCGTTCTGCGGCGGCACGGCGCGCGCCGTTCTTCCCGTCGCGCCGTTTCGGACCAGTATCACCATGTCGCGCGAGAAACCGCCCTCGGAAACCGGCACGCCCGTCACCGTCACGAGCTCGGGCTTCAGGTCGCCGTCGAGATCCGCCGCGCCGCGCGCGAGCACGCGCCGCGCGCCCTCCCTCGATTCGTCGCTCATTGAATCGCCTCCATTCGCCCAATGATATGCCTTATTCAATGCGATCAGAATCGGCGGGCCGCGCACGGCGGCGTGGCACTCCATTGAACGTAGTTCTTCCAACCGTCTGCCGGTTGACAACAGTGAGCGCGTTTGGTAAGATAAAGCAGGTTGTTATGAAGACGCCGTCCTCCTGGAAGGGGATGGCGTCGCATTTTCGAAGGATTACTTGGAGGCGACTATGGTACCGGAATCGCTCGCGAAATTTTTCGCGGAAAATCCCCGGCTGGCGCTCGCGTTCTCGGGGGGCACGGACAGCTCTTACCTGCTCCACGCGGCGAAGCAGTCGGGCTGTAAGATCCGCGCCTACTATATCCATTCCCAGTTTCAGCCGGAATTCGAGCTACAGGACGCGCGCAGGCTCGCGGATCAGCTCAAAGCCGATTTGACCGTCATCGAGATGGACGTGCTCGCGAATCCGAACGTGGCAGGGAACCCCGCCGACCGCTGCTATTTCTGCAAGCGCGCGCTCTTTGAAACGCTGACCGCGCGCGCGAAAGCGGACCATTTCGACCTCCTCATCGACGGGACGAACGCCTCCGACGACGCGGGCGACCGCCCGGGCATGAGGGCGCTCGCAGAGCTGAAGGTCGTCTCTCCCCTGCGTGAACTGGGCATCACGAAGGACATGGTCAGAAAGTACGCGCGGCTTGCGGAACTCTTCACGTGGGACAAGCCCGCCTATGCCTGCCTCGCAACGCGCGTGCCCGCCGGGCAGGCGATCAGCGGCGAGCTGCTTCGGAAGGTCGAGCGCGCCGAAAGCGCGCTGTTTGAGATGGGCTTCAAGGACTTCCGCGCGCGCGTGATCGGGAACGCCGCGCGGCTGCAATTCAGGAAGGACGAGATCGAGCAGGCGTTCGCGCGGCGCGCGGAAATCGTCGCCGCGCTCGGACGCGACTTCGACGCCGTGCTTCTTGACCTCAAGGAGAGATAATGGATAAAAGAGAACTGCTTGAAAAGCTCAATCAGGTAAAATCGGGCGCGCGCTCCCCGGAGGAAATGCTTTTCGAACTCAAGCGCGCGCCCTTCGACGACATCGGCTACGCGGTGATCGACAAGCATCGGGGAATCCGCCAGGGCTTCGGCGAGGTGATCTACGGCGCGGGAAAGACCGGAGAGCAGATCGCCGGCATCGCACAGAACCTCCTCGACGGCGGCGCGCGCAACATCCTCATCACCCGCATGGCGCGGGAAAAGGCGGATTTCGTCGCGAAGCACGTAGATTTATGGTACCACGAGATGTCCGGCATCGGCGTTGTGGGAAGACAGGAGCGGCCGCTTCTGGGCCACGTGGTGGTCGCGTCCGGCGGCACCAGCGACATGGCCGTGTGCGAGGAAGCGGCCTTGACGCTCGAGGCGTTCGGAAACCGCGTGACCCGGCTCTACGACGTGGGCGTCGCGGGGCTTCACAGGCTGCTTTCGCGGCTCGACGTACTGTTCACCGCGCGCTGCGTGGTGGCGGTCGCGGGCATGGAGGGCGCGCTGGCGAGCGTGGTCGGCGGGCTCGTCGACTGCCCGGTGATCGCGGTCCCCACCTCCGTCGGCTACGGCGCGAACTTCGGCGGGGTCTCGGCGCTTCTTTCAATGCTCAACTCGTGCGCGAGCGGCGTGTCCGTCGTCAACATCGATAACGGCTTCGGCGCGGGCTATCTCGCCGCCATGATCAATCAGATGGAGGGACTCAAATGAAGACACTGTATCTTGAATGCGCAATGGGCGCGGCGGGCGACATGCTGATGGCCGCGCTTTTGGAGCTCGTGCCGGATCGCGACGCGTTCATTGCCAGAATGAACGCTTTGGGACTCCCCGGCGTCCGTGTCGCGCGCGAGGATTCCGTCAAATGCGGCATCGCGGGTACGCACATGAAGGTCACGGTCGGAGGCATAGAGGAGGAGAGCGTCGACGTACATCACGACCATCCTCACGACCACAATCATGACCACGACCACGACCACGATCATGACCACAACCACGACCACGACCACGACCACGATCATGACCACGACCACGATCATGACCACGACCACAATCAAGACCACAAACATGACCACAACCACGACCACGATCAAGACCATGACCACGATCAAGACCAGGACCAAGACCACGATCATGACCAA
>JAEZRP010000034.1 GCA_023444095.1 Bacillota bacterium
ACCGCCCTGCTCAAGGCGCTCTACCTGGCCACCTTCCAGCTGACCAAAAAGTGGACGCTGCCCCTGCGGAACTGGGGTTCGGTCTACAGCGAGCTGCGGATCATGTATCCCGGCAGGATGGGCTGAGCTTCCATCCGGACTTGATCCAAACCATCCGCCAGGCTTGACGGAATGCCGGTGAAAATGCTATATTGACCTTGCCGACGGTGACGGGAACTCAGAAATCGCTGAATCCAGACCTTCGTCGGTCGCTTAAGCGTAGCATTTTCACCGCCAACCCGTCAAGCCCGAGCCGCCTGCGGCGGCTGCTGCCTTTTTGCCTCTGGTTCCGAGAATCTTGAAATCACTGTTTCTTTCACACTTGGTTGCTTACAGAAATGAATGAACACTGCCCACGATAAAGCCCTGCTCCGCCAGCTCCCCTATCAGCGCGTCGCTGCTTTCACCTGTAAGCGTACCGTTTTTATCTACGATGTAGTTCCCAATGGTGAAGGCGAAGGTCGGCGCATTCTGGTATGTCGCCGTCATGCCGGTGATTTGACTGATGGCCTTGACCAGTTCCTTCCGCCGCTCGCCCGTCACATGGTACGCGAGCTCCATGATCGCGGGTTCCTCTGCCGGGATGATGACCTCGTCTTTGCCCTCCCCCGTTTCCGGGATCGCCTCGATGGGGTCGTCGTTCCGCACGGCCTCGGCGATAGTATCTCCAGGCTGGGCCTCTTCATCGGCCAGAGCCACAGGCGTCTCCCCTACTGCCTTCCGGCTTTTGTGCTCGCGAGCATCCGGGAATTCCTCGGGCAGTACGCCTGGCTCAAACATAATCTTGAATGTGATAGCACCGTTCAGCGGTACGTCGAATTTGAAGTCCTGATACTCCAACTTCTTGAGCTCGTCCGGGATCTCGATGTTCTTGTACCGCTTGATCTCCTTGCCTTCCACCAGAAAGCATACCGGAACTGCGTCCCGAAGTTTCGCCGTGAGCTTGCCCATTTGCATCGCTTGTTCCTCCCGTAAATGTGATCTGCCTTGCGGCTGAGTGACAGGTTACACATTTGCGGGCGAAAAGCAAGCTTTCTTTTGTTCAATCATTATGGGCAGTGGGCTTTATGTTCGCAATCAAATCCATGTAGCCTAGAATTTTCGTTTCGTTGGCAGCATAATCAGTGCAGTTTAGCAGTTTTCGGGGTTCAGTCAGTTCGATAATGTGCGCTTGGCCTTTCTGGGCGACATCGAATGTGCCATAATCCATTGTGACAAGGATAATCTGCGGAAGGGACTTTGTCTCAGAAATCAAGTCCAGGATCTCAATGCTACTCGCAACGCTGGGTTCCTTTGTACGGGGGGAGTCAACAACAAAGGGGAATCGAATCCGACTTGCGCCAGTGATTTCCATGGTCGAAAATAGTGCGATATACTGTGCTAAGATGATCTTGCTGGCAAGCGTTCCTTGCCCTTTCAGCGGTTTAAGCAGACCAATCTTCCCTTCGTAATCGTTGTCCCATGCCTCCAAACGGATGATGTTGGATCGGGTATCCTCGACATAGCGTTCATCGATTTCCTTCTTTTTCGGCAAGTCCTTGAGGTCCTTGTTCAGTTCTTTATTCTCTGCTTTATAGGCATCCTGACTGGCGGTTGCCTCGCCAATGGTCTCATGCATACGACTTATAGTGGTCATCAATCCGCGTTGTTTGACATAAGTTTCATATTCATCATGAGCGCCGGAGGCAAGCTGTTCCTCGTGGCGCAACTGCTCCATGAGCGATACATATCGCCCCTGTTCAGCATCCAGCGACTTTTCAAGTGCAGAGATGATGAAACGAATCTGTTGCAATAGGTACTCGGAGTTCTCGACGTTGTATATCTCCCTAACTCTTGCGTTTATCTTAGCATCATATTCATAACCACATTGCGGGCAAATTGTGAGTAACTTTTCAACTGTAGGGGCTTCGCTGAAGCTATGTTCTGAGATAGATGCAAGGTTCCTGCTGTGTTGGATCAGATCGGATTGCAACTTTTGTATCCGAGTACGGACTTCCGTCAATTCACTGATGACATGGTTAATCCGTTCCTTTGACGGTTGAAGCATCCGTTCCAGTTCTGTTATGTCCTCTGCGGGCACCAGTTGCTGAACTTCGGGCATTATTGTCTCGAGTGTAATTTCGGCTCGGTCAATCATACACTGTAATCGTTCAATTTCTGCTTTGTTGGCATCGATCCGTGCCTGAATATCAACCGAGCGTTTGTCGTATACGCCAAGGTGATAATACAGCGACTTAATGCGGTCAGGTTTCTTGAACTGGTCAAGGTTGGCAAAGCTCTCAAAAGGTTCCGTCCCCCAACCCTTATCTTGATCGATATAGTACGGTAGGTATGTAAAGACAGGCGGTGCTAGTACGTGTTTTTTTGTGTTCTTATCTGGTAGGTAGACCGAGAAGCCGAATATCTCTTCTAGCCTCGGCGTGAGTTCCTTGGAAATACTTGCGCACTCAGCAATTAAATCCGCACCCCTGAAGATGAGGAAGTTTGACTTTTGGCGCACTATTGTGAAAGGTTTGCCGTCGACTAAAAACTCAAGGCAATAAAGCTTGGTTTTCTTGTCCCAGTGAGGATCATAATCAATCTCCGCTCCAAGGGTGAAATAAAGAGACTTCGTTAACGACGACTTGCCAACATGGTTTTCACTGCTCGTGATTACGTTCAATCCTGATTGAAAGGATACATACCTCGCCTTCTTCTTATCTATATCCACGATGAGGATACTCTGAAAAATGACGTTAGTTATCATGGTTCTCCACCTCGGCAAGATAGATGCACATAGCAAGAATCTCTATGTAATAACTGTCCTTGTATACAACCACCAACCGCTTCCTTTGACTAAACAATTCGTTCTTGCATCTACCGGCGAATGCCCAAAGCGTCTCGCCGTCCAATAGAGCAACACCGGATACAGTCTTTTCAATAGAATCAAACATATTGATGAAGCTTTCGGTGTTTCTATTACTATCTGCGAGGACGTATGTATATGCCAGCGCAGCTTGGCTTATCTGTTCTTCAGGAATCCCGCAAACCTTCACAAGCCAGTCAAATTCCGGAATGTTTACCCTCATTGAAGCTTGGATGATAAGGTCAAACATTGTTTTTGAGAAGCCCTTTTTATTGGCGACTTCCTTATATGGTGCATTATTAGGCAATCGTTCATACGCCTGTTTTTGCCCCAAAATTTCAAAGATCGCTGCCACAATTGTCTTTACGACTTGTCCCTTAATTTGCGGGAAACGATGTATAAGAAAGTCTGATGCTTCATCGGACACAATCCTATGGTGGGCGTCAATACTCAGCGTTGTCCGCATATGTAACATTTTTGATAGATCAACCCCATCTACGGGAATGCCCATGCGCTTTGCAATATCAGCTTTAATTTTCTGGATGTTTGCGTCCCCAAACTCGGTGAACAATGTACGATTAGCGGAGAGTGGTGCTGTCTTTCTGTCCAATTTAAAAACGCAATTCGTAATAAGGCCAAGTTCTTTCACGAGCACTTCAGGCGCGTTCATGTGTGTATAGAGCTTTGAAATCCATCCTTCGCTTAAGGCGGTGCTGAGCGCAATCGAACTATCATTCGATTTCATCTGGTAGAAGCTTGCTTGGTCATGAAGAGCTTGGTCATCGTA
The DNA here is from genome assembly GCA_023444095.1 of Bacillota bacterium. GTDB lineage: Bacteria > Bacillota > Clostridia > Christensenellales > Aristaeellaceae > RUG11247. The sequence continues at coordinate 3,672 of JAEZRP010000034.1, forward strand.
CACTGTGATATCGTCATCATGGTCAAGAACCATGAGGTAATCGGACGTATCATAGAGCTCTATTGCCAAGTGAAAAACTTGGCTGACCTGCATATCAAGCCTGTTATAGGCAAGACTGCCACTCCGTTTGTCCAACGAAGCAGCTGCTCTTTTCATCATACATCACCCTTTCATAATCAAGTTCAATGCGACCGTTTTTAACACATCATTATGAGACGAAGGAAGGGCACTTATATTATAGTACACGTGGAAGAATATGGCAATTAAATTCTAACAAAAGTCTCCAGCTTTGGCATCCGAGAATTTTCGGCGAGATGCTGTGGGAGAACTGACACAGGGATTTTGTATGATCACACAACCTCATTCAGCATCCGCGTCACCGTCCCACGATTATACCGGACACCATACTCCGTCTCGATGGTGTCCAGATGATACTCCGCGACGGTCTCTTCGTTCGTGGCATAGACCACGTCAACGCAATAAAAGTAGCAGAGCGACGCGGCTACCTGGAGGAGCTTTGGCCACTAATCATCATTCACGGTATCAAGTAACTGCTCCGATCGCTAAGAGACGAAGTTTTTGCCCTACCTCGCCTCGCAAAGCCCATAGTAGGCAGATAATACCTGTCCCCATCCCTCCCCAACACTATTGACGCTGGTGGCTCCAATTGATATCATTTTACTATAGAACCGAACACACGTTCCCATAAAGAGGAAGCAGATCAAAATAGAGGCTACCTCGTCAATACAATCTGGAGGCAATGATGAGCCAATCAGGGCAGTACAGGACGCATGGCGCACACGATCTATTGGAATTTGCTACGCTCAAGGACGTGATCGAGCTTAAATACGGCGGCATGCTCTATGCGTTTCTCAGCGATAAAATTCTACATAATCCTGAGAAGATCGGTCGTAGGACGCGCCATGGCTCCGTTCCGGACGTCGCGCTGCTCAAGGATATGGTAATCGTGCGAGTGGATATCCTCGGCAGGGATGGAGACTCGTTCTTCCTCGATGTCATCGTGTCCACCACCATCGAAATTTCTGATGCGCAACGTCCCACCGTAGATAGTGACAAGGTGGGCCAGTGGTTCCGGGTCCGATGCGATCTGACTTTGACATGCAAGGATTCGTCGTGCGTCGCTCGTACTGTCGCGATCTATCGCCCTCACGCGGTGTCGAAGCCATCGTTGTCCCCCTATCTAGTCCCGAATATCGGGAAAGACGAACTGGATGCTGTGGCGGAGGATTTCCTCGCCCGGTATTACCCTGAAGCCCTGGAGTCACCTTGCCCGGTGCCGGCGCGCGAAGTGGCGGAGCGCATGGGACTTCATGTGAGGTACGCGCGCTTGACCGAGGACCTGTCGAAAATGGGTCAGGTGTTCTTTGTTGACACCGTCGTGCAGGTGTGCAGCGACATGACAGGGACCACTAAGGAGATAGAAGCACAGGCGGGCACCATCTTGATCGATCAGGATGCATATTACTTACTAAAGCCCGCCTCGACGAACAGCACAATCCTGCATGAGTGCGTGCACTGGGACATGGATCGCGCCTTCTTTTATCTCCAGAAGCTATTCTTCTATGATACCAGCGCCTTTGTGCGCTGGATGACAAATGCCACGCGTGGCGCAAGCAACTGGACGTTGTTCGATCAGATAGAGAAGCGAACCAGAAACCTGATTCCGCGCATCCAGATGTCGGCTGTACAGACACGGCGAAAGGCCGAGGAGGTCATGGCCAAATACAACCTCGGAGCGAAGCCTGGCCAAATGGTCTCCGTCATTTCAGAAATGGCCGAGTTCTATGTGGTCACGTGGCAAGTGGCGAAACAACGCCTCGTTGAACTGGGCTATCCGCAGGCGGGTGAGGCCCTCCCCCTCGGCAGGCGAAAGACGCTCGGTAATCTGTTTGCTCCCTCCAAGGAGAACTCTCCTAAAACATATGAGGTCAGCACGCAGGCAGCGCTAAAAGAATATATCGACAACCCGGCATTCCGCGGTGTGATCGATACCGGGCACTTCCAGTATGTTGAGGGTCGCTTTTGCATTCGCCACGAACGTTATATCACCCTGAGCGCGTCTGGAAGTACGCGGATGACAGAATACGCCAAAACCCACTTGGCCGAATGCTGCCTCGCGTTCTTGGTACAGTCGTGGTCGAACACCGATGCCGATGCACTCCAAAAGAGCACGCTGTACCGAAGAGCAGGGGCTACAGGCCCTGCATATGATCAGGCGTCGGAACGTTCGATTGCTGAAACAGCTCAAATTCTTGCAGCGCGTGCCAATGAGATTGCGATGATCATGAAGAAGCTTCCCGGCGGGTTCGGGGAAACGTTGAAGGTGCACATGGAAAGACAGGGAGTTACTGGTGAGGAACTATCAGTGAGAAGTTTAGTGTCTTCCAAGCAAGTTCAACGCATGCTAAACGAAGACAAATACTCCGGCAAGCTTAAGGCTGTCATCGCGGTAAGCATTATCCTCAAGCTTGATCCTCAGTTGACTTTCGATCTCATCGAAAAGGCCGGGTTTAAGTTTAGTGCCTCGAAGGAGCATATGTTCCTCAAACTAATGATCGAATCATGCAGCAATTCAACGATATACGAATGCAACAGGATGCTTCACTCGATCGGCTACAAGGCCTTGACAAGCAACGAATGACCAAATGAACAGCCCCCAAGCGGTGCCAAATCGGCACCGCCTTTTTGTGCCTACTCGTAGTAACAATTTCATAACAGATAAAAAACTTGAAAAGTACCGGACAAAAAAAGTCCGGTATAGTCGCTGTTTTTCGGAAGCATACGATTGCATATGTGTAAATTTGAAATATCGCCCTGTGCATCTTGCATATTACTAGCCCTAAATGCTCCGATAATTCTCAATTTTGCATCAGATGCCTTGAAACTGGCCGGACTTTTTTTGTCCGGGTGTAACGACACATTTTCTTGTATGCTTACGCCATGAGTTGGCCAGCTCACCTAAACACGCGAAAAGGAGATCAAACCATGAAAGCATCACCCATCGATCCGGGCACCCAGATGCCCATCCGTGCGGTTCCATTTCACCATCAACTTGAGGCATTCCGATCTGCCATGCGGCTGTTCGAGCCGCCGGAGGGTGGTGATGTCTCCCTCTCCATGAAAGGCGCAGGTTTCGCCTTGCTCATGGAGATGTAGTCGGGCACCGGCAAGACGATCACCTCGGTCGCCATCACCGGTGCGCTCTGGAACGCCGGACGCGCTCGCCGCCTGCTCGTGGTCGCTCCCCTCTCCATCCTCGGCGTGTGGAAGGACGAGTTCCAGAAATTCGCCGCCTTCGATTACTCCCTGGCCGTGCTCGAAGGCACTACCGCCCGGAAGATCGACACCATCCGGCACATGAACGGCGCGGCGCTCCAGGCGCTCGTCGTAAACTACGAATCCGCGTGGCGGCTGGAGACCGAGCTCGCGAAGTGGGCGCCAGACCTCATCATCGCGGACGAGGGGCACAAGATTAAGTCCCATAACATTGCGGCATCCAAGGCACTCCATCGGCTGGGCGCGAAGGCGAAGTACCGCCTGCTGCTCACTGGCACGGTCATAACGAACAAACCCTTGGACGTTTTCAGCCAGTATAAGTTCGCCGATCCGCGTGTGTACGGCCAAAGCTTCTATTTATTCCGCAACCGTTACTTCGACATGGTGGGTTACGGCAACCACACACCCGTCATGAAGCGATCCATGGAACCGGAGTTCACGGCGAAGCTGCACTCCATCGCATTCCGGGCGACCAAGGCGGAGTGTTTGGATCTTCCCGAAACAACGGACATCATCCAGCGCGTGGATCTGGAACCCGCCGCGATGCGCACCTACCGCCAGCTCGTCAGGGACAGTTACGCGGAGCTCGAAAGAGGTGAAGTCACCGTCACCAACGTACTGACCCGAATCCTGCGGCTCTCGCAGCTCACGGGCGGGTTCCTCGGTAGCGACGAAGGTGCGCGCCCCGAGCAGGTCTCCTCGGCAAAGATGGACGCGCTCACCGACCTGATCGAGAGCGCGGAGCAGGACGGGAAGAAGCTCGTGGTCATCGCGCGGTTCGTGCCCGAGATCCACGCCATCGGGAAACTGCTTACGAAGAAGGGCATCCGATACGCGCAGATCTCCGGTGAAATCAAGGATCGCGACGTCCAGGTGGCGGCCTTCCAGAACGACCCCGACGTGACCGTGTTCATCGGCCAGATCGCCACGGCGGGCCTGGGTATTACCCTCACCGCCGCTAGCACCATGGTATTTTATTCCCTCGATTATTCCATGAGCAACTACGAACAGACCCGCGCCCGCATCCATCGCGTTGGTCAGCATCAGCCATGCACCTACATCCATCTCGTCGCTAAGGACACCGTGGACGAGAAAGTACTCCAGGCGCTCCGGGACAAGGCCAACCTCGCGAAGACGCTTGTGGACGATTTCCGGGCAGGACGAAATCCCTTCACTAAATAAACAGGAGGCAAACAAATGATTTCATCAAGTCAAGCCGCGCAGAAGGCAGCATCCATGCGCAAAGAGAGCGCGACCATGATCGAACGCGCGACCAGCCAGACGATCCAGCTGCTCCCCGTCGGAGCGCTTCAGGTGGGCGGGTATCAGCGCCCCACCAACACCGCACAGGTCGAAAAAATCGCCGCCCACTTCGACGAAGCGAAGCTCGGGCTCCCCATCGTCAGCGTGCGGGACGGCAAGTACCACCTGCTCGACGGTGCACATCGCGTGGCAGCGCTGCGGAAGATCGGGTACACCCATGCCAAGTGCATCGTGCTCACGGGACTCTCCTACCAGGATGAGGCGGACTACTTCCGCACCCAGAACCAGAACACCCGTCCGCTCACGAAGTACAACTTATACAAGGCGGGTCTCGAGTCTGGGGATGAAATGTGCGTCAAGATCGATCGGATCACCCGCGCCAATGGTTTCTCGATCGGGATGTCATTCGGGAAGTTCAACAACATCTCCGCGATCTTCGCGCTCACTACGATCTGCACGGTTTACGGGGATCAGACGCTCGACGAGACGCTAAAGCTGCTGCGCGCCACCTGGGAGGGCATCAACAACGTAACCCGGCGCGAGTTCCTCGTGGGCACCGCGGAGTTCGTCCACCGGTTCGGCCCGGCACAGTTCGCGGAGCGGATGCAGTTCAAGAGCCTCGCGGAGATCTGGCAGGACTACCTCACGGAGTCGAGCCACTCGAACCGGACCTCATCTGACCCGGCCATGCGCAAGGCGTTCTGCCGCGTGCTGGTCCGGCACTACAACAAGGGGCTTGCCGCCAACAGCAAAAAGCGGCTGGTGATGGAGGAACAGGGATGAACGTGTCAATTGTGAAGATCAAGGTCGCGGAGCGCATCCGAAAACTGACGCCCGGGGTGGACGAGCTCGCGAAGGACATTGAGAAGAACGGGCTCATCAACCCCATCACCGTCATGACGATCGGCGGCGACGGCGAGTACCAGCTGCTCGCGGGGCTTCGGAGGCTCCGCGCGGCGCAGGCGCTCGGTTGGGAGGAGATCGCGGTAACCGTGGTTCCCCCCAAGGACGCGGAGGCGGCGCTCAACATCGAGTATAGCGAGAACGTCCAGCGCGAAGCGTTCACATTCTCCGAAAAGATGGATTATGCGCGGCTGATCGAGGAGATCGAAAAGGCTAAGGCGCTGGAGCGGAAGTCTATGGGCGGTCAAGGCGGTCTCAATGAAGATATGATCGCACGATCACATCTTGAAAGGGGCACAAGGCGCAGTATCATCGGCCCAAAAATCGGCATGAGCGGCGTACAGTACGATCGTGCAAGGTATGTCGCCAATCAAGCCCCTCAAGAGGTGATCGACGATCTGGACCGAGGCGAACGCACCATTTATCGCACTTATCAGGATCTCCGCGCTGCTGCGCGAGCTCCGGAAGCCGACGCTCCCGTTGAAGATGACACCAAGGAGAGCGATCTCGATCGTGCGATCCGCGCCGAAAGCGAACTGGATGCCTTCAAGTACCGGCAGCACAACGAAATTTACCATCGTGACACCATCATCGAGAACCTCAAGATACGCGTTGCGGAACTGGAGGGCGCGAATCATGAACTGGAAGCCGCTCTCGAGGCAGCAAACGCCCGGATTCGGGAACTGGAAGGAAAAATTAATGCAAGAACGACTCTTTGAACTGGCCGACGAGCTGAAGGATTTGCGCGCCCGGAAGGATGCGCTGGAGACCGAGCTCAAGCAGGTCAACATGGACATCGACAATACGGACTGGCACCTGTCTAACCTCATGGCGGAGACCGAGACGCAGAATTTTACCCGCGCGGGAACGATGTTCTGTTTGACCACCAAGACCCGCGCGTCCGCAGCGGAAGGCATGAAGGGCGAACTATTCGCCGCGCTCCGCTCCAAGGGCTACGGGGACCTCATCTACGAGACCGTCAACGCCAACTCGCTCTCGGCCTTCGTGAAGGAGCAGATCGCCGAGAATACCGAGAACCTCAGTAGTGCCGACGAGCTCCCCGCGTGGCTATCTGGCCTCGTGAACGTATTCGAGAAAACAACGGTCAGCGTGCGTAAGGCGCGCTAAAAAGAATGGAGGAAATGAAATGAGCAACGAACTTACCAACCCCAACAGCTATATCATCCTGAAGGACTTCAACCTGGCCGACGCCATGTCGGAGGAAATGACCGGCATGGACGTGAGCTTCGATCGGATCAAGATCCCCGCCGGGGGAAGCACCGTGTTCGAGGTGCCCGGCGAGGCGCCCGGGGAAACAGACGCCGTGAAGGAATTCCGGGGCGTGATCCTCTACCATCACCCGCTTTTCACCTACTATCGTGAAGGATATACGGGCGGCAACGACGCACCAGACTGCGGCAGCAACGACGGCATATTTGGTGTCGGCGACCCGGGCGGGAACTGCGCGCATTGCCCACTTAACCAGTTCGGCAGCGGCGAGAACGGGGGCAAGGCCTGTAAGAACAAGCGGCGCATTTACATCCTCCGCGAGGGCGAGCTGATCCCGCTGCTGCTCACCCTCCCCACCGGCTCCATGAAGGAGTTCTCGGTCTACGTCAAACGCCTGCTGGCGAAGGGCCGGAAGACCGGCGAAGTGGTAACGCGGTTCTTCCTCAAGAGGGTAACGAACGCAGGCGGCATCGCCTACTCTCAGGCGCAGTTCAAGGTGGATCGCCCGCTGACCGACGAGGAACTCCCCTACGTTGCGGCCATGTCGGAGCACGTGAAACAGTTCGCCGCGCGCGTCGTGTATGAGGACGAGTCCGATGCCACCTCGATGGTGATCGACCCCGACACCGGCGAGATCATCGAATCCTGAAACGAACCAGACTCGGAGGGCGGCACGTCCGCCCTCCGGCTCACGAAAGGAGCTTTCCCCAATGATCGATATCTTCAACGCGGTGCGCGGGATCTCCTGCATCGAAGCCGCCGCTCGCCTTGGGTGGCCACTCAAACGGCACGGCAACCGCGCCTGGGCGCGCTGCCCCTTCCACGATGAGCGCACCGCATCGCTCTGCCTGTATGAAGGGGATCGGGGATTTTACTGCTACGGCTGCCATGAGGGCGGTGATGCCGTGCGACTATATTCAAAGGCGTTGACCCTCGAACCCCTTGACGCGGCGCGCCAATTAGCTTCGGACTTCGGAATCGCCGCAGATGAACAGTTTACGCCGCAGGCGCGGAAACCCACCGTGTACGACATTCGGAACGCACTAATCAAAAATAAAAACGACCGTTATGGCAAGTTGGCGGAGGTGAGCCGGGCGTGCGATGCGATTCTGAACGACCTTTCGCGCCACGCCCGCACGCTTGAGGAGATGGATGTTCTCTGGGACAACCCCCGATTCCGCCAGGCGCTCATGGCGCGCACCCGAGCAAATGAGGAGCTGGACCAACTGGAAACGATGACCTTACATGAATTGGCGGATTACTTCCGGGAGGTGAACCGTGACATACCGAGACGAAGAAGCGAAGGCGCTTCAGAAAATGCTGGATGAAGATGCGTATGTCCGAGGGCTTGCCGAACAGGGCGCGCGCGACTGCCAACCCGCGAGACCGCTCATCACCTGCGAAGACGGGTACTTCAAACCGACCGTTTCTGAGAAGGAGCCGCTCAAGACATACGAGGCGACGACGCTCTACGGGAAGCGCCTCCAGCAGCAGCCGCTCATTGTACAGGGCATGGTGCCGGTCGGACTGACGGTGTTCGCGGGCGCACCCAAGCGCGGCAAGAGCTGGATGGCGCTGCGCATGGCGCTCGATGTCGCGGCGGGCAAACCCTTCCTCGGGAACGCGACGCTGCGCGGCGATGTCCTCTATCTGGACTTGGAGTCCAGGCCGTACCGCGTTCAGTCCCGCCTTATGCAGTTGATCCAGGGACCGGCACCGGAAGGTCTGGCGATTGCCCATGAATCGGATACCCTTGACGGCAATTTGCTCTGGCAACTCGAACAGTGGGCCGATGGGACTAAACAACCAAAGCTGGTCATCATCGATACGCTAGGCCGCGTGAAGGGAAAGAGATCGCGTGGTGAAAACGCTTACGAGTCCGACACTCGTATCTTCGGGCAACTCCAGAAGTTCGCGCACGAGCGGAAGCTCGCCATCGTGTGCGTCCACCATTTGCGCAAGGCGAAGGACGGGGACGACTGGTACGAGCGGATCTCAGGGTCCATGGGCCTCACCGGCGTCGCCGACGCGGTGCTCGGACTCTCCGGCAAACGCGGCGAGGTGACGAGCACGCTCAATATCTCCGGACGCGACTTCGATGAACGCGAGCTGCTCGTTCATTTTGATCGCGGGAACTGGTCTTTGGTGTCAGACGACAGCGAGAAATACCATGAGGACGTCGCGTACACAAGCTCGCGGTTCCTTCAGGGCGTTGTGCTCATGATGAGCGAGCGAACAGAGTGGCAAGGGACATCGAGCGATCTTCTCTCGGCAGTCATCGGCGCGCTCGAAGAGCCGATTGAAATCAGCCGCTCGGCCGAGGCCGGAAAGCTCCTGACCAGATTCGCTCAGAGACTCTACGACGATATGGGGATTTTGGTCAATTATCGCAAGACAAACGGACGCAAAGTGATCGTTCTCAGGAACGTCCGCCTTCAGCAACAAATGACGTAATTATTTAAACAGATGTTGCCTACCCTGTACCCTGCCGACCCTGTTAGTCTATCAGGGCAGGCATTTGCCTACCCTGTTGGAAGTTGCCTACCCTGTTGGGGTACCCCTAGAATGCCTGATTTTATTGAATTTTCGAGGAAAAGGGCAGGCAGGGTAGGCAGGGCAGCTACTTGTATATAAGAAAAATCGAAACGAAAACAGGGTAGGCAAAATATCAGGACGGCACAAGTTGCCTACCCTGTTTGGAGGAGAAAATGAAGGAAAAAGACATCGTCGCCGCAATCTTGCGGCTACTCAAAAAGACGCCCGCGTGCTTTGCCTGGAAGGAACACGGGGGCATGTACGGAACCGCCGGTATCCCCGACGTCATCGCATGCGTTGGCGGACGGTTTATGGCCTTCGAAGTCAAGGTTCCAGGCGGAAAGCTCACAAAGCTACAGGAGATCACGATCCAGAAAATCAGGGATGCAAAAGGACAAGCCTTCATGGTTACCTCGGCGGCGGAGGTCGCTGCGATACTGAAAGATATGGAGGATTCCCCCAATGAACGATAGAATGACCGCCAAGGAGTATCTCTCCAAAGCGTACCGACTCGACCAGCGGATCAACGCGAAGATTGAGCAGCTTGACAGGCTGCGCGCCATGACGCGTCGGACGACAGTCTCTTATGGCGGCGAGCGCGTCTCCAGCACCCGGAACGTCTCATCCATGGAGGACACGATCATCCGCCTCATAGAAGCGGAGCACGCGCTCAACCGGGAGATCGACCGGTTTGTGGACATGAAGCGAGAAATCCAGCAGACCATCGACCTGGTGTTGGACGTGAACTGCTGCCTTCTGCTTGAACTGCGGTACCTTTGCATGATGCGCTGGGAGGAGATCGCCGGAGAGATGGGCATCTGCCGCGCCTATACATACAAGCTGCATCTCCAGGCGCTCGACTATGTGGAGACTATCCTGAGGACGAGGAGGGTGTATGGGCATGAAGACCAAGCGTGAGCCCCTCGCCCTCTCCTGCAGGCGGATCATGATCCTCGCAGACGTCGTCGCCCTCAGGTATGGCTTAAAGAAGGTCGAGCGTAGGGATGTGCGCTGGATGTATGATTCACGTGTGCCGATGCCCGTGATCACCCGTTGCGCGGAAGGCGACCTGTGGGTAGACAAATACTACATCGCATACAAGCTCATGGACAATGTGGTCCGGTACGCTTACCTTACGCGGCACCACATCCACGAGGAGATGACCAGCTTCGCGGAGGTAGCTAAGGCGCGCGGCAAGGTCAACCGAATCGCGCCGGACATTCGCAGTGCCTTCGATAAGGCGTACCTGCACATGGAGGGCAACAGAAAAAACATCTGGATCTCCGGAGAAGTTGAGCGAACAGAAAAGAGTAGACGTTCCAGTACGCGAATGGCGCCATGAAGGATTAGAGACGAAGCCCTTACCAGTCATACTGGTGGAGGCTTCTCCCTTGGGGAAAAATCACAAGAAATCGCGAGGAGTAGACGAAAGTAGACAAAAGTAGACGGAAGTAGACGTTCCAATGTGCGATAATGTTGCCATAAAAGAATGAGCGGGCGAGCTCTGCCCTGTTGCCGTCAAGGAGGAATCGATGCCGAGAAAGCCACTCCGCCCATGCAGCCACCCCGGTTGCCCGGCGCTCACGGACGGGCAGTACTGTCCCGCGCATCGGAAGCTGGCGGCATCCCACTACAACCGGTACGAGCGCGACCCCGTCATCCAGAAGAAGTACGCAGGTACGTGGCCGCGCGTGCGCGCGCAATTCCTGGCCGCACATCCCCTATGCGCGGTCTGCGAGCGGGACGGCCGTGTGACGGCGGCAGAAGAAGTTCATCACATCCTACCCCTGGCGAAGGGCGGCACCCATGCCGAAGAAAACCTTCTTGCGCTCTGCAGGAGTTGCCATTCGCGCATCACGGCCCGCGAGGGCGGGCGTTGGAACCATAGGCTATGACGTTCGTACTCGCTTTTGGTACAAGGTTGCAGAATTCAGGCGACGGTGCTATGCTAGAAAAGCATACGGCTTAAAGGAGGGAAGGGCTTTGCGCATATTCCGCTGCTACTACTTCGAGTTCCCCAAGGCCGACCGCCGCAGGGACCTGTTCGAGCGCGTTGAGCGGTTCCTAGAGGAAAACGCGCTGCATGCCGGCGCGCTTAAGTACCGGTTTGAGACTTTACTCTCCCAGCATCAGCAGATCGATTTTTCCGCCAAGGCCGCCGCGGACTTCCCGACGCTGCAACCCGCAGAGGATTACCACGCGCACAATTCCGATTACTCCGTCACCTCCAACTGCGACCGCTCCTGGGCGCAGATAGGCTTCACAGATTGCCGGGACGCGCTGCGCGCGATCGTAAAAAAGATTCCGCGCACATACGGTTTTCTGTCCGCCGAGGTTCGCTTCTCCGGAATCGACTTCTTTGGGCGCACGCTGCCGGAGGTTTCGCCGGACTCTGGAACCTTCCCGGAAGTGTGGCGGGAGAATTGGCGCACGACGTTGGAGGCGCGCATTGTTCTCTATCGCCACGCCTGGCCGGGCGGCCCCTTTGACGCCAGCGCCTGGATTGACGTAACCCCGGAAACGGGCGGAGAGCCGCTGGACGACGGCGACTGCTTGAGCGCGATGGAGGCCGCGCTGGGGGCGCGGGCGGTCAGAAGCGACGACGCGCTGCACCTTGACGGGGCGGAATTGGCCGAGATCGAGGCCGCGGACGCGCTGTGCGATCCGACGCTGGTCGCGACGGATAAGGCGTTTCAGTTCTGGGAGGGATGCCCGGAGCCGCTTCAATACCATACTTTGGACGACTGCCGGGACAACAAGTACTCGCTAGCGAAGCCCCTGCGCGCGGTGCTGGAGCGGCTGGGATACGGCTATGTTGAGTACGACAACTGGTCCTACTACTTTGAGAAGTTCAACGACAGGCGGCACTCCATCTGGGTTGAAGTGAACACCGCACCTATGTGCCGCCGGATTGATGCCGTAGTACACTACCGGGGGCTGGGCTTTGACCACGTATTCGGCGTGCCCTCATTCACGCCTCACGACCAGAAACAGGCGCAACGCTACGTGGACTCGCTGGCGACGACCCTCGAACTCGTGGAAAAGCAGTACTTCCCCGTCCTGCGCGAAACCTACCCTCCATGCCCCACGTGGGTGCGAATGACTTCAAAGCGGTAACACATTGACCGGGTGCGAGCATGTCGAAAGGCTGTCGCTGAGCACGACGGTCTTTTTTCTTATGCCTGGCGGTATGTATGCTGCCAAGTCCACTTCGTTCGTGCAGCCACCTCGGTTGCTCAGCGCTCATTCCCACATTACGGCCCTCGAGGGCAGTTGTTGGCGGTCGTCTGGCTGCCCACCACGGGGTAGGGGGAGCAAAATCTCGCTACGATTGTTAAATTTTAGCGGATGCGGCCCTTCGCGTGAATTTTCGCGCATTCAAACAAGGGTATAGGCCCTTCGAGGAAAGAGGTAGCCCATGGCAAAGGATGGCACGATGCGCGGCGGCGCGCGCATTGGCGCGGGCCAGAGAAAAAAGCCGCTCGCGGACAAGATTGCCGAGGGGAACCCCGGGAAGCGCACGCTGACGGTACTGGATTTCACCTCTAACGCCGCCGACCTCGAAGGTCAGGTCATGCCCCAGCCCCGCGCCTACCTCGCCGCCAAGCAAAAGAACGGCAAGGACCCTTTGGCGCTGGACATCTATGAATCCACGTGGAAGTGGTTGAACGAGCGCAATTGCGCGAACCTCATCCCGGCGCAGATTCTGGAGCAATATGCCATGGCGATCTCCCGCTGGATTCAGTGTGAGGAGTGCATCACCGAGTTCGGGTTCCTGGCGAAGCATCCCACCACTGGGAACGCGATCCCCTCCCCTTACGTTGCCATGAGCCAAAGCTTTTCGAAGCAGGCCAACAACCTCTGGTACCAAATCTATCAGGTGGTCCGGGAGAATTGCTCCGTCGAGTTCAAGGGCGCGACGCCCCACGACGATATGATGGAGCGCCTGCTCTCGGCGCGCCGGGGAGGATAACCCATGAACATACAGACGCTACCCCTGAAGGATATCCGCCCTTACGCTCGCAACCCGCGCAAGAACGCCGAGGCCGTGAAGGGCGTTGCCGCAAGCATCCGGGAGTTCGGCTTTCTGGTCCCTCTGGTGATCGACCAAAACCATGAGATCGTCGCCGGGCACACCCGGTACGCCGCAGCGCAGTCCCTGGGTATGAAGGAAGTCCCCTGCGTGGTCGCCGACGAGTTGACCGAGGACCAGATCAAAGCCTTTCGCCTGGCCGACAACAAGGTCGGCGAGATGGCGCAATGGGATATGGATCTTCTGCCGCTGGAATTGCAGGAGATTATGATGCCCATGATCGACTTCGGCTTTCAGGTCATTTCCGACGATGACTTCGCCGAAAACTTCACGCTGGATGCCGGGGAGAAAAAGCCCTTCCAGCAAATCAGCGTCACGGTCCACGACGAGCAGGCGAAGCTCATGCTGGCTGCGATCAAGTACGTGTATGACCAGAAGGCCGTGACGGAGACGTTCGGCAATGAAAATCACAACGGGAACGGACTTTATGAGGTGGTGAGAGAGTGGGCAGAGCAAAAGAAATTACAATGAAGGTGCTCCCCTCCGACATCGCGAACGCGTTCATTCGGGTCCACCACTACTCTGGGAAAGTCGTGAACAACTCTAAGCTCCACTTCGGCGTCTTCCTGGATGGCCAGCTTCACGGTGTCATGAGCTACGGTCCTTCCTTGGACAAGAGCAAGATCATCGGGTTGGTGGAGGGCACCGGCTGGAACGAATTTTTGGAACTGAACCGTATGGCATTCGACAGCGTACTTCCGCGCAACAGCGAAAGCCGCGCAATCGCCATGAGCATCCGGCTCATCAAGAAGCACGCGCCGCAGGTAAAATGGATCATCTCATTTGCGGACGCATGCTCCTGCGGGGACGGCACGATCTACCGGGCCAGCAATTTCGTTCTGACGGGCATCAAGGAAAACCTGAACCTCGCGGAGCTTCCGGACGGGACGCGTATCCACAAGATGACGCTGGCATCAAACCCCACCACGCCGCGCCGCGAACTGAACGGGCTCACGTTCTTCGATGTGACGGGCGGCACCTACAATTTCAAAAAGTACCTCGACTACGTGGGCGCCAAGCCCATCCCCGGCTTCCAGCTCCGGTACATGTACTTCATTGATTCGGCCTGCCGCGATCGGTTGACGGTCCCCATCATCCCCTTCTCCAAGATCGATGAGTTGGGCGCGGGCATGTACAGGGGCGAGAAGGTTACGCAGGCGGAGCGGCATTCCATCATCACGCCGGGCTGATCCCCGGCCTTTTTCATGCGCGGATGGGTTAACAGCAGACCGCCCACCTACCCGGTGGGAAGCGACGGGGCGGCACCGTTCTCCGCGCTCCATTTGGCAAATAGGAGAGCCCATGAACATTCAGAAGATCGCAGCCACCCGACTCAACCCCGCGGCTTACAACCCTCGCAAAGACCTGAAGCCGGGCGACAAGGAATACGAAAAGATTAAGCGCTCCATCGCCGAGTTTGGATATGTCGAGCCAGTCATCTGGAACGCTCAAACGGGCAACGTGGTTGGCGGACATCAACGCCTCAAAGTGCTCATGGACCTCGGCCACACCGAAGTTGACTGCGTGGTTGTCGATCTCGATCCCCATCGCGAGAAGGCGCTCAACGTCGCGCTCAACAAAATCCAGGGTGATTGGGACGAGACGAAGCTGGCGTCCCTCATGGCCGACTTCGACGCCGTGGCGTTCGACGTTTCGTTGACGGGCTTTGATGCCGCCGAGGTGGACGCGCTTCTCAACAAATTCTACTCCAAGGACGCCGTTGAGGATGATTTCGACGCCAACGAGGCCAAGAAGGACATCGAGGCATCAGGTGGCGCCGCATCGCGAGCCGGCGACCTGTGGCGTTTGGGCGATCATCTACTCCTGTGTGGCAATCTGACTGACCCAGTGAGTTTCGAGCGGCTAATGGGCGAGGAACGCGCGCAATGCGCGTTCTCCTCCCCCACCTTGGACTCCAAGGCATACGCCAAGGACGGCATCGACCCGTGGCTTGACAAAATGGGCGCGGTTATCAAACTTACGACCCAGTATGCGGATACGATCTGCTGGCAGACTACCGACCTTATGAAGACCGGCAGCCAGTTCATCGAGCCGATCGGTTATCATTCCATGCGGCTGTTTGCCGACGTAAACTTCCGACCGCTGTGGATTCGCGTCTGGAAGATGACCGGCGGCGCGCCCGGCGCGGGTCCGTTGCAGCTCGCGTCAACGAAGCCCGCGCCGCAGTTCGATACCGTCGCAGCGTTCGCAAACCAGAGCTCGAATGACGAGGAGACGGCCTACAACGATCAGGAGTATTCCTGGGTGTCGGCGTTCGCGTCGCACGCATTCCAATTCGTGCGGCGGCTCACCCGTGACGAGCGCCGCAAATGGGGATATGCGGGCGTGTGGGAGATCCCCGCCGTCCGGCGCGATAAAGATACCGAGTCGCGAATCCCGGTGGAGCTTCCGTGGCGCTGCCTCAAGATGCACTCGGATGTGAACGGCGTCGTCCTGGACCCCTTCGCGGGTCTCGGGACAACGATCCTCGCGGCCGAACAAAGCGCGCGCGTCTGCCGAGCCATTGAGGAAGACCCGATGCGCTGCGCCCTGATCGTACGCCGATGGGAGCAGTTCACCGGCGAAAAGGCCGAGAAAATCGAGCCTTGAAGCCTTCCTTTTTCAGCTATTTCAGGGTACAGTCCTGTCACTTTGATGGGAGGTTACGGGACATGACAATGACTTTTGAGCTCGGGCAGTTGGTAGCGACGCGCGGCGTGACGGAGCTTATGGGCGAGAACAAGACCTTTTCGGATTTCGCAAAGCGGTCGCTCAAGCGGTTCATCTCCGGCGATTGGGGCGAAATGTGTGAGAGTGACAAACGGCAGAATGATGACGCGCTCAAGAACAACGACAACCGCATCTTCGCGGCCTACGAGCACGCGGAGCACGCCGACTGGAAGATCTGGATCATCACCGAGTGGGACCACAGCGCGACGACGGTGCTTTTTCCGAGGGATTATTGATGAGGTGCTGAGGATAAACGACTTCCCTTCCCGCTCGGTGGTCGAGAACCTCCGGCGCCAATGTCCCAAGGGCACGCGCGTAGCTCTGGTGAGTATGGAAGACCCCTACACAAAGTTCAAGCCCGGTGAGGAGGGCTCCGTGGTTGGGGTTGACGATGCCGGCACCAGCCACATCCTATGTGATAACGGTTCGATGCTGGGTGCGGTCTACGGCGTGGCTTCCATCCGTAAGCTGCAACCATCGAAAACAGGCCGGAAACGACCTGTTTTCGTCCTTCGAGCTACAGAACTATCCATGGGTTACCCTTTCGATATAGTCCTCGACAGAGATTCGCTTACATAGCTTAGTAATCAAGTCAAAGGGAATCTTGCCCTCTCTTTTGAAGCGGATACATGATTTACCCATGTCGAGATTTCCGACCCCGGCTTTCTCATATTCGTCTTTGAACCATTTTTGGACTTCAGGGAAGATATACAAGCCCATATGGTACAGCGAAATATGATGCTTTTGCGAGCCTATGCTCAGAAAGGGCAATGGATCATTCGGATTGACACGATACCCAATGGGATGTATGGAGAGCGGGACGACATAGGTTATCATGTCGTACTGCATGGTTTCTTGAAAGCCTTCGGGCAAACCGTCACGTATAGCGTTCCTTAGCGCTGCAACCGCTGTTTTCCTTGGTTCGGGTAATTGCTCGATATAGTCTGCAGGGCTGTTCGCTTTATAACGCATGGGTGTGCCCTCCTTGTTGTTATCTCATTAACTATAAATACACAATAGCAACCGAGCCGAACCACTCCCGACCTAAGCGGTCTGTGGCGGTTTTTTGTGCCCAGTTTCGAAAAAGGAGGTTCTCCGTGCGCAACTTCTACCGCATTGCCCACGATGGGTATATGGTTGCCGACTTTTTGGGCAGCGGTGCGTTTCTATCCGGTTCTTCCGACCTGTCACTGATCCAGTGCTATACATGGCACCTCAGAAAGCACGGCTATCCGGCAACACATATCGTGGGAACAACGGTCGTGCTGCACCGCCTCCTGATCACGGGTATGGGCGGCTACGAGATCGACCACTTCAGCGGGGATAAACTGGGCAACCGCCGCGCGAACCTGCGTGTCTATACACATCCGCAAAACGGATTCAATCAGAAGAGGCCGCACACCAACAACAGCGTCTATATCGACGCGAGTTTCTTTCGGCAGATCGGTTGTTATAAGGCATACTTCCACGTTCACGAGACAAAGCACCACCTCGGGCTGTCCGCCGATCCCGTCGCCGCTGCGTGGGTGCGCGACTGCGCGGCAAAGCTGTTATTCGGTGAGTTCGCACGGCTGAAGTTACCCAGGAAGGCAGGCCGTTAGCATGCCGCGCGCTAAGAAATTCAAGCCCACGGAGTTCATGCTTCCGACCTCCCACTACGACAAGGCACGCGCGGACCACGCGGTTGATTTCATTCAGAGCCTCAAGCACACCAAGGGCGTGTGGGCGGGACAGCCGTTCCTGTTGTTCGACTGGCAGGAGCAGATCATCCGCGACCTGTTTGGGGTGATCAAAGGGAATGGTTATCGCCAATTTAATACAGCATTTACCGAAATATGTAAAAAGGCCGGTAAGAGTGAGCTTGCCGCTGCTGTTGCGCTGTACATGCTCTGCGCGGACGAGGAGGAAGGCGCGGAGATCTACGGCTGTGCCAATGACCGCGCTCAGGCAGGTATCGTCTTTGATGTGGCCAAGGATATGGCGCTCCAAAGCCCAGCGCTGCTTAAGCGCATTAAAATCGTAGAGAGCCAAAAGCGTATCGTCTATCTCCCCACCCGCTCGATCTATTAGGCGCTGTCCTCGGAGGTCGCATCCAAGTATGGATACAACGTGCATGCATGCATCTTTGACGAGCTCTTAGGCCAACCGAACCGGAAGCTGTTTGATGTCATGACGAAGGGGTCAGGCGCGGCGCGCAAGCAACCGCTGAATTTCGTTATCACCACGGCGGGCTCCGATAAGAACAGCATCTGTTACGAGGTGCACTCCAAAGCCGTGGATATACTCGAAGGCCGGAAGCATGATCCGACCTTCTACCCGGTGGTATACAGCGCGCCGACCGAGGCCGACTGGACCGATCCGAAGGTGTGGAATAAGGTCAATCCCTCACTGGGAAAAACGGTGGACCCCGAATTCTACCGCGCCGCCTGTGAGAGCGCCAAGCAAAATCCGGCCGAGGAAATGCAGTTCCGGCAGTTTTTCCTATGCCAGTGGACGAGCACCTCCGTCCGCTGGATGCCCATGGACAAGTGGGACGCCTGCGCGTTCCCGGTGGACCCGGAGCACCTGCGTGGGCGCATCTGTTACGGCGGCCTCGATCTTTCCTCCACCACCGACATCACGGCGCTCGTGCTGGTGTTCCCCCCGGAAGACGAGGACGGGAAGTACGAAGTCCTCCCCTACTTCTGGCTTCCGGAAGACAACGTAGACCTCCGCGTCCGGCGCGACCATGTCCCCTACGACATCTGGGCGAAGTTGGGGCATGTGCGCACCACGGAGGGGAACGTCGTGCACTATGGATTCATCGAGGAATTCATAGAGGACCTCGGCACGAAGTACAACATCCGCGAGATCGCTTTCGACCGCTGGGGCGCGGTTCAGATGACACAGAACCTCGAAGGATTGGGATTCACCGTCGTGCCGTTCGGCCAGGGCTACAAGGACATGTCGCCGTCCACCAAAGAACTCATGAAGTTGACACTGGAGCAGAAGCTCGCGCACGGCGGGCACCCGGTGCTCCGGTGGATGGTTGATAACGTGGCGATCCGCACCGACCCGGCCGGCAACATCAAGGCCGACAAGGAGAAGTCCACGGAGAAGATCGACGGAGCGGTCGCGACCATCATGGCGCTGGATCGAGCGATCCGGCACGAGGGTGAAGGTGGGTCGGTATACGACACTCGTGGTTTGCAACAACTATAGTTGTCAAATCGCCTCAGGGGTGATATACTCGACTGAGCATTATATTGGTTTATGTGGACAAGGTGATCTTTCGATTGTGAAGCGTCTGAGGTGAGAAAATTTTGACCAAATGGCTGAGACTACTTTCGAATTATGAGAAAAATTATCAACAGCTTGCGACCAACAATCGAAAAGCCATCGAAGCGTATAACGCCAAAATGCTTTCCGCGTTGACACTATTGGGTGGGGTGCTGATGCTGCTTCCGATTTTGACATCACCTCTCAGTAGCACGATGAGCAGTGCCGTCAATGCTTATTTTTTGGCAACATCAAGCTTTTTCGCGATATTCTTTCTATTCAGACGGCCAGTCATGAAAAAGTATACCCTTTGCGGGCTGTATATCAGCTTTTCCGTTTTCTTCCAGTTTGCCATCTATCTTAGCGTGTTTTTCTCGCCCGGAACGAGGGCGACGGTTCTTCTGGGCGCTTTTTGTATTATGCCGTTTGGCTTTATAGATCGTCCCATCCGTATGCACCTGTTTGTCGTCTTCTGGTTCGTTGTGCATACGATTATGGCGTTGAAACTGAAGCCTCTATATGCACTCGACGACACAATCAATTGTATGTGTTTTGCCATTTGCGGGTGTTTTCTCGGCAACATGATGGTGCGAGTTCGTCTAGAAAGCTATGAAGCGCGTCGCCTGCTGATCATTGAAAAGGAAACCGATGTACTGACAGGTCTATTCAACCGTCGCAAGTTGTTTGAAGCACTAGTTGCTTTGGGAGCAGCGGAAACGGAAAAGCCATCCGGAATCCTAATGCTGGATTTTGATGACTTTAAAAGTTTCAATGACACCTATGGCCACGCCACCGGTGACAGATGTCTGATTTGTTTTGGTGAAGTGGCTACTAATTTTACGCAGCATTTTCGGCTGCACTTCTATCGTTATGGTGGTGAAGAATTTGTCGCACTAGCATATGGTTACAGCGAGAAGGAGCTGTTCTCTATCGCCGAAAGCCTGCGGAGTGCCGTACAAAGCACAGACATCGATGGGTGTCAAATGACTGTCAGCATCGGTGTGGCATACTGCGGCGATGATCCTGGTCAAAACTATGGCAAGGTAATCGATCGGGCGGATAAGGCCGCTTATGCAGCGAAGCGCGCTGGTCGAAACAGCGTTTATATGGCGCAAAACGATGGCATGTGTGTCACTTACGAATGTCAATCGCAGGCAAAGCGAGCATAAGCCTTAGCCAATCAAAATCCCGTCTTCTATGTTCTGGAGCAACCATCCGGTTGTTTTTTTCATGCCCTGAACTGGGAGGTAAGAAATGAAAAACCTGTTCCCCCGCTTGACCCGGGCACGTGATAAGCCCCAAAACACCCTGAACGGTGGCGCTTACTCCTTCTTCTTCGGCGGCACGACCTCGGGAAAGGCAGTCAACGAGCGAAGCGCCATGCAGATGACCGCGGTCTACGCGTGCGTGCGCATCCTCGCCGAAGCCATCGCATCGCTTCCTTTGCATGTGTACCGCTATAACGATACGGGTGGAAAGGAAAAGGCGATTCAGCATCCCCTGTACTTGCTCCTCCATGACGAGCCGAACCCCGAGATGTCGGCTTTCTCCTTTCGGGAGACGCTCATGACGCACCTACTCCTCTGGGGGAACGGCTACGCGCATGTGATCCGAAATGGGCGCGGGGAGGTGCTGGGGCTCTATCCCCTCATGCCGGATCAAATGACCGTGGACCGGGATGCTGTCGGGCGTCTCTACTATGCGTACACCCGCTCGGATGGAGACGCGCGGACGATGGGCGGTAAGTCAACAGTGGTTCTCGCGCCTTCGGACGTTCTCCACATCCCCGGCTTGGGCTTCGACGGGCTGGTCGGTTACTCCCCTATCGCCATGGCGAAGAACGCGATCGGGATGGGCCTCGCCTGCGACGAGTACGGCGCGTCCTTCTACCAGAATGGCGCACAACCGGGCGGCGTGCTCGAGCACCCGGGCGTCGTCAAAGACCCCAAGCGCGTGCGCGAGTCCTGGAATGCCATCTACCAGGGCAGCGCGAACGCCCACCGCATCGCGGTCCTTGAGGAAGGGATGGCCTACAAGCCCATCTCCATCTCCCCGGAACAAGCGCAATTCCTGGAGACGCGGAAGTTCCAGATCGACGAGATCGCGCGCATCTTCCGCGTGCCGCCCCACATGGTGGGCGACCTCGAGAAGTCGAGCTTCTCGAATATCGAACAGCAGTCGTTGGAGTTCGTGAAATATTCGCTCGCGCCATGGATCGCACGGTGGGAACAGGCCATACAGAGAGCGCTCTTTTCGCAGGATGAGAAGAAGCTCTTTTTTGTTCGCTTCAACGTGGAAGGGCTTCTTCGAGGAGATTACCAGAGCCGCATGACCGGCTACTCCATCGCACGGCAGAATGGCTGGATGAGCGCCAACGATATCCGCGCGCTCGAGAACCTCGACCGGATTCCTGCTGAAGAGGGTGGAGATTTGTACCTAATCAACGGCAATATGACCAAGCTCGCGGACGCAGGCGCGTTCGCGGGGAATCAAGGAACGGAGGAGACCAAGTGAGTTTTTGGAGGTGGGTGCGCGATCAGACCGACGACGGCGCGCGCACGTTATATTTGGAGGGCGCTATCGCCTCGGAAAGCTGGCTCGACGACGACGTAACCCCTGCGGCATTCAAGGCTGAGCTCATGGCGGGCGCGGGTCCGATAACCGTCTGGATCAATAGCCCAGGCGGCGATGTCTTTGCCGCGGCTCAGATCTACAACATGCTCATGGAGTACCGGGGCGACGTGACCGTCAAGATCGACGGCATCGCAGCGTCGGCAGCCTCTGTCATTGCCATGGCGGGCACGAAGGTGCTTATCTCACCCTTGGGAATGATCATGATCCACAATCCGAGCATGTTGGCCATCGGCGACAGCGAGGAGATGCAGAAGGCGATCGACATGCTCGCCGAGGTGAAGGAAAGCATCATCAACTCGTACGAGATCAAAACCGGACTCTCCCGCGCAAAGATCTCCCACCTCATGGACGGCGAAACATGGATGTCCGCGAAGAAGGCGGTCGAGCTGGGGTTCGCCGACGGAATCCTGTTCACGCAGGATAAGCCGGATGATGTGTCCGAGAAGATCACGATGGAGGACTGCTTCACATTCTCCCGCCGCGCGGTGACAAACAGCCTGCTCGAGAAGGTGCGAGCTAGAATCCCAAAACCCGAACAAACCGGTACCCGAGCGTCAGACCTTGATAAGAGGCTGGCGCTTTTGAAATGATTGGAGGATAACAGATGAATCAGATTCTTTCCCTGCGCGAGAAGCGCGCGAAGGCGTGGGACGCCGCGAAGGCATTCCTGGACTCCCGGCGCGGCGGCAACGGCCTCCTCTCCGCCGAGGACGTCGCCACCTATGAGAAAATGGAGCAGGAGGTCGTAGACCTCGGCCATGAAGTCGACCGCCTCGAGCGCCAGGCCGCCCTCGACCGCGAGATGTGCGCGCCCGTCGGCTCGCCCATCACCGGCAAGCCCGGTGCGGATGCATCCGAAAAGAAAGGGCGTGCGACCGACGAGTACCGCAATTCCTTCTGGAAGGCCATGCGCAATAAGAGCGTCGGTTTCGATGTCCAGAACGCGTTGCAGGTCGGCACGGACACCGAGGGCGGGTTCCTCGTCCTGGATGAGTTTGAGCGTACCCTTCTGGACGCCTTGCAGGAACAGAACATCTTCCGTCAGCTCGCGCACGTGATTACGACCAGCACCGGCGATCGGAAGATCCCGGTCGTCGCTTCCCACGGCTCCGCATCCTGGATCGACGAGGAAGGCGCCTACGTCGAGAGCGATGAGGCGTTCGGCCAGGTATCCATCGGGGCGTACAAGCTTGGCACCATGATCCGCGTGTCGGAGGAATTGCTCAACGACTCCGTATTCAACCTGCCCTCCTACATCGCCACCGAGTTCGCGCGCCGCATCGGAAGTGCCGAGGAGGAGGCCTTCTTCTCCGGAAACGGCACCGGCAAGCCCATCGGCATTCTCAATGCCACCGGTGGCGCGACCGTCGGCGTCACGGCGGCAGCAGCGACCGCAGTCACCATGGACGAGGTCATGGACCTCTTTTACGCGCTCCGGTCTCCGTATCGCAAGCGCGCGGTGTTCCTCACCAACGACTCGACCGTCAAGGCGCTCCGGAAACTTAAGGACAGCACCGGTCAGTATCTCTGGGCGCCTTCAATGACAGCGGGCACCCCGGACACCATCCTGAACCGCCCGATCTACACCTCCGCCTACATGCCCGTGATGGCAGCGGGCGCAAAGTCCGTTCTGTTCGGCGACTTCTCCTACTATTGGGTCGCGGACCGCACCTCCCGCAGCTTCAAGCGGCTCAACGAACTCTACGCCGCCACCGGTCAGGTGGGCTTTCTCGCCTCCGAGCGCGTGGACGGAAAGCTCGTTCTGGCCGAGGCCGTTCAGGTGCTCCAGCAAAAGTCCGTCTGATATGGTGACCCTGGATGAACTAAAGGCCCACCTTCGGATCGAAACGGACGACGAGAACGACTACCTCGGGACGCTGCTGCGGATGGCGGAAGCCTCCGTGACGGACTTCTGCGGGCAGTCGTTTTCGGTTGTCCCGGAGCCCGTCCGGTTGGCCGTATTGCTGTTCGCGGGATACCACTACGCGCACCGGGAGAACGACGACCTTGCGGCTTACAGCACCATGAAATCAGCGTTCTGCGCGCTGCTCTGGCCCTATCGCGAGCCCGGCGTTCTATTTTGATTCGGAGGTCACCATGCCCAAGAACCAGTATGACCTGAACGCGGGCGACCTACGCGAGCGGATCGGCATCTGGAAGCGCGCCGTCACTGTGAAAAGCGGCATCACGACAGAAGCTTGGGAGATGCTCTGCAGCATCTGGGCGAAGGTGGTGCCGCTCTCGGGCCGGGAGTACTTTCAGGCGGCCGCGGTCAACCGCGAGAACTCCATTCGGTTCGTCATCCGGTACCGGAGCGACGTGACGGCTGAAATGACGATCCGCTGGCGGGGCGCTGACTACAATATCGAGTCAGTGATCAATCCGGGGAGCCGGAACATCGCCCTCGAGATCCTAGCGAAGAGCGAGGTGGCGGAGTGAGCGATCTGGATCTCAGCTCCTTCGGAGAGGTCGGGAAGCAGGCGCAGGCGCTGGGCAACGACGCGCAAGCCGCGATTACCTCCGCCCTCTACAAGGGCGCGCAGGTACTCGTCCCTACGGTGAAGGCGAAAGCGCCCCGGAGCCTCAAGCACCGGACGGGCGGGAAGCGCTCGCCCCTACACCTCGCGGATACCATTACGGCGGACAAGGTGCTGGGCATGGCGGGCGTCACCGTTGCGGGCGGCGCGAACGGCCCGTCGTACTACTGGAAATATCTTGAACACGGAACCGTCAAGATGGCCGCGCGCCCGTTCTTCGCCCCGGCTCTGGAAGAGAAGGCGGAGGAAGTCCACCAGGCTGTGGCCGATGAACTCAAAGAGAAGCTCGGATTGTGAGGTGATCTCGTGGACTGTAGTACCCTTGTCGATATGTTGGTGGCGGATGAAATCCTCGTCTCCATGCTGCCGAAAGACCAAACGGGCCATGTGGCGATCTACCAGATCCTCTCCCCTCAAGCAGAGCTCTTCCCCCGCATCGCTGTTTTCGAGACCGCGCGCGAGTATACGGCTTGGGCAGACGACACGCCCATCGAGGAGAAAACGGCATACAGAATCGACATTTACGTGCGGGAGAACGTCCTGCGCGGCGTGAACGCGGCGCTTCACGAGTGCCTCTCTTCCCACGACTTCCGCCGCCTCGCCCATGCTTCGGACGACTACCTGCCGGACGAGGCGATCTACGTCAAGTCCGTGAACTATGAATACTATGAAAGCTTGCTGGAGGGATAGCTATGCAGCCGATCGGCTTACGAAACCTTCACTATGCGCTGCTCACCGAGGATTCGGAGGACGCGCTCACCTACGGTCCGCCCCAACCGCTCGTCGGCGCGGTCACCGCAAAGATCAGCCCCACATCAAATCAGGAGAATCTCTATGCAGATGATGGGCCGTTCGACACGCAAACGAGCCTGGGCGACATCTCCTTTGAGATGGAACTCGCGACGCTCCCCATCAAGACGCAGGCTGCGCTGCTGGGCCATACCTACAGCGCGGGCGTCATGGTCCAGAAGGACACGGACATTCCCCCATATGTGGCGATCGGGTTCATGTCCCGAACGACCAAGGGCAACTACCGTTTTGTCTGGCTCCTGAAGGGCAAGTTCGCCCTCAAGGACGACGAGTTCACCACCATGGAGGACAAGCCCAAGTGGAACAACCCGAAGCTCTCCGGCACGTTCGTGAAGCGCCTCCACGACGGCGAATGGAAGCGCGAAGCCGACAGCGGCGACGTGGACTTCACCGAGGCTGCGACCTGGTTCGACAACGTGCCTGGCGACGAGAGCACGGGCGTATAAGGAGGGTGACGATATATGGCACTCAGGGATATCCGTGAGATGACGGTCCCCATTGAGTTGGACAGGCCGCGCAGCCTGAAGTATGACCTGAATGCATTCGCTGAGCTCGAGGAGAAGTTCGGGTCCATGGATGTGGCCTTTCAGGCCATGCAGAAGGGCAGCATGAAGGCCGCGCGCACGCTCCTGTGGGCGGGTCTTCTCCATGAGGACGAGACGCTCACCGAGAAGCGCGTCGGCGGCATGGTCACGCTTTCGAACATGAGCGAGATCATGGACAAGATCACTTCCGCGCTCACTGAGGCGATGCCCGACGCGGGCGACAAGGTGTCGGTTACCGTGGACCCTACCTAGACGCGCTCTGGAATTCGTTCGCGCCAGAGGAAGCAGCATCCGGCGAGGGAATCGACTGGGTGCGGCTTTACTATATCGGGACCGTCGTCCTCGGCATGGCGCAGGCCGAGTTTTGGAGAACGACGTTTCGGAAGATCCGGGTGCTTTATCTCTGTCATCTGGAGCAGAAGAACGGGAGAAGATCGAGGGCGCCGACGCCGTTTGATGACCTGATCTGAGAGGAGGTGGTGACGCATGGGCAAAGAACTGGGCGATCTGATTGTACGGCTGTCTCTGGACAGTGCGAAGTTCGGAGCGGGCATGTCGAAGTTCGAGAAGCAGATGACGAAGCTTCAGAGCCAGTACAAGAGCTCCACCACCGGCGTCACCGACTTCGACAAGGTCGTTACGAAGCTCCAAGAGAGCGCGGCTACCCTGACCGACCGGATCGGACTCCAGAAAACCAAGGTGGAAAGCCTCGAGGCCGCCTATCAGAAGTCCGTCGTGGCAAAGGGCGAGGACGCGGCCGAGACCCAGAAGCTCAAGGAGAAGCTCGACGCCGCGAAGCAGAAGCTTGAGCAAACAGAGACCGCGCTCAAGACCGTCAACGACGAGATTGCCAACAACCAGAACGGCTGGTACCAGCTCTCCGTCAACCTGGAGGGCGTCGGCGAGAAGCTCGAGCAGGTCGGCGAAATGATCTCCGACGCCGGGGAATCCCTCTCCAAGAACGTCACCGCGCCCATCGTGGCACTGGGGGCCGCGAGCGTCGCGGCGTTCTACGAACTCGACGAAGGGCTCGACACCATCGCGAAGAAGACCGGCGCCTCGGGCGAAGCACTCTCCGATATGGAAGACGTCGCAGTCGACCTGTTTACGAACATGGCGGTCTCCATGGACGACGCGGGGACCACTGTTGGGGAAGTCAACACCCGCTTCGGCGCAACCGGCGACGAACTTAAGAACCTGTCCAGACTCTTTCTCCGGTTCGCTAAAATCAACGACACCGACGTCAATGACGCGGTCGATTCTACCGCGCGCCTGCTCGCGCAGTTCGGGCTGGACGCGTCGGATGCGGAAGCCTTCCTCGGGATGTTGACCGCAACCGGTCAGAGAACGGGCCTGTCCATGTCGGATCTGATGTCAATCCTCGAAGCCAACAGCGCGACGTTCAAGGAGCTTGGGCTCAACGCCGAGGAATCCATCAACCTGATCGGGCAGATGGAGCTCGCGGGTGTGGACACCGGCACGGCCATGGCGGGGCTCAAGCGAGCGGTCACGAACCTCACCGACAGCAGCATGCCACTGGAGGACGCGTTGAACAGCGTCATTGGCAGCATCAAGAATGCGTCTTCCGAGACGGAAGCCCTCTCCATTGCCCAGGAGGTGTTCGGCACCAAGGGCGCGGCGGAGATGACCACCGCCATCCGGGAGGGCCGATTCTCAGTAGACGACCTCGCCGATTCCATGGAGAACTACGGCGATGTTGTTGCGGATACGTACGGGACAATCATGGACTCTTCCGATGATGCGACGGTCGCGTTCAATAAGATCAAGAACGCAGGGCGTGTTCTGGGCGAGGAAATTCTGGAAACACTGGTTCCCGTCTTGGAGACCGTCGCCGGAAAGATCCAGGCCGTGGGCGACTGGTTCTCATCGCTCAGCCCGAGCATGCAGGCGACCATCGTGAAGATCGCGGCCATCGTCGCGGCTGTCAGCCCCGCGCTCATTTTGGCCGGGAAGGTTGTGTCCACGGTCGGCAAAGTGACCAAAGCCCTCTCCCCCGTCGCAAAGCTCATCAGCGGCGTGGGCGGTTCGACGAAGGCGCTCGGCGGGATTTTAGGCGCGCTCACGAGCCCAGTGGGCCTCGTGCTCGCTGCCATCGCGGCGCTGGTTGCAGCTTTTGTCTACTTCTATAACACCAACGAGGACTTCAGGAGCAAGGTCAACGAGATCTGGGCGTCCATCGTCTCGGCGCTCGAGCCCGTGAAGCAGATGTTCCTCGCCACCTTCGAAAGCGTGAAAGCCTCGCTCGAGCCGTTGAAGGAGGCCCTGACCAACCTGTGGGCGACCGTTGTCGACGTGTTCCAAAATATCTGGGCCGCAATCCAGCCGGTGGTGGCGGCCATTGGGGCGGCTGTCGCTGCGGTTATTGCGTATGTGATCGCGATCACTAACGGTGTACTGAACGCCATCGGGCCGTTCATTGACGCGATCATCTCGGCGGTCGACGTGGTACTCAACGTGTTTCGGGCCATTATCGCATTCTTCTCGGGGGACTTCACCGGCGCGCTCGAATACCTGAAGGTCGCGCTCTCGTCTCTTGGCGAGTACTGGCAGAATGTCTGGGCGACGATCCAGGCCTCTTTTACCGGCGTGTGGACCGCGATCAAGGCGATCGCCGAGTCGTTCGGTATGGATATCGCGGACAAGATCTCCGCGATCTGGAATGGGGTGAAGGACTTCTTCTCCGGGTTGTGGGATTCGATCTCCACGTCCGCGTCGGACGCATGGACCGCTTTCTCTGACATGGTCACGGGCATCTGGGCCTCCATCAGCGATACGGCGACGACTACTTGGGACGTTATTACAGGCGCCATCTCCGATGCGGTCGATTCCGCGAAGGAATGGGCGGAGGATCAGTGGGACAAGGCCGAAAAGACGATCTCCGACACATGGGACTCCATTTCATCCACGGCCTCTACGACTTGGGATGCGATCACCACCGCGATCAGCACGGCGGTCGATACTGTAAAGACGGCCGTTGAAAGCAAGTGGGATGCCGGGAAGACAGCAGTTTCGGATACTTGGGACAGCATCAAGACGGCGGCATCGGACAAGTGGGACGCCATCTCCTCCACGATCACCGACACGGTAGAAACGGCGAAGCGCACGCTCTCTGAAAAGTGGACCGCGATCTCGACTGGCGCGAAGGACATCTGGGAGAGCCTGAAGTCGGACGCGGGCACGAAGTGGCTCGGGATCACGACGACGATCAAAACGGCCGTCGCTCTTGGGAAAACCGGCATCACGGATGCATGGGATACTGTGAAAACAGGGGTCAAGGACGTCTGGGACAAGGTCGTCGATATCGTCAAGTCGCCCATTACGACGGCCTACGACTGGGTCGTGGACAAGATCGAGGATTTCAAGGACCTGTTCGACTTTGACTGGAAGCTCCCGGACTTCAAGCTCCCGACCATAGACGTCGTGTGGAACGATGTCGGCTGGGGCATCAAGATTCCGTCGCTCTCCCTCAACTGGAACGCACTGGGTGGCATCTTTGACGAGCCGACCATCTTCGGCACGCGCGCGGGGCTTCAGGGCGTGGGCGAAGCAGGCCCTGAGGCGATCCTTCCTCTCGATACGCTCTGGGCGGAGATGTCCGCGCGGCTGAAGAGTGGCATGCGGGAGATCTTTGCCGAGACGAAGGCCGATAATGCGAGGCAGGAGGAGCAGCTGGTCCGGGCCTTTACAGCGGCGGTCACCGCGTTGAAGGAATCCCCCTCTTCTTCTTCCCTGACGGTGCAGCAAAACATCTATGCGAACGAGACCTCTTTTGTCGGCCAGCAGCGAGAAGCGGCACGGCAGTTTAAGCAAATTGCGAGGGCATTGTGAAACTGCTAGGTGGATTACAATTGGACGCTTATATGCACGACATCGATCTTATAAACGGATCGCGAAAGCCAAAACGAACTTCTTAGGGCAAGAATCGGGTGGGCTTACATTTTACGCATATTTCTGTTATACTAAGATCGAGGTGATGATATGCCAAAGGTAATTATTACAGAGCGTGATACAGGGCTTATCCCAGGCATTGGAATGACGCGCATTGACGATCTAGCCCTTAAGGCATTGAATGGGATTTGCTACACAACGATGGATGTTCCATCGACAGATTTGGGAGAGGTAAGACAGTTTATCATGGATCATTATGAGCCTCACTTTATACCATGCGAGATATCGTATGAGATTGATCCTTAGGGGGAACGTATATGGACTATACAGCGCTCGGTATACGTATAAGAGATCAGAGAAAACGATTGGGGCTAACACAGGCAAAAATGGCGGAAAGGTTGGGAATCTCATGTTCATTCATGGGACATATTGAACGTGGAACACGAAAGATGAGTCTGGATACACTGGTCAAAGTTGCCAACTTAAATGGTGTATCAGTCGATGCACTTCTTCGGCACTCGTTCAACCCAGACATTCTTAGGGGGGTATTGCTTAACGATGCGCATAAGCTTCTTCTGAACAAAATAGCGGCTGTAATCGACGATAGTGAAATGTGAGTAGATCCTGTATGATCCAGATGGATCTATATGATAATCCTACCCCGGATGAAGCATTTCATAGGTTGAGGTAAAAAGTCTGATGCTGATCCTTTTTGCGATGTAAGCTGGAGGCAGACTAAAATGAATGCCCACTTCAGACGGGCATTTACATATGCATCTCTACGACGGAAGGAAATAATCACCATATGCTGGAGATATTGACTTACAGAAACGAGCGTAGCGAAACGCTCGTTTTTTCACATACCTCCGTCTTCTGCCCGCAGGACGTGACCGGACTGACCGACGTTCGCTCTACGATCTACTCGATTAACTCCATGGGCCAGGACGGGGACTCCTATATCGCGAGCCGAATCGAGAGCCGCGAGATCGACCTGTTCGGGGCCATCCGGGAGCGCGATCCTGTCAAGGCGCGGGAGCTCCGGCGCAAACTGGCGCGCGTGCTCAATCCGAAGCTGAGCGGTGTTCTTTCCTATCAGTATGGCGACTTTTCAAGGGTCATTGGCTGCCACCCGGTCAGCTCACCCGTCGTGACGAAGAAGCCCCAGGACATCTATCACAAGTTTTCGGTGACGTTCTCCTGCCTCGATCCCTTCTGGCGGGAGGTGTCCGAAAACAGGACCGATGTCGCCGCGTGGGTGGGCGCGCTGGAGTTCCCGGTGAACATCCCAGCGGCCGGTATGCTCGTGGGATATCGCCAGCCGAGCGTCATCGTGAATGTCTACAATGGTGGAGATGTGGAAAGCGGGATTCGCGCGGAGATGAGCGCGGTGGATACTGTCGTTAATCCCAAGATCCTCAACGTCATGACGAGCGAGTTCATCCGATTCATCCTTACGCTGTCGGCTGGCGACACCCTCGTCGTCTCCACCGGCTACGCAGATAAATGGGCGACGTATTCTCACAATGACGTCGAGGAGGACGCGCTCAAGTATCTGGACATCGACAGCACGTTTCTCACGCTCGACCCGGGCGACAACCTCATCAAATACGAGGCTGAATCCGGCGTGGACAATCTGGAGATCGTCATTTACCACAACAACCGATACCTGGGGGTGTAAATGGAGCTCTACATATACAATGCGGTCATGACATTATTGGGGATCATCGACGAGATTTCATCCCTCGTCTGGACGCGCCGGTACTGGTCTTGCGGTGAGTTCTCGCTACTGGTCCCCATGACGGAGAAGCACGCGGCGCTCCTGAAACTCGGACGGATCGTCTTCCGAAGGGACTGCGATGAGGCCGGGCAGATTTGCTACCGGCACATCGCAAAGGACGCCGAGGGGCTGGAGAGCATCGAGCTGCAAGGGAAGTTCCTGACGCACTGGATCGGGAAGCGGCTCATCATTCCCATCGTCAGCGTGGAGATGGGGACGCACGAGCTGCTTGCCAAAATCGTGAGGGACAACCTTGTATCCCCTACGGACGCGCGACGCGTCATTCCGGACCTCATCGTCGGCGATCTTTCGGGCGTTACCTCCGAGTCATACGCCTATACCTCGGAGGAATTCACCAACGCTCTCGATGTCTGCGAGGCGCGGGCGCAGGTTGCGAAGCTGGGATTCAAGATCACGACCGATCCCAAGAGAAGGCTTCATACGTTCAAGGTCTATAAGGGCGTTAACCGGACGTCCAGTCAGGCCGAAAACGCGATGTGCGTGTTCTCCCCCGACTTCGACAACGTGCTCGAGCAGGAGTTCTCCGAGAGCAATGAGAACGTCGCTACAGCGGTTTACCTGCAGAACGCAACGACGCTCAGTACAGAAGCGCGCACGTCCGTCGAGGTCGCGGACGATACCAAGACCGGATTGGAACGCGCAGAATCTTTCGTCCTTGTGCAGGATCTTGCACCCGGCGACGCTGTCGACTATGCCGCGCTCCTGACGGCGAAGGGCAACTCCGTCCTGGTGGACAAGATCGAGAGTGTCTCGTTCTCCAGCAAGATCAACCCATCTTCCCATTTGAAGTACAAAACCGACTATGACGTCGGCGACCGCGTCACCTGCCTGAATCGACGCTGGGGCGTGAAGATCGACGCGCGCATCACGGAAGTCGAGGAGTCCTATGAGAGCGGAAAGACCGAGATTGTCATTACGTTCGGGACATCGCTCCCGACGCTGAGCGACAAGCTCAAATGGAGGTAGAATCCTTTATGGCTGAGAAATCGAGCTTCTTCAATTCGGTAAACGGCGACCGGACCTATGCCGCCGAGGACTGGGCGCAGTACTTTTCGTCGTTCATCGGGAATGGCGTATTCGGGTCGCCGAGCACGAACCTGCAGGTCTCGCCCGGTGAAGGTTTGAGCGTTTCCGTCGCACCGGGTCTTGCCTGGATCAACGGATACTTCTATGCCAACGACGGTGACCTCACTTTGGCGCTGGCGACTGCGGACGGCACCCTTCCCCGCCTCGACCGTGTCGTTATTCGCTGGAGCCTGTCTGGTCGCGCGATCACGGCTACAGTGAAGACGGGCGCGCCAGCTTCCTCTCCTGTCGCACCTTCCCTCCAGCGGGATTCGAGTGCCCACGAACTCGCCATCGCGGACGTCTTCGTCGCAGCCGGAGCTACGGGCGTATCGCCCTCGAACATCACCGACCGCAGGAGCAACGCAGCATTGTGCGGCACCGTCTCGAGCATCGTCTCCGAGGCGCACACTCACGACCTTTCCGGGAGCACGCTCACCGGCCTGCTCCCACTTACCAAGGGCGGTACCGGTGCGATCAGCGACGCGGACGCTCGCGCGAACCTGGGCATTACCCCGACGAACATCGGTGCGGCTGTGTCCGGACACACGCACGGGCTGGCGACCGGCTCGCTCACGGGCGTCCTTCCCCTCGCCAAAGGCGGCACAGGCGGCGCGACGGCGTCGGATGCGCTCGCGAGCCTGGGCGCCGCGTCATCCGGGCACGCGCATGCGCTGACGGATGCACAGATCACCGGCTCGCTTCCGATTGCCAAGGGCGGCACCGGTGCAGCAGACGCGGCGACCGCGCGCAGCAACCTCGGCTTGACCCTCGACAACCTGGGTGCCGCCGCGTCCGGGCACGCGCACGCCCTGACGGACGCGCAGATCACCGGCATGCTCCCGATCACCAAAGGCGGGACCGGGGCAACCACAGTTGCAGCGGCGCGCAACGCGCTGGGGCTCGGCAACACGTCCGGCGCGCTGCCCATCTCCAACGGCGGCACTGGCCAAACCACCGTCGAGGGGGCGCGGAATGCACTGGGACTCGGCAATACCTCTGGTGCGGTGCCCATCGCCAATGGCGGAACCGGCCAGACGACCGTTGCCGCTGCCCGCGATGCACTCGGCCTTGGAAACACATCGGGCGCGGTTCCGGTCGCCAACGGCGGCACCGGCCAAACAACCGCCGCTGGGGCGCGGAACGCATTGGGACTTGGAAATACAACCGGCGCACTCCCCATCGCCAACGGAGGCACCGGCGCAACGACTGCTGCCTCCGCAATCGCGAACCTCGGATATGCCGCAAACATGGTCATCTACTCCCCCACCGAGCCCACCGTCGTGAACGGGAAGATCTGGCTCAAGCCGATCGCGTAACGGGGCGAGCATATGGCAACGGCAACTTTTACGGCGACTCTCTTTGCGAGGCGATATAGCAGTTCCAGCAACTACCTGGACGACCGCGCCGCGCAAGGCGCATATGCATCCACCGGGAACATCGTCGGGATCTGCAACTTCAAGACTCTCGATATGACCAATAAGGTGATCACGGGGATCACCTTCATTACCACCTGCACATCGGGTGCGGGCGCGGGCAACTGGGCAACCAAGACGCTCAAGTTCAGGGAATCGACCATAGCCAACCCGACGACAAGCACGGGCGGTACCGGTTCCTCCTTCGTAGGCGGTACGCTCGGGAGCCTTTCGGGCACCGACTTCTACAGTGCCAGCAATGTCTCCCGCATGGTCGATCCAACATCAACCCTTTTTACTCGCCTGAAGGCGTACCTCGAGGGCGGTGGGCACACGGTAGTCCTCTACGCGGCGGACGACGTGCCCTCCAGCGGCTATTCGGACAACTACCTGTACATCGATGGCCTGAAGATTGTCATTACCTACGAAGAAGGGCTCGTGTATTACGCGGCCGGTGGGGTGCATCAGAAGTGTCAGGTGTTCTTCCCTGTAAACGGCGTTTGGGTGCAGTGTATTCCCCATTACGGCGCGGACGGAGCTTGGCATCAATGCGGAGGCTAGAACATGAGCGAATTACTTGAGAAGGAAGTCCAACTTCACGAGCGTGACGCGCAGGGGCGGGATTGGCTGGTCTATCCGCTTCCGCCCGGCGGGTATCCGCTTACTGTGGACAGCGGTGGAACGGGTTCGACGGACGCGGCATCTGCGCGAGGAGCTCTTGGCATCACGCCCACAAACATTGGTGCGGCGACGTCCGAGCACAACCATGCGATCACCGATTTGATCGGAACGATCCCTGTCACGAAGGGTGGCACCGGCGCAGTCGATAGCGCGGGCGCGCGGACCAATCTCGGCGTGACGCTTGCCAATCTGGGGGCAGCCGCTTCGAACCACGCACACGTGCTGGCGGACGCGCAGGTCACTGGAATTTTGCCGGTTTCGAAGGGCGGAACCGGTTCAAGCAACCCAACCGAAGCCGCAGCGAGTCTGTTGTTCCTTGGTATGAACCCGGATTTCGAGGACACTGTCACGAATTGGAGTGCGCGCGGCTTCGGGTGGGCGTGGTGCACGTCGGATGGAACGCCATCCGTCGCGGAGAAACCGGCGTCCTTTGGGTTCCTTCTGAATGTGCCGGTGCCGGTGACAGGCGCGGCGGAAACGCATCAGCTTTTCTTCTCGCAGAATCATGGGCCTGTCTGGCACCGCGGGGGAAACGGAAGCGGCTGGGGCGGAACCTGGAAGAGGATGTTTGACAACACGGATGTCCTGGGGCTCGCGAACGGAGGAACCGGGCAAACGACAGCGGCGGGCATCCGAAACACGATCGGGCTCGGGAGTTCCACGGGTGCGCTGGCCATCGCGAACGGCGGGCATGGAGGAACGACGCTGGCGCAGGCGCAATCCAACCTGGGTTTTGCCTTATCATCGACAACCACCCCGGCTGTGTCGCCTGTGGTCGGGACCATTGATTACTTTCGACTCTACAAGGTTGGAAAGGTGGTCACGTTCAACATGCGCTACTCATCTGCCATAGCTTCTGGCGCAAACACGGAAGCCGCGATCATACCGAGCGCTTACCGGCCTGTCGATCCATATGTGCCGTTAACGCCTTACTATGGCAACACAATAACGATAAACGCATACACAACGAACGCGGGGATTCTGATGATCCGCCCGAGTGCGAACATAAACAACCTTGCGCTCTCAGGATCGTGGGTGATTGCATAGCGCGTTGGGGGTAGGCGCGCGGTTGACGAATGAGCACGGGCGATAGCAAACGGTCAGACCGCTCCAATCGGGGCGGTCTTTTCCTATCCAATCAGACGATGAAAGAAACGAGGGATGAACATGCGGAACATTTCGGTGGACCTCATCTGGACGAAGTTCCAGATGGCGGTTGCGGCGGTAGGCGGTTGGTTAGGGTACTTTCTGGGCGGCGCGGACGGACTCCTGATCGCGCTCATCGTGCTTTCTGTGCTCGACTACGTGACTGGCGTCATGTGCGCCATAACGGATAAGAAACTTTCCAGCGCCGTGGGCGCCAGGGGTATCTTCAAGAAGATGCTCATTTTCATGCTGGTGGGCGTCGGGCATATCGTGGACACCAATGTGGTTGGCACGGGCAGCGCACTTCGAAGCGCGGTTCTATGCTTCTACTTATCCAACGAGGGGCTCTCGGTGCTGGAAAACACGGCGTACCTCGGGCTCCCCATACCGGACAAGCTGAAGGAGATTTTGACGCAGCTTCATGGACGGGACGATAAAAATACGACCGGGACCACAGGAAACACGGGCGACGGCAAATGAGCCGCCGCTCTTTTCATGAGGAGGAGAAACATAATGGCTACAGAAACCAATCGCGCATTGACCCCGCTGACCAACGAGCACTTCGCTGCATGGTGCCTGAAGATGCTGGGCCAGCCCTACTGGTACGGCTGCGTCGTGTACAAGTGCTCCGAGAGCCTGCGCACGCGAAAGGCGGCGCAGTACCCCGCGCACTACGGCTCGTCCAGAACCGCACGTTATCGGCAAGACATCGCTGCGAAGAAAGTCGCGGCCGACTGCATTGGTGCGGTAAAAGGGTACATGTGGACGAACGGCGGTCAAGGCGTTCTCGAGAGCATCGGGACGGGAAAGACCTTCGCCAATCACTATGGTGCCAACGGCTGCCCGGACAAGTCCGCCAACGGTATGTTCTCCTATGCCAAGTCAAAGGGTAAGGATTGGGGGAAGATTGGGACACTGCCGGAGATCGTGGGCCTCGCGCTCCACAAGGACGGGCACGTAGGTTATTACGTCGGGAACGGATACGCGGTGGAATGGAAAGGCTTCTCCTACGGCTGCGTGAAAACAAAGGTCGCAAGCCGGGGCTGGGAGTACTGGTACAAGCTGCCCTTCATCCATTATGGCGACGTCTCCGTTCAGCCCGACAAGCCTGCTGAGACCGTGGTGCGGTATCTCTCTTATACATCGGGCTCTACCATGCTGCGTGGCGAGGATGTCCGTGCCCTTCAGGTGGATCTGAACACACTGGGGTATGGCTGTGGCGAGGCGGACGGCATCTTCGGATCGAAAACAGATGCGGCTGCGCGGGCTTTCCAACGGGATCATGATTTGGAGGTGGACGGCGTTGTTGGTGAAAGGACGCGCGCTGCGCTCGAAGAGGCACTCGAGCATGCCGTGCCGGAAGCGCACGAATCTACGGACGAACGCGACCAAGGTGCGACGTCTGATGCAGAAGCGCCGGATTCTGGTGAGGGCGAAGCCGATGACGACGAGGATGACTACGTCCCTCCCGAGGAAGCGGAAGTACTCGACTTCGGGACGCGGCTTCTTTGGTACCGGAAGGGCCACGCCTACATGACCGGCAGCGACGTCGCGGCGGTCCAGAAACGGCTCGCCCAACTGGGCTTCGCGCCAGGGATGGCCGACGGTATCTACGGACCAAAGACCGCCGCCTCCGTGAAGGTATTTCAGGCAGCGCGGAAAGTTGAGGCAGACGGGGTTGTAGGGCCGGTTACCCGTATGGTACTAAGTAGCCTCTAGTTCAGGCTGTTTTCAGTTCAAACCGCTTCCTAAACAATTCGCTCTATGCGATTCTGTGGTATAATATATACAGAACCAATCCGGTCGTCGTCATGCCTATTTTAATGTCGCACTATGTCATGTTGCAGCGAAATTTAGTTTACACCGGAGTAACTCGCGCAAAAAAGTTCCTGGTGCTAGTTGGTACTGTAAAGGCCTTGGCGTACGCGATTCGGAATAATAGTGTAATCATCAAAAACACGAGACTTTGTGCCCGGTTAAGAGGATAAACATCCGGAGAACCTCCCCACCGGTTTCCTTGATTTATGAGGACACTAGAGTACGCTTATGAAAGGTGGCACAATTCGAAATTTTAACGAGTTTATACTGGTTTGATTATATGCGTTCATATTTACTGCTCATTAATTGACTTTTGCGGAGCATGGCATTATTATTAGGTTACAAACAATAATATCTTTTTTGCACAAGAATTGTGCGAAATTACCTAATAGGAGGCGTAAAAATGAAGAGACTGTCCTGGCTACTTGTCCTTGCCATGTTCGTGAGCGTTTTATCGTTCACGGCATCCGCCGAGGGAACCTATTCGCAAGCACCAATGCTCGACACGGCTGTCGCGAATGGCGAGCTGCCCCCTGTTGAAGAGCGTCTACCCGAAACCCCGAGGCTGGTTGGTGAAATCTTGCCAGAGTATCTCGATCTCGAGATCGGAAACTATGGTGGAACGATTCGTATGATCACAAAGGCCGTCAATTGGGACGCCGACACTTTTGTCGGGAACAATGAGGCTCTTCTGACCATGGAATCCGCGAACAGCGACGTAATTACGCCGAACATTGTCGAGAGTTACGAGGTTAACGAGGACAATACCGTCTTCACTTTCAAACTGCGCAAGGGTATGAAATGGTCTGACGGCACTGAAGTGACCATGGAGGACTTCCGCTTCGGCATGGAAAACTTTGTGTTCAACACGGAACTTACTCCCGTCGTCGCTGCATATATGCGTGATGGTGGTACTGCCGCAGGCGATCCCGTCACATTTTCCGTGATCGACGATCAGACCTTTTCTTTCACCTTCAAGCAGAGTTACGGCGGCCTAACCGTTCACCTGTCGATAACCGGTTGGAAGGGCTACACTGATATCCTCAAGCCCGCCCACTTCCTTAAACAGTTCCACAAGGATTATGCAGAGGAGATCCACGGCTCTCTTGAGGCCTACTATGAGTTCATCCGGCCTTTTGCAGCGCAGATGGGGTATGACGATCCGACCGCTGAGGGCGTATGGACGTACGTGTTTAACCAGATCGACATGACGAACTGGGAGCTCACCGACCCCAACGACGCGCTCACCAGCATATATTTCTCGGGGCTCATCGATGAGAACTTCCCAGTTCTCTATCCTTGGATGATGGAGTCATTCGCGGGCGGCGTCACCACTTGGGTGCGCAATCCCTATTACTTTAAAGTGGATGCAGATGGGAAACAGCTGCCCTACGTCGATTACATCACTTCCACCCTCGTCGAGGACATGGAGATGGTGCAGCTCAAGTACATGACAGGCGAAGCAGACTTTGGCCGTGAATCCGCGACAATCGACAACATTTCGCTGTATCGCGAAAATGAGGCGGCCGCAGGCATCACCGCCTATGTCACCCAAATGCACGTCAACCCGACCGTGTTTTACATCAACCAGACCTACGGCCTGAACGTCGACGGAACCGTCAAGGACGACGAAGCATCCAAGGCGTGGCAGGAGGTTGCGACCGATATCCGCTTCAGGCAGGCGCTCATGCACGCCGTGGATGCCGAAGAGGTAATCGAGTCCGTCTATAAGGGATTTGGCGAGGTCAATCCGACCTATCAGTGCGACTATGATATCGACCTAGCAAATGCGCTGCTCGACGAGATGGGCATGGCTGATATTGATAGTGACGGCTACCGCGAGACCCCCTCGGGGGCGAAATTCCAGTGGCAGATCTGGAACAACGAAGAAGCCAATGACTTCATCCCCTTCTGCGAGCTGCTTGTGGAATTCTGGAGCGAAATTGGTCTTAAGGCAGAAGTCTACACGACTGAACCCTCCTTAATGAGCACTTCCATGGAAGCGAATGAAGTCCCCATGCGCGTTACATGGGCGCATTCATCGCAACTTTGGCACAACATCGACTGGGGTACCGGTGGACAGGCTCTCTGGCAGGATTGGTTTGACAAGGGAGGCTTGGCTGGCGTGCTTGAGGGAAGCACCGAATACCTCGAGCCCCCGCAGGAGTTCCAGGAGTTCGTTCTGAACATGCAGTCGCTCATGACCGTCACGCCCGAGGAAGCCGTGAATGAGGTGGTTCCGGAGCTGAAGGCATGGATGGGCCAGAATCTCTACATGGTCGAGCCTACGACGAATGTCCTCCAATGCGTCGTCATCAATTCCGACATCGGTAACGTTCCCACAGGCGGAGTTGGAATTAGCTGGAACTTCTCATTGGAGCAGCTCTACTACAAAAGCATTAATGAATAACCGCTCAATCGAGAGCCCGGAGAGTTTTCTCGGTACTGTCAAGAGTTATGCGCAAATTCGTATAGCGTCACCCATAGAAATCGGTTAGTCGTGAGGCGAACAGGCCTCAGGCATGTTCGCCTTGGCTGCCGGACAGCGGGCGGGTGGGCGTCCGTCAAGGGTGGCGAAGCCACTTGCGAAGCCCTTGACGGACGACCGCCAGACTGCTACTTACGCCAGATTTGTCTTGGAAGGATCGGCCGTTTCGCGATCCATCTGCTCCAGCGGCTTCATGCTCATATATCGCTTAACGCCCCACTGAGTGCCGGTTACGTGACGCAGGCGCGCGCACACCAGCATCAGTGCCGACTGACCGTCCGGGAACGTTCCGACCACGCGTGTGCGTCTGCGGATCTCACGGTTTAAACGTTCGAGGATGTTGTTCG
Organism: Bacillota bacterium; assembly: GCA_023444095.1. Lineage (GTDB taxonomy): Bacteria > Bacillota > Clostridia > Christensenellales > Aristaeellaceae > RUG11247. Next base: position 44,174 of record JAEZRP010000034.1, read on the forward strand.
TGCGCATCTTCAGCCAGTGTTCGGAGGGGAAGCTATAGTAAGTCAATGTCTCTTCAATGCTGTCCTCCACCTTCTTTGCCGCTTCTTTCAGCTTCATCTGCCGGAGAGATTCGGCAACCGCGCGTGCTTTTTCCCTTGCCGCCGCAAGACTCTCCTGAGTATGAATCGCCTTTAGCATCCGGGCGACATCCTTCATTTTCGAGCGTGGCGTAACCGTGAATACATTCCGGTAGAAGTGCACGATGCAACGCTGGTACCTGGCCTCGGGAAACACCTCGCCGACTGCTTCAAGCATACCCAAACATTTATCGCCAATCATCAGTCTGACACCTGTAAGCCCTCGGCTCTTCAGCCATTGGAAGAAGCTCAGCCAGCTCGATTTGTCCTCCTTCATGCCTTCCTGCGCGCCCACAACCTCTCGATATCCTTCCTCGTTGACGCCGATCGCTACCAATATGGCTACGTTTTCGTACGCGCCTCCCCAGTTCCGCTTTAGGTAGATTCCATCCACATACACGTACGGATACTTCCCGTTGAGCTTCCGACTGCGCCAGTTCTCGATGTTGACGTATGCCTTCTTGTTCAGTTCGCTGATTGTGGATGGGGATACCTTTGTTCCCCACAGCGCTTCCGTGATATCTTCTACCCGACGTACCGACACCCCCGCCAGATACATCTCAATCAGCGCTTCTTCGACGCTGCTCTCCCGGCGGCGGTACCGCTCGATGATCGCTGTCTCAAAGGTCACTCCCTTGAGGCGTGGCATGTGCAATGTCACTTCTCCCGAGGTTGTGATCAGATTCCTGTCGTAATGGCCGCTCCGATACCCTTGGCGTTCTTCGCTTCGCTCGTAGCGCGCAGCCTGCGTCAGTTTCTCCGCTTCCGCCTCCAATAACCCGTTCAGCGTCTCTTCTACACTCTCGCGCACCAGTTCCCGGATTTCTCCCTTGATCACTTCTTCGTTTAGCTGTACAATCTTATCGGACATGGTCTGCGTCTCCTCTCGAATGTTGCTTCGCATCTTCATTCTACCAGATGACGCTGACTATGTCCTTGTTTTGGACCTTATCTGTCAGTTCCCAATTTGCGCAACTTATTCTACCTTATC
>JAEZRP010000039.1 GCA_023444095.1 Bacillota bacterium
CGCCCCGTGAACCCCGCGCAGCCGGGCATGCAGGGTCAGCCGGGCATGCCGGGCCAGCAGCGCTACGGCCGCCCCGTGAATCCGGGTCAGCCGGGCATGCAGGGTCAGCCGGGCATGCCGGGCCAGCAGCGCTACGGTCGCCCCGTGAATCCGGGTCAGCCGGGCATGCGCCCCGCCCCGGGCGCGCCGGGTGCGGCGGGCGGAAGGCCCCAGCCGGGCGCGGGACGCTTTGGTCCGGGCGCTGGCAGGCCTGGCTTCGGAAGGCCGAAGGCGCCGGAGCTTACGCCCACCGCCGAGAAGGAGAAGGTCTCCAACTACGATCCCAATAAGAAGCAGTACGAGCGCCCGAAAAATCCCGAGCGCACGGTCAACGCCAACCAGCGCCGCCGCGACAATCGGCCGATGGGCGGCCTCGACGACGAGTTCTTCCGGGGCAAGAAGAAGAAGAAGTTCGGGCAGAAGAAGAACGCGATCGAGCCCATCCGAATCGAGACGGCTTACATGACCGCCGAGACGATCACGGTCAAGGATCTTTCCGAGCGCATCGGAAAGACCGTGGGCGAGATCATCAAAAAGCTCATGATGCTCGGCATTATCGCCACCATCAACAACGAGCTTGACTTTGATACCGCCTCCCTCGTCTGTTCGGAGTACGGCATCGATTTCGAGAAGAAGATCGCGGAGACCGCCGAAGACGCGCTCGCCAACGAGGACGTCGAGGATACCGACGAGGATCTCGAGAAGCGCCCGCCGGTCGTGACCATCATGGGGCACGTCGATCACGGCAAGACGCGACTGCTCGACTACATCAGAAATACCCGCGTCATCGAGAGCGAAGCGGGCGGCATCACCCAGCACATCGGCGCGTACACCGTGGCGCTCGACGGCGAGGAGATCACCTTCCTCGACACGCCCGGCCACGAAGCGTTCACCGCCATGCGCATGCGCGGCGCGCAGGCCACCGACATCGCGATCCTGGTGGTTGCGGCAGACGACGGCGTCATGCCGCAGACCGTCGAGGCGATCAACCACGCGAAGGCCGCGGACGTTCAGATCATCGTCGCGATCACCAAGATGGATAAGCCGACCGCGAACCCCGACCGCATCCGCCAGCAGCTCACCGAATACGAGCTCGTCGACGAAAACTGGGGTGGCGACACCATGATCGTTCCCGTGTCCGCCGTGACCGGCGATGGCGTGGACCAGCTCCTCGAATCGATCCTGTTGGTCGCAGAGGTGCAGGACTACCGCGCCAACCCGAACCGCAAGGCGCGCGGCATCATCATCGAGGCGCGCCTCGACAAGGGCAGAGGCCCGGTGGCCACGGTGCTTGTCAAGAATGGTACCCTCAACGTCGGCGACACCGTCATCGCGGGCACCGCCTACGGCCGCGTGCGCGCCATGACAAACGACAAGGGCGAGAACGTGAAATCCGCGGGCCCGTCCATGCCGGTCGAGGTCATCGGCTTCGGCGATGTGCCGGACGCGGGCGACATCATCTCGGCGGTCGACGACGACAAGCTTTCCCGCCAGGTCGCCGAGGAGCGCAAGGATAAGCTGCGCGCGGCGCTGGTCAAGAACACCTCCAAGACCACGCTCGACGATCTGTTCAACCAGATCTCGGCGGGCGAGGTCAAGGACCTGAACATCATCATCAAGGCAGACGTCCAGGGCTCCGTCGAGGCCGTCCGCCAGTCGCTCGAGAAGCTGTCCAACGAAGAGGTGCGCGTGCGCTCCATCCACGGCGGCGTCGGCGCGATCAACGAGGGCGACGTCATGCTCGCCTCCGCCTCGAACGCGATCATCATCGGCTTCAACGTCCGCCCGGACAACAACGCCCGCGACATCGCGGAGCGCGAGAACGTCGACATCCGTCTCTACCGCGTCATCTACAGCGCGATCGAGGACGTGCAGAAGGCCATGAACGGCATGCTGAAGCCGAAGTTCAAGGAAACCATCCTCGGAAGGGCCGAGGTGCGCCTGGTTTACAAGATCACCGGCGTCGGCACGGTCGCGGGCTCGTATGTGCTCGACGGCAAGATCGTCCGAAACGCGTCCATCCGGCTCCTGCGCGACAACATCGTCGCCCACGAGGGCAAGATCGACTCGCTCAAGCGGTTCAAGGACGACGCCAAGGAGGTCGCCGCGGGCTACGAGTGTGGCATCAGCCTCGAGCGCTACTCGGACATCAAGGAAGGCGACATCATCGAGTGCTTCCTGATGGAGGAAATCGAGCGGTAAACCCGCAAAGGAGGGCGGAGAAGGAGGCGTTCGCGTCCCCTCTCTGCCCTCGTTCGTTATAGGAGGATATCATGCCCGCTTTTGAAAGAATCGACCGCATCTCGGAGGAGGTGCGCAGGGAGATCGACCGGATCATCCGCGAGGATCTCAACGACCCCAGGATCGGCGGCACGTGGTCGGTTACCCGCTGCGAGGTGACGCGCGATCTCAAATACTGCAAGGTGCGCGTGTCTATCCTCGAGGAAGACAGGCGTCCCGAAATGATGAAGGCGTTAAAGAGCGCCTCCGGCTTTATCCGCCGCGCCCTCGGCCACAATGTCGATCTGCGCGCCGTGCCGGAGTTGAGCTTCGAGCTCGATACCAACATCGAGTACGCCGACCGCATCAATCGGATCCTGAAGGAGACAGAGGAACGACATGACGATGAATGAGCTCGCGAAGTGGTTCGCGGACAAGGACGACATCGCCGTAATCGCGCACATTTCCCCCGACGGAGACGCGGTCGGAAGCGCCATCGCGGTCAAGCTCGCCTTCGAAAAGCTGGGCAAGCGCGCGTGCGCGGTGCTCGCGGACGGCGTGCCAAAGAAATACCGCTTCCTGCCGGACGCGCAAAACGTGTGCTTCCCGGACAGGCTGCCCTTCGAGCCGAAGTGCGCCTTCGCGGTCGATACGTCGGAGGCGTTTCGGATGGGCGCCGCGCAGGCGGTCTTCGACCGCGCGCCCTCCAGGGCGTCGATGGACCATCACGAGACGAACGCGGGCTTCGGCGACGCGCATTACGTGGACGGCACGCGCGCCTCGACGGGCGAGCTCGCGCTGGAGTTCGCGAAGGCGATCGGCGCGCAGATCGATCCGGACATCGCGGCGAATATCTTCGTCGCACTGGCGACCGACACGGGAAACTTTAATTATATCAGCACCGACGCGCGCGCGTACCGCGCGGCGGCGGAATGCGTGGAGGCGGGCGCGCAGGTCGGCCCGCTCACGCGGCTGGCGTTCCGCACGCGCTCGCTCGCGCGCACGCGGCTCCTGGGCGAAGCGCTCTCCGGCATCCGCACGACGCACGGCGGCAAGATTGCCTATCTGCATGTGGATGCGGACATGCTCGCGCGCACGGGCGCGAGTCTCGAGGACGCGACCAGCATCTCGAACTACGTCAACGAGGTCGAGGGCGTGATGATCGGCGTGTACTTCGAGGAGCAGACGGACAACACCAAGATCTCCTGGCGCGCGGCTTGCGATCTGAACGTGGCCGAGCTCGCCTCCTTCTTCGGCGGCGGCGGACACAAGGCGGCGGCGGGCGCGAACATCAGGCTGCCCATGGACGAGGCGATGAAGGCCGTTCTCGACAAGACCGGCGAGGCGCTCGCGGCCTTCGAGGAAAGCCTGGCCGGCGGGGCGGAAAAATGACCGCCGTCGAGGTCTGTTCGGAGATCTCCGTCGCGCGCGCGGCGGACCTCATCCGGCGGGGCGAGGTGGTGGGCTTTCCGACCGAGACGGTTTACGGACTGGGCGCCGACGCGCTCAACCCCCGCGCGGTCATGAAAATATTCGCCGCCAAGGGGCGGCCGGGCGACAACCCGCTCATCGTCCACATCGCGGACCTGAACGCGCTCCGGCCCCTGGTCGCGCGCGCGCCGTCCGAAACGGCGCTCCGGCTCGCGAAGGCGTTCTGGCCCGGCCCTTTGACCATGCTCTTTCCGCGCGCGGAACGGATTCCCGACTGCGTGACGGCGGGCCTTGATACCGTCGGCGTCCGCATGCCGTCGAACCCTTGGGCGCGCATGCTGATCGAGAGGGCGGGGCGTCCCATCGCCGCGCCCAGCGCGAACCGCTCCGGGAGGCCCAGTCCCACCGCCGCGCGGCACGTGCTCGAGGACATGGACGGCAAAATTCCCCTGATTCTCGACGGCGGACCCTGCGACGTGGGCCTCGAATCGACGGTTCTGGACGTGACGGGCGAAATTCCGCGCGTGCTCCGGCCCGGCGGCGTGACGGCGGAGATGATCGCCGCGGTCGCGGGCGCGGTCGACGTGGACGACAGCGTCATGCGCCCCCTGCGGGAGGGGGAGCGCCCCCGCTCGCCCGGCATGAAGTACCGCCACTACGCCCCGGACGCCGCCGTCGTGATCTTCGAGGGCGATCCCGAGGCCGTCGCGGCAGCGATTCGCGCGCGCTACGACGCGAGCGGCGCGCCCGCGCTCATCCTCGCGCTCGAAGGGCACATCGCTCGATACGGGAACCGCCGCACGCTCTCCCTCGGCGCGGACGCGCCGGAAGCGGCCAACCGGCTCTTCGAGGCGCTGCGCGAAGCGGACGCCCTCGGCGCGGAACTCATCCTTTCGGAAGCCGTCGACGCGTCCGGAATCGGCCTCGCCGTCATGAACCGACTCGGCCGCGCGTCGGGCTTTCACGTCGAGCGGGTATCGTAGGGACGGCGGGGGCTCTGCCCCGCACCGCGAATGCAGGTCATGGATTCGTCCAGACTTCGATTCTGGTCGCCTGGGGCATGGGCTCCCGGGCGACCAGACGCTCACCCGATATCGTTGATTTCAGTTCGGGATTCTCAAGGGACAATGTCCCTTGAGCGAAGCCCGTGGCATCCCACTTCTTCGGAGGTGCTTTCCATGGCGTATATCGCGCTGTTCGCGGCTGTGATGTGTGCGGTTCTTCGGTGCGCGCTCGGGAGGTACGTCTTCAGCGCGCTGACGACGCTCCTGTGCGCGCTGGCGGTGAGCGCGTCGGGCGGCGTGCCCGCGAAAGTCCCGCTGATCGCGGGGCTTCTGGTTTCGATCGTCGCGGACTGGTACCTCGCGCATCAGAACGCGGGGGACAACATGTTCCTCTACGGCGTGGTGGGCTTTTTCGCCGCGCACGGTTTGTTCGCGTGGTACGCCCTCCGGCGGTTCTCGTACAATCTCCCCGCGCTCGTGATCGCGCTTGTTCTGCTCGCGGGCTACGCGGTCTACCTCCTTGTCCGGCTCATGCCGCGCGTGGAGGACGGTCTCAAGGTTCCGGTCCTTCTCTATATGATCGTCAGCATCGTGAGCCTGTACTTCGCCATGTCCATGAACGCGCCCATATGGGAGCGCGTCCTGTATATCGCGGGCATCGCGGCGATCCTCGTCTCGGACACTATGATCGGCGAGGGCGATTTCGCGGGCAACAAGGCGGCGGACAAGCTGCTGCTGCCCGCGTATTACCTGTGTCACGTCCTCATTTCCCTCAGCGCCGTCATCAGATAACATCGGAGGTTCCAAAATGGCAAAGTACGCGATCGGCGTCGACTTTGGCACGCTTTCCGCGCGCGCGCTCGTGGCCGAGATTGGCACCGGGAAGGAGCTTGCGGCAGCGACGATGGATTATCCGCACGCCGTCATCGACGCCGCGCTCCCCACGGGCGAAAAACTCGCGCCCGGCTGGGCGCTCCAGCACCCGGGGGACTATATCGAATGCCTGAAATCCGTCGTTCCGCAGGCGCTCCAAAAATCGGGCGTCGATCCGGCGGATGTGATCGGCGTGGGGGTCGACTTCACGGCCTCGACGATCCTTCCGCTGGATGCGTCCGGCGCGCCCCTGTGCATGAAAGAGGAATTCGCCCGCAACCCGCACGCGTGGGTCAAGCTCTGGAAGCACCACGGCGCGCAGGCGGAGGCGAACGAGATGACGCGCGCGGCGGCCCAACGGAAGGAGCCGTTCCTCGCGCGCTACGGCGGCAAAATTTCGTCCGAATGGACGCTCCCCAAGATCTGGGAGACCCTCCGGCGCGCGCCCGAGGTCTACCATGCCGCCGACCGGTTCGTCGAGGCGGGCGACTGGCTCGTATCCAGGCTGACCGGGCGCGCGGCGCGGAGCGCGAGCATCGCGGGCTACAAGGCGCTCTGGAGCCGCGCGGACGGATATCCCTCCCGTGACTACCTGCGCGCGCTCGATCCGGCGTTCGAATCCGTTTGCGAGGAAAAGCTCCCCGGCGAGCTCCTCGCGCCCGGCGCGCGGGCGGGCGAATTGACGGCGGAGGGCACGCGCCTCACGGGCCTTCTTCCCGGCACGGCGGTCGCGGTGGCGCACATCGACGCGCACGTCTCCATGCCCGCGACGGGCGCGGTGGAGGCGGGCCGCATGCTCATGATCATGGGCACGTCCACCTGCGACATCATGCTCGGGGACGCGGCGAAGGAGGTGCCCGGCATGTGCGGCGCGGTGCTCGACGGCGTCGTCGAGGGACTGATCGGCTTCGAGGCGGGCCAGAGCTGCGTCGGCGACTCGTTCAACTGGTTTGTCGAGAACTGCGTTCCCGAAAAGGACGCGCGCGCGGCGCGGGAAGCGGGCGTCGACCTTCACAGCTACCTGACGGCGCGCGCCGCGCGCCTCAGGCCCGGCGAAAGCGGCCTTCTCGCGCTCGACTGGCTGAACGGGAACCGTTCGGTGCTCGTGAACGCGGAGCTTACCGGCATGATCCTCGGCCTGACGCTTTCGACGAAGGCCGAGGAGATCTACCGCGCGCTCATCGAGTCGACCGCATTCGGCGCGCGCGTCATTTTGGAGGCGTTCGAGGAGAGCGCCGTCCCCGTGCGCGAACTCGTCGCGTGCGGCGGGATCGCCAAAAAGAACCCCTTTCTCATGCAGATCTACGCGGACGTATTGAACCGCGAGATCAAAGTCGCGCGCTCGGCGCAGGCGCCCGCGCTCGGCGCGGCGATGTTCGGCGCGGTGGCGGCGGGGGAGGCGCGGGGCGGCTACCGGGCGATCGCCGACGCGGCGCGCGAGATGGGCGGCGTGGACGCGGTTTCGTACCGCCCCGATCCCGCGGATGCGCGCGTCTACGAAGCGCTGTTTCGCGAATACAGGCGGCTTCACGACCACTTCGGCCGGGGCGGCTCGGACGCGATGAAGCGCCTTCGCGCGATCCGGGACGGCCAGATAGGATGACGGAGCCCCGGCATGCTCCTTCTCTGCCGCCTGATCGGCACACGAAAGCCCGTCCGCAACGCGGACGGGCTTCGCGATTATCTGGACTTCCAGCCTCGGATTGCCATCACCGCCATCCATAAAAGCGCGGGGATGAGCAGCCACAGCCGGAACCAGTGGCCGAGCGACGCGCCGATCAGATAGATGATGCCCACGAGCAACAGCTCGATCAGGACCCGGTTCACCTTTTCGCGGATCACCCGCCCCGCGAGCGTGTAGTAGAGCGGGATCGTGAGGAAGATCAGCCACCCCGGATGCCAGAGATTCAGGGCGAATCCGGCCACCAGGTAGAGGATGGACACGGGCAGCGGATAGGGGACGCGGTTCAGGTCGAATCCGCCCTCCGAACTGAGCGCGGTGTAGTACACCGGAATCGTGAGAAACAGGAGCCAGCCCGGATGCCACAGCCCGAACTGAAACCCGATCAGGAGGTAGGCGAGCGTCACGACGATCGGATAGGGGAATATCCTGAGGTCCATTTTCCCATCCGCCTTCTGAAACTTCCACATCGCGCCGTCGGACGCGTCCTCTTCCCGCTCTTCTTCCTGCGCCGCTTCGGGCTCCGCGTCCGCTTCGTCGTCCGCGCCTTCGGTTTCGCGCTTGGACTCGTCCGGCAGGGCATTCGTCCGCGCGAACGCCGCGTCGCCCTCGGCCTCCGGATCGAGCTTCAGCAGTTCGTCCAGCGACACCTGATACAGCTTCGCCAGTGCGATCAGGTTGTCGGTGTCGGGAGAGGACTCCGCGCGCTCCCACTTCGATACGGCCTGGCGGCTGACGCCAAGCCGCGCGGCCAACTGTTCCTGGCTCAGTCCGTTCTGTTTGCGCAGCGCCGCCATGCGGTTCGCAATCTCGATGTTCAATCCAGTCACCCCTCTTTGTGGAAACAGTGTACCATAATCGGAGCCGGTTGCGCTATACACTCTGGACGACACCCCCGCAACTTTTGGTTGCGACGCGGGGAATGCGCCGGATCGCGCCGAAAGAGCGGGTCATTTGGCCCCGGCGTTCGTCTTTGATGGAAGCGTCTCGCATCCTCTGGACAAAAAAATGTCCGCATGCTATCATATCATTAGCCGACTATGTATTAAGGAGATCATGCGATGGGCAACGGAAAATGGATCTGGTTCCCCGGCGATTACGAAATCTATCACAGCCTCATGCTCCACGGGCGGCGCTACGAGCGCGGCGCGCACATCCCCTGCCAGTGGTCGCTCTCGACGCCCTATCCGAACGTATCGTTCGCGAAGGAGATTGAAATCGAGCGAGAGATCGAGTTCACCTGCATTGCCAGCGCCCCCGGCGTCGTCACGGTCATGACGGGCCAGTTCCCGCGCGGCAAGCGCGTCACCGTGCCGACCGGAGCGCCGGTCAGGATCGAACCCGGCAGGCACCGCGTCATCCTCCAGATTCAGAAGCCCGCGGGCCTGCCCGCCGCGTTCATCGACTCGGAATTTCTCTGGACGGACGAAACGTGGGACGCGAGTCACGCAACGCGCGCCGTCGCCGGGAAGGCCGAGTGCGAGCCCGCGTACAGAAGTCCGACCGACGACCCCGAAATTTTCCCATTCGCGTACCAGCGCTGGGAGCCCGTCGAGATCCGCGCGGTTCCGGGCGGCAGGCTCTTCGACTTTGGACGCGAGACGTTCGCGAAGCTGCGCATCGAAGGGGCGGACCCCAAGACGCCCGTCCGCGTCCAGTACGGCGAGAGCGAGGCGGAGACGCTCGACCCGAACTGCGTGATCTCGGAAACCGTCTCCGGCGCGTCCGCCTACGATTTCCCGGCCTATGCCTTCCGCTATGCGACCCTGATCGCCGAGAACGCGGATCAGCTGAGCGCGCATTGCGACTACGAGTATCTGCCCCTCGAGGCCCGCGCGGCCTTCGCGTGCGACGTTCCCGAGGTTCAGAAGGTCTTCGACGTCTGCGTCCACACATTCCACCTCAACTGCCGCGAGTTCTTCCTCGACGGCATCAAGCGCGACCGCTGGGTGTGGTCGGGCGACGCGTACCAGTCGGCGCTGGTGAACCAGTACCTGTTCTTCGATCCCGCCATCACGCGCCGCACCATCCGGGCGCTTCTTGGAAAGCCGCCCTACGAGCAGCACATCAACTCGATCAACGACTATTCCGCCTACCTCATCGTCATGGTCTGGGACTACTACGCGGCCACCGGGGACAAAGCGTTCGTTCAGAAGCTGTTCTCCCGCGTGCGCGCGCTCTACGACTTTATCGCCTCCCGGCTCGACGAAAACGGGCTCGTCGTCGGCCGCCCGGACGACTGGGTGTTCATCGACTGGGCAAAGTTCGACCGCGAGGGACCGCTCTGCGCCGAGCAGATCCTGCTCTGGAAGGCCATGGACGCCATGGCGAAGCTCTCCGCACTCGTCGGCGCGCCGTTCCGCGCCGATCCTGACGCGCTGAAGCAGAAGATCGAGGCGCTCTACTGGGACGCGGAAAGGGGCGCGTACATCGACGGCTACGTCTCCGGCAAGAAAAACGTCACCCGCCACGCGAACGTGTTCGCCATCCTCTACGGCTTCGCGCCGGAGAAGGCGGACCTGATCGCGCAAAGCGTGCTCCTGAACGATGGGATCGATCCCATCACCACGCCCTACTTCAAGTTCTTTGAACTCATGGCGCTGTGCCGGATCGGAAACGTCGAGAAGGCGCAGGAGATGATCCTTTCCTACTGGTATCCCATGCTCGCGCTCGGCGCGACAGCGATCTGGGAGCAGTTCGACCCGCGCGAGGCGGGCGTTCAGCATTATTCCATGTACGGCGATCCCTACGGGCGCAGCCTGTGCCACGCATGGGGCGCCGGTCCCGTGTGCCTGCTCGGGCGGTATGTCGCGGGCGTCGAGGCGACGGGTGTGGCGTACGAGAGCTTCGACGTCGCGCCCCGGCCCGGCGCATATCGGACATTCGACGCGCGGGTGCCCGTGTTCGGCGGGGACGTGCGCGTCGAGTACGACGCGGGCGCGCGCACCGTCCGGGCCACCGCGACGCGCGGCGGCGGCACGCTCAAATTCGGCGGGCGGGAAGTCCCCATGCCCGCGAACGAAACGGTGACCATCAGATGGGAGGCATCCAATGAAATTCATTCCCTTTGATTTCGACTGGAATTTCCGGGAGGGTCCCGACCGCTTCTTCATGATTCCGGGCGGCGACGCGGGCGAGGCGGTCGACCTGCCCCACGATTACATCATCCGAAAGGCCCGCGACCCGAAGGCGGCGGGCGGCGCGTCCACGGGCTTCTATCCCGGCGGCGACGGCGGCTACACCAGGCATTTTGACTTGCCGGACGAGTGGCGCGCAAAGCGCGTGCTCCTCTGTGTGGACGGCGCGTACATGAACAGCGAGGTCACGCTGAACGGCGACCTCCTGGCGCTGCACCCCTACGGCTACACGGCCTACATGGTCGATCTCACCGAAGCGCTTCGGGACCGTAACACCCTCCGGATCACGACCAAGTGCACCCAGCCCAACTCCCGCTGGTACAGCGGCGCGGGACTCTACCGCCGGGTGGGGCTGTACGTCGGCGAGAAAAACGGCATTACACCGTGGCAGGTATTCGTGACGACCCCCGCGGTCGGCCCGGAGCTGGCCGAGGTCAGGGCCGCGTTCGAGACTGACGAAGCGATCGAAGCGGCCATTTTGGATGAGAGCGGGAGACGGGTCGCGTCGGCGGCGGGCAGGGGCGAATTGACGTTTGAGGTCGAAGCGCCCCTCCTGTGGGACGTCGAGCATCCGCACCTTTACACCCTTCAATACCGGCTCGCCTGCGGCGACGAGGGCGAGGTGCGCTTCGGCATCCGCAAAATCGAGATCGACGCGCAAAACGGCTTCCGGCTGAACGGCCAAAGGATGAAGCTGCGCGGCGGCTGCATCCACCACGACAACGGCATGCTCGGCGCCTGCGCGTATCCCGCGGCGGAGAGACGCAAGATCGAAAAGCTCAAGGCCGCGGGCTACAACGCCATCCGCACCGCGCACAACCCGCCCTCGACGGCGCTCCTCGACGCCTGCGACGAGCTCGGCATGCTGGTGCTCGACGAGACGTTCGACATGTGGAGAACCGGCAAGAACGCCATGGACTACCACCTGTGGTTCGAGGACTGGTGGAAGCGCGACACCGAGAGCATGGTGCGGCGCGACCGCAACCATCCGTGCGTGTACGCGTGGTCGGTCGGCAACGAAATCCCGGAGCTTCTGGGAACCTCCGACGGCGCGCGGTGGACGGGCGTTCAGGCGGACTTCGTGCGCGCGCTCGATCCCACGCGGCCCGTGTCCGCGTCGGCGAACGGATTTACCGCGCCGAAGCCCGGGAAACCCCGAAAGCCGCACGACTTCATGGCCGAGCTCATGGGAAAGCCCGTGATGGGGCTTCCGAAGGACGGCGAGGACGAATGGGGCGCCCAGACGCGCGCCGCCGCCGCGCACCTAGACATCTTCGGCTACAACTACATGTACGGCCGCTACGCGCACGACCGGGAGAAGTACCCGGACCGCGTCATCCACGCGACCGAGACGCACGCCTTTCACACCTACGACTACTGGAAGGCGTGCATGGAGAACGAGAACTGCATCGGCGACTTCCTCTGGACGGCGTACGACAACCTCGGCGAGGCGGGCGCGGGGCGCGTCATCCACGACCTTTCCGAAATGAAGGGCGGGCTGATCGGCGGCTGGCCGTGGCTCTCCTGCTGGCAAGGCGACCTCGACCTGCTGGGCGACGCGCGCCCCCAGAACCGCTACCGTTGCGTGATGTGGGGGCTCGACAAGGGCGTTCACCTCTACACCGCCCACCCCTCGCGCACCGGAATGCCGTTTTACGGCATGGGCTGGCACTGGGAGGACGTGAAGCGCGCGTGGACGTTCGGGGACGAGTGGCGCGGGAAGGCCATCAGGCTCTCGGCGTACGCGGACTGCGACGAGGTGGCCTTTCTCGTAAACGGAACAGAGTGCGCGCGCGTCAGGCCCGCGGAATACAGGGCGTCCGCGGAGGTCCCGTACGAGAGGGGGGCCGTCGAGGCCGTCGCGTACAGGGGCGGCGCCGAGATCGCACGCGACCGGATCGAGACCGCAGGCGCGCCCGCGAAAATCGTGCTCGCGCCCGAGCGCGCGCGGATCCATGCGGACGGAATGGACCTCGCGTTCGTGCGCGTCTCGCTCGCCGATGAGGATGGCCGCCCCGTCACAACGGTCCCGGTCAGGGTCACAGCGTCCGCCGAGGGCGGAACCCTGCTCGCCGTCGGCTCGGGCAATCCCTGCACGCAGGAGAACTTCTGCGACGCCCGCGAGACATTCGACGGCGTCGCCATGGTCTGCGTCCGCGCCCCCAAATCGCCCGGCGAAATCCTCCTCACCGTCACGGCAGAGGGCTTGGAACCCGCCCAAATCACACTGAGCGCCCGATAGCAAAATCGGATCGCGCGGCCCAGCGCCGCGCGATCCGACGGACAATGATCGATTTTCGCCCGGCAAGGGATTCTCAAGGGACACTCCCTTGCGCGGGAGCGCGGCGCCCTCGCCGTTCCTCACTCGCCCTACTTGTACTCCGGCCAGTACTCGTCCCGCGCGATGTTGCCGCGCTTGACGGAGCTGTTCGCGCGATTGCCGGGGATCTCGAAGTAATAGCACCAGTGGTATCCCGCGTCGTAGGCTCCCTGCGCGGAGTTGTCGACGGACTTGATGTAATTGAAGACGGAGGGGTACTTGTTTTGGAGCTCGAACTTCAGGTACCAGAGCTGGCCCTCGAGGGTGGCGTGGTCGTAGCCGTTGGAGGCGCAGTAGCTCTGGAGGTTGGTCTTGCGCCCGCCGAGCCACTGGCAGATGCCGTAGGCCCCGCTGGAGGAGTTGACGGCGGTGGGCCGGAAGCCCGACTCGCAGTCGATGTTCGCGAGCACGCCGGACGCCCCGGCGGCGTTGAAGTCCAGCTCGTAGAGGAGGAAGTAGAAGATCTTCTCCTCGTTGGAGAGGCTCGAATCGTCCAGGATGTCGCTCCCGGTGGGGTCGGGCGCGGTGTACTTCGCGAGATCGGACGCGAGGCAGTAGCCCACCCCCCCGCCGTAATTGATGCGCACGACGGTGTCCGTGTAGGCGGTGACGGTCACGACGGTGTCCTTGGAAAGCGTGCCGAGCACGCTCGCGCCCGGCTTCACGGAGGCGTACACCTTGATGGACGAGCCCGTTACGATGGCGTCAAACTCGTCGTAGAAGACCTCGACCGGGTCGTCCTTCGGGTCCTGCACGTCGCCGGTCTTGACCGCCGTCAGATAGCTCACCCGCGTGTAGCAGAAGACGCCGTTTTTCTCGATCAGCGCGCAGCCGTTGGCCGCGAGGAGCACGTTGACCGTCGTTCCCGCGGACACCTTCGCGGACCTGCTCGCCGTGGTCGCAAGCTCGTAGACGCGCCCGTCGACCGCGAAGACCGCCTCGACGGACGAGGACGTGTCGATCTTTCCGATCGACGCCGCGTCCATGTAGCCCGTGTAGCCCTTATAGGTGATCTTGGCGATTCCGCCTGCTTCGCTCGCGAGCGTCACGATCGCGTACTTCGGCATCTTGGCGGACTTTCCGGAGAGGTCCTGATTCTCATAGATCCGCGCGTTTCGGGCGACGACCATCGCGTACGAATCCTCCGCCAGCGCGGCCGTTGAAAACCCGGCCAGTAGGGAGAACATCAGCGCGAGGGAAACAAGCCCCGCAATGCGTTTGATATGTAACTTCATTTCGCGTCTCCTTCGTTTTTACGCCAAATTTGACGACGTTTATGTGTGAACCGTAATGAATATATCACATTTGAAATATTCTGTCAACATACGGTGCATATTCCATCATAATTACTCCGCATTTGCGCAATGATTCCATGCGGGGATTCTGATATAATGGCTGGGAAAAACAAATCTGGAGGATGGCAATGGCAAAAATCACGAGGCTTCCGGCGATGCCCCTCGCCGTGAGCGACCCTTATTTTTCGATCTGGTCGGCGGCCGACCGGCCCACGGACTGCGACACGACGCACTGGACGGGCGCGGAGAAGCCGCTCCGCGCGACGATTTCAGTCGACGGGCGGCGGATGCGGCTATTGGGCCTGGGCGGCGACGCGCCGATGACGCTCGTGGGCGCCGAGGTGACGGCGACGAAGACGAAATTCAGCTATGAGGACGCGGGCGTGCGCGCGACGCTCTCGTTTACGACGCCGCTTCTGCTTCATGACCCGGACGCGCTCTCGGCGGGCGCGACGTACGTGGACATTTCCGCCGAATCCATGGACGGCGCGGCGCACGCGGTCGAATGCTCCTTTCACGCATCGTCCCGGCTGTGCTACGACGGATCGACCGCCCCCGCCATGGCGTTTGACGCCTACGAGATGGACGGCCTTTTCGTCGCGTCGGTCGGCCAGCGGCGGCAGAAGCCGCTCAGCCACTCGGGCGACCACATCACCATCGACTGGGGATATCTCTATCTCGCCGCGCGCGCGGAAATCAAAGCGGACGAAAACGGCGTCTTCGCGAAGGCGAAGGACGCGCTCTCTTTGGTGCTCGCGTACGACGACATCGCCTCGATCAACTATTTCGGCCGACTCACGCCCGCGTGGTACGCCCGCGGCGGCAAGACCATCGTCCACATGATCGCGGAGATGGACGCGCGCCGGGAGGAGTACGTGGCGCGCTGCGCCGATCTCGACGCGGACGTGTTTGCGCGCGCGGAGAAGCTCGGCGGCGCGGACTACGCGCTCGTGTGCGCGGCCGCCTACCGCCAGTCGGTCGGCGCGCACAAGCTGATCGCGGACGAGCGGGGCGAGATGGTCTTCCTCTCCAAGGAGAACGATTCCAACGGCTGCATCGGCACGGTGGACGTGAGCTATCCCTCCATCCCGCTCTACCTTCTCTACGCTCCCGAATACGTGCGCGCCATGTGCCGCCCGATCCTGAAGTTCGCGAACCTGCCCGTGTGGAAGTACGACTTCGCCCCGCACGACGTGGGCCGCTATCCCCACGCCACGGGGCAGGTCTACGCCGGAACGGCCCGCCGCGCGGTGCAAAACGGCGAGACGCACCCGGACTACTACCTCTATCCCGCCTCGAAGGACGCCTACGACTTCAAGTATCAGATGCCCGTCGAGGAGTGCGGCAACATGCTTCTGATGCTCGCCGCGGCGGGCCGCGCGGACGGGAACTGGGCGCTCGCGGAAGAGTACCTTCCGACGCTCGAGAAGTGGGTCAAGTACCTCATCGACTTCGGCGAGGATCCGGGCGAGCAGCTCTGCACCGACGACTTTGCGGGCCACCTTGCGCGCAACATCAACCTCTCCGCGAAGGCCGTGTGCGGCGTGGCGGGCTACGGCATGATCCTCTGGGCACTCGGCCGGGCGGACGAGGGCGCGCAGTACCTCGAGCGCGCGAAGGCGATGGCCGAAAGCTGGCTTTCCCGCGCGGACGCGGGCGATCACACGCACCTGACCTTCGACGGCGCGGGCTGGAGCATGAAGTACAACATGGTGTGGGACAGGCTCTTCGGCCTCGGCCTTCTGCCCGCATCCTTCTACGGAAAGGAGCGCGCGTGGCACCTTTCGCACATGAACCGCTACGGGCTGCCCCTCGATTCCCGCGCGGATTATACCAAGTCCGACTGGCTCATGTGGGTTGCCGCCATGGCCGCGCCGGATGAGATCGCAGCCTACGTGAAGCCCCTCGCCGATTTCCTGCGCGAGACGCCCTCCCGCGTGCCCTTCTCCGATTGGTACGACACAAAGACAGGCCAGCCCCAGCACTTCGTCGCGCGCAGCGTGCAGGGCGGCGTGTTCATGCCGCTGCTGATGGAGAGGGCGGGGGAGTGACGACGGGGGAGTGACGACGGGGGAGTGACGGCGAGGGCGCTGCCCACGCGCTCCCGCTCAAGGGCCATTGGCCCCTGAGAATCTCATGATGGAAGGATAAATAAATATTTCGTTCGTCGGCGGCGCGGGGGCCCAAACCCCGCGCCGCCGATTTTGTTGATCCGGCCGCACAGCGCTGGTGCGTGGGCGCGGGGGGCATTCCCGCGCTTTCGTATATTAACAATTTCTTGGCTCTATCTTCGGATTCCACCGCATACCATCAAACGAAGAGAGCGGACGGAGGGATCGAGATGGCGCTTGAGGTAACGAAGCAGACGATTGAAATCGAAAATGGCGTCGGCGCGAAGGCGGTGCAGGCGCTCGTGCGCGCGGAGGCGCTGGTGCCGGGCGCGGGGCGCGAGGCCATAGAGGTGCTCATGACAAACGCGTCGGTGGAGCTCGACGACCCGGAGGCGCAGACCGATCGGCTCGTGGTCGAGGGGACGGTGCGCTGCCAGGCGGTGTACAGGCAGGGGTCCGAGGCGACGCTCCGGGCGCTGACGGCGCAGGCGCGGCTCTCGCAGGTATTCGACATGCCGGGCGTCGCGCCCGGGCTGACGGCGGCCGCGAACGCGAACGTGGATCACGTCGAGGCGCGGTACGAGAACGGACACATGATTTTTCAGACGACGGTCGCGATCAACGCGCAGACCTTCAGGCTCTCGCCCACGGAGATCCTGACCGCGGTCGAGGGCGCGGACGCGCAGACCCGATTTATCGACCTCAGCTCCGTTCGGACCATCGCCGACTCGCAGGCCTCCGCGCTTTTGCGCGAGGAGGTGGCGCTGCCCGCGGCGCTCGACGCGCGCACGGCGCTCATGGACTGGGGCGCGGCCACTGTGGAATCCTATGAGGCGGACCTGGGCGGCGTGCGCGTGAAGGGCAAGGTGCACGTGGAATCGCTCATCTCAAGCGGCGTCGAGGGAAGGCCGGCGGCGACCGTCAAGTACGCGCTCGACTACGACCAGCTCGTCGAGGTGCCCGAGTGGCTGGCGCAGGACGTGTTCGCCACATCCGCGCTCAACCGGCTCGAGACGCGCGTGGAGCAGGGGAGCGAGGGCGAGGATTCGACCCTCGTGATCGAGGCGGAGGTCGGCGTGAACGTCACCTCCCTCGGGAAGGACAATGTGACCGCGCTCGCGGACGCGTACGCGACCGGCGGGCAGCAGATATCGGTCGGGCACGAAAAGCTCGCGCTCGTGACGAACATCGAGTCCCAGCGGTTCACCGAGATGGTGAAGGGCGCGCTGCTGCTTTCCGAGAACGCGCCGGGCGTCGGAAGCGTCATCGCGGTCGTCGTGCACCCCAACGTCAGCAGCTGGGGAGAGGGCGGCGATTCGCGCATCGAGGGCGTGCTCGAGGCAAGCGTTCTGTACATGCCGGGCGGCTCCGACCGGATCGCCTCCGCGCAGTCCGAGCTTCCCTTCTCCATGCGCTGCCCCGGCGCGCTCAACGCCCAGAGCGAGGTTCGGCTGAGCGTCCTGTCCGCCGAGGCGAACGCGCTCATGAGCGACCGCGTGGAGCTTCGGTGCATGCTCGCCGCGGCGACGGTCACCCGGTTTGCGCAGGAGGCGGAGGTGGTGATGGCCGCGTCCGAGGGCGAGAACATCAAGAAGCGGCCCGGCATCATCCTCTTCTGGCCGACCGCCGAGGACAGCGTCTGGAGCATCGGCAGGCGGTACGCCGTGAGCGTCGACGAGGTCAAACGGATGAACGGCGGATCGTCGGTCATCGAGCGGGGAAAGGCGATGGTCCTTCGGATCTGACCGAACCCAAAAACGATCATTCTGCATGACCCAGGCGGTGGTCATGCAGAATTTTTTTGCCGTCAAACGACCGGATTTCCGCCATGCGAGAGATTGGTTGCAGGAGATGATCCGAAAAAATTCAGAAAAAGGCGATCTGGCATCAGTCTTTACAAGAAAATGGCTTGACGGCTGCGGATGAAATTCGTATAATGGGAGTGGAGCTTCGAGCAATGGTGCTTGGCGCGCATGACGTCGCCCGGCCCATTTTTTGATATTGAAGGAGGTGGATGCCGAATGATTCGACTGGTGAACGTGCACAAGAAGTTTGGCGACAACGAGGTGCTCAAGGGCATCAACCTGCACGTGCATCCCGGCGAGAAGCTCGTCGTCATCGGCCCCTCCGGATCCGGAAAATCGACCATGATCCGCCTCATGAACTGCCTCGAGGAAGCGACGAGCGGGCAGGTGCTCATCGACGGCCAGCCGATGAACATGCGCACGCGCTCGATGATGAACCTGAAGTACTCCTCGATGGTGTTCCAGCAGTTCAACCTCTATCCGCACCTGACGGTGCTTGAAAACCTGACGCTCGCGCCAATCAAGCTCAGGAAGATATCGAAGAAGGAGGCGCGGGAACTCGCGCTTCAGAACCTGAGGCGCGTCGGGCTCGAGAACAAGGCGCACGTTTATCCCGCCACGCTCTCGGGCGGCCAGCAGCAGAGGATCGCCATCGCGCGCGCGCTCACCATGAAAAGCCCCATCCTCTTCTTCGACGAGCCGACGAGCGCGCTCGACCCCGAGATGGTGCAGGAGGTCCTCGACATCATGACGGAGCTTTCGCACGACAACATCACCATGGTCGTCGTCACCCACGAGATGGGCTTCGCGCGCGAGGTGGCAGACCGGGTCGTCTTCTGCGACGACGGGCGCATCCTCGAGGAGGGCACACCGGAGCACTTCTTTACCAATCCCCGCAACGAGCGCACGCAGGCCTTCCTTTCCAAGATCCTGAGGTAACGGCGGTTTCAAACCGTTATGCATAGAAGACAAGGAGGAATATCGAATGAAGCGGATTCTCACATTGGCACTGGTCATCTGCCTGTTCTCGATGTTCGCGCTTTCGGCGGGCGCGGAGGGCACCTTCCGGGTCGGCGTCAAAAACGCGGTCTACGGCTTCGGCTATCAGGACGAGGTGACGGGCGAATATTCCGGCCTTGAGATCGACCTTGCGCACATGATTGCCGAGGCGCTCGGCTACACCGACGTCGAGTTTACGGCGGTCACCGCGGCGACGCGCACGGAGCTTCTCGACGCGGGCGACATCGACTGCGTCATCGCGACTTTCACCATCACCGACGCGCGCAAGGAGTCCTGGGACTTCACGACGCCCTACTACACCGACTACGTCACCGTGCTCGTCGAGAACGCCTCCGGCATCGCGGGCCTCGCGGATCTGGTCGGCAAGAACGTCGGCGTCTCCTCCGGCTCCACCTCCGCCAAGGCGCTCGTGACCGCCATGATCGAGGCGGGCGTCATCGCGGCGGACGGCTTCGACGCCGAGACCTTCGACCCGGCGACCTACGCGGGCGAGGTGAGCTTCACCCTCTTTGACGACTATCCGTCCATCTCCACCGCGCTCAGCGCCGGAACCGTCGACGCCTTCTGCGTCGACAAGTCCATCCTCGCCAATTACATGACCGAGGGCCGCTCCTACATTGCGGACACCTTCGCGCCCCAGAACTACGGCGTCGCGACGGTCAAGGGCTCCGAGCTCTCCACCGCCATCGAGACGCTCGTCACCGGCTGGCTCGCGGACGGCACCATTCAGGGACTCGTCGAAACGTGGGGCCTCGAATAAGGGACGCAAAGCGCCGGGGGCCGAAAGAGCCCCCGGTTCTTTTCTCATGCGGGCGAATCTGATATCATTTGAAGGGGGAATGGCATGAGCACGGTCGTCAGCGAGCGGGCGTGGAGAATCGTCTGGCAATACCGGGGGACGTTCGTCCACGGGTTCATGAACACGCTCGAGAGCGCGTTGATCGGGCTTGTGATCGCGCTCTGCCTCGGCTTTCTTCTGGGCCTCATGGCCACGAGCCACAAGAAGCTCCTGCGCGGGATCGCGCGCGCGTACGTGGAATTTTTCCAGAACACGCCGCTCATCCTGCAGGTCTGCTTCCTCTATTACGCGCTCGCCTACTCCGGCTACAAGATTCCGGTTGTGACGATCGGGTTTACCTCCCTTGGCATCTATCACGCGGCCTACATATCGGAGGTCGTGCGCGCGGGCATCGGCTCCATCCCCTCCGGCCAGTTCGACGCCGCGCGGGCGCAGGGCTTCCAGTACATGGGCACCATGCGCCACGTCATTTTGCCGCAGACGATCAAGATCATCCTGCCGCCCATGGTCAACCAGGTGGTGGCCCTCATCAAGAACACCTCCTGCCTCTACATCATCGGCGGCGCGGACCTCATCGCCTCCACCTACAACTTCGTGACGGGCGAGAACACCGGCGGCGCGTACGGCCCGGCGTACATCGTCAGCGGCATCCTGTTCTTCCTCATCTGCTTCCCGCTCTCGACCTTCGCGGGCCGGTGGGAGGCGCGGCTCAAGGCGCGGGAGCACATCGTCGCGCCCGACAAGCCGAAGGAGGTCTCGGACGCGGAAATCGACGCGCTGATCGCCGCGCGAAAGGGGGAGGGCAAGTGAGCGATTTTCAGGGCAGCCTTTCGATCATCACGAACGGGGACGTGGTGAGCTACCTGCTGAAGGGCCTTCTTTTCACGGTGATCGTCGCGTTTCTCGCGATTGCGATGAGCCTTGTCATCGGCTCGGCGCTCGCCTTCCTGCGCAATTACGCCGCGCGCGGCTGGACGAAGATCCTGAAGTACGCTTCCATCGGCTACATCGAGCTCTTCCGGAACACCCCGCTCATGCTCTGGATGTTCGTGTGCTTCGTCCTCTTCCCGGCGCCGGGGTTCTCGACGGGCTTCGCGCGGGCGATCGGGCTAACCTCGTCCGTGGACGTCAAGACCCTCTTCAAGGCCTGCGTCGCCCTGACGCTCTTTACCTCGGCCGTCATGGCGGAGATCATCCGCGGCGGGCTCAACTCGGTTCACAAGGGCCAGTTCGAGTCCGGCTACGCGCAGGGCTTCCGCTTTTTTCAGGTGATGATCTACATCGTCCTCCCGCAGGCGTTCCGAAACATCGTGCCGACGCTCCTCTCCCAGATGATCACCACCATCAAGGACTCCTCCTACATGGCCTCCCTCGCGGTCATCGAGCTCATGGCGCGCGTCAAGCTCATCATCTCGAAGGCGAACATGTATAACGGTACGTTTCAGGGGCCCGCGAGCCGCGGCACCATCAACGTTTCAGACGTCTTCGTGCTCTTCGGCTTCGCGTTTCTCATCTACTTCCTCATCAATTTCACTCTCTCCTGCGTCGTGCGGGCCACGCGCCACAAAATGACCATGTCGCCCATCACGCCCGCGACAAAGAAGAAGGCATAAAGGGGCATCAAAAATGCCGGAGGCGACGGCCCCCGGCATTTCCTTATTTCGTGGCGATCGTCACGCTGCCCACAATGCCCGTCGGCTCCTGCATGAAGTAGGGGTCGAACGGGTTTTGGTGCTGCTCCTTGACGAGCGTGTTCGTGACTTCGATCGACAGCTCGTTCCCGCCCGCGCGCAGGAGGGCGGCGGGGACGTACGCGCGGTAGGGCGGGCAGATGAGCTCCGCGACCCGCGCGCCGTTGACCGCGATCCGCACGGCCTCGTACGCCTCCGTGATCTCGACGAGGATGTCCTGCGGCTTTTCGAGCGCGAACCTCCTTTCGTACCGGACCGTCCCGGAGAAGTCCGGCAGTCTGTCCGGCCGCGAGAGGTCGCCCAGCTCCGTAAACGCCGTCCTTGTGAAGGCAGGATACTCGTCCGCCGTTGCGGTCGAGATCGTCCAGCCGTCCGCGAGCGCCGTCCCGCGCGCGTATGCCCGCGCGTCGGGGCGCTTTTCGAGTATTTCCGCTTCGCTTCCGAACGCGACGAACAGCGTCTCCCACGCCTCGAGCCGAAGCCGAACCGCATTCCCGTCCTGCTCCGCCGCGTACGTTTTGCCCGTCATGGCGTCGTAGAGGACCGCGCGGCGCTCGTCCCGAAACGTCACCCGCGCATCGATTTCATGCCGGGTCGACTGGTTCACAAAGAGGTAGAAGTCGATGCCGTCCTTCCTGTTATGGGAATAGAGAAGGTCGGGGCTGGGCGGATCGCAGGCGATATCAAAGGCGCCCAGCGCGCGCACCCTTCCGGGCAGCTCCGCGAGCGAAACCGCCTCGACGCCCGTCAGCTTCATCGGCGCGCCGAAGTAGCAGCGCGCCGGCAGCGCGCGGGTGAAGAGGACCGGAACGCCCGCCGCCGCGATTTCGCTGAGCCTGTCCGCGAACGCAGCCGGGATGTTCTCCATGTAGGGGACGACGAGCGCGCGGAACGTCTCGCGCCCGACCGAAAGCGTCCCGTCTTCCGCCGCCGCGCCGGAGAGGAGCGCGTCGACCGGAACGACGTCGCAGTCGATCTGCGCCTGCGCGAGCGCCTTCACGGCCTTCTCGAACGGCTCGCTCGCGCCGCCCCACTCCGCCTCCGCGTGGTAGACGACCGCGACGGGCGCGACGTGAATGGCCCCCGCGAGCGCGTCGCCCAGCCGGTTCGCGTAGTCCGCCCACGCGCGGAAGTGCCGGAACTGCGGGTTCTTGCCGCGCGCGTAGAAGTGCGGCGGGCAGTCCGGGTCGGGGTAGGGGGCGGGGGAGAAGGCGTGCGGAGTCACGATCCCGACGCCCTGAACGGCGAGGTGGTCGGTGATCCACTTCATGAGCTTCAGCCCCTCGAACCAGCCGTACGCGCCGAACGCCTCGCACAGCGCGTCGCCGTTCTTTTTCGGGTCGAGGTGCGCGGCGGAGGACGCCATTTTGGCGAGCCCCCAATGGTTGAAGTCGCAGTCGTACTCGTTGAAGGCCGTGAGGTACGTGCCGCCCGTCTGTTCGGGCAGGAGGTTACAGACCACGTCGATGCCCGCCATGTCGAGCCCCTCCATCGCCCGGAAGAAGTGGCCCGCGCCGTAGCCGAGCCGGGCGTGCGCGCCGTTTTCCTCCACGAGATGGCCGACAAGCTTCACCCCGTGGGCGCGGCACCAATCCCCCAGCTGGCCCGTGAAGTTCTGCGCGAACAGCCTCGACACCGCGTCCATGTACGCGTACCGCGCGTCGGCGGCGGAAGAATCGTCTGAGGGGTACCACAGAAGCGGCACGCGCCGCGCGAAATCGCCGCCCAGCATGTCCTCGAGTCCGTCCACATAGGGAAGGGGCATCCGGCTTTTGCCGATCACCCGGTCGTAGCCCGTGGTGTTTCCAAAGCGCGGTTCGTCGGTGAAAAAGCCCGCGACGCGATTTCCGAAGGATTCCTGGTAGCGCGCATAGTGGCGCTCGTGCACGAGCTCGATGTACTTGGAAACGCCCTCCCGGCTCAGGGGATTGACGTAGTCCTGGGTGTGCGCCTCCTCGCCGTATGGAGACACCTTGACGACGAACACGCGCCACTCGCCCTCCGGCACGGGCCAGTAGAGCCGCCCGTGCGCGGAAAGCGCCGTCACGTCGACGAGGGAATCCGCGATCAGTTCGTCGCCCCTGTCCTTGCGGCGCGCGGCGATCAGCCGGAAGAGCGTCTCGCCCGGCTTCAGCCACTCGTCCACGAGGAAGTGCGCGTGCGGCGCGGGGCCGGTCGCGTCCATGTGGTTTTCCGCCCAGTAGCGCTTGGTGTGCTCCGGGTATCTCTTCGCGAGCTCCCCGTTCGCGGTGCCGCTCGGGTACGTGCCGTCGTCGAAGAACCACACGATCATGTCGAGCTTCGCGGCCTCCGAAAGGATCAGGTCGCAGTCGCGCCACCAGCCGTTCCCCAGATAGTCCGGGTGCGGGCGCGGCTCGACGATGAAATCGTTGATCCCCGCCTCCTTCATGCGCCGCATCTCCTCCCGGATCGCCGCCGGGTCGTCGCCCCTCTGCCAGAAGAGCGGAATGATCCTGTGGCGGCCCTCCGCCCGCGGTTCGAATGATTTCATGCGCTCGCCTCCGTTCTTCCCACAAAGATACCCCGGCCGGGAGGTATGCGCAAGGGCCGAACTTGTCGAAGCATAGGAGGAAATTGCGGCATGCGCGATCCTTAACTTGACGGATGACCCGTATGCGTGTAAAATAACTCCAATCGAGCTTTAAGAGCGGTACTGTGATGCCGACAAGGTTGTGAATCGAATAGTAGGGGCGGTCTCCGCCTGTGTTTTCGAGCCTTGTCGACGGACGGGGTTCGTTTTTCATGGGAGGGCGAAAGATGAAGACTGTGTTCCGCTGTTCGTCGGCGCTGGTCGGCGGGCGGTTTCAGGAGGCGGACATCCTCGTCTCGGACGGCATCGTCGAACGAATCGGCGATCATCTCGAAGGGGATGTTTTGGTGGATCTTCGAGGGCTGAGCGTTTTTCCCGGGCTTGTGGACGTGCATGTGCACCTCCGCGAGCCCGGTTTTTCGCACAAGGAGACGATTGCGACCGGCACAGAGGCCGCGCTTCGCGGCGGCTACGCCTGCGTGTGCGCCATGCCGAACCTCGACCCCGCGCCGGACTCGTTCGAGACGCTGAAGGTGCAGCTGGCCCAAATCGCGCGGGACGCGCGCGTGCGGGTCGTTCCCTATGGGACGATCACCAGGGGCCGCGCGGGGAAGGCGCTCTCGGACATGCGCGCCATGGCGGATTTCGTCGCGGGCTACTCGGACGACGGGAGCGGCGTCGATTCGGACGAGCTGATGCGGCGGGCGATGCGCGAGGCGAAATCACTTCACAGGATCATCGCGGCCCACTGCGAGGACAAGTCCCTCATCCCGCCGGGCGGCGCGATCCACGATGGGGCCTATGCCCGCGCGCGCGGCATTCCCGGCATCCCCTCCGAGAGCGAGTGGCGGCAGGTGGCGCGCGACATTGCGCTGGCGCGCGAGACGGGCTGCGCCTATCACGTCTGCCACGTCTCGGCGAAGGAGACGGTGGCGCTTTTGCGCGCGGCGAAGGCCGAGGGGCTCGACGTGAGCTGCGAGACCGCGCCCCATTACATCGCTTTTGACGACAGCATGCTCGAGGATGCGGGCGACTTCAAGATGAACCCGCCGATCCGGGGGAAAACCGACCGCGAGGCGCTCGTCGAGGGGCTTCTCGACGGCACCATCGACATGATCGCCACCGACCACGCGCCGCACGCGGCGTCCGAAAAGGCGGGCGGGCTTCGCGAGGCGACCATGGGCGTCGTGGGGCTTGAAACCGCGCTGCCCGCCATGTACACGGCACTCGTCCGGCCCGGCCTCATGACGCTCGCGAAGCTCGCGGCTTGCATGGCGGGAAACCCCGGCGCGCGCTTCGGGCTGGGCGGGGAGATCAGGGTCGGCGCGCGCGCGGATCTCGCGGCGTTCGATCTGGGCGCGAAGTGGAGGGTCGAGCCGGAGCAGTTTGCCTCGATGGGAAAATCGACGCCCTTCCGGGGCATGGAGCTCTACGGGAAGTGCGTTAAAACGATCCTGAACGGGGAGGTGGCCTTCGGATGAAGCAGGGCATGTTCGATGTGATCTGTGTGCGGGCAGTCGCGAGAAACACGCACGAGATGGTCCTTTCCGGGGACACCTCCGCGATCACGGCGCCCGGGCAGTTTGTCAACGTGAAGCTCGACAATCTCTACCTGCGCCGCCCGATGTCCGTCTGCGACCTCGAAGGGGACAGGCTCACGCTGATCTTCAAGGCGGTGGGGAAGGGCACGGCGCAGATGGCGGGCATGGCGAAGGGGACGAGGCTCGACCTCCTGACCGGGCTTGGGAACGGCTTCGACGCCCAGGACGCGCCCCAAAGCCCGCTCCTCATCGGCGGCGGCGCTGGCGTCCCGCCCCTCTACCTGCTCGCGAAGGAGCTTCTCAAAATGGGGAAGCAGCCCATCGTGATCATGGGCTTCAACGCGCGGGACGAAATCTTTTACCGGGAAGCATTCGAGGCGCTCGGGATCGAGGTGCGCGTCACGACCTGCGACGGCGCGGCGGGCTGCACGGCGGGGTTCGTGACGGACGCCATGCGGGAGGACAGGCCCTACGTCATGTCCTGCGGCCCGGAGCCGATGCTGAAGGCGGTCTACGAAAAGTCCGGCGCGGGGCAGTTCAGCTTCGAGGAGCGCATGGGCTGCGGCTTCGGCGCGTGCCTTCTGTGCAGCTGCGAGACGAAGTACGGCGCCAAGCGCATCTGCAAGGACGGCCCGGTGCTCCGGAGGGAGGAGATCGTATGGTAGACACGCGGGTCAGTCTGTGCGGGCTTCCGCTCGAAAACCCGATCATCCCGGCGAGCGGCGTGTTCGGCTTCGGGCACGAGTTCGCGGAGCTTTACGACCTGAACCGGCTCGGCACGTTCTCGTTCAAGGGCACGACGAAGAACCCCCGCTTCGGGAACCCGCAGCCGCGCGTCGCGGAGTTTGGGGGCGGCATGCTGAACGCGGTGGGGCTTCAGAACCCCGGCGTCGAGGCGGTCATCCGGGAAGAGCTTCCCGCGATCCGGGAAATCTTCCGAAAGCCCGTGATGGCGAACGTGAGCGGGTTTTCGGTGGACGAGTATGTCGAGGTCGCCTCGCTCCTGGACAGGGAGGAGCAGGTCGGCTGGCTCGAGGTGAACATCTCCTGCCCGAACGTCAAACACGGCGGCGCGGCGTTCGGATCGTCCCCGGAACTCGCGGGCACGGTGACGCGCGCGGTGAAGGCGGCGTGCAAGAAGCCGGTCGTCATGAAGCTCTCGCCCAACGTCACCGACATCGCGCAAATCGCGCGGGCGTGCGAGGACGCGGGCGCGGACGGGGTGAGCCTCATCAACACCCTCCTCGGCATGCGGATCGACCTCAAAAGACGCAGGCCGCTTCTCGGAAACGGAACGGGCGGCATGTCCGGCCCGGCGGTCTTCCCGCTCGCGCTCCGGATGGTTTATCAGGTCTACGAGGCGGTGAGGATTCCCATCGTCGGCATGGGCGGCGTCTCGAGCGCCGAGGATGTGATCGAGATGATGCTCGCGGGCGCGACGGCGGTGGGCGTGGGCGCGGCGAACCTCGTAAACCCCTATGCAGCCGTCGAGATCATCGGCGATCTGCCCCGGGTGATGGAAGGGCATGGCATTCAGGGACTCAGCGACATCATAGGAGGAGCACACTGATGGGAAAAGACGTCATTATCGCCTGCGACTTCAGCTCGAAGGAGCAAACGCTCGACTTCCTCTCCCGATTTGGCGGGAAACGCCCGTTTGTCAAGATCGGCATGGAGCTTTTCTACGCGGAGGGGCCCGGGATCGTGCGCGAGATCAAGGCGCGCGGGCACAGGATCTTCCTCGACCTGAAGCTGCACGACATCCCGAACACGGTCATGAAGGCCATGGCGGTCCTGAAAGACCTCGGCGTCGACATGACGAACCTGCACGCGGCGGGCACGCGCGCCATGATGGAGGCGGCGCGCGAGGGCTTGACGCGCCCGGACGGCACGCGCGCGCTCCTCATCGCCGTGACGCAGCTCACGTCCACCAGCCCCGCGCGCATGCGGGACGAGCTCTTGATCGACCGCCCGCTTCCCGAGGTCGTCATGGCCTACGCGGAGAATGCGAAGGCGGCGGGGCTCGACGGCGTGGTGTGCTCGCCCCTCGAGGCGGCGGACGTTCACGGCGCCTGCGGCGCGGACTTTCTGACCGTCACGCCCGGCGTGCGCTTCGCGGACGGGGACGCCGGGGACCAGAGCCGGATCGCGACCCCCGCGCGGGCGAACGAGATCGGCTCCGACTACATCGTGGTGGGCCGCCCGATCACAGCCGCTCTGGACCCGCTCGCGGCCTATGAAAGATGCATGAAGGAGTTTGTGAGATGATGCGCACGCAGGAATTGATCGCGAAGGATCTTCTCAAAATCAAGGCGGTGTTCTTCCGCCCGGACGAGCCGTTCACGTGGGCGAGCGGCATCCGGTCCCCCGTCTACTGCGACAACCGGCTCACGCTCTCGGACGTGTCCGTGCGCGCGGACGTCGAAGGCGGGCTGAAGAAAGTCGTCGAGGAGCACTACCCCGAAGCCGAGGCGCTGTTCGGCACATCGACGGCGGGTATCGCGCACGCCGCCATCACCGCGCACCTGATGAATCTGCCCATGGGCTACGTGCGCTCCGGCGCGAAGGACCACGGACGGAAGAACCAGATTGAGGGAAAGCTCGTCCCCGGCCAGAAGGTGGTCGTGATCGAGGACCTCATCTCGACGGGCGGGAGCGTGATCGAGGTGGTCGAGATTCTGCGCGAGGCGGGCGCGGAGGTCCTTGGGATCGCGAGCATCTTCACCTACGGCATGAAAAAGGGCGTCGAGAAGCTGGAAGCCGCGAACGTCCAAAACGTGAGCCTCACGGACTTCGACACCGTCGCGGCGGTCGCCGCCGAGGAGGGCTACATCGCGCCCCGGGACGTCGCGCGGCTGATCGCGTTCCGGAACGACCCGGCGGACGAGGGTTGGATCGGAGGCGCGAAATGAACGGACTCATCGACATCATGCAGCTTTCGACGGCCGAAATCGACGAGATGATCGCCACCTCGAACGACATCATGGAGAACCCGAAAAAGTACGCCGAGGTCCTGCGGGGCAAGAAGCTCGCCACGCTGTTTTTCGAGCCATCGACGCGCACGCGGCTGAGCTTCGAGGCCGCGATGTACGAGCTGGGCGGAAACGTCATCGGCTTCTCGGAGGCGCAGTCCTCCTCCGCCGCGAAGGGCGAGAGCGTCTCAGACACCGCCATGACCGTCGCCTGCTACGCGGACATCATCGCCATGCGCCACCCGAAGGAGGGCGCGCCGCTCGTTGCGGACATGCGCGTTTCGATCCCGGTCATTAACGCGGGCGACGGCGGGCACAACCACCCGACCCAGACGCTTGCGGACCTTCTCACCATCTCGCGCGAGAAGGGGCGGCTTACGAACATGACGGTCGGGCTGTGCGGGGATCTGAAGTTCGGGCGCACGGTCCACTCGCTGATCTCCGCCATGTCGCGCTACGAGGGGATTGCGTTCGTGCTCATCTCGCCCGAGGAGCTTTGCGTGCCGGAGTACGTGCTCCACAAATGTGTGAACTACCGCGAATCCCGAAGCCTCGAGGCGGAGCTTCCAAAGCTCGACATCCTCTACATGACGCGCGTCCAGAAGGAGCGGTTCTTCAACGAGGCGGACTACGTTCGGCTGAAGGACACCTACGTCCTCACGCCCGAGAAGCTCCAGCTGGCGAAGAAAGACCTCGCGGTCATGCACCCGCTGCCGCGCGTCAACGAGATCTCGGTGGCGGTGGACGACGATCCGCGCGCGTGCTACTTCCGGCAGATGTACTACGGAAAGATCATTCGCGAGGCGCTCCTCATGAAGCTGTTGGGGGTGAAA
This sequence comes from Bacillota bacterium, assembly GCA_023444095.1. Classification (GTDB taxonomy): domain Bacteria; phylum Bacillota; class Clostridia; order Christensenellales; family Aristaeellaceae; genus RUG11247. Next base: position 29,324 of record JAEZRP010000039.1, read on the forward strand.
CCATGATCATTGGCCAGATTCGGGACGGCATCGTGCTCGACCACATCACCGCCGGGCGCGGCATGGACATCTACAAGGTCCTCGGACTCGACGAGATGAGCTCGACGGTCGCCATGATCAAGAACGCCGAGTCCACGAAGATGGGCCGCAAGGACATCATCAAGATCGGCGAGGTGATCGAGCTCGATTTTACAATACTTGGCTATATCGACCCGGGAATTACCGTTAATATAATTAAAAACGGAACGCTGGTGAAGCGCGAGCGCCTGACGCTCCCGAAGACGGTCTACGACGTGATCCGCTGCAAGAATCCGCGCTGCATCACGTCCACCGAGCAGGAGATCCGTCACGCGTTCGAGCTGAGCCCCGAGGACGGGCGGTACCGCTGCCGCTACTGCGACGCGCTCGCCACGAAGGGATAGGCCGGAACGGAGGCGCGCATGCGCATCGTGATCAAGGTGGGGACCTCGACCATCGCCCACCAGACGGGCATGACCAACATCCGCCACATCGAGCGGATGGTCAAGGTCATCAGCGACCTCAAGAACGCCGGGCACGAGGTCATCCTCGTGTCCTCCGGCGCGATCGGCATCGGCGTGGGGAAGCTCGCCCTCGGCGCGCGCCCGAGCGACATGCCGACCAAGCAGGCCGCGGCAGCCGTGGGGCAGGTGGAGCTCATGTTCACATACGACAAGCTCTTCGGCGAATACAACCATACGGTCGCGCAGGTGCTCATCACCGGGCCCGACATGAAGGACGACGAGCGCTACCGCAACTTCATGAACACCGTGGGCCGGCTTCTCGAGCTCCACGTCCTCCCGATCCTCAACGAAAACGACACCGTCTCCACCGAGGAGATCGGCATCGGCGAAAACGACACGCTCGGCGCGATCGTCGCGGTGGGCGTGCATGCGGACCTCTACATCATCCTTTCGGACATCGACGGACTCTTTACCGCCGACCCGCGCCGCGATCCGGACGCGAAGCTCGTGCCCGTGGTCGGGAAGATCACGGCGGACGTGGTCGCGCTCGCGGGCGGGACGGGCTCGAAGCTCGGCTCGGGCGGCATGGCGACCAAGCTCAAGGCGGCCATGCTCACCACCGAGGCGGGCTGCGACATGGCGATCATCAACGGCGCGCGGCCCGAGCTTCTCTACGAGGTGGCGGAGGGGCGGCCCGCGGGCACCCGGTTCATCGGAAGGAGGGACGAGGATGACGACCAGTGACATTTTGGAGCGCGCCAGGGCGGCGAAGCGGAAGCGCTATGCCCCCGAGGAGCTGAACGCGGCATTGTACGCCATGGCGGACGCGCTCATCGCCCATACGGACGCGATCCTCTCGGCGAACGCAATGGACGTCGAGGCCGCGCGCGGCGTGATCTCGGACGTGATGATCGACCGGCTGTCATTGACCGCGAAGCGCGTCGAGGACATGGCGAAGGGCGTCCGGGACGTCGCGGCGCTCGAATGCCCGGTGGGGAAACGCATCCGCACCGTCGCGCGCCCGAACGGGCTCACGATTGACCGCGTGCGCGTGCCCTTCGGCGTCGTCGCGATCATTTACGAATCCCGGCCCAATGTGACGAGCGACGCTGCGGCGCTTTCCTTAAAGAGCGGCAACGTCTGCGTGCTGCGCGCGGGCAAGGAGGCGTTCCGGTCGGCATCGGCCATCGCCCTGGCGCTCCGGGAGGGCATCGCTTCCGCTGGTCTCGACCCCGACTACATCAACCTCATTGCGGACCCCACGCGCGAGAGCGCGACGGAGCTCATGCGCGCCAAGGGGTATGTGGACCTCCTCATCCCGCGCGGCGGCGCGGGGCTCATCCGCGCGGTCGTCGAGAACGCCAGAGTGCCCGTGATCGAGACGGGCACGGGCATCTGCCACGTCTATGTGGACGAAACCGCCGACCTTGATATGGCCCTCGACATCGTCGAAAACGCCAAGACCAGCCGCCCCTCGGTGTGCAACGCCGAGGAGGTGCTGCTCGTGCATTCCGCCGCCGCGGGCGATTACCTCCCGAAGCTCCAGGCGCGCATCCCGCAGGTCGAGTTCCGGCTCTGCCCCCGCGCCGCCCAAATCATGAAAGGCGTGCCCGCCGGAGAGAACGATTTTGACACCGAGTTTCTCGACTACATCCTCGCGGTCAGGGTCGTGGATTCGTTGGACGAGGCGATTTCGCACATCAACCTCCACTCCACTGGCCACTCGGACGCCATCGTGACCCGGGACGAAGGCGCCGCCGCGCGCTTCACCGCCGAGGTGGATTCCGCCGCCGTGTACGTCAACGCCTCCACCCGCTTCACCGACGGAAGCGAGTTCGGCCTCGGCTGCGAGATGGGCATCTCCACCCAGAAGCTCCACGCGCGCGGGCCGATGGGACTCGAGGAGCTCACGACCTACAAGTACGTGATCCGGGGAAACGGGCAGGTGCGGTAGGGGGAGCGGGGAGAAAATCGGCATTTCTGAAACGAGCCTTTCCAGACGTCATCTCGGCGTCGGACGGGCTCTTTCCTTCATTTGACATTTCCGTTCGCGTGTGATAGATTGACAATGCGATGCAGAGGCTTATGATGTGGACGGTGACGGGAAATGGGGTTTCATACGACATACCGATTCAGCGTACATGCCGCGATCTTCAATGACCGAAAGGAAGTCTTGCTCCTGAAGCAAACCTATACCGATCTTCGGTGGGGGTTGCCCGGCGGAGGCGTCGAGGAGGGCGAAACGATCGATCAGGCGATCCTGCGCGAATGCATGGAAGAACTCGGCGTGATTGTTGAGATTCAGGCGTTCACGGGTCTTTACTACCACCGGGAGTTTCACGCGCAGGTGGGCATTTTCCGGTGCGCCATTTTACCCAATCAGGAAATCCGGCTCAGCGAAGAGCATTCCGAATACCGCTATTTTCCGATCGACGAACTCGGCAGCGTTCAAAAAATCAGAGTCAGAAACGCGTTGGCAGGGAATGGACAGATCGCGTCGGCAGTCTTTTAGCCGAACCGCATCCCGTTCTGGAGAATGTGGTTCCCGGGTGCAAGCGAATTTGCGGGAGAAGCGGATGAAGGAGGAGGGATGGGCTTTATGGACGGTGAACTGAAGATCAGGATGTGCGCGTTTACGCTGGACTGCAAGGACCCGCAGGAACTGGCAAAATTCTACGCGGCGCTGCTTCACTGGGAAACGATGCCGATCGACGAGGAGTATGCGATCGCATACCCGCCGGGAGCGCGGCAGGGAGCCTATCCCGGCATCACGTTTCAACGAAATCCCGCGTATGAACCGCCCGTCTGGCCGGAAAAGCCGGAAGCGCAGCAGCAAATGGCGCACCTGGACTTCGCCGTGAATGATTTGGAGGGCGCAGTTCAGTATGCCATCCGCTGCGGCGCTGCCGTCGCGGACGAGCAGTTTTCCGATCACTGGAGGGTGTTGTTCGACCCCGCCGGACACCCCTTTTGCCTGTGCGAGATGAAATCCGTTTTCGAGAGCGCCCATTTTGCGTTGCGATAGAAATTCGCGAAGCCGGGAGGGGACGCGCGATAGCGCTGTCAACGCGGTTTTGGAAACGAAGCATGATCGCCGAGGGAATGCCATGGACAGCAGCCTGTTTCAGATCCGCGCAACCGGTATCTTAATCGAAAAGGACCATATCTTGCTCGTCAGGCAAAATACATCGGGCAGGGAATGGTCGCTTCCCGGCGGAAGGGCGGAGGCGGGCGAGCTGCTTGGCGAGGCGGTCGTCAGAGAACTGTTTGAGGAGACGGGCCTCGCGGTCAAGGTGGAGAGGCTCTTGTATCTGTGCGACAAGCCGGACAGCGTTCCGCCGGTCCTGCACATCACGTTTCTTCTCGCAAGGACCGGCGGGGAAATCGCGCCCCCGACGAATGAATTTGACGAAAACCCAATCAGCGACGTTCGATTCGTCCCGGTTTCCCATTTGGAGCAGTACGGATTTTCGAAGCGCTTTGCGGATTTCGCGAAGAATGGATTTCCCGGCGCGGGCAGCTATATGGGCCTGAAGAAGAACATCGGCTTATAGCCGGGAGGGATCCGATTTCCCGCACTGCCTCCCGAAAATGTGCGTACACGAGGATGCAATATGGCGAAACACAGTAAGAAGGAACCGAAAAAGTCCTGGGGCAAGGCCGTTTTCATGGGTTTTCTCGCCCTTCTGGTTCTGGGCGGCACCTTTTCTGCGGGCTGGTATTTCGGCGTGCGGTCCACCCGCTATCATGGGACGATCCTGCTTGTGAACGGCGAAAACACGCTGCCGGAGGACTATGTGCCCGAAGGGCTTGTCAATCTCTACGAGCAGAGGCACTCCTTCCGGCTCGCCGCGAGCGATATTTTCCTGACGCGCGAAACCTACGAGGCGATGGAAGCCATGTTCGCGGCCGCCGAGGCGGACGATGTGAACGGCTTTATCGTGACCAGCGGCTACCGCACCTACGCGGCGCAAAAGAAGATCTATGAGGAAAGCGAACCGGGGTTCGCGCAGGCGCCGGGCGCGAGCGAGCACCAGACCGGGCTTGCCTTCGACGTGACCGCCGAAAACAGCGTCACAGGCTTTGAAAGCACCGAGCAGTACGCCTGGCTTCGGGCGCATGCGCACGAATACGGTTTTATCCAGCGTTATCCCGCGAACATGGCGGACATCACCGGCATTCGCTACGAGCCGTGGCACTTCCGCTACGTCGGCGTGGCGGCGGCCACCCAGATCCGCGAGAGAGGGATCACGCTCGAGGAGTTTCTGGGCGACGCGAGGTGACGATCCCATTCCATTGGATTGAAAAGAAAGAGGGGTGTTTCCGAAATGAACATCGAAATCCGAAAATTGACGCCCGACCTTGCGGAGGACTATGTGCGTTTTTTTGATGTGACGCCCCACGACGTCAACAAAGAGGAAGACAAATGCTATTGCGTGACCTGGCGCAGCGACGATACCTATGTGGGCGACGACCACTGGTATCCGACGCGGAAGGAACGAAGGGAGCATGCCCTCGCGTTTGTCAGGGGCGGCAGTCTGCAGGGGTATCTCGCCTATCGCGAGGGCGAGATCGTGGGTTGGTGCAACGCCACCGCGGATTGTCAGCTCGGCGTTCAGTATCTGCGCGCTTTCTGGCCGATCGAAGAATCCCGCGCGGACGTCAGGGTCAAATCCATATTCTGCTTTGTGATCGCGCCGGAAATGCAAAGAAAGGGCATCGCCACCCGATTGTTGGAGCGCGTGTGCAAGGACGCGGCCGACGATGGCTTTGATTTCGTCGAGGCGTATGCCAATGTCACCCATTCGGCCCTTGATTTCAGGGGTCCTCTGGCGATGTACGAAAAATGCGGGTTTGCCAGATCCGCCGAGCGGGAAGGCAGAGTCGTCGTGCGAAAGGCTTTGAAATAATCGCCGGGACGGGAAGGGAATGGGAATTTCTCAAACGAACCTTTCCGGGCGCACGCATCATCTGTTCAGCGGGCCTCTCCATTGAATGGACAGTTCCATTCACGCGTGATATGTTGACAATTAGAAACAGGAATTTGCGGAGGAAGAACCATGCGGAACAAAGCATTCGTTGTGATCGACATTCAGAACGACATTACAAAGAATTACAAGGAAATCATCGGCAATATCAATACCGCGATTGATTGGGCTGTCGCTCACGACATTTTTGTGGTTTATATGAAGCATCATAATTTATCTGTCGGCACAAGAACCTTTAAGCCCGACACACGTGGTGCCGAATTGGTTCCGGACATGAAAATCGTATCCGGTAACATTTTCACAAAAACTAAGGGTAATGCACTCACAAGCGAAGGTTTTGCCGCTTTTGTAAGCGAAAACGAAATCGGAGAATTCTACATTGCCGGTGCGGATGCCATCGCTTGTGTAAAAGCCACTTGCTACAATATGGCGAAAGAAGGCTACGTCGTTCACGTTCTGTCTGATTGTATTACCAGTTACGATAAAAGAAAAATCGACGAGATGCTTCAATACTATGCGAGCAAGGGTTGTATTGTCGAGAAACTGAGTGAAGTGATGCAACTGCCGCAATGAAAGGAAAGACAAATTCCGATTTTCGATTATCACCGGATGGAGATTTGAAAGGGGTTCTGTTCTCTTGACGGGGATGGAGGGCGGCCCAAAAGAAAGGATTTTCATGAAAGACGTTTTTTCGAGCGCCCGGTGGGTGTGGTGTCAGAAAGCGGCGGACCGGAACGCCTACGTCGCGTTCCGGCAGGCGTTCACGGCGGACGGAAATGGGGAATGCGTGATTCGCGTCTCGGCGGACGCGCAGTACGCGCTCTCCCTGAACGGCGCTTTCGTCGCGGCGGGACAGTACGCCGACGATCCGAAATACAAGGTATACGACGAGATCGACGTCTCCCGCCTCGTGCGGCCGGGCGAAAACCTGCTCGAGCTGACGGGCTACTGCCCCGTGACCGAGAGTTCGGTCTATCGGCTGGGCGTGCCGGGCGTCATGTTCGAGGTTCTGGAGGGCGGGCGCGTGCGCGCGGCGAGCGGCCCGGACACCCTCTGCGCCCCGGACGCGCGCTATCGCTCGGGCGAGATCGAGATGGTGAGCCAGCAGCTTGGCTATACGTTCGAGTATGACGCGCGGCGGAGAAACGAGACGTTCACAAAGGCGGACGTCGTCGCGGGCGCGGAGGCGCTCTTTCCGAGGCCGGTCAGTCGGCTCCTCGTCGGGGCGCGCAAGCCGGGCGCAGTCGTTTCGCAGGGGATCTACGGCGACGCGCCGAAAGGCGCTTCCATGGGCGGGCGCATGCAGTACGCGATGATGGCGATGCGCGAAATCCGGGAAATGGCGGACGTCGCCGCGCGGCCGCGCTTACCGGACGAGGCGGGCGTGCTCTTTTCCGCGCGGGACGGGGCGGGGATGTACCTTCTGATCGACCTGTTCGAGGAGGACGCGGGCTGGCTCGACCTCGAGATCGAGCTGGACGAGCCCGCCGAGATCCTCATCGGCTGGGGCGAGCATACGGACGACCTCCGGCTTCGCACATTTGTCGGCGCGCGGAACTTCGCGGCGCGCTACATGGCGACCGCGGGGCGGCAGCGGTTCATGCATCCGTTCAAGCGGGCGGGGCTTCGGTATGTCCAGCTCTTCCTCGCGGCGCGGCGCGCGCGCCTCTTCTACGCGGGGATACTCCCGACCCATTATGCGGTCAGCCGGAAGCCCCGGTTCCACACCGCCGACCGGCTGCACCGGCGCATTTATGAGGTGAGCAAGCGCACGCTCCTTCAGTGCATGCACGAGCATTACGAGGACTGCCCGTGGCGGGAGCAGGCGCTTTATACCATGGATTCGAGGAATCAGATGCTGTGCGGCTACTACGCGTTTGGCGAATACGACATGCCGAAGGCGAGCCTGCGGCTGTTGGCGCTGTCGATCCGGGAGGACGGCCTCCTCGAGCTTTGCGCCCCGGCGCGGGTGCCGATCACCATCCCCTCGTTTACCGCCGTCTTCCTCGTTCAGCTGCAGGAGTACCTGCTGTTCAGCGGGGACGCGGATTTCGCGCGGGAGATGCTGCCCGTGGCGGAACAGATCGCCGAGGCGTTCCTCGCCCGCGTCGCGGGAAACGGGCTGATTCCGGCGTATCGCGACAAACGGTATTGGAATTTCTACGAATGGCAGCCGTATCTCGAGGGATATCAGGCGCACGAAATGGACGCGGAGCACGAGCGGTTCGACGCGCCGCTCAACCTGTTCGTGGCGCTCGGGCTCGCGCGGCTCGCGGACATGCTCAAAATGCTGGGCGAGGAGGCGCGCGCGGCGCGGTACGCGCAGGCGGCGGATGCGCTGCGGGCGCGGGTCGACGCGCTCTTCTGGGACGCGGATCTGGGCGGATACGCGACGTTCCGCAACGCGCGGGGAATCTTCCATCACGCGCAGCTGACGCAGGCTTTGGCGGTCTGCGCGGACGCCTGCCCCCCGGACAGGCTCGATTCCGTGCTCCGCCATCTCACGCAGCCGGGGATGACGGAGGTCACGACCGCGTACAAGATCTTCCAGTTCGACGCGCTCCTGAAGCGCCCCGAACAGTACGGACGCTGGGTCTTCGACCATGTGGCGGAGCACTGGGGGAGCATGCTCTACCAGAACGCCACCACATTCTGGGAAACCATCGAGGGCGCGTGGGACTTCGAGAACGCGGGGAGCCTGTGCCACGGCTGGTCCGCCGTGCCCGCCTACCTCTACTTCGCGTACGCGCTGGGCATCCGCCCCACCAAGCCGGGGTTTGCGGAATATGACATCTCGCCGGTTCCCTGCGGGCTCTACGAGCTTGAGGGCCTGATCGTCGCGCGCGACGGGCGCACGATTTCCGTCTGAAGGATTTTGGAGGGAGGGATTCTCATGGTGACCTCAATCATTGGCATCGCGCTCGACTGCCGGGACGCGGACGCGCTCGCGGACTTTTACGCGCGGCTGCTCGGTTGGGAAAAAACGATCTCCGGCGGCGGCTGGGCGGGCATCCACACGCCGCAGGGGCTGATCCTGGCGTTTCAGACCGTGGAGGAGTACGCGCCGCCCGTCTGGCCGTGGCGGGAGGGCGCGCAGCAGCAGATGGCGCACATGGACTTCAAGGTGGACGATCTCGAATCGTCCGTCGCGCACGCCATCGCCTGCGGCGCGAGAAAGGCGGACGTCCAGTATTTTGAAACGTCCACCGTCATGATCGACCCGGAGGGCCATCCCTTCTGCCTGTCAACCGCGCAGCAGTAGCCGCAAGGCGCGTCAGTAGATCCCGTGGCTCTCCTCCTCGAAGCGGGCGATGAAGTCGTCGAGCTCCCGCAGGCGCGGTTCGGCGATCTTCTTCGCGGATTCGAGGTCGATAAGCGACCCGAACATCTCCTTTCGCCGCCCGAGGTCCGCCATGGCCCTTCGCATGTCGTTCCCGCTTTTTGCAAAGTCGCGCGCGACCGCCATGTACCCCAGATAGTCTATGCCGTCCGCGTTGCGGAGGAGCCGCGTCTCGGCGAACCGCCCGATTCCGGGCTTGTTGTGGTTCTCGACCGCCTCGACGACGATCTCGATCTGCTTTTCGTCGAGTCCCCACTCGCGCGCGAGGGGCGGCATCAGCTTCGCGGAGTGCGTCGCGTGGTCGAACGCGCCGCCGGGGTTGTAGGGCGGATAATAGCCCAAATCGTGAAAGTACGCGGCGAACGCCAGCACGTCCGCGTCGTAACCGATCTTTTCCCGCTCGGCGAGGATCTGCGCGATGAGGTGGACGCGCCTGACGTGCGTCACGTTTCCCTGTGCCTTCGCGATGAAGGCCTCCATGTCCCGAATCCTTTCCTCCGTCATGACCGGCACTCCCTCCTGTTTTTCCCGGCACCATTGTACTCCCGCGCCCGCGATGCGACAATGCCTGATCCGCAGTCGTTTGCGATACTTTCTGCAATCGGAGGGGATGACGATGCCGCAGTTCGACCGGCGGCGCGCGCTCGACGTGCCGATCGAGTTCGAGCCGAGGGAGACGCTAGCTGGCCTTCCGCGGCCCGAGCGGTTCACGCTCGTTCTCGTGACGGAGGGCGGGGCGAACGTCGTCCTCAACGGGCGCGCGACCGCGCTCAACGCGCCGTGCGCGCTCTGCCTTTCCCCAAACGATGCGCTCGCGGCCCGCGAGACGGGCCGGATGTCCGCGCAGTCGTTCAGCCTGAACCCGGAATTTCTCAAGATGCGAAGCACGTTCAAGCTGGCGCGCGCGGGCGCTTCGGCTGAGACGGAGCAGGCGTACGAAAAGGACGCGCTCGCGCTCTTCGTCGAGCGGGGCGAGCGGTACCGCGGCGTTCTCGCCCTGCCGCCGCAGGTCTACTTCAAGGCGTTTGAATGGCTCTCCATCATCGGGACGGAGATCGTCTCCCAGAGCGACGGCCAGTGGACGTGCCGGATCAGGCGCTACTTTCTCCAGATCATCAACCTCCTCGACCGCGCCTATGAGGAGGCGGGGAAGGGGAGCGGCGGGGAGCGGACGGCGGTCGACGACGCGCTCGAGTACCTGCACGCGAATTACATGGAGGACGTGACCCTGGGCGCGCTGTGCGCGGCGGTGCACGTGAACCGCACCACGCTCAACCGGAAGTTCAGAGCGTGGACGGGCGCCACCGCGATGGAATACCTCCTCAACTACCGGCTCCAGATCGCAAAGGAAATGCTCGCGCATACCGCGCTCACCATCGAGGAGATCGCGCAGGCGACGGGCTTCTCCTACGGCACCTACCTCATCCGCCGCTTCACCGCGCGCATGGGCATGGCCCCGACGGCCTACCGGCTGGAAGCGAGAAAGAAGCATAGCATCGTCGTTCAGAAGCGGTAGGCCCTGACAAAAGCAAACTCGACGGCCGGGGGATTGGGCCCCGCACCGTCGATAAATGAATCGGATGCAAAAGAAATATTATATAAAAAATAGCGGCTTTAGTGCTTCTGGAAAGAGGGTGAAGATTGCTGATTTTTTGTGCGTTCTGAAAATTGGGTCTTATATAAGTCGGTTCTTGTCGCCACGAAAAATATCAATTAAAAGGTTGACATAAAGCGCGCCTTCGCATATAATACTACTAGATGGCAAGTTATCTTGCTGGTGTGGCTGACACCTATAATCCGATATTTTTGTAAGACGAATGTGCTTACGGTTGGCGGGCAACGGAAAAACCCGACAGGTTTGTGAGGCGAATGTACTCACGGTTGGCGGACAACGGAAAAATCAGCCATGGGGGAGGAAATAATCAACGCTTCGGTGTTGGGATTTCCTCCTTTGTTAGTTACAGAAGAGTTATCTGGGGGCAGGAAAGTGACAAAAGCCGAAGCTATTCGAATAATTGTGCCATGTGCGGAAGCATATCATAAAAACCTCGAAAATACGAATCTTCTCATAGCGCATGCTAGAAATAGTCACTCTGAGGTTCAATTCTTTGAAGTTGTTTTTTTGCCACGACATTTTCTTCACTTAACGGGAGTAAAGTTTCCGGAGGACAATGAATTACGTAGTGTCGAATTCTATCAGAAATGCCTTCAGCATCGACTTTCAGAAAGTGATTTCGATATGGCTCCTAATGGAACAACAGCACAAAAGCTCAGCGTTCTTCCATCAGTTTTGAAGAGAAACTTATCCGCAAAGATGATTGGAGACTATAAAGACAGATCGATCAAATTGTATACGGAGAAGGTCGCGGGAACAATTTCAGCTTGTATTGGATTCGTGTATGAGGACAAAATTGGATATAATTCACCAAATACTGTTTTGAAGAAGGATACGAGGATTGCCACGCGTCAAGAATATGCGCGCATTCTCGCAATTTATCAAAAAGGAACCACTGAATCCCAGTATTCTTCCCCCGTGTACGTTGCAAAGGACATAGACTGGGAAGAGATTCTTAATTTACATACGGTCTCCGAAGCGTGATGCGTGTGTCGGCATTAGGCTTTTAAGGATAAAATGTCCACCGCTGCGGTCAGGTCAGATTGTAGGAACTTCTTACCCAGTATGGGATTCCAAAGGGATATATCCCTTTGGCGGGGGTCCGGGGGCAGAGCCCCCGGAGTTTTTTGTTCCCCCGCCTCCTACTTCCTCCACTTGTCCGCGAGGCTCTGCACCTGGCTCTCGAATTTGGCGAGCTCCTTGTTGGCAAGGCCCCTGTTGTCGCGCGCGACGTCCATGAGCCGCGCGACGGCGGCGAGGAGCCGGGCGTGGGCGCGCGCGGCGCGGTCGGACTTGCGGGTGGGCACGTCCGCGACCTTGACGCCCTGGGTGACGAGTTCGGGCTCGCCCGTGAGAAGGTCGAAGGAGGTGCCGCTGTAGGGCGCGAAGGCCTCGTAGCCGAGGTCGTCCGCGATGTGGTCGGTGAATGCCACACAGGATTCGTCGTCGCCGTGGAGGACGAACACCTGCTTCGGGCGCAGCTTCATGCCGGTGAGCCAGTTTGTGAGGCCGAGCCTGTCCGCGTGCCCGCTCGTGTCCGTGAGCGCCGCGACCTCGCACCGGACGGCGATCTCTTCCCCGAAGAGCTTGACGTGCTTCGCGCCTTCGAGGAGCGCGCGCCCGAGCGTGCCCTCCGACTGGTAGCCCGCGAAGAGCAGGAGGCTCTCGGGCCGCCAGAGGTTGTGCTTCAGGTGGTGCCGGATGCGGCCCGCCTCGCACATGCCGCTCGCGGAGATGATGACCTTGGGGGTCGGGTCGAGGTTGATGCCCTTCGAATCCTCGACGGCCTCCGAAATGTTCAGGTTCGAGAACCAGATGGGGTTGACGCCGCTCTCGATGAGCGCGCGCGTCTGGTCGTTGAGGATGGCCGGATCGCATTGGAGAAGGACGCCCGTCGCGGCTTCCGCAAGCGGGCTGTCGAGCCAGACGGGGAAATCCCCGTGCCCGGAGACGAGGCTTTTCGCCTTGATCTCGCGGATGAAGTAGAGAAGCTCCTGCGCGCGGCCCACGGCGAAGGCGGGGATGACCACGTTCCCGCCCCGGTCGAATGTCTTCTGCATGTGCGCCGCGAGCGCGGTCACGTAATCGGCGCGCGCCTTGTCGTGCAGCCGGTCGCCGTAGGTGGACTCCATCACCACGTAGTCCGCGCCCTCGATGGGCTCGGGGTCGCGAAGAAAGGGCCGGGAAAGGTTCCCGATGTCGCCGCTGAAGGCGATGGAGCGCGTCTCCCCGTTCTCGGTGAGAGAAAGCTCGATGGAGGCCGCGCCGAGGAGGTGTCCCGCGTTCGTGAAGCGCGCCTCGACGTGCTCGCTCACGCGCAGCCGCTCGCCGTACCGGCACGGGCGCATGAGCTTTAAAAGCCCCTCGACGTCCTCCGTGGTGTAGATGGGCTTCACTTCCTCCTCGCCCGCGCGCATGCCCTTGCGGTTCTGCCACGAGGCCTCGAATTCCTGAATCCCCGCGGAATCGCGCAGCATGATGTCGCAAAGGTTGCACGTCGCGGCGGTCGCCCACACCTTGCCCCGGAACCCGTTTTTGTAAAGCAGCGGGAGGTTGCCCGAGTGGTCGATGTGCGCGTGGGTCAGAAGCACCATGTCGATCTTGGCGGGGCTCACGGGCAGGGACTGCGTGACGAACATGTCCCGGCCCTGCTCCATGCCGCAGTCGACGAGGATCCGCTCGCCCCCGACTTCGATCAAGGTGAGACTCCCGGTCACCTCGTGGGTCGCCCCGAGAAACGTAACTTTCATACTCATTTGGATTTCCGTCCTTACTGTAAATGCTTCATCGCGAGTTCGATCGCGCATACGGTAAAAAGCTGGTTGATCCGCGCGTCCGCGATGGCGCGCCCGACCTCGCTCATGGGGAGGAGCACCACCTCGATGTCCTCCGACACGTCAAACTCCGTCAGGTCCGTGAGAACCACGTCCGTCAAAAGGTAGGTATAGACGCGGTTGTTGCTGGTCGACGGATTCGCGTACAGGCTCGAGAGCAGAACGGGCGGCTTGTCCGAGGTATAGCCAGTCTCCTCCCGCAGCTCCCGCGCGATGGCCGCGTCCGGGGCCTCGCCCGGCATGGGCGCCCCCGCGGGCGTCTCCAGAAAGAAGGCGCCCGCGCCGTGGCGATACTGCCGTTCCAGAACGATCTCCCGGTTCGGCGTGACCGCCACGCAGTTTACCCAGTCGGCGTACTCGCAGACGTGATATTCCTCGATGATGAGCCCGCTCGGCAAAAGGCATTTATCGGTCCGAAGATTGCCGTACGCGGTCTTGTACAGGTATTCACTTCTGAGCACCTTCCATTTGTTCATCGCTCGCTCCGATCATATGTTGAGCTTCTGCTCTACCGGCATCACGAACACCGTCGCTCCGCCGACCCTCGTCTCCACGGGGTAGACCACGTGCATGCCCGTCTCCATCGCGTAGGGGTAGGAGGGGAGCGTTATCTTCCTGGTCTTGCATGTATCGCGAATCAACGCCATCGCCTCGTCCAGCCGGTCGTCCTCGACGCCCAGCATGAGCGTGGTATTCCCGGTGCGGAGAAATCCGCCCGTGGACGCGAGCTTTGTCGCGCGAAAGCCCTCCTTCATGAGCTTGTTGAGAAGCGTCCGTTCGTCGTCGTTCTGGATAATCGCAATGATGAGTTTCATTCTCACACACTCCCTTCTGAATCGGATTGTTTTTCGGATCCTATGGCTTCTTCCCGGCGGCGAGCGCCCTGACGCGTTCCGCCGCGCCGGGTTCGCCCACGAAGATGAGTCCGTCTCCGTCGTAAAGTTCCGCGTTCGGCCCGGGGGAGAGGATCACGCGCTTCCCGCGCCGGATCCCGACAATCGTCGCGCCCGTGGTCTGCCAGAACTGGAGCTTCCCGATGCTCTTGCCAATGAGTTTCGAACCCTGCTCGACCTTCTCCTCGTAATAGGGCATCTGAGGCTTCTGGATCTTCTGCGCCCGCGTCATTTCCGAGGCTATGTCCAGGATCTCGAGACTCAGGTCGCTGTGCCTCGACACCAGCTCCCTGAAACGCATTTCCAAGCCCTTGCGCTCCTCCTCTCCTGCGCGGCTTTTCACGTACTGCCGCGCGCTTTCCTGAGAGATCGCATATACGCCGCTCCCGGCGCGGATCTCGACGACCTTCATGTCGTTGAGAAGCTTCAGCGCCCGCCGGATCGTTTCGGGCGACACCCCGTATTCCGAGGCGAGAAGCGACCTGCCCGACATCTTCTTTTTAACCGGAATTTCGCCCGTTGCAACGCGCGAGGCGATGTCATACGCAATTCTGTGATATTGGGGCATCTGTGTGTCTTCCATCCCGTAGGCCTCCCGTTCCCTGCCTTCCTTTGTTAAATCCAGTATAAACCAACAACCGCCATCTGTCAAGCGGTGTGGCGGTTGTTGATAGGCTTTTTGGGAAACGGAACGCCTGCTCACATTTGGTCGGAAAGGAGCGGGCGAATCCGCGTTCGGGATTCGCGGCGCACATGGAGCGCGGCGGCGGTCGCGGCCAGCTCCGCGAGGGGGAACGCGTACCACGCGCGCGCAACGCCCGCGATGCGCTCCAGAAGGGACGCGGTCGGCAGGGGCACCCCGGGCAGGCGCAGCGGCGCGCCGAAAAAGTCTTGCGCGCGCCGTCGCCCGCAAGAAAATGGGCAGTCCTACCTTATATATGACGGCGACGGCGCGCGCATTCGGCCGGAAGATCCAGAACTGAAACTTCAGGCGACCCCGCACACATCCCGCACGCGCGGACGAACGCATTTCCGCCATCTCGCCCCCGCAGAATTGTGGACGCGGCGCTGTTGCGCCGCTCAGTCGCGCCGTCCCCCGCGGCCGTGGTGGCCGCACCGGTGATGCGGATCGCCGCGATACTCGTCCCGCCCGCGCGGCGCGGATTTCTCGATGTGCTCGTTGATGCGCGTCACGAGCGCGAGAAGCTGCTCCTTTTCCCGCTCGTCCAGACAGTCGAACACGCCCGCGGACGCCTCCGCGCGCCGCTCGGCGCACGCCCGCGCCTCGCGCGCGCCCTGCTCGGTGAGGAATACCCGCATCATGCGCCTGTCCTCCGCGCTCGCGCGGCGCTCCACGAGGCCGTTGGCCTCGAGCTTTCCCAGCACCTCGCTCAAGGAGCCCGAGCGTACGACCACGATGTCCTGCAGATCGCGCTGGGTGATTCCGTCGTTCTCGAGAAGGATGCCGAGCAGTCTACCCTGCCCGGCGCGGCCGTCCGACATCCGGTGCATGCTGTGCGCGAGCACGCGCATCGCCGCGTGCAGCTCCCGTTCGTCCATCCATGATCACCATCCTTTCGTTACCGACAGTATAGCGCGCCGGCACGCGGAAGTCAAGGTACCTTGAAATTTACGAGCAAGACACAGAAAGATCGAGGGCGAGCGGTGCGGTATTTTCGTTTTAAACGAGGAGCCGAGGCGAAGGCGTAGTAGAGCTACGTCGAGCCGACAGCGACGAAGGATTGGGCGAAAAGACAAGCCGAGCGTTATCGAGATTTCTGAGGATTGCGCTGATTGACAATGTGTTGCAATCAGCGTATGATTACGTTAACAAAAGAATGCGCAGGAGGGACGACGATGCTTCAGCAGGTGATGACAAGGCCGGGGGAGATCGAGTTTCAGGACGTGGCGATTCCGGGGGTCGCGGAGAATCAGGTCCTCATCCGGGTCATGCGGATCGGCGTCTGCGGATCGGACATCCACGTGTACCACGGGGAGCACCCCTTCACGCGCTATCCGGTGACGCAGGGCCACGAGATCTCCGGCGAGATTGTGAAAATCGGCGCGCGCGTGGAGGGCCTTCTGGTCGGCCAGCGGGTCACCGTGGAGCCGCAGCTGGTCTGCGGAAAGTGCCACCCCTGCCGCAACGGGAAGTACAACCTGTGCGAGAAGCTGAGGGTGATGGGCTTTCAAGCGACGGGGCTCGCGTCCCAGTTCTTCGCCGTGGACGAAAAAAAGGTCACGCCGCTTCCGGACGACATGAGCTTTGACGAGGGCGCGCTCATCGAGCCGCTCGCGGTGGCGGTGCACGCGGTGCGGCAGATGGGTTCCGTCAGGGGGATGAAGGTCGCGGTGCTGGGCGCCGGCCCCATCGGGAATCTGGTCGCGCAGGCGGCGAAGGGGATGGGCGCGCAATCGGTCCTCATCACGGACGTGAGCGACTTCCGGCTTCAGAAGGCGCGGGAGTGCGGCGTTTCCCACACGGTCAACACCCGGACGCGCGACTTCGGAAAGGCGCTGACCGAGGCGTTCGGCCCGGACAGGGCGGATGTGATCTACGACTGCGCGGGGAACGACGTGACCATGGGACAGGCGATCGCGCACGCGCGCAAGGGGAGCGACATCGTGCTGGTGGCCGTGTTCGCGGACCGGGCGAAGATCGACCTCGCGGTGCTCAACGATCACGAGCTCACCCTCAAAAGCTCCATGATGTACCGCCACGAGGACTACGTAGGCGCCATCGAGCTCGTGCAGGCGGGCCGCGTCAAGCTTCGGCCCCTCATCACAAAGCACTTCGCCTTCGAGGAGTATCTCGACGCCTACCGATTCATCGACAAGAACCGGGAGACGACGCTCAAGGTGCTGATCGACATCAACTGACCGGGAACGGATGCCTGAAACAGGCGGGATTCCGTTTCAAATCCGGCCCGCCGCCCGCGCGGCGGGCTTCTGCTTTCCGAAATTATTGCGTAAAAATGGGAATTATCTGCCGAATGGAAGGATCGTATCGGCCATCAAAGACGAAAATACAACGCAAGGACTGGAATCCGCCGGAAACGGGGAATCACGCCGTACGATTATCCATTTGATCGCGAGGATGATTTATGGTATGCTGCTTCCAGCAAAAGAATCGGGGGAATGGGAATGGCAAAACTGACGACGCGCGAGCGCCTGAAGCGGATGTACGAGCACCGGGACGCGGACCGGGTGCCCGTCATGGATTCGCCCTGGAAGGAGACCATCGAGCGCTGGATGGGGGAGGGCATGCCGACGAGCGACTACGTCGCGCACTTCGACCTGGACAGGACGGCCTACATATCGACCGACAACTCGCCGCGGCTCCCGGAGACCATCGTCTCGGAGGACGACGAGCACGTCGTCCGGACGACCAAGTGGGGCGCGACCACGCGCACCTACAAGAAGCTGACGACCACGCCCGAGCACCTCGGCTTCGCCGTCACCACGCCTGACGAATGGGAAAAGGTCAGGGACCGGATGGCCCCCTCGGACGACCGCATCCCGTGGGAGTGGCTGAAAAAGAACTACAGGAACTGGCGCGAGGAGGACCGCTGGATCACGGGCGGGCTCTGGTTCGGCTTTGACATCACCCACTCGTACATGGTGGGCACCGAGACCATGCTCATGGCGATGCTCGAGGAGCCGGAGTGGGTCCAGGACATGGTCAACCACGAGCTCGACGTCTCCCTCGCCATGCTCGAGCGCATCTGGGACGCGGGCTACACGTTCGACGAGGTGCACTGGTACGACGACATGGGCTACAAGCAGTCGCAGTTTTTCTCCATGCGCGTGTACCGCGAGCTGATCAAGCCCGCGCATCAGCGCGCCATCGACTGGGCGCACGCGCACGGCTGCGTGGCGCGGCTCCACTCCTGCGGCGATGTCACGCCCTTCGTGCCGGAGCTCGTCTCCATGGGCCTTGACGGGCTCAACCCCCTCGAGGTGAAGGCCGGGATGCAGCCCGCGGCGCTCAAGAAGGAGTTCGGCGATCGTCTCCTCTTCCACGGTGGGATCAACGCCGTCAACTGGGACAAGCCGGAGGTCATTACGGTGGAGATCGAGCGCGTGGTGCCGGTCATGAAGGAGAACGGCGGCTACATATTCGCCTCCGATCACTCCATCCCGCCGCACGTCGGCTATCAGGATTTCAAAAACATCATCGAAACGGTGAAGCGGGTGGGAAGCTATTGAAGCTGGGAACGGACAGGATCAATCCGGTGCTGCTGCGCGCCGCGTTCTACGACGGCTACGCCTTCGAAGTGCGCGACATGGCGCAGCGCACCGTGTATGATTACGAATTTGAATACTTCGTCCGAAGCGACGGGGGCGTCGTCGTCAACGGCGCGTACGTGCGGTTCGAGGCGGGCGACATGAACGTCAGAAGGCCGGGGCAAGTCGTGCGCGGCGTCGGGCCGTACGCCTGCTACATCGCCTGCGTGGACATGGCCGGAAACCAGGCGCGCCGGGACGCCTACCTGTTCGGCACGCGGGAGGAGGCCCAGCCCGCGTACGAGAATCCGCTCCTCGACCGGCTGCCGGGCCGCATCTCGGTGCGCGACCGCGCGAAGGCGGAGGAGCTGATGGCCCGGCTGAAGCTCGATAGCAGCCTGCCGGGCGATCTGCGCGCGCTCGACGCGAAGGCCGCACTGATGGAGCTCATCCGCATGCTGGCCTTTGAGGCGGAGGAGGCTGAAAGGCCGCGCGTCCCGTCCGTCGCGGACGCGATCGCCCACATTTCGGACCGGTACGCGGAGCCCATCGCCATCGGCGCGCTCGTCAAGGCCTCCGGCATGAGCCGCGCGGCGTTCTTCGCGGCCTTCAAGCGCGACACGGGCGTCACGCCGCTTCAGATGATCACGGACCTTCGGATGGAGAAGGCGCGGCTGTTTCTCCGGCTTTCGGGGTTCCCGATCGCGGAGGTCGGGCGCGTGTGCGGCTATCAGGACAACGCGTACTTTACCCGCGTCTTCACCCGGCAGGCGGGAATGACGCCTACGGATTACCGAAAGGCAGGCTCCTGAGACGATTATCCAATTCCGCCGCGCGCCGAGGATTTCCCCGGCGCGTGGTTTTTCGCGCTTTTCCTGCAAAAACTATCGATATTTGATTGAAAACAATAGGTTTCGTTTGAATTTCGCCATGGTTTCGGCCCCGGGGATTGACATCCTGATATGGACATGTTACAATAATGTCATGATTATAGAAGCGCACAGGTGATATCGATGCAGGTTACGATCAAAGATATCGCGCGCGCACTGGGGCTGTCTCCGGCGACGGTATCACTCGCATTGAACGAAAGTCCGATGGTCAATTCCGATACGGCCAGGAGGGTCCGGTCCGAGGCGCAGCGCGTGGGGTACGTGCCGAATCAGTATGCGCGCGGGTTGGCGCGCGGAAAGAGCGGCATGATCGCCCTGGTGGTTCCCGAAATCCGGAACGACTATTTCGCCTCGCTCGTCGATTACGCGACGGAGGCGTCGAAGCAATCCGGATACAACATTTCCGTTTACATATCCAACGAATCCTTCGAGGATGAAAAGAGAATCTTCCGAAAGCTGCTTCAACAGAACGTGGAGGCGGTGATCATCGCGCCCGTCGACAAACCGACGGAGGACGAGGAGTACATGGGCTGGCTGCGCGACTGCGGCGTGCCCATCATTTTCGCGTCCTCGAAGTACGAGGGCGTGAACGAGCCCTGCGTGATGTGCGATCTGCGCGGCGGCATGGTGACGCTCACGGAGCACCTCTGCCAGCAGGGCCACAAGCGCGTGGCGCTTCTGAACGGTCCCAAGTCCGTCTACACGTTCGATCTGCGCGAGTCGGGCTACCTCGAGGCGATCCGCAAGTACTCCCTCGTACCGGAGGTCTACCGCGTGCTCCACGCGGGCTATCAGGAGGCGTTCGGCTGCGCGTACATGATGGAGGATCTCCCGGACGCCCTCATCTGCGTCAACGACATCACCGCCCTCGGCGCGCTGAACGCCATGATCGCGCGGGGCGTGCGCGTGCCGGAGGACATCCGCGTCGCGGGCTTTGACGACTGCGTGTATTCGCAGGTCGCCGCCGTGCCGCTTACGACCGTCTGTCAGGACGTGCGCGAGGTTGCCGAGCGGATGCTCGCCATGGCAAAGGCGCGCATCGAGAACCCGCGCAAGAAGGTACACGACTATATCGTGCCCTGCGCGCTCGTCACCCGGCGCTCCACATCCGCCATCTGACGGGTGAAACATACACGCAAAAATGGGTGTGTGGCGCGAAAAAGGGTATTGACAAATCCCCTCATTTCAGCTATTATATTTCTTGTCGCTGCGAACGATCAGGGTCCCAGCCTGAGGGAGCATAGCTCAGTTGGGAGAGCACCTGCCTTACAAGCAGGGGGTCACAGGTTCGAGCCCTGTTGTTCCCACCACAACGCGGTCCGGTAGTTCAGTTGGTTAGAATGCCAGCCTGTCACGCTGGAGGTCAGGGGTTCGAGCCCCCTCCGGATCGCCACAAGCCTTGGTAGCTCAGTCGGTAGAGCATGTGACTGAAAATCACAGTGTCGGTGGTTCAATTCCGCCCCAAGGCACCATAAGCGGTAGTAGCTCAGTTGGTAGAGCGCCACCTTGCCAAGGTGGAGGTC
>JAEZRP010000029.1 GCA_023444095.1 Bacillota bacterium
CGTATAGCAGGTCCCCAACTGGCAGCGGCCACACGATGCGAGGGTAGTCCTCCGGAGCAATCACGGTGGTTGCGTTGGGCTTTTTGTAGTCGCTGCCGAGCTTCGCCATGATCTTGTTGTCGGCGACACCCACGGAGACCGTGATGCCAAGCTCCTCCCACGCGCGGCGGCGGATCTCGTCTGCAATGCGCTTGCCCTCCTCGATGGGTTCGGGGCCAAGGCCAACCCACGCCTCATCCAACCCGAACGGCTCCACGTGGCCGGAATAATCACCCATGATGCCACGCAGCTCCCGTGACATTCTGAGGTAGAGACGGTAGTTGGGCTGGATGACGATGAGATTCGGGCACAGCATTTTTGCTTGCCATAGGACGAGGCCTGTCTTAATCCCAACGGCTTTTGCCTTGTCGCTCTTGGCCAGCACGATTCCGTGGCGCGCCTCGACATCGCCGCCCACGACGACTGCCTTGCCGCGCAGCGATGGATTTTCGGACATCTCGCAGCTCACATAAAACGAGTTGGCATCCACGTGCAGGATCGTCCTTAACATGCAAATCGCCCCTGTCGAACATATGTTCTTTCGGCTACATTGTAGCACGCGGGACAGGCGGGCGTCAATGGCAGACATGCCCAACAGATGAGGTTTAACCGGGTGTTCGGTGCTGGATCACCATCTTTTCCCGAATGAGCTCTACCATAGCAAACGGGTGTTTAGTCGCCCGCCGCCTCGGACTCCATCGCTGTCATGCAGTCGCCGCAGATCACATTCACACGCTTGGTGGCGCGCACTTTCATGTTGCAGGCCGGGCAAGTGTACTTGATTGAGCTACTTTTCTTTTTGGGCGGCTCGTCGCATGTACCGTCCTCTGCGCCGTCGTCGGCGGTGCTGGCCGAGATCCCAAAGCCCGTCCGTGCTGCTCCGAATTTGCGGTCGCCGTACTCCTGCTCGACCCATTCTACAGCCTCCGGGGCCAGCTCGGTCACCGTCCAGCCGTAGCGGGGATGCTTGGCGATGAGCAGCCCGTGCGCCTCGGCAGTCTCTTTGAACTTGGAGTTGTGGTAGTAGCCGTTGTTGCTCACATCCTTAATGTCGTGTGTCAGGTCGTACAGGTGCGCCATCTCGTGGAGCATAGTTGCGACGATGTCCTTGATCGAGCGATCGAGGTAGTCCGCGCAGACGTTGATCTCACGGAACAGCTTCCCGTCGGCGTTCCAGATCTCCTTGACGCTGCACCAGCCGTAGCAGTTGTTACCTTGGCCCGGGGTTACCGCGTCCGGCGTGATTGTGATCGCAGGGCGTGCAAGCTCACCCCCATAGAAACGGTCGTTGCAGGCGTCGAACATGGCCTCAGCTTCGGCGACTACGGCAGAAATGTTGATCAAAATTTGTCCCTCCTTCGTGCTTGCTTCTGCCTGATACATGCCCATAGCAAGCGAAGGAGGTTCCATGGATTAAAAGTAAAATTTAGTTTCAGCCTGTAGCCAGTGCCCACATCGTGCCCACTTTGTGCCCACCACGTGCCCCTTGTGCCCACTTTTGTGCCCACCGTCATCAACATATTCTGTGCCCACTTTTTCAGAGAGGCGAAATTTGTACAGAGAGCACAAAGAACAAAAAGAAAACCACCAATTTTTTGGTGGTTTTGCTGGTGGAGCATAGGAGACTCGAACTCCTGACCTCTACACTGCCAGTGTAGCGTACTACCAACTGTACTAATGCCCCGCGTCGATGTCGCCACTCGCGACGGAAATCATTATACCAAACACGCCGCCGCTTGTAAAGAGGTTTTTGAGAATTTCGCCCATGAAATTTCGTGCGTCCTGCCGTGCGCGATCGATGCCGCGGGCGTCATTTTGCGCCTCATATGGTTACACCACATCCGGTCTGTTTCTGGGATGCCCCTCAATTCCAGCCGTTCCGGCATTTTTCACCACTTCTTTTTGGTTTTCAACAAATTTCAATAGTTACACGATGATTTTATGTTGTGTGCTGACACAAATTATGGTAGTATGATGCTGTGCAGAGTATGCGGGCACGCGGCGGAAGCGATGCCCCGGAGGACAACTAAATGGCGAACAGGGACCGCGGGTGCGAGGACATTTTGCTGTCCGCACTCGAGACGCTCCTTCGGGGAGCGTCCGACCTTGTCTATGTCAAGGATGAACATCTCAGGTATGTCGGCGCATCGCAGGGTTTCTGCGACATGTTCAGCCTTCGCGATCAGGAGGCCATCGCCGGCAAGACGGACTACGACCTCTTTCCTCGCCCGCTCGCAGATGCGGCGTATGCCGATGATCGGGCGGTTCTGGAAGGAGGGACCCCGGATGCGGCTCGATTCGACATCCTTTGCGTCTCCAGGACGCCCATCGTCGCGCCGGACGGGCGCATCGTGGGTTTATGCGGCGTCATCGACAACTTCGCATGCGATCCGAAAACGCGCACCGAACCAAAATCGAACGATTACCGGATCGATGCATCCCTCAGCCGACCGATCCGTCTGGGTGGAACGTTTGTCGCAGGACTCGAAGACGATCTGCCCGTCATGCAAGCCTCGGCGAGCTTTATCGAGATGCTTGGTCGCCGTGAAGGCGCGGGCTGGATCCATCCGGAGGACGCTTCGATCCTCCTGCGTCGCGCGCGGTCGTCGAATGCGGGCGGGTTCCTCTTCTTTGCGCGCCTGCTGACCGCAAGCGGCCAGCAGATCCTCACGCGCCTCGAGTGCCGCGTGCCTCCCGGCGGAAACGAGCTCCACGGCGCGGCGTTCAACATATCCGACGAGCTCTTGGCGCAGAGAACGGCGGACCAGCTCCGAATCGCGTCCACCATCATCGAGCGTCTCACCAGTGCGGCGCTTGACTGGGTATCGATCATCGACGCGCAGACGGGGATAATGACCGTCGTCAATCTGTCTCATCCTTCTCAGTGCGCGTTGCCGGGCGACCGCCTAGACTATCGCGCCGGATACGAGGGATACTTCCGGGAACGCGTCGTCGCCTCGGAGGTTGAGGACTGCGTCCGGCGGATGTCCCTCGACGCGATCATATCCGCGCTCGAAAATGGCGACCGTTACGAGCTCTCCTACTCCCTGCATGAGGGCGACGAAATTCGGCGCAAAAGGTGGGTCTTCTCCTATCTCGATCAAAAACGGGACGCGATTCTTCACATGCGCAGCGACGTGACCGACGCGTACGCAATGCAGTTCGACCCCGTCTCCGGCCTTTACAACCGGCACCAGTTTCAGCGCGAGGCGCGCAATCTCCTCGACGCGCACCCGGAGCGCCGCTTTCTCTTCGTTCGCTTCGATATCGACAACTTCCGCGTATTCAACGACCTGTACGGCGTCTCTGCGGGCAATCGGCTCATCGCCTCAATCAAGGATCTGATCGTGACGTTCCATACGCCGCTCTCGATCTGCGGCCACATCGACGCAGATCACTTCGCCTGCCTCTTGCCCGAGGACGATTACCACCTCGTACCGACCATCGAAAAGATTCGGAAATGGCTCAAATCGCACAACCCAGACTTTGACTTCTCACCCAAAGTGGGCGTCTACGCAGTCGAGGACCCCGCGCTCGACGTCGCCACGATGAGCGACCGGGCGCTGCTCGCCCTCAACTCCATCAAGAGAAAATATAACGTGCACCTTGCGCGCTATACGGAGGAAATGCGCGAGAGGATGCTCGGCGAACAGGAAATCGTCAACGAGATGTCCCACGCGCTCGAGAACGGCGAGTTCGTGCCGTACCTCCAGCCGCAATACGATTACCGGACGGGCGCCATGATCGGCGCGGAACTGCTTCTTCGTTGGAACCATCCCCGGAAGGGACTGCTCATGCCGAAGGATTTCGTGCCGATCTTCGAACGAAACGGCTTTATCACGCAGATCGACAAGCACATTTGGGCGACCGCCTGCCAGACCCAGCGACGCTGGCTCGACATGGGGTTCTCCATCGTGCCGCTGTCTGTCAACGTCTCGCGCGTGGACATCAACGATCCGGATCTGTGCCACACCCTCCGGCGTCTCATCGAGCAATACGATCTGAACGCGAATCATCTTCGCATCGAAATCACCGAGACCGCATACGTCCGGCATCCGGAGCAGCTCATTGAGACCGTCAAAAAACTGCGCGAGATGGGTTTTCTCGTGGAGATGGACGACTTCGGCAGCGGCTATTCCTCGCTCAACATGCTCCGGGACGTCGAGGTGGACGTACTGAAGCTCGACATGTCCTTCCTGCGCGATTACAAGACGACCCGGCGCGGCGACTGCATCCTGCGCTCCGTGATCCGCATGGCAAGGCTTCTGAAAATCCCCGTGGTTGCGGAGGGCGTGGAAACGAGGGAGCAGGCGGAGTACCTCGCGCACGTCGGCTGCAGACTCATGCAGGGCTACTTTTTCGCGCACCCCATGCCCGCGACCAAATTCGAGGCGCTCCTTACGCGTGTTAATTCTGCCGATTGATCTTGACAAATCGCGCGCGACGCGATATTCTACCCACAAACCTGTGATGCGGAAGAGTATGCGCGACATCCGATTCAAAGAGAGCCGCCGGCGGTGGGAGTGCGGCATGAGGATGCGGACAGAATGGGCCGTTGAGGGCGGAGCGAGCGGCGACGAAACCGTTAGTATCCGACGGGAGCTTCATCCGTTATCAACGAAGCGCATATGCTGGTATGCGAAAGCGAGCGGCCGCCTTTCGGGCGGCAATACGGGTGGCACCGCAGATGTAAGTCTGTCCCATATGTTGGGGCAGACTATTTTTTATGCCAGTGGAAAACTTTCATTCGCCCAATGAAAGGACAGAATTGGCGTACGCCCGCAACCGGCGCATTATTTCGAAGGAGGATGTCCCCATGAAGCACGTTCCCTATCGCTACTATCTCCCGGAAGAGAAGCTGCCGAAATCCTGGTACAACCTGCGCGCCGCCATGAAGGAGAAGCCCGAACCGCTCGTCAACCCCGGCACCGGCAAGCCCGTGACGTTCGACGATCTGCGCCCCGTATTCTGCGACGAGCTGATCCGGCAGGAACTGGACGACGTGACCCCGGAATTCGAGATTCCAAAGCCTATCCTCGACATGTACCGCATCTACCGGCCCTCGCCCATCGTACGCGCGTACAGACTTGAGGAGGCACTCCGAACCCCTGCGCACATCTACTACAAGTTCGAGGGCAACAACACTTCCGGCAGTCACAAGCTCAACTCGGCGCTCGCACAGGCGTACTACGCCAAGGCGCAGGGCATGAAATCGCTCACCACCGAGACAGGAGCGGGCCAGTGGGGCACGGCGCTCGCGGAAGCGTGCGCGGCGTTCGGGCTCGACCTCACCGTCTTCATGGTCAAGGGCTCCTACAACCAGAAGCCCTACCGCAAGGACGTCATGCGTACCTTCGGCGCGAAGGTGATTGCGAGCCCGAGCAACCAGACGGGCGCGGGTCGGGCTATCCTCGAAAAGGACCCGGACACGACGGGAAGCCTCGGCTGCGCAATCTCGGAAGCCGTCGAGCGCGCCGTCACGACGCCTGACTGCCGCTATACGCTGGGCTCGGTGCTCAATCAGGTGCTCCTTCACCAGTCGGTGATCGGCCTTGAAAGCTATGAGGCGCTCCTGGAGTTTGAAGACTACCCGGACGTCATTGTCGGCTGCGCGGGCGGCGGCAGCAATCTGGGCGGTCTCATCGCGCCTTTCATGCGCGACACGCTCGAGGGTAAAAAAGCCGGCACGCGCTATATCGCGGTCGAACCCGCTTCCTGTCCTTCGCTTACGCGCGGCCGGTACGAGTACGACTTCTGCGACACGGGAAAGATCACGCCCATGGCGAAGATGTACACCCTCGGCGCGGAGTTCATCCCCTCGCCCAACCACGCGGGCGGGCTGCGCTATCACGGAATGGCACCCATCCTCTCGAAGCTCTACCACGACGGCTACATGGAGGCCGTTTCCTACGAGCAGACGCAGGTGTTCGACGCCGCCGTGCAGTTCGCGCGGCTCGAGACCATCCTGCCCGCGCCGGAGTCTTCCCACGCCATCAAGGGCGCCATCGACGAGGCGATCAAGTGCCGCGAATCCGGCGAACAAAAGACCATCCTTTTCGGACTCACCGGCACCGGCTACTTCGACATGTCCGCCTATGCCAGCTACTTTGACCACACCATGACCGACTACGTGCCCAAGGACAGCGAAATCGCGGCAAGGTGACGCCCGGGGACCGCTTCGGACCATCGACAAGATCCACGCCGTGGAATACTGATGCATTCCCGCCGTCGCCCCGGACAGCAGGTCCCGGGGCGACGCATTTGTGTCCTTGGGATATGGTAAAGATTCATTTCGGTCTTTGACAAGCCCATCAACGTGGTATATAATGTGGCCATGCGGCGCCATGCGCCGGGCATACGCTGACATCGAAATGTTTTGAGATGGAAGATGCCGAAGAGGACAGGTGCACGTCCTGTTTCCGCGTCTTTCGGGACGCGGATTTTCATTTTACGGAGGTTTTTTATGGAGACGCGCGTGGCGCTTATCGCGATTATCGTCGAGGACGGGGACTCCGTTCAGGCCATCAATCAGCTTCTGCACGAATACGGCGAGCACATCATCGGCCGCATGGGCATCCCCTACCGCGCGAAGGGGATCAGCATTATCTCCATCGCCATCGATGCGCCGCAGGAGGTTATCTCCGCGCTTTCCGGCAAAATCGGGCGGCTGCCGCGCGTCTCCGCCAAGACCGCCTATTCAAACGTCGTCACGAAGATCGACGAGAGGGATCGATGAGCAATCAGGAACGCATTGACCGGCTGAACCGGTACGGAGACTTGCCCTTCCAGGACTGGGTGGAGCTCATTGAAACCCGCACGCCGGAGGATGAGGCGCACGCGGCGCGTCTCGCCCATGAAATCACGCTGTCCCGCTTCGGAAAATTCGTCTTTCTGCGCGGCATCATCGAATTTACGAACATCTGCAAGAACGACTGCCTCTATTGCGGCATCCGCAAAAGCAATCCCTGCGCGGAGCGCTACCGCATGACGGAGGACGAGATTCTCGCCTGCTGCGAGACGGGCTACCGGCTGGGCTTTCGCACATTCGTTTTGCAGGGCGGCGAGGACGGACACTTCACGGACAAGCGGATGGCGAAGATCGTCTCGGAGATCAGGGGACGGTACCCCGACTGCGCGATCACCCTCTCCCTCGGCGAGCGCAGCCGCGACAGTTATCAGAGACTCTACGACGCGGGCGCGAACCGCTACCTTCTGCGCCACGAGACGGCGGACGAGGCGCACTACGGGAAGCTACACCCGCCGGAGCTCTCGTGGAAAAACAGGATGGAGTGCCTGAAAACCCTGAAGGAGATCGGGTACCAGACGGGCTGCGGCATGATGATCGGCGCACCGCACCAGACGAGCGAGTCGCTTGCGAAGGACATGGCGTTCATCGCGGATTTCAGACCCCACATGGTCGGGCTCGGTCCGTTCATCCCGGCGGCGAACACCCCGTTTGAGGGCCGCCCAGCGGGAACCATCCGCGATACGCTTTTCATTCTGAGTCTCTGCCGGATCGCGCTGAAGGACGTGCTCCTGCCCTCGACGACCGCCTTAGCGACCATCGATCCCGAAGGCCGGGAAAAGGGGATCCTCGCGGGCGCAAACGTGGTGATGCCGAACCTCTCCCCCACCGGCAACCGAAAAAAGTACATGCTCTACGACAACAAGATCGGCACGTCCGACGAAGCGGAGGACGGCCGCGCGAAGATCGAACGACAGCTCAAGAGGATCGGCTACGCGATCCGGGACGGGCGGTGTGACTACGTGGCGCGCGAGGCCGCGCAGGGGGAGGCGTGAAATGGGCCTGAACGACACCCCGAGCGCCGAGCGGGTGCACATCGGTTTTTTCGGCAAGCGGAACGCGGGCAAATCGAGCCTCGTCAACGCCGTCACGGGGCAGGAGATCGCGCTCGTCTCGGACGTCAAGGGCACGACCACCGACCCGGTGTACAAGTCGATGGAGCTTTTGCCCCTCGGCCCCGTAGTGATTGTGGACACGCCCGGCATCGACGACGAGGGCGCGCTGGGAGAACTGCGCGTGAAGCGCACCCGGCGCGTGCTCAATTCCATCGACATGGCGGTGCTCGTCGTGGACGCGGCGGGCGGGCTCGCGCGGTGCGACCGGGACCTGATCGCGCTCTTCCAGAAAAAGAACGTCCCCTACGTGGTCGCGTACAACAAGAGCGACCTCTCCCGGACGGAGATCCCTGCGGACGGGCTCTCCGTGAGCGCGAAGACGGGTGAAAACATCGCGGAACTCAAGGAGCGTCTTTCCCGCATGGTGCCGTTGGGCGAGGAAAAGCTGCGCATCGTGGGCGACATCATCTCCCCCGGCGACTTTGTGGTGCTCGTCACCCCGATCGACAAGGCCGCGCCCAAGGGAAGACTGATCCTGCCCCAGCAGCAGACCATCCGCGATATCCTGGAGGCGGACGCGACCGCAATCGTCGTGAAGGAACACGAATTGCGCGATGCGCTTGCGGGCCTTGCGAAGAAGCCGTCGCTCGTCGTGACCGACAGCCAGGTGTTCGCCAAGGCCAACGCCGACACGCCGCCGGAGATCCCCCTCACCTCGTTCTCCATCCTCATGGCGCGGGTGAAGGGACTCCTCGACGAGGCGGTGCGAGGCGTCGCGGCCATCGAAAAGCTGAAGGATGGCGACAAGGTGCTCGTCGCGGAGGGCTGCACCCACCACCGCCAGTGCGACGACATCGGATCCGTCAAGATCCCGCGCTGGCTCAGGAGCTACACGGGCAGGAATTTGGCCATCGAAACCTGCTCCGGCAAGGGCTTTCCGGAGGACCTCTCCCCCTACGCGCTGGTCATCCACTGCGGCGGCTGCATGCTCACGCCGCGCGAGGTGCTCGCGCGCATGAAGGACGCGAAGGATCAGAACGTGCCGATCACCAACTACGGCATCACAATCGCCTACATGCAGGGGATTCTCAGGCGCAGCGTCGCGATATTCCCCCACCTGCTGGCAGAACTTGAGGTATAATATGCGGACGGAACGCGACAACCTCGGCGAAATGATCCTCCCGGACGTCCCGTGGGGCATCAACACCCAACGGGCACTCGGGAACTTCGATTTGGGCAATTCCCGCGTGGATCTGGAGCTGATCCGCGCGGTGGCGCTCGTCAAAAAGGCCGCCGCCGAGACATACATGAACCTCGGCGTAAAGCCCGACGACTACCGCCGGATCTCCGCCGCCTGTGACGACGTTCTCGCGGGCAGGCTGGACGAAGCGTTCCCGCTCGACGCGCTGCAGGGCGGAGCGGGCACGTCCATCAACATGAATGTGAACGAGGTGCTCGCGCACATCGCAGGCGGCGTCCACCCCCTCGACGACGTGAACCGGGGCCAGTCGACCAACGACGTGATGCCAACTGCCCTAAGGATCGCCGCGATCAAAATGCTGCGCGAACTCAGCGATTCGTGCGCGAAGCTGCAGGAATCCTTGCAAAGGCGTGAGGCGGAGTTCGGCGGGATCAAAAAGCTCGGACGAACGGAACTGATGGACGCGGTGCCGATCACACTCGGCGACGAATTCGGCGCGTACGCGCAGGCGGTCGCGCGGGATCGATGGCGGCTCTACAAGATCGAGGAGCGGCTGCGGCAGGTGAACCTCGGGGGCACGGCGGTCGGGCTTTCGGACAACGCCTCGCGCAAGTACCGGTATCAGGTGATCGAAAATCTCCGGCGGCTCACGCAGATGGGCCTCGCGCCCGCTGAGTACCTCATGGACATCACCCAGAACAACGACGTGTTCGTGGAGGCAAGCGGGCTATTGAAGGCGCTGGCGGTCAACCTCATGAAAATCTCGAACGACATCCGACTCATGGCCTCCGGGCCGCGCGGCGGACTGGGCGAACTGCGGCTGAAGCCGCTCCAGCAAGGCTCGACCATCATGCCCGGCAAGGTCAATCCAGTGATCCCGGAAATGGCCATCCAGTGCGCCATCCGGGTGATCGCCAACGACACGGCCGTCACCATGGCGGCCGCGCACGGGGAATTCGAGCTCAACGCCTTCTTCCCCCTCATCGCGGACAGCCTCCTGGAATCCCTGCGGCTCATGACCCGGGCGACGAGCCTGCTGCGCGAGAGGTGCGTGGATGTCCTGGAGGCGGACGCGCAGATGTGTCGGCGCCACCTCGACAGTTCCTTCGCCTTCGCGACCGCCTACGCGGAAAAGCTCGGCTACGACGCCGTCGCGCGGGTGGTCAAGGAATCAAGGACCCCGGACGAGGCGCGCTCGGCGCTTGAAAAACTCAGCGAACAGCGATGATTCATATCCATCATCATTCGTCGTCAGGCCACCCGGTTCGCGTTACGATATCGTCGAGGGTGCGCACGCATGAAGCGGCTAAAATGAGTGCTCCAACATCCGGCAAACCGCGCTCCCGCGATTTCAAATCAGGAAATTGACTTTTGACATTTCCAATGCTAGAATACGCGCATGAAAATTGC
Source organism: Bacillota bacterium (assembly GCA_023444095.1). GTDB lineage: Bacteria > Bacillota > Clostridia > Christensenellales > Aristaeellaceae > RUG11247. The sequence continues at coordinate 10,511 of JAEZRP010000029.1, forward strand.
AGAACTGCTTAAAAAACTGATCGAGACCGGCGTCGCGGACGGCGCGTTCCCCTCCGCCGTCGCCGCCGTGGGTAAACGCGGCGAAACGCTCGCGCGCGCGTGCGCGGGTCGGCTGTACGCGCCGGACGGACCCGCCGCCGACTTCGGGACGCGCTACGACATGGCCTCCCTTACAAAGATCCTCGCACCCACGATGCTCGCGCTTCTCGCCGTCGAGCGGGGCGCGCTCACTCCGCTCGACACCGTGGGGCGCTTCCTCGACGCGCCCGAGGACAAGCGGGACATTACCGTACTTCAGCTCATGACGCACACGGGCGGCTTCTGTCCGCACTTCGACCTGCGCGCCGAGGCGAGCGGCCCAAAGGACGCGCTCGCAGCGATCCTGCGCCATCCGCTCGAAGGAATGCCCGGCGACATGCCGCGCTACAGTTGCATGGGCTACATCGCGCTCGGGAAGATGCTCGAAAGTCTCTACGGGGAACCGCTCGACGCTCTCGCGAAAAGGGACGTATTCGGACCCCTCGGCATGGCGCATACCGGCTATCTCCCGGAGGGCGGGAACATCGCGGCGACGGAGGTCGACCCTGAGACGGGTCAAGCCCTCGTCGGCGTCGTACACGACGAAAACGCGCGCTTTCTCGGCGGCGTGTCGGCCAACGCGGGCGTTTTCTCGGACATCGGGGACATGGCACGCTTCGCCGCGATGCTCGCGCAGGGGGGCGGGGGCTTCCTCTCCCCCGCGACCCTTCGCTTTGCGACCCAGAACCGCACCCCCGGCTTTAACCAGCACCGCGGTCTGGGCTTCCAACTGGGCGGCACGGAGGGGTGCTTTCTGGGCGAGCTTTTGCCGCCCGAATCATTCGGCCACACGGGCTTTACCGGCACGTCGCTCGCGGTCGACCTGGCGACGGGCTTCTGGGCGGTGCTCCTTACAAACCGCGTGAATCCCACCCGCGAAAACCTGAAGGTCCTCCGTTTCCGCCGCGCGTTTCATAACGCGCTCTACGCAGCGTCCGCGCGGGAATGAGAACTCGAAAATCCGTTGCGGCGGCTTGTATTTCTCCCCGCATCTGGTATGATATGGGAAGGAGGGGAAGTGTCATCATGCTTCGAAAACTCAAATGGACGGCCGTCCTCATCGCGGCGGCGTGCGTCATCTGCGGACTCGTGCTCATCTTCAACCCCGCAACGACGGCGAAGGCGGTCGTGCGCGTATTCGGCTGGCTGGCGCTCATCTCGGGCATCGCCCACATCGCCCAGTATTTCGCGGGCGGAAAGAGCCAGCAGGAATTGACGCGCGGGCTCGTCAACCTGCTCGCTGCGCTGGTCCTTTTAGCGCTCACAGCCAAGGTCATCGCGCTTTTCTCGATCGTCATCGGCATCTTCGTGCTCGTCGCGAGCGCGTTCGCCATCGCTCCGGCGCTCGACTCCAAGGCGCTGGGCCATCCCTACTGGTGGGTCTCGTTCTCCGCCGCGCTGATCGGATCGATTCTGGGCCTCATCATGATCTTCGTACCCCACGCGGCGGCGTCAGCCGTCGTGGTGCTCGCGGGCTTCGCGCTCCTTGCCTACGGCGTCGAGCAGTTCTGGACGATCTTCATCGTGCCGAATCCATAGTTCAACCAATTTGCGCATTTCCCAAAAAGAAACCTCCCGGCCGTTGACATCGGGTTCCGGATGCGGTACAGTCGCATCGGACTTGAACGGCGGGGGTTTTTTCATGAATCTGAACGGTTTTCTGAACGGCGGCATCATGCGGATCGCGGACACTGCGGCGAGGTTCTATCTCGGAAACCGCAGGGGTCAGGCGTTCCTCTTCGGAGCGGTGGGCGCCTTCCGCAAGAGCGCGCGCATCCGGGAACAGTACGAAAAGAGCGGCACGCACATCCCGCCCTTCCTGATCGCGAGCGTCGCTTCCCGGTGCAATCTCCGGTGCGCGGGCTGCTACGCGCGCGCGACGGGCGGCTGCCGCGACGACAGAAACGACCTCTCGGCGGACGACTGGCGGCGCGTGTTCGCGCAGGCGGAGGAGGTCGGCGTGTCGTTCATTCTGCTTGCGGGCGGAGAACCGCTTCTCAACCGGGGTATCATCGAGGCCGCGGCGGATTTCCCGCGCGTCGTTTTTCCGGTCTTTACAAACGGCACGCTGATCGACGAGAGCTACATAGACCTCTTCGACGAACATAGAAACCTCATTCCGGTTCTCAGCCTGGAAGGCGATGACGTGCGCACGGACGCGCGCAGGGGCGCGGGCGTGGCCGAGAAGGTGCGCACGGCCGCCGAAAATCTCAAGTCTCGCGGCGTTCTGTATGGTGCGTCCATTACCGTGACGCGAGAAAACATGCGCGAGGTCACGGAGCCCGACTTTGCCCGCGCGCTGCGGGAAGGCGGCTGCGGCGTGGCGTTCTACGTGGAATACGTCCCCGCGGAGCCGGACACCGAGCATCTGGTGCTCGCAAAGGAGGATCTTTCGGTGCTCGCGGCGCGGGTTGACGCGCTGCGCGCGGAGGTCGGCGGCATGATCGTGCTCTCCTTCCCCGGAGACGAGGAGGCGATGGGCGGCTGCCTCGCGGCGGGGCGCGGATTCTTCCACATCAACGCGGCGGGCGGCGCGGAGCCGTGTCCGTTTTCGCCGTTTTCGCAGATGAATTTGCGCGAACACGCGCTCCTCGACGTGCTCCGCTCGGAATTCTTCGCCGCCGTGCGCGAGATCGGCGCGGAAGAGGCGCAGAATCACGCGGGTGGCTGCGCGCTTTTCAACCGCAGAAGCGAGGTTGCGGCGTTCCTGGGTTAGCTCCTGTATCCGTCCCCGATGGGCGGGTAGCCGAAGTGACGCTGGCTCTCGTCCCATTTCTCCCCCAGCCCCCGCGCGATCGTCAGGCGCTGCCAGGGCACGAAGCCATCAAACCGGCTCACGTGCGCGCGCAGCGCCTTCTTCATTTCTTCAAGGAGCGCGGCGTCCGCCGTGCCGATCAGATTGTCTTTCTCGAGCGGATCGCTTTTGAGGTTGTAGAGCGCGAGCGGGGTCCCGTCCTCGTTCGCCGCGTACTTGTAATCCCCGCGCACCACGGCCCGCCACGATCCGACCGCGCGCCGCCACGCCTGATGGCACGGGATGATGCTGTAAAGATACGCGTCCCGTGCGCCCCTTCCGTCCGCATGCAGCACGCAGTCGCTCAAGTCGAGGCCATCCACTTTTTCCGGGAAATGAAGCCCCAGAAGCCCCAGGAGCGTCGGCGCGAGATCCGCAAGGGTAATGATCTGCTCGCGCACACCCGTCTCGATGCGCCCAGGCCACATGACGACGAGCGGGATGTGCGCGCTTTCCTCATGATACCACTGCTTGCATGTGAGGCCGTGGCTTCCCAGCATGTCGCCGTGATCGCTGGTATAGACGACGATGGTGTCCTCTTCGAGCCCGTTTACGCGCAGAGAATCGAGCACGCGCCCGACGCAAGAATCGATGTGCTCAATGTGCCGGTAATACCCGGCGAGCATGCGTGGAAGATCCTCCATCCGGTATCCGCCGCGCGGCAGAAGCCCGTGGGCATGGTGATCCGGACCGGGAATGAAGCCACCCTCCGCCCATTCCCGCGCATTATCGCGCAGGGGCGGCGCTTCCAACGCCTCCGCCTCCCCCTCCGGCAGTCGGAGGTATGGATCGTGCGGCGTGCTGAAGCACAGAAACAGCGCCCATGGCGCGTCGCCATGGGTCTTCAGGAAATGCAGCGCGAGCTCCGTCTGCGCAAACGGCTCGTAGCCCGCGATCGGGTGTCGCACGTTCTCATCGTCGTCGTAGTACGCGTTCAGATAGTCGTGGTTGCAGTTGCAGCCGCGCCAATAGCGGAAGCCAAGCCGCCTGCCTTCGTCGATGAACTGGTCGCGCGGCACGCCGCCCAGATGCCACTTCCCGACGTAGCCGGTCAGATAGCCCGCGCCATGGAGCACATCTGCAACGGAGGTCGCGTCCGTTCGAATGGGCAGATCGTTCGACGCCGCGCCATGGGCGAGCGCATGAAGTCCCGTCAGAAGCGTGCCACGCGCGGGCACGCAGACCGGGCAGTTGGAATACGCCCGGTCGAAGCGCGCGCCCGCGCGGGAGAGCATGTCGAGGTTCGGCGTCGAAACAGCGGCGTTTCCCGCGCATCCGAGGTCGCAGAACCTGTGCTGGTCGGACAGGATGAAAAGGATGTTCGGCTTTTTCATATCAGATGCCCTTGATGGTCACGGGCCCAAGGATGCCGGACATGGCGAGCTCCTTCTCGCCGCCCATGCCGCGGAACGCGCCCGCGCCGGGCGTGCCGTTTCGAAGCGTGTTCGTCACGCGCACCTTCAGTTCGTTCTCGCCCGCGCGTAGAAGCCCCGTCACGTCGAATAGGAAGGGTACTGTGAGCGCCTCGCCGATGCGCGCCCCGTTCAGGAACAGTTCCGCAGCGTCCCCCACCATTCCGAAATCGACGGCCCTGTTTCCGCCCGGATCGGAAACGTCGAACGTCGCCGAATACTCCGCCGTGCCGGAGAAGCCTTTCAGGGTGGGGTGATCCGCCCAGTCGACGAGCGAGTCGAGCGTGAGCGCGGTCTCCCCGGCCGCAATCCGCCAGCCGCCCTTCGGCGTGAGCGCGTCGCCTTCCGTGCACGCCGCGAACGCGAGCCTGAGTTCCGCGTCGCCCGTCGGCACGGGAAGATTCCCCTCGTCGCCCGTCAGGATGAACCACGAGCCGTAGGGCACGAACGGCAGCTCGATTTCGATGAAGCCGTCGCCGGCCCGGTACTCTGGCTTCATGACTTCGCCATTCTGCGTTCCAAGCACGCGCAGACCTCCGCGCGCGCCGTTGAGCCGGAGCGTAAGCACCCGGGAGGCCGTACCCGTGGTGCGCACGAACCAGAGCGTGCCCGCGTCGAGCTCGCGCTTCGTATGCTGGATGTCCTTGGCCGCGCAGCCGATGCCGGGAAGGATCCCCGCCTCGGCGAGCGCGTCCGGCGCGGCTTCCCGCGCCACGGCCTCAACGTCCGCAAAAATTTGCGAAAGCTCCTCCTCACGCCTCCGGTAATCGAGGAAGCCGGGCACGCGCGCGGGTACCCTGGCGAGGAAAACGACCGGGAAGCCCGCGTCCGTGAGCGCGCGCAGCTTGTACGCCGCCTCGACGCCGATCGTTTCCTCATCATTCAAAATCAGCGCTCTGAACCGCGCGTCGCCGCACGCGAGCGCGCCGTCGATGAGCTCCGCGCGCAAAAGGCATTCCTCGTTGATGTGGTAGTAGTCATAGCCCGCGTCCATGAGAACGTGGCTGAGCCGGAAGTCTGAATTCCCGCGCGCCTGCTCGGGCGTCGGCGCGTGCGCGCCGCCGTGGCCCGTCGAGAGCGTCCCGTTCCGGTCGAAGCCCGGCAGCACGCCCGATGTCAGCTCTTCGAGCGCCTCCGTGCCGGAGACGTAGTCGAGCTTCTGATAATAAACAGCCACATCCGCAGAGAGCGGCCCGGACTGCATCAGGGACTGCCCGCGCGCGATGCGCCTGTTCATCCCACCGATCTGATGCCAGAGCGTGTTGTCGCGGCAGATGAACGAGCCGAACATGCCGTGGAAGGGATAGAAATGCGGGAAATCCATCTCCGGATGGCGATAGGGCATGCCGTGATAGATGAGCTGGTTGACGCCGGAGACGAACAGCTTGTCAGCCGCCACCTTCATCTTGGTGGGCGTGGTCATATAATCGTGCCGGATCCACACGAGCGTCTCGCTGGTTGCGAGTGGCAATTCGTATAGCATGCTCGCCGAACCGGCGAGCTTCATAAAGTCGACGACGCCGTTGCCCGCGAGCTGCTCCGTCTCCGGGATGTGCGTGCGACCGAAGGCCTTCAGGTTGTCCATGGAATGACCGTAGCACTGCACGCGGCTTTTGAGGTTGTGTTTATCTCCCCACTCCCGCATCGCCTCGAGGAAGAAATCGTCGAAAAGGTCTGCGATGGTGAGCTGATAGTCGTAGCGGACACGGTCCCCCACGCCGTCCGCGAAGTCGTACATCGGCGATGTTTTGAGGCCCATCATCTTCGCGAACATGCTCTCGCAGCCGGGCACAAAGGTCGCCGCGAGGTAGGGCCGAAGATCGTAGCCGCGCCGCTCCTCGAATTCCTTCAGGAAATCGTCCGTCCACGTCCACGGGCTCGAAAGCTCGAAGCTGTCGGTAAAGAACGCGCGCAACGTTTTGCCTGCGTATTTGTTAAAATTACCCTCGCCGATGTGCCGATCGAGGTAGGGAGCGATGACGTCCTTGCCGAAGTGATCGACGATGTAATTGGGCTTTGTCATGTCCTCGCGCGAGGCCATATGGGAGGTGTTCCCGTTCGGCCCGGCGAAATAACAGAACACCTGCCAGGTACCCTCCGGAAATTCCCAACTGAGCGTTTCACCATCGACAAACGCGGAAAGCTCGACGGGCTTTTCAAGCTGCCCGGTTGTTCCCGTTGTGTGCGTCATGACGACGTCCACGGGCGCGCCTACACAGCGCGCCGCCGATACGCCGATGAGCCTGAGCGTCTTTCGCAGCACCTCCGTGTCGTCCGGTCCGGGCCCGAACGGTCCGATTTGCGGCTGCTTGGGCGCGTTCGCCTTCTCGATGGCGCGGGATTCGAGAAGATCGTCCACCGTCGGAAGCTTTACCGCGCGCGTGCCGCCGCCTTCAATGGTCACCGCCGCCATGTAGAGGTGTTTCTGGCCCTCGGAAAGCGGCACGTCCACGCCGTTCGTCGGCCAGCCCGAGCACGCCGTAAGGTCGAGCGTCAGTCCGCGCTTCTCGAACTCCTCGAGCACACCCGCGATCACGTCGAAATAGTGCGGCGTGCGGTAGCGGTTCAGCCGCGCCTGCCGGACGGGGTCGGCCTTCATCTCCGGCGGGATGCCCTCCAGAAACGCCTGCACCTCTCCGCCGCCGAAATAGCCTTCGTCCAGATCCGCCGCCTCGCGCTTTAGTTCCTCCGGGTCGACGTCCAGCCCCGGCCACCACCAGCGCACCATCGGCCGCGCCGCCTTCGGTGGATTCAAGAAAGCATCCAAATTGAAATTGCTCATGAAGATCCTCCGCCATTTTATATGGCAACATATTATCACAGTTTTCGCCGGGAATCAACGGTTGTTAACATGAATCAAGTATGATGGCCCGGGAGGTGATCGCATGCGGGAATTGGAATCTGTCCGGGAAGCGCTTCGCGCGGCGCTCCCGTCGCAACGTGGGCTCGTGGGCGCGATGCTTCTCGGCTCGATGGCGGCGGGCATGTACGACGAGACGAGCGACTACGACATCCATCTGGTCTTTACGGACGAGTCGCTCGCGGCGAACCCTGCGCTCCGAGATTTTTCGCTCGCGCTCGACCGGAAGTGCGATCTCTGGGTCTCCTCGCTCTCGGAATTTCGCGCGCTCGGCCGCGCGGAATTCGACGCGCGGGAGTATCTGAGCGTCCTCTACATCCTGGACGAGAAAGAAATCCTCGCGTCCGCGGTGGATGCGCTCATTCACTATCCCCCGGACGAGGCCGAGGCGGTCGTCTGCGCGCGGCTCGACGGCTACTATGACGGGCTGTTTCGCTCGTTCAAGTGCTTCCGTCACGGCTTTTCGTTCGGCGGATACCAGATGGCCGCGCGCTCGATGGAGTATTTGGTGGAGACGCTGTGGGCGGCGAACGGGCTCATTCCGCCGTTCGTGAACCGCGCGACGCATCTTCTGGGAACGCTTGAACGCCTCCCCTGTCCCGCCGCCGCGCTTCGCGTCCTGATGGAGCGGATCGCCCGGGACGCCGATGCCGAAGCACAGATCGCGCTGTTCGGACGCGTTTCGGCGTTTATGGCGGAGACAGGCCGCGCGCGAGTGCTCGACGATTGGGAAGGGGTCCTCGAGGCCGAGATCGCCCGCCACGCAGTCGAGGTGCGGCGCGCGCCGGTGGACTGCGATGAGGCGCGCATGCTGATGCGCGAACTGTCGGAAATTCTCGCGTCCATCACTGGATCAAGGGGAGATGCGAGCTTCTTCGTGGACGACATGGCCGATTCCCGCGCCGTCTTCGCCATCGCGTACCAAGACGGCGCGCCCGTCGGCTGCGGCGCAATCCGGGAACTCGACCGGAACACCGCCGAGCTCAAGCGCATGTATGCGCGGCGCGCGGGGCGGGGCGTCGGGCGACGGCTGCTCGCGTTTCTGGAGGGCGAAGCCGCGGGCCTCGGCTATCGCGCGATCGCGCTCGAGACGCGCAAGGTCAACGAAAAGGCCGTCCGCTTTTACCTCGCGAACGGCTATCGGATCTGCGACAACTACGGAATTTACGCGGGACGCCCCGAGGCCATTTGCTTTCGGAAAGATCTATGATCCCTTTCTGCGCTCGCGCCGCCTGACGTATGCGGCGATCTGAACGCATGAGAGCAGGATCAGAAGCGCGATGCCACCGCCTAGGAGCAGGCCTACCCGCCCGGCGCTCGCGCCGATCTTTCCATTTACCGGCGGGACGGGCGTCCCGACGGCGGTCGGCTCCGGCGAGAACAATAGCGCGGGCTCGGGCGTGACTTTCTCGGTCGGCTCCGCGCTCGGTTTGACATCGATGTTTTCAAAAAGGTCGTCATGCCGGACATCCTCGCCGACGGTGGAGAACGCGAGTCCGAACAAAGAGTTGTCGTACTGCCCGCCATCCTCGACCTGGCCGCTTCCCTTTTGAGAAACATATTTCACATAGCCCGCGCGCGCTCTCTCGAGCGGCGTTCCCCCGCCCAGTTCCGCGTAGCGCACGTTCCAGTCGAAGTCGACGACATCCCCGCTATAGAGGTGCAGATACAGCTTTTTCACCTGCCACGTTCCATACCGGGCGTAGGAATCCGAGAACCGGGCGGGATCGGCCGCCGCTTCGATGGCAAGCTTCATGGCATTCGCCGTGATCTTGTGCTGGTTGTGTCCGTTCTCGCCGTCGAGGTCGTGGGTCAGGATCACCTCGGGCCGGAAGCGGCGGATGCGCCAAACGATCTCCGACAGGATGGCGTCCTTTCCGCCCCAGAGCTCCACGCCGTCCCGGATCGTTTCGGCGCGCCTGTCCTTCAGGTTGATGAAGTCCGGGTAGTTCCTCTCCCCCGCCACCCACAATCCGTCCAGTGCCTCGCCGCGCCGGAGCCTGCCGCAGTCCGCCATGTAGACGACCTGCACCTTCTTTCCCCTGACGCCGCAGTAATAGGGGAGGATCCCGCCAAAAAACAGAAACTCGTCGTCCTGATGGGCGGAGACGACCATGAGGTCGCACTTGTCGCAAGGCGGATCATAGTTCGGAACGTCTCCCGGCAGTTCGCCCCTGGAATAGACGCTCACCCTGCAGACCTTCTGGCCCGGCTTCGTAAGCCGGAGCTTCGCATAGCGCGCGCCCTCGACGATGGAAAAAAGCTGGGTGATTCCCGCATAGGAATCCGCTTCGGTGCGCGAAGAAAGCTCCCGCTTGTCCGCACCGTACTGGACGAACTCGTAGCCAGGCGAATCGAATTCCCAGTCAACGCGCACATAGCCCGCCCCGTCCTCCGGGAATTGCATGTACAACTCCGCCTGACTGGTCTTCGGCGCCCAGGCCGTCGCAATGAGCTCGTCCGTCGCGCCCTTGACGGAGCCGATCGATACCTTGAATGTTACCCTGTCGTTGATTTCGACGGCTGGCGCGGCCCGCCCGGAATGCGTGGCGAGCAGCGCGGCGACGATCGCACAAATGACGGCGAGCCTTCTTATGTATCTCAAGCGAATCACTTCTTCGCGGTATGATACTTATAAGACGCAAAACGAGGCCATTGCGTTTCCACAAATTGTAAAAAACGGACCGCCCATCGCCAGGCGGTCCTCGTTTCTCGATTCATTGGTGAAAGGCCGTTCTACGCGCGCCCTCCGCGGTTTCCTCCGCCCTTGTGCGGATCGCGCCCCCCCGGTCTACCGCCAAAGCCGCCCGGCTTGGAACCGGGCCTCCCCTGGAAACCGCCGGGCTTGCCGCCACGGCCTTCCGGCTTACCGGATGGGCCGGGTTTGGACGAATCGGGCTTCCCTCCGAAGCCGGGTCTGCCCCCAAAACCATCGGGTCTCCCGGAGGGACGGGGCCGCCTGCCGGGCTTCGGCGCGAAGCTGCTGAACCGTCCGCCAGACCTTTCCTCAGGCGCGCCCTCGGGACCGGGCCTGCCCTCGGGAGCGGGTCGGGTGCCGGGCGCGGGCCTGGCGCCGGGGCCGAGGCGGTTGCCGGGGCCTGGCCTTCGTTCGGGCCGGTTGTCAGGGCCGGATCGTCTCTCCGGGCGAGGTCCCTTCGGGCCGGGCCTGCGGGGCAGGCGCGCGCCGTCGATGGGCTGCCGGGGCGGGACCTTCTGAATCGGCTGCGGTGGGCGAGCGACCATCTCCCCCGCCTTTTTGGGCATGAACCGGGGCCGATAATGCGGCATGGGCGGGCGGAAGAGCAGGACCTGCGAGAACCGGAGCCCGAACCGGTCGATCTCCATGGCGTAGAAACCCTGCTCCATGAGGTAATCCATGTCGAGCATTTCGAGCTCCGCCTCGGAGATCTGCTGCGCACGGCTCGGGTCGTCGATCAGAGCCATGTGCTCGATGTCAGAGACGTAGTCATAGTATCCGTTTCCGATCTCCTTGCCGAGTAAAAAGTACATATGAGATCACCTCTCGCCCTTCGTCTTGGTAAAAATCCATAGTTTGCTGAATACATAGTTGAGAACGATCACGACGAACTGCATGAAGAGCTTCGAGATGTCCTCGCCGTTGATCGTGTAACCGATCGCCGTCCAGTCGAATCGCCCGAAGGCGAGAAGGTCGTTCATGAGGTAAAGGCCAAGAAGCTCCGCGCCGAGTGAGATGATCCGTGCGGCGTAAAAGCTCAGCACTTCGCGCGCGACGAGCCTCTTCTCCCACGACCTGCTCCCGAAGACGAACAGCTTGTTCGTGACGTACGCGAAGGCCACGGCAGCCAGCCACGCGACGACGCTCGCGACCGCATACGCCCGGAGGGTGAAGAGCCCGAAAAGACTCGCTCCCCACGCGCTCCCGAGCGCGTAGTAAATCGGGAAGTAGACCGCAAAGTTGACGACCGTGGTCAAAACGCCGAAGATCACGTACAGGACCAGCTCGCGCATTCTCTCTCTGTTCAAGCGCGCGCCTCCGTGAGTTCCGAAAGCTTCATCCCGTCCGCCGGGATCGCCGTGCGCATGTACCGCGCGCTCTCGGAGAGCGTTTCGAGCAGCGCGTAGGGCGAGTCCATGGTGCCGCAGAAGACCTCTACCGTGATCGCGATCTCGCGGCACCTGGGCGGCATGCCGGGCCTTTCCGGCGCCTCGTAGGATTCCCGAATCGACTCGAGCACCCTTTTGATGTCGATGATGCCCGTGCGGTTGCAATCAGCCGTGAACGGCTTGTGCGCCGAGGCGTTGTTGTCCGTCTGCTGCATGTGGATGATGGGCGAATAGCAGCCGAAGCGGGAGAGCCACTGGTAAGGATCGGAGTCTTCGGGGGAATCCGCGAAGAGCTGCGGGTTTTGCGCGACATCGTCCATAACCGGGCTCACCTCGCCCCTTGAAAGCAGCTCGTGCGCGCGCTCGGTACCCACCCAGAGCTTCCCGCGCGTGCCCGCGCATTCCTTCACCTGTTCGGCTGTCGGACGCAAAAACCGCTTCTGCCCCGCCATGTGGCCCACATCCACCGTGAGATAGGTCGGGTAGCCCGCCAGTGCGTACGCCTTTTCGAGCGTGTCCCACGCGCCCCGGATGGTCCAGGGATACATGTGCGGCGTGTACATGTTCTCGAGCGAGACGTACTCGACGCCCGCCTTTTGCGCGTGCCGGGCAATGTCCGCGAGACTCCCGTAGAGCTCGTCCACCTTGCGCGCATACGATTCCTTCGACTGAATGTCGGGCTGCATGAAACCGTGGGCGTAAAAGCCCAGCCCCGCGCCGACGCCCGCCGCCGCGTCCACCATGGGCTTGAACCACTCGTCGACAAAGCGCTTTCTGATGCGCGAATCCGGGTGCGCGAGTCCGAGGGTCGTATAGGTGCCGTGCCCGGAGTAGAGGTTCACGACCTTCGCGCCGGTCGCTTCCATTTCGGCGTTCACGGTCCGAACCCAGTCCCGCATGTAGCCTGGCCCCATGTAGAGCGGGTCGGCCTCGGTATCCGCGCTCGCCTCGATGTAACGGTAACCGCAGTCCAGCGACTTTGTCATCCAGTCGCGCGGCTCGGTCCACCTTTTGTACCCGTAACAGTTATCCACCGCGAGGGAAATTTTCGGGTCAGTCATCTTGATTCACCGTCCAGAAAGATCGGATTCGTCCACGCGCGCAGTCCGTTTTCATCAACCATGGTCGCGCGCAGGTATTTCGCCTCCGGACGCAGCTTGGCAGTCGCGAAGGTGACGAGCCCGTTTTCGTCGCGCACCACCTGATTGGGCCGAACGCCGTTCACGAAACACACGAACTTCACCGGCGAACACGCGACGTACGCGGTGTCCCCCTCGATCCGGAAATCGTATATCTCCGGTCCGCAGGAGGAATAGAAGTCGCCGCGCCGAAGCGCCGCCAGGATTGCGTTCACATCGTTCGCGGCGCGCACCATCACCCAGCCGTGGCCGTGCTGGTTCATGGGGTGTCCGTCGTCGACCGCCACGCCGTAGATCCGCCGACCACCCACGAGCAGCTCGTCCCAGCCCCAAGCGTTCGTGTCCATGTCGTTCTCGAACACGCAGCCCGTGTTCCAGATCTCCATGGCGAAGTGGCCCTTCATGTCCTCATAGGAGCGTGCGGGGGTGCGGCTCCAGTCGGGGTGGCAATAGAAGGTCATGTTGTTGTTCGCATGGAGGAAGTCGAGCAGGGGCTGGAACTCGTACTGATCCCGGACGAGTCCCGACTCGAATCGCTCGTCCTGCGAAAAGCCGTTTCCATCCTCCCTCGAGGGTCCGATAGCGACCGTATGGAAGCACATGCCCGCGCCTCCCGTGATATTGCGGTCCATCTCCATGCCGGGAATGAGAGTTAACCCCGTCTCCGGCGCGAAATTCTTGTGGTTATAGATCCTGTGATCGGTGATCGCCAGAAAGTCGTATCCCTTCTCCGCGTACCTGCGCGTCACTTCCTCGGGCGTGCCCTTGCCGTCCGAGCGCGTGGTGTGCACGTGGAGAGCACCCTTCAGCAATTTTTCCGGTCCAGAGAATGCACCCTGTCGTATCATCGTTTTTCCTCCTATGTCCGCGCAAGCCACATCATGATCGTGTCCGGGACGAGCGCGCTCAATACCCTGTATACCTTGTAAAATACGCCCGGGGTGTAGACGGGCAGCCGCAGCTTCGCCGCCCGAAGCGCGCCCCGCGCGACGGCGGTCGCCCGGATGCGCGGCAGCACGCGAAACGTCGCCGAGTTGCCCGTGATGCGCCCGACTGCCATGAACTCCGTGGACATCGGCCCCGGACACACCACCGTCACGGAGATTCCGCGCGGCCTGAGCTCCATGCCCAGCGCGCGGCTGAACGCGCGCACGTAGTACTTCGTCGCGCTGTAAACCGCCATCCGCGCGTTTGGAACGTAGGACGCGATGGACGAGACGTTTACGATCCGCGCGTCTCTCTCCATGTGCTCGAGCGTCAGCCGCGTGACGGCTGTGAGCGCCCGGCAGTTGAGATCCACCATGCCGAGCTGTTCCGACATCTCGGCCTTGTCAAAATCCCCGAGCATGCCGTAGCCAGCGTTGTTGACGAGCAGGCGAACGTCGGGCCGCCTGTCCTTCAGCGCCTTCTGGAGCCGCGAAATCCCCGCGCCCGACGCAATGTCAAAGGCAAGGATCTCGCACCGGAGGCCCGAAAGCTCGCCTGCGAGCGCGGCGAGCCGCTCCTCCCGCCGGGCGACGAGCCAGACTTCCTCGACCTCGGGAAATTCGCCTTTGATTCTGCGCGCCATCTCCTGCCCCAGGCCGGAGGAAGCGCCGGTGATGATTGCGGTCCTCATGAATGCACCCCGGAGCTATTGTTCTCCGTTTCTGGTTAATTATAACACTCCCGCCATTCTCAATCAACTTCCAATATTGACGGAATGCCGGTTTCGTTGCATAATAAGGGGGCGATCTTTGGCGAAAAAACCGAAATCGCGCCAAAACCCTCATCGATTCGGCAGGAGGTGCGACATGCATTGCACATACGATATCTCGAAGGACCTGACCTGGGTGGGCGTCAACGACAGAAGGCTCGCACTCTTTGAGAACGTGTATCCCATTCCGGAGGGAATCTCCTACAACGCCTTCATTCTGCGGGGCGAAAAAACGGTGCTGTTTGACTCCGTGGACCGCGGCGCTGCGGCACAGTTCATCGAGAACATCCGCCACGCGCTCGACGGGCGCAGGCTCGACTACGTGGTCGTGAGCCACATGGAGCCCGATCATGCCGCCACGCTCGTGGAAGTTGCGCTGCGCTATCCAGAGGCGAGATTCGTCGTCAACCAGAAGGCGCTTCAGATGCTGGGCCAATTCTTTGATTTCGATTTCGAGGCCCGCGCGCACGTCGTCGAGGAGGGTTCGACCCTCGACATCGGCGGCCATCTTTTGACCTTCCTCATGGCGCCGATGGTCCACTGGCCCGAGGTCATGGTGACGTACGATTCGACGGACAAGCTGCTCTTTTCGGCGGACGCGTTCGGCACCTTCGGCGCGCTCTCGGGAAACATGTTCGCGGACGAGGCGGCGTTTGACATGTCGGAAGCCCGCAGGTATTACGCGAACATCGTCGGCAAGTACGGCCAGCAGACGCAGGCGCTGCTCAACAAAGTCGGGGGAATCGAGGTCAGGCTGCTTTTGCCGCTGCATGGCCCGGTCTGGCGAAAGGGCATCGACCGGTACGTCAACAAGTACGCGAAGTGGTCGAGCTATACGCCCGAGGAGAGCGCCGTCGTGATCGCCTACGGAACCGTGTATTTCGGAACCGAGAACGCCGCGAACATCCTCGCAATCGAGCTCGCTAAGCGCGGCGTGCGCAACATCAAGCTCTACGACGTCTCGCGCACCGATCCCTCCTATATCGTCGCGGAGGCCTTCCGCGCGAGCCACCTGGTGTTCGCGGCGGCGACCTACAACGCTGGTATCTTCCCAAACATGGAAACGCTCGTTACCGACCTTTGCGCTCACAACATCATGAACCGCCACGTGGCGCTCATTGAAAACGGATCGTGGGCGCTGTCCGCAGGCGCGAAGATGAAGGCCGCGCTCGCAAAGCAGAAAAACATCAGCTTCATCGGCGAAACCCTGTCCGTAAAGTCATCCGTGAAGGACGAGCAGATGACTTCCCTGGCATCCCTCGCGGACGAGATCGTCAAGACCATGCCCAAACCCGCGCCCGTCGAGGACATGGCCGCCATCGAGCTTCGCGCCCTCTTCGATCTCAGCTACGGTCTTTATGTCCTGACCGCGCGCGAGAACGGCCGCGACAACGGCTGCATCGTCAACACCGCATGCCAGATCACGGACACCCCCCAGCGCATTTCCGTCACCGTCAACAAGGCGACGCTCACCCACGATATGATTCTGCACACGGGTATGTTCAACATATCCGTGCTCTCGACCACCGCGCCCATGGAAATCTTCCGCCACTTCGGCTTCCAATCCGGCAAGGAAGTGGACAAGTTCGAGAACCTCACGATCTGCCGCAGCAAGAACGGTCTCTCGTACATCCCGTGGAACACGAACGCCTACATTGCCGCGAGGGTCTTGCAGGTGATCGACGTAGGCACTCACTCCGTATTCATCGCGGAGGTCGAGGAGGCGAAGGTGCTCTCTGGAGAGCCCTCCTGCACGTACGATTACTACTTCCAGAACATCAAACCCGCGCCCAAGCCTACCGCCGAGAAAAAGACCGGCTGGGTGTGCAAGATCTGCGGATACGTGTACGAGGGCGATCCTCTGCCGCCCGACTATATCTGCCCCATCTGCAAGCACGGCGCGGCGGACTTTGAGAGGTTACAGTCATGAGAAGAAAAGATCGCGAAGTCACTGACCGGGCGGACATCCTCGGGATCATCGACGCCTGCGAAGTTGTGAGCCTCGCCCTCGTTGACGGCGAATGGCCATATGTCGTCGAACTGAACTTCGGCTATGCGGATGAGGACGGGAAACTCTCCCTCTACTTCCACGGCGCGAATGAGGGAAAGAAGCTCGACCTGATCAAAAGGAACTCCAACGCGGCGTTCGCCATGAGCTGCGATCACCTGTACGTCCCCGGCTCGACGGGCTGCTCCGCCACGTACCGCTTCTCGAGCGTGTGCGGGCGCGGGAAGATCTCCATCGTGGAGGGCCCCGAAAAGCAAAAGGCGCTCACCGCCCTCATGGCGCACTACGAAAGGGACAAGGTCTACGAATTCGAGGAAAGACACGCCGCGCCGACGTGCGTCTTGAAGCTCGAGGTCGAATCCCTCGCGGGAAAGCGCAAGGCAGTCCAATAACCGTCGTTTGCCCCGTCCCGGTTCTCGAGACCGGCGGGGCACACTTGTAAATTTTTTCATTTCATGTTATTATTGCTTTATTAACAGAGAGGAGCGGTCGCCATGAGAAGGCTCTCAGACGACAGACTTCGGCTGGGCGTATGCTATTATCCGGAACACTGGCCGGAGGAACTATGGGATGACGACCTGACCCGGATGTTCGACTGCGGGATCGACGTCGTGCGCGTGGCGGAATTCGCGTGGTGCGTATTCGAGCCGCGCGAGGGTGAATTCGAGTTCGGCTTGTTCGACCGGTTCCTCGCCCTCTGCGCGCGGCGCGATATGAAGGTGATCTTCGGGACGCCGACGGCGACCCCGCCCGCGTGGCTGACGCAGCAATATCCGGAGGTTCTGAACGCCCAGGTCGACGGGACGAAATACCGCCATGGGCTGCGCCGCCACTACAACTACAACTCCCCGAAATATCGGGCGCTCACCGCTCGAATCGTCGAAACGCTCGCCGCACGCTACGGAGACCATCCGCAGATCATCGGCTGGCAGATCGACAACGAGCTCAACTGCGAGACGGACGAATTCCATTCAGACGCGGACCACGAGGCCTTCCGCTCCTACCTGCGCGAAAAATACGGAACTCTCGAAAATCTGAACGAAAAGACCGGCGGCGTGGTGTGGAGCCAGTCATACTCCGACTGGTCGCAGGTTTCTTTGAGGAGGCCCACGATCGGCGGTCAGTACAATCCGCACATGCTGCTCGAGGAAAAGCGATTTTTTTCAAAAAGCGCGGCGGACTACTGCACGCTCCAGTCGGAAATCCTCAAAAAGTATATCGGAAGCCGGTTCGTCACGACAAACGGCATCTTCAAAAATCTCGATTATACGTCGCTTGTTGGCGCGTCCCTCGATTTTCTCACGTTTGACAGCTACCCGAACTTCGCGTACGCGCTCGACGCGCCAGGAAAAAACCATCCATTCCTGAAGGAACGGATGATGGCCATGCGACTCGACGAGACGCGCGCCCTCTCCCCTGCGTTCGGCATCATGGAGCAGCAGTCCGGCGCGAACGGCTGGACGGGTCGAATGGAGGCCCCGATGCCGCGCCCGGGCCAGATGCGGCTATGGACGATGCAGTCCGTAGCGCACGGCGCGGATTTCGTGAGCTTCTTCCGCTGGCGCACCGCGCCCGTCGGTACGGAAATCTACTGGCACGGTCTGAACGACTACGACAACCGGCCGAATCGAAGGATCGACGAGCTCAACCTGATCCAAGCGGACTTTCAAAGGCTCGCGGAGGTCGCGGGCTCGAAATGCCGCACCCGGATCGCGCTCGCGCGCGAGTACCACAACGACTGGGACGCCGCGCACGACCGCTGGGTGGGCCGCCCCACCGCGGAGAGCTACCCCGGCTGGTACGCCGCCTGCCAGAAGCTGCACGCACCCTGCGACTTTGTGTTCCTGACATCCAAGATGACGGCGGAGGCCCTCGCACAGTACGACCTCATCGTCTACCCGCACGCGGCGATTCTGACGGACGATACCGCAAACCTCCTGCGCGCATACGCCGAAAACGGCGGCGTCGTGCTCTTCGGCGCACGCACGGGCTACAAAGATGAATTCGGACGCTGCCCCATGCGGCCCATGCCCGGCCCGGCGCTGGAACTGACCGGCGCGCGGGTGGACGATTACACATTCATCGGCCCGGACGACGAGCCCGGCATGGCGCTCTGGGCGGGTGAGACGCTTGAATGCCCGGTGTTCAACGATATCCTAGCGCTCGCGACCCCCGACGCGAAAATCGAGGCCACGTTCGCCTGTAACTACTATGCGGGCGCGCCCGCGCTCGTCTCCCGCAAGGTCGGCGCTGGCCGCGCGTACTACTTCGGCGCCGCGTTCTCGGAGGCGTCTGCCGAGCTCTTCCTGCGGAAATTCGGCCTCGACGAGCCCTGCGCGGACATGATCGACCTGCCTTTCGAGTGCGAACTCGCCGTGTGCGAGAAGGACGGCATCAGGTACGCCTTCTGCCTCAACTATGCGCGCCACAACCAGACGATCTGCCTGCGCCGCCCCCTGCGCGAACTTCTCACCGGAAGCGAACTCTCGGGGAGCGTGACGCTCGCACCCTACGGCGTCGCGGTATTTAAATACTGACCGTCATGCCGTCGCAGGCGAGCGCGACCGGATAGGGCACGAACGGACGCAGCCGCGCCACCTCGGGCTCGTTCCACGGCACGATATGGCTCACGACGAGCTTCTTCGTCCGAATCTTCGCGAACACGTCCTTCGCGTCCGTGAGTCGGCAATGCGCCGCCTCGGTCACGACAAGGTCGTTCTCGGAATCGAACGCTGCCCCGGGGAAGTCCGAATAGGCGTCAAAGCCCAGGTCTCCCGAAAACACGACGCGCTTTCCCTCCGCCTCGGCGAGGTAGGAGTACGAGGGCCGCGTGGGCAGATGGTCGTTTGAGATCGCCGTCATGCGCAGCGCCCCGTCGTCGTAAAACGCGCCCGCGCTGACCTCAGCGATCTCCGGCATGTTCTCAAGCCCATTGCCGCCGTGCGTGACGTTCAGCCAGCCGCGGATGGCGTCCCGCGCGGCGATTTCAGGCACGTAGATCGCGGGCCGGGTGTCCTTGAACTGCCAGGTCAGAAGGTCGACGAACTCGATCAGGCCGTTCGCGTGGTCGCCGTGCATGTGCGTAAGAAACACGCCCCGGATCTCGCGCGGATGGATGTGCAGCGGCCGGAGCGCGGTCACGAGCGGGTACCCCGCGTCGACGATGTAGCGGTTCTCCCCCACGGTCAGGAGCATGCAGGCACACCTGCGGTTCGCCTCCGGCACGCCGTGGCTCGTGCCGATGAATGTCAGTTTCATTTGAATCACCCCATCTATAGAATACCATACGAATGGAAAGAGAGGAAGACAGAGATGAAAGGAATGGCGCTCTGCGCGGCATTTTTTGAGGAGTGCGTCGAACCGCTCCTCGCGAAATCCCTTCCAGGCCTCGCATACGCGGCGGGGCTCGTGGGTTTCGGTTCGGACGTGCTGGGCTATGACGACGAAGTCTCGCGCGATCACCTCTGGGGTCCGCGCCTTTCTATCTTTCCGAAGGACTACACGGACGGACTGAAGACCGAAATCGAAACCGCGCTCAAGAGGGATCTCCCGCGCGCGTTCCGGGGCTTCCCCGTGGGCTTCGGCGTGCCGGACGAACACGGCATCTCCGTCATGGCGGAGAGCGACGCGGAATTTCGCCCGCTCGTCTTCATCATGCCGTTTTCGGCCTTCCTCATGGGCGAGATCGGCCGCCCGGACGCGGACGGCATATCGCCCGCCGAGTGGCTCGCCTTCTCGGAACAAAAGCTTCTGTCGCTGGCGCGCGGACAGCTCTTCCGCGACGACCTCGGGCTCACGCGGGAGCTTCAAAAGCTCGCGGCCTACCCGCGCGACGTGTGGCTCTACCTCCTCTATTCCGACTGGTCGGCGATCGCCGAGGAGCGCGCGTTCGTGAAGCGCGCGGCGGCGCGGGGCGATGACCTCGGATCGCGCGTCATCGCGGCGCGCATCGCGCACCGACTCATGCATCTCGCGTTTTTGTATGAGGGGAAGTTTGCGCCGTACGCCAAATGGTTCGGCACGGCGTTCCAGGAGCTCGAGCGCTATCCCGCGCTCGAGCCCATGCTCTCTCGCGCGCTTCACGCGCACGACGGGGAAGAGCGCGCGCTCTCCATCGCCCGCGCGCAGGCGATCCTGATTGAGATTCACAACGAGGCGGGCCTCACGCCCCCCGTCGATCCCACCATCCGGCCTTACTACACCCGGGACATCAAGGTCGTGCCCGCCGACGAGGTCGCCGAGGCGCTGCACAGCTTGATCGCGGACGCTACGCTGAAGGCCCTCCCGCCGGTCGGCTCTCTCTCTTCCGTCGGCAACCTGACCGGACTGTGCGAGCACGCGTCCCATTTCGGGCGGCTTGTGAAGCTATACGACTGACTTATGCGCATTCCCCTTCGTCGGTTGATCGCCTATCGCGCCGCACGACGCTGACATGCGCGACGACCGTCATGATCGCGCTCAAAATGAGCTGCGTGTAGTAGCCGAGCAAACGGGATACGATCATGACAGGGAGCGTCAGTCCGCCGGCCAACGGCCCGAAGATCGTAAGAAACAGCTTCTCCGAAATGCCCATGCCGCCCGGAAACGGCAGCATGTCTACCGCGACTGAGATCATGCACTGCATAAGGATCACGGTCACAAAGCCCGTCGTCTGAAACCCAAACGAGCGGAACGTGAGATAGGTCACGTTAAAAAGCAGAAACCGCTGGACGAGCGTGACCAAAAAAACGCGCCAGACGACGACCTTGTTCGTTCGGAAATAGCCCGCGACATCCCTATACTGGATCATGGCCTTGTCAATCCTCGCCACATAGCGTTCGAGCCTTCGGAGGATGCGCAGCCTTCCGAAAAACGTCACGACGGCGACGACCATGTTGTGTGCCATCGTCGGGTGGAACGCGAGGAGCAGGATAAAGCCGACCGCCAGTATATTCATAAAAAGTCCCAGCCAGCAAAGCCCCAAAACCGGAGCGAGGTACGAAACGATCTTCGCCGGG
The DNA here is from genome assembly GCA_023444095.1 of Bacillota bacterium. Lineage (GTDB taxonomy): Bacteria > Bacillota > Clostridia > Christensenellales > Aristaeellaceae > RUG11247. Next base: position 31,581 of record JAEZRP010000029.1, read on the forward strand.
CGAAGGACCAGCACCGCGAATCCCACCGCCACGAGCACCGCCTTGTATGTAATCGTGACGATCATCAAAACCAGCGACGAAACGGCGGGCGGAATCTCGTCCTTGCGCATGTAATAAACCTGCGCGGGCTGACCGCCCGTCGACGAGGGCGTGATGCAGCTGAAAAAGAAGCCCACGAACGAATAGAGCAGGCAGCGGATCGGGCGCGCCCTGTGCCCGATCGCGTGAAGCATGTAACCGATGTTGACGGCCTCGCCGAAAATGAACAAAAGCACGCACGCCGCCGCCAACAGCCAGTAACGCACGTCCGCGTTCGCGATGTAAGCCCCGATCTCGCGAAGGTCCTGCCCGCGGAACACGAGCCACAGGGTCGCCACAAAGACCAGGATCAAATATGCCGCGTTGATGATCGCCTTTTTCTTTCCCATTGCCATACCGCCCGAACGAAATCCGGCGTCGCCGCCATGCGTCCACTATAACACGGATCATCGGTTTTGTAAAACCGCAAACCGCTCGATGGCCGAGAATCGATTGCGCGCGCATTCGCGGCAGAATGCGAAAGAACAATCCACAGAGAAATGAGGGGAGCGCATGACGCGCACAAACATCGAGCCTTCGTCGCTGGTTCCCGTGGGAGAGACTGCGTGCGAGGTCGTGGACGGCATCTTGCAGGCGACGACGACGCGCGCCATACACGACGTGGGATACAACATCCGGCGGGATCTTATCTCGTCGTTCCTGTCCGCTCCCGGACGCTACCGCCTGCCGATGAGGATCGACATGCGCATCTCGATCGACGTTCCCGAAATGCTCCTTCTGGTCGGGGACGGACACGTCAGCTTTGGATCGCCTTGGATGGAGAACCGGAGGATCGAGGACATCGCGGAACCCGCCGGAAAGCCGCGGCTCTTCGACAATGCTATCCGCTTCGGCGCGTTTGCGGACATATCCGTTTTCTACGGCAAAAGGGACATGCGAATCTGGATCGACGGGGAGGAACGATATGCTTCGACCCGGGAACGCTACATGCGGTCGGACGCGTCCGAGTCCGGCTTCGCAATCGGCTTCACATGCACGAAGCGCGCGGACATGAAAATCCGCTCGCTCGCGGTGACGGAATACGGGGACGACGCGCCGGATTTCAACGGCACGAAACCCGCCTGCGCGCCGCGCCGTCCGGACGCGCAGGAAGCGCGTAAGCCGACCTTCGAGTCGTGCATCGAGGCTCTGCCGCCGGTAATCAGGAGCGAGATCGAGCGGACGGAAGGCTTTCTGAAGTCGCTTCATTCGTTAAAATTCAAAAGAGCCATCGAAAAGCACGGAAACAAGATCACCTATGTGGAATCACAAAGAGGGGTTTCCTACGCCCTTTATCTGAGCGGCTCCGTCATGCACCACTCGATTCAGTTCTACATCGTCACGAACGGCAGTCCCGAGAACTGGCACCAGAAATCCAATCCCATGGAAAAGCTGCTGGTCGCGATCGGGACAAACTCCCCCGAACTGGCCGACCGGATCTTCGCGAACCTCAACGAGTGTATCGGCTGTCGCGCGCACTGTCTCGCGAAGACCTCCTACTCCTACCGGTCGCGGACGAAGCTCACCTGCCACGGCCATGTGTTTTTCAAAATGTGCCCCTCCGATTTTCAGGACGTCCGCGATTTCTTCGCCCACCTGAACCGCCTGCCCGCAGAATAAGCGCGGCGCCCCGGAGTCGATCCGGGGCGCCTTCGTTTCTTTTCGCGTTACAGCTTCAGAACGTTCCTGATGTACTCCCTCGAAATCTGCGCCGCGTTGAAGTTGCAGATTTCCGGGTTGTCGAGCTCGACGCACAGCACGCCGTCGTAGCCCTTCCTCTTGAGCGCGTTCACGAAGCCCTTGAAGTTCACGGTTCCAAGGCCGAGCGCGCGGAACGCGCCCATCTTGCCGCGCTTTTCCTCGATCTCGTGCGCCGGATCGACGTCCTTCAGATGGACGTAGCCGATGCGATCCGCGTAAGTCTCGGCGAGCTCGACGATGTCGATGCCCGCGAGGGTAGAGTGAGCCGTGTCGAAGCAGAAGGACACATATGCGGGATCCGTCTTTTCCGCGAAGTAGTCGATCTGCTCGCGGTCGAAAACGAGCGTGCCGTAGTGCGGATGGAAGCAGAGCGTGATGCCCTTCTCCTTCGCGTACTTGCCGATGCGCTCCGAGACCTCGGCCATCTTCTCGACGCCCTCCTTGTCGAGCGGCCTCTCCTTCGGGCCCTCGCGGAAGCCCGCGTGCTGACAGTTGAACGATTTGCCGCCGACGGCCGCCAGGAAGTCGATCTGCTTGATGGATCTCTGATAATCTTCCTCGAGATCGTCGCCCCGGAAGTGGCCGTACACATTGACGAGGGGCAGGTTGTACTTTTCGCAGATGTCCTTCGCGACTTGCGGATCGGGGAAGAAGTCCGCAATGAAGGCAAAGTTTTCCGCGCAATCATAGCCCAGGTAGGCGATTTCCTTTGTAGCCTGCTCAAACGCGCGCACGCCCTGCTCGGGGGTGGCGTTCGGGCCCATCAGCATCCAGGTCCAGCCGGTATATGCGATCTTCATGTCTTTTTTCTCCTCTTCGCCTTAGTCAAGAATCCCGTGCATCGGGTTGTTCTTCATGGGCATCGCGCGCTCATACCTGGTCTTGAGCGGCAGGTACCTGCCCTCCTTCGAGGACTTCTCAAAGCCGGTAAGAATCTCAAGCACGTGGTGCTGCTGCTGGTAGTTGGCGCGGAATTCGCGCTTCGTCTCGATGGCCTTGCACATGTCGCAGAGCCCGAGCGCGCGGCTGTTCTCGCGGTAGTCGAACATGAGGGGCATCTCCTTGAACCCCAGGAAGGGGTCCTTCGCCCGCTCTAGGAAGCCGGGATCGCCGAACCGCATGCGCTCCTGATCCTCGGGCCGGAAGAGCCTGATCGGTCCGCCGAATGTGTTCGGATCGGGGACGAGCAGCGTGCCCTTTGTGCCGTAGATCTCAAAGCGTGCCTGGTTGAAGGGCGAATAGTACACGTCAAACGTCGTGAAGATGGTGCCGATTACGCCGGAGGAGAACTGCAAAGTTCCCGTGAGGTACGTGTCCACGTCCACGGAGATTTCCTCACCGTAGTGGGGCTGGGAAGTGATGAGCCGCTTGTTAAAGGACTTTTTGGTCTTGCCCATGATGCCGTCCACCTGGCCGAGCAGGTTGACGAGCGCCGTGATGTAGTAGGGGCCCATGTCCATCATCGGGCCGCCGCCGCGCTTGTAGTAGAAGTCCGGGTCGGGATGCCAGGTCTCGTGGCCGTGGCAGATCATGAAGCACGCCGCGCCGATGGGCTCGCCGATCATGCCGTCGTCGATGAGCTTCCGGCAGGTCTGGATGCCCGCGCCCATGAAGGTGTCGGGCGCGCCGCCCATGAACAGGCCCGTCTTCTTGGCAAGCTCAACCAGCTCGTCGCCCTCCTCCATGTCGGCCGCGAGCGGCTTCTCAGAGAAGACATGCTTGCCGTGCAGAAGCGCCTGCTTCGTGACCTCGTAGTGCTCGTAGGGCCGCGTGATGTTGAGGACCACGTCCACCTGGGGATCGTTGAAGGCCTCGTACATGTCCTTGTAGATCTTGGGCGTCTGGCACTTGAAGCCCTTTTCCTGCTGCTCCTTTACGAACGCCACGCCCTTTTCCGCGCGTTCGGGGATGAGGTCGCAGACGCCGACGAGGCTTACTTCCTTGAAGGTCTCAGTCAGGTTCTTGAGGTAAATTCCGCTGATGGCGCCCACGCCGATCATTGCGATGTTGACCATGATTATCCTCCCGTTTTATGATCCGACCGGATCAGATTTCAACCTTCAGCCCGCAGCCCTGCCGCGCGGATTCGAAGATCGCGTCCACGATTTTCATCACGCGCAGGGATTGGTCGTGCTTCACGATCTGCTCCTCTTCGCCGTTCAGCACCTTGACGATGTTTTTGTAGTAGTCCGACCAGTCGGTCTTGACGTCCGGGAGCGGGAGCACCTGCGTGGTGTGCGCCGGCCGCGGGGCCATCGTGCGCGTGGGTCCGGCCTCGGTGTACACGATGTCGTCCGCCCACTCCATCTTCGCGTCGGTATTGAGCTTCACGATCTTCCCCTCGCACGCCCAGTCCGCTATCTCGAGGGTCCCGTCCACGCACGAGACGTGCCAGCGGGGCTGATTGATGAAGCAGTTGGTTGCCATCTCGAGAAGCATCGAAACCCCGCTGTCAAACCGGAAGAAGAGTTTGATGTTGTCGTCGATGTCGACGGGTTCGCCCTCGGTCGCATCCTTGGTGAAGATCGAGTGGAGGTGCGCGTCGACCGAGACAATTTTGTCCTCCGGGAACAGCATGACCATCTGATCGATGAGGTGCACCGCCCAATCGTACACCATGCCGCCGCCGTTCTTCTTGTAGCCGCGCCAGCCGTGCATCGCCCCGCGCGAGCCCTGCACGCGGCTTTCGATGGCGTAGGGTTTGCCGATGACGCCGGAGGCCAGAGCCTCCTTAACAATCCGGTAGTCCCTGTCCCACCGCCTGTTCTGGTGAACCGTGAAGAGCTTTCCCGTCTCGTTCGCGACTTTGATGATTTCCTCAAGCTCCGCCGCGTCCATGGTCACTGGCTTTTCGCAGATGACGTTCTTCCCGGCCCGAAGGCACGCGATCGAGAGCGGCTTGTGGAAGTTATTCGGCGTCGCGATGGTTACGAGCTCAACCTCGGGATCGTTCAGGAGTTCCTCCAGGGAGCCGTACGCCGTGAGCCCCAGCGCCTCGGCCTTTTCGCGCGCCTCCGCGCGGATGTCCCATGCGCCCTTCGTGCGGATCTGCGGTATTTTCGCCTTTACGTTCTCATAGTGCCACCCGCCCATTCCGCCGAACCCGATAATCGCATGAATGTGTGTCAAAAACATCCCCCCATCCTATCACACCGGTTCCCCAACCGGTTTTAGTATGTAAGCGTGACGACCTGAAAGACGCCGTAAGCCGCGGCGAGCGCAACCGTGATGACGATGAACGACATCGGAAGCCAGATTCTCTTTTTGAGCATCGCGCGCTCGAACAGGTGCTGCCCAAAGATGATCGCAACGAACATCAGGATCGAGACGGCGATGAAGGACGCCTGTTGAATCCACGCCTTCGCGAGCCAATAGACGTCCGTCGAAAGGCCCACGACGAGGCGCATCATGTGCGCGAACTGCCACACCGCGAAAAAGGCGATGATGGCGTCCAGAAATGCGTAAGCGTGCGAAAGCACCTTGCGCCCCATCTCCGCCCTGCGCTCAGTAGGGGTCATGCAGATACTCCCTTCTCTCCCATTCCGCCCGGATGGCCGAGAGATCGTCGATCGCCGCCCTGCGCGCCGATTCGCCATCAAACACGGGCGCGCCCTTCGCGAACGCGATCACGCGTTTCATGCGTTTTAGATACCGCGCGTTCGCGCGCGCCCGCGCGCGCTCGATCTGCCCTTCGTCGGCTCCGCGCGCCTTCATCCGCCCGATCGCCCGGACGCGCGCTTCGCACCAGCGTGCGGGCACGCACCGCGTGTCGAGGATGTACCCCATGTCTTCGGTGTCGTTGTGAAGAAACCATTGGATGCATTTTTGAGAATAGAAGTACGCGCCGACGCTAACGAGGCCCAGCAGAAGAACGGCGATGAGAAGCTCGATTCCGATCATGCTTGTCTCCAGTTTTTTTGATCGGGCGCGGCCGCACGTGCCGCGCCCCTGATGAGATTATACGCGCAGTACCCCCGACAGCGCAAGCTCGTCCGCGCGGTGACAGGCCACAAAATGTCCGGGCTCGAGCTCGCGATACTCCGGCCGCTCGGACCTGCAGCGATCGCAGGTGTACCTGCAGCGCGGGTGGAAGTAGCAGCCGCTCGGCGGCTTGGCAGGGTTCGGCGTCTCGCCCTCGAGCAGGATCTTCCGCCGCTTGATGCGTGGGTCGGCGATGGGCTTCGCGGACAGGAGCGCTTCCGTGTAGGGATGAAGCGGCTTTCTGAAAATTTCGTCGCTCGTCGCGAGTTCCACCATCTTCCCAACGTACATCACGCCCACGCGGTCTGAAATGTGCTGGATGACGGAGAGGTCGTGCGAGATGAACATATAGGAGAGGTTCAACTTCTCCTGCAGCTTCTGAAGGAGGTTGATGACCTGCGCCTGCACCGACACGTCGAGAGCCGAGACCGCCTCGTCGCACACGATGAACCGGGGCGTAGTTGCGAGCGCGCGGGCGATGCCGACCCTCTGGCGCTGGCCACCCGAGAACGCGTGGGGATACCTCTCCAGATGCCGGGGATTGAGGCCGACCAGGTCCAGAAGCTCCTTCACCCGCTCCGTGATCTCGCCCTTTGACATCTTGACGTTGTACTTGAGCGGTTCCCCGATGATGTCCTTGATGATCATACGGGGGTTTAAAGACGCATAGGGATCCTGAAAGATCATCTGCATGTCGCGCCGCGTCTCGCGCAGCTGCTTGGGCTTCAACTGGAACACGTCCACGGTGTTCCCGTTTCGGTCGACGAAGTCGCACACGCCCGCCGTCGGCTGAACTGCCCTTAGAAGGGTGCGCCCGAGCGTGGTCTTTCCGCAGCCGGATTCGCCCACGATGCCGATCGTCTCTCCCTCGCGCACGTACACGTCCACGTCGTCCACCGCATACACGTCGCCCACATGCCTCTTCAGAAACGAGGAGGTGATCGGAAAATACTTCTTTACGCCCTTCGCGTCAAGGATGACACGCTTTTCTTCCATGTTTTCCCGTCCTTTCCTCGTTTGTCAGGGCTTGAGCGCCTCGTCAAGCACGCAGCGCACCTTGTGCCCGCCGCCGATGTCGACGAGCGGAATGTCCTGCACGTTGCACGCGCCGTCGATGCGCTTCTTGCAGCGCGAGTAGAACCCGCAGCCGGGCTTCATGTTCATGGGGTACGGGACCGTGCCCTCGATGACTTCGAGCTCGCTCTTGGCCTTCCTGGTTACGGACGGGATCGACTGGAGAAGCGCGATGGTATAGGGGTGCTTCGGATTGTGAAACAGCGTGTCCACGTCCGTATACTCAACTACGCGGCCCAGATACATCACCGCCACCTCGTCAGACATCTCCGCGATGACGCCGAGGTCATGCGTGATGAATATGACGGCTGACCCAAATTCTTTCTTGAGCCGGTTCATGAGCGCGAGCACCTGCGCCTGCACCGTCACGTCGAGCGCGGTGGTCGGCTCGTCCGCGATCAGGATCGCGGGATTGCAGGAGAGCGCCATGGCGATCATGGCCCTTTGCCGCATGCCGCCCGAGAGCTGGTGCGGATATTCGTCCAGCCTCTGCTCGGGGTTGTTCATGCCGACCTCGGCAAGCGCCTTGAGCGCGATTTCACGCGCCTTCTTCGCGTCCTTCTCCACGTGCAGCATGATGCCTTCGCAGAGCTGATCCGCGATGGTGTGAACGGGCGAAAACGCCTTCATCGGCTCCTGAAAGATCATGCCGATGTCGCCGCCGCGGATCGAGCGGATCTCGCGCCCATTTTTCGGGAGCTTCACGATGTCGATCGGCTCATCGAGCTGCTTCCTGCCCTTCTTGTGAAGCAGGATCTCGCCCGTTACCTTGCCCGGATGCGGCACGATGCCCATCAGCGCCTGATTGGTCACCGACTTTCCGCAGCCTGACTCGCCGACGATCCCGAGCGTCTTTCCCTCGCGCACGACGAAATCAACGCCGTCGACCGCCTTGAGAAGCCCTTCGTCCAGCTTAAAATGTACCTTTATGTCCTTCACCTCGAGGAGGACGTCGCTTCGATTCTCTGCCACTTCATTCCCTCCCTACTTATACGGGTCGGCGGCATCGCGGAAGCCGTCTCCGAGGAAGTTGTACATGAGGACCGTGATGATGATGAAGATCGCGGGCGTCAGCAGCCACGGTTTGTTCGCGATCTGCGCGATCGACTGCGCGCCCGTCAGAAGCACGCCCCAGCTGATCGCGGGCTCCTGAAGGCCCAGACCGAGGAAAGAGAGCGAGGTCTCGCCCAGTATCGACTGCGGGATTGAGATCGTCATCGAGACGATGATGTAGCTCATGAACGACGGGATCATGTGATGGAAAATGATCTGCCAGTCGTTCGCACCCGAGAGCCGCGCAGCGATCACGAAGTCCTCCTCGCGCAATTGCAGAATCTTTCCGCGCACCACGCGGCAGAGCCCCGTCCAGCCGATGAGCGACATGATGAGCACCATCCCGAGGTACACCTGATACGTGCTCCAACTTCGCGGGAGCGCAGCGGCCAGCGACATCCACAGGGGGATCGTCGGGATGCACATGATGATGTCGATGAGGCGCATGATGAGGTTGTCGACCACGCCGCCCAGATAGCCCGCGAGCCCGCCGAGCGTCAGGCCGATCACGAATGTAAAGATGATCGAAATGAACCCGAACGAGAGCGAGATGCGGCTCCCGTACAGGACGCGCGAGAAGATGTCGCGCCCGAGCGGGTCGGTGCCGAAGAGCATGATGTTGAAGTTCTTGCGGTCGAGCCCCTCTCCCTCCACGCCAAAGAGATGGACGTCCGTCTCAAAAAGGCCCAGAAGCTTGTACTTGTCCGCGTGTACGAAGAACTTCACGTCGTACTTCTGTTCCGGATCCTCGACGTACTCGCGCAGCCAGGTCGTCTTGTTGATCTCGGTCGTCACGCCGTAGACATGCGGCCAGGTGAGCTTTCCATTCTCGTCCTTCCAATGGATCTTCGTCGGCGCGAAGTCCTTCATGTCCGTGTACCGGTAAGTGGGGATCGACGGGGACAGGAAGTCCGCGAAGATCGCCATCAGGTACATGACGAGCAGAATGGGGAAAGCAACGTTAGCGAGCTTATGCTTTTTAAACTTCCAGAGCATCAGCTTCCATTGGGAAGCGACCTCATAGGTCGATTCGTCCTGCGTGAACGCCCTCAGGTTCTTTTTCTCTTTCTTAGCCATTACTCTACCACCCCGCCAAAGCGTATGCGCGGATCGATGACTGACAGCAGAATGTCCGAAACAAGGGAGCCCGCAACGACCATCATGGACGAAATGAGCAGAAAGCTGCCAGCCAGATACATGTCCTGCGTGATGAGCGCCTGATACATCATCGGGCCGCACGTTTCCATATTAAAAACCAGGGATACGATCGTCTCGCCCGAGATGAGCCCCGCGAACGTCGCGGCCAGCGTCGAAACCTGCGGCGTGATCGCCATGCGAACGGGATATTTCCAGAGAAGCCGCCCCTCCGAAACGCCCTTCGCGCGGGCGGTGGTCACGTACTGCTTGCCGAGCTCGTCGAGCATCATGGCGCGGAACGTGCGGATCATGGCCGCCGTGTTCGCTACGCCGATGACCGCGACCAGCACCATAAACCGGGGAAGCATGTTGATGAATTTCCCCCAACTCCAGGCCGCCATCTGATATTGATAAGAGAACATGCCCGATATGGCGACGCCTGAGTACTTATAGACCTCGTAAATGACAAAGATCGCAAGAAGGAAGCCGGGAACCGACATCCCGATGAAGCCGAACGCGGAGACGACATAGTCGCCGACGGAGTATTGATGGGTGGCCGAATAGATGCCGATGGGGATCGAGATTCCCCAGACGAAAACGAGCGTCAAAAGAGAGACCGCCAATGTCATCGGAAGCCTCTGCCCGATGAGCCTTGACACCGGCATGTCCCACGAGAACGAGCTTCCAAAGTCGCCGCGCGATATGATCCCCCAAAGCCAGTCGAGGTATTGCAGGTACATGGGCTGATCGAGCCCGTAGCGCGCGCGCAGGGCGGCGATCTCCTCCGCGCCGACGATGGTGCCCGTCGATTCCTTCTGCCTGATGTACGTCGTCAGGTAATCGCCCGGCGGCAGCTGGATGACGACGAAGATGATGATCGTCACGCAAAGGAGCAGAGGAATCATTTGGAGAAGGCGCTTGCCAATAAAGGAGAGAAGCACGTGGGTCCACCTCCAAAGCTTATTCGTACCCGGCGTCGTCGCCGGGAGAGGGCTTTCGCCCTCTCCATCCGTGACGCGCGTCCGGCCGCCGGGGCGAAGGCCCCGGCAGCGGGCGCACTCAGTCTAAACCGGGCTTAATAGGCAACCCACACGTCCTCGCTCGCGCGGCAGTCGTCCAGGTTGTAACCGCCCTCGGAGGGGAAGTTGCGCAGCCTGTTCGAAATCGCGGAGGGCTGGGAGATGTTCTGAACCGGCATGATGTAGAGCAGGTTGTCCTTGAAGTATTGGATCTGCTCCGTATGCGCGGCGGCGATCTCTTCTGCGCCGACCTGGGTGCACTTTTGCAGGTAGTCGTTGTACCAGGCGCTGAAGATCTCATTCGGCTCCTCTCCGGAGGCGCCATTGTAAAGCCAGTAGAGGTAGTAGTTGCAGGCATTGTTATAGACTGCGTAGTCCGTGGTGTTGGTGATGTACACCGGGCCATGGGAGAACGCGACGGAAACCATGAGGTCGTTCGCCTGGCGGAGCGTGTCCATCAGGTCGTTGTCGACATACTTCATCTGGATGTTGAGGCCGATGGCACGATAGTAGTCGGCGACCAGAACCGCGGTGGGCTCATAGGTGGTCATCCAGCTGGAGTAGGCAAGCTCGATCACGCAGGGCGAGCCGTCGGGATACGTGCGCCAGCCATCCGCACCAATGGTCATGCCGATGCCGTCAAGCAACTCGCCGGCCTTGGCGGGATCATAATCCGTGATGGTGTAGTCGGCAGCGGGCTCCGCAAAGCCGAAGTAGACGGAGTCGGCGATCTCTTCCTTGTCGAGCGCGTAGGCCAGCGCCGCGCGGAAGTCATACTGGTTCACAACCGAGCGCCAGTTGGGATCGTCGTACGTCCAGTTGATGACGACGTCCGCGCCCGTGCGGTGCAGGATCGGCTTGGTCAAAAGCGTGAAGTCACCCGCTTCGGCTCCAGCCGCGTAGAGACCGATGTCAGACAGCGGAATCCACTCGTAGGTGTAGTCGACTTCGCCCGCGAGGATCTTGACCGCGATGGCCTCGGAGTCGACCGCGTATGTGGAAGTCATGCTATCGACGTAGGGCAGCTGCTGGCCGATGGCGTCCACCTTCCAGTAGTAGGGGTTGCGCTCGAAGATGCCCGTGGAGCCATCCATCCTGGTGAGAATCCAGGCGCCCAGAGACGGAGAACCGATCTGGTTTTCGGCGTCGACGTCCCAAGCGGAATAATCGTACAGCTCATAGAGCTTGTACCACTCCTCGTACGTGTAGCCGGCGGCTTCGCACTTTTCGGTGAGCGCAGCCTCGTCAGCGGTTTCGAGGTGGAAATCCTTCAGGTAGTGCGCCGGGGCGAGCAGCTCGTAGACGTCGTTGGACGCGACGAGGAGGATGAAGCCCGGGTAGTACCCATCGAAGGTGAGCGTGAAGGTGTAGTCATCGATCACACCCAGCGTGCAGGGCGTGCCCGTGGACTTGTTGCCCGTGCGCAGCCAGTTCGGCCAGGAAGCCGTCAGCTGAGCGTTCGCGTGATCCATGTTGAACTTCCAGGCGACGTCCTCGGTCGTCAGAAGCTCGCCGTCGGACCACTTCATGCCCTCGCGCATGTGGAACGTGTAGGTCGTGAAGTCCTCGGAGACATCCCATGCCTTGAAGACGTTGCCGTAGAAGTCCTTGCCCTCGCCGGAAACGGTCTCGATGGCGCGCTCCGCGAAGATGCACCAGATCCAGCCGTCCCAGGTGGACGAGTTGCGGATCGACCGAAGCGTTCCGCCATACTGGCCGATCTGATAGTCGGTGAAATACTCCTCGTAGCTGACCGTTCCGGCCTTGACAACGAGGGGCTCGTCGGGCAGACGTTCTTCGACAGACGGCAACTCGCCGGACTCGACGCGCGCGTCGAGCGTCGGCGCCTGCGTGTAGGTCATCCCCTCTGCAAAGGAAGGAACGGCCGCCATGGTCGCCATGAGTGCGAAGACCAACAACAGGCAGATCTTCTTCATCCGGATACACCTCTTTCTCATTCTCATGGATCGCGCCCGCAACCCCCCGCACGGTCCACACTTCGCCTTGACATCGGCGGAGTTTCCCTCTCGATTTGCGCCATCTATTGCGTCATTAAGACCAATTCTTGCGCCAATCTTTGTGCAACCGCGCCCCATTTGGTTAACAAGACGCCTACCCAATGGATAATGTCATATTAACACACGTTTTTTTGCATGTCAACACTCCAAACGAATCAATCAATTTTTGACTGAATATTTTGTAACATTCTCCGTTTTCGTTTCATTGTTCATGAAACATTGCGCGCCATGCGTTTCCATTCCAGAATCAACCTATTGATTGCCAACTTCTCCGTTGCGCGAATGTTCAGTGAAACGATATCATAATTGTGGAGCCTGGGGCACGCGATATTTGACACAATAACCGCAAGAAGAGGTGTGCGGGTTATGGCGACCGAGCGGGAAGCGGCACACGCCGGATGCGTGCGAAAGCGGAGGAGCCCTCGCGTCCCGCATTTGTCAGTGCGCTTGGCCAAACCTGCGCGCGGATTGACATCGCGGTCACATGCTGTATAATGTTGGCAATGAAAATAAAAGGAGCAATCGAGATGGCCAGATACAAGCTTGGATATATCGGCGTCGGAAACATGGGCGCGGCGCTCGCGGGCGCGTCCTGCGCGTTCAATGCGCGGCAGGTAATCGTCGCGAACCGGACCCCGGAAAAGGCGGACGCGTTCGCGGAGCGGACGAATTGCGCGGTCGGAACGATGGAGTACGTCGCGCGCGAGAGCGAGTTCGTCGTCATCGGAACGCTGCCCGGCGCGGCCGAAGAAACCGTCCGGAAAATCTATCCCGCCATGAAGGCGGCGGGCGAAAAGCGGGTGCTCGTCTCGATGGCGGGCAGCGTGACGCTTTCCGATCTCGCGGCCATGACGGATCCGGAATTCCCGATCATCCGCATCATGCCGAACACGCCCGTCGCCGTGGGCAAGGGGCTCGTCTTCTACGCGCCGAACGCCTACGTTGACGAAGCGACGGTCGTGGACTTTGTCAAGGCGATGGCCCCCGCCGGTTCCCTCGATCCCCTGCCGGAGCAGCTGTTCAACGCGGGAAGCGCCGTCGCAGGCTGTGGCCCCGCATTCGCCGCGCTGTTCATCGACGCGCTCGCCGACGGCGGCGTCAAGGCGGGTCTTCCGCGCGACAAGGCCATCCTGTTCGCCGAAAAGATGCTGCTCGGCACCGCCGAGCTCGCGCTCCGCACCGGCAAGCACCCCGGCCAGCTCAAGGACGAGGTCGCAAGCCCCGGCGGCTCGACCATCGAGGGGATTCAGGCGCTCGAGGAAGGCGGCTTCCGCGCCGCCGCCATGCACGCGGTGGTCGCCGCTTGGGAGAAGCACAAGTAAAGGCAGGAGAGGCGTTGGGGGCGCTACCCGTAAAATCACACGCGGCGGCTCGGGGTTTGTGCCCACGAACCGCCGCGTGTCATCATTTGATTAACCCAGGCATGAGATCCCAAAGGCCGCCCTTTGGCGGGGTCCGGAACGGAACTCCGCCGTCCCAGTCTCTCAGTATGCGCCGGAAGCGAAGCCCTGATATTCGTCCAGGAACCACTCCGCGTGCTTGATCGCGTTGAGGGTCAGCGTGTTTCCCTTGAACGCCGCCGCCATCCGGAACTGCCCGAGATGGATGTCCGCCACGTGGCAATGGAGCATGAGCGTGTCCTTCGCCGTCCACGCCGCCGAGCAGAAGCAGTCGTATTCCCTGTTCGCGGGAACGCCGATGCGCCGCCCGGAATAGATCTCCGGAAACTCCTGCGCTACGTTTCTCAAAAGCCCAAACCGGAGCGCGTGCGCGCCCGTGGCGTTCTCGTAGCGCATGACGACCTCGCCCTCGGCAAACTCAAGCCGCACGCTCCTCATGCCCATGGCGTTTTCGCGCATCAGGTACGTCTTCCGGTCGATCCGCGCGCGCACGGGCGAATCTGCCTCGCCCTCCGCGTGCGTAAGTTCCAGGGAATCGACGGCCTTTCTCAAATCCGCCGCCGCGTCCGCATCCGCGGGGATTGGCTCGTCGCTCAGGAATGGGAACACCTCGCGCCAGAGCGCGTGGAACAACTCCGCGCGACTCCCCGCCGCGAGCTCCTCGTACCCGGTCGTGACGAGCATGAAGTCCTTCTTCGGGAAGCAGAGCGCGTACTGCCCACCCATGCCATAGAAGGCGAAACCCTCGTTCTTCGTCATCCAGAACTGGTATCCGTAGCCCTGCGCGGTGTCGGCGCTCCCGGCATAGAGCGAGTTATCGATCTGACGGCTCGTCGCCTCGATCATGTAGTCGCGCGGCAAATACTGCTTCCCTTCGTGAAGGCCATAATGCATGCACAGGTTTGCGAACTTGGCGAATTCACGCGCGGTGGCGCACACGCCGGAACCGCCCCACTCGATGCCCTCCGGGGTCTCTACGCAGAAGATGTCGCGGCTCACGCCGATCTCATCGAACGCGGGACGGAGCACGTCGAGAAAGTTCATGCCGGTCTTGCGCTTGATGATGGCGCACAGGATCGTCGTTCCCGAGGTGCAGTAGCTGAATACCGCGCCAGGCACATGCGAAACCTCGTCGGTGAAGAACGTCTTTTCCCAGTTCGCGTCCTTGGGCGAATAGTTCGCGCCGCGCGTATAAGGCGCGGCCATGCGCAGAAGATCTCGGATGGTCGTCTCGGCAAGATACGGATCGGCGCCCCCGGAAAGCTCCGGGAAGAAATCCACGATGCGGTCGTCGAGGGCAAGGACCCCCTCCTCCGCCAGTACGCCGATCGCGACCGAGACGAAGCTCTTGCTGCATGAATAGAGCCTGTGCCGGAAATCAGGACCGAAGGGTTTGAAGTATGCCTCGGAAACGATCTTCCCGTGTCGCACGAACATCACCGAGTGCATGTAGATTCCCTGCGCCTGAATCGCTCTGAGATACCGCTCGATCGCCCGGGAGGGAATTCCCTCGCCTTCGGGCGTTCCAATGTGCATGGGCCGCGTCTCCATGAAAACACCTGCCTGCCGTCAAACTGTCATTGGGTAAATTCGACAGAGTCGGGGGATTTCCTCCCAATCGCGGGCGCGGAGTATGAAAGAAAGGTTGCGCCAATTCCATCGTCAGGCCGTGCCGTCGAATGGATCGCGGAAATCCTGTCTGAAAAAGTTACGCGAATCCATCCATGTATCCTCTCGCCGCACGGTTTCGCCTGCGCCCGTGCAAAAACAGCAATAATTAACGAAATAATTACATACAAACTGGCAGACGAATTGCGCCAGATATTGATTCTCGTTGATGTGATCGCTTATAATAATTACATTGCGAAATTTGCGTGAGGGAAACGAAAGCCGAGAACATACGGAGGCCGAAACAGATGGAGCACCAGTTTTTTTACGAGAGCCATGTATCCCGCATCCGCATCACGAAGGCGCCCAGCTACTCGTTTACGGCGCACATGCACGACAAGGTCGAGCTTCTGTATGCCATTACCGGTACAACAATCGTGAATATTGACGACACCTCGCACACGCTGACCCCCGGCGAGGCGGTGCTCATCTGGCCGAACCGGATCCACTCCTACACAAATATTGCGCAGGGCGTCGACTATATGGCGATCATCGACCCCTCCTGCATCCACGAGCACGCGAACCTGTTCATCACGCACGACTGCGCCTTTCCCTACCTCGCGTCGGAGAAGGTGCATCCGCACGTGGCGACCTGCCTCGAGGCCCTGATGACGAAGCCCACGCCACCCATGCCGCTCGTGAACGCGTACCTCGACATCGTGATTGGGCGGCTGCTCGAAAAGCTGGATCTCGTCCCGGCAAACGACGTGCACCGGCAGGAGCTGGTGGGAAACATCCTTCTCTATATCGCCGAGCACATCCACGACGAGATCACGCTCGACACGCTCGCGCGCGACCTGTTCGCGAACAAATACCAGATTTCGCGCATCTTCTCGACGAAGATCGGCTGCAACCTCTGCACCTACGTCAACCGGCTGCGCATCGCGTCCTCGCTCAATCTTCTGAAGGACCCGACGCTCAATATCTCGGACATTGCGGAACAATGCGGCTTTAACAGCGAGCGCACATTCTTCCGCGTGTTCCGAGAACAGTGCGGCATCACGCCCAAACAGTATCGCCAGCGGCTCGACATGTCCGGAAACGGCGGGTTCATCAACTCCTCCATGCCCCGGACCGGAGCGGTCTATGCCGACATGGTCAGAAGTCAGGAGCGGGACCCGGAGTACTCCTTCCTTTTCCTTTGATTTTCACGCCCTCCCCTTGATGGGCTGCGGGCACTGACTGCGGTGCGCTTTGCGCTCGCCCTCCTGTCCGGACGTGCCGGAAAGTCGTTGGGGACTGGTCCAGAAACAAAATTTCATATCAATCGCAGTTTCCAAAAAGAATCCGGCTCGCCACCGCTGAGAGCCGGATTCTTTTTGGATCTTTTTCTTGAGCAATACGTCAATCCGCGTACAGAAGCCCGCCAAACACTTCCATGGTCGACACCGTCTCGCCGTCGAGATTCACGTCCCACGCATCCGAGAGGCGGAGCCAGCCCGCCACGAAATCCTGCGTGCCATCCGGATTCATCGCCTGGATATAGAGCCATTCCACGTCGTCCGTCGCGACGATGACGGCCTCATCACCCGCCATGATCGTGAGCGCGGCCGCCTCGTTCCAGCGCGATACCTGCAATATGATGTCCCTTTTGAGCGTTACGACCGTTCCCATGGCATAGATGTCGCGCGGCACCTCGACGAGCACAGGCGCGGCGGTCATGAATTCGCCGGTCTCGTCGTCAAAGAAACTGTTGTCGGTGATGATGAAGTCCGCGCGGCGAAACCAGGTCTGGAGGACATGTCCGCGCACGGTGGCGGTAAAGCCCTCGTCTGTGATCACAACGCTTCCCGCCCACGTCCTAAGCGCGCCACAGAACGCGAGCGCGCCCTCCTTGTATCGGTAGACGTCGTTCGACGGATCGTCGCTCGGCCCGTCCTCGCTCACGAGAAGGTACGCGCGGTCGGATTCTCCCAGCCGCATGGCATAAAGCTTCCCATTGAGGCCCCAGCCTTCTCCGGAAACCGTCTGGCCGTTTACGGTCAGTTCGTAGGTCTCGCTCTCGTCAGTGATCGTCTCGGCGAGCGAAATCTCGTCCGCCGCCCCGTCGCCGTCGAGATCGATCCTTGCGCCATCCGGGTCCAGTTCGATCAGCGTCTTCGTCGGCAGTTCCTGCGCGCCCTCCGCGAAGGCCGCACCCGTCAGGACGAGCGAAGCCGCGCACAAAAGAATCAGAATCTTCCTCATAAAATCACCCTCCCCGCATGGCTCATAGACGCGCGCGGGGAGGGCATTGTTCCAGTTCCTGTCAACGTTCGGGCGGGAAGTTGAGCGCGAGCTTCGCGTAGAAGTCCTCCATGGTGAGACGGGTGTTGAGCGTGTGATAGACCCGGATGGGGCGGTTTGGCTGCCCATGGATGTACAGTCCGTCGCGGTTCACGCGCGGGGCGATCTTCCAGTCGTAGTTGCGGCTCTGGAGTTCCTCGAGGAGCAGCGTGATCGTCGCCTGATCCCCCAGACCCCACGTCTCCCCGTGCGGCCAGTCGCGCCCGTTGTCGCCGAGCGCGATGTTAAATGCTACCATCTGCTCAAAAAGATACCTGCCGATCTTCCCGCACGGCATGACGCGCAGCTGAAGCTCCGCGAGCGACACCGCCATTTGCTTGTAGACGTTTCTGGGCACCTGCCACAGCTGAATGGGCGATGAAAAGACGACGTTCACCGCGTCGATGTCCCCCCCGCAGTTGAACTCCGGACCGCCGCAGGGCCACTCCCCGCCGCCGATCCACACGGCCGTGAGCCTGTCCGCGATCCCGGGCTCCATCAGATACGCGCACGCGAGGTCGGTGATGGCGCCGAGCAGGCACACGTACAAGGGCCGCGCGTCGTCCCGCATGGCCTCCTCCACGATGAAGCGCGCGCCGGGCGAATCGATGAATGTCTTCTCGTCCGGCATCGGCCCAGGCGCGCCCATCAGGACCGGATACTTGCCCGAAAGGCCCATCAGATCGAGCACCAGATTAATCTCCTCGAAGCTCGCTTCGACGCTCGTCCTGGGGGCGAAACGGTTCGTGTTTCCGAAGTGGCCCGCGATGATACCCCGGATGTCGAACTTCGGCGTCATCAGGTGGTGCGCCAGCGCGAACTGATCGTCCGCCTCGTTTTTGCAGTCGGTGTGCACGATTACGCGAACGCGCCGCTTCTCCGGTACGGTAAACTTGTATGGATTCATTTATTTCCTCCTGATCCGGTCGCCCATCTCAAGCGCGAGGAGCGCCGCGCCGATCATTCCGGCGTCGTTCCCGTGCTTCGCGAGGCAGATATTCCCCAAAAAGTAGTCCGGCCTCTCGCTGAACGCGCCGTAGACCTCGTTGCGGATGGCCGTGAGAAGCCGCCCGCCGAGCGCCGCGAGCCCGCCGCCGATCACGAACTCTTCGGGATTGAAGGTCATGATGAGCGAGATCATGCCGATCCCGAGCTCGTGAATGTAGACACGGAAGCCCTCGACGATTTGCCTGTCCCCCGCCTCGAGCCCGTCCATCACGCGCTTGACGGAGGTGGCCTTCGTGTACCTGAGGAGCGCGCCCGCCGAGGCGTACATCTCGAAGCAGCCGCTCCGCGTGCAGGAGCACTTCAGACCATCCGCGTGCGTAATGATATGCCCAAACTCGCAGGCCGTGTTCGTGTGCCCGCGCCAGGGCTTGCCGCCGATGAGCAACGCGCCGCCGACACCCGTTCCGAGCGTGATGTAGACAGCCGTCGTCGCGCCCCGGCACGCGCCGTCGTACCACTCGGCCATGAGCGCCGCGTTCGCGTCGTTGTCCACCCAGACGCGCTGGCCCGTGGCCTCCGCGAGCATGTCCCGCAGCGGCACCGCCATCCATTTGAGGTTGTCAGCCGTCACGAGGCCCGATGCCGCGTCGACATTTCCCGCCGTCCCGACGCCGACCATCTCGACGTCCGATTTTTTCACGAAATCCGCGATCCCTTTGACGATCGCCTCGGGCTCCGCCTGTCCGCTCGGTATTTTTTCCGCCGCGACCAGCCCCGCGCCCGTATCGAACACGCCGAGCTTCACGCTCGTCCCGCCGATGTCGATGCCCGCGATGCGCATGCAATCACTCCCGCGCCATGATCCACCTATATTGTATATTTTCCCTGCCGCAATGTCAATCCGCAGGCCACTTTGTGCGCATAATAAGGAACGCGATTCATGGACAAGTCGCGGAAGCGGTGCTATAATGGCATAAGATTACCAAAAAGGAGAGAGCATATGAAGAAGCGCAGCGAGATGAACCCCGCCTTCCTGTGGGATTTTTCGCATATCTACGAAACGCGCGAGGCATGGGAGGCCGCTTACAAGGCGGCGGACGAGGCGATCGCGAAGATCGAAACGGTCAAAGGAACGCTGGGCGACTCCGCGGACGCGCTGCTCGCGGGTTGCGAGACGGTCGCGGACGCTTCCGAAAAGACGGAGCTCGTGTACATCTACGCAATGCTCCACAAGTCCGCCGACACTGGCGACGCGGACTACCAGACAATCGAAGCGCGCGCGATGTCCCTGATCGTGCGCATGAGCTCCGCCACGTCCTTCATGAGCCCGGAGATCCTTGCGATAGACGAGGCGAAGCTGAACGAATTCCTCAAGGATCCCCGGCTCGCGATCTACCGCCACATGATTTCCGACATCGCGCGGGGCCGCGCGCACACTCTCGACGCCGAGCGCGAAAAGATGCTCGCCATGCTCGCGGACGTGCAAACGACGCCGTCCGACGCCTACGAGATGCTTACCGACGTCGAAATGGCATTCCCGGAGATCGAAACGGAGGCAGGCGAAAAGCTGCCCCTCACGCGTGGAAACTTCAATGTCTACCGCGAAAGCCCCGACCGGAAGATTCGCGAGCAGGCGTTTGAAAACGTATTCGGCACCTATCAGAATTTCATCAACACCGACGCGACGCTCTACGCGGGCTCGGTCAAGATGGATTCCTATCTCGCGAAGGTGCGCGGCTTCGGGAGCGCGCTTGAAAAGTCACTCTTTGCGAACAACGTGCCGACTTCAGTCTATTCAAGTCTCGTCGAGGCGATCCACAAAAGCATCCCGACCATGCGCAAGTACCTTGAGCTTCGCAAAGTCGCGCTCGCCCGGCCCGAGCTCGACATGTACGACCTGTACGTGCCCATGATTCCGGACGTGGAATTCAACATGCCCTTCGAGGAGAGCAAGAAGCTCGTCAAGGAGGCGCTCACGCCCCTCGGCGCGGAATATCAGGCGCTCCTCGACCGCGCGTACTCTGAAAAATGGATCGATGTGTACGAGAACGCCGGCAAGCGGAGCGGTGCCTTCTCCTGCGGCGTGTACGGGAAGCACCCGTACGTTCTTCTCAACTACACCGATACCCTCGACGACGCGTTCACGCTCGCGCACGAGCTGGGCCACGCCATGCACTCCTATCTCTCCGACCGCACGCAGCCGTATATCAATCACGACTACTCGCTCATGGTCGCCGAGGTGGCTTCCACCGTCAACGAGGTTCTGCTTGCCATGCACCTTCTCAAGACCGAGACCGACAAAAAGCGCCGCGCGTTCACCCTCAACCACTTCATGGAGGGCTTCCGCACGACGGTGTTCCGCCAGACGCTGTTTGCCGAATTCGAGAAGGAGGCGCACGCCCTCTACGACGCGGGCACGCCCCTGACCGCGCAGGAACTGAACGGGCTTTACAAGTCCCTGGTCGAAAAGTACTACGAGGGGATCGGCGTCCCGGATCTCGTGAAGGTCGAGTGGTCGTACATCCCGCACTTCTACCGCGCCTACTACGTCTACGTGTACGCCACGGGCTTCTGCAGCGCGGTCGCCATCGCCAAGCGCATTCTCGAAACGGGCGATTCCTCGGAGTACCTCAAGTTCCTCACCCTCGGCGGCAGCGATTATCCCATCGAGGAGCTCAAGATCGCGGGCATCGATCTCACGAAGCCCGATACCATCGAAAACGCCATGGAGGTCTTTGACGACTCCATCGAGGAGCTGAAAAAGATCATCGGCGAGATCTGATTTTCCCGAACCTTGGTCTGTTTGAATGGGGACAGACCAAGGTTCGCTATTTCAACACAAAGCGCCACAATCTGTCGCGGTCTTCGGGGGCGGCGTACGCGATTCCGACCCTGGTTTTTTCCTCGGTCGCGCACGCCTCGCCCCGTTCGAACCAGATTCCATCCGAGGTCAGCGCGCTGACCCCATTCAGACTTCCGTCAATTCTTAGCGCGCGCGTGAAGAGCCCCGGTCCGTTCGCACCCACGCCGGCGCGGATGAGCACGCACTGCGGATCGCCGACTTTGGAGACCGCGACATTCAGAAGCCAGTGAATGCCGTAGCAGAGATACACATACAATGTCCCCGCGTCCCCAAACAAAACCTCCGTGCGCTTCGTCCTCCCCTTGTGCGCGTGACTGGCCGTGTCCCCCGCTCCCATGTACGCCTCGGTCTCCGCGATGACGAGGGACATATCCCCACGCACCACGCGGCAGCCGACCAGATCCCGCGCGACGGACAGCGCGTCGCGCGCAAAGAAATCCCGTTCGAGCCTCATTTCATCACCCCATCCGAAGGAGGTTTCCTCATGGCAAGTCTGACGTGCAATTTTCTATCCTACACCCTGCGGCGCGCGGTCGATCTCACGGTCATCATCCCGACGATGTGTTTTCCTGAAATGATGGAGAAGGACCCGCACCACAAGGTCGGCGCGCGCTACCCCGTTTTGTATCTTTTGCACGGCTACGGCAACAACCACAGGACGTGGAGCGGCTACACCTCCGTCGAGCTCTTCGCCGAGGAGCGCAACATCGCGGTCGTGATGCTCTCCGCCGAGAACAAGGCATACATCAACCACGGCGGCGACGACGACTACTTCGACTTCCTCTCGCGCGAGTTGCCGGAGTTCGTCCGCTCAATGTTCCCCGTCTCGTCAAAGCCCAGGGACACTTACATCGCGGGCCTCTCGATGGGCGGTTACGGCGCCCTGGTGCACGGCCTCGCCTGCTCGGACCGGTTCGCAGCCGTCGGCTCGTTCTCGGGCGCGACGCGCGCGCGGGAAGGCGCCCCGGAAGCGTTTGATCCCTACAAAATCGCGGTCAGCTGCGCGGAGGAAAACCGGAGAAAACCCGTTTACCTCGCCTGCGGAGACAAGGACTTCCTCTACGACGACAACGTGCGGTTCAAGGAGCATCTGACAAAGCTCGGCTACGACGTCACCTGGGTCGTCGGCGAGGGCTATACGCACGAATGGCGCTTCTGGAACCGAGAGGTCGAGGCCTTCCTCGACTGGATTCCGCGCACGGACGAACACGACCTCGAAGGCGCGAAGCGCAAAATCTAGCAGGCCCGCAGCGGATTCCACTTTCCGCGCCGGTAGCGGACCGCCATCAGAACCGCGAGCGACGCGTTGTGCGCGATCATGCAGCCCCAAGCGGCGCGCAGCCCGAAGCCGAACAGCTTGACAAACAAAACCGTTCCGAGAATCCGGACGCCCCACATGCACGCTGCCTCGAAGACGAACGGGCCTTTCGTGTCCCCGACGCCGTAGAAAACACCCTCGAGGATGATCGCGACGCCGTACACCGGCTCCGAGACGGCCACCATCATGAGCACAGACGCGCCGAGCGCGATCACGTCGCCTTCGCTCGTGAAAACGCCCATGGCGGGCCGCGCGAGCAGGAACAACAGCGCACCGGTCGCGCTCATGAGAACGACGATGATGACAAGGAACGTCCGCGCGAGTCTTCGCATGCGAAGCGCGTCCTTTGCGCCGTAGGCCTGCCCCACGAGCGCAGACGCGGCAGCCTGCATGCCGAAGCCGGGGACATAAAAGGCGGATTCCGCGGTGATGGCGGTGGCGTGCGCGGTTGCGGCAACCGTGCCGAGAGAGTTGACCATCGACTGGAACGTCACTTGCCCAAGACAGGCCGTGAGCCTCTGCAGCACCGCGGGGATGGCGATCCGGATACAGGGCTTCAAAATCGCCCGGTCAGGCCGGAACCGCTGGCCGCCCGGGGAAACCTCCCCGTGCCGCCACAGCGCGACCAGTATCGACACCCCGCCGAACACATACGCGAGCGCCGTCGCAAGCGCGGCCCCCGCCACGCCGAGGTCCGCGCCCCAGATGTGAACGGCGCGCCCGAACAAAGAGATGTCGCGAGCGGGATAGATGAGAAGGAAGTTCAGAAGGACGTTGAGCGCGTTGAGCCCGGCGTTCACGAGCATGGGCGTGCGGGTGTCCCCCGCGCCGCGCAGCACGCTGCCAAGCACGATGAGGAGTGAGCGGAACAGGAGCGGCGCGCACACGATGGCGAAGTAGGTCGCCGCATCGCCGCGGATCGCCCGCTCCGCGCCCATCATGCCGGGTATGAGCGGGGACAGTGAGACAAAGAGCGCTGTCATGGCCGCACCGACGATGGCGGAGACCGTTACCGCCTGCGCCGCCGTTCTGCGCGCGCGGCACCAGTCCTTCGCGCCCACGTCGCGCGCAACGCACGAAAGAAACGCCGCCGCGAGCGCCCAAAGCGGGCTGTTGACCAGCCAGGTGACCGTGCCCGTGACCCCAACCGCGGCGAGCGCTGCGACGCCGACCGAGCCCACCATCGCGTAATCGACGTATTGCACCGCGACCTGCATCGCCTGCTCCAGAATCGTCGGCCAGGCGAGTGCGACAATCGAGTGAAAAACACCCTTGTCCTTCATCTTTCGTACCCCGTATGAAAATGTCGGTTCATTCTATCACCACATTGTTAACTCCCATCGCGGAAGGAGCGACCATCATGGAGGATTTGATCGCGCGCCTGCGGGCGCTTCTGGACGACCTGGACGATTTGGATGCCACCGAGGACCTGGCGGATCTGAATGCGACGCTCGAGGACGTCATCTTCCTGCTTGAAGAGGACGAGGAGGCGGGAGCGGACGCGCGCGCGGAACTTTCCGATCTTCGGGGCGAGTACGAACGCCTCGGCTTGACCGCGTACGCCGCGCGCATCGGCGAGATCATCGGGGAGATGGGCTGATGCAGGACTTCATGAGGGACTGGTTTCGATGGTTCGCGGAGGGAATGGAGGAAATGGACCCCGCCGCATGCGAAAAGTTCTTCCGCCGCTGTGGAAGCGAATGCTGCGAGACGGCCCCGATCCATCGCTTCCGCGCGCATTTTGAGGCAGCGGACGGGGATCTCGACGCGTTCTTCGCGCGGCTCCAAGAGATGCCGGGCGTCAAGGGCCTGGTCGTCAAACCGGGCCGTACATACGAGATCGCGTTCGGGGAATGTCTGTGCGATCTTTATACGTTGGGTTACGTGGTTTCGGATGTCATCTGTGAGTGCTCCCGTGCGAGCGTCCTTCACGTCATGGAAACGCTCGCGCCCAAACGGCCCTGCCGCGTGGAAAAGCTGCACACCATCCTTGGCGGCGCGGACGAGTGCCGATTCCGAATCAATTTTTGATAATCAGGAGGAAACGCGCCGTTTACACGCGGCACACGTTGTGATATGATTGTCTTTGATGCTCATATACCGGAGGTGACTTCATGATCTGCGAGAGAATCAACCTGATCGAGGGGCGGGACGATGTCACGCTCACCACGTATGTGCTCGCCGACTCCCCGGAGATGCTGCGCGGAGGCCGGCGTCCTGCGGTGATCGTGTGTCCGGGCGGCGCGTATCTCGGCTGCTCCGACCGCGAAGGCGAGCCCGTTGCGCTGCGCTTCAACGCCATGGGCTATCACGCGTTCGTTCTGCGCTACTCGGTGTATTCCGAGAACAGGGGTTGGGGCGCGATCGACGAAAATCCCGAACCCAAGAAATGGCTGACCCACCCCGCACCCATGCGGGACATCGCGCGCGCCATGCTCGAAATCCGCAAAAACGCAGCGGAATGGCTCGTCGACATGGAAAGGGTCGCCATCTGCGGCTTCTCGGCGGGTGCGCACAACTGCGCCATGTACTCCGTCTACTGGGACAAGCCCGTCCTGTCGGAGCCGTTTGGCGTAAATCCATCGGACCTGAGGCCCGCGGCGGCGATCCTCGCATACCCGCTGAGCGACTATCTGTTCATGAAGGAAGCAAACGCAAAAATGGACGCGGCAGGCAGGGGGCTCTTCGATATGGCAAACCTCGCCTTCCTCGGGACGAGGGAGCCGGACGACAAAGTGCTCGACGAAGTGAGCCCGGCGCGCCATGTGGACAAAAATACGCCGCCGACGTTTCTCTGGTCGACATTCCGAGACAGCCTCGTGCCCATCCGGCACACCACCCTCATGGCTGACGCGCTCGCGCGGGCAAACGTGCCCTTCGAGGTTCACATCTTCGAGGACGGCGCGCACGGCCTGTCGCTCGCCGATCAGTCCACGGCCGTCGATAAGACGCAGATCGATCCGGACGCGGCGAAGTGGGCCCCGCTCGCCGAGGCGTGGCTCCACAAGCGGTTCGCGCTCGACCTTCCCGAGAAAATCATACGGTAAGCAAGGAGAGAAACAGATGAAGCCATACGTGGTCGCCATCGCGGGCGGAACGTGCAGCGGCAAATCCACGCTCGCGGACGCGCTGGACAAGGCTCTCGCGGACTCCCACAAGGTCAAGCTCTTCAACATGGACAGCTACTTTAAGAACCCCACGCCCAAGGTCGTCGCGCCCATCACGGGCATCGAATACCCCGAGCACAATCACCCCGACGCCCTCCGGCTGGACGATCTCAGGCGCGACTTCGAAGAGGCGCGCGCGGGTGACTTCGATTTGGTGCTCGTCGAGGGCCTGTTCGCGCTGCATCTCGACTGGATTCGCGAGAAGGCGGACCTCAAGGTATTCGTCGACCTGGAAAGCGACGCGCGGCTCGCGCGCCGGATCGTAAAGCATATGAAGTGGGGCCAGACGTACGACCAGGTTGTGAACCGCTACCTCGACACCGTGCGTTTCCGCCACGACGAGCTGATCGAGCCGACCCGCTGGCACGCGGACGTGGTGGTGAACGGAACTTCAAATCAGGGAATGGAGGTCCTCGCAACCTACATTGAAACAAAACTTTTCTGACCGGCTCTTTCGGGCCGGTTTTCTCTTGACGCATATAGTTCTATATGGTATTATTCTATCTAGCAGGAGGTGGCGGAATGAAGGAAACGCGGAGCGGGTTTATGGTCAGCCAAATCTCAAAGCTCAGCGGACGTATATTCGAGCGGATCCTCGCGGACGCGGGCGTCGACGCGTTCAACGGCGCGCAGGGACGGATCCTGTACGTGCTTTGGCAGGAGGAACGCGTGCCGATGCGCGCGCTCTCAGAGCGGACGGGCCTCGCGCAAAACACGCTTACGAGCATGCTCGACCGGATGGAGACTGCGGGGCTTACGGAGCGGCGCCCAGACAAAGAGGACCGGCGCGTGATCCGCATCCACCTGACGGAGAAGGCGCGCGCACTCAAGGACAGATACAATCTAGTATCGAACCGCATGAACGAAATCTACTTCAAGGGCTTTTCGGACGCGGAGATCAAAGCGTTCGAGGGATACCTTTCCCGGATCATCACGAATCTTGAGGAGGAAAACAAAAATGGCTAAGGTCTCAAGGGACATCGAGCGGCACTCGAACAACTTCTGTCCCCTGACGCTTTTTCTTTACGGCACCTATGGCGCGGACGGCGCGCCGGACTTCGGCCTGTTTTGCTGGTTCAGCTACATACTGGACGGCGAGCTGGGCATCATGGCGTGCATCGGCGGCGAAAAGCTGACGAAGGAGCGCATTCATGAAAAAAAGGTCTTCTCGGCCTGCCTCGTCACCGAGAGGATTCTGCCGCTCGCGGACCATTTCGGAATGACGGACGGCCATTCGCCGGAGAAGATGAAGGTGGACGTTGCCATCGAGAAAGGGCAGGTTCTGGATGTGCCGGTCCTGACCGATTCCCCGCTCGCCTATGAGCTCGAGGTAAACTCCTTTCTCCCCCTCAACGGAAGCGAGGTCATGCTGTGCAGGATCCGAAACGTGCTCGTCGACGAGGAACTCATGGACGCCTCCGCGTCCGTGGAGGAGCGCATCCGCGCCATCGCTCCCGTGAGCTCCACCTACCTGACCTACTTCGGCTGGGACGGGCGCTCCATGGGCGGCTGGGGCGAGCCGATGCGCGCGATCAAACCGCAGGGCTGAAGCGCAACCGATATCGAAAGGAGGAAAACGAAAATGGCCAAGGTTACCATGAAGCTTTCAAACGACTTCTGCCCTCAGACGCTGTTTCTCTACGGCACCTACGGCGAGGACGGCGCGCCGGACTTCGGACTCTTCTGCTGGTTCAGCTACATCTGGGACGGCGAGCTGGGCGTCATGGCGTGCATCGGCGGCGAAAAACTGACAAAGGCGCGCATCCACGAAAACAAAATCTTCTCGGCCTGCCTCGTCACCGAGAAGATACTGCCCCTGGCGGACTACTTTGGCATGACGGACGGCCACTCACCCGAGAAGATGCGCGTCGGCGCGGCCATCAAGAAGGGCCATGTGCTGGACGTCCCGGTCCTGACCGATTCCCCGCTCGCGTTCGAGCTCGAGGTGAAGTCCTTCCTTCCCCTCGACGGCGGCGAGGTCATGCTGTGCAGGGTCAGAAACGTGCTCGGCGACGAGGCGCTCGCGGACACATCGAAGTCCGTCGAAGAGCGTATCTCCGAAATCGCGCCCGTGCACACCACATGCGCGACCTACTTCGGCTGGGACGGGCGAAAAATGGGCAACTGGGGCGAGCCGATGGAAGCGATCAAACCCCAAGCCTGAAGTGCTCGATGATCGCCGCGACCGTATCCTCCGGCGTCTGGTTCGAAGAGTCGATCCAGTAGCCGATCCGGGGCGTCTCCCGCAGAAACATCTCGCGGAGCGATTCCACCGCGAACCCGGAATAGCCGACCTTCCCGCGCGCCGCCTCGCGCCGCTTCACAGTCTCCGCGTTCGGGCAGAGGACGACCGTGCGCACGGGCAGAGCGTCGAGCATGTTCAGCATGTCCGTGAGCCCCTGGCCGTAATAGTTGTCCTGCAAGACGACGTCGAATCCCGCGCGCAGGTACTCCCCCGCGACCATGGCGGAGATGCGGTAGCGCAGGTAGAGCTGGGCGAGCGCGGCGTCGGAGGCGTCCGCGCTCATCTCTTCGCGCCCCGAGACGATCATCCTGCGGAACGCGTCGCCGCGCAGATGGACGGCGCGCGGAAGCCGCGCCGCGAGCATTTCGGCAACGGTCGACTTCCCCGCCGCCATCACGCCCGTAATGAGGTAAACGTGATTCATTCAGCCGTCATCTCCCTCATTTTCAGAATCGTGTTCCAGTTGCGCGCGGTGGCGGCTTTGTCCAGCTTCATGACGCCCGCCGCCAGCTTCGAGAGCCGGATGCTCCGCCCGAGCAGCAGGTACGCCTCGCGCCCGCGAAACACTGCCCGGTCGTCCGCGTCCGGGCGGATTTTTGTCTCGTCGGGCCTAACGGGAAACAGAACGACGTATAGGCTCTCCCACTCGTCATTCTCCGTCGCCGCGATTCCGCGCCGAAAAACGGGAGTCCCTCGACGATCGCGCGCATCTCGTCCGCCGAGCGGAGAACGACGTCGGCGTTGACGCCCATCGCCGCGAGCTTCCCCTTGATTTGCGCCGCGAGCGCGGCTTCCTCCTCATCCGAATCGAATGCCGCGTTCCCGCTCTGAATGTATGTCTCGACGCGCGAAAACCCGATTTCTTGGAGCGCGCGCTTGAAGTCCGCCATCCTGATCCGGTTGTGCGCGCCGACGTTCACGCCGCGCAGAAATGCCGCGTACCTCATCTCATCCCCCGTTCAGCCGCCGCGCGATGGCGCGGACCTGCGCGAGCGCCGCATCGTCCCGCGCCGCGGGAACCGCATCCGTGTTCATGGAAAGAACCAGATTCTCGTCGGGAAAGTCCGCGTTCAGGAATCGGAAAACCCACTTCGCAAGCCGGATCGCGTCGTCCGGCCTCCCGTCGCCCCCGCCCGTGAGCAGAAGAACGCCTGTCTTTTTGCGCAGTTCAGGCGGCCTTTTCAGGAAGCGGCGGGCCGCGTAGTACGCCTGCAATCGGCTTGCGACGTTCATGAGCGGCCCGGTAAGGTTCGACATGTAGAGGGGCGAGGCGACCACGACCACATCATAATCGTCCGCGTATACCGCGTCCATGCCGTCGCGGATGACGCAGCCCATGTGCTCGTTGCACCAACGGCAGTCGATGCAGGGCGAGAGATTGTCGTAAAACGCCGATAGCTCCCGCACCTCGCCCAAGATCGTCTCCCGGAGCGCCCCGATGAGCGCCGCCGTGTCGCCGTTCGGGCGCGGCGAGCCGTTCAGAATGAGCGTCCTCATCCGATCCCATCCCCCCATGAAAGCTTCCGGGCCATCTTGTACGATTCGTCGCGCTTCAGATAGGCGCGCCTTTGGAGCCCCGAAGTTCCGCATAGGTCGACCGTAATCCGCCCCTTTTCGGCGAGCGGATGCCGGATGACGCGCGCGTGCGGACGAGCGGAGTTCTCCCGCACGAACGCCGCATACGAAAACTTCTCGTCCTCGTAGGGCACGTCGACCCCCTTGAGTTGCTTGTGCAGCCGCCCGCGCGCGATCCGGCAGGAGAAGTGGCACCAATCCCCCTCCGGCAAGGGGCATACGTCCCCGTGGGGACAGGGCGCGGCGACATGCGCGCCCATGCCGGTCAAAAATTCCCGCGCCTTCATGATCTGGCGGTAACACGCCGGGGTGCCCGGCTCCACGATGATCAGCATTTTCTCCGCCGCGCCCCACAGCTTTTCGATGGCGCGCAGGCGGCCTTCCTCGTTCAGCTCGTTGAGCGCGTACGACGCGACGACGAGATCCGCCCTCTCCGGGATCGGCTGCGCGGACAGATCGCACTTCACCCAGCGCGCGGCCGGGCCGTCCTCCATCAGCGATTGCCCCAGCTCCAGCATCGCGTCCGCGCGCTCGAGGCAGGTAATCTCCTGAAGACTCAGGAGCCCCGCCGCCGCCCAGGTCGCCGTGCCCGTGCCCGCGCCCGCGTCGATGAGCGAACGGATGTCGAAATCGACCGCC
Source organism: Bacillota bacterium (assembly GCA_023444095.1). Taxonomy (GTDB): domain Bacteria; phylum Bacillota; class Clostridia; order Christensenellales; family Aristaeellaceae; genus RUG11247. The sequence goes on from JAEZRP010000029.1 coordinate 61,730, forward strand.
TCGAGCGCGCGCGCCAGCGCCGTCTTCGCCGCGCCGAAGGTCGCGGGCATCCGCACGGCGGAATACGCGAGCGCCTCGTCCGCCCGCGAGATCAGAGGCGCCCCGCGCCCGTCTGCCGCGCGGTATCGCTCGGAAATCTCCTCCGAGACGCGCGCCATGCGCCTCATGTCCGCGCCCGCGAGCCTCCGCTCGACCGCACCCTTGAGCGCCAACGGCAATTCCATCATTTCACCTCCGGCCGGCGGAAGTCGAGCCGGACGAGCTCCTTCCCGTTCGGCAGCGGCTCCTCCTCCCGCAGAATCGACTCGTACCCCGCCTCGCGCATGCGTGCGGCAAGCGCCGTCTCATCCACGGACGCGTGGATCGCGGAGAGCCCGTCGAAGATGCGCATGTGGGGCGAATCGGACACGAAGTCTTCGCCCGCATCGATTTGAATCCCGCAGGAAACGTACCTTGCTTCCATTTTCACGACCGCACGCGCGAATGCCGCGCAGCCGACGTATTCGACAAAGAGGTTTGCGACGACGAGCTCGGCGCATGGGAGCCGGGCGAGCGGATCGCTCACATCCGCCTCCAAGAGCCGCAGAATGCCCGCGAGGTGCGGGAACCGCCGCCCGCATTCGGCGAGGTAGGCGGGATTCACGTCGATCCCATAGATCGCTTCAAATTGCCCCGCAGCCGCGTGCTCAAGCCCATTCCCGCCCGCGACGCCCAATATCGCCGCCGTTTTGACAGGGTAGCGCGCGAGCTGGTCCCCCGTCATACGGCTGATCGCCTGAAGCTGCCCCACGGAATCGAGCCGCATGTGGCTCTCGTATTCGCCAAGGTCGATGTGCTTCCACGGATTGTCCACGCCGTCCCCTCCCGCTTTTTTCAATCCCCGCGCCAGCGCCGCAGCGCGGTTTCGCCACAGAACCCCATGAGCGCGCGGACTTCCCGGAACAGCTCCGGCGCAAGCGCGTACGCCGTGACGCGCTTGTGCCCTTCGAGCAGTTCGTAGCGCGCCGCGCGCGCGTCCGTCAGCGCGATCAGCGGCGGAAACGCGCCGCCGCGCCGCAAATGCGCAAGCGCCTCGAAAAAACCGTCGTTTGGCACGCCGCAGGATGTTTTGCCCGCCCGGATCGCCTCCGCGGCGCGCAGCGGCGAACGCGTATGCTCGCTCAGCTCGTTCCAGTAGCTGTAATCGACGTACCTGATCTTCTCAAGATCGTCGCCGCTAAGACTCGCCCACTCCCAGCGAACGCCGCTGGGAAAGCGCTCGAACAGCCCCTCGTCCCTTCCGTAGCCGCGAAAGTCGCCGAGTACCTCCCGCCGCAGCGCGTTCTCCGCGCGGTCGGAGAGATCCCCTCTCTCAATGAGCGCCGCTCCCGCACCCCGGTTCTGAAGCGCCCGCGCGATCTGCGCGCAAAAGCGGTCGGACGCGTACTCCATCTCCAGAAACGCAAGGATCATCGCGTCCTCGCTGGCTTCCCCGGTTTTTCTCATCGCGCGCCCCCGCCCCAGCTCTGGAGCTCCACCACGTTCCCCTCGGGGTCCGTCGCGTACACGACCGTGAGCCGCCTGCCGTCCGCATAATCGACGGACACCAGCTCGCCGACCTGCCCGCCGCCACGCGCGATCACTTCCGCGAGCGTTCCCGCCACGTCGTCCACCGCGAAGGCGATATGCCCGAAGCCCGGCGCGTTCAGGCGGCGCGGGCTCTCCGGCGGGTCTCCGGCGTATTGGAAGATTTCGAGGGTGACCTTCCCGCCCGTGCCGGGCTGCGCGAGGTGCTCCCCGACAATATGCGCGCCTGGAATGCCCGTCAGCCGGTCGAGCCAGTCGCCGGAGAGATCGCGCGTCTCGCCGACGCTCTCGCAGCCGAACGCGTCCCTGTAAAAATCGATGAGCGTCCTAGCGTCCCGGGCGACGAGATTCGTATGTACATAACAAGACAAGCGTACAACCCCCCTCCGACATTGTACGCTTATTATACACAAAATGGGCCCGCCGATCAACCGAAACGGCCGCCGTGCACCCGCCGCGCGATGCGCGCGAGCATCCCGGCCTGTCCCTCCGGCCTCCGGTTTTCCTCCGCCGCGCGCAGGAAGCGCTCCTGCGCGTCGAACGGACCGTCCGGGTTCTCGGGCGGCCGGATGTACGTGCCGTCGGGCGCGATCCGCCGCGCCTTCGCGTCATCCGCCATCTGCGCGCGGAGGATGCCGAGCACACGGCTTCTGAGGCCTCCGTCGAGGATCGGGCAGGCGATCTCCACCCGCCTTTCGGTGTTGCGCGTCATGAGGTCGGCGGAAGCAATGTAAACGAGGGCGTCGTCCCCCGCGCCGAACGCGTACACCCGCGCGTGCTCAAGGAAGCGTCCGACGATGGTCGTGACCGTGATGTTCTCCGTCCGCTCCGGGATTCCCGGCAGGATGCAGCAGATCCCCCGCACGATCAGATCGACCTTTACCCCCGCGCGCGAGGCCTCCGAGAGTTTGTCGATCACCTCGCGGTCGGTGATGGAGTTGACCTTGATGCGGATCGCGCACGCCTCCCCCCGAAGCGCCTTGTCGGTCTCCCCCTGAATGAGCGCAAGGATGCCCTTTTTAAAGCCCGAGGGCGCGACCATCAGGTGATGATACTGGCCGTCGAGGTTCGAGATGGCAATGTTCTTAAAAAATGCCGCCGCATCCGCGCCGATCTCGCGGTTCGCCGTCATGAAGGAAAGGTCCGAATAGATGGCGGCGGTCTTTTCATTGTAGTTTCCCGTCCCGATCTGCGTAAAATATTGGAGCCTGTTCTTCTCGCGCCGGGTAATGAGGCAGATCTTGGAATGCGCCTTGATGCCGTCGACGCCGTAGAGCACGCGGCAGCCCGCCTCCTCGAGCCGCTCCGCCCATTCGATGTTGTTCTCCTCGTCGAAGCGGGCCCGGAGCTCCATCATGACGGTCACGTCGCGCCCATTCTCGGCCGCCATGATGAGCGTCTCCGCGAGCCGGGACTGCTTGTCGATCCGGTAGAGCGCGATTTTGATGGAAATGACCGCGGGGTCGGACGCCGCCTCCCGAACGAGCTTCAGGAACGGCTCGATACTCTCGTAGGGATGAAAGAGCAGAATGTCGCGCTTCTGGATCTGGCGGAACATCGGCTCCCTGTCGTCGATGCCTGCCGGCCAATGCGGCTTGTAGGGCGCGTAGAGAAGCGCGCGCCGCATGGGCTGGGAAAGCTTTTGCTCGATCCCGTAGGCGTAGCTCATCTCGATGGGAGCGCGGCTCACGTACGCCTGCTCCCCCTTCAGATCAAGCCGCGACAATAAGTATTTCATAAACTCACCCGACAGTCTGTCGCGCGCCTCCAGCCGCACGGGCGCGAGCCGGGCGCGCCTCTTGAGCACCTTTTTCATGTGAAGCCGGAAGTCCTCCTCCAGTTCGAAGGCCTCGTCGTCGGGATTGATGTCAGCGTTGCGCGTGACGGAGAGAACAGTCTTTTCCACCGTGTCGCAGCGTTCAAATATTCTCTCCACGTTCTCGAGGACGATCTCCTCCATGCGGACGAAGCGCACGCTCCCGCCTGGTAAATATACGAGGCGGGGCAACGACCTCGGTACCGGAATGAGCCCGAAGCGCTTTCCCCCCTTCGCCTCAAGCCGCACGCCGACGTTCAGCGACTTGTTGACCAGATGGGGAAACGGATGGTGCGCGTCCATGATCTGCGGGGAGAGGACGGGCGCGACGAAGGAATCGAAGTAGTCGCGCACAAATTTCCGTTCGCCCGCCTCGAGCTCGGCGCACCCGAGATCGTAGACATCGTATTCCCTGAGCCTCTCCGCGAGCGAATCATGGATGCCGTCGCGCAGCGCGTACAGTCGGCGCACGGCCGTGTAGACCTTCGCGAGCTGTTCCCGCGCGGTCATGCCGGACTTGTTGTCCATGTGCACATCGTCCAAAAGCGAGAGGTCGAGAAGGCTCCCGACGCGAATCATGAAAAACTCGTCGAGATTGCTCGTGAAAATGGAGAGGAACCTGAGCTTTTCGAGGAGAGGCACGGACGAGTCCGCTGTCTCCATCAGCACGCGCTCGTTGAAGCGGAGCCAGGAAAGCTCGCGGTTCTGTGTGAAGAGCGCGTCATACGTCTGCATCGACCTTTCCCCCCAACACTCTTTCGTACAGATAGCCCTCGCGTACGCCGCAATCGCCCGCAAGGATTCCGTCCCCGGAGAAGCGCTTCATGACGGTCCTGAGTATCGTCATGCCGGGGATCAGCGTATGGACGCGCTCCGGTGCGATCCGGAGAATCGCCTCGAGCGCCGTCCGTTTCGACGCACGGAACAGGCGCAGGATCTCCCTGAGGTTTTCATAGCTGATCTCGCGGTTATCGGGTGCCAGCGCGTACAGGTCGTTCGCGAGCTTCGCGGTCGCGCGGATCGTGCCGCCGACGCCGTAGATCCTCGGGTATTCGTCGCGCGCGAAGGAGAGCTTGTCGAGCTCCGCGCGCACGTCCGTCCGGATGGCCCGCAGCGCGGCCTTGTCCGGGATGAGACCGCCCTGCGCGCTTTTCAGGTACATGTTGAGGGAACCAACTGGCATGCTCGCCGCAGAGACGACCTGGCCCTCCTCAAATTCGGCCAGTTCCGTGCTGCCGCCGCCGATGTCGAACAAAAGCCCGTCCAGGATTCCCGCGCCGCGCGACGCGCCGACGTAATCAAGCCTCGCCTCGTCCGCACCAGAGAGCACGTCCACGAGAATCCCGGTCGCCTTTTGAATCCGCTCCACCGCTTCCTCGGTGTTCGTGATGTTTCTGAGGGACGCGGTCGCGAAAACGTGCATCCTCTCGATGCCGAAGTTTTCAAGGATCTCGCGGAAGCCCGAGAGCACCCGGCAGGCCTTCTCGATGCCCGCCTTTGAAAGCGCGCCCCCGGCGACGTAAGCGGAGAGTCCCGCCGTCTCTTTCCTGCTGATGAGCGGCAGCACGCGTTCCCCCTCCGCGCGGTAGATCGAGAGCCGGATCGAGTTCGCGCCGAGATCCACGAGTCCGTATAGCATTTCCGCAATCCCACCCTTGTCCATGCTGCGCGGCCGCGCCGCGGTCATATCCATTTTAAGCCATGCTTGATTCGCGCGCCACCGCCGGAAAATCAAGAGAATCTCAAATCCGCGTGACGCGCGCGCATTCAGTTTGCCCAAAAGGAAAGAAAAAACTGATTGTCGTCTTTTTTCAGAACGACAATCAGTTGTATCAATATAAGTCCTTCACATTAAAGGCTATCTCCATTGCCTATCCGAGATCGCGCATCACACCCAACATGAAAAGCTTGTTCACGCCTCGCGCTTCACATACCGGAGAATGACGACTCCTTCCTCGACGATGTACTCCACGAGCCTGAGCCTGACCGTGGGACTGTTCCCGTAAAACAGCGGCCTTCCTTTCCCCAGCAGAATCGGGATGACGCCGATGATGAACTCGTCCACGATGTCCGCCTTGAGAAACGCGTCGACAAGCTTCCCACCCCCAAAGAGGTAGATGTCCCCCGCCGCCTTCTCCCGCTCCTTCAGAATCCGCCCGACGACATCGCCGCTTAGGAAGCGAACGTTGTCGAAGTCCGCGCGCGGCGCGCTCGTCGCGACGAAGACGCGCCGCGCGGTATGCTCCAGATGCATGTTCTGATCAAAACACGCCCTGCCCATGACGACCGCATCCACCCGCGCGAGAAACGCCCCAAAGTCCCATTTCTCGGGCGTGTTGAGCCGATTGTCCCCGTCCCCCGTGATCCAGTCGTACCCCCCGTCCTCGTCCGCGATGTATCCGTCGATGCTCATCGCGAGATTCAACACGATTTTGCCGCTCATGTGCCTCCTCCTCCGCCGTTCGGCGGATGATGTCCGTTTCGAGAACACTTCGGATTCGCGGTTGCCCCGCTCATCCTTCATTTTCCTATTATAATCAAAAACTGGCGCCATGCCAATGAAAAGATGTGCGCAGGGCGGCAAACGGGCCGTTCGGTCCGACGACGGACATCGTAAAATGACGCGGAGCGCATCCTTTTCCCTGTGACGTTTCCGCGTTTTCGTGGTATATTGTTCCTAGCCACCATACGGACCGGAAAGGATGCTTGCAGTGTTCATGAACAATGAAAAGGACGGGGATCAGTCCCTTTTGATGATGATATTTGGCGGCACGGGCGATTTAACCCACCGCAAACTTCTTCCCGCGCTCTACCACCTGCTGGCGGACGGCCGCCTGCCGCGGGAGACCTCCATCATCTCAATCGGCAGAAGACCCATGGACGACGAGAGCTACCGGCAGAGCGCCAGGACCTCCATCGCGGCCTACTCGCGCACCGGAGTGGACGAGGAGCGGCTTACCAATTTCCTCAGCCTCCTTCACTACCGGAAGATGGAATTTGTCAGCCAGCCCGACAGCTATCGGGAGCTGCACGACTGGCTGGCGCAAAACGAAGCGCTGTACCGTTCCCCCGCGGTGCGATTGTTTTTTCTGGCCGTGGGTCCGGAGCACTTCGGCCCCATCGTTGGACACCTGAGCGCGCACGCGCTTGTCGAAAGGGGAAACCCCGCCCACCGCGTCATGATCGAGAAGCCCTTCGGCCGGGATCTGTCCTCCGCCCGCGCCCTCAACGACACCATCTCCCAGGCGCTGACGGAGAAGCAGGTCTACCGCATCGATCACTACCTGGGCAAGGAGATGATCCGCAACATTCTTGCCATCCGCTTCGGCAACTCTCTGTTTGAGCCCCTGTGGAACCATCACTACATCGACAACATCCAGATCACGTCCACCGAAACCCTCGGCGTGGAGACGCGCGGCGACTACTACGAGCAGTCCGGCATCCTGCGGGATATGCTTCAAAACCACCTCTTGCAGATGCTCGCGCTCATCACCATGGAACCGCCGGTCGACCTGATGCCGGAATCCGTGCGCGACGAAAAGGTTAAGGCCCTGCGCTCCCTGCGGCGCTTCGGCCAAGTCCCCCCCTGCAGAGGCGTCGTGATGGGGCAGTACGGCCGCGGCATCGTCAGGGACGCGGAGGTACCCGCCTACCGGGAGGAGGCGAAGGTGGCCGCCGATTCCAAGGTGCCAACCTACATCGCGCTCACGGCCAACGTGGATAATTTCCGCTGGGGCGGCGTGCCCATCTACATCCGCGCGGGCAAGCGCCTCCACGAGACCCGCACGCAGATCGTCATCGAGTTTAAGCGTCTGGCGGGCGTCAATTTCTACCCAGAGTTCGAGGGCCAGCCGCCGAACCTCTTGGTCATTCAGGTGCAGCCCTCGGAGGGCATGCATTTCCAGATCAACGCGAAGCGCCCGGGCAACGAGTTCCGGATGGAGCGCGTGGAGCTCAACTACTGCCAGAGCAGCCGCTACCAGGGCAACGTGCCCGAGGCCTACGAGCAGCTCATCCTGGAGGCCCTGCGTGCCAACTCCTCGCTGTTTACCCGCTGGGATGAGCTGGAGCACTCCTGGCGCTTCATCGAGAGTCTGGAGAGCAACTGCGACCAGTACGTCAACCGTCTCGCCAGCTACCCCGCCGGCTCCCGTGGACCAGAGGCCGCCGACCGGATGCTGGCCCAGGACGGCCGCCACTGGTGGGACATCGAGGCGGGGTGCTAATTTCAACAAGGGAGGACATACCATGCGCGTCATCGACATTTCCATGACAGTCCGCTCCGACATGCCTGTCTACCACGACGACCCGAAAAAGCGTCCCGTCCATACGGTGGAGCGCAGCATCCCCCCCGACAATAGCAACGAGTCCGCGCTCTATATGAACCTCCACACCGGCACGCATCTGGATTCGCCGTTTCACATGATCCAGGGCGGCTGGCCCACCGAGTTTCTGCCGCTTGAGCGCCTCATTACACCCTGCCGCGTGCTGGATCTGACGCATGTGGAGGAGAAGATCACGCGCGGCGACCTCGAGGACCTGAGCATCCGGGAAGGGGACTTCCTGCTTTTCAAGACGAGCAACTCCGCGCACCAAAAGTGGCGGGAGGATTTTGTGTACCTCGAAAGGAGCGGCGCGGAGTATCTTGCTTCGCTTCGCGTCGGCGGCGTAGGCACCGACGCCCTCGGCATCGAGCGCGCCCAGCCCGGCCACGAGACGCACATCACCCTTTTAAGGAATGAAATCGTCATTCTGGAAGGCCTGCGGCTCGCGCACGTCGAACCGGGGCGATACCTGCTCATCGCGCTGCCGGTGAAGATCGAGGGTGCGGACGGCGCGCCGACGCGGGCCGTGCTAATTCAGGGTGATCTGCCCACGGCGTAGGGAGACGCGCCGCTGATCCCGTCCGTTTCGTACCCAAACGCGCCGTGCAGAAATACGGCGGCTTTTCTCGTGGTATTCACGTCATTCGGAGGATCCCAAAAAAACGGAGGAGCCTGTCAGAAAGGCTCCCCCTATCTCATCGGTTGGTCACTCAGGCAACGGAGATGGACCGACCGGGAATATCCTTTGGCGATCCAGGAAATCCTGGACGATGCGCAGCGCCTCTCCAAACCGCTGGAAGTGTACGATCTCGCGCTCCCGAAGGAACTTGAGCGGATCGATCACGTCGGGGTCATCGGAAAGGTTGATGAGCCATTGATAGGTTGCGCGGGCCTTCTGCTCCGCGGCCATGTCTTCCGTCAGGTCGGCGACCGGGTCGCCTTTCGATTGCAGATACGCCGCCGTAAAGGGAACGCCGGCGGCGCTCACGGGATAGACCGCCTTGTCGTGATCGGCATAATACGCGTCGAGGCCAGCTTCCTGAATGGATTCGATGCTGGCGTTCTTCGTGAGCTGCCTGACCATGCTGCCGATCATCTCCAGATGCGCGAGTTCCTCTGTGCCGATATCGTTGAGAACCGCGCGGGCTTCCGGGGTCACCATGGAGAACCGCTGGCTCAGATACCGGAGGGATGCGGCGAGTTCTCCATCGGGACCGCCGTACTGCGTGAGGATGACCTTCGCCATCGCGGGATTCGGGTTCTTGATCTTGATCGGGTACTCCAGCTTCTTTTCATAAATCCACATTCAGCAGCACTCCTCCGGCAGTTCCATATTGAAGCCATACTGCCACGGCCAGGGATCCCTGTACCATTTCCAGCACTCCGGATTGAAGGACCGATAGGAGTACAGAGGGCCGCACATCGCTTCGTACCGTCTTCTGAATTCATTCGCGCGCTCGATCACGCTGTTATACGTTTCGAGCGCCTCCCGATCGTTCGGGTGCGTGTCGAGAAATAGCTGAAGGTCGACCGCCATAAAATCAAGCTCCATCAATTCTCTCAAAATCATGTCTCTATCCACGGCAAGTCCTCCCATCCTGCGCCACCCCGCAACGGATTGGCGGGGAACACGTCACTTCCGGCTCGAGATTGACATACTCTATCCTGCGGTAAGGGCTGTAGAGCTCGGGAAACGCCGTGCCGGTCGCGAGAGACCTGCAGGGCGACCATACGCCGCAATACTGCTGAAAAGGGACATACGCAACCGCAAGCTGGACGCAGCGAATGCACGTTTCCAGCGGAACGCATCTACGGCATTGCTCCTCTTGATTCGAACAACACAAGTTCAGTCTCCTCCTGTTTTATAATGGGGAGCCTCTATATCATACTCATTTTGAATGGCAAGGTTCCCGCTGCCGCACGCCGCCTGGCATTCCGCATCTTCCTCCCATTTTCTTAGTTGGACTTCCGCATGTGCCGTCCGGCATCGATGTCATCGTTAGTTGCATCCGATTCGGAGCCAAAGAGTGCGCACCCGACGATCGCGATCGTCGGGTGCGTTTGCCCAAAGTCTGCCCGGCTACGCGGGGCACGAGCCGGAATGAATCAAGGTGATGTCTTCAGTCCAACGCGCCGGGTCCATCGACCTTGCAGGAGCGTTTCAAATGCCGATCATGGCCATGCTCCGCATAAACGCAGGCGGCCCTTCTTCAGGCATTCAACCCCGCGTATACCTCCCGTTCGATGATGCGCCGCATCTCGTCCTTCTGCCCTCCAACGACGTTGAACATGTACACCGCAAACAGCCGGCGCGCCGGGTCCACCCAGAACTTGTTGCCGTAATAGCCGCCCCAGCCGAAGCTTCCCGGCGCATAGGGATATGCTTCCGTATCGCCATACAGGGCCAGCCCGATGCCCCAACGCACGCCCGGTTCCGGAAACAAACCCGGCGCCAATGTGTTTGTCGTCATGGCTCTCACCGTCTCGGGCTTCAGGACGCGCACGCCGTTCCACGTACCCTCCCCGGCCAACATGCCCGCAAATCTGGCGCCGTCCCCCAAGGTCATGAACACGCCGCCCGCGCCCGAATCCAGGGGAACATCCTCCGGATATGGACTCGGGAAATAATTCAGGGGCATCGCCGCAAGCCCTTCCTCCGTGGTTTCGTAGACCCGGGATAGCCGAGGCATCTCGTCTTTTTTTAGGTGGAACATCGGCGGTTCCATGCCCAGCGGCTCGTGCAGGTAGATCCGAAGGACATCCCGGAAGGGCATGCCTGCCGCCGCCTCCAGCACATGTCCCAGAAGCGTAAAGCCGACATAACTGCTGTACCCCGTTCGAGTGCCCGGCATAAATTCCAGCGGCACCGCGGCTGCGGCCTCCGCCCACATGGCCAGCCCCTCGTTCCTTCCCTGCGTGGCCCGGAAGATCTCCTCCATGTGCGCGTCCGACATGCCCAGGCCGTTGGTGTGATTTAGGAGGTGCATAACCGTCAGATCCCGGTCTGCGGGCAAGGGCATCTTGCCTCCATTCCCGTCATACACCCACTGCGTGCACGGCACATATTTCCGGACGGGATCGTCCAGGCGCAATTTTCCCCGCTCTACGAGCGCCATGGCGGCAGCGGCCGTCATGGGCTTTGCCATCGACATGATCCGAAACAGGGTGTTCTCCCGGATCGGGATCCCCGCGTCCCGGTCAGCGTACCCTGCGTACCGCACATTTGGCGGCTCGTCCGCATGGGAAAGATAGACGCTGTACCCTCCCAGCCAGTCCCGTTCCAGATAACGCTCCATTGCCCGTTCCAGGCCCGCAAAGTTTGCCATGCGCATGCCCCTCCTTTTTGCCATCCCCAATCCTTTTCTCCAAGTACCCTTCACTTATCAAATGAAGCCCGCTGCAATCGCCGCCAGCACAATCAGCGGCGCCGGGATTTTTTTTGTGAGCAGAAGAATCACGGTAACGCTCATGACGAGAACGTTGTCGACTGTCAATCCGCTCTTCTGCATCAGGACGACGCCAGCCAAGGCGATCAGTCCGCCCGCTACGGCGGTAATTCCGTTTAAAGAGATTCGAATTCCATGGATGTTCTTCAGGCTTTCCCAGATAGGATAGACGAAATAAATCAGTAGAATCCCCGGCAGAAATATGCCAATCCCCCCTGCGGCCGCACCCAGGATTTGCGTGAAAACGCTTCCTCCCCGCGCCGCCATCCCCCCGGCATACGCGCTGAAACTGAACATCGGCCCCGGCAGCCCCTGGACGAGCCCGAAACCGGTCAGAAATTCCTGATCTGTCATGTACCGATACGCTTCCACCAATTCGCTGTGCATCATCGGCACCACAACTTGTCCGCCCCCGATCACCAGATAGCCGTAACGATAGAAGCTTTCGAACAAATGAACCATTCTGTTATCCCATATGAGCGTGAGAAGAAAACCTCCCAAAGCGAATGCGACAAAGGCGATCAAATATTTCCAGGGTGGCGCCATTTTCACGCGATTCCAAAGATTTCGTTCTTTGGATGCGATAACGCTTACAGCCCCTCCGGCAATGAGTACAAGTGGATAAATCCAGGGCTGCCGGACAAAAAATGTAACGATGCCACCAAGAAGAAAAAGATACAAAGTGTTTCTGTCTTTTATGACCTTTCTCCCGATTCGGTATGCAGCGACGACAATAAAGCCCACGGCCATCGGTCCAATGTAGCGCAGCACATCCGGCGACAGATTCATCCCGCTCAAAAAAACGCCCAGAAAAGAAAGCAGCGTCATCACAACAAGCACCGGCAAGGCCCAAACCAGCATGGTGAGAAGGGCCAACAACGGCCCGCCAGTCTTATAGCCGATGGCGACAATCGTCTGCGTGCTGCTTGGACCGGGCAGTATTCCGGTCAATGCGATCAGCTCCGCCAGTTCTTCCTCGGATAAATACTTTTTCTTGATGACCAGTTGATCCGCAAAGACGCCAAAGTGCGCCTCGGGACCCCCGTAGGCTCCCAAGGAACATATGAACACATCCTTGAGAAAGGAACGCCAAAGGGGATTGGTTTTCCTGCATTCATGATCATTCCCCATACATAAAATCCTGCCCTTCCGTTACATGCTCTGAAGAGCCATTTCATGGCACCATTTCGCCATCTCTGAAATCAGTTCCAGCGGAAGCAGCTTGTCATATGGAAACTGAACCGTACCCTTGCTTGTCCTGTACTCCCGCAAGCGGTCACTGAAATGCTCGACCGCTTTCTCGCCCGGGTACAACCCGATATGCCTTTTGTAAGCCGCAAAATGAATGACATTGCGCGTCTTCCAATAGGTCGGCATGCCCCACGAGATCCGCTCCTGCGCGTCCGGCAGCGCGGCGCGAATCGTATCCCGTATCGCAACTAAATATGGCCGAACACCATCGGGCTGCGCGGCAATATATTCGTCGATATGATTTGCCGGTTCGCCGCAGAAATGGTTCTGATCTACATGAGCGAACTCACGTCCGCACTGGGGACATTTCCACATCACGCATTCACCCTTCCCTTTCCGTAATCGTAACCCTCACGCTGTCGCCCGGCTGTTTTCCGATTTTTGCGCGGATGTCCTTGCGCATTCCGATGATATAACAAATCGATCCGTCGGCATTTCGCACCCCCATATGAACGACGCTCCCGTCATAAGCCACTCCGTCAAAGGTCGCATGGACCTTGACTCTGCCCTTGCCAAACTCGACCCTCACATCATATGGGAAGTCCACATATGCGCCGTCCACGTCGGGTACTTTCCGAATGATCGCCGCGTATTCGTACGTTTTGCGGTCCATGAATCGCTTGCCCCTTTCGTTCCAATCCATGATTGCCATCTGCCTCGCGCAGAGAACCCGCTCTCATCCCATCCGCCAGCGGCAAACTTGTACCGTGCGCATTTCTCGTTACGATGATTATATACCCCAAACGCAACGGCTTCCAGCTCCAAAACGACAAAAAAGCCCGGTCTCCGGGCTTTTCTGTCGCTCTGTCTTATCTCCTCCGATCACAGTGCCCGGAAGCATTGCGCATCCGTCCTTCTGCGCATGTCGGATTCGCAAAAAGGCCCTCTACGCCAGGATGCGCATCCAGCCCATTTGCGCGATCAGCACGAGACTCGTAAGGATCCACAGACCCGCGACCGGCCGCAGCAGACCTCGAGCCGCCCGCGCCCGCCACGCGCCGAAGACCGCTGCCGCGACGATCCCCCAACCCAGAACGCGCATCGGTATCGTGAAGTCCAGCAACCGGAAAGACAGGATCCCATGGACGATGGTCGCGCACAGCGCGCACAGAAGCGCGATTTCAAGCGCCAGAGATGCGATCAGGAGATTGTCCCGCCTTTTCCGGCCGCGAAGGGGCGCAACCGCCGCGAAGACCAGCGTCAGGAGAAGCAGCGCGCCGGAAAGCACCGGAACGGGTGCCTGGACGCCCCTCGCCTGCCAGAAGGGAACCTTCGTATAGGTGATCGCGGACTGAGTGGCGATCAGGGTCTGCCCGTTTTTCTTCACGAACCGGACGACGCCCATCGGCGACATGTATTCGTCCTCTCCCACCGGCGTCAGCGCCTGCCCGGCAATCGAGTAGCCTTCCTCTGCCGAACCCTCCACGCGCAGCAGCTTTCGCGGCACGACGTACCGGAGGATCTTTTCCGCCGTCTCGGCGCTCGACCAGTTGTTTGCATAAACACCCGCAATGTCGAAGGTCGCCCAGCCCTCCCCGTATTCCGCGCGCCCATACAGCGCGTCCGTCGCCGCGCGCATCGAGCCGTCGATCCTCTCTTCCGGCAGGTAGGTATTCACCGACAGGAACACGCCTGTCCTCTTTTCCGGATACAGCGCGATCCGGCTGTAGAAGTGGAGGGTTTCGCCCTTCTTGTCAAAGTACGTCAGGCCGTTTTGCTCCTTCCGGTTCCAGGCATAGCCCATGCCTGGTAGCTCGTCCGACATCGCGTACTGCCGCGCAAACAGCTGCTCCTTCGACGAGGCCGACAAGACGCGCTCGTCGTTCGGGTCGGTAAGCCAGAGCATATAGGCGGCCATGTCCGCGGCGGTCGATACCGCAGAGCCCTCCGGGTAGAGGTTCATGTAGGGCTCTATCGTCTCCCGGCCGTCCGGGAGGTAGGGCTTTGCCACATAGGCGACGTCGTGCATGTGCTCGAAGGTGGTGTGCGCCATGCCCAGCGGCAGAAAGATCTCCGCGCGGCAGAGCGCGGCGAAGTCCTGATCCGCGACGCGCTCGACCACGTAAGCGGCCAGCGCGATGCCATAGTTGGAGTAGGAGCACACCCCCGGCGCGAGACTCTGCTCGGGCCTGTACCGCCGGACGCTGACGCACAGGGGCAGCGTGTCACTGACGTTTGGTACCGCCATGCCCGTCACCAGGTCTTCGAATCCGGCGGAGTGGGTCAGAAGCTGGCGCATGGTGACCGGCCGCTCGAACGAGGGAAAATCCGGCTCGAGATAGGCTGCGATGTCCTGGTCCATGTCGATCAACCCCCGCTGCGCGCACAACTGCGCCGCCACCGCGACAAATGTCTTTGAGACAGAGCCGATTCGAAACGCGACGTTCTCCGAAGCCGCAATGTTCATCGCCTCGTCCGCCCAGCCGAATCCGCCCGCGAACGTCACATGGCCATCCTCAACCACTGCGAGGATCGCGGCTTTCGCGCCGTCCGGGCCTGTCAGCGCTTCCACTTCCTCTATCATTGTACCGACCAGTTCGCTTTGCGCCAACGCGGGTACGCCCGCGAGGAGCGCGAGAAAAAGAGACAACCCAAAGGCAATTCTACGCATGGTCATTCCTCCTCGATGTTCTTCCCCCATTGTGCCGGATCAACCTGAAGCGCGTCCCGCGCGCGCCTTAAATGCGCCTTAAATCGGCATCGCGCCGATTCCGCCGCGCGGGGATGTATGGTATACTGTGGGCAAAGAAATGCTGCGAGGAGGTGCCTCCTTTGAACATACTGGTCGCGGAGGACGAGGCCGACATCCGAACGCTTTTGGCCATCAGCCTGGAGGACGAGGGTTATCGCGTGTTTCCGGCCGCGGACGGCATCGCGGCGCTCGAGATCTTTTCCAGCGAAGTCGTCGATCTGGCCATCCTGGACGTGATGATGCCCAGGCTCGACGGATTCAACCTGCTTGTCAAAATCCGGGAAAAGAGCACCGTGCCCGTCATCTTCCTGACCGCGCGCGGCGAGGATGTGGACAAGGTGATGGGGCTGGGCATGGGCGCGGACGACTACCTTTCAAAGCCCTTCTCGATGAGCGAACTGATCGCGCGGGTCGGCGCGCAGCTGCGCAGGAATCGGAAGTACGACGCGCCGAAGGAGGATCGCTCCGCGCTCGCGTACGGCGCGCTGCGCGTCGACCGGGACACCTGCTGCGCGTACCGGGACGAGAGGCCCATCGATCTGAACGCCAAGGAGTACAAGCTGCTCTTGTACCTGATGGAGCACCCGGAGCGGGTGTTCACGAAAAAGCAGCTCTACAACGCAGTGTGGGAAGACGACTACTACTTCGACGACAACACGGTCATGGTGCACATCAGCCATCTGCGCAACAAGATCGAATCCGATCCGCAGAACCCCAAGTACATCATCACCGTGCGCGGACTGGGCTATAAGCTTCACAAGGCGGGGGTCAAGCGATGAGAGGCGGACTAAAGCGCCAGTTTCTGGTGAATTACCTGATCGCGTTCTTGCTGTCGATCGTGGCGGCGCTGTTCGCGTTTCTGCTCCTGTCCTTCGCGAGCGACGTTATTTCAAAGACGCTCATGAAAAACCGATACCCCGCCGACGCGCTGATGCGGGACGATTACGCGCTGATCGACGCGACGCCAGTGGTTCAAAATGGCGGCGGCTTGCAGGTGGTGGACGGGCGTTACAGCGTCGTCCGCTCGGAAGGGCTCGATCCTTTCGGGGAAAAGGCACTCACAGCCAAAAGCTTCACCGATTTTCTGGTTCGAAGCCGCGCGATCGGAACACCGTTCCACCACGACGTCTCTTACAACGAGAAAGGCGGTTTTTGGCTGATCGTCACATTCCCGACGTCCATCCGGCTCGACTTCGCGCTGGCGTTCAACCGGGAAGCGGCGTCGAGGGACATCGGAAATGTGTCCGCCGCGTTTATCGCGGTCGCGATCTTCTACTTCCTGCTCCTTGCGGCGTTCGCGGCGGTCTATTCCCGGATCACCTCGCGGCGCATCGTGGGCCCTTTGCGCAAGCTCACGGAGGGCACGCGGCGGCTCCGGGAGGGCGACTATTCGGCGCGGGTCGATCTGCACCTGAAAAACGAATTCGCGGAGCTTCAAGCGACCTTCAACGACATGGCGGAACGGATCGAAAGCGAGATCACGCTGCGGCAACGGTCGGAGGAGGAGCGAAAGAAACTGATTCTGGACGTATCACACGATCTGAAAAACCCGCTGGCAAGCGTCGCGGGCTACGCGGAACTCTGCCTGAAGCGGGGAAACTCCCTCAGCGAGCCGACCCGCGGCTATCTCGAGGTGATTCACAAGAACAGCCGCCGCGCCAGCGCGCTATTAAACGAGCTGTTCGAGCTGTCGAGGCTCGAAAGTCCCGCGTTCCGCCTGAACATGCAGCGCCTAGACGCCTGCGAGGTTCTCAGGCTTGCATGCGGCGAGATCCTGCCATCCCTCGAGCACGCCGGGTTTGCGTGCGAATTCGACATCCCCGAGGAGCCGTTCTACGCGATGATCGACCGCGAGCGGCTGAACCGGGTGATCTTCAACCTCGCAGACAACGCCGTGCGCTACAACCCAAGGGGCACAAGATTCTATGTGCGCCTGCCGAGCACAGAGGGCCGGGTCGCGATCACATTCCGGGACAACGGCGTCGGCATTCCGGAAGCCGTCGCCCGCGATATCTTCAAGCCCTTCGTCCGGGGAGACGACGCCCGAAATTCGGATACGGGTGGCGCGGGACTCGGGCTCTCGATCGCACGGAAGATCGCCGAGGCGCACGGCGGCATACTGACGCTCGAGAGGAGCGTTTCCCCCGGCTGCGCTTTCCTGCTGGAGCTTCCGCTGATTTAAGGAGGATTTAAGGCCCGTATGGGCCTCATTTCAGATTGGTTCGCTAGGATGAATGGGCAGTCAACCCATTTCATCATAAAGGAGCCGATCACATGGATACGCTTCAGAGTCACTTCCACAACTGGTTTGGCGTCGCTTTCTTTATCGCGCTGTACGGCGCGGTGCTCCTGTTCCTGCCCTTCTACCGCAAGATGGACAAAAAGCCCGTGGGCACGTATCTGGCGTTCGTCGTGGCGTTTGCGATCGAGATGCATGGAATTCCGTTCAGCATGTACGTGATTTCCTGGATCCTTGGGCGCAGCCTTCCGGAAGGCGTACTCTGGGGGCACACGTTGGTCTCGTCCTTCGGACATTGGGGCATGTACCTGGGCGCGGCGCTGGGCGTTTTCGCGCTGATTTTGATCCTCAGCGGCTGGCGCAGCATCTACAAGGCCTACTGGTCGAAGAAGCGGGGCGCGGGCACGCTGGTCACGACCGGCATCTACCGCTACATCCGGCACCCTCAGTATGCGGGGCTCCTGCTGATGTCGCTGGGGATGATCCTCAACTGGGCGACGCTCCCCACGCTGATCCTGTTCCCGGTGATGGCTGCGATGTACTGGCGGCTCGCCAGGCGCGAGGAGGCCGATATGATCGAGGAATTCGGCGACGCGTACCGCGCATACGCCGCCCGGACGAAGCGCTTCATCCCGTTTGTCTGGTGAGGTGACAACGATCAAAAGGAGTGAGCCAGATATGCGTGGAAAGAGAATCGAGCCGGTGTGGAAGTATGTGATCCATTCATACTTGCTATTTTGGGCAATGGTGTTGGGACTTGGCGGTATGGCATCCATGGTATTTCATGCTCCGCCCATCGTGATGCAATGGGTCGTGGTAATATGCAGTTGGTCGCCGACGATTGTGCTGCTGCTTATGCTCAAAAAACTCAAGCCGAATAGGACGGTCCGGGAATTTTATCGGAAGGCTTTTCAAGGAAAACTGAAAATCAACCTGATTTTGGCGATACCCGTTGTGGTGGCGAGAGTTCTTTTGCTGTCGGTATGGATCTTTTCCGCCATTGGCAACGCGCCCGCTGTGAACCTTGTGATTGCTCCGTCCGCGCTATTTGCCACGATCCTGTTTACGGTCTTGCAGGGAGCATCCGGAGAGGAATCCGGCTGGCGCGGATACCTGCGCCCGGAGCTGGAGGGGAAATTCGGATTTGTGAAGGGCAATCTGATACTGGGCGTGATCTGGGCATTCTGGCACGCGCCGCTCTGGTTTGTCTCCGCTGATTACAGGGGCGTGCAGTTGCTGGTTTACATGCTTGACAATGTGATTGTGATGGTGGCGCTGACGATCATCATGGGCGTGTTTATGAAGAAGAGCGACAATCTGTTCATGGCGTTCTGGATTCATTTCTGCTTCAATCTCTCATTGGGCTTCTGCCCGGATGATGTCTATTTCTTTGCGCTGTTTTCTGTGCTCTACCTGGCGGTCGCCTTGGCTCTGTTGCAGAGCTTATACCAATGGATCGGCGAACAGCATCAGCCGCTTCCAATAGACAAGCGCGTTCTTCCATAGCAAGATGTGTGTAGGTCCGCATCGTCCACCTCGTAGTTTGTGTTGTGCACTTCCATTTTACTACGTCGGGTCTTTGCGGTCTACTTTTTTCTCCTCTCTTTTGCACTTGTTGTTGTAATATGCCGAATATCTCGCAGGATTGAAGCGCAAATCCCGTCGTTTGATGGGAAAACTGCCTGGGCCGCTCAAGCGGTGCTCCCATGTCTTCGCCGGGAACCAGCTCTGCGGTCAGATTCGCTATCTGCGCACCGATGACCTCCTGCTTATCTTTGCTTTGAAAATGGTATTTGACCATGCCCATCCCCACCCCCGCGCGCCGAGCGATTTTGCGCACGGTGATGTCCCCGATGGGGCACCCCTCCGAAAGCAATTCACGCTCGGCAATCAAGAACTTGTCCTTTCCCTCGCGGGAAACCGAAAACTCTCCTCTCTATGACCGAACACGTTCAGTACAAGTCCAACATCTTGTCAAGATGCCGCCGAAAGAAATCACATTGCGGATTTTCGCCCACGTCGGCCGCCGCGCACCTGATTTTGTCGGGCATTTCACGTTCGATTCGGATGAAACCGCTTATGTCGGGCATCCTTTCGCCTCCAAAAACATTCCGTATGTTCATTTTGTCTGTCATGCGGTATAATAGGGCGAATCAACCAACTGTATATGGAGAACGATAGATGTTTCGCGCAGCCAATCTCAGATGGAACGTGTGGGATCTGCAAGAAGAAAAGAATCCCCATGAACAGAATCGACGGCCGATGAATCTGGAATGACCTGAAACGCCCAATGTTTCTTTGCAATCGGAACGATCAACGGACCCGCCTTGAGAAGGCGGGGAAAAGATATGATTGAAAAACTGAAGAACGCGATCGAGGACTTCATCGCGCGGAGAATGGACGACCTGGGAAAGGACGCGCCGGATGTGGTAACCCAAGCGAGGACCGCCTTCGTGCGGCGCATGGGTGGGCGTGACGTTGTCGAAAGGACAGATGCGCTTTCCAGGAGCTGGAGAATGCGCTCGGCCTGAAAGCAGGCGGAGAGACGCGTTCCTCCGACAGGTCGGAATTTCACGACGCAGTTTGCTTTCTTCAGGAATGGAGCGGCATGACGTGAACGGCCTCGCGCACTTCGTGAGATTCCCCAACAGCATTGACGATCTGCGACGTCCTTATTTGCTCGACGATCGGGTATCCTACTCCGTCGCGAGAATCGTGTCGCTTTCCCGGATCAATTATGGGAATTTCATCAACGACCTGAGCGTGGAGAGGCGGTTTCTTGAAAGGCATGCGCGGCGTTGCCGGGTCGGTGAGGACGGCAGATGGCACTGCCTCTTTGTCCGGCATCGCAGAAAACGAACGGGCATCCTCGTCCTGCCGGACAGGCACGGGTTCGTGCTCTGGGCGGCCTTTCTGCCGGGCAGATGATTCCGACTGAATCGAAAGATCATCTTGATCGGCGAGCGCCGCAGGCTCACTGCGAGCCTGCGGCATTTTTTCCATGTCTTCCGGGCGCCAAAGGGCGTCGTCACGTTACGTCGTAGCCCTGGTCCTCGATTTCCGACTTGATTTTATGAACCGACGTCTCCGCCGGGTTGTGCTCGACCGTCACCGTCCTTTTCTTGAGATCCACCTCAACCTTGCCGATTCCGTCGAGCGCGCCGACCGCCTTTTTGATCGCCTTGACGCAATGCTCGCAGGACATGCCTTCCACATTCAATACCGTTGTCTCCATGTGCATTCTCCTCTCATCAAAAGCCGTTCCGGGACAGAGCGACGGCATCGCACGGATTACCGGCCGCGCCGCCGCCCAATGCCTTTACTTCAGGTTGAAGGGTTTCAGGAATTTATATACCTGCTCCGTCTTGCCGTCCTCCTCGACCTCCACCTGCGCGTAGGCCCAGCCTTTCACCTGCGCAGGATCGACACCGGCGGCGATCAGCGGCTCGGGGTTCAGAACGAACACGATGTCCTTATCCTGGTCGCCGCCCGCCACGGTATTCTTCGACATATCCTTCGCCCACTCGAACATGTTGCCGTCGCCCAGCTTCACGCCATAATGGTCGAGCGCGGTATGGTAGCCGATGGAATCGCGATCCTTGCCGACGATCTGCTCGTAGGATGCGAGCGGCGTGGGCTCGCCCTCGTAGGTCAATCGGTCGTTGCCCAGCTTCTTCCCGACCATGAGCATGCCTTCGTAGGCGGCGTAGCTCTCGGGCAGCTTCTCGATGTCGAGGCCCGCGTCGACGAAGGCCTGGGCATCCAGCTCCAGCATCACGTCGTGGATCGGGCTCTGGCTGTAATCCTTGCTCCAGATAAAGCGCACCGAGCCGTCGGGCGCTATGAGCGACCAGCCGCCGTTCATTTCGTCCGCAGTCACCTGATCGGGAATGGCCTGAAGGACCGCGTCGAAAGAGGCGACGGACTGCTTGCCGACGACGTCGAGATTGCCGCCAACGTTTCTTAGGATGAGGAACAGAATCGCAGCAACAACCAAAACCGCTGCGCCCACCGAAATGATGACCTTCGTACCCTTTTTCATCTCAAACACCCTTCTCTTTTCGTGTGGCCGCTTTGAATCTCTTCAAACGCAGCGCATTGGTCAAAACCGAAACCGAGCTTAGGGACATGGCCGCCGCCGCGAAAATCGGGTTGAGCAGAGGCCCGCCGAACAGGTGCAGCACGCCCGCCGCGATTGGAATTCCGATCACGTTATAGCCGAACGCCCAGAACAGGTTCTCTTTGATGTTGCGGATGGTCTTTTTGCTGAGCTCAATGGCGGTCGGAACGTCCATGAGATCCGAGCGCATCAGAACGATGTCCGCGCTCTCCATCGCAACGTCCGTCCCGGAGCCGATCGCGATGCCGATGTCGGCCTGCGCGAGCGCGGGCGCGTCGTTGATGCCGTCGCCTACCATGGCGACCCTGCAGCCCTCAGCCTGGAGCTTTTTGACCTCGCTGGACTTGTCCTCCGGCAGTACCTCCGCGAGCACGCGGTCGATGCCGACCTGTTTTGCGATGGCGTCGGCGGTCCTCCGGTTGTCGCCGGTGATCATCGCCACCTCGACGCCCATCCGGTGCAGGCTCTCGATCGCCGCGCGGCTGCTGGGCTTCACCACATCCGCCACCGCGGCGATTCCGGCGAGCCGGCCGTCGATGGCCACGTACATGGGCGTCTTGCCTTCGCCCGCCAGGCGGTCAGAATCCGCCTCCAATGCCGCAAGCGCGATGCCGCGCTCGTCCATCAGCTTGCGGTTGCCTGCGAGCACTGTCTGTCCGCCGATGGTCGCCTCGATGCCCCGCCCGGTGATGGACGAGAAGCCCTCCACCTTCAGAAGCTCCAGCCCCTTATCCTGCGCGCCCTGGACGATCGCCTGACCCAGCGGGTGTTCGGAGCCTTTTTCGGCGGACGCCGTAAGCAGCAGAAGCTCCTCTTCCGCCAAGCCTCCGGTGGTCAGTACATCTGTCACGGTGGGCTTCCCCTCCGTGATCGTACCCGTCTTGTCGAACACGATGGTATTTACCTTATGCGCCGTCTCGAGCGCCTCGCCGCCCTTGATCAGGATGCCGTTCTCCGCGCCCTTGCCGGTGCCGACCATGATGGCTGTCGGCGTCGCGAGACCCAGTGCGCAGGGGCAGGCGATGACGAGCACCGAGATGAAGATCGTCAAAGCGAACTTGAGGTCGTTTCCTGCGCCGAAGTACCACGCCACGCCCGCCGCGAGCGCGATCGCGCACACCACCGGGACGAAGTATCCGGACACGATGTCCGCCATCTGCGCGATGGGTGCCTTCGAGCCCTGCGCGTCCTCGACCAGCTTGATGATTCTTGCGAGCGCGGTATCGCTGCCGATTTTTTCGGCGCGGAACCGGACTGCGCCGGTCGTGTTGAGCGAGGCCGCGTAGATCGCGTCGCCCTGCTTTTTGTCCACCGGCATGCTCTCCCCGGTCAGCATGGATTCGTCGATCGCGGTGTGCCCCTCAATGACGGTTCCGTCCACCGGGATCTTCGCGCCGGGCTTGACGACGATGATGTCGCCGATCTCCACCTCGTCGATGGGGATCTCCTTCTCCTGTCCGTCCTCAATCACGATGGCAGTCTTGGGCGCGAGCCCCATCAGCTTCTTGATCGCCTCGCTCGTGCGGCCCTTCGACACCGCCTCGAGCGACTTTCCAAGGAGGATCAGCGTGATGATCACGCCCGCCGTCTCGTAGTAGAGCGCTTCCACGGCCTGGAAGTGGCCGTTCGCGATCTGGAAGGTGTTGTACACGCTGTAGAGCACCGCGGCGGTGGTGCCGATGGCGATCAGCGAGTCCATGTTCGGGCTTCTGCGAAAGAGCGCCTTGAAGCCGACGGTGTAGAACCGGTAGCCCACGCCGATCACCGGGATGACCAGCAACAGCTCTACCAGCGCGTAGATCAGCGAGTACTGCATCGGGTCGAGCCCCGCCGGGAACGGCAGGCGGACTACCTTGATCATCGGCACCATCGCGATGTACAGAAGCGGCAGGGAGAACACCGCCGAGACAATAAACTTGATCCACAGCGCTCGGATCTCCTTCTGCTTGCGCGCCCGATCCTCGTCGGCGGCGTCCGCCTTCTTGATCTCAAGCGCCTGGTATCCGGCCTTCTCGATCGCCTCCCGGATCACGGAGAGCCGCACCTCCTGCGGCCGATACGCCACGGTGGCCTTCTCGGTCGCGAAGTTGACCGACGCGCGTTCGACGCCCGGAAGCTTCCCGATTGCCTTTTCGATCCGCTGGGCGCAGGCGGCGCACGTCATGCCGCCGATGGGGATGGTCGCCGACTGGGCGTCCGTTTTTTCGAACACCTCGTAGCCGATCCGCGCGACGGCTTCCTTGATGGCACTCAGTTCGAGCACCGCGCCGTCGTATTCCACAAACAGCTTCTCGCTGGCAAGATTGACGTTTGCCTGCCCGATCCCGGACAGCTTCCGCACGGTCTTTTCAATCCGCTGCGCGCATGCCGCGCAGGTCATGCCGCGGATGGACAACACCTGATTTTCCATTTGATTACCCCTTCCCTGGCCAACGACAGTCTTGCGACCATCTCGATATCATTTTAGCCATTTCTGAATGAAATACAAGTACGCACTTTATTGTGATATAGTACCCAAAAAGGTACCGCCTCTCCCGTCTGCTGAAAATTGGGCTTGACCGAACCCGACCCCAATGGTATCATGAGCATAGGAACCGTTCATTCGAATAGTACATTCCAAAATAAGATATAGCATTCAAAAAGATACCAACGGAGGTCCGCCATGCACTGCAACTGCCCCGGATACAACTGCCCCGTGGACGCGACGATCGAGATGATCGGCGGGAAATACAAATCGCTCATCCTGTGGCATCTGATCGACGCGACGCTGCGGTTCGGCGAGCTGAAAAGGCTCATCCCGCAGGCCACGCCCAAGATGCTGACCCAGCAGCTACGCGAGCTGGAAGAGGACAAACTCATCACGCGCACGGTGTATCCCGTCGTTCCGCCAAAGGTCGAATATTCCCTGACGGAGCTGGGCCAGAGCATCCGCCCCATCCTGACTGTCATGTACGACTGGGGCGAAGAGTACCTCAAGGCCAAGGGCATCGAGGCGAGCTGCTCCATGACCACCCGGCACGATATCGCCCGCTCATGAGGTCCCGATCGAGCTAATTGATCCGGCGCGCTTCCGGGCGATCGTCCCTGGCGCGGTCGTCCCGGTTTTTGGATTTGCCGCGCCCCATGAGCCACGCGCCGATCAAGATCCCAGCGACAGGCAGTAAGCAGTGCCAGTGATTGAGCAAGAAAGCCATATCGGTATTCTCCCTTTATTCTCTTTCCGACGGTTCGCAAAGCCGCGTCAATGGCAGCTCGCGCCGACATCTGCATCCAAAAAATATGCCTCCGGGTAGATAAGCGTCGTGTACGCCGCCACTTCCGTCTTGATTGCCTCGACGTCGATTTCATCCAGGTCGTCCACGGTCTTCACATACCCGTAGAATGCGCTATCCCCGGTGGAGAAGTCAAAGCTGTCCGTCGGCGGGACGTACAGGATGTTGTCGCCCGCCTCGAGCGGCAACTGCGCGTAGTACGCGGGGATCATCAGCTCTGCCTCGGCGTCTGACGAAAGATTCCGGATATTCCACTGAACATAGCGGTCGGACTGGGCGATTACGACGGCGGGACTGAAGCCCTCGTCCGTCAATTCGACCTCCACCACCTGGATGGCTTCTCCGTTTTCGTCCGTCTCCAGCTCCGCGATCTCCACGCTGTCCGTCGGAATCCGATATCCCGCGGGCGCGGGAGCTCCCCCGGAGATTTCCGCTTGCGCGTCCGGCTGCGAGGAATCCCCGCTGTTCGAGTAGGCCTGATCGGAGCCTGCCTCCACCACGGTGATCGTTCCGCGGATCATGCCCATCCAGCAGGTATACTGATATTTTCCCGCATTTTCGGGCGTAAACTCGATCACGTTTTCTCCCGTCTGAAACGAATGCTCGATGCCATACTCGTCGATGTACATCCGGTTGTTGCAGCCGTTGATCGTGCCCTTTGGGGCGTCGATGGTCCACCTGACGGGCGTTCCCGCCTGCACGGTGATCGAAGGATACCTGCCGGACGCGAGGGTAGAGCTCACGATTTGAACGCCGTCCTCAATCGTCGCTCCGCCTGCCGCATTGACGCCCGATTCCGTGCCGGTCACGCTTGCCGGGAACAGCCGCGGCATGTCGATGCCAGACAGATTCCAGCCCTGTGAAAGCATGAAGAGGCCGAGCACCACCACAAGCACCGCACCTACGGTCATGACCTTTTGCGTCAATTTGCGGCTGAAGATCGAGCTGAGCGCGCCAAGCCCGAACATGAGCGGCACGGTTCCCAAGCTGAACAGCAGCATCGAGAGCGCGCCCGCAAACGGATTTCCGGTCGAGAGCGCGTAGATCTGCATGGCCTGCAAGGGGCCGCATGGCATCAGCCCGTTGAGGAGGCCGACGATCAGCGGGCTGTTGCTTCGGGCCTTTTCCACGCCGATCCGAAGGGCGAGCGCCTTGGGGAGCCTCGGATTCAGCCTCCTCAGCCACGGAAAGATTCCCAGCATGTTCAGCCCCATGATGACCATGAACACGCCCGCGAGCAGCTTCAGCGCGCCCTGCAGGGCGGTAGAGAAGGTGATCGCGGACCCGAGCGCTCCGACGATGAATCCGACCGCCGTGTAGGAGATGACACGTCCGAAATTATAGAGGAACGTGGGCCGCAGCGCGGCGAACCTACCCTCCCCCGCGCCTCCCTCCCCGCGCGGGATGCACTGGGAGAGGTTGATGCCCCCGCACATCGCCACGCAGTGGACGGAAGTGAGCAGGCCGATCACAAACAGCATGCCGTATCCCATGTTCGTCTCGGCCAACCGGCTCGGCACAAGTAGATTCAAGATGCCGAACTGCGCGAGGAGCGCGTACAGGGCCGCGATGATGATCAGAAGCCCCGCGGCCCGGATCGCGCCGGACTCTCGGCGAGCCTTGCCGGTCAGAACGGCATAATCCAGTTTTTGGATGACCGCGGCGATATCTTTGAGCGAAAGAACATCCGCGTCGTATGTGATCGACGCGGTGCCCGCGCTGTAGCTGACCTTCGCGCTCTTCACGCCGTCGGTGCAGCGCAGTTTCTTCTCGATTTTGTTCTGACAGCTTACGCAGGTCATCCCGCCGATGCGCAGCTGCGCGGTCCTGATGCCGTAGCCCATTTTGGCATCCTCCCCTTTCGGATTGCATGGGGGGAGTATAACGAACGGATATGTAGAAATTATGCAGTGGGAAAAATTTTTCATGATGAGCGAGAAAACCCCCAAAGCTTCATCTCCAGACAAAAAAAGCCCTCGTCAGGCTCGCTTTTGATATTTCCGCGTCTTGCTCAAGGATGTTCCGGCGGGTTCGCGACGACCGGCGTTCCGATCGGTCCGACCAATCATCCGAGGACGATTCGAACGGGATTCCGGTCCTCATGGAGGATTTCCGGATCATTGTGGAGAATTTCATCAGGAACTCCTCACCATCTACATGTCAATATGCTGATTTTCTAAAACACGGCACAATCGCGAATCGACTGCGGGAATCGTTCCGCGACCGGACTGGCGTCCGCGCGGAGCACCCCTGCAATATCAGTGGAGGAACGGATATGACCCAGCGGGAGAGATACCTTGAAAGCTTTGTGGCCCGGCAGGACTCGGACGATTTGCCCCTGTGGGGCGACTGGTTTTCCGTATACCAAAACTGGCTCCCTCAGGGTCTGCCGCCCATGCCCGAGGGTGGGAACAGGAGGGAGCACATGCGGGAGGTGTTCGGCTTCGAGGGCATCTACTCGGCCTTCTGGGGCACCGGGCGGCTGCCGGTTCACACGGACGTCTTGCCGGGCTTTGCGCGCCGGGTCATTTCTCAGGACGAGAATCACGTGATTTACGTAAACGAAGCGGGAATCACCGTCAAGGAGATGCGCAACAAGAGCACTTCCCTCGTCGCCCAGCAGTATCTGGACCACGCGCTCCACGGCCGCGAGGATTGGGATTCGTTCCGCGACGCGCATCTTCAACCCGACGCTCCCGGCCGCTATCCCGAGGACGAGGCGTGGCAGAAGATCGTCTCCGCCTGCCGGGACCGGGACACGGTGGTCACCATCGACGGCGGCAGTTTTTACGGCTACCTCAGAAACTGGATGGGCGTGGAGGGTCTCAGCTACGCCATGTACGACGACCCCGCGTGGGTGGAAGAAGCGGCCGATTATCTGGCCAACTTCTACATCCGGGTGCTTGAGCGGGCCTTGACCGACGTGCCCGACATCGACGCATGCCTGTTCTGGGAGGACATGTGCTTCAAAAACGGCCCCCTGTGCTCCCCCGCCATGTTCCGCCGGTTCTTCCTGAACCCTTACCAGAAGGTCACCGATTATTTGCGGGCACATGGCGTCAAAAGCTTTTGGGTGGACTGCGACGGCAATATCGAAAAGCTGATCGACCTGTTTCTGGAAGGGGGCGTCAACGGATTCTATCCGTTGGAAGTGGCCGCGGGCATGGACGCGGTGAAGCTGAAAAAAGCATATGGAGACCGCGTCCTCCTGTGGGGAAACATCGACAAGAGGGAAATCGCCAAGGGCGGGGAACACATCCTGCGTGAGCTTATGCGGGTGGCGCCCGCAGTGCGCATGGGCGGGTACATCCCCCTCATGGATCACGGCGTGCCCGACGACGTCCCCCTGGCGAACTACCGGGAATATGACCGCCTGCGCAGGGAGATGTTCCGTATCCGCAGCATTCCCCGCCGGGACGAGCCGTGAGCGCCGCGCGATCGGCGAGCAGATTCCCTGAAACCATCGATGCCACCCCGGCACCGATAACAAGGACGCGCTCCATCGCGTCGGCCCGCGCGTTCGTCTAGGGCGCCGTCGGAGCGCGACGAAAGGATGATTCCGAGGGCGGACCTCGCCGAACAGCGGAAAACGAAGCCGCACTTACTGAACAAATGAAATAGAACGGATTCCGGCTGATTGATCGGAACCCATGCCGATCAAGGCAGGGGGTCTCATGGGTGCAGACGTTCTACCGGGCTGTCAACCCTCGGTCGACCGGCGCGGGATGAGCACGCAGGGAACGATCTCGTCTCGTTCGGCCCGCTTGCTGCGGATGAGCGAGAGTGCGATTTCCACAGACCTTTGGGCAATCTGCGGAACGTCCTGTCGCACGGTGGTGAGGGGAATTGTGGAGACCTCTGAAAAGACGCTGTCGTCAAAACCCGCGACCAGCATTTCGTGCGGCACGCGGATGCCCCTCGCGTGGAGGGTGTTGAGCGCGCCGATCGCCATCATGTCGTTGACGCAGATGAGCGCGTCGGGCAAGTCCTCCGCCACGGCCACGCGCGCGGACGCGTTCTGGTGCGTCACCTCGTCGACGCGCCAGACATCGCCGATCCGGTTCGCCGCGTGAATCGCTTCAAAAAAGCCCCTTTCGCGCAGATCGAGCGTCTGAACGCCTGCGGGACCGGTCAAAAGGACGATCCGATGCGCGCCCTTTTCGATCACGTGGTTCGCGAGCGCGCGCATGCCGGATTCGAGGTCGCTCATGACGCAGGGGTGGTCCACATTCGGGTGAGGCGCGGTAGTGAACACCAGGGGGACCGGACAGGACGCGAGGAACTCGAGATACGCCTCATCCGTGATCGGGCGGTTGACCGGCGCAAGCAGAATCGCCTCCGCGCGCTGCTGGATGAGCGCCTCGATGGTGCGCCGCTCCGCCTCGAGGGACTCGTTGGTGATCGAAATCGTGACGCCGTAGCTCGTGGCGATGTTCGAGACGTGCTTCACCAGCGAGGCGAAAAAGACGTTCTCGATGTCGGGGATTACGAGCGCGACGGTCCCGCTCCGCCCGCGAACGAGCCCGCGCGCATATTGGTTGCGCACGTAGTTCATCTTCTTCGCGGTCGCCTTTACCCGCCGGATCGTCTCCTGGCTGACCATGGGGCTGTCGTTCAGAGCGAGCGAAACGGCCGCGGGAGAAAGGGAGAGCGCCTTCGCAATGTCCTTGATGGTGACTGCCATGCGCCTACCTCCTCGCCATTCTCAATGCGATCAGTTTAGCAAATGACCCCGCGGCGTGTCAAGCACGCGGATTCATCACGCATTCATCTTTTTTATAAAATGAGCATAAAACCGTTGACATCCCGCATAGAATATGTTAACATGAATTTGTCGGTCACTTAAACGTTTAAGTTATTTATTTATGAGACGTTTATAAGAAGACGACATTCCTTTTTCCGGTTTACTGAAACGTTTAAGTTGAGGAGAACTCCGTACTGTGCAATCTGAAACGGGACCGTGAACGCGTTAACTAAAACGTTTAAGGAGGAGAGCTCATGCTGCAATTGATCAACGTCACGATCGACCACGGAAGGCTCGGTGAAAGCGCGCGCCTCAGGCTCACGCAGAGGCGGGACCCGCTGTTTTCCTGGGGTGCATTGTCGGATCGCGCAAGCGCGGTTCAATCGGCGTGCAGGCTCGTCGTGGACGGCCTGTGGGACAGCGGTTGGATGGAAAAAGGCGCGCAGGAAATCCGCTACGCGGGCGGCGCGCTGCCCGAGGGAAGGCGCATCGAATTCACGCTCACCATTCGCGACGACGCGGGCGAGGAATCCGAAGCCTATCGCTCGCACTTCTACTATGCGGGCGTCGAGTGGCGCGCCCCATGGATCGGCATCCAGGGCGACGCGACCGAGACCGTCCGCCGCTTCGCGCGCGCGTTCCGAATCGACCGGCCGCTCGCCGACGCCTGCCTGTACGCCTGCGGCATCGGCTACTCCCGCTGGATGATCAACGGAGAGAATGTGGACGCGGCGGCGCTCGATCCTGCCTTCACCGAATGGAAGAAGACCTGCCAGTACGTCGTCTTTCCGGAGATCGCACAGCTCTTCCGGCCGGGCGAGAACCGCCTGGAGGCGCTCGTCGGCGCGGGTTGGCGGCACAACCCCAAGGCGCGCCCGCAAGCGAAGCCGGACGACGTCCCCTACGATTTTTCGGGGCCGAAGATGCTCACGGCAATGCTCAAGCTGACCTACGAGGACGGCGCGGTCGAATGGCTGTGTTCGGACGATCGATGGATCGTGGGTGGAGATCCGCTGGTCGAGGCGTCGATCTTTGACGGCGCGCGCTACGACGCCTCCGTCTCCCCCCTTTCGGACGCGCGCCCGGCGGATGTCGTGGATGGACCCGGCGGCGAACTGCGGCCCATGCTGATCCCGCCCGTCCGGGAGCATGCGGCGCGCGCGCCCATCGCCGTCTGGCCGAAGGGCGATTGCGTCGTCATGGACTTCGGGCAGAACCTCGCGGGCGTCCTGCGGATCGCGCTGCCCCGCCTCGCGCCCGGCCAGATGGTCATCCTCACCCACTCCGAGGAGCTCGACGAGGACGGCGATCTGTACACGCTGACGCTGCGCGCGGCGGACGCCCGCGACACCTATGTCGCCGCCGGGGACGCGCGCGACCTGACGGTCTGGCAGCCCGAGTTTACCTACCACGGCTTCCGGTACGCGAAGATCGAGGGACTCGGCGCGTGCTTCGACGCGGCGCGAGACGTGCGGGCCGTGGAGCTGCGCACCGACCTCGAGACGCGCTCCCACTTCCGCTGCGGAAGCGCGCTCGTCACGCGGATTCACGAGATCTGCGTGGAGACCGAGCGCGGCAACATGCACGCCATCCTCACAGACTGCCCCCAGCGCAACGAGCGCATGGGCTGGATGAACGACGCCACTGTGCGCTTCGAGGAGACGCCCTACAATTTCGATGTCGGGCGCATGTTCCCGAAGATCATCCGCGACCTCGTCGACGAGCAGGGCGCGGACGGCGCGATCACCTGCACCGCGCCCTTCGCCTACGGAAGCCGCCCCGCCGACCCGGTGTGTTCCTCTTTCCTCGTAGCGGGGCTGGAGGCCGCGCTCCACACGGGAAACCTCGACATCCTCGAAGAGGCCTACGAGAACTTCGCGGCGTGGGAGGACTGCCTGCTCGCCCGCAGCGACGATTTCATCGTAAACTACAGCTACTACGGCGACTGGGCGGGCCCGCTCTACGCCTGCGAATACGTGGACAAGGAACATCCCGGGGCGCGCTCGGTCGTCACTCCCGGCATCTACATGTCGACGGGCTTCTCGTACCTCAACTGCGCGCTGCTCGCGCGGTTCGCCGGATGGCTCGGCCGTCCGGAGGACGCGGGCCGATACGCGGAGATCGCGGAGAAGATCAAGTCCGCGATCCTGAAAAAGTGGTACGACGGGAAGACGGGCGCCATGGCGACCGGCTCGCAGGCGTGCCAGGCGTTCGCGCTCTGCCTCGGGCTGATCCCCGCGGCGGACGCCAAAAAGGCGGCGCAGGTGCTGCACGACGACCTCGTCGGTCGCCAGTACCAGATCACGACGGGAAACCTCTGCTCCCGGTACATCCTGGACGTGCTCGCGGAACACGGCTACGTGGAGGACGCTTGGCGGCTTCTCACGAAGGAGACGTACCCCTCCCTCGGCTACATGCTCCAACAGGAGGCAACGACGGTATGGGAGCGGTTCGAACTGATGAAGAACCCGAACATGAACTCGCACAACCATCCGATGTACGCCGCTGCCGATTCGTTCCTGTACGCGTACATCGCGGGCGTCAAGCCGACGGAGCCCGGCTGGACGCAGTTCACCGTGGAGCCGTACATGCCGGAGGGGCTCCAGTCCGCGCAGGCAGTCGTCGACACGCCGAAGGGCGGGGTGGCGGTGCGCTGGACGCGGCGCTACGGGGCGAAGCATCTTCACGTTACCGTGCCCTTCGGAACGCGCGCGACGATCCGCTTCTGCGGGCTGACGCGCGAGGTGGGCAGCGGCTTCCACGCTTTCTCGGTTGAGGATTGAGCACAATGGGCAAACGCCCATGGGATAGTAAGGAGGCATCTATGAAAAGGCATCTGTCGGTACTGATGGCCCTTGCCCTCGCGCTGAAGACCCTGCTCGGCGCGACTGCCCTCGCGGAGGGGACCGGATACGCCCAGGCCCCGATGCTCGATGCGCTCGTGGAGTCCGGTACGCTTCCGCCCGTCGAGGAACGCCTGCCGGAGAACCCCAAGCTCATCAACGAGAGCTCCCCCGAGGCGCTCGACTACGAGATCGGCGCCTACGGCGGCACCATCCGCTTCGTGACCAACACCGTCAACTGGGATCCGGACCTCTTCATCGCGACGACCGAGAACATCCTCAACATGGTCGACTCCAACTCTGACCAGATCACCCCGAACCTCGTGGAATCCTACTCGGTCAACGAGGATTACACCGAGTTCACCTTCACCCTGAGGAAGGGACTCAAGTGGTCGGACGGCACGCCCGTCACCATGGAGGACTTCCGCTTTACGATCGAAAACAAGATCTTCAACGAGGAGCTTACCCCGACGGTCCCCGCGATGTTCCGGGACGGCGGCGCGACAACCGGCGCGCCCATGACCTACGAATTCGTAGACGATGCGACCTTCAAGATCCAATTCGGCGAAAGCTACGGCGGCTTTCTGGTCTACATGTCCATCAAGGGCTGGGCGGGCTACACCGAGATCCTGAAGCCTTCCCACATCCTCAAGCAGTTCCACAAGGACTTTGCCGAGGAGTGCCACGGATCGCTCGACGCGTACTATGAGTTCATAAGCCCCTTCGCGGCGGTTCTGGGATACGACGACCCGAAGGCCGACCTCGTCTGGACGTATGTATTCAACCAGGTCGATATGACGAACTGGGAGAACACAGACCCCAACGACGCGCTGACGAGCGTCTACTTTGCGGGCCTGTTCGATCAGGACTTCCCCGTGCTCTACCCTTACAGGATGGAGTCCGCCGGAAGCAACGTCACCACCTTCGCGCGCAACCCCTACTACCACAAGGTCGACGCGGCGGGCCAGCAGCTTCCCTACGTCGACTACTTAACCTCCACGCAGGTCGAGAGCCAGGATCTCATCCAGATGTCCATCATCTCGGGCGATGCGGACTGGGTGCGCATGACGGCGACCATCGATAACCTCGCACTCTACCGCGAAAACGAAGAAACGGGCGGCTACACCACCTACATCCGCATGCAGCACGTAACCCCGACCGACGTCTCCATCAATATCAACTACGGCCTCAACACCGACGGCACCGTCAAGGACGACAACGAGAGCCAGGCATGGCAGGAGGTCGCGACCGACATCCGCTTCCGTCAGGCGCTCGCCTATGCCATCGATTCCGAGGAGATCATCGACGCCGTGTACTACGGCTTCGCGGACGTCAACACGTCTTACTTCAACGCCACCTACGACCCGGACTTCGCCAGGCAGTTGCTCGACGAAATGGGCATGAAGGATCTGGACGGAGACGGCTATCGAGAGACGCCCTCCGGCAAGACGCTTTCCTGGATGATCTGGAACTACGACGAGGCGAGCGACATCATCCCGGTATCGGAGCTCTACGTCCAATTCTGGAACGAGATCGGGTTGAAGTGCTCCGTCAACACCACGGACAACTCGCTTCTTAACGCCAAGCAGAGCGCCAACGAGATCCCGATGCGCGTCCTGTGGGTACACGAAGGCGAGCTTTGGCACTACGGCGATTGGATCATCAACAGCTGGGCGCCGCTTTACAGCCTCTGGTACTCAAACGGCGGACTGCGCGAGGAGGTCGACCAGCTCGCCCCGACCGAGGACGTGCTCGCCTTCTATCAGGTGTATGACACCGAATTCACCGTGTCCCCCGAGGAGGCAGTGAACGTGGTCGTGCCCGAGCTGCGCAAGATGATGGCAGAGAACATGTGGGTGCTCTATCCGATCACCAACGTCTCCCAGTGCCTCATCGCCAATGCCGACCTCGGCAACATTCCGAACGAGACGGTCAATGCCTGCGCCATCGGCTTTGTTGTCGAGCAGGTGTTCTACCGCACGCCGCAATAGCGCGCCGACCCGGAAACCGTCCCGCGCCTCCGGGCGTCCGCGCGCGGGACGGGTTTATGCAGGAGGAAGTCTGATGGGCAGAGAACGCTTTTGCGCCATCCTGCGGCGGCGCAACGAGGGCGCGCCGGGGTTCTGGCTGGGCGATCCGAAGGGCGAGATGCTGGAAAAGCTGCTGCGATTCTACGGCGTCCCCGACCGGCTCTCCCTCGCGGAGGCGACCGGCGAGGATTTGTGCTTCCTTCCGGCCGACCCGTACGCACGCCCCGTGGGCGGGGCACCCTTCCGAGTCGAGCCTATCCGCGCCCTCGCCGACTGCGAAACCGCAGCGGAGATTGAGGCGTACGACTGGCCACGACCGTGCGAGATTGACCTTGACGCCTACGAAGCGGCGATCGATGCGGCGCACGCGCAGGGTCTGGCGGTCGCCGGAGGGATGTGGTGCTGCTTCTTTCACTATGTCGCCTCGCTCTTTGGCATGGAGGACTATTTCGTTCTCATGTACGCGTCACCCGAGGTCGTGCACGCGGCGACCCGGCGCGTCGTCGACTGGCTCCTCGACGCGAACGCCCGCATTTTCGCCCGGCTGGGAAGCAAGATCGACGCGTTTTTCATGGGCAACGACTTCGGCACGCAAACGGGACTTCTCATTCATCCCGCCGCGTGGCGGATATTTGTCGCGCCCTACTACCGGGAGCTTCTCTCCCAGGCGAAGCGCGCGGGGCTTTTTACGATGTTGCACTCCTGCGGCGCGGTCGCGGAACTCATCCCCGATTTCATCGGCATGGGCGTCGACGGACTTCATCCGCTCCAGGCGCTCGCAAAGGGAATGGACGCTGACGCGCTCTCGGCGCATCGGGATGAGATCGCGTTCGTCGGCGGAATCGACGCGCAGCGCCTCCTGCCGTTCGGAACGCCGGAGATGGTCCTGCGAGAGGTTCATCGCGTCCGGGAAAAATTCGGAAGCAACTGGATCGTTTCGCCCAGCCACGAGGGGTATCAGGCGGACGTTTCAGCTGAAAATATCAACGCGCTGGTCGAAGCCGTCCGAAACATGCGGCGCGCCGGCACAAATGGAGGGAATCTATGAAGACGATCCAGGAAAAGCAACTGCTCGTGGGCGCGGATTTCGCGGGGTATCCGCTCAAGGAGGCCGTGTGCGCGCACCTCAGGAAAAAGGGCTGGACGATCACGGACGTGGGCGTGACAGACCCGTCGGTCGACGACAAGGAGAACATGTTCCACCGCGTCGGCCTGCGCGTCGGGGCGAAGATCGCCGAGGGTGAGTACGAGCGCGCGCTCATTTTCTGCGGGACCGGCATGGGCATCCACATCGCGGCGAGCAAGTGCCCGCATGTGCACGCGGGCGTGGTCGAGTCGGTCCCTGCGGCGCTGCGCGCGATCACCGGAAACGGCGTGAACGTTCTCGCCATGGGCGCGTTCTACGTCGCACCGCAGATGGGGTGCGACATCGCCGACGCATACCTTGGCGCCTCGCTCGGCTCAGGCTACGAGTGGTGGCACAACTTCTACGAATTCCACAAGCTCGCCATCGACGAGCTCGAGGCGTTCGATTACGAATCCTATCGAAAAAACGGCTTTCGCCTCGATCATCTCGGGGATTTTGATCTGAAGCTCGAAACGAAGCCGGAATAGCGATTTGAGCGCGGCGGAGCAGACGGTGGCCACCAAATGCTTCGTCTGCGCCTTCCTTGCGCAGACACATCCGAAGGCACGTCCGGATGATTCCACCCTAGGCGGCTCTAGAGACACCTACCGGAGAGGGTTGAAGGACGGCCTGCAAACCCATCATCATTTGCCAGAATATCGCACATGGCGAATGAACCCGACCCGAAGAAAGGGATTCAAGACCGGAAAAGAACGTCCGGCGATCCTGATCCATGTCGTCCATCCGGCACCGGATGGACGATTCGCATATGTCGCGAGCCTGTTTGCGACAAAGCAGATGAGGATAGACGCAAGCCGGAGACGACTCCTGGGAAGGATATCTCAGGAACGGTCCACCATGATCGATTCGACCGTCTTAGAATGGGGCGCCTGACATGAAGGTGAATTTTGACGCAGTCTATTACGAGCCTGATGCACTGGACTACGAGCTTGGGAGAACGCTGAGAGAAAAATATGCGGACCTGAAATGGACAGAGATCGAGAGCCATAATCGAATTCCAGCATTCTGTGCGGCGGAAAACCGGGAATTTCCGAAGCTGAAACAGCATCTGATCGTGGGTGTGCGAAAGACGCATAAGTATACGCCAAACGAAAAGGTGTCCGACTGGCTCGTTCCATACACTTCCTCCGGGTGCCGCGCGATGTGCCTGTATTGCTATCTTGTATGCAATTACAATAAATGCTCCTATCTGCGCCTGTTCGTGAACAAAGAGGAAATGATGGCGAAACTTCTGAAAACAGACGCAACGCTTTCCAAGCCGCAGGTATTTGAAATTGGAAGCAACAGCGACCTCATCCTGGAAAACGCGGTCACGGGCAATCTTCCCTGGACGATAAAGCACTTCGCCCGGAAGGGAAAAGGCAAACTCACGTTTCCCACAAAGTTTGACGATGTCCAACAGCTCCTCGGGATCGAGCACGCGGGAAAGGTTATCTTTCGCATGAGCGTCAACCCGCAAGAAATCATCCGGCGGGTTGAGATCGGCACATCGAACCTGAGCGCGCGGATTCAAGCGCTGAATTCCATGTGCGAAGCGGGATACCCGGTGGGCCTCATCATCGCGCCGGTCATTCTGCTGCCAGAATGGAAGCAGCTCTATGGTGAACTGATTGATCAGTTGGCCGATGCGTTAAGTAGCAAGGTACGAATCAGCGGGTTTATTGAGATGATACTCCTGACGTATAGCTATGTCCAGAACGCCATTAATGCGGATGCTTTTCCCAACGCCGCCCAAATCTTTGATCCGGCCCTGATGACGGGACGAGGCCGAGGCAAGTACTGTTATCGCCCGGAAGTGCGAAGGGATGCGGAAGCGTTTTTCCGCGAGAAGCTCGAACAGCGCTTGCCAACCATGCCCATCCTCTATATTTCATGAAACCCGGCACAGATTCCGTTGACAAATCCATCATGATCAGATGAACCATCGCCTGCAAGAGGATCACGGAAAATGATACCATGCGGCAAGAGAATGGGGAGGATAACAATGCGATTCATCGGGCCGCACGTCTCCACGGCGAAGGGTTATGCCGTCGCCGTGCGAGAGGCAATCGCCATGGGAGCCAATGCGTTTCAATTTTTCAGCAGGAATCCGCGCGGATCGAAATTCCGGGTCAGTCGGGAAATCGAAGTCGCCGAATTCCATGATTTGCTGCGCGCCTACGACTT
Source organism: Bacillota bacterium (assembly GCA_023444095.1). GTDB lineage: Bacteria > Bacillota > Clostridia > Christensenellales > Aristaeellaceae > RUG11247. Next base: position 99,387 of record JAEZRP010000029.1, read on the forward strand.
CGGCCCGCTTCAGGCGCACGCCCCCTATACGCTTAACCTCGCGAGCCCGGACGAGAGGGTGTACGAGTTCGGGTATCAGGTTGTCCGCGAGGACGTCGCGCGGATGAACGATCTGAAGATCCCATACTTCGTGTTTCACCCCGGAAATCACCTCGGCACCGGCATCGAAGCGGGGATTCAACGGATCGCGGCAGCATTGAACGCGGCAATCAAGGGCACGGAACAAATGACCGTGCTCCTTGAGACCATGTCCGGTAAGGGGACCGAAATCGGCTCCCGGTTTGAGGATTTGAAAAGGATCATCGATCTGGTGGAGCGCCCGGAAAAGTTGGGCATTTGCATGGATGTATGTCACGTGTTTTCCGCGGGATACGACATCAAGGGTGATCTGGACGGCGTGCTGGATCGGTTCGACCGGGTTGTCGGCATTGCGCGGCTCAAGAGCATCCATCTGAACGACAGCTTTCATCCCATTGACTCCCGAAAGGACCGTCACACGCCGATCGGAGAGGGCGCGATTGGAATGGAAGCAATTCTCAATCTCATATGCCATCCCGCGCTCCGTAACCTGCCGTTTTATCTGGAAACACCGTTGGACTACAATGGACACAAGAGAGAAATCGCCATGTTGAAAAGTCGGCTGTGATTTCGCATAGAAAAGTGTAGACCTCAGCGCAGTCAGTCCTATATGCCATGAAACCGCGCAGACGCCACACCCCTGTTTTCGATCGTGATCCGATTGAAGCGAGGTCGGGACAGCGCGGGCGAGTGCGGAAAGATAACGGGGCATTTCACAATCGCCCTGTTCCACATCAGCAGGCTTTCGTGTAGCCGTCTTCATTCGGCGTCACCGACGGTCCCCCGTCCGCTCGTGAAAAGAAACCATATCATCATGTTTCAGTGAATGGATGATGCAGACCGTCCGAAATCCCCGAAGGTAAACGCTCGCTTATGTTAATAATGGTTCCTTGGAAATAATTAACTTGATTCGCCTTTTCGGAACCGTTTCTGTGGGATATAATGTTTTTCAGAGGATCGATCCGGACTTCGGCAAGATGAAGTTGTATTCGAAGGCAGAATGCAACCCGAACCGAATCCCGACGCCTCGACCTGACGCAAGGAACAGACACCCACCGACGAGCCCGCAGCGCGGGAGGAAAGGAGCCACTCCTATGGTTGAAACAACCCAGTATGCGGCAATCATGCTGGCCGCATACGCAAACATGGCCGAAACCGAGATGAACCTCAACCGGAGAGGCCGCACCGAACGCCGCCGCACGAAGCGCTCTTCCCTTCTTCTCCGGCTGCGCGCCTTCCATATGCCCATACTGCCGCGTCGCAGGAAGAGTGCAATCGCCTGACATGAAATCGACCTTCCGGTCTTGCTTATGCGACGGCTCACACTTGGTTCTCTCTCATTCGCTCAGAATTGGCACATTCCGAACCGCTATCAAACGGTATCCCATGTGTCAGAGACAGGGAACTTGCATCTTGATATCGATGAGCCCGTATTGCGGGAGAATAGGAGCAACACCATGATGGAATCGAATACCTATTATGTAACCATGCTGGCTGCAGACACGAATCTGCTGGAAAGGGAACTGAAACTAGACATGAGGGGCCGCCCTGAACGCCCCCACACGAAGCACCGCTCCCTTGTTGCTCGGCTGCTTGCCTGCCATTTGCCCTGGCTGCCGCGTCGCAGGAAGAGAGTCATGGCATGATCCGCCGCCTCCGATGGGGGCGGCCTTCTTTTTTTGTTTCGCTGCTGCGAACCCCTCACACTTCGCCCGGTAGAAGCGCGCGTTTGAGCCGCTTCACGCCCTCGACGATCTGCTCCTCCGTCAGCGCGCCGTAGCCCAGGATGATGCCACTTAGGGCAGTACCCTGATCGACCGTGTAGGCTTCCGACCATTCCGCCTCTACGCCGCATGTGCGCAACTGCTCGAAATCCCGCCCGCACAGGTCCCGGTTTGATGGCGAAACCATCAAATGCATGCCCGCGTTTGCACCGTAGATATGGAGCTCCCGCCCGAACGCCTTTTGCAGTTCCTGAATCAGCAGCAAACGCTTTTGCGCATACACGCGCTTCATCTTCATGACGTGCCGCTCAAGCTGTCCGGATTTCAAAAACTCCATGACCGCGCGCTGGAGTATGACAGGCGCGGACAGGTTGAGCGCATCCATTGCCCCGCGTACGCGGGACAGCACCTCCCAGGGTACGATCATGTACCCCATGCGCAGCGTCGGCGAGAAGATCTTGCTGAATGAACCCAGGTAGATCACGCGCTCAGGATCCAAATGGCGCAGCGCCTGGATGGGCTCGCCTTCGTAGCGGAATTCGCTATCGTAATCGTCCTCGATGATGTATGCGCCCAGCCTGCGCGCTTGCTTCAAAAGCTCGAGCCTCCGTCGGATGGGCAGCACACAGCCAGTCGGAAACTGGTGCGAGGGCACCACATAAATGAGGTCACAGGCGGTAAGATCCGCCATTTCCTGCGCACGCATGCCCTGCTCATCCACAGGAACGGAATGAAGCTTATACCCGCAGCGCGCGAATGACATGCGCATGAAGTCCACGCAAGGATCCTCGATTGCGGCAATCCCATACGCCTTGAGCCCCCACGCGGCGACCTCTACCCCAGAAGTCGCGCCCGGCACGATCAGTACCTGCTCCCAATCACAGGCGATCCCCTTCGCGCGAGACAGGTGCGCTGCCATCTCCCGGCGCAGCGCTTCGTCCCCCGCCAGGTCCATGGTTCCGAATGCGCGCTCCGGAAGGGAGAGGCACGCCTCCTTGCACGCGCGCGCCCATGCCGCCCGGGGGAAGTGCCGGTAGTCGGGTATACCGGATTCGAACGCGATGACGTCCCGCGCATCCTGCTCGGGCGTCACCGCGCGCATTTTGGGATATTTCTGGTTCGCTTTCGCAACGTCCTTATGGCTCAGATCCTCCACATATGTGCCTGAGCCAGTTTGCCCGGATAGATACCCCTCCGCGATCAGCTGATCGTACACTTCGATCACGGTGTTGCGCGCGATCGATAATTCTGCCGCGAAGCTGCGCGTGGCTGGCAGCCGCGTCCCGGCGGGAAGCTCCCCACTCAGGATCATCTCCCGCAACTGCCCGGTGAGCTGCCGAGTGATGGATAGATCCGAATGCCGGTCGATCTTAAGGCCGTACATATCCGCCGCCTCCCCCAAATGGTTCCTCGAAACTCGTACCGGATTCGCACATTCCGGAACCGCATTTCAATTATACCATATAACCATTCGGAGGTGGAACGATAGATGAGTCCGAATATTTTAACATTTGGGCTTCGAAGTTGGCAATTGAATCCGTTCCCGCCGTACTGCCCATGGTTTTATGAAAGCATTGCAGCGAGTCCGTTTGGCCTGTACTGCCGGATGGCAGCCGGGCCACATTGTCGCGCGCTACGCGTCCATCGGATCGCTCAGGTCGGTCTTTTGCTCGAGGTAACGCGTGAACGGATAGGACAATTGCAAGTAGTGCATGTACAGCTTCTCCCCTTCCAAGCGCGCCATCCCTTCGAAACGAAAGGCTGCGCGGCGCACCTCGCCGGCTCCCGCTTCCTTGAGCGTCTGGCTCAGGTCTCTGCGTATGCGGAAAAGCACATCCCCGGCGCACCCTTCATAATCGCCGCTGCGGATGCGGTCGAGAACGCGTTCCAGTTCATGCTCCAGCGTCATCCTTTGGGTAAAAAATCCGATCCCATAGAAGATCGTGACGCCATCGCTTCCGTCTACTGCGATGTGATCCGGTTGCACGGCGATCTCATAATCCGCGCGTAGCGCGCGCACGTAGGCGCAGAACGTATCGCCGTCCCGGCGCGCTCCGTCCAGCCCAATAAACCGCGCCTGACCGTCTCGGACCCATTCGACCGGGGCGTCTTTTGCATGCCACAGGGACAGGCGCTCCCGCCAAGCTTCGTCTGAGGTGCGCAGCCGGGACGACCATCGCGCGATCAAGTTACCCACATTGCGGAACTTGTCCCATTCCGCGCCGGATTCTTCCATTCGTTCGTCCGAATACCGCGCGGCAACGGGCAGGGAGAACTGAAGGACGCGCGCCTTTGGTCCGCTGTGCGTATCCTCCAGCATTCCGCTGAGCGTGACGTGCCACGAATACGCGCGAATGCCTTCTGGCCGCCGCGAGAGCAGGTGAGACGTCAGCCACAGGACTTCACCCGCCTTTGCGAGGGCGGGGCCGTCGCCCGCTGCCGCCTCCCGGACAAACCCCAGATACCGCGCGTCCCGCTCGTCGCTGTCTTCAAACCGATACGTCACGCCGGCGCGCAATGCGAACCAGGACCTGCTTCCGACCCGCTCGCAGGCGAGCGTCTCGGGATGGAGCATAAAATCGCCCCAATACTTCCAGTCTGACAGAAACAGCTCGCGCGCTTCCGAAAACCCGAAGCACCATTCGTCCGTGCCCGTCCCGATGATCACAGGCTCCGCGTCATCCGCAAACAGCGTCCGGCACAGTCCGTCCAGATTGGCGGGATCCCTTTGTGCATAGGCATATTGTAATTGCTCCAGCATAAGTCGAATTTCGCGATCACAGCGTTCCATTTGTCCTCCTCGCGGTCCATGACACGGCGCGACGTGTGCGTCCCACTCTCTCTCAGTCGTTTTGTTGACAGTATATGGGCGTCAGCGCTACGAATCAAGTAGATTCATCAAAATTCGCCAAATCGCTCTGTTCCATGGCTTGACGGTGTACACAGATAGCGCCGATCTCCAAATGATCTCGCTGCCCTCAACGCGCCTTTGCGCGTGCCGGGGCCTATGTCACCAGTCGTCATTGCTTCATGATTCGGCAAAGGGCAGCCGGATCGTAAAGGCGGAACCTTTTCCCAGCCCTTCGCTCGCAGCGTTTACCGTTCCACCGTGCAGCTCGACGATCCCTTTGGTAATGGACAGCCCGAGCCCAACGCCTCCCCCGCCTCGATCGAGCGACATGTCGGCCTGAACAAAAGGCGTAAACAGGTAAGGTATCAATTCCGGATCCAGGCCGATCCCATTGTCTATTACGCTGATGACAGCTTCCGTCTTATCTCTATAAACGCTCAAAACGGTTTCCCCGCCCGGCCGCGCATACTTCTGCGCGTTGTGGAGCAAATTCCCTACGATTTGTTTCAAGCGAACAGGGTCGGCGTCAAGGTAGATTGGATGATCCCTTATCATTGTGATAAAACGGATTCCCTTGTCTTCAAACAGGGCCTGTTGGTCATCCGATACCGACGAGATCAGCTCGTTCAGTTCAATTCTTTCTTTTTTTAGCTCGATCCTGTTATGTGTAATCCTCGTCAGGTCGAGCAAATCGTCTACCAGAGCGCAGAGCTGATTCATCTGGCGGCGCATGATGTCCCTTGTCCGCCTCGTCTGTTCCTCATCACAAGAAACGTCCAGAATTTCAAGCCCGGCTGAAATAACGGCCAATGGATTACGCAGTTCGTGCGATAAGGTGCTAATGAATTGGTTCTTGTTCCGATCGGCATCTTCAAGCTCCCGAACCAGATCATTCGCCTTTTCTTCGCTTTCCCGCAGTGCCTGCTCGGCCCGGGCACGCTCGACCAGGACCCACGTCCGCTCCGCGATCTCCTGCGCAAACTGGATCTGTTCGGCCGTCCAATTGAAAGACTTGCCGGATATGACGCTCAGGCACAGTACAAGGCGGCCTTTTTTGAACAACGGTACGCAAAAAAGAGATGCGTAGCCGAGAGACAGATACTCCATGCGGATGCTTTCCGGGAGCTGTTTCGAGTTTGCGACGTCATTGACTACATAAGGCAGTCCGCTTATCAACACTTCCATCGCTTCCGGGAAATCCGAAGTTGAATAATGCCCCGTCAGGCTTTGTAAATCTCCCCTTCTGTAATCCGGATGCACGATCCCCTGGTCTTCCTCTTCGCACAGCTCGCTGAAAAATGCGCGGTCGGCCTTCAGATATTCCCCTGTCAAACGCGAGGACATCTGAAGAATCTCCGTCTCATTGGTGATTGAACGCAAGGCGTCTCCGAAGCGAAGCAGAAATCCCTGCCCCGCCTCGCTGTTTCGCAGCGCTTCTTCCGTTCTCGCCCGTTCTGTCGCGGCCCAGGTTCGCTCGGCGACTTCCTCCAGCAATGAGAGCTCGTAGTCTGTCCATGCGTGGGTTTCGGAGAAAAATGTGGTGATGAATGCAATGAGGCGGCCATTTTTAACAAACGGCGCGCACGCGCAGCCGCCAGCGTTGATCCTTGCATATGTTTCGCGCTGTTCGGCTGTCAGTTCCGGATTCCGTGACGGATGATCCATGCTGATCACGCGGCCACTTCGCATATCTGCCACAAGATTTGTGCCATAGTTATCCAGTTGCTGAACCGTACTGAGTCTGAACGCACCGGGCGCACAGTCCACGGCGATGGGAATGACTTCGTCTTCAGAAACCGCCTCCCAATAGACGACGCAGTCGCAGCCAAGGTGCTCTCGCAGCACGCGACTTGCGGTTTGCTGAATTTCGCCCGCATCTGCCAAAGAACGGATTGCGTCACTGAACCTGAGCAGGAATGCATGGCGTTCCTCACTCTTGAAAAGCGCCAGCTCGGTGCGCTTGCGATCTGTCAAATCTATAACGAATGAAATGCCGATCCCCGACTGGCCATCGAATTTGCCCCCGCCAATCAGGATGGGGATCAGATGCCCGTCCTTGTGGCGGATTGACTTCTCGTAAGGCGTACAATAGCCCTTCCTATAGATTTCGGCGATGGCGAAAAGGTCTCTTGGTGCGTATTCCGATGGCGTTACTTCGACCCAATCGATCAAATTGCTTTTCAGTTCTTCGCGCGTGTACCCCACGAGGGCAAGCAATGCATCGTTTGCGTCGATCATTTTACCTGTCTTCGCCAGAATCGCCATCGGGATCATATTGTTCGAAAAAATGTTGCGGAACCGCTCTTCCGACTTATGCAGTTCCTCCTCTACCCTCTTGCGATCAGTGATATCATGGATGGAAAATAGCGTCCCTTTATTCTCTCCCTTTTGATTCGTAATGACGTCCGCATGGACGTGTGCGATGATCTCGTGTCCATCCTGATGGCGACACGCGACTTCCCCATCATAAGAACCGCATTTTGTGATTCTCTCAATCACTTCTTGGCATGAAGAACGTGAAATAATGATTTGAACGAGGTCGGTGATGGACCTTCCGATCCACTCTTCCTCTTTCCAGCCAAGCATCTGCGTCGCGTTCTCGTTCCAGTCGGTTACGACTCCGTTCCCATCCGCGGCAATGACTGCGTGATGCACGCTGGATAACAGGCGCATTTGATGTGCGAAGATTTTCACGTCCCACGCGTCGTGCGGATGCACATCCGATAGAAACATTTGGACCTCCGATGTCAAGATTTTCGCAATCATCTGTTCGGTTGCGTTTGCGATTGCACCTTTGAAAGCACCTGCCTCATGGTCACCATATCAACTGGCTTCGCAATATGGCAGTTGTAGCCCGCCTCGATCGCGTCCCGTATGTGTTTCTGCTGCACGTACCCGGATAACGCAACGAGGTAAATGCTCCGAAATTGCTCCATTCTTCTGATTTCCCTTGCGAAATCATATCCATTCATTCCCGGCAAACCAATATCGCAGAAAATGATATTGGGAAGGAACTCTTTTGCAATCTCGATCCCCCGCATCCCGTCGTTTGCCGCGACCGGCTGATGCCCCAATAAATCAAATATCGCACATAAAAGATCCGAAAAATCCTGATTGTCTTCAATGAGCAAAACGCGGCAAGAATGATTAAGATTCACACACATGGTAAACTCTCCTCAATCGGTCGCGAAGCAAATGCATTAATGACTGAATATTGATGGCCGATTCGTTTCATCCAGGTCAGAGAGTTCGATCTCGGCCTTTCTCGAAAGGCTTAATCCAAAAGCGTTGCTTCCCGGCATCGGGGTCTGGGCAAGCGGCAATGTAATGGTAAATGTGCTCCCTTCACCGGCTTTGCTGCGCAGCGCAATGCTTCCACCCAACAGTTGCGTAAGCAATTTGACCAGAGGAAGTCCGCAACCTTTGTTCGTTCCAACGAGAGATGATTCCGGATCAGAGATCCATCGTGCCTTTTCTTCCGAAATGCCTTCGCCCGTATCCGAAACAGAAAAGCGAACGCCATTCTCGTAGTTGTCTTCCGCCCTGACGACAACTTCGCCTTTTTGATCTGAGAATTTCAGCGCATTCGACAGAAGGTTAAAAAGAATCCGCTCCATTTTCCCGATGTCAACAAGCATCACTTTCCTGCACTGGGGTATATCGCGAATCAAACGGATGGACTTCGCTCCTGCGTAAGGCTCCACGGAATCGCAGATATCCTGAATCAGAGAATAAACATCAACCGCGGCCAGGTCTATCTCCAGATATCCCGCATCAATCTTGAGGATATCCAGAAGATTACCGATGTGCCTGGTCAGCCGATGAGCATTGCGCGACGCTATTTTTATAAACTCACGCAGCTTTTCCTTGTCGTCCAGATAATATTCCATCAGTTGCAACTGTAGGATTAGAATCGTAAGCGGTGTACTAAGTTCATGGGAGACAGCCTCAATATCAATGAAGTCGATCGTGCTCATATATTCCCCTTCCCATGTTTCTGTTGTCTTCGATGGACTTCAATATACTCGATGTAAGGACCGAGATAAACTTCCCGTTCGAAGGCCGACGTCGCATCGGAATCGGCTGATTTTTTGAATCACTGTTGCGGGTTCCATTTTTGCCGCCCCATGCGTCGCCAATCGCAAAACGAATTGCGCGCTCGACAGAAACCGGGCTCGCGTCAAACATTTTCCCGATGATGGGATACAGTTCTTTTGTCAAATGGCGCATCAACTCAGGGTGCTCCATTACTAATTTTGCGGATTCATATATATACTGATAACCCTTTTTTTCCTTTGAAATGCCATATTCCGAAATTGATGTATAGAGGTATTGGTCGATCGTATCCGCATTTTGATCGGAATCAATGAGCCGCGTCCCCGGTCTTTCCCTTAGTTCCGCGATATCCATGACCCGATCATGCAAATCATCGATCGAGAACGGCTTGGCCATATAATAGACCGCACCCAAAGAGCAGGTGCTCCTGATGACCTTCTCATTCAATAATGAGGACAAAACAATGACGTCCGGTTTGTTTTCCTGACGCAGATTATTTAGATACGAAAGAAGCACAAATCCATCCGAGTGGGGCATGACGAGATCTAAAAGGATAATATCCGGGGAAGTCCCCTTCATCATTTCGATTGCCTCTATAGAATTAGACGCAATGCCAGTAATTTTCGCCTTATTTCTCATGACGAAATAGAGCTGTATGGATTCCACCAGTTGCCGGTTGTCATCAACAATCATGACCTGAGTGATACGTGACATATGCACCTTCAATGAAATGTCGGTAGGCGAATGTCAGAAGGAAGCAGGGAACGGATGAAGTCAGGAACGGCATAGTCTAGCAGGGCTGCTACATTGCCCATAGCACAGCATTCGGTTGAATGAGGATCAATCTCATTATATTATGTTTTCTTACAAAGTTCATTAATATGTTGTAACAAAACATGGATATGTATTTGAAGAAATATCCATGTGCAAGACGATGTAAAAGGCGCATCACGAGTCTATCCAAACTGTCATGGAATCTAAAAGCCCGTAAAAGGAAAGAACGGTTTCGTATTTCCTGCACAACAGCGATCACGAACCCATGGCCATTTTCGCTTCAAACGGCGACGGACAGCGAATTGCCGGAACCCCAGCATTGAAGCTACCCAGCGTGTCGTTTGTACATCCCGTTCCGATAGGTGCAAGGCTGCGTGTTTTGCTCGACTTCCTTGCACCTAACACCACAACTCCGGTTTGCTTGATTTTATGGGATGTCCTGCTGACTGCGGGTAACAAAGTTTAATGATGAAGTTCCTCGCCCGTGAGTTTCTGATAGTATTTGACCAATGCGCTATGATCGCATGCCTCGTCGCCATCCCGCCTGAGGATCTTCATCATTTCAAGCACAGACTGTGTCAGTGGGATTGGGCTGTTATACTTGGCGGCAGCATCAACGACGTTGTTCAAGTCCTTGATATGCAGGTTGATGCGGAAACCGGGTTTGAAGTTCTGATCCATCATCATGGGCGCCTTGGCGTTCATGACGGTGGAACCGGCCAGTCCACCCTTGATTGCTTCAAAGATCCTCTCCGGCTCGACGCCGCACTGCTGGCCGAGGGTCATGGCCTCCGCGACGGCGGCGATGTTCGCGGCAACGACGATCTGATTGCAAAGCTTGGTGACATTTCCGGCGCCGATACTGCCACACAGAACGACGGAAGAACCCATTTTTTCTAAGATGGGCTTCACCTTCTCGAAGATTTCAGGCTTACCGCCGACCATGAACGCCAACGTGCCGTCAACGGCCTTGGGTTCTCCGCCCGATACCGGGGCGTCCATCATTTCGACACCCTTTTTCCCAAGTTCTTCGCTGATTTCGCGGGACGCTACGGGGTTGATGGAGGAGCAGTCCAGAACGATGCTGCCGGGTCTGAGCGCCTCTGCCGCTCCGTTTTCACCGAAGAGCGCTTCCTTTACTTCCGGAGAGTTGGGAACCATTGTGATGAGGATGTCAACCTGAGCGGCAACTTCCGCGTTGGTCTCGGCCGCGGTTGCGCCGCAGCCAACGAGTTCTTCCACTGCCGCCTTGGCGAATTTGTCGCTTACAACCAACTCATAGCCTGCTTTTACAAGGTTTTTTGCCATGGGCTTTCCCATGATCCCCAACCCGATCAATCCGATTTTCATGGTTTCTCCTCCAATGATCCTTAGATCAGCTTGTTGCGCCAAGGCATTACAGAATTTGCTTTACCTTTTCAATGATGTCGTTTGGCATCAGGTGATAATGCTCCAGCAGTTCCTCATACGCCTGAGCAGAAGTGCCAAAGGTATCCGGAACGCCCATCACGCCGACCGGAATGCGGCTCTCAGCTGGCCCGGCGCAGAGCGCTTCGCAAACCGCAGAGCCCAGTCCGCCGTAGATGCTCGCTTCCTCAATCGTAACAGCCGCCTTCATGCCGGTCGCCGCTGCCTGTGCACCTTCCATGTCAAAGGGCTTGATCGTCGCGACATTCACAACCTTTGCGGAAACGCCGTCTTTTTCGAGCGCCTTTGCCGCCTCGAGTGCCTGATAGACCATGTAACCCGTCGCAAAGAGGACGACGTCCTTGCCATCGCGAATCGTTTTGACCTTGCCAAGCGCAAAGGGCTCGTCGGGATCGGTCACTTCTGGCACATCGTTTCGATTGACGCGAATGTAGCACGGACCGGGAATTTCCGCCATTGCCTTCACGATTTTCGCAGTTTCAATGGCGTCTGCCGGAGAGAACACCTTCATGTTCGGCAATACGCGCATGATCGCAATGTCGTCGATCGACTGATGGGTCTTGCCGTCGCCGTAATCGGACAAACCCGCGGAAGAGCCGCAGATCTTGACATTCAGACGCGGAATGGCGACGGAGGAACGAATTTGATCGTAGGGACGGCCGGACGCAAATACGGCGAAGGTACTGGCAAAGGCCACGTGGTCTGTCAGGGCGAGGCCGGCTGCCGCGGAAATCATGTTTGCTTCCGCGATGCCCATCTGAAAATAGCGCTTGGGGAACTCGCTTCCGAACATGTTTGACAGAGTAGATTTTCCGAGATCGGCCTCCAGGGCGACAACCCGACTGTTGGAGCGGCCCAATTCAAGCAGAGCCTGACCATAAGCATTGCGCATATTACTCAGTTTCATGATTCAGCCTCCTCCAGCATTTTCCGGACCATTTCCCTGGCCTGTGCGTACTCTTCTTCGTTCATCGAAGCATTGTGATAGGCGGCCTTTCCCTCTGCAAAAGAGAAGCCCTTGCCTTTGATGGTGTTCGCAAGAATGACAGTCGGCTGGTTCCTGGTCGCTTTCGCTTCTTCCAAAGCGGTGAGAATCTGATCCATATCGTGACCGTCGATTTCGATGGCCTTCCAACCGAATGCCTCCCACTTCTCCTTCAGATTCGGATTTGGAAGCACATGATCGACTCCATCGGTCGCCTGCACGCGATTGACATCGACGATTGCGCAGAGATTGTCCATCTGATAGGCGCTTGCGGCCATCACAGCTTCCCAGATCTGGCCCTCGGCCAGTTCGCCGTCGCCAATGATGCAATAAACGCGCGCGTCTGAGCCATCCAAACGCAGTCCAAACGCCATCCCCAAGCAAACAGAAAGACCCTGTCCCAGAGAACCGGTAACTGCTTCGATGCCGGGCGTATGATCCATATCCGGGTGCCCCTGAAGCGTGCCCTCAAGGGTCTTGACATGCTTGAGCGCTTCGCGCTCCACATAGCCGAGTTCCACAAAGGCAGCATACTGCGCCAGTACCGCATGCCCCTTGGATAATACAAGGCGGTCGCGGCGGGGATCCTTGGGATCTTCAAAAACATTCATGGTTTTGAAATAAAGCGCCGCGACAACATCCATAATGGAGGAACTGCCGCCCAGATGTCCCACTTTCCCCGGAGGGATCATGTCAATGAGGTTTCTGCGCAATTGCGCGGCGCGCTTTCTGAGCGCACGGATTTCATTTGAATTGGCTGCCATTCTGCCTTTTCCTCCTCATTTCCTTTCGATGAATGAAACCGATCGCCAGAAATACGAAGCATATTTGGCTTGTCTTTTCGCCCAAGCATTGCTGCCACATCTCACAGCGCTCAACGCGCCGAAGGCGTATCCCGAAGGTCCGTTTGCGCCTCGGCTCCACGCCCTGACCGAGACCACCGCGCATCCCGCTCTCTTTTCTTCTATGTGCTCTAGTAACAAGTCACGCCGCCGTCGACCGGGAGAGAAACACCGTTGATAAAGGAAGCTTCCTCACTGGCGAGGTAGAGCACCGCATTGGCGACATCGGCAGAAGTCGCCAGTCGGCCAAGCGGTACCTCGCCCAGTCGTTCTGCGCGGTTCTGCGCACCCCTTTCAGGATCATTAAACAAAATTTGAATGAAGGGCGTATCCACTGTGGATGGGTGGATGGAATTGCAGCGGATGTTGTCCTTTGCGTAGCGGGAAGCGATCGCCTTGGTCATCATCGTCACCGCGCCCTTGGTCGCGGTATAGGCCTCAGTGGTGTACTTATGGCCGATCAGACCGCATACAGAGGAGGTATTGATGATCGTGCCGCCTCCTTGTTTGCGCATGACAGGGATGGCGTACTTGCAGCCGAGGAATGTGGATCCGGTGTTGACTTTCATCATCGTCATCCACTCGTCCATGTTCATCTCTTCCACAGGCTTGCGGATATTGATGCCCGCGTTATTGATCAGCACGTCCACCCTGCCGCCGTTTTGGACGGCAAAGTCAACGGCCTTTTTCCAGTCTTCTTCGGAGGTAACATCGGCACGAAAGAACCATGCCTCACCGCCTGCCGCTTTCAGCTCGGCAGCCAGCCCTTCCCCCTTTTCACGGGCGGCTTCCAAATCCAAAATCAGAACCCTTGCGCCGTTTTCGCTCAGGAGCCTTGCCATCGCGCTGCCAAGGCCACCGGCACCACCGGTTACGAGAATCATCTTGTTTTTTACGTTCATCGGCACTCACCTTTCTTTCAGCTTGATAAAATATTGGCAAATTTATAAGCAATCACGCCGCGGATTGTATCTGGCAAGTCGGCATACCCTCGCGGGCGCCTTGTCCCAATCTTACGGCGAAAGCGTTTTAACCGTGATTGAAATGCGTTTCATCCGCGCCACGGTTGAGGCTGCCTCTGATGCGGTTGGCAATCTTTCCATTGCAGAGCCTATCGTCACATGTACTTCGCATGCGGAGATCTGGGATCGATTTGCATCAGTTCAATGCGGATTCCATTCGGGTCCTTCGTCCAAGACTGCCAGTTGTAGTCTACGCCCTGCTTGGGCATGACGTCCATCGAGAAACCCGCATCGAGCACCTTCCGGGTGGCTGCGTGGATGTCCTCCACCTCAAAGCACAGGTGGTTCAAGCCGATCTGCTGGGGTTTCCACGGATTCTCCTCGGTTCCATTGTAAAATAATTCCACGAATTGACCGGGGCAGATATTCAAGTACACGATCCATGGCGAACCGTCCTTTGGGTTGGGGATCTCAAACGCTTTCTGCAGCCCAAGCGCTTCCGTGTAGAAGCGAATGGCTTCTCCCATATCCTGAACAGTGATCGCCATGTGCGCCAATGCCTTTGCCATAATCAGTCCTCCTTGATTCGTTGAGCTACACAATGACCGCGGGTTTGCCGTCTTCCATACTGATTTCGCAACGGCTGAGACGCCATGTGTCGCCGCCATCGTCGCTGCCCTGGTAAAAAAGGTGGATGCGGCCATCTTCGGTAAAGATATACGGATGTCCGGACTCGCTGGCATTCCAGCTTCCGCGACATCCCGGGCGAAGAAACGGCTCGTCGGAGACGCGTTTGAAATGGACACCATCCGCGCTCACCGCACAACCAATCTGCTGCGGGCAGCAGTTATATGCCCCACCATACATCAGATAGATCTTCCCCTCCCAAACAAAGGTGGCGGGCGCTTCGATGCACATTTGTTCCCAGGGCAACTCCGGTTTCAGGATCGTATCATCACACCGCTGCCGCCAGCACGCCGCGGAATAATCACTGTCAAGCGGCGCGCTGGAAACGCCCAGCTGCTGAATTTCTCCGGCGGGATCCCGCGTCGCCCAATAGAGAAAGAGTTCGTCGCCAAACGCGCACAAATCCGCATCGATCGCGCGGCCGTTGTTCCATTCTCCGGTGGGACAAAACACAGGATTGGATGGGTCGCGCTCAAAAAGAATGCCATCAACAGAGGTCGCATGGCAAATATAGTCCCTCGGGAACTGACCGTAGCTTTGATAAAACAGATGCACGACCCCATCGCGGACAAAGGCCCCCGGCGCCGCGATCCCCGCCCCCTCGGCGGGTTGTTCCGCCGTTAAAAGCGCCTTCTTCTCCCAATGATCCAAGTCGGCGCTGACCGCGACACCAATTGCAAAGGAGCGAATCTCCAATTGCGCGTCTCGTACGACGGTCGAATAATACAGGAAGTACAAATGACCGAGTTTGACGACGCAAGGGTCCTTGGCAAAGGAGCGACCATTTGTTCCGATCTGTTCAAACAGCATTCTTTCATCTTCCTTTTATCAATGATTCCGACATCGCTCGCCGTCGCGCCTTACCCAAATCGAGGCGTTGATGAATGATCCCTGACGCGAATGGTGAAATCGATTATCGACTATCCGAGAAGGGGAACCCGGCATGCCCAGAATCAGATGGAACATGGACTCGGGTTCCTTTGGAGGTATCGCAGGGACAACCACCGGTTTGGAGACCCCGCTCGCATTCCCGAGCCACATCCCGATTCGCCCTATTCTGAGAGCACCTGATCAATAAATGCCGCGACCTGAAGCTTCATTTTTTCATCGGGGGCGTCTTCGCGGGGCTCGGGCTTATCCGTGAACCAGATGGAGTTTTTCATATCTGCGGTCATGGGGGTCCATTCGGGCATTAAGGTACCGTCCACATCCTCGCCATTGGGATTCCCGGACTTTATGAAATTGGCCCAATAGTTGCACATGTTTCGTGCAAGATCGAGGTGCTTTCCGGTGAAAGGGCGCCAACACTTGTTCAAAGTCTCGAAGTAAAACCACAGATCGACGGAGTGGAAGGTTCCCGGATGGTCCCAGCCGGGGATCTCCCCGTCAAACACGCCGTAATAAACAGGAGAGTCGAGTTTGAGCTCCGCTGTACGTCTGGCTAAGGCTCTGGCGGAGATCTCGAGACCGCTGACCTCGCTGTCAATCAGGGCAGTCTTGATATCGCCGCCGCACAGACCGATGAATTCGTCCGCATACTTACCCATGGTTTTCCGAATGATGGCACGGAATGTGTCCATATCGGCCGCTTCGATCACGGAATGAAACTCATCGGTGGTACGGGTGATCATGACAGGGACGTTCTGCCGACGGCCACTCATCAGGGCTTTGGTAGAATTCTCGATCAGGAATTTGCTGTCGACATTTGTCCCGAAAAAGCCATTTCGCTCGACACACTTGTCTCTGATGGTCACGGCGTCGATGGCCCGGGCCTCTTCCAGTGTACTGACACCCAACTCCTCGAAAAAGCGTACTCCTTGCTGTTCGGAATCTGCAAAGGTTCGGGAAGGAAACTTGGAACCGTAGACGCCGCCAAACATACCGCTTTGTGTGATCGCGCGCTGAAACAGCCCGTCATTCTGGGGGGATGTCAACTGGGCACATACGCTGCCGCCACCTGCCGACTGACCGCCGATGGTGATGCAGTCCGGGTCTCCCCCAAAGGCCGCGATGTTGCGCTTTACCCAGCGCGTTGCGGCCTGCTGATCGAGATGTCCGAAATTGGTCGGCGCGTCGGGCTGCTCCGCCGTAAGCTGCGGATGGGCCAGAAAACCGAATACATTGACGCGATAATTGATCGTTACGACAATCAAGCCGCGGCGCGCCAAACGCTCGCCGTCAAACTCCATCTCGGAGGGATAGCCGACCTGTAGGCCGCCGCCAAAATACCAAACATAGACCGGCAATTTCGCATTTGCATCACCCGCAGGAGTCCAGATGTTTAGATAAAGGCAATCTTCATCCATTGGAACGCCTGGATCCACATGCCATTCACGCGTGTAAATATTGTCCGGATTGAGCCCGGGCACTGCCTGCATCGCTATGGGCGCATACTCCGCGCAGAGCTTTTCGCCCGCCCAGGGAACAACGGGTTGTGGTGCCCTCCAACGATTGACGCCGACAGGAGGAGCGGCGAAGGGAACGCCTTTGAACGAGGTGATCCTCGGATCACTTGCCGGAATGCCGCGCACGATGCCGCCTTCCACTGCAGCTTTACGAATCATATTGAGCCCTCCTTTATAGTTGACTGGATATTGCATGACCTGTCAAATCGTGAGCTACGTTTTCCGTCGGCGTCATTTTGCTCATCCAACCGTGATTCGCCGATGGAGCCTTCGCTTGACAGTTCTGTATTCGCCCAGAGAGTATCTGATCCATCGGTTTTGTAGGCACATTCCAGAAACGCACTCAGCACGTGACTCTCAATACATGCTTGTTTCTTATTTACAGTGATTATACGCTCGTTAAGACAGAAATTCCAGCCCAAAAACAACAAAAAATCCTAATTTTCAGGCCATTTCTTGTCGTTTTCTTTACACGATTGACATTAAAGACACCGTCTCGAAATGTCCTTGGGAAACTCTTCTCCTTTCGCAGGAAGTTACCCCGGGGCGTAGGCATGCCGCTCGTGCCGGCGAGTAGTATCTTGCAGCCACTGGCCCTGACGAGCTGACCAAAGCTCCATGTCGCCGTCCAGGCAGGTATCACGCGACCGGATTCAGAGAATCTCAGCCGGGACGTTTCTACCCCGCGGATAATCCCGTTGTATTCTTGTAAACCGCTTGACTAATAATATCAATTATGATAACATTCTCGATTGTGAGAATAGAGTTGCGAGGCTATGAAATGAAAAAGAACCCAATGGAAGTAATCTTGAACCCGACCAGACAGCGAATCATCCAGTATTTGGTGATTCACGGCCAGGGATCGACTGGAGAGATCAGGCAGGGGATGCCGGACATTCCTCCCGCGAGCCTTTACCGCCATGTCAAGACTCTGCTTGAAGCGCGACTGCTTGAAGTCGTGAAGGAGGAGCGAATTCGCGGCGTGATCGAGAGGAGCTACCGGATCGCGCGCGCGCATGAAGCGATCGGTCCTCAGGACGTCGGGGCAATCATTCAAACGGGGCTTCTTTCTCTGATGTCCGTTTTTCAGGAGTATTTTTCTCGGGAGAGTTGCGATCCGGCAAAGGACATGCTCAGCTTCTCCACATCCACGCTGATGATGACGGATGAGGAGTACCTGTCATTCCTGATGAAGCTGAACGCGATCTTCTCAGAAGCGATAAGGAACAAGCCAGGCGACAGGAGAAAACCGCGAAGGCTTACGATAATCTCTTCCCCGGACGAAGAAGCGATGAAAAGCAGGGAGTGAATTGCATGCTGAATATCAAGAATCTGACGAAGACCTATAAGGGCGGAAAAGTGGCCGTGTCGAATCTTTCCCTCGATGTGGAATCCGGAGACATATATGGCTTCATCGGCCATAACGGCGCAGGAAAGACGACGACGATCAAGTCCGTCGTCGGAATCATCGACTTTGAGGAAGGCGATATCCTGATCGACGGAGTGTCCATCCGGGACGATCCCATATCTTGTAAATCGAAAACCGCCTATTTGCCGGATAACCCGGATCTGTACGAGTATCTCACCGGCATTCAATATCTCACCTTTATGGCCGACGTCTTCGGGGTCCCGAAAAGAGAACGCGAACACCTGATCAGTACATACAGCGATGGTTTCGAGCTGACAAGCTCCCTTGGAGACCTCATTTCCTCCTATTCGCACGGCATGAAGCAGAAGCTGGCGATCATCGGCGCGCTGATCCACAGTCCGCGCCTCATGGTGCTGGACGAGCCCTTTGTGGGCCTTGATCCGAAGGCGATCGTTTTCCTGAAAGATGTCATGCATCGGCTTTGCGCAGAAGGAACCGCCGTTTTCTTCTCCACGCACGTACTTGACGTCGCCGAAAAGCTGTGCAACAAAGTGGCCATTATCAAGGAAGGCAAGCTGATCGCCGCCGGCAGGACGGAAGAACTGACGGGCGGCAAGTCCCTGGAATCCGTCTTTATGGAGGTGGTTGCCCATGCGAAGCAGAATTAGGCTGCTGGTTGAATTACAGACGCGCAATCTGTTTGGCCTGAATGAATTTCTGCACACGAAGGACAAAAAGAAAAAGGCGCGCTGGATCGGCATGGCGGTCGTTTGGGCGGTGCTTACCGGGTTTTTGGTCGCGTACGTGGCCCTGTTTTCGTACGGCATGATAACAATCGGGCTTGGATCCGTCGTCCCGGAATACCTGTTCACGATTACGAGCCTGGTGATCCTGTTTTTCTCGATGTTTAAGGCGGGAAGCATCCTGTTCCAGATGAACACCTACGAGGCGCTGATCTCTCTGCCCGTCTCAAAGGCCGCGATCGTCGTCAGCCGGTTCCTGAGCATGTATCTCACGAACCTTCTGCTGAGCCTTTTTGTCATGCTTCCCGGCATCATACTCTATGGAATCTGGGTGAGACCAGTTGCAACCTTCTATGTCTACAGCATCCTGGGCGCGTTCTTTCTGCCGCTTCTTCCGATGACGGTCGCATCCATTTTCGGCTCGCTCATTACGGCGGTCAGTTCCCGGATGCGCAGCAAGAGCCTCGTGAGCTCCGTGCTGACGGTTCTCCTGGTCGTTGGGTTTATCGCCTTCAGCTCCAGTTCCGTGAAAAATCTCGAAACCATCAACGAGGATGTGCTCAGGAATTTTTCCGCCGTCGTGACTTCGCAGATTGAGGCATTGTACCCCCCCGCCGTCTGGTTCGGAAACGGCGCGGTTTCGGGAAGCCTGCCTTCGATTCTGCTGTTTATCGCTGCCTCCATCGGGCTGTTTCTCGCGATGGTCCTCGTGGTTCAGCACTTTTTCACGGGCATCTGCACTGCTCTCAATGCGACCACCGCGAAAAAGAATTACAAATTGCAAAGCCTTGATACGAATTCGCCCGTTATGTCCATGGTTCGGCGCGAGCTCAAGCGATACTTTGCCTCCAGCGTCTACGTGACCAATACCATCATCGGCTATATCCTGATGGCCGCTGCGTCCGTTGCGCTGTACGTCATGGGACCGAGCAAACTGGAGGCGTCGCTTGGATACCCGGGGCTAATCACGCGGGCATTTCCCTTGTTCCTCGGGGCCATGGGGGCGCTCATTACCCCGGCGTCCTGCTCCATCTCCATGGAAGGGAAGCAATGGTGGATCGCGAAAGCGATCCCCGTGCGGAGTAAGGACATCTTTGACAGCAAAATCCTTACAGCCTTGGCGATTGCACTGCCGGAGTATCTGATCGCAATCTGTTTCGGCCTGCTTGCCGTAAAGCCATCCTCCGTTCTGGGAGCCATATGGATCATCGCGATTCCGGCGTCGTACATCCTGTTTTCGACGGTTGTCGGCATAGCAGTCAACCTTGCCATGCCTGTTTTTAACTGGGAAAACGAAACCAGAGCGGTCAAGCAAAGCGCTTCGGTGATGGTCACAATGTTGGTCAATCTTGCCGGCTTCGTGCCTCCGATTTTATGCCTTCTGGCCAATGCCGATTTTTCCGCCGACCTTGTGTTGTCCGCCACCCTGATCGCCGTTCTCGCGGCGACAGCGGGCCTATACTGCTTGAACAACAAAAAGCAGATTCTGAAGATTGGCTGAGTTCCCTGCGAACTTTATGAATCCGAGGCGAAAATGCTGTTACGATCGCTCACGGTATTTTCGCCTCCTGATTTCAACCTAGGATAGAGGCTATGGCATTGAGAAATACACCTTGAAATTTTAGGCAAACTGGAATCTGTTAACATCATTCAATCCATTCTACACGGTCTGTTCAAAAACACAACTTACAAGTATTTGACCTTGCAAGCTAAATAATGATATAGATATGTCAGATTTGACTCTCGCTTGGTTAGCTCAAAGAGGACTTTATTTTTTCTTCGGATGTAACCCTCCTCGTATTTCCTGCATTCATACGCATATAGCTCATAATTCATGGGATCTTCCTCCGGCAAATGAAAACGAATGATCAGTGAACGCGCGTTAGAATGTGTAAATCGAATTGCATCGTGATAGGAGAGGTCGTTCTCAAAATCAAACACCAAATCGGCTCCGTCTTCATGGATATGCTTAATCACGCAATCGTGTGGCGTTGGGAACGTTGGAAGCGTTGGAAAAAGTTCTTTGCATAAATCAAATATCCTCAGTTTACTCTCTCGTCATCAATGCCACCGTTTCCACATGCCCCGTCCACGGGAACATGTCGACGGGCGTCGCCCATTCGAGCCGGAATCCTCGGGCAGCGAGCAGCTTCACGTCGCGCGCGAGTGTGGCCGGGTCGCACGAGACGTACGAGATCCGCTCCGGTGCCAAAAGCCCAATCGCTTCGATCAGTTCCGGAGCGCAGCCCTTGCGCGGCGGATCAAGGATCACACGGTCGAAGAGCTCTCCCGCCCGCACGAGCCGGGAAATTTCGCTTCCTGCGTCGGCGCAGACGAACCGCGCTTTGTGGGAAAGGCCGTTCGTCTCCGCGTTTTTGCGCGCGTCCTCGACAGCGGGCGCGACGATTTCGACGCCCACGGCGCGCCGAGCGCGCCGCGCGGCCGCAAGCGTGATCGTGCCGCAGCCGCAGTACGCGTCGAGCACCGAGCTTTTTTCGTTGAGCGCAACGGCGTTGAGCGCGAGCGCATAAAGAACCTCGGCCTGCCTCGTGTTCACCTGAAAAAATGTCTGCGGCGAAAGCGCGAACGTCAGCCCGGACAGCGTTTCAGTGATCGTCCGCGCGCCCGAGACGTGCATCGTCCGCCCGTCGAGCGCATGCGCGGGACGCGGTTTCAACGCGCAGAAATAGACGGATTGGGCGACATCCGCCAGCCGGGAAAGCCACGAAGGCGCGCCGCCATGCGCCGACAGGATCGCCATCGCATCGCCCGCCGCGTTGGTGCGCGTCACGAGCCAGCCGTCAATCCCTGAGCCCTTTAATAGGGATGCGGCACGGCGCATCACCCGCACGCTCTCCGCCGATTGCAGGAGGCAGTCGGCGATCTCGACAAAGCCCCGCCCCCCCGGCGTGATCATGCCGATCCGTCCCGCGCGAATGGCATACTCCGCCTTGTTGCGCGTGCGCTCGGGATTTTCGCAGCCGACCGTCTCGCGCACATCGACACCTTCGATCCCGGCGATGCGCGCGATCGCATCCGCAACGCGCCGTCTTTTCAGCTCGAGGGTGTACGGATAGTCCGCGTGCCGGATCCGGCAGCCGCCGCAGGATTCGTCATACGCGCACGCGGGCGCGATCCTGCGCACGGACGGTTCGAGCACCTCGATGAGCTCCGCCTCGCAGTATCTGCCCGCGTCCTTCGCGACCCGTATTTTGACGCGCTCGCCCGGCAGCGCGCCGGGGACGAACGCCGCGCGCCCGTCCGCCAGCCTGCCGACGCCCTGCATCTCGGAGCCGACGCCTGTGATTTCGATCGTCTCCATCAAGACTGCGTCATGAACGACATCATGTCGATGAGGTGGTCGAGATCGTCGACCTCCGTCTGATTGCCCTTCTGCACGTCCGTCAGTGGGACGTTGATCATCTTCTCGCCATGCACGCCGACCGCGACCCCCGCGACGTCCTCGTTTAACAGCTGGGTCGCATACGCGCCCATGCGCGTCGCGAGTACCCTGTCGCGCGCGGACGGACTGCCGCCGCGCTGCGTGTAGCCGAGCACCGTCGCGCGCGTCTCGTGGCCAGACAGAGCCTCGATGATCTGCGCGACCTGCGAGCTCGAGATGTTCTGCGCGCTCATGCTGCCAAGCTTCGGGTTGTTCTCGATGATCTTTGCGACATCCGAGGTCAGCGACTTGATGGCACCCTCTGCGAATACCATCATCATCGATCTCTTGCCGCGCAAAACGCCCCACTTCACGCGCTCTGCGATGTCCTCAAGGCTCCAGGGTTTTTCGGGAATCATGTAGAGCTCCGCGCCGCACGCCACGGCGGTATAGAGCGCGATGTCGCCGCAGTTGCGGCCCATGACGGTGATGAGGCTCACGCGTTCGTGGGAATCGCTCGTATCCCGGATGCGGTTGACGGCCTCGCAGGCGGTGTTGACGGCGGTATCAAAGCCGATGGTGTAGTCCGTGTAATTGAGATCATTGTCAATCGTGCCGGGAATGCCGACCGTCGGAAACCCCAGCGCGTAGAGATCCTGCGCACCCTTGTAGGTTCCATCGCCGCCGATGGTAATGAGGCCCTCGATGCCCAGCGCGCGCAGATTTTCGATGGCGCGCTTCTGATACTTCGGATCGAGAAACTCCAGGCAGCGCGCCGTCATGAGGAAGGTGCCGCCTCGATGGATCTTGTCGGAGACGCTGCGCGATGTGAGGATCTCGAAATCGTCGCGCTCGTTCTCGCTGCGCATGAGAAGCCCGTTGTATCCGCGCTTGAAACCGACCACAGACATGCCAAGCTGCATTCCAGTCCTGACCACCGACCGGATCGCCGCGTTCATGCCGGGCGCGTCGCCGCCGGATGTCATGACGCCAATACGTTTCATGCAAATCTCTCCCGTCTTCGATATGTACGCCTCGCCCCAGTTTGAATTATACAGCGCGCATATATGGATTCAACAGTCCGGTTTTGTTAAATATTATAAGGCTCGTGAGGACGTCTGGACAAATTGGCCTTCCTTGTGATATAATTCTTAACTGTCGGTGGTTGTTCGCCAATGTAGCTCAGCCGGTAGAGCAGCGGTTTCGTAAACCGCAGGTCAAGGGTTCGAGTCCCTTCATTGGCTCCAGATCGAGGTGTAGCGCAGTTTGGTAGCGCGTTTGGTTCGGGACCAAAAGGTCGCAGGTTCGAATCCTGTCACCTCGACCACAATCAAACCCCCTGAGATTCAAGGAAATCCCTTGATTTCAGGGGGTTTTCGCATGTCCAAAGTGCATCTTGAAACAATTCTTGGCTTGATTTTCCTGCTTTATCTGACGGTTCAAATTTACTGTCTGTGGTAATTCTGTGGTGTAAACCTCGGGTTCTGTGGTAAACGGCCATCCGTTTCGAAAATCGAAGGGCCGTTCTGCAGGCGTTATTTCGGCGATTCTGCGCCTCCGTATGCGAGGCTATAATTTGGACAAGGAGATCTTTCTACAAGCCCATGAAGCTGTTTAAACTTGTTAAACGCATGATGTGTTCTTGCATAGAGAAAGTACATACATAATAGGCACGCAAAGTCTCGAATGACATGCCGTCATTATGCAAAAGCAACCTGATTCGCCATAAAAGCAGGTCGTCATAGCGACGACCTGAAGGACTGTAAAAACCTACTATTAAAATACAATGTTCACTCAAGAACCTCTGAATCGGTAATATCGTCGATGGCTTCGTCGAGCTCCTCTTTACAGTCCGAAAATGACCGAAGTACAAGGTTAGAACATCCAGAAATTTCTTACCATGTGGCCGTCTTGTCTCCGGCGGCAATAGTAAGGAGCGTCATGGTGCTAATGATGTTCTCGATCTTACAAGAAACTCCTTCGAGTGTGTCCAATATAGTCCTTCTCATCAAGTATTACCTCCTCACGTTGATCGCTGCCGCGCAAAGCATGGCGAATTCTTCATGAACATCGCTCTCAAGTACCTTCACCCAGCGATCTGGAATGTGATCGAATCCATAGAGCGCCCCGGCCAGGCCACCGGTGATTGCACCAATGGTATCGGCGTCTCCACCCTGGTTCACGGCCTTTATGACCGCGTCCTCGAACGTATGCGTTGTGAGAACGCAATGCAGCGCAACCTTGAAGCTGTTTACGACGTAGCCGGTGGGGTCCGGAACATACCCATCGCCTGAAAGCTCATCGACGTTGTATCGATCGCCGCAGGGCTGCATCACGCGCAGGATATGAGGGATGATAAGCCTACGCCGCACGCTGGACGTCTCATTGATCATTTCGTAAATCATGAAGCTGTACGCTTGACAGTCCTGCGCCGCGACTTCGCTGAAATGGGTCATGCGGGAAATGGCCGCAGCTTTCGCGCGCACAGAAACTTCATCTGTATAATATATCCCGACATAAGCGGTCCGCATGAGAGATCCATTCCCATCGCTCATCCCGCCAAAGGCGTTGTGGGTGTACTTGGCGGCCTGTTCCCAATCCGATGATGTCGGTGACTTCATGTCATTCGCAAGATACATGGCCTTCCTGATTGAGCTGGAACACGTAGCGCCAATGTCCTTCGGGCCGCTATGCATCCATTCAACAAAGTTGCGGCCAATAGCCTCAATCGGATTCGTGGGGTTCTCGACGATCCCACGGGCAACGGCGACAGTCATCTGCGTGTCGTCCGTAACCTCGCCCGGTTTGACGTTCAGCCAGCCACCACCGATCATATCGGTAACAGACTCCCAGATGAACTCCTTGGAAACAAATTCGAGGGGGGCACCGAGGGCGTCCCCGACTGCTACGCCGTAAAGCGCGCCACGAATCCGATTGGATACGTCCGAATAAAATCCTTGCATATAAGAACCTCCTGTCGTGTCATTCTGTCTTGACCGCAGGAGTGGAGCATGCTATAATTAACATGCTATGACTGCGGTCTGATGATCTGTGGTCGGCGCGCTCCGTGCTCTGCTCTGTCCGCCAAGAGAGAAGCAGTTCACGGAGATTTTTTAATGCCCTTGTAGAGTTTTTCAAGCCCTATTCGGATTGTCTTTGCTCTTGTGGCTTTGTAGAATTCTGCGCATTCATCTAGTTGTCGTATTTCATCTGCTGTAAGCCGTACTCCGAGTTGAGTAATCCGAGGCTTGTCGCTCTTTGGGCGGCCTATGCGTGATATGCCGTTCACCTCCTTTCTGATTACCAATTATAGTTTATGATTATCAAAAAGTCAATGCTTAATTGCTATTTTTTGAGTCTTTTTTATCGAATCGGGATTGGGGGCGAAGCGGTCAAACGAACACACCGTTAAACCTCTCCTGCTGGGCATGTCTACCATTGACGCCTGCTAGTCCTGCGTGCTACAATGCAGCCGTAAGAACGTATGTTCGATAGGAGCGATTTTGATGCCCCGCACGATATTGCATGTGGATGCCAACTCGTTTTACGTGAGCTGTGAGATGTCCGAAAACCCTTCACTACGCGGTAAGGCGGTCGTCGTGGGCGGCGACGTGGAAGCGCGCCACGGGATCGTGCTGGCCAAGAGCGACAAGGCAAAAGCCGTTGGGATTAAGACAGGCCTCGTCCTATGGCAAGCAAAAATGCTGTGCCCGAATCTCATCGTCATCCAGCCCAACTACCGGCTCTACCTTCGCATGTCCCGCGAGCTGCGCAACATTATGGGCGACTACTCCGGCCACGTGGAGCCGTTCGGGCTCGACGAAGCCTGGGTCGGCCTCGGCCCTGAACCCATTGAGGAGGGGCGCAGGATCGCCGACGAGATCCGGCGTCGCGCGTGGGAAGAACTTGGCATCACGGTCTCCGTAGGCGTCGCCGACAACAAGATCATGGCGAAGCTCGGCAGCGACTACAAAAAGCCCAACGCAACCACCGTGATTGCTCCGGAGGACTACCCTCGCATCGTGTGGCCGCTGCCAGTTGGGGACCTGCTATACG
>JAEZRP010000030.1 GCA_023444095.1 Bacillota bacterium
AGTGATGCGCTGCGGTGAACAATTCCGAATGCTCGTAAACATTGAAGGTCCAGTTTGTATTGCGCGTATTGCCCGCCTTGTATCCACAGTAGAGCATTGCGCCCTTCATCTCGCCGTTGGAGACATAGCCGCCCGGCATGAGAACCTCGGCGAGGTGCTTCAGGCCGTAGGACGAACGCTTCCTGTAGATTGCCTTCCTTGGCTTGAGATACAAGCGGATGATCGTGGCCAGATGGGCCTGATTGCTGGCGCTCATCTTCGAAAAGGCCTCAGCGGAATTGCCGCTGGTGTTGTAGTGGCTGGTATCCAATTTCATATCGATGACCCTCCTTTGTTCGACAGGGCCGAATCATCGACGTCAAGAAGAAAGGCAGTAGAGACAGTCGCTCTGGAGTCCTTTGGGTGGTATGTGAAAGAGATATCCCACGAATGCCCGCATTTGCCATCGAGGGAAACATGAGCGTTACTGAAACCGCCGGGGCATCTGGGTTTATTCCATCTCACGTTGGCTATGTATGAGTGCGAGTCCCCACAAATGGGGCAATGAAGCGACGATTCGCCGATACCTTCCTCACAAAAGACTTTGCCGGTCATCCGCGCTCGGCCAAAGGAGATACAGGGGAACTGATCTTGTTTCATATCGCATTCCTTTCAAAATTCGGCATATTGACCCCGGCATAACGGTGTGCTATACTGAGGTCGTGTTATTTGGCTTGCCCCCCGAGACGTTGCAGCGTCGAAAGGGGCATTTATTTGTCCTCATCCTCGTCCTTGTCCTCGTCATACAGAATGTCGTCAAAGTCGATTTTCAGATTGTCGAGCATCTCGTCATCGAAGTCGCCTCCCATGAGCGAGATGGAGCCATACCGGGGCGCTGCTTCCTCGTAGGCGATCAGCAAAAAGGCGAGGGCATTGACCTCCATGACCTTCCCGTCATTGTTGACCGTGATCGTGATCATCCTCTACGCCTCCTTCGCAGACTTGCGCAACTCGGTATCGAGTGCTTTCGCAGTCGCGTGCATCCGGAAGAGAATGTCATGAAGGATCTGGGTGCGGATGCGGTTCTGCTCGAAGTAGCGGAGGATGGCATCTTCTCTATCCTGCTTGCCAACGTCTTTTGAGAGCGGATCGAAGTAGCCCTCTATCAGATCCTCTACCATCAGGAGCGCCCTCTCGCATCCAGCAAAGACATCGATGACCTCCTGTTCGAGTTCCCGGACGGCTTCGGTTCTGGGGGTACGGTTTTCGCGGTGGCCGCTTGGGGCACCGGCGGGCAATGGCTTGTTCATTGGATTTCCTCCTTCAAATCAGACTTCCCAGCGGCTGACGGGCTTCCCGGACTTCCGGACCCGGGCCTCGTGGTCCTTCCTGGCAGGCTCACATATGTAGGCGGCGATCGAGGGGACGTCGACCCGCGTCCCGCCGCACGCCTCCGAAAGGCGTCCGTCATCCATCATGACGCGGATGGTCTTCGGGCTACGGTTGAGGATCTTCCCCGCCTGGGTGAAGCTGACGACTTCCCCGTAGCGGTCGATCATGACGTCTGTTCTCTCCTGTAGGGTCATGCGGGTTCCTCCTTACTGACCAGTGCATCAATGGGCACATCCAGACTTCGTGCAATGAGGAGCAAAGTGTCGATTCGTGGACCCAGAGTTTTTCCGGATTCTATATCCGAAATAGTAGCTTGAGCCACGCCAGACAATTTGCTTAACTGCTGTTGCGTTAGGCCTTTTTCCAGTCGGCGCTTTTCCAGTTCGGTCATATTCTTGCCTCCCCCATATCACTATTTCGATAAGATAATATCACTATTTCGTTCAACAGTCAATAGCCATTTCGATAATACAAGTGGTATAATATGATCGAAGTTTCGATAATGGAGGTGAGAAATGTGCCACAAGAAATCGGGCGTCGCATCAAAGCTTTACGGGAACAGATGGGATTATCGCAAAATCGATTAGCGAAGCTTGCTGGAATATCTCAAGCTGGATTAAGTGCGATTGAGAACACAACGAAAAGCCCCAGCGCCGCTACACTGGAACGGATAGCAACGGCACTGGGTGTATCGATTTCGTTTTTATATGAAGATGACCCCGCCTCACCATCTCTGGACGAACAACTTTCCGGAATCAGCTTCGCCCTCTACGGTGAAATTCATGATCTCACAGATGATGAAAAGCAAGACATACTTGACTATGTTCGATTTAAACGCAGCCAGAAGAAGAGGTAACCCACTTGACGTTGCTCAGCTTATACCGCCGCGCCGAAGAACAGGGGATAGAGATAGACGACGTGCCGATGCGTCAAATTGAGTCGGTGGCCTACCCCGAGGGGTGGATTGCACTGGATTCTCAAAAGATTGAAACTCGGAGTGAAGAGAAGGTGGTCCTCGCCCATGAGATCGGGCATATTGAGACAGGCAGTTTCTATAACGTGTATTCGAGGTTCGATCTTCTTGAGCAGCACGAAAATCGGGCGGATAAACGTGCGATTCAGATGCTCATGCCAATCAAGCGCCTTAAGCGCGTACTCCGGGCGGGAATACGAGATGTTTGGGAGTTAGCAGAGTATTTCGGGGTGACCGAGGACTTTGTTGAAAAGGCAATGGAGCTATACGAAGATCAGTTATTTGATATGAGGTGCATATAAAACCCTCGCCCTGGGAATCAGCCGGGGCGAGGGCGAGCAGCAACAACTACAGCACCATAACCGAGCATTGCTATGCCCATTCTACCACATGGGCAAGGAGGTTTCAAGATGGCAACAAAGCAAAAGAGCGGCTTGTATCGGACTAAAATCAAGATCGGTGTCGATGAGAACGGGAAAGACATCGTCAAGTGGATCAGTGGGAAGACGAAGCGCGAGCTTGAAGAAGCGCGCCGTCAGGCTGAAGAATACTACATCACAGGCACCGGCCTGCTTGAGGATAGGCTTTTTGGCGATTATGCCGCTGAATGGTATAAAGTACGAAAGGCACCTTTCGTCTCACCATCATCGCAGGTGAACTACCGCACGATACTCAACCTCCATGTTCTTCCGGCATTCGGAGATCGGAACCTCCGGGCAATTCAGCCCGTGGAGCTTCAGAAGTTTGTGAATCGCTTCCGAGGAAAATCACGGAGCCAGATTACGCTCGTTATATCGGTCCTGAACGGCGTCTATTCCGCAGCACTTACGGACCGACTTGTTGCCCGCAACCCCATGCAGGGCATACGACGCCCTGAGGATACGCCTCCCGAAGAAAAGCGGGCACTGACCGAAGATGAGCGCAGGCGCTTTCGGGCATTGTTTTCCACGCATTCCCATGGGCGCTATCTGGCTGTTATGTTCTACACTGGGATGCGACCAGGGGAGGTCAGGGGACTTGAGTGGGGCGATTTCGATTGGGAAGAAGAATTGATCCACGTCCAGCGAGACATCGACTATAAATCCAAAGAGAATCCCGTCGGTGATCTCAAAAGCAATGCAGCCGATCGGTATGTTCCTATTCCAGAAGAACTATCCGTTCTTCTCAAGCCATTCGCTGGGAATTATTACGATTTTCTCTTTCAAGGCGTAGATGGGAAGCCCCTTGCTCAGGTCACTGCAATCAGAATGTGGATTGAACTGATGCGCGACGCTGGCCTCGCAACGCCGATTCCTCCCGAAGAAGCGAAATACGGCAAATGGGACATCCGCAGCAAATGGAAGACCGCAATAACACCTCATGCCATGAGACACAATTTTATCACAATGTGTTGGGAGGCTGGCATGGACGTGCTGCTGGTCATGAAGATCGTCGGGCATGCCGACTATCAGACCACCATGAACATTTACACGCACCTTTCGAGAAAACACCTTGATAAAGCGAAAGCCAAAATGAATGAAATGTTTGCCCTTTAAACGGAACCCAAAAAAGTTGCACGAAAGTAGCACAAGCCGGGGCAATCTCTCTTCCGATGAAAATGCAAAGCCCCGAAATCTCAATGATTCCGGGGCTTCTCGATGGCGGACCCTAAGGGATTCGAACCCCTGACCTTCTGGTCCGTAGCCAGACGCTCTATCCAGCTGAGCTAAGGGACCTCGCTTCGAGTGCTTATCTATGATAACGCCGATCACTCGATTTGTCAAGGGGTTCTCGCGCAAAAATTGCGCTCAGAGCAAGACTCCGAAAGAAAGAGAAGCTCGCGCGAGATTTCTGAGGTTTTTTCTAGAGTGTCCGGCAGATAACGGCGAGCACGGGCGCGTCGTCCGCGTACGCGTCACCCTTCAGCGACGAAAGAATTTCGACCGCCTCAAACCCGCCCGCGCGGAGTTCCTCCCGGATCGACTCCTTCGTGTAGTAGGTCTGCCACACGCGGTAGACGGTCGCCTCGCCGTCGAGCACCGCGTGATGATCGCAGGTCGCGGGGATGTCGGGGTAAAACTGCGTGCGCGTGAGCGCGACGTACGGATGCGGACGCCAGAAGCCGCTCTCCGCGGCCTCCCACGAGGGCGCGTCCTCCGCCCGTCGGCGTTCGAATGCCGCGCGGCTCGACACGTCCAGCGCGAACGTGCCGCCGGGCCTGAGCGCCCGACGCACGTTTGCCAGCAGCGTCCTTCTGTTTTCTGGCGAGAGCACGCCGAAGTCCTCGTAGATGAGCAGCGCGCCGTCAAACGCCGCTTCGCCGAACGGCGCGAGGTAGCTCGCGCACAGAAACGCAGCGGGAAGACCCGCGCACGACTCCCGCGCGTAACGGACGGAGTTCTCCGACCAGTCGACGCCCGTCATTTCGTAGCCGCGCGCGGCGAGGGCGCGACAGTAGAGTCCCGGCCCGCAGCCGAGGTCGACGATCTGCGCGCCGGGCGAAAGGCCCATGCGAGCGGGCAGGAAGCCGCAGATGGCCTCGATGGTCGCGGGGCGGCGGCTGGCCGCGTCGGTGTTCGGGGAAAGGTGCGCCTCGAGCATTTGCGTCGCGATGTACGGGTCGGTCCAGAGGGGCGCGCCATCCTCGTAGGGCAGCGGGCGCGCAAGTTGCGGGATGAGGGACTGAATGGAAAGCATGCGTTTCTCCTTTCGTCGTCGGGGGGGTGAAGGGATGCGCGCGGCTCCGGTCCCGCAAAAACGGAGGGATGCCGCGCAAAAGAGAAAAGCGGACAACAAAACAGGCCTCTGTTCGCCTGTTCATCTGTCCGCTCTTCCCTCTTTTCCGGCGAGCGCGTCGCGCGCTCCCCGGACGACATCCCTCCAGATTGTTACTGCCTTCCATTATACGTGCAGGGCGCCGTTTGTCAAGCCGGATTGCATTTTATCTGCCCCCATGGTACAATCAACATCGCAAGCTCATCCAAAGGAGAAGGACTATGGCGCTCAAGGCGAGATATCTCATCGAACTTCACGAACAACCGGCCTCGGAGGAGGCGGCGCGCGCCGCGCGCGGGCGGCTGGAGGGGGACCCGGCGCTTTCCAGGACCGCGAAAGACCGCGCGCGCTACGAGAAGGACGACCGCTGGTGGAGCGTAATCGCCGGGCTTCTGATCGTCGTCATGTCCATCCTCTATTCGGCGAACCTTTACACGCTCGCGAACATCACGGCGGTCGTTCTGTGCGTGTACGTGGTTGCGATCTTTTCCTATATCATCGCGAAGCGCGTGCTTTTGAAGCGCACCGACCCCGCGATCTCCCCCACGCGCGCGCTCGACGCGCTGTTCAGAAGGGCGCTCGGCCTTCCCGCGCGCAAGAACGACGTTTCCCGCCTCTACGAGGAAAAGGCGGTTGCCGCCTTCTCGCGGGATCTCGCCGCGACCCTCGTGCCCCTCGCGCGCGCGGCTGGCGTCGAGCCGGAAAAATGGACGCTGGATCTCGAGACGAACCCCCGGCTCGCAGAGAGCGATAGGAGGGGCGTCGTTTCCATGCCCGCCATCGCGACCGTCTCGGCGTCCTCCGAAGCGGGCTCCGTCGAGTTCATTCTCGAGCTGTTTGCCTCCTTCGTCACGACGGAGGGCGGCGATTCCCTCGCATTCGATCCGTCGCCGCGCGTTCTCGGTTCCGTCCTGCGCGAGCCGCGGCTTCGGGAGGACGCGCCCTCGATGGTCGCGTGGGAGAAGTGCCCGGCGTGCGGCGCGCGCATGACCGAACGCTACAGAAAGGCCGTGG
Source organism: Bacillota bacterium (assembly GCA_023444095.1). Classification (GTDB taxonomy): domain Bacteria; phylum Bacillota; class Clostridia; order Christensenellales; family Aristaeellaceae; genus RUG11247. The sequence goes on from JAEZRP010000030.1 coordinate 6,113, forward strand.
GCGCATGCCCGGCGTGCGGCGCGTAATCGCGCCGCTTCTATTGCATATGGGCGAAGATAGGGATATAATGTAAAAAACATGTGGATCAGGAGGTTTTCCCCATGAAAGCGAAACCCTCGGCCTTTCCGATGAACACACCGAAGAACCGGCTCGTCGGAGACCTTCCGAAGATCGGCATCCGCCCGACGATAGACGGGCGGCGCGGCAAGGCGCGCGTGCGCGAGAACCTCGAGGAGCAGACCATGGCCATGGCAGTCTCCGTGAAGAACTTTCTCGAGGCGAGCCTGAAGCATTCCTGCGGACTCCCCGTCGAGTGCGTGATCGCGGATACCACCATCGGCCGCGTGGCCGAGTCCGCAGCCTGCGCGGAGAAGTTCCGGCGCGAGGGCGTGGGCGTGTCGATCACCGTCACCCCCTGCTGGTGCTACGGGTCGGAGACCATGGACATGGATCCCCTGACACCCAAGGCCGTCTGGGGCTTCAACGGCACCGAAAAGCCCGGTGCGGTATACCTCGCGGCGGTGCTCGCGGCGCACGCGCAGAAGGGGCTTCCGGCGTTTGGCATCTATGGCCGCGACGTGCAGGACGCCGACGACGCCGAGATCCCGGCGGATGTAAAGGAAAAGCTCCTCCGATTCGCCAAGGCGGGCCTCGCGGTCGCGACCATGCGCGGAAAGAGCTACCTCTCCATGGGCGGAACGTCCATGGGTATCGCGGGCTCCATCGTGTCCCCCCCCCTCATGGAGAAGTATTTCGGCATGCGGAGCGAGTCCATCGGCGCGGAGGAATTCGTGCGCCGCTGGGAGGAGGGCGTCTACGACGAGGCCGAGTTTGAGAAGGCCATCGAATGGGTGGACGAGAACCTCGTCATGGGTTGGGACCCGAATCCGGAGGATCAGCAGCACACGGGCGAATACAAAAGGTGGTGCCTCGAGACGAACGTCAAGATGGCCATCATCGCCAAGGACCTCATGGTCGGCAACCCCCGCCTCGCGGAGCTGGGCTTCGAGGAGGAGGCCGTGGGGCACAACGCCATCCTCTCCGGCTTTCAGGGCCAGCGCCAGTGGAACGACCACTTCCCGAACGGCGACTTCATGGAGTCCCTGCTCTCCGGCAGCATGGACTGGGAGGGCATCCGCGAACCCTACCTGATGGCCACCGAGAACGACCATCTGAACGGCTTCTCGATGCTGTTTTCCAAGCTCGTCACAAACCGCGCGGCGGGCTTTGCCGACGTACGCACCTACTGGAGCCCTGCGGCGGTCGAGCGCGTCACCGGCTGGCGACCCGACGGCATGGCCAGCGGCGGGTTCATCCACCTCATCAACTCCGGCGCGGTGTGCGTCGATGCCTCCGGAGAGTGCTCCGATGCCGAGGGGAAGCCCTGCATGAAGCCGTGGTTCGAGATGAGCGCCGACGAAGCCGCCGCGTGCGTGAACGCCACGCAATGGTGCTACGCCAACCTCGGCTACTTCCGCGGCGGCGGGTTCTCCGCCCACCTCAAGAGCAGGGGCGGCATGCCGCTCACCATGACGCGCCTGAACCTCGTCGATGGGCTCGGCCCGGTGATGCAGATCGCCGAGGGCTGGTCTGTGGAACTTCCCGAGAAGGTGCACGACATCCTCGACAGGCGCACCGATCCTACCTGGCCCACCACATGGTTCGTGCCGCGCCTCACGGGTGACGGCGCGTTCACGGACGTTTACTCCGTCATGAATAACTGGGGCGCGAACCACGGCGCGTTCGTCTACGGCCACGTCGGCGCGGACATCATCACCCTCTGCTCCATGCTCCGCATTCCCGTGTGCATGCACAACGTCCCCGATTCGGACATCTTCCGTCCCTCCGCCTGGAACGCCTTCGGCACCAAGGACCGCGAGAGCGCCGATTTCCGCGCGTGTCAGAACTTCGGACCGCTCTACGGAAAGGGACTGTAGGCGGCGCCAACGCCCTGCGAAGCGCAGCCGAGACAAAAGTGCGTCGGCCGGACTTTCATCCGGCCGACGCAACGTTTCCTCCTGCGCTTCTTACTTCTTGCGGAAGATCGCCCCGACGATGAGCAGTACGAGGCAGGCACCGCCGATCGCGATCAAAAGGCTCCAGATGTTGAAGCCGGTGATGCCGCCGAAGCCAAGGAAGCTGGCAATCCAGCCGCCGAGGCCTGCGCCGATGATCCCGACGATGATGTTGGCGACAGCGCCCATGCTCGAGTCGCGCTTCATGATCTTGCTCGCAATCCAACCCGCGAGCGCGCCGAAAACAATCCAAAGGATAATGTTCATCTCAAGCCCTCACTTTCCGTTCATGTCCTAGTATTTGCCCCGGATTGCCCGGAGCAACGTGGAAATGATTTCCAATGCAATTATAATATAATCGGAAAGGGGGTCAAGCGAATCATTTTCGAGTCAGCTTTCGCGCGCTCTCGCCCATCCAGCGCTTGCGGAAGGCGGCGGGGGTCATGCCCTCGCGGGACTTGAAGAGCTGGATGAAGTGGTTCACATCGCCGCAGCCGGTCATGAGCGCGATTTCGCCCACGGTCGCGCCCGTGTGCTTGAGCAGTTCCTTCGCATGGCTGATGCGCACGGAGATGAGGTATTCGTTCGGCGAATAGCCGGTGTACTTCTTGAATTCGCGGGAAAGGTGATACTTTGAGACGCTAAACCGGTCGGCGAGCGAATCGAGCGAGATCTGGCCGCGGAAGTTCGTGCCCAAGTGTTCCATGATGCCGCCGATGTAGCCGGGCATCACGTTCTCCTCGGCGCGGCGCTCGCCGCCCGAGACGATGAGCTCGGTCAGAATGCACACGATGGTCGTCGACGTCACAAGCTCGCTCTGTGGGCCGGATTTCAGGGCGGCACTGCGAGAAAGGTCCGCAATCAGGCCCGCGACGCGCGTGCCCTCGCCCGCGCGGAAGAACGCCCTGTGCGCGCTCACGAGCTGCTGATAATAAGCGGGGAAGCTCAGGCCGTTCATGTTGAAAAGCGAGACGCGCCAGGGCCCGGCCTGGGACGCGCGGTACGAAAAAGGCTTGAGGCAGCTGATGAGCACGCCCTCCCCCTCGGAGACGACTGTGCGCTTTTCCATGTACGAAAGCTCGCCCTGCCCCTCCAGGGCATAGAGAAGAAGGTAGCTGTCAATCGGGCGACCCTCGATCGCTTCGCCCGGTTTCAGCGCCTGCCCGCCTGCGAATTGGAGGTAGAGGTAGTTCTGACGCGCGGTGTTGCTCGGCGTAAAAAACGCCCCGCTCGGCTCGCGCGCGTCCTGCGCGGCATCGGCTCCCATCGCCGTTCCTCCCCTCGGGCGCCTTGTGATTGCAGAATGATAACACAATTAAGCCATATCTGTCAACAATCAATCCGCCTGACCGCAACGGTCTGCTTACGGGACGATCATGGTTTTTTGCGAAATTTGAAGCGTTTTATATTTCTACGCACAAAATAACGATCCCACAACACAGGAAAGCACGATGTTAATAATTGCATGCCTTTGGCTTTTTATTTGCGGACAAACCGGTAATTATTGTACACATTGCGCGCATAATTCGTCCAAATTGCCCGCATATTGGCGGTATTATTGCGCGCATGCGAATAACGCGATCTGCTAATTCTTTACACCCAAATAGCAAGATAAGTATGTAAAACAGCAATATCCGGTGTTTGCAAACGCGGAGTAAAATGTTATAATGTGATCGTGGGCCGCCTGTGCGCGCCCGCGTTCCCGTGGATTTGGGCGGATATCCGCTTGAATTAAAACAATAGGGAGGAAGACCAAAAATGAAGAAACTGTCCTGGCTGCTCGTTTTGGCAATGATCGCAAGCGTATTCACGTTCGCGGCGTCCGCCGAAGGCACCTACGCGCAGTCTCCGCTGCTCGACGAAGCCGTCGCGGGCGGGACGCTGCCGCCGGTGGAAGAGCGTTTGCCCGAGAATCCCAAGATCGCCGACGAGATCCTGCCCGAATACCTCGACTATGAGAGCGGAAATTACGGCGGGACCCTGCGCCTGGTGACCTCGGTCGTCAACTGGGACGCAGACTGCTTTGTCGGAAATGACGAGGCGCTCCTCACCATGGAATCCGCAGCGTCTGACGTCATCACGCCGAACGTCGTGGAGACCTACGAAGCGAATGAGGACAATTCCGTGTTCACCTTCACGCTCCGCAAGGGCCTCAAGTGGTCCGACGGCACGGAAGTGACCATGGCGGACGTCGAGTTCGCCATCAACAGCTTCGTGTTCAACGCCGAGCTTACCCCCGTCGTCGCAGCCTGGATGCGCGATGGCGGCCGTTCCGACGGCCAGCCCTTCACCTTCACGGTGGTGGACGACACGACCTTCACCCTTGCCTTCAATGAGAGCTACGGCGGCTTCCCCGTTCACCTCTCCATTGCCGGCTGGAAGGGCTACTCCGAGCTCCTCAAGCCTGCCCAGTTCCTCAAGCAGTTCCATAAGGACTACGCCGAGGAAGTCCACGGCTCCCTCGACGCCTACTATGAGTTCATCAAGCCCTTCGCGGCGGTGCTTGGCTACGACGATCCGACCGCCGAAGGCGTTTGGACCTACGTCTTCAACCAGGTCGACATGACCAACTGGGAGCTCACCGACCCGAACGACGCCCTCACCAGCGTCTACTTCGCGGGCCTCATCGACCAGAACTTCCCGGTTCTCTACGCGTGGATGATGCAGTCCTCCGAGGGCGGCGTGACCACCTGGACGCGCAACCCCTACTACTTCAAGGTGGACGCGGACGGCCAGCAGCTGCCGTACGTCGACTACATCACCTCCACCCTCGTCGAGGACATGGAGATGGTCCAGCTCAAGTACATGACCGGCGAGGCCGACTTCGGCCGCGAGTCCGCGACGATCGACAACATCTCGCTCTACCGCGAGAACGAAGCCACCGCGGGCATCACCGCCTACGTCACCACCATGCACAACAACCCCACCGACATCTCCATCAACGTCAACTACGGCCTGAACACCGACGGCACCGTGAAGGATGACGCGGACTCCCAGGCATGGCAGGAGGTCGTGAACGACGTCCGCTTCCGCCAGGCGCTCATGATGGCCATCGATGCCGAAGAAATCCTCGACACCGTGTACAACGGCTTCGGCGAAGTGAACGACTCCTACAACTGCTCCTATGACATCGAAGGCGCGAACGCGCTGCTCGACGAGATGGGCATGATCGACGTGGACGGCGACGGCTATCGCGAGACGCCCTCCGGCAAGCCCCTCCAGTGGCAGATCTGGAACTACGCTGAGGCGAACGACATCATCCCGGTGTCCGAGCTCTGCGTCGAGTTCTGGTCCGAGATCGGCCTGAAGGCGAACGTCTATACCACCGAGTCGACCCTCCTGGCCTCCTCGCAGGAAGCCAACGAGATCCCGATGCGCGTGGCCTGGATCCATTCGACCCAGCTGTGGCACTATCAGGATTGGTTCACTCCCTCTTGGGCGCCCCTGTGGAACAACTGGGTCGCCAAGGGCGGACTCTCCGGCGCGGAAACCGCCGCCAGCCTGCTCGAGCCGCCGCAGGATTACAAGGACTTCCGCCTCATGATCGACTCCCTCATGACCGTCGATCCCGAGACTGCCGTCAATGAAGTTCTGCCCCAGCTCAACACCTGGATGAGCGAGCACCTCTACATCATCGAGCCGCTCATCAACGTGCAGCAGTGCGTCATCATCAATTCCGACATCGGGAACGTCCCGACCGGCGGAATCGGCATCAGCTGGAACTTCTCCATGGAGCAGTTCTTCTACAGGAGCTTCGAGTACTAAGAAGCCGGGTGGGACGCCCGGGGGCTCTGCCTCCGGGACTCCCGCCAAAGGGTCATCGGCCTTTTGGAAACCCAAACTGTAGGGAATCAATCGGATCATCCGTCGGCGGCTCGGGGGTCAACCCCCGAGCCGTTGGCTTGTCTTTTCTGCAAAACGCAAAGCGGTCGCCTGGGACTTGGCCCCAGGCGATCCGGCAGACAATGCTGATTATCACTGATTCTGGGATTCTCGAGGGCCAGCGGCCCTTGAACGGGGTCCGGGGCAGGGCCCCGGCGCTTCGTCTCTCCCGCGCCTACGCCTCCTTGCGCCGCTTTTTCACCTCGATCACGAAACGGAGCGCGGCCTCGGCGGCGGATGTGGCGTCGGGGGTATAGAGGTCGGCGCCGGCGTGCTTACAGAAGGCGTCGGTGACGGGCGCGCCGCCGATGAGGATTTTCACGCGATCGCGCATGCCCGAGGTTTCGAACTCGCGCACGACGTCCTTGATCGAGACCATGGTGGTCGTCAGAAGCGCGGAAAGGCAGACGACCTGCACCTCGCAGTCGCGCGCGGCGCGCACGAACTCGTGAGCGGGCACGTCGGTGCCGAGGTCGATCACCTCGATGCCCTTGCTCTCCATGAGCATCTTGACGAGGTTCTTGCCGATGTCGTGGATGTCCCCGCGCACGGTGCCGATGATCGCGCGTCCCACGGGGTACAGCTGGGAGCGGACGATGTACGGGCGCAAGACATTCATCCCGCAGATCATCGCCCTCGCGCCGATCAGCACCTCGGGCACGAAGATTTCGTTGTTGCGAAACCGAATGCCGATCTCGTTCATGCCCGCGATCAGCCCGTGGTTCAGCACCTCGATGGGGTCCGCGCCGCCGTCGATCAGCAGGCGGACGAGCTCGCCCGCCTGCCGCGCGCGCCCGAAGCGCACGTGCGAGGCGACGAGGGAAAGCCGCTCGTCATTCATAAACGCCGTAGACGTGCGCGGCCTGATACATCGCGACGAGGTTCTCGACGGGCGTGTTGTCCTGGATCGCGTGCGTGGGGGCGAAGTGATAGCCGCGCGTGGGCTTGAGAAGCGCAAGCGTTTCGCGGCAGAGTGCGGTGATTTCGTCGGCGGTGTAGCTCGCGAGCATGGCGGTCGAGATGCAGCCGTGGAAGTTGAGCCGCCCGCCAAAGCGCTCGAGCAGGTACTTCGGCGACATGTCGACCGCCTCCGGCTGGAGCGTATCCACCGCGCGGATGCCCATCTCGATGAACTTCTCGTACACCCAGCTCGACGATCCGCAGGTGTGGATCATCACGGGGATGTCGTGCGACTTGGCGAGGTCGACAAACGATTGGAACACGGGCCGGAATACCCGGTCGAACAGCTCATGGCTGATCATGGGCGCGATCTGCGTGCCGAGGTCCTCGCCCAGCCACATGAAATCGGGTTCGCCCCCAGCCTTTTTGATGGCGTCCAGGAGCCGCGCGAGCTTCTCGCGCTCGAAGTCCGTCTTTCTGCGCATGAGGTCGAGCGTCGCCTCGTCGCCGAGCTGGAGGTTGACGAGCGTGTCCTCCATGCCCATTACCCGCCCGAGCGAGTTGATGATGTCCGGCTGGCCGGCATTTCCGACGTAGATCGCGTAGCCGCGCGTCTTTTTTACCCGGTCCGCGACGGCGGAATAGTCGAAGTGGTCGGGATTGGGCGTCGGGAACGCCGCGATCTTCTCCTCGTCCGCGTCCTTGAGCGGGAAATTGCAGAAGTCGAAGTAGCCCCCGAACTGGTTCTCCACCCAGCGCGAGTAAAAGCCGTAGAGCGGGTCGCAGTTAAGCCCGGGCACGTCGGGGAAGAGTTTGGGCCCCACATATGGCGCGTCGATCGCCCGGTAGTCGACCCCGAGCGCGTCCCGGAACGCATCGCGCTCGTCCTCCCGGAACCCGAGCGCCGCCATGAACTTGCGGTTGATGGTCGGGTTCGTTTCGTAGTCGATGGGCACGCGGTCGGCCTTTTCGAAGTGGAACGTTCGCCGGACGCGCTCCTTGGAGCTCATGGTCTCGCGCGCCTTTGTGATTTTGTACATGTCATTCCCTCCCGTCTATAGAACGCCCTGCTTGAGCCGCCCGTTCGACTCGCGGTACTTGTTGGGCGACGTGCCGACCAGGCGCTTGAATACCTTGGTATAATAGCTCTGATCCTCGAAGCCCACCATCGCGGAGACGTCCGCGATGCGGATGGACTTGTTGAGGAGCAGTGCCTTGCTTTTTTCGATCCGGTAGCTCGTCAGGTATTCGCGGAAGGTCACGCCCTGCTCGTCCTTGAACACCCGGCTGAAGTAGGACGGCGAGAGGTAGACCATGCGCGCCATGTCCTCGAGCGAGAGCTTGTCCATGTAGTGGGCCCTCAGGTGCGCGTGCGTCTTGTGCATGATGTCGAAGTGCTTGAAGCCCGAAAAACGAAACGCGCAGTCGATGAAGTTGTTCATGGCATTCGTCAGGTAAAAGCAAAGCTTGTCGAGGTCGCGCATGGACTGGAGGCCCCTGATCAGGTTGTGGCTGAGCTGCAGCGCGTACTCGGTGTCCGCGCCGCCGTCCACCGCCGCGCGCGACATCAGAACCAGAAGCTCCGTGACGCGGGTACGGATGCGCGTGAGGTCGTTTCCGGCCGCAAGAAAGATGTTTCCGAGGATGACGTTCAGAAGCCTTTGCGCGCTCTCGCGGTTCGAGGTCGCGATTGAGTGGAGAAGCTCCTTCTCGTTCTCGTACGGGTACTCGGCGGAGTTATGCTTAAGGCGATAGATGTAGTCTGAAATCTGCCCCTGTATTTCGTTTTCCTGCCGCGCCTCAAGCATGCGGCTGGCCGCCGAGACGTTGTTAATGAAGCCCACGGACATGAAAAGCAGGTTCGATATATAGTTGACGCGCTTGGCGTCCACCTCCGGCACCTCTTCGAGCGCCCCGAGGCAGGCGTCGAGCTTCTCGCCTTCCAGTCTGTGGCCCTCCTTCAGGTCGTAGCGTACATAGTCGGCCCTCTCCATCATGAGAAACGGGCCGAGCGTGATCTTTGCGACAGGCCCGAACTGACTGAGAATGGGCGATGTGATGCACGCGAGCCCGCCCGGACAGAAGTACACGTACTTCCCGCCGAAGCGCTCCGCCGAGGCAGTCGCGTAGATCTGGGACTGGGTGCAGCTCTCGGCGTCCAGACCGATCCTCTCGCACATCCGGCAGGTTGGACACGCGGCGCCCACCTGATAGAGAACCTCTCCGGCGGCAGTCGAGATCGCGCAGCCGAGGGACGTGGCGTGCGCCATCGCGTCCGCGCATTCGATCGCAAGCTTCATGTCAAAATCGTGCGTGTGTTCCGGTTGCATGCGCGTACCCCCTTCCGTTCTCATTATACATGCTTTGCGCGGAAATTCCATTCCCTCCCGCCGATTCATCGCAAAAAACTACCAAAGGCAAACGCGAATCACCAAAGTTACGCCCCAATCCAGTGCAAGCGATTACCAAACGAGCGCCGTTTTCACAAGAATTAACGATTCAAAGGCGCTAAAATGGAATTGTAATGAAAAAACGCAACGAGGAGGCGTAAATGATGAAAAAGGTAGCCCTGGCAATTGCGCTCGCGATGCTCCTGAGCGGTTTGGGAATTTCCGCGACGGCCGAGACACTTGCCACTTACCACGAGTCGCCGATTCTGACCAAACTGGTGGAGGCGGGCGAGCTGCCGCCGGTGGAGGAGCGGCTGCCCGAGAACCCGAAGCTGACGGACGAGATCGCGCCGGAGTACCTCGACTATGAGATCGGAAACTACGGCGGTACGCTCAAGCATGTATCGGACGACGTCAACTGGGACGCGGATGTGTTCGTCGCCTGCAACGAGGCGCTGTTCACCTGCGAGTCCGTCAATTCCGGAACCATCACGCCGAACCTCCTCGAGGCAGTCGAGATCGGCGGCGACAACACCGACTTCACATTCACCCTCCGAAAAGGCCTCAAGTGGTCGGACGGGACGCTCGTCACAATGGAGGACTTCCGGTTCACATTCGAGGACACCATCTTCAACGAGACGCTCAACCCCGTCGTCGCCGCGAAGATGCGCTCCGGCGGTTCCTCGTCCGGGAACCCGCTTACCTTCGAGGTCATCGACGACGAACACTTCAAAATTACATTCGACGAGCCCTATGGCGGCTTCCTGGTCGCGCTCTCGATCGGCGGCTGGGCGGGCTACACGGACTTTTTAAAGCCCGCGGAGTACCTCAAGCCCTTCCACATCGATTACGCGGAGGAAATCCACGGCTCCCTCGAGGCGTTCTACGATTTCATCCAGCCCTACGCGACGATTCTGGGCTATGACGACGCCACGCAGCCGGACGTGTGGACGTACGTGTTCAACCGCATCGACGTCCAGAACTGGGAGATCACGGACGCGACGGACGTTCTCGCGACCGAGGTTTTCAAGGACGCGGGCCATACAAAGAGCATGCCCATGCTCTACGCGTGGATCATGTCCTCGGCGGACGGCACCCTCACTACCTGGACGCGCAATCCCTACTATCATAAGGTGGATGCCGCGGGCAATCAGCTTCCCTACATCGACTACCTGACCTCCATCCTCGTGCAGGACAGCGAGATGGTGCAGATGGCCTACATCACCGGCGACGCAGACTTTGGACAGGGTGTGACGATGATCGACAACATCTCGCTCTACCGCGAGAGCGCCGACACGAGCGGCAACACCGCCTACGTCACCAACAACCACACCAATCCCACGAGCTTCTACGTCAACGTCAACTACGGACTGAACGTGGACGGCAGTGTCAAGGAGGACGAGCTCTCCCGCGCGTGGCAGGAGGTCGTGACGAAAACCGAGTTCCGCCGCGCGCTCGCCATGGCGATCGACGCGGAGGAGATCATCGACGCGGTTTACAAGGGCTTCGCCGAGCCCAACCCATGGTACCCCTGCTCCCACGACGTCGAGGGCGCGAACCAGATCCTCGACGAGATGGGCATGGTCGACATCGACGGCGACGGCTTCCGCGAGACGCCGAATGGCCTGAATCTCGACTTCTTCATCTTTACCGACAATTCCGCGACCGACCAGGTGCCCGTCTGCGAACTGCTGTGCGAATTCTGGGGCGAGATCGGATTGAACGCGGGCGTTCAGCCCCTCGACCCGACGCTTCTGAGCACCAAGCAGTCCGCCAACGAGATCACCATGCGCTGCGTGTGGTACCATTCGACCCAGACCTGGCACTACCTCGACTTCGGCCAGTTCGGATGGGGCCCGCTCTTTAATGCATGGATCAACGCCGGCGGCATGTCGGCGCAGGACCCCGCTTCCGTTGAAGGCGGCATCGAGCCTCCGGAGGAAATCAAGGGAATTTACCTCCTCATCCAGTCCATGATGGCCGCGACGCCCGACAAGGCGGTGGGTGAGGTGTTGCCCCAGATCATGGAGCGCATGAGCGCCGAGTGCCTGCTGATCGAGCCGATCATCAACGTCATGCAGTGCGTAGTCATCGATTCGGACATCGGAAACGTCCCCACCGGCGGCCTCGGCATCGGCTGGAGCTTCTCGCGCGAGCAGATGTTCTTCCGGTCGTTCAGCTACGAGGACTGAGGGCGGAAGACATCGGGTTCCGCTTCCGCGCCTCCAGTCACGGGCGGATCGAAATGGAAATTGATCCGCCCAGCCGCGAAGCGACTTGGTTTGCCGAAGGCAGACCTCGGACTTTTGTGTGATGAATATCGCCTGTCGTCGCCCCGGAGATTCCGGGGCGACGGATTTATGCTGCGGGCGTATTTTGTTGCGCAGTCCCTCAACAATAAAGGCGGCGGTCCGGGATTTGGCCCGGGCCGCGACGAAGCAGATTGAATTGTCCCACAAAAAAATGGACCTCCAAGGGACATCGTCCCTTGGAGGCTGGCTTTCCAGAGGCAAACCGAGCCGCTTCGCGACTGGGCGGATCGAATGATCCTTTTGATCCGCGCGCCGCTGATCAGGGGGCAGAGCCTCCTGTTTCGCTTTTACTCGGACACGTACGGCAGAAGCGCGATGGTTCGGGCGCGCTTGATGGCCGTAGAGAGCTGGCGCTGATGCTTGGCACAGGTGCCGGTCATGCGCCGGGGGAGAATCTTGCCGCGCTCACTGGTGAAGCGGCGGAGCCTGGCCACGTCCTTGTAATCGATGTGCTGGACCTTTTCAACGCAGAAATTGCAAACCTTCCTGCGGGGCTTTCTGCCGCGCGGGCGGCGCATGCCGCGATCGCCTTTATCCTCAGACATTGTCTATCCTCCTTGCTCAAATGCAATGGGTCGGTCAGAACGGAAGCTCGTCGTCTTCGACCTCGGTGAAGCCCCCGCTTGCGCCCTGGGGCGCGCCGCCGGAAAAGCTTCCCTGATGGGTGGGCGGCTCCGGCGGGGGGACGTAGGACGCGTTGTCGTCGCGAGACTGTCCTTCGCCGCGAGAGCTCAAGGACTCGATCTGGTCGACAGAAATCTCCGTGACATACCGTTTCGATCCGTCCTGCGCATCATAGGAACGGGTCTGAATGGTGCCTTCCACGGCGACTTTGGAGCCCTTTTTGAGGTAGCGCAGGACGAAATCCGCCTGCCCTCTCCAGGCAACGCAACTCAAAAAATCCGCTTCCCGGACGCCCTGCTGGTTCACATACCTGCGATTGCAGGCGACCGTGAATGTCGCGCAGGAAACCCCCGAGGGAATCTGCTTGCTTTCGGGGTCGCGGGTGAGGTTTCCAACCAATATCGCTTTGTTCATCGTTCCGCCTCCTGCCTTATTCGGCCTCGGAAACGGGAGCCTCCTCGTCAACGGCGGGCGCGGCTTCGGGGGCCGGAGCGGACGCAACGGGCGCCGTGGGCGCAACAATCGCGATGGGCTCGGGCTTGTCCTCGTTCGCAGGCGCCGCTTCGCGCGCGGCGTAGGGCTTGAGCGGCTCACGCTTGGTGGGCAGCTCGCCCTCGTAGCGGGTCACGAGGTAGCGCAGCACGTTGTCGTTGATCTGGAAGTTACGCTCCAGCTCACGGGGCAGCTCGGACGGGCCCTGGATGTAGGCGAGCACGTAATAGCCGTCGGTCTTGTAGTTGATGGCGTACGCGAGGCGGCGCTTGCCCCACTCGTCGATCCGGTCTACCTGACCGCCGTTCTTCGCAATGATTCCGGAGAAGTAGGCGATGAGATCCGTGCGCGCGCTGTCCTCCAGCGCAGTGTCGATTACGTACATGACTTCGTATTTGTTCATCGATTCTTTCACCTCCTTATGGACTGAGGCCCTGCCTCGGCGGACAGGGCAAGGATGCGCCAATTAAAAATTATAGCAAACTGCAGCGCGCATGGCAACGTCCGGCATGTTAAGTTTTCGGAATCGAGCGCCATTCGGAGGCGAGGATGCCATAGGTGATCACGTCCGAGAACCTTCCGTCCGCGAGCCGCGTCTCCTGCCGGAGCACGCCCTCAACAGTCATGCCGAGCTTTTTGAGCACCGCACCGGAGGCCGCGTTGTCGGCGTAGTGCCACGCGCGCAGCTTGTTCATGCCGAGGGTCGTAAAAACGTGGTCGCGCACCGCGAGCCCCGCCTCGGTCGCGATGCCGCGACCCCAGTACGCGGGGCCGATGTAGTAGCCCAGCTCGCAGGCCAGTGCGCGGTCGTGCGGTTCGATCAGGTGGATGGAGCCGATCACCTCTCCGCTCAGATCGATCGCCCACCGGTAGAAGGCGGGATCGCCGTACTTCTCTGCCCATTTCCCAACCCACGCCTCGGCCTCGGAAAGCGAGCGATGCGGCTCCCAGGCGAGGTATTCCGTGGTCTCGGGCTGGCCCGTGAAATTCCGAAACGCCGACGCGGCGTCCTCCGCGCGAAACCTGCGCAGCGTAAGCCGCTTTGTCCGCAGCTCCACGGTGCCCGTATGAGTGAGCCGCGACAACCTGTCAAACTTCGACGCCGCCATCACTCGCGCCCTCCTTCCTGCGAATTCGGGCGTCCGGGGTCTGGATCCAGGGCGAGCCGACGAACATAATTAGAGTTGATTTCCCAGAGCTTCTGAAAGGGTGCCAACCCTTCTGCGAGGCCTGTGCGGAGCCCCGACGTCATCCCCTTACCCCCTCGTACACCAGATCCCTCAGCGTAGGATGGACCTCGCTATAAACATAGCCCATGCCCCGCACGTGCTGGCAGTAGACGGCTGCCAGGCGATTCGCCGGATCGATCAGCACGTACGCGCCAGCCGCGCCGTCCCAGCCGAATTCGCCAATCGGCCCCTTAGAGTATGTCGGATCGACCAGCACGCGCACGCCGAGGGCGTAGTTGTAGCCCAGGCGCCCGAACAGGTCGAAGGACGATTTGGCCTTCCCCGTCAAGACGCGCGCGCGCCAGAGATCAATGGTTTCCTGGGAGAGGATGCCCCCGCCGCCGCACGCCATCGCGGTGGCGAAGCGCATGTAATCCTCGCAGGTGGTCAGAAGCCCCGCGCCGCCGCTCTCATAGCGCGATGTCAGGCGGTAGGGGTTCTCGAAGCGATCGAGGGGGATGCGTTTTTGCTGTGCCTCGTCGAGCCGGTACTGCGCGCACAGGTTTGCGCGGTGGTATTCCGCGGGAATAAAGCCGGAGTTTTTCATCCCCAGCGGTTCAAAGAGCGTCTCCTTCATGTATGCGCCGAAGGTTAGGCCGGAGGCGGCCTCGATCACGCCCGCCACGACGTCGTGACAAAGGCTGTACTGGAAATCCACGCCCGGTTGGAACGAGAGCGGCTTCTCGGCCAGCGCCGCGACGACCGTCCCCGTGTCCGCGTCCGGGCCGCAGGCGCGGATGGCGGGAGCCTCGAGGTCGTAGTCCAGGCCGCCGCGCATGCTCATCAGATGCTCGATCGTCATGGACGGGTACTTGGAAAACGCCGGGAGGAACTCGCACACATGGTCGTCGAGCGCGAGCTTCCCCTCCTCGATCAGCTTCAGCGCGCACGCCATCGTGAGCGGCTTTGTCATGGAGTAGACCCAGTAGGCCTCGCGCCCGTCCATGGGGATTTTTCCCGCCTCGTCGCGCGCGCCGGAAAAGTGGCGAAGGACCGTCTCCCCATCTACCGTCACCATGAGATCCCGCGCGGGGATGTTCCGCGCGCCCAAATCGCCCAGATACTCCGTCAGCTTCGAAAAATTCATCGCAATTCCCTTCCTTCGGCCTCCTCCGCGCGGAGGCGGTCCATGACTTCCGGGTTGGACAGCTCTTCTACCATCCGTACCTTCGCGGCATCGAGCGATTCGTCGAACAGGCAGCCGCGCCTGTAGTCGCAGTATTTGCAGGGGTTGAGCTTCTTAGTGCGCGCGGGCGCGGCGGCGGCGTTTCCCGCGCGGATGCCGTCCACGTGGCGCGCGGCGTTCCCGAGCACGCGGTCGATGATGAGCCGCATGCCGTGCGGATCGGCCACAGCCGAGGTGCGCGCGAGAGAGCCGTCCTTGTTGATCTTGATGGAAATGACGTCCTCGGGAGCGGGCGACATGGCCGCGATCACATCGAGGTCGGTCGTCGTGAGCCCGGAAAGCTTCATCGACGCGCGCCGTTTTTTTTCGATCTCGGCGGCATCCACCGACTGGTCTGGCACGATTCCTTCGTCGATTTTAAAGTAATAGACGCCCGCGCCCTCCTCCCCGCGCCTGTTCATCGCGGCGGCGAGGTAAGTGATCAATTGAAGCTGTAGTCCGTAGTATGCCTCGCATAGCCGGAGCTCCGTGTTGCCGCGCTTGTAGTCGATGACCCTCAGAAAGCCCTCGGGCGGCGCGACGTACTCGTCCACGCGGTCGATCCTTCCCTCGAGTGCGCAGGGCCCCTCCGCCGTGCGGAGCGAGAGCGCCGCGCCGTCCCCCTTTCCAAAGGAGAGCTCGAGCTCGACGGGGGTGAACTTGCTGCCCGCGAGCTGGCGGACGAGCGCCTCGGCGGCGGCGCGCGCGGTGGCCTTGAGGCGGCGGCGCTCGGCAAGACGCACGGCGGAATCGAACTTCTCGCCCGCCTCCATCCGCTCGAGCAGGATGTCCGACACCTCGTCCATCACCGCCTGCGCGTCCTGGGGCGCCATCCTTGCGATGTCCGCGCGCGTCTCTTCCAGAAAGCCGCGCACCGCGTCGTGGAAAAAGCTTCCTTCGTCGCGCACGGTCAGTTCGAACGGCTCCACCTTCTCCGGCGCGAGCGCGTAGCGCATGAAGTGCTGGAACGGGCAGCGCCCGAACGCCTCGAGCCGCGTGACCGACACCTCGGAGAGAGCCCCGTAGATGCGCTTCGCCGTCTCGGGCCGCAGCTGCTCGGAGACCGCCGCCGCGTCGAATGCGGACAAAAGTCGTCTGACCTCTTTGCCCGGCTCCCGCGCGAGCGTTGCGAGCGCACGCACGGCCTCGGGCTCCGGCATCCTTGCCCCGATGGCGCGCAGCGCCGAGCCCGGAGCCGCGAGCCGTTCAAACGGCTCGACCGCGCCGCCCTCCTCCGCGAGATCCGGCAGGAGCCGCCGAAGCTCACCGATCAGCGCCGCGGGCCGCTGCGCCGCGCCGTCCGCGCCTGAGAGCGGGTATGTGAAGTCCAAAGCCTCCCGCGCCGCACCGAGCGCGGCCTTCATATAGTATCTGCGCATCAGCGCGCGTTCCCCGCCGTCGGGGCCAAGATAGCGCCCGGACGCGCGCGAAAGCCGCGAGAGCTGGTAGTCATTCAAAAGTCCGTCCGACTGCGCGTCGATCCGATCCACCAATCCCATCAGGATCACGCATCGGACGGCGCGCGAAACCAAACGATCCATGGGCTGCGCGTACACCGCGTCGCCCGACTGCGGCAGAGGCTTGATGATTGCCGCGTCCAGGGACTCCCGCAGGAGCTCCGCGATCTCGCGCACCGGCAGCCTCTGATCGCCCATGAGCGATGCCGCCTGATCGAGCGACAGGACGATCCGGTTCCAGACCTGCGATTCCTCGCCCGCGAGCCGGAAGAGGTTCGCGTCCGTCAGCGCCTTCTGGCGCTCGAGGCTCTCGTCGTAGGCGGCCACGTCGGAAAGGTATCCAAACAGCGCGGAAAGCTGGGCCTTGAGGTTTTTCGCCTCGCGAAGCCGCGCGCGCAGCGCGTTTACCGGCGCGATAAGCCTTTGCCGGAAGGGTTCGACGGCCTCGGCCTCGTCCCCGCCCCGGACGAAGGGGTTCTGGAGCGCGCGCCCGCGCGGAGCATACTTCACCATGTAGTTGGCGAGAAGGTCCGCGTCGCCGCCCGTCACCCCCGCGTAGCCCGTGCGCAGAAGCGCGACGGCGTCCTCCGTTCGATAGCCCTTGTGGGCAAGCGCGAGCGCGGACAGAAGCGCCTCCGCCAGCGCGTGGCGCGAAGCCGGGCGGCTTGAGGACAGGAAGATGGGGATGGAGAACGCTGAAAACGCGTCCTCGAGCGCGCTCGCATACGCCCCCACATCCGGGCACACGATCAGGATGTCCGACCAGCGCGCGCCACCCTCCGCCAGTTCCCGGCAGCGGCTCGCCGCGTAAAGCGCCTCGGCCCGCGGATCCTTGAGCGAAACGAGCCGCACGCCCGCGGGCGCGTCCGCAAGAATTTCCGGCCGCGCGGCGAACAGGTTTCTTTCAAGGTGCGCGATGCCGCGCGGCGCACCGTTCTCCGCCGGGGACGTTTCCCGCGAAACGGGCGCGCCTGCGCGCTTCGCCTCACCCGCGAGCCGCTGAATGGAGCGGTTGACGGGCGAAAACGCGTCTGCGTCCGGCGCGTCCGGGTCGGGGTCGACCGAAAAAAGAACCGTCACCCCACAGGCCGTGGCGAGGGATGCGATCAGGGTATGCAGCGGGCGCGGCATGACGTCAAAACCGTGCACGATCACCCCGGCGGCGCGGGCGACGTCCGAGCGCGGCGCGCGGGAGGCGGCGTCCAGAAGTTCCGCCTCGCCGTCGAGCGAGCGGCCCTCGAGCGCGGCGTCGTACGCCTCGAGGATCCTCGCGATGTCCGAGAGCTTTGCGGAAAAGAGGCCCTCCTCCCCGTCGGCGAGCGCGCGCACATCGTCCGGCGAGAGGCCCGCCTGCCGGAAGGCCTCGAGCTGCCGGGCCACGCGCGCCGGAAAGCCGCGCCGCTCGCCCGCGCGGGCATAGGCCCGCAGATTCCCCTGGCACGCCTTGACCGCGCGACGGGCGAGCATCACCCGCCCCCGGTCGTCTACCCGCAGAAACGACGGGTGGCCCACTGATTCAAAAATCCGCCCGCACAGCCGCTCCGGAGACAGCACGCCCAGCCGAAACGAGCCCGCGGGCTCGAGCGCGCGGATCAGGAGGAGCTCCGTCTCGAGGGTGAGCTGCTTGGGCACGACGACATAGACTTGTCCCTCGCCCGCGCGCAGAAGCCGCCCGGCCTCCGAAACCAGACGCGCCTCCGCGCCGCGCGCGCGCCCCGAAACGATCCGCAGCATCCGGCCGCCTCCCTTCTGGGATTATTATACACAATGCCGCCATGTCCCGCAAGGAGAGAGGATTTACGTTATATTCGTTGAAACAGGATGCGGCGCGTGATATACTCATCGCAATTTGTATCAGTACGGAGGGTTCGAGGGAAATGAACGACTTGCTCCAGGGCTTCCAGGCGACGACTTGGCAGATGCTGGTCATGTGGTTGATCGGCGGCGTGCTGATCTATCTCGCGATCAAGAAGGACATGGAACCGACGCTGCTCCTTCCGATGGGTTTCGGCGCGATCCTCATGAACCTGCCGATGCCCCCGACCGCGAGCGGCGACTACGCGGGCGTTGCGTCGGTCATCAAGACGCTGTTCGACGCGGGCATCGACAACGAGCTTTTCCCGCTCCTCCTGTTCGTGGGCATCGGCGCGATGATCGACTTCGGGCCGCTTTTGTCAAACCCGCGCCTGCTGTTGTTCGGCGCGGCGGCGCAGTTTGGCATCTTCTTTACCATGTTCCTCGCGGCGACGTTCTTTGGCGACTTTTTTTCCATCAAGGACGCAGGCGCGATCGGTATCATCGGCGCGGCGGACGGCCCGACCTCGATCCTCGTCGCGAACGCGTTCAAGACGGAGTACCTCGGCGCGATCACCGTCGCCGCCTACTCCTACATGGCGCTCGTGCCCATCGTGCAGCCGCCGTTCATCCGGATGGTCACGACGAAGAAGGAGCGGCTCATCCGCATGCCGTACCACCCCAAGCAGGTGACCAGGACCACGCGCGTCCTCTTCCCGATCATCGTGACGATCATCGCGGGCCTGATCGCGCCGGAATCCGCGGCGCTGGTGGGCTTTCTGATGTTCGGAAACCTCGTTCGCGAGTGCACGGTCCTGAACGGCCTTTCCGACACCGCGCAGAACGTGCTCGCGAAGCTCATCTCGTTGTTCCTCGGGCTTACGATCGCATTCAAGATGCAGGCGGACGCGTTTTTGAACTTCAAGACGATCATGATCATGTGCCTCGGGCTTGTGGCGTTCATCTTCGACACCATCGGCGGCGTGCTGTTCGCGAAGTTTTTGAACCTCTTCCTCAAGCAGAAGATCAACCCCATGATCGGCGCCGCGGGCATCTCGGCGTTCCCGATGTCCTCCCGCGTGGTTCATAAGATGGGCCTCAAGGAGGACCCGGAAAACTTCCTGCTCATGCACGCGGCGGGCGCGAACGTCGCGGGCCAGATCGCCTCGGTCATCGCGGGCGGCATGATCCTTGCGCTCATCGCGCACTAAGGAGGGCTTGAAATGAATTTCTTCAACGTCGATAACTTTTTGGAGACGCTTCGCATCACGGGCTGGGGAATGCTGGGCATCTTCGCCGTGATGGTCATCATCTACGTGGTGATCCTCCTTCTCGGCAGGATGACGAAGGACTGAGCGGCGGGTCGATCCCGCCCGTGCGCGGCGATTCGAAAAAAACGGCGCGCAAGATGATTGACATTCTCCTCAAAACCGCTTACCATACGTTCAGGAATGGAGGCGGTTTTTCTATGTTCAATCCATACATCGGCCGCGACGCCCAGCTTTTTGGCGTGGAGGAGCACCGGCTCGTCGGCGGGCGCGGCGACGGCATGCGGCTTTTCGAGGTCACGACGGGCGGCGGGCTCTCGATGACGCTCGCGGCGGACCGTTGCCTCGACGTATACAGGCTCTCTTTCCGGGGCGTGAACCTCGGCTACTTTTCCGCTTCGGGCTACGTCGCTCCCTCGTACTTCGACAGGAACGGAAACGGCTTTCTCGACTCGTTTACGGGCGGCTTCCTCACTACCTGCGGACTTACGCACATGGGTGCGGCGTCCATGGACGGGGAGGAGGCGCTGGGGCTCCACGGCCCCATCGGCGGGATGCCCGCCGAAGGCGTCGCGGCGTATGTTGAAAACGATGAGATCGTCGTGCGCGGGACGGTCTTCGAGGCGCGGCAATTCTCGGACAAGCTCCGGCTCGACCGCAAGATCGTTGCGCCCATCGGAAAGAGTGAATTCACCATCACCGACACCGTGACGAACTTCGGCGACCGCGAATCCCCGCTGATGGTTCTCTACCACATGAATTTCGGCTATCCCCTTCTCGACGAGCACGCACGGATCTGTATCAGTTCTACGCAGGTCGTGCCGCGAAACGCCCGCGCGGCGGAGGACCTCGCCACATGGAACCGCGCGCTTCCTCCCACGCCGGGCTTCGAGGAGCAGTGCTACTTCCACTTCTTCGAAGGCGAGGCCCGCGCGCGCGTCGAAAACCCGAAGCAGGGGATCGCGGCGGAGCTCTCCTTCGATCCTGGCGTCCTCACGCAGCTGACCCAGTGGAAGATGATGGGCGTGCGCGACTACGTGATGGGCCTCGAGCCCGGCACCAACGACCCAGACGGCCGCGCGACTGCGCGGAAGAACGGCACGCTTCGGACGCTCGCACCCGGCGCGTCCGTTACGATGGCCGTGCGCGTGAAGGCGGAGGAGATCAAATGAAAATCGGCGTTTGTACCACGGATTTCAGGCCCCGTGCCATGGACGCGTTGTTCGGAACCATTTCGGGTATGGATTTTGACTGCGTTCAGTTCGCGTTTGCCTCGGTTTCGGAATCGAACTTCGTCGAATCCGAATCCATCGAGATTCCCGCAGCGATCCCGGCGGGCCTCCCGAAGGCGGTCGCTCATTGCGCGGCCGCCCACGGGCTCGAAATCGTCGCCCTCAATGGCACTTACAACATGGCGCACCCGGACAAGGCGATCCGGGACGAGGGCGCGCGGCGATTCCTCCGGCTCATCGACGCGGCGGCGGAGATGGGCGCGAGCTACATCACGCTCTGCACCGGTTCGCGCAGCACGGAGTCCCTCTGGAAGCGCCATCCGGACAACGAATCCGAGGACGCTTGGCGCGACATGACGGAGGGCATGCAGAAAATACTGCCGCACGCCGAAAGAATGGGCGTGACCCTCCTCATCGAGACGGAGGCATCCAATACTGTCAGGACTCCGGCACGCGCGAGGCGGCTCATGGATGAGGTGGCCTCGAAGCACCTCAAGGTCGTGCTCGACCCTGCAAATCTGTTTCTGCCGGGCATGGCGAAGCCCGAAAACGTGAAGGCCGTTCTCGACGACGCATTCGATCGGTTTGGAACGGACGTGCTCCTCGCGCACGGCAAGGACATCCGCGCGGGCGGCGACATCGACTTCTGCGCGACGGGTCTCGGCATCGTGGACTTCCCCTACATGCTCGAACGGCTCGCGCAGGCCGGTTTCACGGGCGACATGGTCCTGCATGGCATCTACGATGAAGCGGACATGCCGCGCGCGCTCGCATTCATGCGCACGGTCGCGAATCAACCGTAGACGAGTGGTGCGGGTGCTCCTTGAAACGCAGGATTTCCTGCAGCGACGCCTGCGGACTGAGCGCGAAGGGCCGCGGCCCCTTCGCATGTCCCAGAGAGGGGAATGGATCGCCGGCAGCCTGAAATTACCTGTCCTTTTCCTGGACGTGTTGGAAAAATGAGACGATCTTTCAACCGTTTTAGTGACATATTTACATATAAAAAGACAATATTTGGCGCGATTCGTGGGAAAACAGAATTCCCATGGATCGCGCTTTTTATGGATCATGCACATAAAATCATGCGCCATTTAAAACGTTTTTTATAGAATTTTGCGACCGCGTTGACGATAGTTGCATTTTCTGAACGCAAATTGTTAAATCGCAGTTGACAGAGATTGAATGATCGTATTATAATACAGGAAGAATCGCGCAAGCGGGCATCGATGCCGCAGGCGCGTGAATGGGCAACGCCCAAAATCAATGGGAGGGAAAACACAATGAAGAAACTGTTGGTGCTCCTCGTGGTGTTGGCACTGGCGATTCCCGCGTCGGCCTTCGCCGTGGAAATCAACATCCCCCGCAACGAAACGCTGACCTTCGCCGGCAACCAGTGGGGATCCGTGACCAGCTACAATGTCTACAACACCGCAGGCATCGGCTGGCCGAACAACGGCAACCGTATGGTCATGTATGAGGCCCTTTACATGTACAACGT
Source organism: Bacillota bacterium (assembly GCA_023444095.1). Taxonomy (GTDB): domain Bacteria; phylum Bacillota; class Clostridia; order Christensenellales; family Aristaeellaceae; genus RUG11247. The sequence continues at coordinate 28,371 of JAEZRP010000030.1, forward strand.
CCTCACCAACGAGAACGAGCCGCTCCTTGCGGACGGCGCGATCACCTGGGAAGACGAGTACAATGCGGTCGTCAAGATCAAGCAGGCCGCCCATTGGAACGACGGCACGCCCCTGACCGCGGACGACGTCGTCTGGACGTTCGAATCCGCCAAGACCATCACCACCACCTGGTCCGACTTCTGGACCTGGGTCGAGAAGATCGAAAAGGTTGACGATTACACCGTCCGCTTCACGATCGTTCAGGAGCCCTATAACCTGTACAAGCTGCCCCAGTTCCTCGGCTCCACCTCCATCGTGCCCAAGCACGTGTGGGAGCCCATCTTCACGGCGCTCAACAACGATGCGTCCGCCATCTATGCGCTGTTCACCGACAAGATCGATCAGACCTTCGTCGGCACGACGGACGCGGGCGAGTACTACCTCGTTTCCTCCGGCGCCTACAAGGTTTACTATTATGACGATACCCGCATCGTCTGCATCCGCGACGACAGCTACTGGGGCCAGGACGCCTCCATGTTCGGCAAGCTCGCCGCGCCCAAGTACCTGCAGCATGCCATCTACTCCGACAACGCGGCCGGCAACCTCGCGTTCGGCAACGGCGAAGTGGATGTCAGCCAGCAGTTCATGCCCTCCGTGTGGGAGCTCATGGCCTCCATGCAGGATGCGGACGGCAACACGCTCGTTCACACCTACTTCGACGATTTCCCCTATCATCTCGGCTACTCCATCCCGTCCCTCATCTTCAACATGAGCGAGCCGGGTCTCTCCGACTTCGCGGTTCGCAAGGCCATCGCGCTCTGCCTTGACTTCGAAGCCATCGGCACCAACGCCATGTCCGGCTACACCCAGCCGATCGTGCCCTCCCTGTTCAATACCTACATCTATGGCCAGTACCTGGACGAGACCAACGAAGAGTACATGGCTCTCCGCTGGGATACCACGGATCTTGACGGCAACATCGCGGCCGCCAACGCGCTGCTCGACGAGGCCGGCTATCTCGACGTCGATGGCGACAAGATGCGCGAGATGCCCGACGGCTCCAAGATCGAATGGCAGGCCGAGTGTCCGGACGGCTGGTCCGACTGGAACATGTCGCTTGAGATTCTCTGCGAGTCCGCAAAGGCCATCGGCCTCAACATCGTGACTTACTTCCCCGAGTCCTCCGTGTGGACCAACGACCGCGACATGGGCACCTTCGACATCCTCATGACCTCCCCGCAGCCCGGCGGTTCTGTTGCGAACCCCTGGAACTGGGCGTATAACATCCTCTACACCAAGAATCCCGCCGGCGAGTATACCCCGAGCAACTATGGCCGGTACTCCAACGCGGATCTCGACGCCCTGATCGACGAAGCCGCAGCCGTATCCGATCTCGAGACCCTCAAGGAAATCTACACCGAGATCGACACCATCTACCTCCAGAACCTGCCCACCGTCCCGCTGATGTACCGTCCGCAGAACTTCCATACCACCTATTCGAAGTACTGGACCGGATTCGCCAGCGCGGATGACGGCACATTCACGCCCCCGATGAACCTGTACGACTACGCGGGATACAAGGAGCTGTACATGATCGAGCCCACCGGTGTGACCGAATAAACAGATGAAACCGTCGCCGGGGGCCTCGGCTCCCGGCGATTTGGTTCTCGTGGACGCGCCGCGCGGACAACGGTGCGCCGAGGGAAGACCTCCCGGCATCGTCAACCCGGTCAGAAATGGCGCGATCCCGATGGCGCCACGCGCGCCTGCGATTGCCCTGTCAGTCGTCCAACGGAACATTGACATGCGGCGCGGCGACGCATGGACGGCGGCGGTTATTGAGTGGCACAGATGAACCCCGGCCACCCGATTTCACCGCCATATGGAAGGGACGCGCGGCGCGCGGCAAAGAAACAGCCGCGGGGCGTTGGCAGCGTAGGCCCGGCCTCGCCGCATGACAAATTTGGGGGTGGATGCACGCATGAAAGGCTATGCCAAATATATATTGAGGAAGTTCGGATGGTATTTGTTTACATTTGCCATCGCGCTGCTTCTCAATTTCTTTCTCCCGCGGCTCATACCCGGAAATCCCGTTTCGCTGATTCTCAGCGACATGGCGGCGGGTATGACCGACACCGACAAGTACCTAAAAATATACAACGAGTTCATGGAGGACTTTGGCCTCAATCTACCCCTGTGGCGGCAATTTCTGCGCTATGTCGTGAACATGCTCCACGGCGACCTCGGGCGCTCCTTCACGCTCTATCCGCGCACTGTGACTTCCCTGCTCGCCGACCGACTGCCCTACACCCTCGCGATCCAGCTCCCGTCGATCATCGTCGGCTGGATCCTCGGCAACCTGCTTGGCGCGGTCGCGGCCTACAAGCGCGGCGTGTTCGACAAGGTTCTCTTCCCGCTCTCGCTCCTGGTTTCTTCGATTCCTTCCTTTATTCTGTCGTTCGTTCTTCTGTTCCTCCTCGGCATGCAGCTCCACTTTTTTCCGCTGAGCAATGCCTATGCCGCTGACATACTGCCCTCGTACGTCAAGCTGTTCGGCTTTTTGACGCTTCCTTCGTGGCGGTTTTTCTCGTCCCTGGCTTATCACTGGACGCTTCCGTTCCTCTCGACCGTCATCGTTATGATCGGCGGCCAGGCGATCGGCATGCGCTCGATGTCTCTTTATGAACTCAACGCAGACTACGTGCTCTACGCAAAGCTCTTGGGCATCCGGGACAAAAAGATTACCCGCTATGTGTTCCGAAACGCCGTGCTTCCGCAGGTTACCGGTCTCGCGCTCTCCATCGGCTCGTCGGTTGGCGGAGCGCTCATCGTTGAAATTGTATTCTCTTATCCGGGCGTGGGTTCCCTTCTGTACTCCTCGATCAGAAACGTCGATTATACGTTGCTCTCGGGCTGCACGCTCATGATTTCCGCGTGCGTGCTGATCGCAAACTTCCTTGTGGAGTTGGTATACGGCGTCCTTGACCCGCGCGTGCGCAGCGCCCAGACGGAGGAGGGTTGATCCATGCAAACATTAAAGACGATGTTCCGTTCACCCCGGTTCGTGGTGGGGTTCGTCATGGTGATGACGATCCTCAGCTATGCCATATTCGTTCCCTTCCTATTCCCCGGCGACCCCAAGGCGAGCCGTGCGGCGAGTCCCTACTATGACGAAGTCGTCGACCTCCATGAGGCGCTCGTCGCAGAGGACGCGCAGACCGTTCAGGCGGAGATCGCAAAGCTTCGCGAGATGGCGGCCGAGAACACGAACGCGATCCTCGTCGACGCCGTCAACAACCTCAACTCCTCCCTCGACGCGGTGGAGGCCGAGCTCGCGAAAAACCCGCTCGAAGGCGCGATTTCATCGCTCGAGCAGGTGAAGTCAAACCGCAAATTCCCCCTCGTCAACGCAGAGCGCGAAGCGATGAAGGCCCTGCTCGAGGCGGGTGACGTCGAGGGCGCGAAGTCGGAGGGCGCGAACCTCGTCGCGCACTGCGAAGAGGCGGACATATGCGCGGCGGCGCTCAATGAGGCCGCGGCGGCGTCCGACTTCGCGGCGGCGCAGGCGGCACTCGACGCGTTTTCCACCCAGACCGAGACAGAGGTCGCAGATATCAAGGCGGCTATCGCGGCGCAGGACATCGACGCTCTGACCGCGGCTGCCGAGGCGTTTACCACCCAGCACGCGAAGCTCCACGAGTACGTGCGGGAGGCGCTCGTGCGCATGGACAATTCCATGTACGAGTCGGCGGCGACCCTTCTCATGTCCTCGATCCAAAAGACGTACCTTATTCCGAAGAACACCGCGCCCAATTCCCAATTCTGGCTCGGAACCGACAACTTCTCGCGCGACCTTTTCCTCGAGATGGCCTACGGTGCGCGCACGTCGCTGCTCGTCGGTCTGGTCGCGGGCGTCCTCGCGACGTTCATCGGGATCACCCTCGGCCTCACGGCGGGCTTCGTGGGCGGAATGGTCGATAATGTCATCACGGTGCTGACGAACACATTCATCGTCATTCCGGGCATCATCATCCTGATCCTGATTTCCATCGCCATCGGCCAGTTTCGGGAAATGTGGATCACGGGTATCGTCATCGGCTGCATCGCATGGCCGTGGACGGCGCGCGCGGTGCGCGCGCAGACGACGTCGCTTCGCTACCGCGACCACGTCAACATGGCGAAGATCACCGGTTATTCCACCGCGCACATCATCTTTACGGAGATCATGCCCTACATCATGAGCTACATCGTGATGGCGTTCATCCTCCAGGTCGCGGGTGGCATCATGCAGGAGGCGACGCTCGCCATCCTGGGTTTGGGCGACCCGACCGGCATCTCGCTTGGCAGGCTGATGAACTGGGCGATGGAGTACGAGGCGATCAACTACAACCGCTGGTGGCTGTTCATCCCGGTTGCCTGTGCGATCGCCATGATCACCTACGGATTGTACCTGATGAACTCCGGCATGGATCAGGTATTCAATCCCAAGATAAGGAGCTGATACCATGGCAGGAAACATACTCGACGTGCGCAATTTGAAAACCTATTACCGCACGCGCTTAAAGGAAAACGTATGTGCCGTGGACGGCGTGAGCCTTCAGTTGAAGGAGGGCCGGGTGCTCGGCATCGCGGGCGAATCCGGATGCGGAAAATCGACGCTGGCGCTGTCCCTCATGGGGTTTTACTTCCCGCCGCTGCATTATGATTCGGGCGAGCTGGTTCTCGACGGCATTGACATCATGAAGGTTCCATACGAGACGCTCAGAAAGAGCTATCTCGGCACTGAGATCGCCTACATTCCCCAGGCGGCGATGAACGCGCTCAACCAGACGCGCAAAATCTCCCGCTTCGTGGTCGACATCCTCTCGGAGCACCGGCCCGATCTCTCGCGGGAGCAAATGCTTAATATGGCGGTCGAGAAGTTCCGATTTTTGAACCTGCCGGAGCGCGTTTTGAACGCATATCCGTCGGAGCTTTCGGGCGGCATGAAGCAGAGGACGGTCATCGCGCTCTCGACGCTTCTGAACCCCAAGGTCCTCATTGCGGACGAGCCGTCGTCTGCGCTCGACGTTTCGAGCCAGAAGATCGTCATCACCATGCTCCGGAAGATGATGAACGAGGGCTACGTCAAGTCCATGATCTTCATCACCCACGAATTGCCCCTTCTCAGGCATGTGGCGGACGACATCGTGGTCATGTACGCGGGCGAGCTGGTGGAGGAGGGCACGTCCGAGGAGGTCATCTTCGACCCCATCCACCCCTACACGCACGCGCTCATGGGTTCCATCATCGTGCCGGAGGACGGCATGAAAGCCCAGAAGCTCACGGCCATCCCCGGCGCGCCGCCAAACCTCAAGAGGGTGCCCCCGGGGTGCCGCTTCTACGACCGCTGCGCGTACGCGCATGACGCATGCAAGCGTGACGCGCGCGTCGGCGTGACGCGCTTCGGGAAAGACGGGTCGCGCTACCACCGCTGTGTGTACGCCGAACAGGAGCTGCGCGAGCGCTACGAACTGGAGAAGCGCCAGTTCGCGATCGGGGGTGCGGAAAAATGAAACAGTGGCAGGCATTCTATCGGCGGTACATGATCCTGCAAAAGACATCAAAGCTCCTGACCACCCTCGCCATCCTGATGGTACTCCTGAGCCTCGTATGCTCCATGGTGTATTCCGAGCTCTCGAATTCCTCCACATACGCGCGCGCGCTTCTCACGATTGCGGAGGAGGAGCTGGGCGTGGACACCGGCTACGAGGAAAAGATGGCGACATCCGAGCTCCCGAAGCTCTACATTGACAACTACGCCTCCCTCAAGCAAGCGGTTCCCTTCGCGGAGGCGCGCGAGGAGGCCGAGGACCTTCTGATCGTATACTACCCGGTGGCGAAGGCCGCGTACTACATGATGCTCTCCCGCATCTGGTGGCTGTATATCGCGGCCGCGTCGATCGTTCTCGCGATTGTGGTCGGGCTTTACAACATGACGCAGAAGTTCGATCGCGACGTGGTGTGCGAAAAGTGCGGCACGGTCTCGAAGGGCAGCGTCGTCGACAAGAACGCAGGCATATGCCCCAAGTGCGGCAACCACACGTCCGGCGGGATTCTGCTCGAGGCCAAGAAGGTCAACAAGATTTTCGGCTCCGGCAAGAACGCCGTGCACGCCGTGAAGGACGTCGACTTCGTGCTCCACAGGGGCGAGATCATCTCTATCGTCGGCGAGTCGGGATCGGGAAAGACGACCTTCGCGAAGATCCTCTTGGGGCTCCTCAACGAGACAAGCGGAGAGATCGACTACAATGGCGCGCCGCGTTTCCTCAAGACCCAGCCCATGAAGAGGGCCTACTGGCAGAACATCCAGGCGATCTTCCAGGATCCGTTCTCGACGTTCAACCAGTTCTTCCGCGTGGAGAAGATCCTGAACGACTGCCTGACGCTACAGGGCCTTGGGCACCTGCCCATCGACGAGAAGCGCCAGAAGATGAAGGACGCGTGTCAGTTCGTCAATCTCAAGTACGAAGAGCTCTACAACAAGTACCCCTTCGAGCTCTCGGGCGGACAGATGCAAAGGCTCATGATCGCGCGCATCTTCATGATGCAGCCGAACGTGTTGATCGCCGACGAGCCAACGAGCATGATCGACGCTTGTTCGCGTTCGACCATCCTCGACATGCTCCTCAAGCTCCGAAACGAGCGCGGCATGACCATCGTCTTTATCACCCATGACCTCGGTCTCGCGTACTACGTGTCTGACACCCTCTACATCATGGAGCATGGGCAGATGGTTGAAAAGGGTCCGGCGGATCAGCTCATCTTAAGTCCCCGGCATCGCTATACGAAGCAGCTGGTGGCGGATGTTCCCAAACTCAACGAGGAGTGGAAACTGGACGCATAAACCAATGAAGATCCCGGGGGGCTGTGCGCCCCCTGGGATTTTCCGGCCTTACGGGCACTACCAATAGAAGGAAATCTGCTCCGGGCGGCGAAGTAGTCAAACGGAAAACTCCGGAAAGTTCTGATGGAGATAGGCGAAATGATTTATACCGCGTTGACGAACAGGGCAATGAAGCTTGCTTATACCGCGCACCATGGGCAAGTGGATCACGGCGGCGCTCCCTATATTTTTTATCCGATTTATTTGGCGGAACAGATGACCGATGAGGTTTCGGCATGCGTAGCCCTTTTGCATGATGTTGTAGAGGACACCGTGGTCACGTTGGAGGACCTGCGACGGGAATTCCCACCGGAAATTACGGAACCGGTTCGGCTTCTGACACATACGGATTCCGTTGACTATTTCGATTATGTCCGGGCGCTCAAGGAAAGCGGCGTTGCCCGGAGGGTTAAGCTTGCGGATCTTCGGCATAATTCGGATGAAACCAGATTGGCGGAAGTCCAAATGACCGAGGAGGAGCGCGGCTTCTGGAAGGCCAAATATCAAAAAGCGAGGGAAATCCTGGAGGAGGCGGACAAGGGGCCGTTTAGCGGCGCGCTCGGCGGGAAATGGGGGGGAATGGAATGACAAACGCGGATATTCGCAAAAAGGCGCTCTCCAAGGTCAAGGTAAAAAATCTCACGCTCCTCGCGGTGCTTTCGTACGTCTTTTCTTGGCTCTCCCAGTTCGCGCTGGGCCTGACGGGCGATCCGTATGCGGACGCGGCGGTCGCCGCGGGCGTGGCGCTCGTTCTCTCGCTCATCTTCCCCGCCGGGCTCGTGCGCGCCTCGATGTCCGCGTGGCGCAAGGGCGAGGCGCGATTTGGCGATCTGTTTGCGTACCTGTACCGTCCCCGGCTTCTCCTGCGCGGGCTGGCTCTCGGGCTGACCGCCGCCGCGTGCCGCTTCTGCCTGGCGCTCCTTCTAACGGATGGGGCGCTCGCGCGGCTCGACGCGCTGCCGGGCCATGGCCTCTGGCTGCTTGTCGCCGGGGTAGTCGTGCTGGTGCCCCTGCTGTTCGCGTGGATCTTCCTGTACTTCGCGTTCGAGCTTCAGCCGGAGGGTACACTTTTCGCCGCGCTCGTGCGCGGCATCGCCGTGGTCTTTCAAAACCTCGGGCGAATTCTTTTGATGGAGCTCTCGCTCCTGTGGTGGGTTGCACTCGCCTGGTTGGCGGCAAACGCGATCTCGATGCTCTCGGGGCTCGGAGGCGCGGCGCTCAACGCGGTCATCTCGCTCGTTTCGCTCGCGCTTACCTGGATGATCGGCGCCTACGTCTGCCTGGGGAGCGCGGGGCTCGCGCGGGAATTGTTTAAGGAATAGGGACGGGAATCCAGGAAGCGACGCATCGGCTTCATGCGCGCAGAGATAGCAAAAAATGGACAACGATGGAACCGGATCCGATTTCGCTGGGATGGTGCGGCACATCAGGGGCTGCTTGAGGGGACTATGGGGAGTTCGGGATTCGAATGAACGCGACGACTGTTCGGGCCGAGTTGCCGCGCAATACATTGAGGGGATGGGACAAGATGAAAAATTCGGAGATTCGAAGGCGGGCGAGCTCTGGGACAGCCAAGGGCAAGTTTCGAATGGCGTTGTTCCTGGCATATGTGCTTCCGTGGGGCCTCACGATGATTGGTGGGTTTTTGGCGCTTTCCACGGGATCATTCACATTTGAGGCCTTGTTACTCCTGGGTGGCTTAATCAGCGCGCTCATCATGCCGTTCGGAGTGGCTCGGATCGGGGTACAGGCGTGGCGCGGAGAATACGTTGCCACAGGGGATGTTTTCGCATATCTGCATAACGGAAAGCTATTTGGACGTGCCCTTGCGGTGATTGGCCTGATGATTGCGCTTGGAATTGGCGGATATATCCTGGTGACAATGCTCTTTATCGCTGCGGCATCAGGCAAGGCATCCCTGTTGTTGCTCATTCTAGCAATCGCGGCAATGATTATGCTGATTGTCATCCTCTTGTGCCTGCAAATTCTGTATTTCGGCATCGCAGTCCTGGAGAAGGAACGTCTGGGCGTCATATTTTCGCGCGGATTTAAGGCGGCAGTTACGAAGTGTCACCGTATCATCGGCATGCAAATCGCACTCATGTGGTGGATTGTGCTCCTCGGCCTCCTCTATCAATGGGCGCCGATCTTTGAAGGGATGCGGACTTCTTTATGGGGATCTCTCGTATATTCAGTTCTTTCGCTGATCATTTGGCTGTCTGTCGGTCCGTATATCTGGACAGCCAACGCAGGGCTTGCGGAGGAGCTCCTCGTGGGCGGCCAATCAAAGGAGGATGCGCCGATAAGCGAACCGGAGCGGCCGCAAACAGACTGGCCTGAGCCGGAGAAGTTCCAGGGCGATGCCGATGTCGAGGATCCGGGGAAGACCCCACAGTGAGCTCATTTAGCTGCCGTTTACGGCCTGGCATAGCATCTGGCGCACAGCGAAGGGCTGCTTTCCCCACATTTAACCTTTCGCCGCTTTACTCTGCGTCAATTCTGTCTATAATGAGAACATAGCAAAAAGCAGCGACGGGGAGCGCCCGCCGTTCGCGCCCAGAGCGAGCCGGGGGTTGGTGCAAGCCCGGCGGGCGGCGGCGGCGTGGGAATCACCCTCGAGCCGCGCGCCGAACGGGGTCAAGTAGGCGTAGCCGGGCGCGCCCGTTACAGCGCTGGCGCGTGATGGCGCGCCATGAGAGGACCTTCGTCGCGAAGGCCAATCCGGGTGGTACCGCGGAGCAATCCGTCCCTGTCGTTGGGACGGCTTTTTTATTTAGGAGGATTGTTCATGTTTGAGAAGGTTTCGACCGACCTGAATTTCGTGAAGCGGGAAGAAGAGGTCCTAAAATTCTGGAAGGAGCGGGGCATCTTTAAAAAGTCCGTCGATCTGCGCGCGGGCGCGGACGTTTTCACGTTCTACGACGGACCGCCGACGGCGAACGGAAAGCCGCACATCGGCCACATCGAGACGCGCGCGATCAAGGATTTGATCCCGCGCTTCCAGACCATGAAGGGCAAGTTCGTGCCGCGCAAGGCGGGCTGGGATACCCACGGGCTGCCGGTGGAGCTCGAAGTCGAAAAGCAGCTGGGGCTGGACGGCAAGGAGCAGATCGAAGCCTACGGCATCGAGCCGTTTATCAAGGAATGCAAAAAGTCCGTGTGGAAATACAAGGGCGAATGGGAGCGGATGAGCGAGCGCGTCGGCTTCTGGGCCGATATGGAGAAGCCCTATATCACCTACGAAAACGACTACATCGAGTCGGTGTGGTGGTCCTTGAAGCAGATCAGCGACAAAAACCTGCTCTTCAAGGGGCACAAGGTCGTGCCCTACTGTCCAAGGTGTGGCACCGCGCTTTCGAGCCACGAGGTTTCACAGGGCTACAAGAGCGTGACCGAGCGCTCCGCCGTGGTGCGCTTCCACGTCAAGGGCGAGAAAAACACGTTTCTCTACGCCTGGACGACTACGCCGTGGACGCTCCCCTCGAACGTCGCCTTGTGCGTGAACCCCGAGGAGGACTACGCGCGCTTCAAGGCCGAGGGAAGGACCGTCATCATGGCGAAGGCGCTCATTCCCTCGATCTTCGGCGAGGCGTCCGTCGAGGTGCTCGAAACCGTCAAGGGCGCGGCGCTCGAGGGCATGGAGTACGAGCCGCTGTTCGGCTTCCAAGAGGGCCTCGTCGACAAGAGGGCGTGGTATGTGGTGTGCGACGAGTATGTCACCATGAGCGACGGCACAGGCATCGTCCACCAGGCGCCCGCGTTCGGCGAGGACGACGCGCGCGTGGGCCGGAAGTATGATCTCCCCTTCCTCCAGCTCGTGGATGCCAAGGGCGAGATGACAAAGGAGACGCCGTGGGCGGGGACGTTTGTCAAGAAGGCCGATCCAATCATCCTTCAGGACCTCGAAAACCGGGGGCTTCTGGTTGCCGCGCCGGAGTTCACACACGATTATCCCTTCTGCTGGCGCTGCGACACGCCCCTCATCTATTACGCGCGCTCCACGTGGTTCATCCGCATGACGGCGCTGCGCGAAGCGCTCATGGCATCGAACCGCGCGATCAACTGGATGCCCGACAACATCAAGGAAGGCCGCATGGGCAACTTCCTTGACAACGTACTCGACTGGGCGCTCTCCCGGGAGCGCTACTGGGGCACGCCCCTGCCCGTCTGGGTCTGCGGCTGCGGACACACGCATACCGTCGGCTCCGTCGCAGAGCTGCGCGAATTGGGCGAGAACGTCCCCGCCGACATCGAACTTCATCGGCCCTACATCGACAAGGTGACCATCCAGTGTGAAAAGTGCGGCGGCATCATGCACCGCACGCCCGAGGTCATCGACTGCTGGTACGATTCCGGTTCCATGCCGTTCGCGCAGTTTCACTATCCCTTCGAGAACAAGGAGCTGTTTGAGAAGTACTTCCCGGCGGATTTTATCTCGGAGGCCATCGACCAGACGCGCGGCTGGTTCTACTCGCTGATTGCCATCGGCACACTTCTTTCCGGACGCGCGCCGTTTGAAAACTGCATCGTCATGGGCCATGTGATGGACGCCGAGGGCCGCAAAATGTCCAAGCACGTCGGCAACGTCATCGATCCGTGGGAAGTGCTCGACCGACAGGGCGCGGACGCCGTGCGCTGGTACTTCTACGCCAGCGCCGCGCCGTGGCTGCCCACGCGCTTCTCGCACGAGCTGGTGAGCGAGATGCAAAGGCGGTTCATGGGCACCCTCTGGAACACCTACGCCTTCTTTGCGCTCTACGCGTCCATCGACCGTTACGATCCGGCAAGCCAGAAGGCGAACCCCGCCGACTTCACGCTCATGGACAAATGGGTGCTCTCGAAGCTCAACTCATTGGTCAAGCTTGTGGATGAGGGCATGGAGGGCTACAGGATCACCGAGACCGCGCGCGCCATCGCGGCGTTCGTCGACGAGCTTTCGAACTGGTACGTGCGCCTCGGGCGCGAGCGGTTCTGGGGCAAGGGGCTCGAGGGCGACAAGCTCGCCGCGTTCGAGACGCTGTATACGGTGCTCACCACCCTCTGCGGGCTCTGCGCGCCGTACGTTCCCTTCCTGGCGGAGTCGATGTACCAAAATCTCGTCGCGAACAACATCCCCGGCGCGCCGGAGTCCGTTCATCTGACGGACTTCCCGAAGGCCGAACTCTCGATGATCGACGAAAAGCTCGAAGCCGACATGGAGGAGGTCATGGCCGCCGTGCAGCTCGGCCGCGCGTGCCGCGCCGCCGCGAACCTCAAGGTGCGCCAACCGCTTTCGACGCTCTACGTCAAAGGCGCGGAACTGCCAAAAGCCGTCACCGAGCTGATCGCGGATGAGCTGAACGTTAAGAAGGTCGAATTCGTCGACGACGCGCGGGCGTTCACCACCTACCGGCTGAAGCCCCAGATGCGCACCGTCGGGCCGAAGTACGGAAAGCTGCTCGGAAAGATCGGTCAGACGCTCTCGACCCTCGACGGGAACGAGGTTGTCGACGCGTTCAACCGCGGCGAGGAGATCTCTTTCGTACTCGACGGGACGAATGTCGCGCTCTCGAAGGACGACGTGCTCACCGAACCCATGCAGAAGCCCGGTTTCGTTGCCGAGACCGAGGGCGACATGACCGTTGTCATCGACACAAACCTCACCGAGGCGCTCGTCTCCGAGGGCTTTGTGCGCGAGGTCATCTCAAAGATCCAGAATATGCGCAAGGACGCGGGCTTCGAGGTCGTCGACCGCATCCGCGTCACCTATACCGCATCCCCGCGACTCTCCGCTGTCATCGAGGCCGGCGCGCAGGAAATCATGTCCGCCGTGCTCGCCGTGTCCCTCACGCCCGGCGCCGTCGGCGAGGCCGTGCGCGAGTGGAACATCAACGGCGAGGTCGCGACGCTGGGGGTGGGGAGGTAGGGACGGCGAGGTCGCGAAGCGACCTGCTTGGCAGGAAACCTCCAGAAACAGCATCCCTTTGAAACCCAAATCGATGAAGGTTGAATCGATTATCGTCCGTCCGGGACTGAAACCCCGGGCGGGCTTGTATTTCCGCAGAATCGTTCGGCGACGCCCGGCCCCCGGATGGTCCGACGAGAAGAACATCATTTTTCACAATCGTATGGTGCGCCAACTCCTGCGCGGGGTCCGGGGCGGTGCCACGCCGTTCCCGGCGTCCCCGCTTCGGTTGACAAAACTCCCGTTCTGCGTTATGCTTTACAAAGGAAAGTATGTCCCGGATCGGGGTGCGAAGCAAGGATTATATGATTGAACGAATTTCCAGGCAGAGGTTTCTCTTCAAGGAACTGGTCAAGCGTGACTTCAAAAAAAAGTATAAGCGCACGATGCTGGGGATTTTATGGAGCATGCTGCTCCCGCTTTTCCAGCTTTTGATCATGAACTGGGTGTTCAAGGGCTTCTTCGGTCGGGACACCTTGCACTACACCATTTACCTCTTCTCGGGCAACCTCCTCTTCGCGTACTTCCGGGAGGCGACGGAGAACGGCATGTCCGCGCTCGAATCGAACGCCGCCATCTTCTCGAAGGTTAACGTGCCCAAGTACATGTTCCTTCTGTCCAAGAGCGTCTCGGCGTTGATCAATTTCGGCCTGACGCTCGCGATTTACTTTGTATTCGTGGCGGCGGACGGAATCGCGTTTACGTGGAATTTTCTGCTGCTCGCCTATCCGGTTTTTTGCCTGGTCGCCTTCAGCCTGGGGCTGGGCATGATTCTCTCCGCGCTCCACGTGTTTTTTAAGGACATCAAGTACCTCTGGAGCGTGGCGATGGTGCTTCTCAATTATCTGTCGGCCATCTTCTACACGCTCGACGCATTCGATCCCGAAATGCGGCGGCTGTTCCTCTTCAATCCGCTGTTTGATTACATCAGTTACTTTCGCACGGTCGTCATCGGCGGGCAGGTTCCGGGCGCGCTCTTGCACGTGCTTTGCCTCAGTTACGCGGTTCTGTCGCTCGGAATCGGATGCGTCATGTACTACAAGTACAACTACAAATTTCTTTATTATATATAGGCGGGGCATATGCGAATCGACGTAAAGGAAATCGCGGTCGAGTACCTCACGGGAGACATCAAGAATATCGGCCTCAAGGATTATCTCATCCGGAAGGTCCAACGGAAATCGGATCGGCGGGCCTTTCGTGCGCTCGACGGCATCACGTTTTCGCTCGCGGAGGGCGATTTTTGCGGCGTGATCGGGACGAACGGGGCCGGGAAAACAACCCTCATGAAAGTGCTCTCCGGCATCATGCGCCCTTCCGAGGGTCTTGTGCGCGTGGAGGGGAACGTGGCCGCGCTTCTTGAGCTCGCCTCGGGCTTCGACGGCGACATGACGGTCCGCGAGAACGCATTTTTGCGCGGCGCAATGCTGGGCTATACCGAGAAATACATGAAGGCGCTTTACGCTGACATCATCGCCTTCGCGGAGCTCGGGGCGTTTCAGGACATGCCCTTTTCAAAGCTTTCTTCCGGCATGAAGTCCCGGCTCGCGTTCTCGATCGCCTGCCTCGTCAATCCAGACATCCTGATTCTCGACGAAGTGCTCGCCGTGGGCGACGCGGGCTTTCGCAAGAAGAGCGAACAGAAGATGATGGAGATCATCGAATCCGGCGCGATCACGCTGCTCGTCTCCCACTCTCTCGCGCAGGTGCGTTCGCTGTGCAACAAGGCGCTCTGGATCGAGAAGGGGCGGCAAATCATGTTCGGCGACGTGGAAGAGGTCTGTCCGCGCTACGCCGCGTACATCGACTCGGGCTGCAAAACGCTCCCCGAAGGCGTCGCGCTCACGCGCTGAGAAGGAGGAGACCACATGACGCACATCGGAACCGCATTGCTTCTCCTCGCCCCCGCCGCGCTGGCGGCGGGGCTCCACGCGCGCCTCATGCCCGCAAAGCGCGCGACGATTCGGATTGTCGGCATTGCCCTTCTCTACGCCTTCGCGATCGCGTACCTCCTTTCCTGCGCGAAGCTTCTGCGCGGGAAGGGGGCCATCCCCCTCGGAGAAAGCTTCGATACGGTCAGGAACTTCGCCGTCTACGGTCCCGTTGCCCTGCTTCTCGCGGCTATTCTTCCGATGATCGTCCGCCGGGCGCGCACATTTCTCTCGAGTATTCGAGGAGAAGAGCGGGCGGACGAGCCGGCCCCGCTGGAGCCCAAAGCGCCCGCGAAGCGCGTGGAATCCGACGCGGCACTCGCTGGCAAGGCCGAAGCTTCGCTCGCGGCGCAGGAGGAAGAGATGACCTCCGCGCGTGCGAAGGTCGTGCCCGCGCGCAGGGCAAGCGACGGACCGGTCCGGACGCTCTACAACGTCAGCGCCCGAGATGGGAAGGCCGCAAAAAAGACCGTGCGTCAGCGTATTTTCTGGGCGCTCATCTACGCGCTCCTCGCGCTTTGCGCCTTCGCCATCGTTTACGGCGTGCTTACATCCCCCGTCGGGCTCTGACCGCGCCGCCTCATTTTTAACCCGCCGCCCGTTTCCCGCGCGGCGGGTGCTGTTATAATGATTCAAAAGGAGATGATTCGAATGAGAAAAATGATCGTCATGCGCGAAAATGCCGTCGGGGCCGAAGAGATCAGGGCGGCCATACCGGACTGGGAGGTCTTCTTCTGCGACGACGAGGAGGCAGCCGCACCTCACCTGATGGACGCCGAAATCATCGCGACCTGGAGCGGCGCGCAGATTGAAAAGGCGCTCGCGGGCGGAACGCTCAGGTGGGTTCAATTCTTTGCGGCGGGCGTCGATTCCCTCCCGCTCGAAAAATTGAAGGAAAAAGGCGTGTACCTTACGAACGCGAGCGGGGTCCACGGCGCGCCGATCTCCGAGACGATGTTCGCCATGATCCTCGCCTTCGCGCGCGGAATCCATTCCGCGCGCGCGGACCAGAAAAAGCGCGTCTGGCGCCGCGGGCACGCACTCACCGAGATCCACGAAAAGACGCTCGGGATTCTGGGCGTCGGCGCGATCGGGCTCGAGGCGGCGCGGATCGGCAAGGCGTTTGGCATGCGCGTTCTTGGGCTCCGGCGCGGCGGTACGCCCGCCGAGAACGTCGACGAGATGTACGCGCCCGAGCGCGCGGACGAGATGCTTGAAAAGTGCGACTATGTGATGAACGTGCTTCCTTGGACGAGCGAAACGGAGCGCTTCATGAACGCGGCGCGGTTTTCCCGCATGAAGAAGACCGCCTGCTACGTGAGCGCGGGTCGCGGCGCGACGACCGATCAGGAGGCGCTGATCGAGGCGCTCCGAACGGGGCAAATCGCCTCGGCGGGCCTCGACGTCACGGTTCCGGAGCCGCTCCCGGCGGACAGTCCTCTCTGGGACATGGACAACGTGATCCTGACGCCCCACATGGCAGGCCTCACCGACCGCTACTTCGAGCGCGCGATGGAGATCCTCCTTAAGAACCTCAGGGCGTATATAAATGCAGGCGCGCCGGTGAAAAACGTCGTCGATTACGACCTGCAATACTGAATCTCGGCGGCCCCGGAAATCCATATGGATGCGGGGCTGCCTCAAAATGCCGAAGACAGCAGGAATTGAATTGCGGCTCCGTCAATTTTGAAGGGACATAACCGATAAACTTCATTTTTAACGGTCGAGAGGGGCCAATATCCATTGACAGCCGGATGAATCCTGCTATAATAATTATATACTTTGGATGCGAAGGGGCGTCCGGCTGGTGTTCGTATCCTGCCGCGGCGTCCCTTTGCGCATCCGGAGAACGAAATAAGGAGGTATGCCCATGAGACATTTGACCAAGGTCGTCGGTCTGATCGTCGCGCTCACGCTCGCGATCGTCCCCGGCGCCCTGGCCGGCGGGGTCCTGAACATCCATTCGGACGTCGAGGTCATCTCGCTGGATTCCACCATCGCGACGGATGGCTTCTCCTTCAACGTGCTAACCCAATTCGTGGAGGGCCTTTACGAGCTGGACGCGGCGGGCACACCCGTTCTCGCGGCGGCTGAGTCCGTCGCAAAGAGCGAGGATGGCCTTACTTACACCTTTACCATTCGTGACGCTACCTGGTCGAACGGCACTCCCGTTACGGCCAACGACTTCGTGTTCGCCTGGAGAAGGATCGTCGATCCGGCGACCGCAAGCGAGTACAACTACATCATGGGAATTGCGGGCGTCGCGAACGCGACCGCGGTTATGAACGGTGAACTCCCCATTGAGGAGTTGGGTGTGAACGCGCTCGACGACAAGACGCTCGAGGTGGCGCTTGATATACCCGTACCGTTCTTTGAGTCCCTCATGGCCTTCGCCTGCTTCTATCCGATCAATGAGGCCTTCTTTGAGGCCTGCGGAGAGAATTATGGCACGTCGCCCGATACCGTTATCGCCAACGGACCGTTCATGATTTCCGCCTATGAGCCGGCGGCGCTCACCATTGAACTTGTCAAGAACCCGGGCTACTGGAATGCCGATTCCGTGAGCCTCGACGGTCTGACCTTTAAGGTCATCAAGGACGCGCAGCAGGCGATGCTCGTTTATGATGCCGGCGAGCTTGACATCGCAATCCTCACCGGTGAGCAGATTGAGCTCTACCAGGAAGAGCCCGACTTTACCGTCATCCCTGAAGGCTATCTCTGGTTCCTCACCGACAACCAGCTGAAGCCCGAGCTTGCCAACCTCAACATCCGCATGGCGCTTGCGACCTCGTTTGACAAGGACGCCATCGTCAACCAGATTCTCAAGGACGGCTCCATCGCGGCCGACTTCGCGGTTCCCAAGGGATTCGCGACCGGCCCCGACGGCACCGACTTCCGAGACGGCACGCCCACCTATCTCGCGTGCGACAAGGCAAAGGCGCTTGAGTACTGGAACGCCGGCCTCGCCGAGCTGGGCGTTGAGAGCATGACCCTTTCCCTCATCGTCGAGGATGCGGATCCCTCCCCGAGGATCGGCGAGTTCCTGCAATCCGAGTGGCAGTCCACGCTGCCGGGCCTCACGATCGAGCTCCAGGTCATGCCCAAGAAGAGCCGCCTCCAGTACATCCGCGAGCGCGACTATGACCTCTCCCTCACCCGCTGGGGACCGGACTATGCCGATCCCATGACCTACCTCGATCTGTGGACGACGGAAGAGTCGGCCCAGGAGTGGTCCAATGCCGAGTACGATGCGATCATTCAGTCTGCCAAGACCGGCGAGCTCGCGCTCGACTACGTTGCGCGCTGGGCAGCCCTCAAGGATGCTGAAAAAATTCTTCTGGACAATGCGGCTATCTTCCCGGTTTACCAGAAGGGCGCTGTTCGCATGATCAAGCCCAACGTCACGGGCGCTGAGTTCCATGCGGTTGGGCATTCTGTGTTCAAGAACGTTACCAAGGACTAATTCTCGTGATCCAATCCCGCCGCGCCGCTCGAAGAGCCCGCGGCGGGATCCACCTGCCTCTCATTTCCTCGAAAGTTGGTGTATCGCTTGCGCAAATACGTATTGAAGCGAATCGGCATGGCGCTCGTCGTTCTGTCGGTGATCGTCCTGATCCTCTTTCTGCTTCTGGAGTTCATGCCGGGCTCCCCGTTTAACGACGAGAAGCTCTCCGCCGAGCAGATCGCTGTTCTGGAGCACAAGTACGGACTCGATCAGCCGATCGCCGTCCGCTTCGGGAAATACCTTTTTTCGCTCGTGCAGGGCGACTTTGGCGTGAGCTATACGATCACGAAGGACACGGCCATCTCGTTGCTCCTCAAGACCCGCGTCCCCACAACGCTTCGCATCGGCGGCCAGGCGGTGCTTCTGGGCACTGTCATCGGGCTCATTCTTGGGATGATCGCGGCGCTCAAGCACAACACGATCTTTGACACGCTCACGACTGTTGTCTCGGTGCTCGGCGTGAGCCTTCCCTCCTACGTGTTTGCGCTGGCCCTCTCCTACCAGTTTGGCTACAGAATGCGGTGGTTTCCGCTGATTTTCGACAACAACCGGGCCTTCTATTCCTCCATCCTCCCGACGATCGCGCTTTCGATGTTTACCATCGCGACGGTCGCGCGCTTCACGCGCACGGAGATGCTCGAGGTGCTTGGCTCGGATTACATGCTTCTCGCGGAGTCAAAGGGCGTTTCCGGCCCGCGGCTGATCTTCCGCCACGCCATCCGGAACGCCATGATCCCGATCATCACCGTGCTCGCGCCCCTGATCGTGGGCCTCATGACCGGCTCGCTCGTCATCGAGAAGATCTTCTCGATCCCGGGTATCGGCTCTCTCATGGTGCAGGCGATTCAGACGAACGACTTCAACGTCATCATCGTCCTCGCGTTCATCTACAGCCTCATGTACGTGACTGCCATGCTCGCCGTGGACATCCTCTACGGCGTCATCGATCCGCGCATTCGGCTTGCAAAGGGGGACATCTGACATGGACGAACGCTTTGAATTCCGGCCCGACGACTTCGAGCTTGTCGGCATCGACGAAAAGAACTTCATCGACACGACCTACGCCAGCCAACCCTACTGGAAGGACGTGCTCTCGCGCTTTACCAAGAATAAGGGTGCGATCGTGGGTTTCTTCGTGATTCTGTTCATCATCGCTATGGCGATCATCGGCCCGCACCTGAGCGGCTACTCCTACGATGGGCAAGTCATCGAAAACCAGAACCTCGCCCCGCGCGTGCAGGGTCTTGAGGACATTGGCATTTTCGACGGAAACGAAACCATGCGCACCGCGAGCAAGACGAAGGTCATCAACAAGTACGTGAACCCCGAAAAAGCGACGGGCCTCGAGGACACCTACTACTGGTTCGGAACCGATACGCTCGGCCGCGACCTGTTTACCCGCGTGTGGACGGGCACCCGAATCTCCCTGTACATCGCGCTGATCGCGGTTCTCATCGACATGGTGTTCGGCCTTTCCTACGGCATGATCTCCGGCTACTTCGGCGGCGCGATCGACAGCGGCATGCAAAGGTTTTCGGAGGTTCTCAACTCCATCCCGACGCTCGTCATCGTGACGCTATTGATGCTGGTCCTAAAGCCCGGCCTCGCGACCATTACCTTCGCCCTCATGTTCACCGGCTGGATCGGCATGAGCAGGATCGCGCGCGCGCAGGTTCTCAAGATCAAGGAGCAGGAGTTTGTGCTCGCGTCCCGGACCCTCGGCGCGAGGAACTTCTTCATCCTCTTCAAGGAGATCCTGCCCAACATCTTCGGCCAGCTCATCATCATGTCGATGTTCTCGATCCCAAACGCCATTTTCACGGAGGCCTTCCTCGCGTTCGTGGGTCTGGGCGTGCCGAAGCCTCTCGCGTCCCTGGGTTCGCTCATCTCGGACGCGTACCAGTCGTTCACCACGCATCCCTACATGATCCTCTTCCCCGTCATCGTGCTGGGCCTCATCATGTTGTCGTTCAACATGCTGGCGGACGGCCTGCGCGACGCGTTCGACCCGAAGATGAAGGAGATGTGAGGATGGCAAACGAAAACATACTCGAGATGCGCGATCTCTCGATTTCGTTCAAGACCGCGGCGGGCGAGGTCAACGCCATCCGCGGCGTGGATCTGAGCCTCGCGCGCGGAAAGACGCTCGCCATCGTGGGCGAATCGGGATCCGGCAAGTCGGTGACCGTCAAGGCGATCATGGGCATCCTTGCCTCGAACGGCAAAATCAATACCGGCGAAATCCTGTTCTACGACCCTCGCGGGTCCGAGGGCAAAAAGCCGCTCGATCTCATCAAGATCTCCAAGAAGGAGATGCGAAGAACCATCAACGGCCAGCGCATCGCCATGGTCTTTCAGGACCCCATGACGAGCCTCAATCCCACCATGACCGTGGGCGATCAGATTATGGAGGGCATGGTCTTTCACAAAAAGCGCACGCCGCACGCCGCGCGCGCCCGCGCGCTGGAGCTTCTTGAGCTGGTTGGCATCCCCGAGCCCGACAAGCGCATGAAGAACTACCCGCACCAGCTCTCCGGCGGCATGCGCCAGAGGGTCGTGATCGCCATCGCGCTCTCTTGCGAGCCGGACATCCTGATCTGTGACGAGCCGACTACGGCGCTCGACGTCACGATTCAGGCGAAGATTCTCGAGCTCATCTCCTCGATCCAGAAAAAGCTCGGCATCTCGGTCGTTTACATTACGCACGATCTGGGCGTGGTCGCCAAGGTCGCGGACGACGTGGTCGTCATGTACGCGGGCAAGATCGTCGAAAAGGGAACCGTGGACGAGGTGTTCTACGATCCGCGCCATCCCTACACGTGGGGTCTTCTGTCCTCCATGCCCGACATGGAGGTCGACAACGAACGGCTCTTCACCATCCCCGGCAACCCGCCGAACCTCCTCAACAAGCCGGCGGGCGACGCCTTCGCGGTCAGAAACGCCTTCGCGCTCAAGATCGACCACCGCGCGGAACCGCCGATGTTCAAGATTACCGACACCCACTTCGCCGCGACGTGGCTTCTCGACCCGCGCGCGCCGAAGATCGAGATGCCGCCCGCGCTCAGGGAGCGCATCGAGCGAATCAGGAAGGAGGCGCGCGGATAATGGACAAGAAAAAACCCCTTCTGGCCGTGCGCGGCCTCAAGCAATACTTCCGCGTGACGCGCAAGTACACCGTGCGCGCGGTCGACGGCGTGACCTTCGACATCTATCCCGGCGAGACCTACGGCCTTGTGGGCGAATCGGGCTCGGGGAAATCCACCATCGGGCGCTCCGTCATTCGTCTCTATCAGCCCACGGACGGCAAGATCACATTTGACGGCGACGACATCTCCGGGCATATGTCGCCCTCGGTGAACCGCAAGCTGCGCATCAAGATGCAGATGATCTTTCAGGACCCTATGGCGTGCCTGAACCCCCGCAAGAAGGTTCTGGACATCGTCGCGCAGGGTCTCGACATCCACCATCTCTGTTCCTCGCAGGACGAGCGCGCCGAGCGCGTGTTCGAAATGCTGCGCAAGGTCGGGCTCGCGCAGGAGCACGCGAACCGCTATCCGCACCAGTTCTCCGGCGGCCAGCGCCAGAGGATCGGCATCGCGCGCGCCCTCATCATGAACCCCGACATCATCATCGCAGATGAGCCGATCTCCGCGCTCGACATGTCCATTCAGGCGCAGGTTGTGAACCTCATGAAGGATATCCAGAAGGAGACGAACACCGCCTTCCTCTTCATCGCGCACGATCTTTCCATGGTCAAGTACATCTCCGACCGCATCGGCGTTCTCCACCTCGGCCACCTCGTCGAGACGGGATCCAAGCGGGAGATCTTCGAGAACCCCATCCACCCCTACACGCGTTCGCTGCTCTCCGCGATCCCGCGTCCCGACCCCGCCTATGAGAAGTCGCGCACGTCGCTCCACTACGACTACGCGACCAGCGGCATCATTTACAACAATGGCCAGCTCAACCACGTGGACGGAACCCACTTCGTCCACGGCACGCCCGCCGAGTTCGAAAAGTGGCGCCGCGAGGCAACACCGGTGTACTGACCGCAGGGGGAGGATGAGGGACGGCGAGGGCGTTGCCCTCGCGCTCCCGCCGAAGGGACGCTATCCCTTGGGAATCCCATATGAGGGGAAATCGGTTATTGTCCGTCGGTCGCCTGGGGGCCCAAGCCCCAGGCGACCGAGTTTCGTTTTGGGGATGGTTCCGTACGCGCCGGACAGACGCTGCCGTCTATCTTGCCGCGCGAGCCGGAAAAACCTGTTCGCAAATTGACGGGACAAGGGCCGCTTGACGCGGTATACTGGTATAGAAAGGTGGATGGCGCATGAACTGGGTGGATCAGATGAACGAGGTGATGAGCTACGTCGAGCGGAACCTGACCGAGACCATCGATCTGGACGAGGTCGGGCGCATCGCGGCCTGCCCGAGCGCGGTATTCCAGCGCATCTTCATGCTTTCTGCGAACATGACGCTCACGGAGTACATTCGCAGGCGCAGACTGGGCCGCGCGGCTTCGGAGCTGGTGAGCACCCGGGAGCGGATCATGGACATTGCGCTGCGCTACGGGTACGATACCCCCGACGCGTTTTGCGTGGCGTTCAAGCGGCTCTATGGGGTGACGCCCTCCGAGGCGCGGCGCAAGCACCTGAAGCTTAAGGGGCACTACCGGCTGCATTTCACGCTGTCCGCGACGTACATCAAGGGGGATGAGGAAATGGTGATCCAGAACGTGGACCGCTACCGGGTGACCGAGCCGCTGTTCGAGGGCGCGCGCGTCATCCTGAACCATTTGGGGGAGAGGTACACCCCCGCGTACATTCAGGGCGTGTCCGGCGCGGCGTTTCGCATGAGCGGCGGCTGCCCCAGCAGGCCCACCTGCTTTTTCACCCGCTGGACGAGCGACTTCCTGCGCTATCTGGGCTACGATGTGACCGAGGTGCCCTGCAAGAGCTCCGATAACAACGACCTCACCGCCGCCATGATCGATGCGGTGAAATCGCAAATCGACAGGGGTCGGCCGGCCCTGGTGTGGCATGCGTTCACGAACATGGAGTGGGATGTGGTGTGCGGCTATGACGAGGAGCAGCGCCAGTTCATCGGGCGCGGCAGCTACAAGGGCCTGGGAGACTACGAGCGGGAGAGCTGGGATCGGCCTGGAACCGCCGAGATCGCCATCGGCGCGATTCTGATCGGCGAGAAGAAGTTCACCCCCGATGCCGCGAAGTTGGAGTCGGACGCGCTGCGCGATGCGGTAAAGTTCGCGCGCAGGGAGACCGATTCCCCCACGCCCCACGAGCGCGAGGGCGTGCAGTTCTACCGTTGGTGGGCCGAGGCGTACCAATCGGATACCAAGGAGCGCGACGCGGCGGACGCCTACTGCCACGAGGTGTATGCCTCCGCCCGCCGCGCGGGCGTGGAGTTCCTGCGGGAGATCGAGCCCAGGCACCCCGAACGGGAGGCTGCCCTTCTCAAAGCCGCGGACTGCTTCGCCCGCGAGGTGGACGCGCTCGAGCGCGCGCGGCCGTACCTCTCCTGGCATTCGCCCTGGGGCGCGGATGCGGCCCGCAACCGCGCCGTCGCGCCGCTCATCGCCGAGGCGGCGGAGTGGTACGAGAAGGGAATTGCATGCCTGGAGTAGGGGAGGCGAGGGCTCTGCCTTCGCGCTCCAAGGAGCCGAGTCCATTCGGAATCCAGACCATGGGTTAGGGAGATGGATGTCCGTCCGCTGGATCGCGCGGGGCCGAACCCCGCGCGATCTGACGTGTTTTCATGATTGTTCTTTTTGGGTGAACGTGATAGACTGTATGCGTCAACAGAGGAAGGGAGAATTCCCATGGCACAAATGACGCGCGTCGCGCTGATCCCCGCATACGAACCGGGAAGGGAGCTTCCGCCGCTCGCCGCGGCCCTGCGGGAAGCGGGCCTCGAGGTCGTCGTGGTGGACGACGGGAGCGGCCCCCGCTTTGATGGTATTTTCGGCGCCTGCGAACCCTTTGCAGACGTGGTGCGCGATTCGAAGAACGGCGGCAAGGGCCACGCGCTCAAGGTGGGCTTTCGGCGGATCGTCGAGACCGTGCCCGTCCCGTTCTCGGTCGTCACCCTCGACGCCGACGGTCAGCATAGCGTGGAGGACGCACTCAAAACGCTCGTGGCGGCCGAGGTGCATCCGGGCGAGCTCGTCCTCGGCTCGCGTAAATTTGACGGCGAGGTGCCGCTCAGAAGCCGCTTCGGGAACGGCGTCACGCGACTCGTGTTCCGGCTCATGACCGGCATATCCGTGCGCGACACGCAGACGGGTCTGCGCGCCTTCGGAAGCGACATGGCAGATTTCATGCTCGCCATCGCGGGCGAGCGCTATGAATACGAGATGAACGTTCTCCTGACCTGCGCGCGCGACCGCGTGAGGATGCGCGAGATCGACATCCGGACCATCTACATCGACAACAATGCCTCGTCCCATTTTAGCACCCTCAAGGACTCGGCGCGCATCTACAAAACCATACTGAGTTTCAGGAGGGCGTCCCGCTGACCACGCCAGAGAGCACGTATTTCCCCGTGCTCTTGTTGTTCTTCGTGAGTTCCAGGGCGTCGAGGTCGTTGAAGTGCCACCACTCGGACGCGAGCGGCGTAAGCCCCGCGTCCGTCATATATTTTTGGAGCCGCTTCGCCGGGCCGTTCATGGATTTTGCGAGCGTCGCGCTCCTCCACGCCGTGCGCGAGCTTCCGCTGACGGGCGCGGTGAACGTCGCAGATGCCTGGCTCAACTCGTGCATCCGGGTCGGCATGTTATGGTACTCGGCAGCCGTCACCTCCGTGTATCCATACGCGCCCGCGCGCCTTTCCTCGGTCGCGGTCACTTTTGCGAGGCTCACATCCACCGCGCCTCCACGCTGGTGGTTGGAAAGCCGCGTCGACGCGAACCACGAGAGCGCCCACGGCGCGGAGGTAATGCCTGCCATGACGGCCTGATCGGAATCCGCCAACTTTTGAAGCGCGCGGACGATCGTCATCTGCACGTCGTAGGGGCGATACGCCTCGTAGAGCACCAGCGTCTCCCCGTTTTGGAGCGCCGCCTGCTGTGCCGCATATATTTTTTGGACCATGGGGTATAAGACGGGCATGACGAACTCTCGCATCCCAAGTCGGGCGTTGTTCTGCTTGCCGGGATAAAGTCCCTCGCCCGTGATCCCCGGGATCGCTTTTCCGGACGAGCGCAGGAGCGACTTGTACGTGTTCGTCGCGTCGTAGACGATGGAGGGCACGACATCGGGAAGGTTCACGAGGCAGTAGCGCGCGTAGAGATACCCGTCCGTGCCGTCCGCGTTGACGCGCAGAAAGTCGCCCCGCTCGCCGAGGATCAGAAACGCGCCTCCCGCGGGCAACGTCTGAATGGTTGTCGACGAGGTCGAGGCCGACGCGCGCAGGTTCATCGGGACCGACGCGAAGCCCGTAGCGCCCTCGATGGGAAGCTCGTACCTTTCCGATTTGAGCGGCGCCGCGGTGGGCGTAGGCGCGGGCGTGGGAACGGCGGTCGGTTCCGGCGTCTCGCTTGGCGCGGGCGTGGGCGGAACGGGAACCGCGCCGCGGCGCGTGTTGAAAACGAGCGCAATCAGAAGAACCGCCCCCAGGACGCCGATCAGAACGAACGCATAAATCGTCCGCTTGCGCATTTTCGTTCCTCCTTCCGTCTTTTTCATTTTTCCCCCGAATCCGATCCGCATGCGCGGGGAAAAATGAAGGAAAAAACGGAGGGCTTTATGAAGACAATCTGGCAAGTCGAATCCGCCGTACCCCGTCCGCCGCTTGAGGGTGAAATTAACGCCGACGTTTGCGTGATCGGCGCGGGCGTCGCGGGCCTCAACTGTGCGTATCTGCTAAAGGAGGCCGGGCTGAACGCGGTCGTTTTGGAGGCGGGGCGCGTCGGCGCGGGCACGACGAGCCGCACAACGGGCAAGATCACAGCGCAGCACGACCTCATCTACGACTTTCTCTCCCGCACATCGGGCGGCGAGGCCGCCCGCGCCTACGCGGAGATCAACCAAACGGCTCTTGAGACGTACGCGCGCGTCGTCCGGGACGAGGGAATCGACTGCGATTTTGTGCGCGCAGACTCCTTCGTGTTCGCGCGCGGCGACGCGACATCCCTCGAAAATGAACGGAAGGCCATGGAACGCGCGGGGCTCGACGCGTACCTGACGGAGGAATCCGAGCTTCCCTTCCCCGTGACGGCCTCCCTCGGCCTCCGGAATCAGGCACACTTCCACCCCATGAAATACCTGAACGCACTCGCGCGGCTCGTCCCGGTATACGAAAACAGCCGTGCGCTGGACGTCGAGGAAAAGATTGTCCGCACGGCGCGCGGGAGCGTCCGCGCTGACCGCGTCGTCGTCGCGACGCGCTTCCCCTTCCTGAACGCT
Organism: Bacillota bacterium; assembly: GCA_023444095.1. Classification (GTDB taxonomy): domain Bacteria; phylum Bacillota; class Clostridia; order Christensenellales; family Aristaeellaceae; genus RUG11247. The sequence goes on from JAEZRP010000030.1 coordinate 55,079, forward strand.
CCCGGCTACTATTTTCTGCGCATGCATCAGGAGATGAGCTGCATTCTGGCGCTCGAGGGACCGCGGCCGCTCTCCGGCATGCACATCGACAGGGCGGACGGCGGACTCTCGCTGCGGCCGTGGCGGAACCTGACGCTCGTCTGCTCCGGAAGCTGGCGCACGGGCGAGAACGCCGGGAGCCAGTATGCCGAACTCGAGCGCAAGGCGGCGGAGATGTTCCCCGTCGCGCGGCCCGTCGCGCGCTGGTCGGCGGAGGACTGCGTGACGCAGGACAGGCTCCCCTTCGTCGGCCCTTACGGCGCGCATACGCAGGACATGTACGTTGCAACGGGCTTTGGCAAGTGGGGGATGTCGCTTTCGATGGCGGCTGCGCTCATCCTGACGGAGCTCATCCAGGGGCGCGAATCCGCCGCCGCGCGCCTCTTCTCCCCCCGCCGCGCGCCCACCCACGGCATGAAGGCGCTGGGGGACGACATGATTGCGAGCGTCAAGGGCTTCGCGCGCCACCTGAAGCTCCCGGAAGACGCGCTGCCGGACGTCCCGGCGGGCGAGGCGCGCGTGGTGGAGCTGAGCGGACACAAGGTGGGCGCGTACCGCGATCCGGACGGGAAAATCCACGCCGTCCCGCTCACCTGTCCCCACCTCGGGTGTATGCTCTCCTGGAACCCGGACGACTTGAGCTGGGACTGCCCCTGCCACGGCTCGCGCTTTGACGTCGACGGGAATTTACTCGACGGACCCGCACAGGATAACCTTCCGCCCTTGTGAAACGCTTCAAACTGATGTATAATGTCTGTGCGAACCGGAACGAACGAAACAAAGGAGCGAGAAGGGTGAGCTTATTGGAGCCAATATTCGGCGTGGACGGCGATTTTTGCGGCCCGCAGACCTCTGTGGGGCCGCTCGGAATCATCGCCTTGCCGGGCACGCAGGAAATCGCGGAAAAGATCAACCGGTATCTGGTTGAATGGCGAAACAAGCCGGAGAACGGCAACGGCCTTTTGATGGCCCATCCGGGTTACGCCCGGGATACCTTCATCATCGACGCGTCGCTGCCCCGCTTCGGGAACGGCGAGGGCAAGGGCATCATCCGTGAAACCGTCCGCGGCTACGACATCTACATCCTCTGCGATATTGGCAACTACGGGGAGACCTACTCCATGTTCGGCATGAAGTACCCCATGTCCCCCGACGATCACTTCCAGAACCTCAAGCGCATCATCGCCGCGATGGGCGGCAAGGCCAAGCGTGTGACGGTGGTCATGCCCATGCTCTACGAGGCGCGCCAGCACAGGCGCATGGCCCGCGAATCGCTCGACTGCGCCATCGCGCTTCAGGAGTTGGTGGCCATGGGCGTCGACAACCTCATCGCCTTCGACGCGCACGACCCGCGCGTCCAGAACGCTATTCCGCTGCACGGTTTTGAAAACATCATGCCCACCTATCAGATGCTCAAGGCGCTCATCCGCCATGAGCCCGAGCTCTCCATCCAGCCCGACCGGATGATGATCGTCGCGCCCGACGAGGGAGGAATGGGCAGAAACATCTATTACGCCACCTTCATGGGCCTTGACCTCGGCATGTTCTACAAGCGGCGCGACTATACCCGCATCATCAACGGCAGAAATCCCATCATCGCCCACGAATACATCGGCGCGGACGTCTCCGGCAAGGACATCCTCATCGCGGACGACATCCTATCCTCCGGCGATTCGATGCTCGACCTCGCGACGGAACTCAAAAAGCGCAACGCCCGCAACATCTATATGTTCATTACATATGCCCTCTTTACCGACGGCCTCGACGCCTTCAACAAGGCGCACCGGGAGGGGATCATCACCCGCGTATTCTCCACCAACCTCACCTACCGCACGCCCGAATTGAAGGCCGCGCCCTGGTTCCGAGAGGCGGATCTGTCCAAATACATCGCCTACGTCATCGCGACCCTCAACCACGACCGCTCGGTCTCGGCGCTCCTCGACCCCGCCGCCCGCGTTGCTGCGCTCCTCCGGCGCAAGCGAGAGACGGAGGTGTAAACCGGCCAAAAACGGGTATCATGATACAACGGCATGGGCGCGCCCTTCGCGGCGCGCCCTTTGCGATTTGGAGGTGATCCCGTGAATCAGGTGATGACAAACCGACTGGCCGACGAGAAATCGCCGTACCTACTTCAGCACGCGCACAACCCCGTGGACTGGCATCCGTGGGGCGACGAGGCGTTTGAAAGGGCGGGGAGGGAGGACAAGCCGGTCTTTTTGAGCGTTGGCTACTCCACCTGTCATTGGTGCCACGTGATGGCGCACGAGTCCTTTGAGGACGAGGAGGTCGCGCGCGTGCTCAACGCGTTTTTCGTTCCGATCAAGGTCGACCGGGAGGAGCGCCCGGACGTGGATCAGGTGTACATGGACGCCTGCGTCGCGACCACTGGCTCCGGGGGCTGGCCGCTGACTGCCTTTCTCGCGCCCGATCAGCGCCCGTTTTATCTGGCGACGTACCTGCCCAAGAGGGCGCGCTATGGCCGACCGGGGCTGATCGAACTTTTGGAGGCCGTGGCGCGCGCGTGGCGGGAGGACCGGAAGGCGCTCCTTTCGAGCGCGGAACGAATTACGCGCCACATATCGGCGCACCCGCCCGCCGAGGAAGCGCGGCTCACCCCCGATACGCTCGAGGAAGCTGCGCGGGCGCTTGTCGAGGACTATGTACCCGGCGAAGGGCGCTTCGGCCCGGCCCCGCTGTTCCCTATGCCGCTCAGGCTACTGTTCCTCGCGAGACAGGGTGGCGAGGGTCTCGAAATCGCGCGGGCGGCGCTCGCGCAAATGGCGCGGGGCGGCATTTTTGACCACGTCGGCGGCGGGTTTTCGCGCTATTCGACGGACGAGAAATGGCTCGTCCCGCACTTCGAGAAGATGCTCTACGACAACGCGCTTCTGGCCTACGCCTGTGCCGAGGCCGCGTGGCGCGCGAAGGACGATTTTCTCGCGCGCACGGCGGAGCGGACGCTCGACTACGTCCTGCGCGAGATGACCGATCCGGCGGGCGGCTTTTACTGCGCGCAGGACGCGGACAGCGAGGGCCGGGAGGGGCTCTTTTACGCCTTCGGGCGTCCGGAGGTTCAGGAAGTGCTTGGGCCGGACGGGGCCGCGTTCGCACGCCGCTTTGGGATCACGGACGAGGGGAACTTCGAGGGACGCTCGATCCTGAACCTACTCGCCGATCCGGAGTTCCGCGCGGCGTGGGGGGAGCATGGGGCCGCGCTCGAGCGGCTGCGCGCCTACCGCGCGGGCCGGTTCAGGCTCCACAAGGACGATAAGGTGCTCGCTTCCTGGAATGGGCTGATGATTGCCGCGCTCAGCCGTGCGGGGGCGCTGCTCGGCCGGACCGACTATGTCGAGGCCGCGACGCGCGCGACGGATTTCATCAAAACACGCATGGCCGCTCCGGATAGCGGGCTCTATGCCCGCTATCGCGCGGGCGAGGCGGGGATTCCCGGCACGCTCGAGGACTACGCGTTTCTCGCGTGGGGGTTCCTCGAGCACTACCATGCGGCCCTCGCGCCCGAGAGCCTTCTTTTCGCCGCGCGGCTCGCGGATGAAGCGCACGCGCGCTTTCACGACGAGGCGGGCGGTTACTTCATGACCGCCTCCCATGCCCTCGTCGCCCGCCCCAAGGAGGCTTATGACGGGCCGATCCCCTCCGGCAACGGCGCGATGGCGCTGGTGTTCGCGGAGCTCGCCGCTTACTCCGACGCCGAGATCTGGCGCGAGCGGCTCGGGCGCCAGCTCCACTTTCTTTCCGGCGGGATCGCCTCGCGCCCCGACGCGCACTGCCTCGGTCTCCTCGCGCTCCACGTGCTGTTCCGCGAGAACCGCCGGGTCGTCGCGGCTTGCGCCGACGAGGCTGCGGGCGACCGCGCGCGCGCCGCGCTTCTGAGGGACTCGCGCAACAGCCATCCCCTCGTCCTGACCCCGCAAACGCGCGGCGCGCTTCATGCCTTCGCCGATCAACCCCTGCCGGAGGCGGGTATCGTGTGGTACGCGTGCGCGGACGGGGTGTGCGAGGCGCCGAAGGCCGAGGAGTGACGGTAGGGGTGGAGGACGGCGCCGAGATCGCTGCCCTGACCGGATGATGCTTCTGTAATCATTTCTCATCCGGTCCGAAGTTCACTGTCCCTTGAGTGGGGATGCGGGGGGCAGAAGCTCCCCAGGGCTTACGCATGAATAAAGAAACAATGAACTCCGGGAGGTTTGGAGAGCCTCAGCCCTCCATGTTCAATCAAAAGTGCCGGCTTTGTCGGTGCTTTTGGATTCGTCCAGAGGGTGCGCTTGCGCGCCCGACGGGATCCGTTCATCGCAAGCGGCGATCGCGAAGTGAGCGGCACTTGCTCTGGGCGGCAAATCCGTTCATGCAGCCGGATTTCGCACGGAATTTTCGTGAAAAAATTTAGAAATCCGGTTCCTCGTTCCTTTGGCTTACGCATGAACGTAGCTCATGCGTAAGCCCTGAGAAGCTCCCCGTCACGCCTTGACAAGCGGCCTCGCGGCCCTTACAATGTCCACATGAAGACATTTCCAATTTCCGGCGCGATTTTTGATATGGACGGCACGCTCCTTGATTCCATGCCCGCATGGGCGACGGTGGGGCGAGATTTCATGCTGTCAAAGGGCGTCCCCCCGCCCCCGGACGTGGACGCCAACATGCTGCGCATGAGCCTCACCGAAGCGGCGGAGTACCTGCGGGAGCTCGGGGTCGAGGAATCGCCCGAGGCGATCCGGGCGGGGCTCAACCGCTATGTGGACGGATTTTATCAAAATACGGCGGCGCTCAAGCCGGGCGTCGCGGAATTCCTGCGCGCGCTGCGCGCGGCGGGCGTGCGCATGTGCGTCGCCACGGCATCCGACCGCGCGCAGGCGGAGGCGGCGTTCGCCCGCACCGGCGTTCTGGAGCACTTCGACCGCGTCCTCACCTGCACGGAGATTGGGACGACGAAGGCCGAACCCCTGATCTTCGACGCGGCCCGGGCCGTCATGGGCACGCCGCGCGAGACGACGTGGGTGTTCGAGGACGCCCGCCACGCCGCGGAAACCGCCCGCCGCGCGGGCTACCCCGTTTGCGCCGTGTTCGACGCCTCCGAGCCGGATCGGGCGGGCCTCGCAGCCGCATCGGATTTGTATCTGGAATCGTTTGCGCAAGCAAAAGACCACTTCAGGCGATCGTAAGGCCCGACCGACAGACAAGGAGGCGCACCATGAAAAGGCTCGCGGCACTCGTCCTCGTTTTGCTTCTTGCGGTTCCCGCCGCTCACGCGGGCACCCTCCCCATCGGCGGCGGCCTCAAGTCGACGCCCGCGCCGGCGGTGGTTGAAACCCCCGCGCCGCAGACCGATGAACCCGCGCCCGCACGGGAAACAGTCGATATCCTCGCCGACCCCAAAGCGCGGTACGCTAATTTTGCCGATCCCGACGATCCCGCGTCGGTCTGGTTTCTACGCATGCTCGATTCCGTCAACGACGAGGCATCCCTCGCTCCGGAGGGTATGGCCGTGAGGCGCGACGACTACGCGGTCGACGCGGATGGCGCGGCGGTCGTTGACAGCACGATGTTTTTGTACGAGACGGAATATGGATACGTCCTTGAGATGAGAATCGATGAAGAATACCCCGGCATGGTCATCTATGCTTTCCCGGACGTCGTCGTGGTTCAGTACGCGGGCACGGCGCTGACGGACCCGAGCGGCTACGAGGTCTCCTCGGACATGCTGGCGCCCGATCAGTTCCTCAATACCTATGATCCCGCCGAGACGCTCCTCGCCGTGCGCGCGGAAGGCGACGGCTTCGCATACCTCACCGACAGCGGCGACGGCCGCGTCTTCGAGTACCTGACGGACGCGGGGCTCAAGTTTTATGAGATGCGTTCCTACGGCCTCGACGCGGACGGCGAGATGCGGCTGACCCAGTACGCGCGCGTCGAGATCGTCGAGGCCCCCGCGCTGCCGCAGGCCGTCGTAGACGCGATGGAGTGACGACGAAATCGAAGCGTCTCTTGCCGCCTGGAACGTCCAATCATTTCCATTTGCAAACTCGACGCCGCATGGGCACAGCCCACGCGGCGTCGACCGTTATGAATTCCGTTTCTCTCCTGCAGGAGATTCCAAAGGAATTTACCCCTTTGGCGGGCGTTCGAGGGCAGCGCCCCCGGCGTTTCCTTCGTTCCCCGCGTTTCCTGCCTCCCGCTCCGCCCGGATGACCCAGAAGCCGCCCGTGCGGTCGACGACATCCGCGTTTCCGAACGCCTCGCGCAGAAAGTTGAGCGCCGAGGGCGCGCCCTGCTGTTTTCGGATGACGACGTAGAGTGCCCCGCCGGGCAGGAGCCTGTCCCGCGCGCCCCCGAACATGTCGTAGATCGCCCGCTTGCCCGCGCGGATGGGCGGGTTTGAGAGGATCCACGAGAACGCGCCCTCGACTGTCTCAAACGCATCGCCTGTCACCACTGTGACGTTCCCCGCGCCGTTTCTTTGCGCGTTTCTCAAGGCGAGCTCCGCCGCACGCTCGTTGATGTCCGTCAGGACGAACATGCAGCCCGGATTCTTGAGCGCCAGCGGAATGCCCGCCGCGCCCCAGCCGCAGCCCAGATCGAGCGCCCGCCCGGACAGGGGCGGCATCGCCTCGACGAGCGCGCGCGTGCCCCGGTCGATCCCATCCTTCGAGAAAACGCCCGCGTCCGTCTGAAATTTTAGATGAAGACCCAGAATTTCGACCGAAAACTCCCGTTCGTCGTGCCCGGACGTGGGATTTTTCGTGTAGTAATGCTCGCTCATTTCTGATCCTCCATTCCCGCGACCCGGTAGAGTAGCGCGGCCTCGCCTTCGGTCAGCGGGCGGCACGCGCCCTCGGGGAGCGCCGGATCGAGCGAAACGCCTCCGACCGACACCCGTTTGAGCCGGATCACCGGATGCCCGACCCTTTGGCAGATGCGCTTTACCTCGTGGTACTTTCCTTCGGTGAGCGTCAGCCGGACGTGGCCGGGCGCGAGGATTTCTACCCCGGCGGGCTTCGCGGTGAAATCCTTGAATGCGATCCCCGCGCGGACCCAGTCCGCGTCCGCCTCCGTGAAAGCGCCCTCGACCTCGGCCTCGTACACCTTTTCGACGTTCCGTTTGGGCGAGATGAGCCTGTGCGCGAGTTGCCCGTCGGTCGTGAGGAGCAAAAGCCCCGTCACGTCCCTGTCCAGCCGCCCGATTGGCCCGAGTTTCGCCCGCGCAAATTCGGCGGGCAACAGCTCCATGATCGTCCTTTCGCGCCCGTCCTCCGTAGCGGTCAGGTATCCGGCGGGCTTGTGGAGCATAAGGTGAATCTCGCCTTTCGCGTCGGCGGCCCGCCCGTCCAGCGTCACATCTCCAAGATCGACGTCCGCGGCCGCGTCTCGCACAACTTCGCCCCGCACGCGCGCGCGCCCGTCCTGGGCTGCCCTTTTCGCCTGCGATCGCGTAAGCCCGAAGCTCGTCAGCGCCTTGTCAAGCCTCATTTCATCACTCTCCTCCTCCCATTATACACGCCCTCCGCTTTCCGTCAATACGCCCTCCCCGGCGCCTCTGACACAGAAAAAACCCACATTAACCACGGAAGAGAACGTCGATATTAACAAAAATGACGCCGGAAATTCTGCTGTTTTGCCGAAAAAACATCAAATTGACAAAAACCGTTGAAAAAGTTTAAGACTTAGAGTATTATATGCATACGTCAAATTAAAACGTTTTGCGCCATTGGCGCAATGTAAACAACAGGGAGGTAGGAAAATGAAGAAACTGTCCTGGCTGCTTGTCCTTGCGATGATCGTGAGCGTTTGCGCGTTCACGGCCTCCGCCGAGGGAACCTACTCGCAGTCCCCGATGTTCGACGAGGCCGTCGCCAATGGCACGCTGCCCGCGGTCGAAGCGCGTCTGCCCGAGGTCCCGAAGCTTGTGGATGAAATTCACCCGGACTATCTGGACCTGGAAGTCGGCAACTACGGCGGAACCCTGCGCCTCGTGACGAAGGTCGTCAACTGGGACGCCGACGGCTTCGTCGGTCAGGAGGAAGCCCTTCTGACCTGCGAATCCACCAACTCTGACGTCATCACGCCGAACGTCGTCGAATCCTACTCCGCGAACGAGGACAACACCGTGTTCACCTTCACGCTCCGCAAGGGCCTCAAGTGGTCCGACGGCACGGAAGTGACCATGGAGGACTTCGAGTTCTGCATCAACAACGTCATCTTCAACAGCGCTCTTACCCCCGTTGTGGCGGCTTACATGCGCGACGGCGGCAGCGCGGCGGGCGATCCCTTCACCTTCACGGTGGTGGACGATTCGACCTTCACCCTCGCGTTCAAGTCCGCGTACGGCGGTTTCCCCGTGCATCTTGCGATCGCCGGCTGGAAGGGCTACACCGATCTTCTGAAGCCCGCTCACTTCCTCAAGCAGTTCCATCCGGACTACGCCGAGGAAATCCACGGCTCCATGGACGCCTTCTATGAGTTCATCAAGCCCTACGCGGCCGTGATGGGCTACGACGATCCGACCGCCGAGGGCGTTTGGACCTTCGTGTTCAACCAGATCGACATGACCAACTGGGAGCTCACCGACCCGAACGACGCGCTGACCAGCGTGTTCTTCGCGGGCCTGACGGACCAGAACTTCCCGGTCCTCTATCCCTGGGTGATGCAGTCCTCCGAGGGCGGCGTGACCACTTGGGCGCGCAACCCCTATTACTACAAGGTCGACGCGGACGGCCAGCAGCTCCCGTACATCGACTACGTCACCTCCACCCTCGTCGAGGACATGGAGATGGTGCAGCTCAAGTACATGACCGGCGAAGCCGACTTCGCCCGTGAGTCCGCCTCCATCGACAACATCTCCCTCTACCGTGAGAACGAGGCGACTGCCGGCATCACCGCGTACGTCACCTCCATGCACGTGCATCCCACCTCCATCGGCATCAACATGAACTACGGCATGAACACCGATGGCACCGTGAAGGACGACGAGGCTTCCCAGGCGTGGCAGGAGGTCGTGACCGACATCCGCTTCCGTCAGGCGCTCGTCAAGGCGATCGACGCGAGCGAGATCATCGACTCCATCTACAGCGGCTTTGCAGAGCCCAACCCCTACTATGACTGCTCCGGCGACATCGAAGCGGCGAACGCGCTGCTCGACGAGATGGGCATGATCGACCTGGACGGCGACGGCTATCGCGAGACGCCCTCCGGCAAGAAGCTCGACTGGCAGATCTGGAATGCCTCCGACGGAAGCGACATCGTCCCGGTTTGCGAACTCCTCGTTGAGTTCTGGGGCGAGGTTGGCCTGAAGGTCGCGGTCTACACCACCGACTCCACCCTCCTTGGCACCGCCCAGCCCGCCAACGAGATCCCGATGCGCGTGATCTGGTTCCACTCCACTCCCCTCTGGTTCGCGCAGGACTGGGGCCTCGGCATCAACTCCCCGCTGTGGTCGCAATGGGTTGACAAGGGCGGCCTGTCCGGCCAGCTCCCGACCGACGCCACCTACCTTGAGCCGCCGCAGGATTACAAGGACTTCCGCCTTGCGATCAACTCCCTGTTCATCGCCGACCCGGTGACGGCCGTGAACGAGGTTCTCCCGCAGCTGGCCCAGTGGATGAGCGAGCACATCTACATCATCGAGCCGCTCGACAACGTGCAGCAGTGCGTCCTCATCAACTCCGACATCGGGAACGTCCCGAGCGGCGGCGTTGGCATCAGCTGGAACTTCTCCATGGAGCAGTTCTTCTACAGGAGCTTCGAGTACTAAAAGGCGGAATCTACCGCTGATCGAAAAAAACGAATGCTCCTTCGGTGGCCCGGAGATCGATTCTCCGGGCCGCCGATCTTTTTTTGGGACCACGTCCCGCAGGGGCGGTGAGAAGTCCGCACCGCCCGGAAGAACACGAAAAAGACACATAAAAATGCGAGAACCGACATATAAGATTTCAACAATTTAAACGATTTGATTTTATATGCTATGTCGAATTTATGTATATAAAACGAATTAGTATTGATTTTGTAAATTCAATGGGGTAATATGGTGGACATGAAACATATGTATTATTTTTGCGCAACGCAATGCGCAGCGTAGATCAAAACAGGGAGGAAGGCACATGAAGAAACTGTCCTGGCTCGTCGTCCTTGCCATGCTCGTGAGCGTCATGACGTTCACGGCATCCGCGGAGGGAACCTACTCGCAGTCCCCGATGCTCGACGAGGCGGTCGCCAACGGCGAACTGCCCGCTGTTGAAGAGCGTCTGCCGGAAGTTCCGAAGATCGCGGATGAAATCCTGCCAGAGTACCTCGACTATGAGAGCGGCAGCTACGGCGGCACGCTCCGGTTGATCACCAAGGTCGTCAACTGGGATGCCGACGGTTTCGTTGGAAACAACGAGGCGCTGCTGACCTGCGAATCCACCAACAGCGGCATCATCACCCCGAACGTCGTCGAGTCCTACTCCGCGAATGAGGATAACTCCGTGTTCACCTTCACCCTCCGCAAGGGCCTCAAGTGGTCAGATGGCGTGGAAGTCACCATGGAGGATTTCGAGTTTGCCATCAACCACTTCGTGTTCAACGAGGAGCTGACCCCCGTCGTGGGCTACTGGCTGCGCGACGGAGGCCGAGCGGATGGTCAGCCTGTCACCTTCACGGCGGTAGACGACTACACCTTCACTCTCGCCTTCAACGAGAGCTACGGCGGCTTCCCCGTGCATCTTTCGATCGCGGGCTGGAAGGGCTACACCGAGCTTCTGAAGCCCGCCCACTTCCTCAAGCAGTTCCATAAGGACTACGCCGAGGAAGTCCACGGCTCGCTCGACGCCTATTACGAGTTCATCAAGCCCTTTGCGGCGCAGATGGGCTATGATGATCCGGCCGCAGAGGGCATCTGGTGCTACGTCTTCAACCAGGCCGACATGACCAACTGGGAGCTTACCGACCCGAACGACGCGCTCACCAGTGTGTTCTTCGCGGGGCTCATCGACACGAATATTCCGGTCCTCTATCCCTGGACCATGCAGAAGTCCGAGGGCGGCGTGACCAGCTGGACGCGCAACCCCTATTACCATAAGGTCGACGCGGACGGCCAGCAGTTGCCGTACATCGACCATCTCACCTCCACCCTCGTTGAGGATATGGAGATGGTCCAGCTCAAGTACATGACGGGCGAAGCAGACTTCGGCCGCGAGTCCGCCACGATTGACAACATCTCCCTGTACCGCGAGAACGAGGCGGCAGCGGGCATCACCGCGTACGTTACCCAGATGCACGTCAACCCCACCGACGTCGCGATCAACATCAACTATGGTCTGAACGTCGACGGCTCCGTGAAGGAAGACGCGGATTCCCAGGCGTGGCAGGAGGTCGTGAACGACGTTCGCTTCCGTCAGGCCCTCATGATGGCCATCGACGCCGGGGAGATTCTCGATTCTGTGTACTCCGACTTCGGCGAGGTCAACCCGACCTTCACCTGCACCGGCGACGTCGAAGCGGCGAAGGCGCTGCTCGACGAAATGGGCATGGCCGACGCGGACGGCGACGGCTATCGCGAGACGCCCTCCGGCAAGCCCCTGAAGTGGCAGATCTGGAATGCCTCCGAAGCCAACGACATCATCCCGGTGTGCGAACTGCTTGTCGAGTTCTGGGGCGAGATCGGCCTGAACGCTTCGGTCTACAGCACCGAGTCCACGCTGCTCTCCACCTCGCAGGAAGCCAACGAAATCCCGATGCGCGTCATCTGGGCGCATTCCACCCAGCTCTGGCACTATCGCGACTGGCTCACCGGCGCCTGGGCGCCCCTCTATCAGGATTGGGTCGACAAGGGCGGCCTGTCCGGCGATCTGGAAGGCTCCACCGAGTACCTCGCTCCGCCGCAGGACTACCGCGACTTCCGCCTCGCGGTCGACTCCCTGTTCACCGTCGATCCTGAGACGGCCGTGAACGAGGTCCTGCCCACGCTGTCCTCCTGGATGGGCGAGCACCTCTACATGATCGAGCCGCTCATCAACGTGCAGCAGTGCGTCATCATCAACTCCGACATCGGTAATGTCCCGACCAGCGGCGTTGGCATTAGCTGGAACTTCTCCATGGAGCAGTTCTTCTATCGCAATCCCGAGGCGCATTAACGGAGATAGCCCGGGGGCTTCCCTCCGGCAATCCGAAAAAGCCATTGGGTAAGAATCGGTCCTCAATCCTCGGCCCGGAACAAGGTTGCGTTTCGAAAGAAGCGACCATGCGCCGGGCCGGGGTTTTGTATGCCAAAATTGGATGGCCTAGAAGATATAAGAATCTTGCGATTGATTGCGCATGGAACATATGCGGAAATGGCGTGAGAACGGACAAGAAATGATAGAATGGTTAAAATTCACATGTGAAATGCGGCGAAGCTGTGTCAAAAAGCGCAAGCGGAGCAAAGCGTTTTAAAATGCAGACAAGATGGACACAGAAATGCCGCAAATGAAGCCCATATTCAACATATGTGCGTATTTAATAAAATGAAAGGCACTATTCTATAAGTTATGACGATTTTACGGTTTGTGAAGGGCGGTGATATTGAATCCGTTAAGGAGGTGTGGTATTATTATGTCCGTTAAGCAAATCGTTAAAAGTTTTGCGCGGTACGTTTGCGCAAAGGTGAATCGAAATGGGAGGAACGGAAATGAAAAAGTTGTCATGGTTACTTGCTCTGGCGATGCTCGTGAGCGTCATGTCGTTCACGGCGTCCGCGGAGGGAACCTACTCGCAGTCGCCGCTGCTTGACGAGGCGGTTGCGAGCGGGACGCTGCCCGCCGTGGAAGAACGTCTCCCTGAAACCCCCAAGATTGCGGACGAAATCTTGCCCGAATACCTTGATTACGAGAGCGGCAACTACGGCGGCACCCTCCGGCTTGTTACCTCCGTCGTCAACTGGGACGCGGACGGTTTTGTCGGAAACAACGAAGCACTCTTGACCATGGAATCCACGGCGAGCGACGTGATCACGCCGAACATCGTCGAATCCTATTCCGCTAACGAGGACAATTCCGTGTTCACCTTCACGCTCCGTAAGGGCCTCAAGTGGTCCGACGGCACGGAAGTGACCATGGCGGACTTCGAATTCGCTATCAACAGCTTCGTCTTCAACGAGGAGCTGACCCCCGTCGTCGGCGCTTGGATGCGCGACGGTGGCCGTGCGGACGGCCAGCCCTTCACCTTCACGGTGGTGGACGACACGACCTTCACCCTTGCCTTCAATGAGAGCTACGGCGGCTTCCCCGTCCACCTCTCCATCGCCGGCTGGAAGGGTTACACCGAGCTTCTGAAGCCCGCCCACTTCCTCAAGCAGTTCCATCCGGACTACGCTGAGGAAATCCATGGCTCCCTCGACGCCTACTACGAGTTCATCAAGCCCTTCGCGGCGCAGATGGGCTATGACGACCCCACCGCCGACCTCGTCTGGACGTATGTCTTCAACCAGGCCGACATGACCAACTGGGAGCTCACCGACCCGAACGACGCCCTCACCAGCGTGTTCTTCGCGGGCCTCATCGACCAGAACTTCCCGGTTCTCTATCCCTGGGTCATGCAGAACTCCGACGGCGGCGTGACTACCTGGGAGCGCAACCCCTACTATCACAAGGTTGACGCGGACGGCCAGCAGCTGCCGTACGTCGACTACGTCACCTCCACCCTCGTCGAGGACATGGAGATGGTTCAGCTCAAGTACATGACCGGCGAGGCCGACTTCGGCCGCGAGTCCGCGACGATCGACAACATCTCGCTCTACCGCGAGAACGAAGCCACCGCGGGCATCACCGCCTATGTTACCCGGATGCACGTCAACCCCACCGACGTCTCCATCAACGTCAACTACGGCCTGAACGTCGACGGCTCCGTGAAGGAGGACGCGGACTCCCAGGCATGGCAGGAGGTCGTGAACGACGTCCGCTTCCGTCAGGCGCTCATGAAGGCCATCGACGCCGAGGAAATCCTTGACGCCGTGTACAGCGGCTTTGGCGAAGTGAACCCCTCCTACGACTGCTCCTATGACATCGAAGGCGCGAACGCGCTGCTCGACGAGATGGGCATGGTCGACGTGGACGGCGACGGCTATCGCGAGACGCCCTCCGGCAAACCCCTCCAGTGGCAGATCTGGAACTATGCTGAGGCGAACGACATCATCCCGGTGTGCGAACTGCTTGTCGAGTTCTGGTCCGAAATCGGCCTGAAAGCGACCACCTACACCACTGAGTCCACACTGCTTTCCACCTCGCAGGAAGCCAACGAGATCCCGATGCGCGTGGCCTGGGTCCACTCGACCCAGCTGTGGCACTACAAGGATTGGTTCACCGGCTCCTGGGCGCCCCTCTATCAGGATTGGGTTGACAAGGGCGGCCTGTCCGGCGATCTGGAAGGCTCCACCGAGTTCCTCGCGCCCCCGCAGGATTATCAGGACTTCCGCCTCATGATCGACTCCCTCATGACCGTCAATCCCGAGGCCGCCGTCAATGAAGTTCTGCCCCAGCTCAACACCTGGATGAGCGAGCACCTCTACATCATCGAGCCGCTCATCAACGTGCAGCAGTGCGTCATCATCAACTCCGACATCGGCAACGTTCCGTCTGACGGCGTCGGCATCAGCTGGAACTTCTCCATGGAGCAGTTCTTCTACAGGAGCTTCGAGTACTAAAAAGTCGGTGGGACGCCCGGGGGCTCTGCCTCCGGGTACCCTCTCAAGGGCCATTGGCCCTTGAGAACCCTCGATCGGGAGAAAAATCGATCATCCGTCGGATCGGCCGTGGCACAAGCCCCGACCGATCCATATTTGTATGAGCCTGTTTTTTTCGTTTATGTGTTGGCAGGATGCGTCCCTCAATAAGCGCGGCGGCCCGGGGCAAGGTTTTGATTGTCAAAACCTTACCTCCCGGCCGCCATGGAACAAGCCGGATCAGTCTGCTTCAAGGCCCTCGGGCCGTCGATGGCATATGATCCTTTGGGTATGGTCCTCAAGGGCTCTTTGATTCGTGGATTGCGGGAACGGAGCTCCGGGCGTCTCTGTCCTACTCCTTTTTTCGCTTCTTTTTGTGCCAGTCGCGTTTTGGCATATGGATCATCTGCCAGTAGAGGCCGAGCGCGAAGATTCCGAGGAGCTGCGCCACGGCGGCGATCACGTACAGGAGGTAGATGTTCGCGATCTCTGTGACTGAAAGGTGGACGCTGAGCGCGACCGTCCATAGGATGGCGCTCGAGAACAGAAGGTGCAGGATTGCGGGGAGCCGCCAGAGCACGCCGAAGAACTCCATCACCGCGAACGAGGCGGGAATGGCGTAGATAAAGGCGAGGTAGGACATGCCCATCGGCGCGGGCAGCATGTTAAGAACCGAGAACGCGGTCGTCGCGACCAGCCAGACGCCGCCGACCGCGAGGCAGACGGTGAACGGGCTGTGCGCGGCTGGGACCGCCGCAGGCGCGTCCGGCGCGGCCCCCGACTCGTCGGATGCGGGCGCGTCCTCGCAGCGCGGTGCGAAGAGATCGGAAAGCGAGACCCCGTACATGTCCGCGATCGTCTGAAGTACGTAGACGTCCGGGCTCCCGTCCGCGCGCTCCCACTTCGATACCGATTTGTCGGAGTAATTGATGCGCGCCGCAACCTCGGCCTGTGTCATGCCGCGTCTCTTCCGGTAAAAAGTCAAGTTGTCCGCGAGCAATCTCCTGAATTCGACCTCGTTCATCGGCCTCCACCCTGCGTTCGACGGAAAAGAATGAATCCTATATGACTCTATTATATGTAGAAATGGATAAAAATCAACGGTTGATTCATTTTTTTTCGTCTTTTTCTGCTCTACTCAGGATAGAAAAGACCGAAGTCTAGTCTACGGAGGATGAAATGGGTCCGGATGCAAAGGTGGAGCTTGCGACGCGATGAGTAGGAGGACAAAACGTGCGGATCGGGATATAATAAGCGCGAAAGGAGTGACGTGCCATGAAACTTACAGCCGTCTCCATTTGGGGCGACTCGATCGGCAAGGGAGTCATGTTCGACGAAGCGCGAAACCGCCACATCATCTGCCGGGACAATTATGAGGCACTCATCCGCGCGCAAGGCATCGAGGTCAAAAATTACGCGCGCATCGGCTGCACCGCGCCCATGGGCGAGGAACTGATGACCGAGGAACGCATGGAAGAGGGCGGCGTCGCCGTGATCGAGTTCGGCGGCAACGACAGCGATATCGACTGGCGCGCCGTCTCCGAAAACCCCGACCGTGACATTTATCCCGCGAAGGTGTCGATCGCGGACTTCAAGGGCGCGCTGACCGAGATGATTTCCCGCGCCCGCGCCCACGGCATGCATCCCATCCTCGCGACGCCCCTGCCCCTCGTTGCCGAAAGATACCTCGACTGGGTCTCCCGCGGTCTGAGCCGTCAGAACATTCTCCAATACCTCGGCGCGGCGGATTTTATCTATCGCTGGCAGGAGCGCTACGACATTGCCGCCCGCGAGGTCGCCGCCCGGACCCGCACGCGGCTCTTCGACATCCGCACGCGCTTTTTGCAGGAGAAGCGGCTCGACGAGCTCATGTCCGTCGACGGCATCCACCCGAACGTTCGCGGACACCAGCTCATCAAGGGCGAGGTCAGCGCGTTCCTCTTGGCTCTCTAGCGCGAAAGGGGCGATTGAGTTGACATATCGGCGCATCCGCGAATTGCGCGAACGGAACGGGTTCTCCCAGGCGCGCGTGGGTTCCCTCATCAATTTCCCCCAGCGAACCTACGCCTACTACGAGGCCGGCAAGCGCATGCTCCCGCCCGAGGTCATCTGCGCGCTCGCCCGGCTCTATCACGTGACCGCGGACTATATCCTTGAGCTTTCAGACGATCCGGGGAACGCCGTGGGGTAAGAGGCAGGGAGGCGGGGGAACGCCGAGGGCGCTGCCCTCGTGCTCCCGCTCAAGGGCCATTCGCCTTTGAAAAGCCCATACCCGATATGGAAAATATGACTTTACGCGTCGGCGGCTCGGGGCACAAGCCTCGAGCCGCCAATCTGCGCATTCGGTCGTTCGGGGCTGGGCCCCGGACGACCGACGGACAACATAATTCTTTTCTCCAGCAAGGGATTGACAAGGGTGCCAGCCCTTGGAGGCTGCTTCGCGACCGCGTGGATCGTATTGAGAATACGATCCACGCGCCGCTGGGGGTTCAGCGACCCGGCGTTCTCCCGCCTACCGAAACTTCCACGGCTCGACCCGCTCGCCGCGCACGAAAAACGCGCGCTTTGCGACGCGGGCCATGGGATCGTCGGAGTGGGAATCGGAATAGAAGTCGTCGACGGTGGCGGCTGGAAACGCCTCGCGGAACCGACGGACCTTCTCCTCGCCGTGGCAGTTATTTCCGGCATAGCGTCCGGTTCTGAGGTCGACGGGCGAGCCGAGCACGGCTTTAATGCCGAGGCGCTCGCACATGGGTCTGACGATGTCGACGGGCGAGGCGGTGATGACCACGTCGTCCGGGCGTCGGGTTTCGCGATAGAAGCCCTTGACGCGGTTTTCGTGCTGGTCCCAGAACGCGGGCAGCAGCGCGTAAGCGTCGTCAACGGGCGCGAAGATCGTCTGAAACAGCCGCTCCTTGAACACCTGCTTGTCCCGCGTGCCGGTGACGAACAGAAGTCCGTTTCCCAGAAGCGCGGGCGCGCGCAGCGCGAGAGCGGGACTCTTTCTGAAAAGGTACCGGATGAACAGAACCGTGCTGTCCCCGTCAAAGATCGTCCTGTCAAAATCGTATACATTCATGATGATATGATATTCTGCACCCGGCGACGTATTCCTGCAAGGATGAAAACGCCGGGCTGATTTTCGTGCGCTCTTGCGCGCCGAGCCAATTGCGGTTATAATAGGTAAAAAAAGCGAATGGCGGAGGAAGCCGTGTTCAATTATATCAGATATTATATGAGCGATCCGGTCAACATGATTATCTTCTTTGCGATCGCTCTGCCGGGGCGACTTTTGGCCATCTCGATGCACGAGGCGGCGCACGCATGGGTGGCAGACAGGTGCGGCGATCCGACGGCACGCATGCTGGGCCGCGTGACGCTCAACCCGCTCAGGCATCTGGACCCGATCGGTACGCTCATGATGGTGTTCGTCGGCTTCGGCTGGGCGAAGCCCGTGCCCGTCAATCCGCGCAACTTCCGAAACTATCGGCGCGACGACATCCTCGTGTCCGTCGCAGGCGTTACGACGAACTTCATTATGTTCCTCGTGAGCTGCGCTGTGATGTACGCCTTGGCGGGACTCGCGCTCGCGCGGATCGTCGGGACGGGAATCAATTACGACCCGAACATGATCACCCTCTTTTTGAGGGAACCGTATTCCTTCAGCCAAGTTCTGATCGTCCCCGCGTTCGGGCAGATCGCGGGCTACGCCTACCAGATGCTGATGTACTTCGTACTGACAAACCTCGTGCTGGCGGTGTTCAATCTGATCCCCGTGCCGCCGCTCGACGGCTACCACGTCGTGAACGATCTTCTCCTCAGGCGCTCGGTCTTCGCCTCGCCCCGCGCGACGCAGATCTCGTCGCTGGTGCTGTTCGGTCTGATGTTTACGGGCGTCATCTCGACTGCGATCGGGGCGGTGCAGGACTTCATATTCGGCGCGGCTGGCGATCTGTTTGGGAACATCTTTCGCGCGATGGGCATTTACTGATGGCGTACTCGGTCACCCTCAAGGAGTTTGACGGCCCGCTCGATCTGCTCCTTTCTCTGATCGGCAAGGCGCGCATCGACATACAGGAGATCTTCGTCTCCCAGATTACGGAGCAGTACCTCGCCTTCATGGGCCAGGTGGGCGAGCTCGACATGGACAGCGCGAGCGAGTTTCTGCAGATGGCCGCGACGCTCATCGAGATCAAGTCGCGCGCCATGCTCCCCAAGCCCCCGCGCGCGGAGGATGAGGACGCTCTGACGCCGGAGGAGGCGCTGGTGATCCAGCTCACGGAATACAAGCGCTTCAAGGAAGCTTCCCAGGAGATGCGGACGCTGGAGATGGAGGCGAAGGCGCTCCTCACCAAGCTTCCGGAGGAGTTCCCCCTGCCGCCGCAGGAGATCGAGCTGACCGGGCTGACCCTCGAGCGGCTCTCTCGCGCGTTTTTGAAGGTAGTCAGAAGGTTCGAGGAGAGCGGGACGGGATCGGACGTGCAGAGGCACATCCGGCGCGACCAGTACACGGTGTCGGAGTGCATGCACCGCATCTCCCGGCGCGTGCGGCTGGGGCGCTGTGCGTTCTCGGCGCTTTTTGAGGATGTGCGCACGAAGGACGAACTGATCACCATGTTTCTGGCGGTTCTCGAGATGGTGAAGCATGCCCGGCTCGTCGTTGCGCAGGCCGGCATCTATCAGGAGATCTATCTCGACAGGCCGGCGCGCCCGGAACAAAACGATGAGCAGGGCGTCTAACAGGTAAATCAGATGGGGAGGGGTCATCGATGAAGAGGGTTCTGTCCGTGATGGTCGCGGTGCTTCTCGTTGCCTGCTGCCTGCCCGCGCAGGCCGACAGCTATGGCACGTACACTGAGTACACGACGATGGCCGGCGCGTCCGCCGGCGTCATCAGCAACATTGAGCGGGCCGTGGGCGCCATCGACGGGACGTACGTGCCCTACGGCGGCTCGTTCTCCTTCAACGATATCGTGGGGCCACGAACGGAGGCCTACGGCTACGTGAACGGCGAAAACGGGCGCGGCGCGACCGTGGTCGGCGGCGGCGTATCCCAGGTCGCGACAACCCTGTACCTCGCACTCCTCGACATTCCCGGGATCGTCTACACCGAGGTCGACACCTACGGCGACAAGTTCATCGGCAATTATGTCTCCGACGGGGCCCTCGCGGTCGTCACCGATTATTCCGCTGGCACCGATTTCCAGTTTGAGAACTACGAGGACGATCTGACCGTCTATATGTGGACGGACGGCGAGTTCTGCTACTGCTCCATCGAGGTCGGCGCTTCCTCCAACTGGTCGGATGACGACGGCTACGCGCTCGTCGCGTCTGCGAGCTTCGAGCTTTCCGGCACCGCCGGGCTCAAGAATAACGTGACCCGGGCGGCCGACAGCGTGTCGGGCGTCCTGCTCGCCTCCGGTGACGAGTTCTCCTTCAACGACCTCGTCGGGCCGCGCACCGAGGCGTACGGTTACGTTTCGGCCGTCAACGGCCGGGGCGTCAACGTCGTCGGCGGCGGCGTGGCGCAGGTCGCGAGCGTCGTCTGGCTCGCCGTCAAGCAGCTCGACGACATCACCATCATCGAAAAGTCCACCTACGGCAACAACTACGCGCAGTCCTACGTTTCCAGCTCCTCAGACGCCATCGTCACCGATTACAACGCCGGGACCGACTTCTCGTTCCGCTATACGGGCGACGGGCTCCTCGCCATCTACGTCTATGTCGACGGCGATTTCCTCGTTTGCGACGTGTACGAGTCGGGCGGGCTGAGCTGGTAGGAGGAACGCTGCCCGAAAGGGATTGAGATTACCCGGAAACCTGACAAAAATGGCGCCCCGGCGCCGTGTGGGAAAAGCACACGGCGCCGAGGGCGCTTTTGGATTATTCTTCGAAGGGGCCTTTGGGAAGCGCTGCGTCGGACGCGGGGTGTACGGTCTCAAGCTCGTTGATGTCCGGGAGCTGGGAGAGGGCCTCGATGCCGAAATGCATGAGGAATTTATCCGTGGTGCGGTATTCGATGGGTCGGCCAAGCGTCTCGCGCCGGCCGCATTCTTCGATCAGTCCGCGCTTCATCAGGAACTGCACGGAGTAATCGCACTTGACGCCGCGCACGCCCTCGATCTCGGCCTTTGTGGTGGGCTGGCGGTACGCGATCACCGACAACGTTTCGAGCACCGCCTGCGAGAGCGGCTGGCGCCTGAGCGGCTGGAGGAACGCCTCGACGCGGCTGATGTACGCGGGGTTGATGGACAAATAGGCCTCCCCGCCGTTGCGGTTCAGCCGAAGGCCGCGCCCGGTCTCCTCGTACCCGCGCGCCATCTGGTCGAGGGCCGATTCCATCTCGAGCTCGGTCAGGTTCATCGAGTGGGCAAGCTCCCGGACGTTCACCGGGTCGCCCGACACGAACAGGATTGCCTCCACGGCTGCCATGATCTCCGAAAACTGCATATGATTTCCTCCGCATGCCATTATAAAGGTTCGCGAGGGGACATGTCAACGCTTACATGGAGGCAAGCCGCTTTGCGGCCATGCGTCGGGCCATCGAACCCCTCCGAAGTTTAGGGGGCGCTTGGCTTTGCGTTGCTTTGCGAGGGCAAAGGTGCTATAATACCGACAGAAATGGCACGGAGGTTATGGATATGAAAATGTTCCCGCGCACCGAGGTCGCGGGCGTGTCGCTCCCGCGCATGCTCATGGGGACCAACTGGATTCTTGGGTACAGTCATACCGGCGCGGCAGCGGATTCGCTGATTCGAGAGCGGAATTCCGCGAGCGAGGCCACGCGCGAGATCGTCAAGGCGTACCTGTCCTACGGCATCGACGCCATGATGGCGCCTTTCGGGGGCTCCGCGCCGCTGCGCGAGGGCATCAAGATGGCCGAGGATGAGATGGGCATGAAGGTTACGCTCATCGACACGCCCATCGTCGATATGCGCGACTGTCGCGAGGGCCGCGCTTCCGCCGAGGCGACGATCGCCGAGTGCGCGAAGAACGGCGCGAAATTCTGCCTTCTGCACCATTCGTCGGTGGAGCAGCTCGTCTCAAAGCTCGACCACAAGATCGTCAGGCTTCCGGATTACCTTGACATGATCCGCCAGCACGGCATGATCCCCGGGCTCTCGGCGCACATGCCGGAACTCATCGTCTATTCGGACGAGAACGAATACGACGTTCAGACTTACATCCAGATCTACAACTGCATGGGCTTTCTGATGCAGGTTGAAATTGAAAGCGTGCGCAAGATCATTGAGAACGCGAAAAAGCCCGTCATGACCATCAAGGCGATGGCCGCCGGACGCGTGTCACCCTACGTGGGGATCACGTTCTCGTACGCGACGCTGCGCCCGCAGGATATGGTAACGGTCGGCGCGTTCACGCCCTACGAGGTACACGAGGACGTCGAGATCGCCATGGCCGCCCTTGAAAGGCGGTTCCCGGAGCTCGAGGGCCGCTCGAGCCCCAACAAGACCGTCGCGCTCGGGGGAAACGGCTGAAGATAGACCCGGAGGAGAAATCCTCCGGGTCTTTCTGCGCTATACGGCGGAGACCTTTCGGATATCATCCGCGAGCGGGATTTTTGAACAGAGCTCCGCGATCAGATCGAACGGAATCCGGCCTTCGCGTCGGAAGCGGATGCAGGACTTTCCCATGTCGAGCCTGCCGACCCCCGCCTTTTCATATTCGGCTTCGAACCAGGCGCGTACCTCCGGAAATACGGATAGACCCATGTGGTAGAGAGACAGATACTGCTTTTGCGAGCCGATACTGACAAATGGCAGCGGGTCCTTCGGGTTTCCCCGATATCCCGCCGGATAGATCGAATGGGGAACGACGTAGGTGATCATGTCGTAGAGCATCGTCTCCTCGAATCCGTCCGGGAGGCCGCGGCGAACGGCGTCGCGCAGCGCGGCGACGGCGGTCTGCCTGGGTTCGGGCAGCTGAGCAATATACTCCTCCGGACTGTCTGCGACATATCGCATGATTCCGATCCCTCCCTCGCGTTTCTTAGCCCTCGGAGGACACTTCTTCATTGTTATCAACGCCTGAAGCCGCCTCTGAACCGCTCCCCTATTCCGGAAGCTTCTTCCCGCACCTTTTGCAGAAGCGGTATCCTTCCTCCGTGCGTGCGCCGCAGAACGGGCAGAAGACAGCGTCGGAATCCGCGTCGGGCGCGGGGGAGTCGCTCCGTCCGCCGAAGCGCTCGTTCAGCGGATCGGGCTCCTCGCCCGTATCCGTGATATCGAAATCCGAGAAGCGGTTCTTGCCCATGGCGTTTGCGAAGTTGTAGATCGCGCCGATGATTCCGATGACGACAAAGCAGACGGGGACCAGCACAAAGAGGCCGGGCGCGCCGAACGACGATGCGAAGGATGCCATGCCACCCGAGATGATGGCGAAAACGATCATAAATACGCCGCCGAGGAACGACGGCCCGCGTCCCGGTTTCACGCTCTTCATGAAATCCCCTCCCTGAACCTATGATACCAAACTCCATCCCATTGGACAACCGATCGCATTCCAAATGTTCCCAATACCGCTTCAAAACCGAAAAACAGAGCCTCAAGAAGCTGAATCAGAAACCAGAATGTTTCACTCTCCAATGACCTCAGCCGGCGCGAGTGGGGCTGGTCCCCCGCGAAGTGCCGCACATCATGATGCCATTCCCTATCCGGGATTCTTAAGGGCCAATGGCCCTTCGGCGGAGAGCCGGGCGCAGCGCCCCCGGCACGCCCTCCGGCATTCCACCCGTGATCCTCGTCGACTCCGCCCTGTACCGTGCCGGCGTCGTCCCGGCGATGGCCCGGAAGTGGCGGATGAAGTTGACGGGATCGGAGTAGCCGACGAGGAAGGCGATTTCGGCGACGGAGCGGTCGGTGGCGCGCAGAAGGCGCTGGGCGTCGGTGACACGACAGGCGTGAAGGTAGCGGTAGGGCGGCATGCCCATCTGGCGGGTGAAGAGACGGATGAGGTGGTATTGGGAGAGTGAAATTTCGCGGGTAAAGTCGTCCATGGACAGATTTTGCGCGCAATTTTGTCTAATGTAGTCGGCGAGGCGGCGGATATCGGCGCGCCCGAGGGGCGTTTCGTCGCCTTCGGCGAGAGAGCGCATCATCCCGGTGAGGATGGAGGAGACGGCGTCCGACATCTCGGCCATGGCGGCAACGTCGCGGCGCGTGGCGAACCGGAAGACGCGCTCGAAGGCTGCGCGCGCCTCGTCGGGCGCGCGCAGCGCGACGGGGGTGAGATGGGTCATAAGCGCCGCACGATAGCCCAGAAGGCCGTCGCCGACCGCATGCAGCCATGAGAATTCCCAACGCCCCCCCGGCCTTGTGCGGTATTCGTGGTAGGTATCGCAAAAAATCGCGACGCACGAGCCCGGCTCGAGCAGGCAGGTCTGATTTTGCCACTTCAGTTCCCCGCGCCCCGCGTGGGTCAGCATGAGAAGCGCCTGATCCTTCGAGTCCCGGCGCGTGAAATAGTCTGCGCCCGCATCGAAGTAGCCCGCCTCCGTCACGCGGAAGGGGAAGGCGCGCGCCGCGTCGCCCGCCGGGATGTACGTCTCCGACAGGGGCGAAATGTCCATCACATATTCCAGCAATTTCCCCACGCTCCCATGACAGCAATTTCATACTATGATTCGACAAGAACATGCCTTGTTCCTGTGTTGAAATCGGGTTATATTTTGGGTAAAGAATCGGATGCGGGAGGGACTCACATGCGGAAAGCGAGAATTGGCCTTTACAGCGCGGGACTGAAGGCGTACTGGGATCAGTTCGCGGGACTCCGGGAGCGGCTCATGGGCTACAACGCGTTCATCGAAGGGCGGCTTGCGGCGTTCGGCGAGGTACATAACTTCGGGATCGTCGATACGCCCGATGCCGCGCGCGCGGCGGGCGAGTTCATGAACGCAAACAACGTCGACATCATCTTTCTTCACAGCGCGACCTACTTCACATCGAGCTGCGTCGTCCCGGTGAGCCAGATCTGCAAAGCGCCGGTGGTGGTTCTTAACCTCCAGCCCGCGCCGCGCATGAACTACGACGGGACCGGAACGGGTGAATGGCTCGCCCAGTGCGTGGGCTGCGCGGTGCCGGAGGCCGCGAACGCCTTCGAGCGCGCGAACATTCCCTTTCGCTGCGTGAACGGGCTTCTGGGGCTCGACGAGACCCCGAAGGGCGCGGCGGCTGACGAGAGGACAAGCCAAATGGACAGCGCCGCGCGCGCGTGGAGGGAGATCGAAACGTGGGCGCGGGCTGCGGGCGTCGCAGCGGCGATGAAGCGCGCGCGGTTCGGCTTCCTCGGTGGCAACTACACCGGCATGCTCGACATGTACTCGGACTTCACGCTCCTCTCCGCGAAGCTCGGCATCCACGTGGAGCTTCTCGAGATGTGCGACCTGGCGGCGCGGCTTGACAGGGTCTCGGACGCGGAAGTCGCCGCCATGCGCGGGAAGATCGCAGAGTTCTTCGAAATCTCCGGCGATTCGCCCTCGGACCCCATCGCCAAAAAGCCGACGGAGGAACAGCTCGACTGGTCTGCGAAGGTGGCGGTCGCGCAGCAAAGGCTGGTGGGTGATTTCGCGCTCGACGCGCTCTCCTACTACTACCACGGCGCGGAGGGCAACGAATACGAACGGATTCAGGGCGGGTTCATCGTCGGCCACTCACTTCTGACGGCGAAGGGAGTCCCCTGCGCGGGCGAGGGCGACATGAAGACCTGCGCGGCGATGAAGATTTCGGACCTTCTCGGCGTGGGCGGCTCGTTCTCGGAGATCGTCGCGATGGACTACCTCTCGAACACGATGCTGCTCGGCCACGATGGCCCGTTCCACATCTCGATTGCCGACGGAAAGCCCATGCTGCGCGGAATGGGCGTGTACCATGGAAAGCGCGGCAGCGGCGTGTCCGTCGAGGCGCGCGTCCGGAAGGGCCCGGTCACGACCCTCGGCATCACCCAGACGAAAAACGGCGGGCTTCGGATGATCGCCAGCGAGGGCGAGGCGCTGGAGCTCCCCATCCTCAAGATTGGGAACACGCAGACGCACGTCGACTTTGGAATGGATCTGGATCAATACATGGACGCGTGGTTCAAGCTCGCGCCCACGCACCACTGCGCCATGAGCGTTGGGCACAACGCGGCGCTCTTCGAGAAGGTCGCCGACCTGATGGGCATCGAGTTTTGCCGGGTCGGTTCGAGAATGGAGGGATAACGATGGAAAATATCATGATCGGCTTCAAGAATCCGCCCGCGCTCTACCGTCCCGCGCCTTTGTGGGTCTGGAACGACGAGATGGACGACGCGGAGATCGACAATCAGCTCGCAGAGCTTTCCGCGCACGGCTTCGGCGGGGCGTTCGTGCACCCGCGCCCGGGCCTCATCTCGGGTTACCTCGACGACGACTGGTTCGCGCGCTGGGGCCACGCGCTCGAGACGGCGAAGAAGCTCGGCATGAAGCTTTATATCTACGACGAGAACTCCTACCCCTCCGGCTTCGCGGGCGGCGAGGTCTCGGCGGCGCTGCCAGACTGCCTCGCGGAGGGCGCGGCGTACGGGATCGTGAAGGCCGAGGAGCTCAAGAACCTGCGCGATGAGGTGATCGCGGCGTTCAGCTGCGAAACGGACGGAGACGCGGTCAAAATCACGGGCAGCCTCGCCGGGATCAACCCCCGGGACGCGCTCGATCTGACGGGCGAGATATTCCTCGTGACCCGTGTCAAGGCGTCGACCACGGGTTGGCTCGCGGGCTTCGGCTACATCGACCTCATGCGGCCCGAGGGGCGGGAGAAGTTCCTCGAGACGACATATGAAAAGTACCATGAGAGGTTTGGAAAGGACTTCGGAGGCGCGGTGCCCGCCATCTTCACCGACGAGCCCTACGTGGGCTCGGGCGGGGTCTACGGAAGCGGCAAGCCCGCGCTGCCGTTCACGAATTGGTTCGCGAACGAGTTTCGGCGGATCAACGGCTACAGCCTGATCAAAAACCTGCCGTGCGTGTTCCGGGACGTCGAGGGCAAATTCGACCATCCGGCGGCGAAGGTGCGCTACGACTACTATCGCACCATTCACGAGTTGTGGACGAAGAACTGGATCGAGCCCATCGGCAAGTGGTGCGCAGATCACGGCATCAACTGGACGGGGCACTACCTCGAGCACCAGTGGCCGCACCTGGGCGTCAACACGTCGCCCTCCATGCAGTCCAACTACGAGTTCCACCAATGGCCCGCCATCGACATGCTCCTGTCCAATTACCTGCGCGAGACGCCCTCGCACGCACTGGCGCTCACCATCCGCGAGCTTAGAAGCGCCGTCAACCAGTTCGGCAAAGAACGCGCGCTGTGCGAGCTCTACGGCGCGGGCGGCTGGGATTCGACTTTCGAGGACTACAAGCGCATGGGCGACTGGGTGCTCGTCAACGGCGTCAATTTCATCAATCAGCACCTTACGTATGCCACCATCGCGGGCGCGCGCAAGCGCGATCATCCGCAGTCCTTTGACTGGCGCGAGCCGTGGTGGGACGAGTACACCGCCATGAACGACTACCTGGGCCGCGCGTCCTACATGCTCACGCGCGGGAAGATGGAGCAGCGGATCCTGGTGCTGAACCCCTCGACCACCGGCTACCTCGTGCCCTACGAGGACGAGAAGGGCGAGATGTTCTCGGCGGGCGGCGTAGACGCGATCAAGAATCCCGACATGACGGGGCTTCTCAAGCTTTCGCAGAAACTGACCGACCTCCAGTGGGACTTCGACTACGGCGACGAGTACACCCTCGCGCGCCACGCGGCCGTCGCGGACGGGAAGCTCACGGTCGAAAAGCAGGATTATTCTGTCGTGCTCGTCTCGGGCGACATGAAGAACATGCTTGCCTCCACCGTCGCGCTGCTTAAAAAGTGCGCGGCGCTGGGCGTGAAGGTGCTCGCGGTCGGCAAGCCCGGGCCGTACGTAGATGGGTTGATCTACGAGGAAGCCTTCGAAAACCTCGGCGAACCCGTGTCCCTGGACGAAATCGACGCGCGCCTCGCGGAGATTCTGCCGCGCCGTGTGACGGCGAATGCGCCGTTCCCGGAGGGCCTCGCGCACATGCGCCGGGCGCTGCCGGACGGCGAGATCGTCTGGTTCTTCGTGAACCACGCCATGGAATCGTTCGAGGCGGACGTGTCGCTCGACGGCGGGGGCGTCATTGGCCTTGACCTGTTTACGGGCGAGGAGTACGCCGTCGCGCACGCGGTTTCAAACGGCAAAGTGACCTTCAGGCTCTCCCTCAAGCGCAACCAGTCCGCGATGCTGCGCGCGACCAATGAGCCGGCGGCCCAGCGCGCGCCCGCGATCCCGGCGATGCAGCCGGTGGCGCTTTCGCTCGTCGGAATCGCCGCGGAGAAAGGCAACGTAATGCCCCTCGAGCGCGTGGATCTGGAAGGTCTCAAGGACGTCGACGTGCTGCGCGCGGCCGACCTCATCTTCTCAGAGCGCGGATTTCTCGGGAACCCCTGGGACAACAAGGTGCAGTACCACGGGAACATCCTCTCCCGCAACACGAATTACGGCCCGGAGAGCGGGTTCCGCGCCGCGTACCGTTTTACCGTCCTCGAGGGCTTTGTTCCGAAAAAGTTCGCCGTCGCCGCCGAACGGCCCGATCTGTGCAGGCTCGAGGTGAACGGGAAGCCCGCCCCATGGAACCCGGGCGAGACGTTCCTCGACCGGCACATCGGGGTCGCGGACATCCAGGCGCTGGTCGCGCCCGGCGAGAACAAAATCGAGGTGGTCGTGGACGTGTTCGACGCGCGCTTCGAGCTGGAGCCCATCTACCTCCTGGGCGACTTCGCCGTCGAAGAATCCGACGCGGGCTGGGTCATCGTCCCGCCGAAGCCGCTCGCGATGGGTGCCTGGGGCGAGAGCGGCCTGCCCTTCTACCCGTATGCGGTCGTTTACGAGTACGCGGCGACGCTCGACGAAGCGCCGAGGGCTGCGCGTCTCTCCCTCTCCGGCCATGAGGCCACTGCGGTCTCCGTCTGCATCAACGGCGCGTATGCGGGCCTCCTGAACGCCGACGGTGCGCGGCCCGTCGACATCGCCGCATTCCTCAGGCCCGGCGAGAACCGGATCGCCGTCCGCGTCTCGGGCGGCTTCAAGAACCTCTTCGGCCCGCATTTCCACACGGCGCGCGGCAGCGCGTGGCCCGGCATGTGGAAAAATGCTCCGACCGGCATTCCCGCCTGCGCCGATTACGACTTCATCCCGTACGGGCTAAAGGAGGCGCCGGAGGTGACGGTGGGGTGAGAAAGTGCCCGGGGCATCTGCCCCAGGTTCCCCGCTCAAGGGCTGCGCCCTTGAGAACATTTTGAGAACGAAAGATTCTTACGTCAGCCGATGCCCCGGGGCCAAGCTCCAGGGCATCGTATTTGATCGGATAAGTCGTTTTCCATATGTATGGGATTCGATGGGTTCGTTGCAGCCGCCCGGAATCATCTCTCTATATCAGCTGCTCCATCAGCTTTTGGGCGAAGAGGGCGTGCATTTCGGAGACGGGGTGGTTGATCGAATTGGAGAGTAGGCGGGTGGTATCGACGCCGGCGCGGTCGAGGGCCTGCCAACGGGCGTAGGCGTCTGCGACGGGTACGCCCATTTCGCGGGCGATCTCGCGGGCGGAATCCACGAAGGCGGTGAGCACGCCGTCCGTCTGGCGCACGGCGGCGCGCGCGGCGATGTCCCGGAGGACGCCCTCGGGCAGCGCGGGATCGACGTAGCTACACATCATGTTGGGGGTGAGGAGGATCGCCTCCGCGTTGATCTCAAAGACGCGCATGAGGATGGCGCGCATGGCCCAGCGGTACTTTTCGAGGGCGGCATCGGGATCCTCGGCCATGCAGTCGTTGAGGCCGAGGCAGACGGTCACGAGGTCGGGCGAGACGGGCACGACGTCGCGGTCGAAGCGCCGGAGCGCGCCCTCGGCGGAATCGCCGCCGATGCCGAGATTCGCGACGGCGGGGACGGCGGCGGGATAGAGAAGGTCGAGCTCGTCCTGAAGGAGCCGGACGTATCCGGCGGCGGGGTCGCGCACGGTATCGATGTTCCCGAAGCGATTGAGAAACACGCCGAAACAGCCCTGGGTCACGCTGTCGCCGAGGCAGGCGATGCGCGCGGGCCGGTTTTCAAAGGCGTCGGCGTTCCGGCGCGCGAGCAGATCAGTCATCCTCATGAGGCGCACATCCTTTTCATGGAATCCCAATGAGTATACCGCGCGGCGGGCTTTGGGTCAACCCAAGGTTTGACAGATCCGCTTTGCTTGCCTTATAATGACGAAAACAGTCGAATCGGAGGGAACGACAATGGACGAGGGATCCCAGCTGCCCGTACGCGAGCGCCTGATCTACGCGGGCATGCGCGAGCTGAGCCAGCACGGCATCCAGAACTTCTCGATCCGCCGCGTCGCGGCCGCGTGCGCGCTCTCCTGCGCCGCGCCGTACAAGCACTTCCGGGACAAGCAGGCGTTCGTGACCGCGATCATCGAGTATATCAACGATCTCTGGGGCGTCCGGCAGCGGGAGATCATCGAGACATACCCGGACGATCTGCGCCGCCAGATCGTCGAGATCTCGAAGGCCTACATCCGTTTCCTTATGGAGAACCCGAACTTCCGCTCCGTCATCATGCTCCGGGACGACTCGCTCGACACCGAGTACGCCCGGCTCCGGGGCGAGATGACGCAGGTCACCCGCGAGGTGATCGACTCCTACTGCAACGCGGTTCATATGGACGAGAGGACGCGCAGGAGAAAGACGTACGTCGTCCGCTCGCTCATCTACGGCGCGGCGCTTCTTTTCGACAACCATCAGCTCGCGTATAACGACGAGAACATGGCCTCCGTGGAGTACGCCATCGATCGGGAATTCGATCTGCCATAAGGTCATGCGTAGACCACTTTGGTCGGACACAAAAGCGGAACACGGGCAATCTTGACAGCTTAACGCAAGTCGGCTATAATGAGGCGAGTTATCAGTGATAACCTCGCCCAATTTTGGATCGGAGGCATTCATGCGCGATTATGCGATACTGACGGATACGTCGTGCGATCTGCCGGACGCACTGGCGCGGGAGCTGAACCTCGCGGCGTTGCCGCTCACGGTCTCCCTCGATGCGCGCGCGTACCACGGATACCTCGATTGGCGCGAGATGTCCGCAGGGGAGTTCTACGGCACGCTGCGCGCGGGAGCGGTCGCGCGCACCTCCGCCGTTTCACCCTTCCAGTTTGCGCAGGCGTACGAGGAAATCCTCGCGTCCGGGCGGGACATACTGGTCATCTCTCTCGCCTCGGCGCTCTCGGCCACGTTTCAGAACGCGCGAGAGGCGGCGGAAACCGCGGTTGCGAAGTGCGGCGGGCGGATCGAGCTCGTCGACTCGCGCTCGGCGTCCATGGGCGAGGGCCTTCTCGTCTATCTGGCTGCGCGGGCGCGGGCGTCCGGCATGGGGCTTTCCGCGTGCGCGGACTACGCGCGCGGCATGATCCCGCGCGTGCTGCACTGGTTCACGGTCGGCGATCCCCGCTACCTCAAGCGCGGCGGGCGGCTCTCGGCCAGCGCGGCGCAGGAGGCGGGCGAGAAGCTGCACATCGTGCCCGTCATGCGGATGGATGGCGAGGGCCGTCTCGTGGGCGCGGGGCGCGTGCGCGGCAGGCGCGCGGCGATCCGGACGCTGGCGGACAAGCTGGCGCAGGAGGCGGAGGACATCGCGAGCCAGACCGTGTTCATCAGCCACGGCGACTGCGAGGCCGACGCGGAGGAACTCAAATCGCTCGTGCTCGCAATCGGCGCGCGCGAGGTCATCGTGGGTCCCGTGGGTCCGGTCATCGGCGCGCACGCCGGGCCGGATACCCTGGCGATATTCTTCATCGGCAAAGAAAGATTATAGGAGGACAATCAATATGGAGAACCTGTTCGGAACCATCGCGGAGCTCATCGCGGCGCACGTCGACTGCGACGTCAATACCATCACCCCCGAAACGAAGTTCGCCGACCTGGGCGTCGACTCTCTGGACACCGTTGAAATTGTCATGCAGCTCGAGGAGAAGATCGGCCGGGAAGTTGAGCTGGAGGAAAAGGTTGAGACGGTTCAGGAGCTCGTCGATTACATCGGCTCCAAATACAATGATTAATTCGCCCCTCCAGGCGCTCTTGGGGATCGAGTATCCGATCCTGCAGGGCGGCATGGCTTGGATCGCGGACGGCTGCCTCGCGGCGGCGGTCTCGGAGGCCGGAGGCCTCGGGATCATCGCGGCGGGCAACGCCCCGGCGAGCTATGTGCGCGCGCAGATTCACATCGCGCGGGAAAAGACGCAAAAGCCCTTTGGCGTCAACATCATGCTCATGAGCCCGTTCGCCGACGAGGTGGCGAAACTCGTGTGCGAGGAAGGCGTCAAGGTCGTGACCACCGGCGCGGGCAACCCCCAGAAGTATATGGCCGCCTTCAAGGAGGCCGACATCAAAGTGATTCCCGTGGTCGCCTCCGTCGCGCTCGCCAAGCTCATGACGCGCGTGGGCGCGTCGGCTCTGATCGCCGAGGGCGGCGAGAGCGGCGGGCATGTGGGAGAACTCACGACGATGGTGCTCCTTCCGCAGATCGCGGACGCGACGGCCCTCCCCGTGATCGGCGCGGGCGGCATCGCGGACGGTCGCGGCTTCGCCGCCGCCCTGATGCTGGGCGCATCGGGCGTTCAGATGGGCACGCGGTTTTTGGCCGCGACCGAGTGTAACGCCCACCAGAACTACAAAAATAAGGTCCTCAAGGCAAACGACCTCTCGACCGTCGTCACCGGAAAGCGGCTCGGTCACCCCGTGCGCGGACTGAAAAACCAGTTCACGCGCGAGTACCTCAAGGCCGAGTATGGCGGGGAAAGCGACGAGGAGCTCGAGAAGCGCGGCACCGGCGCGCTGCGGATGGCGGCGGTCGAGGGCGACACCGACAACGGCTGCGTGCTCGCGGGCCAGATCGCGGTCATGGTGAACCGGGAACAGAGCTGCGCTGAGATCATCGGGGACATGGTGAAGGGCGCGGAGGAGGCGCTTCGGGGGGCGGCGAAATGGCTAAGCTAGCGTTCGTTTTCCCCGGCCAGGGCGCACAGAAGGCGGGCATGGGAAGCTCGCTCTACGAGGCAGATCCCACGGCGCGCGAGGTTCTGGACGCGCTGGAGAAGATCCGCTCCGGCACGCTTTCCATGTGCTTCGAAGGTCCCGAGGACGCGCTTTCGGAGACCAAAAACACGCAACCATGCCTCTATGCGGTCGAACTCGCGGCGGCGTCCGCGCTTGCGGCGCGAGGAATCCGGCCCGACGCCTGCGCGGGCTTCTCGTTGGGCGAGGTTTCGGCGCTCGCGGCCTCCGGCGCGGTGAGCGTCGAGGAGGGCTTCCGGCTCGTCTCGCTGCGCGGAGAACTGATGCAGGAAGAGGCCGAGAAGACCGAGGGCGCGATGGCGGCTGTTTTGAAGCTCGAAGCCCCGGAGGTCGAAGCCCTCTGCGCGGCGCACGGCGTGTATCCCGTCAACTACAATTGCCCCGGCCAGATCACCGTCTCGGGCGAAAAGGCGCATATGCCGGACTTCCTCTCGGCGGTCAAGGCGGCGGGCGGGCGCGCGGTGCCTCTGAAAGTCAAGGGTGCGTTCCATTCCCCCTACATGGCTGCGGCGGCCGAAAGGTTTCGCACCGCGCTCGGGGCCGTCGCGTTCCGCGCGCCGAAGGGCCTCCTTTACTCCAACAAGACGGGCCTTCCCTACGGCTGGGCGTTCGCGGACGCGCTTGCGGACCAGATCAAGAGTCCCGTGAGGTGGCAGGCGGAAATCGAACACATGCTTCAAAATGGTTTTGATACCTTCGTCGAGGTCGGCCCCGGAAAGACACTCGCGGGACTGATCGCCAAGATCGACGGAAGCGTCAGGGTGCTGGGCGTCGAGGATGCGGAAACACTCGAAGGGGCGGTGGGCGCGCTGTGCTGACGGGAAAGGTCTCACTCGTGACGGGTGGTTCGCGCGGCATCGGGCGCGCGATTGCGGTAAAGCTCTCCGCGCTGGGCGCGGACGTTGCGATCTTCTACGCGGGGAACGAGGCGGCGGCAAGCGACTGCGTCCAGGCCCTGCCTACAAACGCCAAGGCGTACCGGGTCGACGTCTCGGACTTCGAGGCGGTGAAGACCGCGGTCGCCGAGGTGAAAAGCGATTTCGGGCGGATCGATATCCTCGTCAACAACGCGGGGATCGCGAAGGACTCGCTCCTTCTGACCATGAAGGAAGCGGACTACGACGCGGTTTTGAATACCAACCTCAAGGGCGCGTTCAACCTGATCCGGCACGTGAGCCCCCTCATGCTGCGCCAGCGCTCGGGAAGGATCATCAACGTAAGCTCGGTCATTGGGCTCATGGGCAACGCTGGGCAGGCGAACTACGCCGCGTCCAAGGCGGGCCTCGTCGGGCTCACCAAATCCGCCGCGCGCGAACTCGCGGCGCGGGGCATCGCCGTGAACGCGGTAGCGCCGGGCTTCATTGAGACGGACATGACGAAATCCCTGCCCCAGGAGGAACTTCTCTCCCGCATCCCCCTCGGCCGCGCGGGCGCGCCGGAGGACGTGGCGGAGGTCGTGGCCTTCCTGGCTGGGCGCGGGGGCGATTATATAACGGGAGAGGTCATCCGCGTCGACGGCGGGATGGCGATGTGATTATGAATCGAAGAGTTGTCGTAACCGGCATGGGGGCGATCACCCCCGTGGGCCTCTCGGTCGAGGCCATGTGGAAGTCGATGCTGGAAGGAAAAAACGGCATCGGCCCGATCACGCGCTTCGACACCGAGAACTATAAATCGAGGCTCGCGGCTGAGGTCAAGGACTTCGATCCGCGCGCCTACCTCGACAAATCCGAGCTCAACCGCACCGACCGTTACGCCCAGTATGCGCTGGTGGCCGCCGCCGAGGCGGTCCTGCAATCGGGCATCGTCGGCACGCTCCCGCCCGAGCGCGTGGGCGTGTACTTCGGAAGCGGCATCGGCGGCCTCGAGACGCTTTCGAACGAATATCGAAAGCTCATGGAGAAAGGTCCCCGGCGCGTGTCGCCTTACTTTGTGCCCATGATGATCTCGAACATCGCCTCCGGCATGATCGCCATCAAGTACGATTGCAGAAACGGCGCCATGCCGTCCGTAACCGCGTGCGCCTCGGGTTCGAACGCCATCGGCGAGGCGCTTCGGGCCATCCGACACGGCTACGCGGACGCGATCATCGCGGGCGGTGCGGAGGCGTCGATCACCGAGATCGGTGTGGCGGGGTTCATCAATATGCAGGCGCTCACGACCGCCGAGGACCCGGACGCGGCGTCCTTGCCCTTCGACCAAAGGCGCGCGGGCTTCGTGATCGGCGAAGGCGCTGGCTGTCTGGTTCTGGAAGAGTATGAGCACGCGAAAAACCGCGGCGCGGTGATCTTTGCGGAGGTCGCGGGCTACGGTTCCACCTGCGACGCCTACCATATTACAGCCCCCCGGCCCGATGCCGAGGGCGGCGCGCGCGCCATGAAGGACGCCATGGCGGAGGCGGGCTACACCGGGGCGGACAATGTGTACGTCAACGCCCACGGCACCGGCACGCCCCTCAACGACGCGTCAGAGACGCTGGCGATCAAGCTGGCGCTGGGGGACGCGGCGCGCGCGGCCTCCGTTAGTTCCACAAAGTCCATGACCGGGCACATGCTCGGCGCGGCGGGCGCGGTGGAGGCGATCGCCAGCATATTGGCGCTGCGGGACGGAATCGTGCCGCCGACCATCAACCTGCTCGAGATCGATCCGGCGTGCGATCTGGATGTGACGCCGCTCGCCGCGAAAAAGAGGGATCTGACCCTCGCGGTATCCAATTCCTTCGGCTTCGGCGGGCATAACGCCTGCCTGGCGTTCCGAAAGGCACGGTGATCTGATGGAAGAGACGAATATCCGCAAGTACGCGGGACTCATGCGCGAGTTGGGACTCACGGCGCTTGAAGTAAGCGAGGACGGAAAAAACGTGCGGCTCGAGATGGGCGGCGGACAGGCCGCGCCCGTGGTGGTGGCGGCTCCCGCCGCGCCCCTTTCGCAGCAGGCCGCCGCGCCGAAATCCGAGGCGGGCGTGATCGACGTCACCTCACCCATGGTGGGCGTGTTCTACACTTCCCCTGCCGAGAATGCCGAGCCCTACGTCAAGTTGGGCGAGAAGGTGAAAAAAGGCGACGTGTTGTGCATCATCGAGGCGATGAAGCTCATGAACGAGATCTCGTCGGACATCACCGGCACCGTCGTCGAGGTTTGCGCGGGAAACGCGCAGGTGGTCGACTTCGGCCATGTTCTCATGCGCATCAGGGTGGACGCATGACGAGAGATGAAATCAAGAATATCATCCCGCATCGGGATGACATGCTGCTTCTCGACGAAGCGGCGTGCGAGGACGGCGTCGCGCGGGGGAGATACGCTGTCCGGGGCGACGAGTTCTTCCTGCGCGGACATTTTCCGGGGAACCCCGTCGTTCCCGGCGTCATCCTTTGTGAAATTCTGGCGCAGTCGGCGTGCGTTCTTTTCGAGGGCGCGCTCTCCGGCGGCAAGACGCCCATGTATACGGGCATCGACAAGGCGCGGTTCCGCTCTCCCGTGCGCCCCGGCGACGTGATCGAGACCGAGGTGCGCGTCCTGCGCGAGAAAGGCGCGTTCCGCTTCTGCGAAGGGGTGGTGCGCGCGGGCGGCAAAATCTGCCTGACGGCGGAGTTCTCCTTCGCCATCGTGGGGGCATAATGTTTTCAAAGATTCTCATCGCGAATCGCGGCGAGATCGCCGTGCGCATCATCCGCGCGTGCAAGGAGATGGGCATCTCCACCGTCGCGGTGTTTTCCGAGGCCGACCGGGAGGCGCTGCACGTGGCGCTCGCGGACGAGAGCTTCTGCATCGGCCCGGCTTCCGCTACGCACAGTTATCTCAATGAGGAGCGCATCGTTGCGACCGCCCTCGTGGCCGGCGCGCAGGCGATCCACCCCGGCTATGGCTTCCTCTCCGAGAACGCGCACTTTGCGGCGCTGTGCGAGAAGAACGGAATCGTGTTCATCGGCCCGAGCGTCGAGAACATGGAAAACCTGTCGGATAAATCGCGCATCAAGGCGCTGATGGCGGACGCGGGCCTGCCCGTGATTCCGGGAACGGACATCCTCCCCACGCTCAAGGATGCGCGCGCGGCCGCCGAAACGATCGGCTACCCCGTCATGCTCAAGGCACGGTCTGGCGGCGGCGGGCGCGGAATCCGGCTCGTGAAGAGCGAAGCCGAGCTCGAGAACGCGTACCTCTCCGCGACCGCCGAGGGCAAGTCCGCGTTTGGCGACGGCGCGGTTTACATGGAAAAGTTCGTGAACCCCGCAAAGCACGTGGAGTTCCAGATCATCGCGGACGAGCTTCACAACTGCGTGTGTCTTGGCGAGCGCGACTGCTCGGTTCAGAAAAACCACCAGAAGCTGATCGAGGAATCGCCCTCCCCGGTCGTGACGCGCGCCGAGCGCGACGCGATCATGCGAAAGGTCGTCGACGCGGTGATGAAGGTCGGCTACGTGGGCGTGGGCACGCTCGAATTCTTGCGCGCGCAGGACGGAAGCCTCTACTTCATGGAGATGAACGTGCGGCTCCAGGTGGAGCATACGGTCACGGAGGCGCTGACGGGTTACGACCTCGTCAAGTGGCAGATCCGCGTGGCGGCGGGGATTCCCCTCACGTTCATGCAGGATGACGTCAAGATCCGCGGCTGCGCCGTCGAATGCCGCATCAACGCGCGCATGCCGGGCAAGGTCTCCTTTCTGCACGTGCCGGGCGGGCCGTTCGTGCGGTTCGATACCTTCCTCGTGGCGGGCTACGCGGTCTCGCCCCACTACGACCAGCTCCTCGGAAAGCTGATCGTCTACGCGGGCACGCGCGAGGAGGCGCTTCGGAAGCTATCCGCCGCGCTTTGCGAGCTGGTGATCGACGGCGTTTCGAACAACATCGAGGAGCAGATCGACATCGTCAACGATCCCCGCTTCAAGGACGGCAGCTACGATCTCAACTTTTTCAAAAAGGATAAAGCATAATGCCCTTACTGCAGTTTCTGAACAAGGCGAAGAACGAGCTGGAAAAGGGTGGACGCCAGTCCGCGCCGCCGCCCGTCGCCGCCGCCGAGAACGAGCCGACCCAGACCTGCCCTAACTGCCGCAAGCAGATCGAGCTTACGCGGCTGTGGGAGATGAACAAAGTCTGCGACTGCGGCTACCACTTCCGGATGGGCGCGCGCCAGCGGCTCAAGTTCATTCTCGACGAAAACAGCTTCACAGAGACCGACGCCTACCTCATGAGCCGGGACGTCCTTCAGTTCCCCGGCTACGAGGGCAAGCTCGATTCCGCGCGCAACGCGTCCGGCGAAAAGGACGCGGTGGTGTGCGGAACGGGCGCGATCCTGGGAAAGTCCTGCGCGGCGTTCGCCATGGAGGCGAACTTCATGATGGGTTCCATGGGCGCGGCGGTCGGCGAAAAGATCACCAGGATCTTTGAACTCGCGACCTCCGAGAAGCTCCCGGTCGTGGGCTTCACCGTTTCCGGCGGCGCGCGCATGCAGGAGGGCATCGTCTCGCTCATGCAGATGGCCAAGACCTCCGGCGCTGTGAAAAGGCACGCCGACGCGGGGCTTCCCTACATCGCGGTACTAACCGATCCCACGACGGGCGGCGTCACGGCGTCCTTCGCCATGGAGGGCGACGCGATCCTTGCCGAGCCCGGCGCGACCATCGGCTTCGCGGGTGCGCGCGTCATCGAGCAGACGAGCCGCAAGAAGCTCCCGACGGGCTTCCAGACGGCGGAGTTCCTCCTGGAGCGCGGCTTCGTGGACGCCATCGTGCCGCGCGGACAGCAGCGCGAGACGCTCGCCCACCTGCTCGGCGTGTACGGGGAGGGTTGCCTATGGAAATGACGGCGTACGACCGGGTGAAGATCGCCCGCGCGAACGGGCGGCCCACGGCGGTCGATTACATTTCCCATGTCTTTGAAGGCTTCTTCGAGCTGCACGGCGACCGGCGGTTCGCGGACGATCCGGCTATCGTGGGCGGCGTCGCACGCATCGGCGGCCTGCCGGTGGTCGTGATCGGCATCGAAAAGGGCCGAAACGCACGCGAGCGCATGCAGCGCAATTTCGGCGCGCCCAACCCCGAGGGCTACCGCAAGGCGCTTCGGCTCATGAAGCAGGCCGACAAGTTCGCAATCCCCATCGTGAACCTCATCGATACCTCCGGCGCATACTGCGGCATCGGCGCGGAGGAGCGCGGGCAGGGGCAGGCCATCGCGGAGAACCTGGTCGAGATGATGGGCCTTCGCGTGCCCGTTCTCTCGATCCTGATCGGCGAGGGGGGCTCGGGCGGCGCGTTGGCGCTGGCGGTCGCGGACGAGGTTTGGATGCTCGAAAACGCGGTGTACTCCGTCATTTCGCCAGAGGGCTGCGCAAGCATTCTGTGGAAGGACGCGGCGCGCGCCGCCGACGCGGCGAACTCCCTGAAGCTCACGGCGCAGGACGCGCTCGAGCTCGGCATCATCGAACGGATCGTGCCAGAGGCGGGGCTCGGCACCGAGGAATTCTACGCGAGCCTCAAATCCGAGATCGTTGCGGCGGTCAGGAACCTCGACCCGTCGAAGCGCTATGACCGGTTCCGGAGGATCGGGGATTTGAGCGGGGAGTGACGCCGAAGGGGACGGGAACGCTGATGGGGATGGGAACGCCGAGCGCGCTGCCCCCGGACTTCCCTTAAAGGATAATCTGTCCTTTGGAATCCCATGCAGGGAGAGATAGATGATTCATCGGATCGCTCGGGGGCATAATCCCGGTGCGATCCGAATTTGCAGTTTCGACGCCCCGTGGGCGGACCATGTATCGATGTCCACTTGACTTGGGGTTCTTAAGGGACGCGTCCCTGAGGGCGTTGACACGGAGCGCCTTTCTGCTATACTTGGCGGGGAGCTGGTTGTGTGGACGGAATCGGCGCGTTCGTGCGCGCGTGCGCGGAAAGCGGGGAGATCGATCTGATCGACCTCGCGGTCGTGCGAAAGGACGGGGTTCTCTGGCGCGCCACGCGGGAACCTTACGAGCCGGACGGGCTCCGGCTGCTGTTTTCCATGACGAAATCGTTTGCCTCGCTCGCGGCGGGAATCGCCGTCGACGCGGGGCTGTTTGGCTTGGACGATCCCGTCGCGGAGCGCTTCGCGGATGCGCTGCCCGCCGCGCCGCACCCGAACCTTTTCAAAATGCGAGTTCACCATCTGCTCACGATGACGACAAGCATCGAAAGGAATACATACGGGGAGCTCTTTTTTGAACCCGACTGGGTGCGGGCGTTTCTCGCGCAGGACTTTCCGTGCGTGCCGGGGACGCGTTACCTCTACAGCACGCACGCTTCGCACATGCTCTCCGCGCTGATCCGCCGCGTGGCGGGCGAGAGCCTCGAGGATTTTCTGAACGCGCGGCTTTTTCACCCGATGGGCATCCGCGAGGCGCGCTGGGAGAAATCGCCCGAGGGGTTGACGGCGGGCGGCATGGGGCTGAGCCTGACCGTGGATTCACTCATCAAAATTGCGCGGCTCCTGCTGAACCGGGGGATCTACGAGGGCCGGCGGCTCATCTCGGCGGAGTATCTGGCCTGCGCGACGTCCGCGCGGGTAGTCAAGGGCGAGGGGCACGAAGGGCACTTCGCGGGAAGCGGATACGGCTACCAGTTTCACATCATGCCGGACGGCTACCGGATGGACGGGGCGTTCGGGCAATTTCTGTTGGTGTACCCGGATGCCGGGCGCGCGGTGATCGCCACCTCGCGCGGCACGAAGGCGGAGCCGTTCCTCGCGCTGGTCGAGCGCCACCTCCTTCGCGCGGACGGCGGGGAGGAGGCGACGCTTCCGGCGTCGGTCCCGGCGGCTGGATACGACCTCTCCGGCGTCGAGGGTACATACATTCTGGACGGCAACCCGCTCGGTATCCGGCGCGCGGCGTTCGAGAATGGGGCGGTCGCGTTCGAATATGCGGATGGCGCGCGGGACAGGATCGGCGCGAATCGCGGGCGTTCGCGGTTTTGGAAGGATTTGCAGGTCTGGGAGCAGCGGCACCGGGCCTATGCGCGGTGGAAGCCGGACGGGACCCTCGTCCTGACGGTCTTCTACATCGAGACGCCATACGTGGCGGAGTATCGGTTCTACTTTTTTGAGGACGGGCTGGAACTGACGTTCTCGGCCCGCCCCAGTCTTGTGCCGCGCGATTTTTCCGTCCGGGGGACGCGGGAGGCTCATTGAGCCTCTTTTTTCGTGGGAACGCCTATAGAGGGGACGTCACCGGCCAGCTTCCCAACGGGGAGGACGCGGAGACATTCAAAGCCAACTATGAGCGGAACGGCAAGGCAGACGCGCCATCCCCCGGGTCTATGTCGGGGGCGGCGAGGTGGCCGGAGAGTGTCCCTCGCGGCGGTGGACCGAGGGGGAGACGTGGACCAGCTATTATTATCTCATGTTGCCAGGCGCTGCGCTCAATCTGGACTGTGTCAAGAGCAACTACGAGTTGGGCGTCCAGTACGACTATATTTACAGGGACGGGAAGGACTTGGTTGAGATTCCGGACGGCGCCCGAGTCAGTCTGCGGCCCGTGTACTCCATCAGCGGTCAGGTGGAAGCCGAGGACATCTCCCTCGCAAAGTGACGTGGGTACGCGTGCCCCCTCAACACAACGCGCCCCGTCCGCAGGAACGCTGCCGGACGGGGCATTCTTTTGTAAAAACCTGTATATCCTTCTTACGCCTTGCCGTTGCAGCCGAGCACGTTCACGAGCTTGTGCTGCACCATCTTCTTGATGTTCTCGCGCGCGGGCCTGAGGTAGTCGCGCGGGTCGAACTTGGCGGGATTGTCGTGGAAGTACTTGCGGATGGTGCCGGTCATGGCGAGGCGCAGGTCGGAGTCGATATTGATCTTGCACACTGCGCTGCGCGCGGCCTGGCGGAGCATCTCCTCGGGGATGCCGATGGCGTCGGGCATGTTGCCGCCGTTCTCGTTGATCATCTTGACGT
This sequence comes from Bacillota bacterium, assembly GCA_023444095.1. GTDB lineage: Bacteria > Bacillota > Clostridia > Christensenellales > Aristaeellaceae > RUG11247. The sequence goes on from JAEZRP010000030.1 coordinate 96,892, forward strand.
ACTCCGGCATGACGGAGGATGCGCCGTGCAGCACGATCGGGAAGCCGGGCAGGCGCTTGACGACCTCTTCGAGAATGTCGAAGCGAAGCTGCGGCTTCTGGCCGGGCTTGAACTTGTACGCGCCGTGGCTGGTGCCGATGGCGATGGCGAGGGAATCGACGCCGGTCTTGGTGGCGAACTCCTCGACCTCGTCCGGGCGGGTGTAGGAGGCGTCCTCGGCGGAGACGTTCACCGCGTCCTCGATGCCGGCCAAGCGGCCGAGTTCTCCCTCGACCACGACGCCGTGGTCGTGCGCGTACTCGACGACCTTCTTGGTCAGCTTGATGTTCTCCTCGAAGGAGTGATGGGAGCCGTCGATCATAACGGACGTAAAGCCGCCGTCAATGCAGCTCTTGCAGAGCTCGAACGTATCGCCGTGGTCGAGGTGGACGCAGATAGGCAGGTCGAAGCCCGCGGTCTCCTGCGCGTCGATAATCGCCGCCTCGATCAGCTTCATGAGATATACATGCTTGGCATACTTGCGCGCGCCGGAGGAAACCTGAAGGATGAGGGGAGCCTTCTCCTCCATCGCAGCCTCGGTGATGCCCTGAATGATTTCCATGTTGTTTACGTTGAAAGCGCCGATGGCGTAGCCGCCCTCGTAGGCCTTCTTGAACATCTCTGTGGAAGTGACAAGCGCCATGATGACACACTCCTTTTTTAATTGGCTTTCTTGAATTATACCAGTCCATCGTGTGTAAATCAATCTCGCGGGCTCAAACATTCGTCATTTTAACCCAAAATGTCCTGGGTATTCACATCGTTCGAGTTCGCGCGCCGACAATAACCGACCCGCGCAATTCGCGCGGGTCGGCGTGGGAAACCGTTAAGCCGCGCCCGGATATTCTGCCCCGTCGGTGGACGCAGGCGTGACCGCCGCGCCCTCGTCCGACGGTTCGGCGCTTGGCGTGGGCGTCGGAGTGGGCGTCGGTGTCGGAGTGGGCGTCGGTGTCGGAGTGGGAGTGGGCGTCGGGGAGGGCGTGGGTGTGGGCGCCACGGTCGGAAGTTCTGTCAGTGACGTGGGCGTCGGGGAGGGCGTTGGGGAAGGCGTGGGCGCCACGGTCGGAAGTTCCGTCAGCAACGTGGGCGTCGGGGAGGGCGTGGGGGAAGGTGTCGGTGTGGGCGAGGGAGTCGGCACGGGCACGTATGTCCAGGTATCCTTCGTCGCCATGTAGAAGCTCAGATACTTGGTCGTCACGTAACCGACAGTCGAACCGGACTGCACCTTCGACCACGACTTACCCTTCGAGAGCACGACGACCTTGGCGTTTTTCTTGAGCTTTTTGAGCGCCTTCGCACTGGAAGAGGCCGACTTGCGCAAATAGGTGTAGTTTTTCACATTGACCTTCGCCATCTGAACTTCGAGGCTGGTCCTTGTCAGTTCGAATTCCTGATCGCCAAACTGGGAGGCCAGATTCGCCGCCTCCGTGATCGCCGCCTTGAATGCGGAGGACTCCATCGTTCCGTTTTCGCTCTGGCCGTGCACGCGCTTATAATCGTTGACGGCGGTCTTTGTGGATGCGCCGAATGTGCCGTCGACCGTGCCGGAATAAAGCTTGAGCGCCTTCAGCGTCTCCTGCAGGAGCGCGACCTTCGCGCCCGTCGTTCCCTCGTAGAGCGTAGGCGTGATGCCGCCCGCGGGCGCGTGGTCCGCGAAGAGCGCGCCCCACGTCTTATCGTCCACGATGCCCGTGCGCGAGAGCGAGGCGGCCTTCTGGAACGCCTTGACCGCGTCGACGGTCAACTGGCCGTAAACGCCGTCGGAGGACATGTCTGCGAAGCCGAGGCCGACGAGCCGCTGCTGCACCTGCTTTACCTTCGAGCCGGTGTCGCCGCGCCCGATCTCGCCCGTTTCTCCGATCGAGGCCCATTCGCCATACGTCGCGCCGCCGGACACGGAGAATGACTCCTTGAGAAGCAGCGAGCGAATGGCGCTGTTGTACCGACCGGAGCGGTAGATTTTGACCTTGGTTCCCTGGAAGCAGTTCTCCGCGATCCACTTCGCATCGGGGATGCGCAGTCGGATGCAGCCGTGGGAAGCCTGCGAGCCGAGCGCCTTCACCGACGAATGGATGACCGCCGAGTCGCGCTTGGAGCTGAAGAGGTAGGAATGGAACAGGTAGCCACCCTTGATGCGCGAGGCGTACTGCGCGTAGCAATCCGTGAAGGTGTACCACTTCGTGCGCTCGCTCGACCGGCTCTTCGCGGGCATGGTGAATGTTCCGGTCGGTGTGGGCGTCGTGGATTTGCCCGTGGAACAGATCATCTGTCGGACGATTTCCATGTCGCTCGTCCGATAGACGGTCACGTACTGGTTTGTGATGTCGATCTCTATGTAGTAGGTGGTGGCCGCAGACGCGGCCGGCTGGAAGGCGGGCGCCGCGCCGATGACGATCAGCACGAAGACGGCGATCGAGACGATTCTCAGGAGACGTTTCATTGCGAGTACCTCCGGCATGTTCTGCCAATATTCTACCAAATCATCCGCGTGTGTGCAATGCGCGTGAGCGGCGCGATCGTAAAGTTTAACTGACGAAATTTCGGACGGATATTGCATTGGAATATGCGTTATGCTATAATAAATAGCGTTGACCCGCCGAGACCATGAAAATCAAACAACATATGGAGAAGTCGCCTAGCTTGGTCGAGGGCGCGCGACTGGAAATCGCGTAGACGGCAAAACCGTCTCGAGGGTTCGAATCCCTCCTTCTCCGCCAAACGAAAATGCCCGGAATCATTGGATTCCCGGGCATTTTTGATACGCTGATGAGGGACTCCTTTAATTGCGGTTGATCCTTTGAAGGCGAATCGTTTTCAAAAAAACAAGCACTTCCTCATTCTCTTTGTCTGGATTACCGCGCAGCACCTTCTGTCAGAGCATTATACGCGCAGTAGACGCGCTTGTCGCCGTACCAATGTACAGGTATGCCTTTTTTGATCAGCGCAGTAACGCGCGGGTAATCATGCCGCAGATTGCGTCCCTTCCGATGTGTTTGATTCATAAAAACTTAACCCGGACGGGGTGAATACATGGTCTCATGGTGCCGATATATATGCTGAGTGGTTGAAGTACGCGCAGCGATACCGAGCCATGCCAGAGCGTCCGGAAAAAAACGGCGGGCTCTTTGCACGGGAGAATCGTTACGATGGGGGAAGAAAAGATGATCAGTCAATACAAACGCATAACGCAGGCTGAACTGAAGGAAATAGAAAAGTTCGTGCAGGACGTGAGACCCAATCACGCAGGCAATTATCACGAGCATGGGATATGGCTTGGCGATGGAACGAGGTCTTGGCACAATACGTTATCCATCGTCAAGAGTCTGGTCGCAGAGGTGGAGAGATTGCGAGACGAGAATGCTGAGCCGGAAGTTGATAGCGAAGCCGGATGGCGTGCGGGCCTGCCCGCGATTGGAAGTCGCGTGTACAAGGCACAGCCGCAGCTTGGCGTCGTATATGGGGATGTCACTGGGATCGAAATATACGATCATGACCGTATTCGGGTGAAATTCCGCGAGATAGGCGATACTCCTGTCAGTTATGACGGGTTCTGGATGGTCGATACGTTTTCCACAGAAGTCGCCGCTCGTGCCGCATTGAAGAACGGCGAATCGGATACAAAGAACATGACTCAGCCGATGGAGTACGGAGCGCCGTTCGACGAGCCTTTTCTGTAGAAAAGGGATCTTGGGCTGCCACATGGCAATGCGCCCCGCAAGAGCGGTCCTCACAGGTGATGCGCTCTTACAGTCACTTTCGATCGGACATCTACCAATCAGATTTGGCGTGTGCTTGAGAATTCGAACCCTGAACCTGGTTTCAGATAGCGAACTGGCTTCTGCCAATGCCGGAACGACAAGACTTATTTCGTTTTTTAAAGTTCAGAAACGGGCAAATTAAGCTTGACGGTGCGTTTTCGTTTGAGAACGCACTTTATGCCGCTCTTCGAAAAACAAAAAAATAAGTGATTTGGAATACGAAGCGGCGCAAGTCTTGCCGTTGCTTCTCCTCATTCTCTGCAGTTGACAGGTCTTCGGTCCCTGCATGCTTAATGCGGTGTAGCCCTTAAATTCGACGAAAAACCTCCGATATATATAAATAGGAAATGAGTGCGATCTGCTTCAGACGTGCTTGGGCGACAGTCTGTTGCGTAGGGAAGCGTTGCCCAACATTGTCTTAGACGATGGCAGGCTTTATTCGCGTTTCCCGAACTCGGAGAAGGTTTGAGAAGAGAGAAGGGTATGTGGTGGCGAAGATGAAGCGGAAACGGGTGCACAATCTGGGGACACAACTGACCTTGTTGGTGGCTCTTTTTCTGGTTATCGTGATGGCGTCGTCGTTTCTTTTGATTATACTGAACGTCAGGCAATCTTACCAGGACACTGTCGTGAGAGGCTTGTCGAGTTTGGTTGAGTCACAGGCCGATAAGGTCCAGAAAGAGCTTGATTTGTGTTTTGTTCCCGTGGGCAAGCTTGCCGCCATCTTTCAAACCAAGGATGATGTGGATTACGAGGTGCGCAGAGCCTCCTATATCGCGAGCATGACGGGCGTGCTGAAGGCGAATCAATCGATTGTCTCTGTCTGGGCATGCTTCGAGCCGAATCTGTTTGATCGGCAGGACGTATACAACAAAAACGCGAAAGGAAGCGATGGAACGGGGCGTTTTGTTCCGCTCATCACCCGGTCGGGAGACGTCTATGAAGTGCAATCCCTTTCGGATTACGATGATCCGGAGGCGGGAAGCTATTATCAAATCCCAAAGACCACCGGCAATGAAATCCTCTTCGATCCCTACCGGTCCGAAACCGCCGACGCGAAACAGCTGATCGTGAAGTATGCCATTCCCATTAAAGATTCGACCGACGCCGTGATCGGCGTGATCGGCGCGGACATCTCGCTGGATTATCTGCAGGGCATGGCGCTGAACAAAGGCGGATATGAGAAAGCCAACTATTTCGTTTTGTCAAATGGCGGCGTATATGTCACACAAGAGGACGCATCATTCGTTGGCGCATCTGTCAAAGATCACGTTGGGCAAGCCGACCAGATCCTCTCCGTCGTCAAAAATGGCACGACCAGCAGCTACGAGAGTTCCTCGCTCACGACCAGCGAAGGGATGCAGGGCCTTCTGACGCCGCTTACCATCGGCAATACCGGAACCCCCTGGGCGCTTGCTTTTGAGGTCGAAGAGGACGAGGTCTATGCGCCCGTCCTGCAGGTGACCTATCTGCTGATATTCGCTCTGGCAGCCTCGCTCATCGTCTGCATTCTGGCGACGACCATTCTGATCACCCGCTCGGTCAGTAAGCCTGTGAAGCTTGCCGCCGCGAAGGGGCTGGAATTTGCTTCCGGCGACTTCTCCAGCTCCGTGCCCGAGAGGATCGCGCGGCGCAACGACGAAATTGGAAACCTGGCCCAGGCCTTTGATACGATGTATCACAATTTCAACGAGCTGTTTGCAGACATTCAGGCGGTCTCGCAGGAGGTCTCCTCAGGCGCAAAGCTGATCGCTTCCTCCAGCGAGGAAATGGCGCAGGGAACCACGGAGCAGGCAAGCGCGATCGAGGAACTCAGCGCCTCAATCGAGGAAATCGCCTCTCAGACCACACAGAACGCAAGCAATGCCAACCAGGCCAGTCAGTTGGCCGATCATACTCGCACCAATGCCGAAAACGGCAATCGTCAGATGCAGCAGATGCTCTCCGCCATGGAACAGATCAACGAGTCCTCGAACAGCATCTCCCGCATCATCAAGGTGATTGACGACATCGCATTCCAGACCAACATCCTGGCGCTCAATGCGGCGGTGGAAGCGGCGCGGGCAGGGGAGCACGGCAAGGGTTTCTCCGTGGTCGCCCAGGAAGTGCGCAATCTGGCCGGGCGTTCGGCCAGCGCAGCTCAGGAGACCACTTCCATGATCGAGGCATCCATCAAAAAGGTGGATGACGGCAGAAAAATAGCACAGGAAACCGCGCGGGCAATGGGTTCCATCATGGAGGAGATCAGCCAGGTGGCGCAGCTGATCCGCCACATCGACGTTGCCTCCGGCGAGCAGTCGGCTGGCATCTCCCAGATCAATCAGGGCATCCTGCAGGTTTCCCAGGTGGTGCAAATGATCTCCGCTTCTTCGCAGCAGAACGCATCCACGAGCGAAGAGTTGAACCTCCAGGCGGAGACGCTGCAGAGCCACGTCGCCAGGGTCAAGCTCAGGCAGGAATCGCAGGACATTGATTCTCAAGAACCGGAAGAGCACACGCTTCCGACGACGTAACGTCAAGCGGCGCAATCTACACCAATACGGGGCTGTCACAGATGGATTTCTGCGACAGCCCCGTCTTTTCATGGCAGTTTATTTCTTGATCAGATGCCGTACCAGCTCGCCCGCGATGGCATCCAAACCCAACTGCTTTTCCACGCCGCCCAATTCAAAGGCAGCCTTGGGCATACCGTAGACCACGCAGCTCTTTTCATCCTGCCCAATCGTGAACGCTCCGCTTTTTCGCATATCCAATAATCCTTGCGCCCCGTCATGCCCCATGCCGGTGAGGATGACGCCGACCGCGCGGTCCGCGCAGCGCTGTGCGATCGAATGAAACAGCACGTCCACCGACGGGCAATGGCCGTTTACGCGTTCGCCCTGAAAGAGGTCCACCCGGTACCTGTCCCCCACGCGTCTCAACTGCATGTGCTTATCACCAGGCGCGACCAAAACGCAGCCCGGATCGAGATAATCCCCGTTTTCAGCCTCTTTGACATGCAGAGAAGTCTGTGCATTCAACCTCTCTGCAAACATTCTGGAAAATACGGGTGGAATGTGCTGCACCACCGCGATGCCCGGCATGTTGGAAGGCAGTCCCTTCAGAATGCGAAGAATGGCTTCCGTCCCGCCTGTGGATGCGCCGATTCCAATGATTTTGGACGTGTCAAATTGCTGTGTTTGCGCAGTTTTTGACTGCGCGGCGGACAGGGGCCTGAGATGGACCTGTACCTTGGACGCAACGAGGATCTTCGCGATCAGATCGTTCACAAGCGATTCCATGTCTGTTGGGGAACGACCGTCCGGCTTGCTGACGAACTCGACTGCGCCCGCGTTCATGGCATCAAACACGGCATCCGATACGCCGCTGACCACGATGACCGGAATCGGATATTGCGCGAGCAGCCGACGGATGAAATCGATTCCGTTCAACCGGGGCATTTCGATATCGCAGGTGATGACATCGGGGTCGGTTTCGAGAATCTTATCCTTGGCTTCGAAGGCGTCCGAGGCCTTGGCGACGACCTCAAGGCGAGGATCGGCCGCCAGGCCGCGCGCCAGCGCTTCCCGAAATACGAGCGAGTCGTCCAGGACCAGGACTCTGATTTTTCTGGCTTTATTCATGATGACTCCCGCTGGCGGAACCGTCAGCCGTTTTATTTTTTCGATAAACCGCAGGCATAATATACTCGTATTTCGAGCTGGAGCGATCGATCATCTCCGAATGTCCGATGAACAGGTAGCCGCCCGGCTCGGTCATTTCATAGAGTTTGTTGATGGTCCTGATGCGCGTGTCGGCATCGAAGTAAATCATCACATTCCGGCAGAAGATACAGTGAAATTTCTTTCGGAACGGATAGACGGGATCGATCAGGTTGAAGCGCCTGAAGATCACTTCCTTTTTGATATGACCGGAGATTTCGTACGCTCCGCTCGGCAGGCGCGTGAAATAACGCTGGCGCCACGCGGCCGGCAGCGGATCGATCCGCTCCTGCGTGTAGATCCCCCGGCTCGCATCCCGCAAAACCTTTTCCGACAGATCGGTTGCCAGCACCCGGCGATCCCACGGCAGCTTGTGATTGTCAAAATGTTCATTCAGAATCATGGCCAGCGTATATGCCTCTTCGCCCGTGGAGCATGCAGCGCACCACACGCGCAAATCCCTGTCCGCAACGGTCGCCTCCAGATAAGGGAGAACCGTCGTACGAAAGTAATCAAAATGCGCCGACTCACGCATAAAAAATGTGTGATTCGTCGTAACTCTGTCGATGAGCTCCGCGACGCCGGCGCCGCTCTGATCGCTGATCAGCGATTGATAGTAATCTGTGTAATTTTCGCGCTTCGACTGCGCGAGGATGCCCGCGAGCCGACTCGATAGCAGGGATTGTTTGGATTCTTTCAGGGATATGCCGCTTACGGAATAGATCAACCTGGACAGATTCCGATATTCGGCCTCTGTCATTTCGGCGGCAGGCTGATTCAGGGGCGCGCCATTGGGCGAACTGGAAATGTCCACGGCCATCTTCCTTCCACTGTGCATTTGGGAAAGTTCGGACACTTTGGTTTTCGCGCTTTCGACCGATACATCCCCTTGAAACACCGAAAGTATTTCAAGGGGATGCGTGCATGGTCCGGCAGCGCGTTTTCCAAATTAACTGTCGCTAATACTTTCCGAATTCGCGATCGCTCAGGGAAACCTTTTGCGGACGCGCGGGTTGCGCAGGCGGTTCGCCCTCTACGTCCAGGGATATTTCTGCGGGCATGGGCGGCTTTATGGGGGGCCTGTCTTCTTCAGGCAGCGTCGCGGCGGGACGATTTCTTTCTTTCGAGAAGAAAGGAAAGTGCTTCCCGCTCTTCCTTTTCTTGTCGGAGGCGCGTTCGACGCGCTCCTTCCGCTTTTTCTGACCCGTTTTCTTTCCCGAAGCCTGGGCCTCCCTCTTCTGAACGACGGCGGATGGCGATGACGCGGCGCCTTCGCGGAGGCGGAAGCCGGCTACCTGGCGGTTCAGCATGTCGGCCTGCTCGGTGAGATGCTGGGACACGGTCGCGCTCTGCTGGGATGCGGTGGAATTGGCCTGCACAACCTGCGAGACCTGCAAAAGTCCCTGATTGATCTGATCGATCCCCGCGGACTGTTCTCCGGACGCAACGGAGATTTCATTGACCAGCGCGGCCACTCCGGAAACTTCTTTCACGATCTTGGAAAGCGCATCGGCGGTCTCTGCGGCAAGCTCGACGCCCCCTGCCACTTTCTTGGAGGAGTTCTGGATCAGATTGGCGGTTTCCTTTGCGGCTTCGGCGGATTTGGCGGCCAAATCGCGCACTTCCTGAGCGACGACGGCAAATCCTCTGCCGTGTTGTCCGGCATGAGCGGCCTCGACCGCGGCGTTGAGCGCCAGGATATTGGTCTTAAACGCGATGTCGTCGATGACCTTGATAATGCGGACGATGCTGGCGGAAGAATGATCGATCTCCTGCATGGCGTGGAGCAAACTGCCCATCTTGCCATTGCCGCGCTCGGCCAAATCTCGCGTGCTGGCGGCCAGCGCGTTTGCCTCGTTGGCATTTTCCGCACTTGCCCGGGTCTGGGCCGCGATTTGCTCCACAGATGCCGTAATCTCCTCAAGTGCGCTTGCCTGCTCGGCAGTTCCCTGCGCAAACTGTTGCCCGGAATCGGCGATCTCCTTGGATTCGGCTGCCACCTGCCTGGCTCCCGAGCGAATGCCGGAGATAATTTGAGTCATATTGTCGGCGACCGTCCCGAGCGCCTGGGCCAGAACGCCGATCTCATCCCGCCGCTTGACGGAGATGTGAACGTCCAGATCCCCCGTTGAGAATTTTTTTGCTGCCTTCTCCAGATGGACGACAGGCTTGTGGATCCGATTTGCGATGAGCAGCGCGGCGGCGGCGCTGATCAGCGCCAGCAGAACCGTCGCTCCCGCCAATATCGTCTGCAGCCGGTTCGTGACGGCGAACACCTCTTCATGCGGCGCCGTCAGCGCGAGATACCAGTTGGTTCCCCGGATGGGCGCATAGCCGGCGTTCTTGCGCATACCATGGTACGTATACTCGTGTACGCCGGCTTCTCCCAGAATCATCCGGCCGAGCATCTCGCCCAGTTCCGTCTCTTCCGGAGTTGTAAGGGCCTTTTCCAAGGTGGGATCCTGCGTGGACACCATCGACCGATCGGGGTGCGCCACCATGACCCCCGCCTGATTGATGACGAATGCGTATCCGGTTTGGGCCAGGGAGAGATCCTCGATCAAGCCGGTCAGTTCGTATCCATCTGAAACGCGCAACAGCACGCCGCGAACCTCATGTTCCTGGTTGTACACTGGCACGGAGTACAGCATGGTCATCTCTCCATCCGAGCCGGTCGGCATCGGATCGGATACGTGACTCTCTCCGGCCATGCCACGGACGAAGTTGTCGCTTTCCGCGATGGAGAACTGTCTGTCTCCGGTACTGTACGCGATCCCATCCGGACCGGCAAACGCCAGATCCATATTTCCGCCCGAGACTTCCCGAATATTGTCAAACAACGCGAACAGGCTTTGTTCGCTGATCTCCTCGCTCAAGAATACTTCATTGGAGGCGATGATCCGCAGCTGCTCCTGGATGGCGTTCACCCGATCCGAGATCAGGGCAGACCCTTGCCATGTGATTTCAGAAAGCGAGTCGTCAAGCAATCCCGAAACGGCGGATTTCGACTGACTCGTGGATATGGCAAAAAATGCAGCGCAAATGATGAGACTCAACGTGCAAATAAGAAACACCATCTCGAGCCGAATGCTCCGGAAGCCCTTTTTTTTCATGTATTCCACGCCCTGTCTTACGTATTCTGCGCCCTTCTCTATGAATCCCGCAAACCTTTATGCGTTGCTCGCGGTCTCCAGATAGGGAAGGCTCGCATGGCCGATCGCGTCCAGATCGTCTGATACCATCTCTTCAAAATCCAGCAGCAGCTTGACCTCCTGCCCGACTTTTCCGATGCTCTTGATATAGCGGTTGCTGGCACCGTTGATTTTTGGCAGCGGGGAAATATTCTCATCTGCGATGAAGAGCACCTCGCTCACGCCGTCGACGATCAGGCCCACGCAAAGACTGGCAGTGCGGGCCACAATGATGCAGGTTCGCTCCGTATATTCGGCTTCACTCTTTCCGAAGCGCAGTCGCACATCCATGACGGGGATGATCTCGCCCCGCAGATTGATGATGCCCTTGATATAGCGGCTGACATCGGGCAGCGTCGCGATCGGCTGCATCTGGATGATATCCGTGATATAACTGATTTCCACGCCATAGCATTCCTCATTCAGATAAAACGTAAGGTACCTGCCGTGCAGTGTATCCTCGACCGGGGCGAAATTCCCGCTTCTCTCGCTCATGCCGGATTCCCTCCATTCTCATAACCTTTGATGTTTACGTCAACCAGCCAACCGGCGTCCAAAATCAGGCTGATGCTGCCGTCGCTCAGCAGAGTCATGCCGGAAAGGCACTTCGAAAGCGGCATCTTTTTGAGATACGTGGGCAGCGTCTTGACCACCACCTGCTGGCGCCCCGCCAGTCTGTCCACAAAAACGCACCGCTTCTTGCCGTCCTGTTCTACCATGATCAGGATGCCGTCGGTCAGTTCTTTGACCTGCGTATCGATCTGCCATTGCCTGTGGAGCCGCAAAACGGCATAGCAGTCGCCGCGCACCATGATCATTTCATTCCCGTTCATATCGTATAATAGGTCTTCGCGGCGAGGTTTGAACGATTCGCAGATCGCCGTGATCGGCACGGTCAGCTGCGTATCGCCGACTGAGACATTCATGCCGTCCAGGATCGCGATGGTGAGCGGTATTTTTAGGAGTATCTTCGTCCCGCTTCCCGCTTCGCTTTCGATCGAAACGGAACCGCCGATCGCCGAGATATTTTGCATGACGACATCCATGCCTACGCCGCGCCCACTGAACTCGGTCACGCTTTCCTTGGTGGAAAAGCCGGGCATGAAAATCATGTTGTTGATCTCGCGGTCGGTGTATTCGGATTCGGGCTTGGTCAGAAGCTGGTTCTCGCGGGCGCGCTTCAGAATTTTTTCGCGGTTGAGTCCGCGGCCGTCGTCGCTGACCATAACCAGCACGTGTCCGCCCGCGTTTTGCGCCTCCAGCGTCAGGGTGGCCGTCGAGTCCTTGCCCGTCCGCGCGCGCTCCTGCGCGGTTTCGATTCCGTGGTCGATGGCGTTTCGCACCAGATGAATCAGCGGATCGGCGATGTGCTCGATGACATTTTTGTCCACGCTGGTATCTTCGCCGACCAGCACCAGCCGGATTTCCTTGTTCAGCGAATTGCTCATATCGCGCACGATCCGCTGCATCCGGTGAAATGTGGTGGACAGGGGAACCAGCCGCATCGCCATCACCAGTTCCTGCATCTCGGATACGATCTTGCTCAGTTGCGTGGCCGATTTTTTGAAATCAGCCGTACCCAGTTCGATCATCTCGGGATTTTCGGCCACCATGGTCTTTGCGATGACCAGCTCGCCCATCAGATCCATCATCTGATCGAGCTTATTGACGTTTACGCTGATAATGCTCTGCGGAGACTGCCGATATTGCGCCAGGGATTCGCCGCGCGCGTCGGATGAAGCCTGAGGGTCCGGACGTCCGGGTTCGCGCGAATTGGCGGGACGCCTCTCGCCGGGCGCTTCTGGTTCGCCCTCCACCGTCAGGTCGACGTCTCGCAGCAGCACGGTTCGGAGCAAACGGGTGCGCACCTCGTCTTCGTCCAAATCCGTCTCGAAGCGGACAATGAAGCCGTTCCGGCGTATTTCCAGGGTGCAGTCGTTGTTCTCCATGATGTCGGCAGGCTCGTAGGACAGCACATGGGCGTATTTGCCAATCTCAATCGAGGCGGCGTATGCCCGCACATCCTCCATTTCGCAGCCTGCCTCAAACAGCAGTACGGCGCGATAGCGATTGGGGCGGGGCGCGGATGGGGCGGCGGCTCCGCGCACCATTTCGGCCATCAGCGCGTCGATCCGGCGCACTAGCGGCTCTATGCCGCCCTGTGCGGGGGCGCGCCCGTCGCGCAAATGGTCAAGCTGCCGGTTGATGTAATCCATGCAGGCCAGGATCAAATCCGAAACGGCGTGCGAGTCGTACCGGGCCGCGGTATTTTCCCGGATGTAGAAGAACAGATCCTCCATCTGATGCGCGAGCGAGGCGATTTCAGAAAAGGACATCATCGCGGACGAACCCTTGATGGTGTGCATGATCCGGAATACGTCGTTCACTTCTTCAACGGAAAAACGGCCCTCCCGCTCTGCGCTGAGCACAATTTGCTCCAGTTGCTGCGCATTCTGATTCGTCTCAAAGACGAACATCTCGAGCAGGGAATCGTCCTGATTGCTTCCCGGAGTCATATGCCCACCCCCTTAGCCTTGGGATGCCACCTTTAGCAGCGTCTGTGTGATGTGTTCCTCTTTATAAGGCTTTACGATGAATGATTTCGCGCCGCTTAGAATGGCCTCCTTCACCATGCTCTCCTGTCCCATCGCCGAGATCATGACGACCTTTGCGCCGGGATCGAACTGCCGGATCATCTTGAGCGCCTCGATGCCGGTCATATCGGGCATCGTGATATCCATCGTAACGACGTCGGGTTTGAGCTCCATGTACTTTTCAACGCCCTCGCGTCCGTTCTTTGCCTCAGCTGCCACGACAAAACCATATTTGCTGAGCACATTCTTGATTGCGAGCCTCATAAATGCCGCGTCGTCAACAATCAAAACACTGATCAAATGAATCGCCCTCCGTCGGTCATTTCTCAAGTCCGAGAATGGTCACATTCCAATATGCGGGATCGTTGAGTAGATCCATTACCTCGTCGTCCGCAGAGGTCCGCTGCTCGTCCATGCGCAGCCGTTTGACCTTCGGTCGCATGAGGCTGTCAACATGGTTGCCCACCACAATGGCGTGCTGGCCATTGCTAAGGTAAACCCTGCTGCCAATGGGATAGGGCACAATTTTGCCGATAAAGATCGAGACCAGCCTCGGATCAAACATCGTACCGGAGTTTCCCATGATGTGCTCGATGGCCTCCGACGGCGGGATTGCGCTGCGATACGATCGTTCGGATGTCATCGCGTCGTAGACGTCGCTCAGCGCGACGATCTTGGCTTCCAGCGGCTGCTTGTCACCCGACAACCCCAGCGGATATCCGCTTCCATCATATCGCTCGTGATGGGTGAGCACCGCCACGGTAGATTCCATTGGCCCGCCCCAGTACTGGCGCAAATAGTCGTATCCAAGCTGACTGTGGCGCTTCATCTCCTCATATTCCTCGTCGGTCAGCGGGCCTGGCTTGAGAACGATTTCCTTCGGGATGAACACCTTGCCAATATCGTGCAATAGCGCGCCCATGCCCAGCCTGTAAAGCGCGGTACGGCTCATGCCCGACGCGACGCCCAGCAGGATCGACAACGTGGCCACGCCGACAGAGTGGTAGTATGTGTATTCGTCATATGCCCTGATATCGGCCATGCCGATCAGCATTGCCCGGTCGGTGGAAATCTCGTCGATGATCTCATCCAAAAAGACGCGCACTTGCGCCAGGGAGCTCGCTTGCGCCTCCCTGTTTCCCTCTTCAATATGCTGAAAGAGCGAATGCATGGCGTTTGCCGTGTTGCGTTTCAGGCGCTTGCTGATCAGACCTGGATCCTCCGGGATATCTTCCGCGTGATCGACGACACAGGCGTTCTTGTGTTCCATCGCCTGGAGCTTTTCCACTTGCGAGGGGGTCAGTGTCTGGCCCCGCCGCAGAAGAACCTCGTTGCGCACGCCGTGCAGGTCTTGGGCTAAAATCATGCCAGGCTTTAAATCTTGTGGTTGCACGTACATCATTTCGCTATCTGCCGTATCTTCATGCTCTTTTGTGATCGCGTCGGCGCCGCTTCGATCCCCCGGCTGTGCGAACAGGGCAGCAGGGTTTGCCCCCTGCTGCCCGCCGCGTCGGGGCCGCGATGCGGATCCGATTTGCCGCCGATCATTCCGATTGCGTCTTCGCCATGCTGTGGCGGGGGATGCTCTTTTTACTGTAACAGCTGGAGGACGCCCTGCGGCTGGGCATTGGCCTGCGCCAGCATGGCCTGCGCGGCCTGCAAAAGGATATTGTTCTTGGTGTAGTTCATCATCTCATCCGCCATGTCCACGTCGCGCACGCGGGATTCGGCGGCCTGCAGGTTCTCCTTGGTGGTCGACATATTGTTTACCGCGTGCTCCAGCTGGTTCTGCCATGCGCCATAGTTCGCGCGCGTCGTGTTCACCTCGGTGATCGCGGCCTCGACGGCGCTCGTGGTGACCAACTGGGCGGCAGCGGCGGTCGTCGCTGCGGACGTCAAGCCGGTGAGGGTGCTCAGTTCTTCCGTCTTTGCCTGCTTGATGTCGAGCGACTGCCCGGCATCCTCGCCGTAAGTGATCGTCGCGGCATCACCAGATCCATCTGCCGATACCAGCGAATCGTCAGCCAGCAGTTCAGCCGACTGCTCGCCGAAGACCTGTTTTCCGTTGAATTTGGTATTGACGTAGATGTCGGTGATGGCCTTGCCCAGCGCCTTCATCTCAGAGCCGATGTTGACGCGGTCTTCGTCGCTGTAGGAATCGTTCTGCACCTGCGTGGCCAGCTCCTTCATGCGCGTCAGCATGTCGGACACCTCGTTGAGCGCGCCTTCCGCGGTCTGGATGAAGGACACGCCGTCCTGCGCGTTGCGCGATGCCTGGGTCAGGCCCCGGATCTGCGAGCGCATCTTCTCCGAAATGGACATGCCCGCCGCGTCGTCCGCTGCGCGGTTGATGCGCATGCCGCTCGAGAGCTTCTCCATGGATTTGTTGGTGTTTACGGTGTTGGTGTTGTACTGCCGGTAGGTATTGAGGGCGGTAATGTTGTGGTTGATCCTCATGCTTTCTTCCTCCTTGAATGACGTCCGCGGAATCCTTTCCTGCGGGAGCGCGTCGCCCGCAATTCCGCGCGGGCGGCGCATGAATGATTATTGCAGCAGCTGGAGGACGCCCTGCGGCTGTGCGTTGGCCTGCGCCAGCATGGCCTGCGCGGCCTGCAGAAGGATGTTGTTCTTGGTATAGTTCATCATTTCGTCCGCCATGTCCACGTCGCGCACGCGGGATTCGGCGGCCTGCAGGTTCTCCTTGGTGGTCGACATGTTATTCGCCGCGTGCTCCAGCTGGTTCTGCCATGCGCCGTAGTTCGCGCGCGTGGTGTTCACCTCGGTGATCGCAGCTTCGACGTCAGCGGTCCGAACCGCCACGGCGATCGAGTCGCCCTCGGCAATGGTAACGTCGGCATCCCCAGTAATATTGGCATTTGCTGTTACCGTTGTGTCACCGCTTGCGCCCACTCCGTCTGCGATATACGTTCTCGCAAGAAGGCCATTCAGACAATCAACAGAGGCTTCTTTAATGGTCAGCGTCTGACCCGCATCTTCGCCATACTTGATGTTCGCAGCAGCGGCAGTTCCCTCCGTTATTGTCCCATCGCCAGCATCGGCGACTCCTTGGCCAAATACGGTTTTCCCGTTAAACTTGGTTTTGACGTAGATGTCATTGATGGCCTTGCCCAGCGCCTTCATCTCCGCGCCGATGTTCTTTTGGTCGTCTATGCTATAGGAGCCATTGCCCACCTGCGTGGCCAGTTCCTTCATGCGCGTCAGCATGTCGGACACCTCGTTGAGCGCGCCTTCCGCGGTCTGGATGAAGGACACGCCGTCCTGCGCGTTGCGCGTCGCCTGGGTCAGGCCCCGGATCTGCGAGCGCATCTTCTCCGAAATGGACATGCCCGCCGCGTCGTCCGCTGCGC
>JAEZRP010000017.1 GCA_023444095.1 Bacillota bacterium
TATTGACAAACCCCCTGCCGTGATATATAATACTACCTGTTCGCGGCCGTGGCGGAATTGGCATACGCGCACGTTTGAGGGGCGTGTGGGCAACCATATGGGTTCAAGTCCCATCGACCGCACCAACTAGAAGCCTTGAAATCATTGGGATTTCGGGGCTTCTTCATTTCTTTTGATCACGTTTTTGACCACGAGTACAAGACGCACGAGAGGATGTCTTTACTCTTTACGACTGATCTGATAAAATAAGCCCAATGATAAAAAGGAATTTGTCAGGCGGTTTTAACTTTGGATCATATATATTTTCGGAGGCTGTGGTACGAATGAAATTCTATATCGCTTCAAAGCTTGAAAACTATGCGCAAGTGCAGGCGCTTTCAGAAAAACTGAAGGCCGCCGGATGGGTACATACTTATGATTGGACAAAACACGGTTCTGCAAAAACTACGAATGCGGAAACATTAAAGTCTGTAGGTCAAAAGGAGCTAGAGGGTGTATCGAACGCCGATGTGGTTATTGTGCTAACGCCGCAAGGCAGAGGTACACATACAGAGTTTGGAATGGCAGTAGCGCTTAACAAAACCGTTTTCCTTTGCCATTCAGATAATACATACTTTCAATGTGACGACAACACATCATCCTTTTACTATCTTCCACAAGTGATTCGGCTCATCGGGAGTACGGAAGAAATTACAAAAACAGTATTAGGTTATGAAGGTGCATAATGCGAAGGTACTAAATCCTATTTAATTAATTATCGTTCATTATGTAATGGACGATATCTATGCACAGAAGTAAAACCCCACGCGTAGATCCGTGATAGAGACTCTTCGAGTTTGATCGTCTTCCTACGAGGCAAAACTGTACCGTTGATTATTGGGGTAGGGGACCCCTCGCACGAACGATCAGCCGGGACCCTGTCCTGTCGATCAGGCCCCGTCCAAAGCCCTCGAAACGGGAGAGGACAGCACGCGTCTCTCTTCGCAGGTTTGTGAACGATCCTACTGCGATTTCTCGCCATATATCTCTCGGTATCGTGCTTTTCGTGAAATTGCCCCGGTTCCTGATTCATGCGGTCGAAAATCAGGAATGAAGCCTCATACCTACACCCCCTATAGACGCGGCCCATGTGTTCACTGGCAGACATCCCTAAGGCCTTTCCCCTTCTGCAAGTCTCGGATGGCCCCGGAGGGGATATGCCCGTTCATACTCCAGCTAAACGGAAAACACTGGCGCTGATAGAGCCGTACGATCCCAACGGAAAGCGCGGGCGTCCGCCGCGTAGCTTAGAAACGATGCTGCGGATGTATCTGCTTGCGAACTGGCTCAACCTGTCCGATGAGGGTCAATGATCCTCGTGAAAAAGACGACAGCGAACACCTGGAACGAGCAGACGGTCGGCGCGCCGGGATGGATTTGGAGAAATCCCGCGCGGCTTCCATGAAATGTCCCCCGAAGCCTCACGGCCCGGGGGAACCGTCACGCGGTCAGGCGGAAGAGAAGCTCGTATCCGACCACGCCGAGCGCGGAAAGTGCGCCGAAGGAGACGAGCGGCATCTTCCGGAAGGCGTCCCTCCGGTAGATGATTCCATACAGGGCGAGGCCGACGATGATTCTCCCGATGACCGCGGGAATCATGTGCGCGTAGTCCGGCAAATGAATCAGCTCGCTCAACCCCTCGGAAAGAAAGACGGCGGGCAGAAGGCCCGCGCCCCAATGGGAATGCGCGCCGCGCCGCCCGCGCAGATAGGCGCCCAGTCCGAACACCGCGCCGAACACGGCGGCGCAAGCGAGCCAGAGCCAGAAGTAAAAATGCGGCGAGAAGGCGTGTGCGTTGAGGGCGGCCTCCGCCAGATAGTACGAAACGACGCAGGCGGCAAGCGTCTCCGCGCAGAGGAGGACCGCCGAGATCGCCGTTCTGCCGGACCATGCCACGAAGAAGGCCGGGATCAGCCATACGGCGCCCGAGTTCGCCAGCGAATTGAGGGACCCCGGAAGATATTTTTGCCCGATGAGCGTCAGAATCCCGGTCCCGATTCCCGCGACGAGCGCAATGAGAGAGCGGATGACGTTCCTTCCTTTCATCGCCATGCCGTTTTCCTCCATCTGATTAATGGGTTACAGTATACCACAGGCCCGTAAAGGCCTCAAGCGCGCCGTGCGCTTGATTTTCTTGCCTCGCCTGGCGATCCCTTCAAATTAACTTGACGGAGATGGAGAAACGGACGGCTTGCCTGTAGTATGAGTATGAATCATATGAATTCCGAAAGCGGATGAGGGAACCATGTTCAGCTTGAATGAGATTGCGCCGCGGGCGCGAACGCTCGTGATCTTTCGCCGCCTCCTGGACGACGGGGTCGTGGGAGCGCTTCTCGATCTCCTGCGCGCGTGCGAGAGCGGATCCCCGGATAAGGTCGATCGGTACGCCGACTTCGCCCACCGCCTCTTCCGGCACGGGGAGAACCTCTCAGAGTATCTCTGGCGGCTCGTCGCCTCCGACGAGAACGTTTACGTTCTAAGGCGCGCACGGCGGGAGGCGATTTCAGAGACGCTCGAGGGCTGCGTCGGACGCGAGCTTACGCTTCTCGAGGCCATGGCACGCGTCGCGCCGGGCGAGGTCAAGGCGGGAATGCCGGAGGCTCTCCTTCTGCCGGACTGGGACACGGACGCCTCACTCGACTTTAAGAGGGCTTACGCCGAAAAGATGGAGGGTCTTTTTACCGCCGGGTACGGAATCTACGCGGAGCACATCATGTTCACGTTCCGCAGGGGAGAGATCGTCCCGGTCGGGACGCCCGATCCCGTCCGGCTTTCGGAGCTGACGGGCTACGCGCAGGAGCGCGGGAAGCTCGTCCGCAACGCGCTCGCGTTTTGGGAAGACAAGCCCGTCGCGAACGCGCTCCTGTATGGCGACGCGGGTACGGGCAAGTCGTCGACGGTGAAAGCCATCGTCAACGAGTTCGCGGGTCGGGGATTGCGGCTGGTGGAGGTGCGCAAGGGCGACCTGCTCGAAATTCCCGCCGTCGCGGAGCGGCTCTCGGGCAACCCCCTGAAGTTCATCCTGTTCGTGGACGATCTGTCCTTCGCGCAGGGGAACGAGGAAATCGGGGCGCTGAAGGCGATCCTCGAAGGCTCCGTGTGCGCGAAGGCCGCAAACGTGGCGATCTACGCCACCAGCAACCGGCGGCATCTGGTCAAGGAGACGTTTTCGGAGAGGAGCGGCGACGACGTCCACCTGAACGAGACGATGCAGGAGCTGACGTCCCTGTCGGAGCGGTTCGGACTCTCCGTCCTCTTTTCAAAGCCCAACAGGGACCAATATCTCGAGATCGTGCGCGCACTCGCGAAGGAGCACGGGCTCGGCGCGGCGGGAAATCTCGACCTGCTCGCGGAGCAATACGCGCTCGAGCGCGGCGGGCGCTCGGGAAGGACGGCCCGCCAGTTCGTCGAACACATGCTGAGAATTAAGTAAGGAAGGGATGATTTGCATGAAGGTCATTCTCTATGGCGCGGACATTTGCCCGGATTGCGTCGCCGCGAAGGCGCGGCTCTCCGAAACTTCCGGCGTCGAGCTGGACATACGGGACATCACAAAGAGCACGGCAACGCTTAAGGAATTTTTGCGCTACCGCGACCGCGATCCGCTCTTCGCGCCCGTTGTCGAAGCCGGACGGATCGGCATCCCGTTTTTCATCCTTGAGGACGGGACGGAGACGTTTGAGCTGGACGACTTCGTGGCGACGGACGGTACGGTACGGAGCGGGAACGCGTGCTCGATCGACGGCAAGGGCTGCTGACGAACGGAGGGGATTGGATGGCGTTTCATCCGGCAGGGGGTGCGTCCCTGTGCGAGAACCTGAAAAGCCTGATCGGGGGCGAGACGGACGCGCTGGCGAACCTTTCAAACGGCGCGGCGCTTCTGTACCACAGCCTCGATTCCATCAACTGGGCGGGCTTTTATCTTCATAAGGAGAACCAGCTGATCCTCGGCCCGTTTCAGGGGAAGCCCGCCTGCATTCGGATCCCCCTGGGGCGGGGGGTGTGCGGGACGGCGGCCGAGAGCCGGGAGACCGTCGTGGTGCCGGACGTGCACCTATTCCCCAGCCACATCGCGTGCGACGGCGCATCCCGGTCGGAAATCGTCGTGCCTCTGGTGAAAAACGGGCTTCTGCTGGGCGTTCTGGACATCGACAGCCCCGTCAGGGCACGGTTTTCCGATGAGGATCGGGCGGTGCTCGAACGGTTCGCGCGGATTCTGGCGGAAGAGATTCGCTGGGAGGCGCTGCTTTCCTGAGCGTTTCGGGAACGACAAAAGTCAGAGCGACCGCCGACGCAGGAACGTCGGCGGTCGCTCTCTCATTTCGACCAATCCTCAGCGGCCGGCGTACGAGACGTAGATGTAGCAAGCAAAGTCATAGCTGTCGAGGCTCGGGAGGCACAGGTACCTTGCCAGCGCCTGATCGATATCGTCCGGCTCGATTACCAACTTGATCGTCCTCGTGGAGTATTTCGACACGCTCATCGTCAGGTAACTGTGGTACGTGTCGAACAGCGTGTATTCGCGCGTATCCTCCTTCAGCGGGTCGTAGTAGTAGCAGGTAAAACTGATCCCCATCCCGTACAGGCTCTTGATGGTGTATGGCGTATTGTTGAGAACGTAGAATTCCACCACGATCTTCGTGGGCGAAACGATCTCAACGGATCTGACGGCCACGCCGAAGTACCCTCTGGGAACCTTCTTGTAGGAAGGCGTGTCCTTCAGAATCGTTTTAATATTCTTCCCGACATTCATCTTCTGGGACGACTTCAGGCCGCTAAACAGCGTCGCCGTGAGGGTCACGCTGCCCGCCTTCGTTCCCGCCACCAGATAATCCATCATCGTCAGATCGGAATGCCATTTGTACGGGCGGACGATGGATGTGTTCGAACTCGTGATGCTGTAGGTCAGAATGTCATAGTCCTCCCACACCTGCCTGTTCTGGAACGCATCCAGATAAAGCATGTAGAAGCCGTGATTGTTGATCGAGAGGGGCGTAGCCACGAGCTGGACAAAGGTCGGCGCGTCCCGGACGACGAACTGAACGGTGCGCGCCGCGCCGGAATAGCTGCTGCAGGTAATGTTCGCGGTGCCGTTTCCGACGAACCGCAGTTCCCCCGCGGCGTTCACCTTGACCGCGTTCGCGTTGTCCGAGACATATGTCACGCCGCCATACTCCGTCCGCAGGGATGTGGCGTCTCCCTTTGCGACGCGGAAGCTGTTCTCACCGTTCTGCTCCACCTGCCTTGTCACCACAAAGTCGGGGTAGCCGGGATCGGCGACACGGATCACAAAGGAATCGTCCGTCGGCGCTTCGCGCACGGTGATGTCGATGTCGGCCGTCAACCCCGCGTCGCTCGTCGCGGTCAGCCGCGCGGTGCCGATGGCGAGCGCGGTCGCCGTTCCGTCGCCGTTGATCCTGAGCACATTCCCGTCTGAGGACGAATAGCTGAACTGCGCGCCCGCGCCCGTGTCCGTCCTGGCCGTGAGGGTCGCGGTCTCGCCGAGGCCCCACGTGGCAGGCGTCGTGATGGCGATCTTTTTCGCGGCGGTGACCACCGTCACCTGGATCTGCGCGGTCTTTCCGTTATAGGTTTTGAACGCAATCGTCGCGGTTCCCGCGCGGATACCCTTCACGATGCCGTTTCCGGAGACCGTCGCGATCTTCGTGGAAGAGCTCGCGTACGCAGCCGTGCAGGGGTAGTTGGCGGGCTGACAGACCGGGACGACCTGCACGCTCTGCCCGACCGCGATCGTCGTAAACGCCATGCCGAGGGTGACGGATTCGGGCGCGGCCACCACGGTGACGACGCATTCCGCAGCTTTCCCGTTATACGTCTGTACGCGGATCACCGCCGTGCCCAGCCCGGTCGCCGTGATCTTGCCAGCCGCGCTCACCGTGGCGACTGCCTCGTCGCTCGAGGCGCACGTCATCGCGCCCGCGCTCCCCGCCGTGATGGTGGCCACGAGCTGGAACGCGTCGCCCGCGCAAAGCGTGATGTCGCTCCGGTTGAGAACGATGTCGTCCGGTGCGTTCCAGACGGCGATCGAGACAGACGCCCTCTTGCCGTTGTAGCTCTTGGCGACGAGGGTCGCCGTTCCGGCCGCCAGCGCGGTCACGGTGCCACCGGGATTGACCGCCAAGACGGCGGGGTTTGAAGACGCGTACGCAAAGCTCCCGTATGCGCCCGAATCCGTCGTCGCCTTGAAGGGAACCGTCTCCCCCACGCCGAGCGTGGTGCGCGCAACCGCCAGCTTGACCGTGCGGGGCGCGGAACGGACGGTAATTTTGATCTTCGCCGATTTTCCGTTGTACGTCTTGACTGTGATGGTGACCGTGCCAGCCCGGACACCCTTCACGACGCCGGTCGCCGAGACCGTGGCGGTCCGGGTCGAGCTGCTCGAAAAACTCATGGTGCAGGGCGTGTCGACGGGCGCGAGGACCGCGGCGATCTTCGCCGTCTCACCCACGCCGATGCTTGTAGAAATTACCGAAAGGGACAGGGATTCGGGCGGCGCGACCACGGTGACGACGCACTCGGACCACCTCCCGTTGTACGTCTGCGCGCGGATGACCGCCACGCCCTGCCCGGTCGCCGTGACCTTACCGGATGCGTCGACCGCCGCGACGGAGGGCGTGTCCGAGAAATACGTCACGAGTCCCGCCGTTCCCGGGGAGAGCGTTGCGGCAAGCCGGAACGAATCGCCCGCGCAGACGGTGGCCTTCTCCGCGTTGAGCGTGACGCTCTCCGGCGGCTCGGTTACGATGATTTTAATCGTTGCCTTTTTCCTGTTGTACGTCGTGGCCGTGACCGCGACCGTACCCGCCGCCGTGCCCGTCGTGAGGATGCCCGTCTTCGGGTCGACGGTGGCGATCGCCTGTTGCTCGGTCGGAATCGACCATGTCACGCCGCCGCCCTCGCCCTTTTTGAACGAAACCTTTAGCGCAAGCGCCTCGCCCAGACCGACGGTCGTGCGCGGCGCGGAGACCGCGACCTTCGCGGGCGCCTTGTACACCGTCACCCTGCACGTCGCCGCGAGGCCTGACGCGGTGCGGATGGTGATCGTCGCTGTTCCTGCCTTGATCCCCTTGACTACGCCGCCGGAGGTGACGGTGGCGATCCTCTTGTCGCTCGAAAAGAAGCCGACTGCATCCTTCGACGCGTCCGCATGCGCGGGATCGTACAGCGTCTGCTGATATCCGAGCGCAAAGGATTCCCCGATTCCGATGGCGGCGCTCGCCCGGTCCGCCGTGATCGCGCCGAGGCGCGGCGCGACCAGAACCGCGCACCTTGCCGCGACGCCCGAGGACGCCGTGGCGGTGATCACGCAGCTTCCATACCCAACCGCCGAGACCTTTCCGCCGGACACCGTCGCGACGGCAGGATCGGAGCTTGTCCAGACGACGTATTTGTCCGCGGGCCTCGACGGCGAGAGCGTCGCGGCCAGCTGGTAGGAGCATAGGGGGAAGGTGGTGATCGAGGTCTTGCTGAGCGTGACTTTTGTCACGCCCTTCCCCTTGTCGACCACCTTCACGGTGAGCGCGAGCGCCGCGCCGCCTCCGTCCTTCGCGGTCGCGGTGACGGTGCAGATTCCCTTATTCACACCCGTGATCTTTCCGTTCGCATCCACCTTGGCGACGGACGCGTTGCTCGTCGTCCACAAAACCGTCTGGTCGTCCGCGTCCGCGGGGAGCACCTCGACCGCGGGCGCGACCGACTGGGCCCTGGCGATAATCAGCACGGTGCGCGCGGCGCGAAGCTCCGCCACGGGGACCGGCAAGATCTCGAACGTGCACGTCAGATCGCCCAAGAATGCGCCCTTGCCGCGCATCCGGATCGTCGCGGTTCCCACAGAGGCGTTGTTTTCATAGCAGATGATTTCGTAGTCCACATCCTCCGCGAGCGTCTCCGCACCCCCGGTGACGACGGCCGCGGACTCGATCGGGCCGCCCGTCCGCAGGTAGGAGGGCTGCGCCGGAGCTGCGGCGTAGGCCGCGAGACTGTATCGGATCTCAGCTGAAAGCGGCGGCCCGCTCTCCGTCGAAATGTTCGGGGCGAGCGCGGCCCACTGCGCGCGGGTTCCGCCGAACTTTACGAGCTTGAGCGCCGCACAACCGGAAAACGCCCCCTCGCCGAGACTCGTCAGCCCTTCCGGCAGGGAAATGTCCGAAAGGCTCGTGCAGGCGGCGAACGCCCTCTCGCCGATGGCGAGAAGCGAGCTCGGCAGATCGATCCCTTCGAGGCTTGAGCAGCTCTGGAGCGCGCAGGTACCGATGGACGTGAGCCCCGCGGGGAGATCGACGCTCGCAATCCCCGAGCACTCCGAAAACGCGAAGTCGCCGACGCTTGTCGCGCCTCCCTCGACGCTAACCGACAGAATGGACTTTGTAAAAGCGCTCCACGGGGCCGCCGCGCTCGACGCATATGAGTCCATCAGGCCAGTGCCGGAGATGGTCATTTCTCCCGTTATGGGATCGAACGACCACGCGAGATTCGCGCCGCACGCGCCCGTCATCGCGATCTCCTCGCCCGCCGGCGCGGCCATCGGTTCGGCCTCGAGGGTCGGCTCGGCAGTCGGTTCTGCCGTCGGCTCGGCGGTTGGTTCTGCCGTCGGTTCCGCGGTCGGTTCCGCGGTCGGTTCCGCCGTCGGTTCCGCGGTCGGCTCCGCCGTCGGTTCCGCCGTCTCCTCCGCAGCGACGGTCGGCGGCTCCGTTGCCATCGATTCCGCAAGCACGCCAAGGGACAGGCCAGTCGTGATAAGCACAAACACGAGCAGCAGGGAGAGTCGTTTTCTTGTCATGATCGGCCTCCTGAAATACAAGCACTGCGAAAATCGGCGAGACAGGTTATCAAACGGATCCGATTATGTGATATCTATGGAAAACATTACCATTATTATCCTTTTCTGTCCAGTAAAAAACTATATTTTCAAAAAAATTGCACCGCTCCGACCTTCCGGCCGGAGGGGTGCATTTTAGATCGGTTTCAATCCTCAACGGCGAACGTAGGAAAGCCGCTCCACCTCGCGCGTCAGGCTGCAGAAGAGGCTCGTCGCGCCCGCTTCAAAAAACAACGCTTGACTTACAGTTGACTCGAAGCACTATAATGGCGGACAAGGGGCGCGGAGCGCCGCGCACGATCCTTTCGGAACAGGAGAATAAGGACATGGAGAAATCAAAGGTTTACTTCACCGATTTCCGGACGAAGGCGTTCGGCGACAGCCTGCCGACGAAGCTGAAAAAGCTCATGCGGCGCGCTGGCATCGGCCAGATCGACATGGACGGCAAATTCGTCGCGATCAAGATGCACTTCGGCGAACTCGGGAACATCAGCTTCCTGCGCCCGAACTACGCCAAGGCGGTCGCGGACGTGGTGAAGGAGCAGAACGGAAAGCCGTTTCTGACCGACTGCAACACGCTCTACCCCGGGAGCCGCAAAAACGCGCTCGAGCACCTCTATTGCGCCTGGGAGAACGGGTTTACCCCGCTCACCGTCGGCTGCCCGATCCTGATCGGCGATGGGCTCAAGGGCACCGATGACATCGCGGTTCCGGTGGTCGGCGGCACGTATCTCAAGGAAGCGAAGATCGGCCGCGCGGTCATGGACGCGGATGTGTTCGTCAGCCTCACCCACTTCAAGGGCCACGAGATGACGGGCTTCGGCGGCGCGATCAAGAACATCGGCATGGGCTGCGGCTCGCGCGCGGGCAAAAAGGACCAGCACAACAACGGAAAGCCCCAGATCGACGAGGCGCTGTGCCGGGGCTGCATGCGCTGCCAGAGGGAGTGCGCCAACGACGCGCTGAAGTTCAACCCTGATGCGCGAAAGATGCGCGTCGATCAGGAGAACTGCGTGGGCTGCGGCCGCTGCCTCGGTTCGTGCAACTTCGACGCCATTGAATTTACATCCTCCGCCGCGATCTCCGAGCTCAACTGCCGCATGGCGGAGTACACCAAGGCGGTTTTGGATGGCCGTCCGCACTTCCACGTCTCGCTCATCGTGGACGTGTCGCCCAACTGCGACTGCCACGGCGAAAACGACGCGCCGATCCTCCCGAACATCGGCATGTTCGCGTCGTTTGATCCGCTGGCGCTCGACCAGGCCTGCGCGGACGCCTGCCTCGCGGCGACGCCGCTTCCGCATAGCCAGCTTTCGGACAACATGGCCGCAACGGACTTCATGGATCACCACGACCACTTCACGAACTCAAGGCCCGATTCCGAGTGGCGCACCTGCCTTTCGCACGCCGAAACGATCGGCGTCGGGAGCCGGGCGTACGAGCTGATCCGGATGTGACGTTACTCGCTCGCTGGCACCGAGGCGGCCTTCTCCTTCACGACCGCCTCGGTGCCCGCCGCGACGGCAGCATCGTAGTACCGGCACTTATGCTCGATCGTCTCAAGCGCCTTTTGCAGCTCCTTCATCTGGGCCTCGACCGCGCGCCTTCTCTCGTAGAACATGGCGCGGCGCGCTTCGAGCGTCGAATCCCCCGCCGCACACCAATCGATGAAGGTCCTGATGTCCTTGATTGGCATGCCCGTCGCCTTCAGGCACTCGATGATGCCGAGCCAACCGAAATCCTCCTCTTTGAACCGGCGGACGCCGCCCGCGCCGCGCTCCACGAAGGGGAGAAGTCCCTCTTTGTCGTAAAAGCGCAGCGTGTACGGGGTCAGATTCAGCCGCTCGGCCACCTCTCCGATGGTGTAGTACACGCGATCATCCTCCCATTAAAGTTCTATCGAGGTAACAGTAGCACGCATGAACGGGTCTGTCAAGCCCGACGGGCGCGTTTCTGCTTGCGCGACCACCTGCGAATGTGTATACTAATTGCAAACGAGGGGGATGATTTCCATGGAACGCGTCATTTCGGAAGCGGTTGCGCTTCTGGCCCGCGGCCGGGAGCGATACGACCGCGCGGCGGAAAGCCAGTGCGCCGCCTTTCATCACGAGCCCACGCGCCAGCCGCTCCTTTTGAGCGCGCCGCTTTGCGGCTCGCAGCTCGATCTCCCCTCCTTCAACTATCTGGAAATCCACAACGACCGGGAAAAAATGATGATCAGCGAACTCCGCGTGGCGCTCGCGGCCATGAACGGGGGGCGGGAGGCGGTGCCCTCGCTGCGTGCGAACATGGGCTGCGGCATCGTGCCGTCGCTGTTCGGGGTGTTGCCCCGGCTGTTTGCCGACAAGATGCCGTGGGTAAAGGAGCACCTTCCCAAGGGGCTTCTGGTCGAAATGAAGCCGGATGATCTCAAAATTACGCCGGAATTTCAGATGGCGCTCGACCACATGGACTACATGCGCGAGCGGCTCTCCGGGAGCGGCGTTCGGATCTATCCGGTCGACATACAGGGCGCGTTCGACACCGCGCACATCGTTCTGGGCGACGACATCTTCTACCAGATGTACGATGACCCGGACTTTGTGCACCACCTTCTGGACTTGAGCTGCCACGCCATTGCGCTCGCGCTTCGGGAGTGCCGCGCGCGCATGCCGGGGTCGGAGCGCGAGATGCCCCACTACAACGCGCTGGTAATCCCGCGCGACCTGGGCGGGTTGAAACTGAGCGAGGATACCCCCACGCTCCTGAGCCGCGCGCAGATCGAAGAGTTCGTCGTCCCCTACATGCGCCGCGCGCTCCGCGAAGCGGGCGGCGGGTACGTACACTACTGCGGTCGCAATCCCCATCTGTACGAGGCGGTGATGAACGAGCCGCTGGCCCACGCCCTGAACTTCGGAAACCCCGAAAAGCACGACATGGCGCAAGTATTGCGTGACTGCGCCGCGCGCGGCAAGCTGTACTACGGGGGCGTCGCGCAGAAGAGCGGGGCGCTGGATGGAAACGAGATCGCGCGGCTCCTGCGCGCCTCCCGCGCCGACGGCAGGCTGCACCTCCTGCTTGCGCACAGCTGCCCCTGCGACGAGGCCGAAAGGGTGGGGGATCAATGGGATCAGGCCGTGGAAGACGCGCTCTCCGATTGAGGGGAGCGCGCCTTTTTCGTTGGAGATTGATGCGTGGATGCATAAACCCGGTCCCATGATTCGCAATGTTCCGATTGCTCGGAAACCAGAACCAAAGGGAGCAGCCGTTGACGCCGCATATGGAATCGGAATCGGTGCCCTGCGGCAGATCACCTCAGTTGTTGATCGCTTTTAAAAAACCCCTCCCAAGGGTCGACGCCGTCCATTCTTTTGAGCGCACCTTCCATCGTAACGCCATCCGGCGCGACCATGTCCAGTTCGGCCCACGCGATGGGCATGGATACCCGAGCGCCTTTTCTGGCCCGGAGGGAATAGGGGGCGATGCTTGTGGCGCCTCTGCCGTTTCGAATCCAATCGATGAATATCTTATTTGTCCGATTGGCCTTTCGGACGTTGCTGGTGTAGCGGTCAGGAAACTTGTTTTCCAATACTTCCGCCACGCGCCTGGCAAAATCATGAAACGCGTCCCAGGAAGCGGCCGGCTTCAGGGGGACGACCACATGGTATCCCTTGCCGCCGCTGGTCTTGAGATAGGAACGGAGGGAGAGCTCGTCCAGGGTGGCCTTGATGTCCCTCGCGCCCCGGCGCACCTGCTCCAGATCCATTCCCTCGTCCGGGTCCAGATCAAACACCATCATGTCGGGTTTTTCAAGCGCGTCGACTCTGCTTCCCCATATGTGGAATTCCAGCGTGCCCATCTGCGCTTCCGAAATGAGTCCGGGCGCATCCTCAATATAGAAGTAATCCTCCACTTCGCCGTCGCTATTCGGAATCGGCAGTACGACGATGCCCTTGCTGTCCGGGCCGGGATGCTTCTTATAAAAGCAGGACTGGTTGATCCCCCTGGGACAGCGCACGATGCTCAGGACCCGGCGGCTCACATAGGGCAGCATGCGCGCCGATACCTCCTCGTAATACCGTGCCACGTCCTCTTTGGTGATTTTGGGGTCCTCGAACAGAACTTTGTCGGGGTTCGTGATTTTCACCCCTTCGATGACGAGGACGTCGCGGGCTATTTGCATGGGTTCCTCCGTTTCTCCGGCCACCGCCGGGCACTGCGCCTCCGCGCCTTCCCTCCGCACCGTTTTGGGGTCCTTGTCCGCGCGCAGGCCCCGAAAGCGCGCCTGCCGCAATCGGTTCTCATCGGTCCATTCGGCAAATTCAATTTCCGCGACCAGCAGCGGCTCGAGCCAGCTGATTTTTTCGTTCGCTCTGGGTTCCGGCGCGGATTTGAAGGGCGGTTCTTTGCGCCTGACCGCCTCAAATCGCGCCGCAAGCGCCTTCCTGTCGGCCTCGCTGAAGCCGGTGCCCGCGCGCCCGGCATATACAAGTTCTTCGCCGGCATAAACCCCAAGCAGAAGCGAGCTGACCCCGCTCGCTCTTTTGTCGGAAAGCGTATAGCCGCCGACGACAAATTCCTGCCTCTTGCCGCATTTCAGCTTGATCCAGTCGCCGTTTCTCGTCCCGCTATAGATGGAGTCGGCCTTTTTGCCGATAATTCCCTCCAGATTGGAATGGCAGGCGGCCCGAAAGCTGTCCACTCCGCTTCCCCTGACATGCCGACTGTAGAAGAGGTTTGCCGGGGCGTCTTTCATCAACGCCTCGAGCACCTCCTTTCGCTGAATCAGGGGAAGCATTCTATAATCTTCGCCGTTCAAAGCGAGCAGGTCAAAAATGACGTACGTCAAATTCTTTCCCTCGGGATTCCCCATATAATCCTGCAGCGCCTGAAAATCCGTCCTGCCCCCCGCGTCCGCGATCACCATTTCGCCGTCCAGGACCATCGCTCTTCCGGCGGCCCAATCGACGAGCGAATCGGCGACTGACTGAAATCGGCTCGCATAGTCGTTGCCGTTTCTGGTCACAAGCCGGACGCGGTTTCCCTCCGCATACGCGAAAATCCGGTACCCGTCGTATTTCAGCTCGTAGAGCCAATCATCTCCCACGGGAACTGCGTCCACAAGCTTCGCGAGTTGCGCGTCCGTCCGGTCGAACGGATTTTTCGCGTTTTTGTCTCGCTCGCCCTTCTCAATTTCCGCCATGGTGCGTCCGGTACGAATGCTGGTGTCAAAATCGGAGATCCCATCCCCGTCTTTTGTATACCCGTCCCTTTCCTTGATCAGGAGCCAGTTGCTCTTCGCATCGCCCGTTTTCGGCTTCAGCCGAACCAGCGCCCATTTGCCCTTGAGCCTCCTGCCGTGGAGCGTGAACTTGATGGCGCCTTCCCGGAGGCCCTGATTCACGTCCCCCTGAGGCTCCCACTCGCCCTCGTCCCAGAGCATCACGGTCCCGCCGCCGTATTCACCCTTGGGGATGGTCCCTTCGAAATTCCCGTATGCAAGGGGATGCTCCTCCACCTGAACGGCGAGGCGCTTGTCGCGGATGTTGTAGGACGGCCCCTTGGGCACTGCCCAACTGAAGAGAACGCCTTCCCATTCCAGACGAAAATCGTAGTGGTCCCTGCGGGCCATGTGATGCTGGACGACAAACTTGAGACGCGTCCGTTTCCCCGCCACCTGGCCTTCCGGTTCCAGCGTTTTGTCGAAATTTCTTTTTTGATTGTATGCGGTTAATCGTTCAGCCATATGGGTTACGCGGGTTGCTTGTCCTTTTGGGCCTTTTCGACGCTGGCCTTGAGGGCCTCCATGAGGTCGATGATCTTGCCGGGCTGCTGGGGCTCCGAAGCGACGACTTCCTTGCCCGAGATCTTGCTTTCGATGAGCGCGCGAAGCTTGATCTGGTATTCGTCCTTGTATTTCGAGGGGTCAAACGGCGTATCCATCGAATTGATGAGCATCTTCGCCATGTTGAACTCCGCCTCGGCGATTTGCGGTTTGTCGTAGCGCTTTTGAAGTTCCTTGATGTCGTCCGCATAGAGCATCGTCGAAATCAGGATGCCGTCTTCCCGGGGGATAATCGCCATCAGCGTGTCTTTCGCGCCCACGACAGTTTTCCCGATGGCGATCTTCTGCTCCGCCATCAGCGCGGCCCGCAGCAGCTCGAATGCTTTTTCCCCGCCCGCTTCGGGCGCGGCCTGATAGGTTTTTTCGTAGTAGACGGGCGAAATCTGATTGAGCTGGGCAAAGTGCAGGATCTGGATGGATTTTTCCTTCTCGGTCTTGATCTTTTCGATTTCCTCATCCGTCACGACGACATATTGGTCCTTGTCGTACTCATAGCCCTTGACGATGTCCTCCGCCGTGATCTCCTTGCCGCAGTGGGCGCAGGTCTTCTTGTAGCGGATTCGGCCGCTGTCTTCCTTGTGCAGTTGATTGAAATGGATATCGTTGTCCTGCGTCGCCGTATACATCGCGATCGGGATCGCAACCATCCCGAAGGTAATGACCGATTTGCGGGATATCATGATGGGAACACCTCCGGAATCAGTATTTCCAATCGGCTGGCCGGCATCCATTCCAGGACTTTCCTCGTTCGAGCGTAGATGAAAGAAACGCACAGCTCGCCGGGAACTGTGCGCGGTCTTCGCTCTATCGGATGACGGTAGGCAGGCTGCTTAGGTTGTTTCCTTCGCTTTCATCCGGCAGGGATTTCAGATAATCCGTTCCGTTTCTCGTTGCGATGCCGACGCCCCGAATGCCGCCCTGCTCGGCAAGCTGAACGCCCTCCTCTTTGGACAGTATGCGGCCATCGGATAGTTGATACCCGGTGATGCGCCCGCTCTCCTTGACCAGTGCGGTAATTTGTTTGGCGTCCGCATTCGGCACCGGAATGTTTTTCAGCGTCATCATCGGCAACATGACTGAACCTTGGCTGTTCTCGGGCATTGCCTAAACCTCCGTTTGCATGCTTAAGCGGGGGAGCTGGGGATATCGCGAACTCCGGTCGGCTTCGGGCGGCCTACGTCGTGCGTCGCGTAGAGACTTGCGAAGTTTTCGTCTTCGTCCTCACTTTGCGGAAGCGACGGCATCAATCCCGTACACTCGGTGGCGGACACGACCTTCTCCTGTTCGTAAAACGGATCCTGCTGCTTTTTTTCACGCCTTTCCATTGAGCACACCTCCAGGTAATAGTGTCCCCATGGAAATCGCTCGAAATGCGGGGGCTACGAAGCCAGAAATTGGGGGACGCATGGGATGCCGATCACTCGCTTCTCTCGCCTTCTGCGTCTTGCCCAGAGTGGGTCGGGCGGTGTATGATGTATCTATCATTCACAATCGTACAGAGGTGAGGAAATGCTACCCCCAGTGGTCATTCTTGCGATCAGCGACCCCGACGAAAGAGACTATATGATTTCGGTGTATAACGAATTTCACAATGTCATGTTCGCGGTCAGCTACAACATTCTTCACGACAAGGAACTTGCGGAGGACGCCGTCAGCGCCGTGCTGCTCAAACTAATCGACAAAATATCGACCATTATGAGCATTGACCGGGCGGCCCTGAAGTCATACATCACTTCGGCCGCCAAAAATACCGCGCTCAACATGGTCGAAAAAAGAGCGAGAGAGCAAAAAGCGCTATTCTTTTTTGACGATGAAACATGGGATGGGCTTGGGGCATCTGATAATGTAGAATATTCAGTGCTCCGGAATGAAACAGTCCAACGGATCGCCGATGTGCTGGAATGCCTTCGTCCGAGAGACAGAGAAATTCTTCGCATGCGGTATTACGATGAAATGACGGACCAGGAAATTGCCGAAGTCATCGGCACCAAGGTATCAACCGTTCGAATGTGCATGACGCGCGCGCGGAAGCGGTTTCTGTTGATATGCGAGGAGAGAGGGATTGAATTATGAACATGGGAGGCCGGAGCGTCGACGCCGCGCAGTCGCAGTTTGCAGAAGCCCTCATCAAGGCCGGATTTATTGAGCTTGAGCGTCGCGAGAGGGTCGAAATCGAGACGTGGTTGGGGATTGCGGATAATGAGGAAATGGTAAAAGCAGCCTTCGAAGCGAACAGAGATCAGACGTCCAGGACGCTCAAGCGCGCCTTTCGCAGGAAGAATGTCCGAAATGGACTTGAACGCGCATTGCCGAGGGTCGGGAAGGTGGCGGTCTGCGCGCTCCTTGTGTTCTATGTCGGGTTGACCGTCGCTGTCGCAACGATCGGGCAGGTGCGCGAAAGCCTATATCGGTACCTCGTAAGCATCGAGGACGAGTATACCGAATTAAACATGGTACGCGAAACCAGCGCGGCACGGACCGTTCCCCCCAATTGGGGCGGAGCCAATTATCCTTCCTATATTCCGGCCGGCCTTGAACTGACCGGCATTGATCAGTCCACATACTCTTCGGTTCGTCGAGCCACCTACAAAAACAACGACGGAACTCGCTGGCTTGTGTTTGCGGAATGCGTTGAGAAAGAGTCGTCTTACATCAACACGGAGGGAGCCGCCATATCGTGGGAAGAGGTGAACGGTTCCATGTGCATGTTTGCGGATCGGGGGGACGAAAAATATGCGGCATGGTCGAACGCCGGCAATTATTACTATATCTGGACCGATGGCGCATGTGATGAGCTGGTCAGAATTGTCCAAAACGTGATGCCCCTTAAATAAATAAGAAAATGTGCTGCAAAACGACCCGCTTCCCTGTCTTTTATAGTGGAGAACTACAAAGGAGAGGTTTGTATGAGACGTATCGTGGCACTCAGCGTATGTATCATCTTGGTCGTGTGCAGCATGCAATCGTTAACTCCGGCCCTTGCCGGGCAGATAACGCCATACTATACCTATATCAGCGTCATGCAAGCTGGCATAGGCATCCTCGGATCAACTGCGTATTGTTCCGGTTATGTCGCCACCGCCTACTCCTACGACGTATCCATCACAATGACACTCATGCGCAGGAGCGGCAGTATTTGGGTAACCGTGAAGAGTTGGTCCGGCAGCGGGTACGGCGTAGACGGCGCGAGCCTGAGCAAGTCGCAAGGTCTCACGATTTCCGGTGACTATAAAGTTGTCGTTCTCGGAAAAATCCTCGACGAATCCGGCAATGTTCTGGAGTCGAAGTCGGCAACGTCAGGGATCGATACATATTAGCGTCGCGCGTACGCCATACGCTTTCAAAGAGGTGTTTTTGATGTCACTCGATGAATATTTGCTGAAGTCGCATGGGGATTTCGTTAGGCGTGCCATCGAAATGGGAATCAGTTCCGAAGCTGTGGAAGTTCTTCAACTCATCGCTCAACAGAACATCCTTTTGATTAAATCCTATCATGAAGGTGTCGTGCTCCCTTTGCTGACCGAGCACGAATGTAAGGCACCGGAACCCTAACCTCACGTCGGACCGATTCATTTCAGAATTGCGCCTTCTACAGCCGCAGGCCCTTATCACGAAATAAGGGCCTGTTTTTGTGCATGAGCCGCGGGGTTGTCGTCAGCGCGTTCGGATCGGGAGCGGACGGTTGCCCCGATCTTCGAAATCCCGCCAGGGCTCATTCGGAAGACCGCAAACCTGCCCCTACTTGCACTTGACCGCGTAACGCAACCGCCCACCCGACATGCAGGTGACCAGCGCGACGTCCCAGTCGCCCTCTGCGAGGCCTTCAAAATCTCGGGGGCCGATGGTTGCCTGACCAACCACGGTGTAAGAGAATGTATCGCCATACATGTTCATGTACAGAATCTGGTCGCCCTCCCGCAGTTGTTTCAGCTTGCCGAAATGTCTTCTGTAGTTGTGCCCGACGATCACCAATCGGTTGGGCGCGCCGTCCGCGTCGCCCATGAACCGGCAGGGTGAACTGTCCAAAAGGCGATAGCTCCAGTCCTCATAGATGCATAGCGTCAGATTCAGGGAGGGGATTTCCAGAATGCCGGCATATTTCTTGTCCAGAACTCGTTCGCGGTTTGTGTCGAGGCTTTCCGGTTCGTTTGATGCCGGATCGAATGTCTGGGGGAGCACGGTCAACGCCTCACCCGCCTCCGAAACGTCCGCGTCGGCGCTCACAACCCCGATCCCCATTCGAACCCGGACGACCGCCCAGACCTCGTTCAGCAGCGCTTCAGCTCGCTCCCCCGCTTCATAGCCCTCCCGTTGATCCTGGAACCAGAGTGCGCCCGCCCAAACGATCAGCATAGCGCCCGCCAGGATTGCGAGCCTTCCGATCATCTTCATCTGTTGCCCTTTCCTCGACCCATCCAAAGACACAGATATCCGGCCAGCACGAGAAGTGTGCCCGCGCCCAACATCAGATGAATGCCGGTGTAGTCCACTCCGGTCTGCGGGATACTGTCGTCATCATCATCCGAGGGCTTCGGCGTGACCGTCGGGGAAGGCTCGTCGCTCTTTGGCTTTGCGACCACGCAATAATCCCAATCGACGCCGTTTGCGGCGCTCATTGGAATGGACACGATGAACGGTTCGAATGGATCGTTCTTGACGCCGGTTTTTGCCTGCATCCGGACGAGATACAGCCCAACGCGGAGGTCGGCATAGCGCACCGTGCCCGCACTGTCGGTCCTGGCGGACTTCAAAGGCGCAATCGCTTTGTCGCTCGCATACGCAGACAGCCTCTTCGCCCGATCGGCCTGCTCCTCTGTGGAAAGCCCACCCTCGAGTTCCACGCCGCTCCCCGAAAACGCGTCGGCGAGCCGGTAGTCCGCGGGACTGGCCGATGCGATTTCGGCAATCCGAAAGATCTCTATTCCAATGCCCGAAAGCGGCTTGTCTGATTTCTGATCGATGGTTACGACCGTGAGGCTGCCGCGCGCGGAATCGTCCGTCTTCGCCGCGCCGACCGCAAAACCCTGCGCGAGGAGCATCAGGGCAATCAAAAGCGCCATGATAAACCGCCTGCGCTTCTTATTGTGAATCACGTCCGCACGCCCCCCGTCAATCCCTAACTCAGCCGCTTCAGTTTTTTGAACAGCACACCCAGCATGAAAACGATGCTTAAAAAGCCGGCAAACGCATAGCTTGGAACGATCACTGCTTCTGACCAGACGCTCCTGGATGCAGCCGAGGCTAATTCTTCGGTTTCGACGTAAGCCGTACGCCTAGCGCGTACCAGCAGCCGATGGGAGTTGATCCCATAGGGCGTGCAGGTGACCAGCGTCACAAGATCCTCATCGGGCACGATCGAAAGGTCGTCGGTTTCCGTCGGCAGCACGGTTTTGATCTGATCCACCTTGTACTTCAGCGTTTCCCCCAGTACGTACACAAAGAACTCGTCCCCGATCTCAAGCTGGTCGAGATTGGTCAAAAGTTCCGCGGTCGGAAGTCCCGTATGCCCGGAGAGCACCGAATGGGTATTCGTGCCGCCTACCGGCAGCGACGTGTTGTCCAGATGTCCCACGCCGTTCTCCAGCGCCTTCGTCGATGTGCCGTGGTAAACCGGCAGGTAGACGTCGACCTTGGGGATCCTGATATAGCCGATCATCGCGGCGTCCTTGAGCATCGCGACCCTCTGAACCCACGGATTGACCGTCGCGACCGCTTCCGGAACGGGCTGCCCGTCAAGGCCGCTGGAAAGCTCGTAACTGCCCACCTCCCCGGCTGCCAGCGCCGCGTTGTAGGCCCGCGCCTCGACCAGTTCCTCCTCGCATCCGGCGTCTCCCAGCCTGGCAACCTGCTCTATATAGGAATTGATCGACGCCGAGGAGGTCCATTGGCTGATCAAATCGCTTGCCTTCGGATAGAGAAGCACGCCGATGCCGATCAGGAAAACCAGCGCCACGGATGCGATCGTCAGTCTGCTTTTCAAAATTTGCTCCCGCTTCTTCTCCGGTCGGCCGGGCGCGGCAAGGGTTTGCCGCGCCCGGCAGTGAAATGGGCTACTTGGTCTTCGCAGAACGCTTCCGAATGGCAATCACCAACAAAATACCGCTCAGAGCGATCAGCGCGGCGCCTCCTACGGTGAACAGGGTGGTGCCGATGCCGCCGGTGCCGGGCAGGCTCCAGCCGGCCTCGTTTTTGATCTCCACGTTGAAGAACAGCTTGTTCGCGTCGGTGGACGGATGGACGGTCTCGCTGTTGAGAACGCCCCCAACCTTGCAGGTGAACTCACCGGTCGGCTCGCCATTTCCATCCTTTTCCGCGACAAGTTCGATTGTCACGGGGTTATCCAGGATGTGGTATCCCGCAGGAGCCACGGTTTCTTTCAGCGTGTATGTGCCCTCGTCGAGACCCGGGAAGTAGATCATGCCGTCGCCGTCGGTGACCGCACTGCCTGCTAAAACCGGGTTGCCTTCTGTATCATAGGTATAACTTCCCACGAGCGCGTTACCCGCGTCCCACAATTCGAACGTTGCGCCCGCCAAGTCGAGGGCGGCGTCATTCGCAGCAACCTTCTGAACCGCGATGCCGGTGGTGTAGCTGATGACGCGGTCATCCTTTTCAAAGTAGTCGTTCTCCTCGAGCGGATTGTTGGTGTAGGTAAGCGTTACGTCGTTGGGATTCCCCATGACAGTGCCCACCGACTGCGCCGCATTTTCATTGAGTATCGCGTTAAACGTGATGGTGATCGCGCCTTTGTCCTCGATGGCCTCAAAATCGAACGTCAGCTCAAAGGTCTTGCCTGCGGGAGTTGCCACCTTGTAGTCCATGCCCGCCTGCAGGGTCAAGGTTCCCTGCTTGACGACGAGCGAATCAGGCTGATAGGTAAGTCCTTCGCTGAGCGCGTCGGAGACCTTGTAAACGATCGTATCGCGGTCGATGGAATCGTCATAGTCCGGCACGGATGCCACGATCTTGTAGGGAACGGTGTCCCCGATCGCCGCGGTGCTGGCGTCCACCAGCACTTCCGGATCGGTGCTCTTGACGATATGCTTTTCGATGTCGCCCTCGCTGTCCTTCAGCGTGGCATGAACATCGAGGTTCCACGTTTCACCCGACAGTTCCGGGATGGATACCAGCATCGCCTTCGAGGCGACGGTCGCGCTGGTGTTGGACGTGGTTTTCTCAATGATCAGATAATAGCCGACCGGAAGATTCGTCGTAGCGTCGCTGGCGATACCGGCATAATCGGGTGAGATGGTGTCCCCGATATATCCCTGAAGCGCGGTGGCCATGTCCTGTGCGGTATCATTTGGGATCAGCGATCCGACGCCGCCGGCGGTCAACGGGTAACTGCCCGTATCGCTGAAGAAGTTCTCGAAGGCAGACGTTGCGACATAGGTATAAGCGGATGCGCCCGGTTCAACGGTTGCCTCGGCCAGCATGTAAATGTCAAAGGTGGAGCCCGTCTTTGTGATCTTCAGCGTGCCCTCTGTCGCGTTCGGCACGGCCGGCGTAGTCGGCGCGGTCGCGGCCGCCACGGCCGAGCCAGTCAGTGGCAACGCCATCAGCATGATGGCAAGAACAACCGCACCCAAACCGATGATTCGAATCCTGCGTTTCATTGTCTACTTCCTTTCTTCCGTTCCATGCACTGGGGTTTTACACCCTTCTTATTCAAACCGGTTATTCTCGTTGGATTCTCGCGGAATTTCGCAAAGCCGATGGAACCCTCCTCCTCCCGCATACTCTTTCTTCCCTCGCATCCACAGAATCGGCATGAGCACCGATGAAAGAAGAATCATCAGAATACCAACCGTGCCGCGCTTTGCGGTGCCGGCGTGTCCCGTTGAGGGCACCTGGATGTACTGAACGTTGCCGGTCGCCGTGTTGGTGATGGTGACTGCGCCGCCCGCAACCGCAGTGTACAGCGGTTGCCCCTGATAGACGGCCCCCTGCGCGCTGGAATAGGCAATGTCGAATCCGGTGGTTCCCACTTCGCGGACGTAATAGGCAATGTCGTTGCCATACTCGTCCTTTGTGAGAAGCCCTGTCCATTGGTGGGACCAGCCGGGCGCGCTCAGCGCAAGCGTTCCGATCAGCTCCGGCTCGCCTGAGCCGGAAGCTCCGCCGATTTTTCTGTATAGCTCGACCAGAACCGAGCCGGGCAAGTTGTCCACGCGAATGCTTCCGTCCTCGTTCTTCCAAAGTTTCTCGACCGTGATGCTCGCGGTCGGAATCTGCCGGTTGGTGATCGCGTATGTGACAGTGGACCCGGCCGCACCCGGTACGGCGGGCGCGGGATCGTCGACGGTATAGCCGGGAAACGCGGCATCCTCCCGCGCGTAGTAGTAATACCGGGCATCGAGGCCCGTAAACGTGCAGGCCCAATTGTTCGAAGCGTCGAGCGTCCGGGTGTCGACCAATACGCCTGTGTCGGTCGCGCTCGTCGCCCTGTAGAGGCTGACCGAAACGCTTGCGTTGGCAGGTGGCGAGATCAACGCGCCGTCCGCGTCCCGCCACGCTTTTTCCACCCGAATCGATGTGGTCGCCAGTTGCCGATTCGTCACGGTAATCGTGTCGGTGCCGCTGATGCCGACTTTGTCATACGTGACGAAGTACCCGTCCGCTTCCGGCGCGGAACCGCTGAAATCCGGGTTTTCCGCGACCACCGCGTCGCCGATCCTGATCTCAAGAACGGAATAGGTGTAACTGGAGTCAAGGCCAGACCAGGTGTGCGCCCATGCGTCCCCGCTCGTGAGTTCAACCGTGCTCCGCACCTCTGTAACACCGTTTTTCGTGCGACAAAGCTGAACGGTTACGCTGGAGGGAAGGTTTGTGGTCAGCGGGCTGCCGGATGCGTCCTTCCAGACCTTTTGCGCGGTTACGCTGATATCCGTCGGCGCCGGGAAGTCGCCGATGAAATCATCCCGATGGCTCTCGGCGTTGATCCTGATGTTGTTGGCGATCACCGTG
Organism: Bacillota bacterium; assembly: GCA_023444095.1. GTDB lineage: Bacteria > Bacillota > Clostridia > Christensenellales > Aristaeellaceae > RUG11247. Next base: position 23,670 of record JAEZRP010000017.1, read on the forward strand.
CCGTTGAGGTTCTGACTTGCGACGACGGTCGCGCCGGGGGCCAGCACGGAAGCGTACGTGAGCTTCAGGGTAATCGTCTTGCCTTCACTGCCGACGAAGTTCAGCAATACGCGGCCGTTTTTGAAATCCTGGACATTGCTCAGCGACAGCGCATTATTTTGGTTCCTGGGCGGAGACCCGATGCTCATCAGCATGTGGGGCAGCGTAAAGCTGGTCATGTCACAGTTGATGTTGACGATCAGAGTGCTCGAGGAGCCCGGCGGAAAGATCAGCCGCATGTCGTTATTTTGATAGCCGCTTAATTCGGAAGCGTTGATGTTGTACACGCCCACGCCCGTCACGGCGCTCATATAGATGTAGCGGTCGTTCATATCGCGAAAGCTGGCCGTGACCGTTGAGGTGGTTGCGCAGTTCGCGAGCGCGCCCGAGCGCGCCTCCATATCGCTTTTGACGGCATCAAGATCGATAAACGGCAGCGCGGCGGTGTCGTTATCCTGATAGACATTTTTGGGCTTGTCGAGCTTTGTGCCATTCACGGCGAGGGCGTTGCCGTTGTCCACCAGGGACACGGACACGCCGGAGCCAAGCGCCAGAACATGAGCCGCCGAGGATCCGCTGCTGCTGTTGACGCGCGCGTAGGTCTGCACATAGCTCAGCTCCCGCGAGAGGTTATCGGTGCCGAAGTTGGAGTTCGCGGTGAGCTTCTTGGCGAGAACATTGCCACTGGTATGCGCGCTCAGGATCGCCTCGTTGAACGCCACCAGATGGAAGTTGCCCGCGATCCCCAGTTGTCTGCCAGAGTCGTAATAATCGGTATGGGGAAACGTCTCGCCTTCGGTGTCGACGATGTTATAAGTCACGCCGTTCATCGTGTATCCGTTCGTAATCAGCTGAACCGACAGGCTGTCCGTCTCAAACGACAGGCTCTTCAGCGCGCCGTCTTCGTCCGTCTCATATGCGGCGCCCAGCGGAATGGGCGTGATTTCTCCATCCTCCTCCTCCAGATGCACGACGCTGACCTCGGCCGGATTTCCTTCCATCACGCAGGTCTTGAAATGGATGGCGATGCTGACCGCGTCGACGGCGGGTTCATATTCGGTTCCATCCTTTTCAAAACGGATGTCATAGGCCAGCGTTTCGTAGCACATGAGCTGGCCCGGGTCAATCTGCGCGGCGTCGACGGACAGAGCGGTGTCCTCCGGCGTCGTGGACGCGCCTTTTCCCGCCTTGACAACCCCCTGCGTCGCGCCATCCATCCCTACGACGCCCGCCTCTTCCAAATAGCGCTCATAAGGCCTGGGGTCCAGCGGGGTAACGAGGAGTTCCGCATCATCCGGGATCGCCGCGGGATTGCTCAGCGTGGCGACGACCGACATGGTTTCGTCTTCGTAGACGTATACGGTGCGCGTAAAGGGATTCTGCGCGAAGGCGACAGCCACCTCCGATTCGCCGTCCATCTCAAAAGCGATGGCGCTGCCGGCGGCGGACGCCTCCAGATCCACCGCGCATGCGGTGCCGGCGCGGACGATCATGGCCTGGGTACCCTGTGATGAGACGCCCTTGAACAGAAGGCGGACGGACATCGGCACGTCGCCCATCTCCAGCGGGACTCCTTCCAGCGAAAAGCCCAGCCGGACGCTGAAAATCTGCTCCAGGCGGTTTTCATACAACTCGGCAGCCATCAGCGCGTCCGAATAGGCGGACCAGTCCGCCGTTTCAAGGGCCGCGGTCAGGCGCGCGCCCGAGGGGATCAGCGCCGCATCCGCGACGGACACCTCCGCGATCAGCGCCTCGTTTTCCCAGCCGTATTCCACATTCTCGGCAGGTTCCTCCACCGCTTCCGGTGCATACGCCAGAAGAACCAAATCGCCACTTCGGAGTGTCAGCGTCTCCCTCGCGCCTTCCGCGAGCACGACGCTGTCTCCAAACATCGACTCCGCATCGGGGTTGAACGCGATGGCGCGCACCGGCACTTCGCCGCCGTCCGAGGAACATTCAATCAGAAGGCCGAGAGACTCCGGCACGGCAACATCCTCGCCGCCCGCCGTAAAGCGCAAGCGGATCAGCCGGAAGCCGGGAACCGACTCGCCATATTGATCGCGATAAGCCTCCGATGCCGATTCCAACACGGCGGCATCCAGGATCTGCTCCACCGATACTCCGACGTCGGGCAGTCCTTCAAAGGCCTCCGGATCGACGTTCAGCACGACACCAGAAAGCGAACAAGACAATACGTGATCGGGCATCGCGGTCGGCTCCGGCGTCTCGGTCGGTTCCGGCGTCGCGGTCGGTTCCGGCGTCGCGGTCGGCTCCAGCGTCGCGGTCGGCTCCGGCGTCGCAGTCGGTTCGGGCGTCGCGGTCGGTTCGGGCGTCGCAGTTGGTTCCGGCGTCGCAGTTGGTTCCGGCGTCGCCGAATCGGGCCCCGTGCAGATCATAAAGGGGCGGGATGTTTTGCTCTCCCGGATGATTTGGGAAAGAGGATAGGTCTTCTCGCTTCTGGAGGAGCTGTTGGGATCGTTGACATAAATCTCACCGTTCTCCGCCACGCCGCACAGCACAATATAGTGCCCCTCGCTCGTAAAGACGCCTTCCCCCATGTGTGCGATGATCGGATAGCCCTGATTCAGCGCCTCCAGAATTTTCTCGTCGTCCGCAGCGATCCAGCGGCTCTCTACACCGTATCGGGACGCCAGCTTGGAAAGTGCGCGATGGCCCACGCCTTCGCCATCGTACATGCCATTCTCGACCGCCAGGCGGAACAGCGTATATGGGGTTTGATTCTTGTTTCCGGTCAGGTACGCGATGACCATTGAAAGCGAGGTGGCGCCACATCCGGAAGTCGACACGCTGATGCTCTCCCCGTCCAAATAGGCCACGGTGGTCTTGTAGCAGTATTGATAGATTACGGGGATGGGCATGCCGTCCTTGCGGTATTTTAACTTGCCCAACGCAAGATCCCTTGATCTGTCGCTCTTCTCCGCCAGCTTAAGCTCACCCGAAGGCGCATCGACTGAAACCGGTTCGGACGTGATCTCCGGCACAGGCGTGATTTCCGGCGCGGATGTCATCTCCGGCGCGGGCGTGATCACCGGCGCGGGCGTGATCTCAGGCGTGGACGTGATCTCAGGCGTAGACGTGATCTCAGGCGTAGACGTGATCTCGGGCGTGGGCATTTCGGCATGAGGCAGGGTCTGACTCTCCTGCGGCGGGAGCGTTTCCTCCGGTGATCGACCGGAGATCTGCAGATCCTGGCCATCCGCCTCCGGCTCAGGCGACTGTTCCGCCGCCTTCTCCGGCTCCATTTGGACCGCCTGCTGCTGAGCATCGGGCGGGCTTTGGGGATCAAGGCTCTGGACGGTCTGCTCGCCCTGCCTGTCGCGCTCCGGGGCCGCCGCCTCGACATATTCGCCAAAGGGCAGATCGAGCGTGGACAGCAGAATGACCGCAACCGTAATCAGCCCGATTGCGGCCTGGACGATCCTGTCCTTGCGCTTCCAATTCTTCATGCCCATCACCAATCCCTCTCGCCTTGTGTCGGTCCTGTACCACGGTTTCAAACGCCTCTGGCAATAAAGAATACCTTGCCAAGAATCCACGCAAGGGGAACTTCGCCGAAATCCCGTGAATCGGTGGATATCTCCCGATTGTCGCCCAGAAGATATGCGTGGTCGGACGAAACAGTCAGACGGTCGACGCCCCTGGCCAGCGTTTTCCCTCGCTCGTACCCACTCGTTTCCGCCTGTCCATTGATCATGAGGGCGCCGGTATTGATGTCAAAGGCGACGGCGTCACCTTCGCAGGCGACAACGCGCTTGATGACGGTCTTTCCATCCGCCGTCGCGACGGCAATATCGCCCGCCCCGTATCGGACCCCGATTCGGACAAAGAGGATGAAGCTCCCCCGGGGCATCGCCGGGGCCATTGAATTTCCCTGAACGATCGCCACGCCGATGACGTACGTAAACAAAAGATAGGTCAGGCCTGCGATTGCGGCCAGCCAGAGGAGAAATTTCCTCCAACCCTTTTTGCGCCGCTCCCGGTTGCGTCTTTCGGCCAAGACCGCCTGTACGTCAACCGCGCCGATTCCGTCATCTCGTTTCGCCATGCGCTACCTCAATTGTCATTTAAGTCGCTGCGTGCCTCGCTCCCCAACGCGAGAATCTCCGGGGTGGATCGAGCCTTCTCCGCTTCCGGATCGTCCCCATACCGGTTCATCAATATGCCGATCCGGTCGTGCGCCTCTCTCAGTTCCAAGAGGCATTGCCGCGTCTCTTGCTGTACCGCCAGCGCGCGCTCCAGCTCCCTTTCCGCGGATTTCCTTCCGCCCTCCTCAATCTTCTGGGCGGCCTGCCTTGCATCAAGGAGTATCTTCGAAGCCCGGCTGTTCGCCAGATCGACGATCTCGCTCGCATGGCTGTATGCCTGGTTCACAATGTCTTCCGACTGCCCACGTGCTTCTTCCAGGAGCGCCGCGGCCTGAACGCGCGCATCCTCCAGGATGCCGCTGCTGCCCTTGTGGAAGTCCTGAATCACCTTATCCAGAACCTCCAGCCGATGCTGAACGACGCGGTCCGCCGAGCCGCCGCCCCGTGACTCGCGCGGTTCGCTTCGCAATTCAAAATCTCGCTGCCTGGATTCGGCCATGTCATGCGCCTCAGCCAGTTGTTGCAGGAGGGATTCGTTCTTTTGTTCCAGATCGGTCAACGTTTCGCGGTACAGGACTTCGATCTCCTGAAGTACGCGATACACATCTTCCCGGTCGAAGCCGCCCAACGCGGTCTTTCTGATCCGCAGGTTGTCCAGATATTTCGCCAGCCCCAGCTTCTCGTTCATCAAATCAACTCCACCGCACTCGTCCGGTCATCTGCCCGGCAGCGCTTTTTTCCCCACTCCGCATCGGCTTGGTGTATCGCCTGGCGGACTGTTTCTGTCCGATCACAACAAAAATGCAGCTCAGCACAAACAAGTTTGCAACTGGCTGCCTTCATTTTTATCAGGCCCTATAGCTTTGCGTCGCAGGCTTTCGCCTGTTTTGCTGACTACTATTGAATTGTCATATTTTTCTATTGATTCTCATTATGTCGATGTGTTGTTCTATATACGTTCCTTGGACGTTCCTTTTTCGTTCTATTTTATGTAAATTATGTAAATAATGAGGATTTATGATTCGTTTATATGTGAAATCCGATTCTCCGGAAAGATAACTTGACGGAGATGGAATGAAATTGTAAAATAAAAACGCAGCCATCATTTCTAAAATCGTGTCCGTTCGCACCGTACATAGAAACGAAGTGACAGTCATGACCACAAAAAAGAACCGTGCGCTAGGCGCATGCGGCGCGTTCTTACGCGCGCAATACAGGCCGGATGACCGGGAACATGCGGCGCGCCACCTCTCGGAAGACGTCATCTGGCGCGGGGATACCGCGCCGGAAAGCGCGCAGGGGAAGCGCGCCACGCTTGAAATGATCGAAATAAGCGCGGTCTTCTCCGCGCAGAGCTACGAAATGCAATGTCTCTCGCTCGAAGAAAGACCTCTTACGGCCGACGTCAGCCTCGTCGAGGGATCCCTCAAGCTGCACGACAGGCAGGGAAGCTGCGCAGAGGAATACCGCGTCGCGTTCACCTGTGTTGTGTCCGGAGGGGAATCCCTGATCCGCGCGGTCGAATTTCACAGGTTCCATCATATCGGCCAAGTTCGCAACCCGTCCGACATTCAACCGGAAAAGGACCGGGAAGTCGGCATAGAGGCGCTGTACCGCCGTTCGACAACCGCAAATGCGCAATTGTCCATGATATTCGATCTGGAAACCGGGGAAGTCGTCAGATCCGCCTCGGACGTACTGCCCCGTTGGTTGCCGGACGGCGCGGGACTCTCGGAAACCATAACCTTCCTGCGGGATCAGGCGGTCTTGCCCGACGATCGCCCATCGGTTGCGTCGATCATGGATTGCGTCAAAGGCACCCAGAAACCGGATTCCGCCAGTTGCGAATGCAGGCTGAGGGCGCCCGGGAGCGCCGTTGGTCCCCGATGGGTCCGGCTCATGCTGACGACGGCCCGCGACGAACCGTCGCGGCGCGCCTACGCCTTCCTGGTGATGGCCGACGTGCACGAGCGGAAGCTTCAGGAGGTCCGCATGTGGGAGCAGGCCAATATGGATCCGCTCACGCGCCTGCCCAACCGGCTGTGCTTCGAACAGGCCGTGGACAGGCGGCTGGCAGCCCATGATGGCGCTCGCTTCGCGCTGGTCATCATCAACATCGATCATTTCGAGGATATCAAACGTGCGAAAGGACATAGCGGCGGAAACGACGTCCTCCGCCAAGCTGCCCAGACCATCCGCGCTTCGCTGCACGAAGGAGAATTGTGCTGTCGCCATGGCGCAGACGGCTTTGCGCTGCTCATGTCAAAAGCGGAAGACGAGAGCCTTCTCCAGGAGCGGCTGCGCATCCTGTGCGCGGCACTGCGGCGGCCCGGCGCGCCGACGGTTTCCGCCAGCATCGGTTGTGCGCTCCAGGATTCCCCACAGTGCGCCTGCGCCAGCCTGATCGAGCAGGCGGATCGGGCGATCAACAGGGCCAAAATCTGCGGCGGGAATCAATCCGTGTTGTATTCTCCGGCGATCGACGCTGCGATCAGGCGCAAGCAGATGCCGGCCTTCTCCCACGCCGGGGAACGCCGGGGCCGGGTATTCATCCGCACGTTCGGGCATTTCGATGTATTTGTCGACGACAAGGCAGTCTTGTTCAACATCTCGAAGGCCAAGGAGCTTCTGGCGCTGCTGGTGGGCCGAAAGGGCGGTTTTGTCTCCGCCGGAGACGCCATCACGTGCCTTTGGGAAGACGAGCCTGCCGGTGCGGTACAGCTGGCCCGGTATCGGAAGACCGCCATGCACTTAAAGAACATCCTTGAAAAAAACGGGATCGGGGAAATCGTGGAGGCGATCAATGGAAAGCGAAGGGTGGTGCTCGGCTCGTTTCGCTGCGACTCCTACGACTACCTGGCCGGGACACCGGGCGCTTCCTCGATCTATAACGGCGCGTACTTGCAGGATTACAGCTGGGCGGAAACCACCATTGGAATTTTGGACGCGTGGCGCAACCGCACCCATGAGGATGCGATCGCAGGAAAATGATTGTGACGATTGGCCCGACATAGAAAAAGGGCTCGGCCATTGCATCAATGACCGAGCCTTTTGTATAAAGGGACATTAGGTACGCGGGTGCATTGGGTGCATGGGGGTGCATCATTACACAAGGAAGCTGCAACTCATGGCTTATTTTCCTGCTCGACTTTCTTCTCGGCTGTTTCCATATGCAATCCGTAAGTCGTCGGTGCGAGGCCTTTGTTACCGCCGCGCTGAGATCCCTTGAGACCGCCTGTATCAGATTTGGCTGGTGAAACATTGAGTGGAGGTAAATGTCCATCTTTAATCGTTTGGATGTTCTTATCAAGCTCGTCTGGCATACGCTTATGCTCCTTTCATGATGATATTATATAGGATAATGTAGAATACAAATGCACCAGCGGAGATTGCAGCCCACAGCCATCCCCGCGAGTACAATTTCATTCTCAAATCATTTTGATCCTTATTAGTTGCATTTGCCTCGATAAAATACCGTATCACTTCGATTTTGATGATATTCGGCTCTTCTTTGAGCAAAGCTTCATTATAAAAGTGCATTGAGTTAATCGCTTGGTAATTGCGTGGGTATATTGCACGAACCATCCACGCGGTGGCCAGCCCCGAAAATATGACCGAGATAGAATATAGCAGAAAAAGGCTGCCACCTTGCAGAAATTCTCCGAAATTAGACGTGGGAAGACCGGATATTTTGAAAAACGCGCATTGCCCAGCAACTGCGAGGAAAAATGCTGCGATAATAGGCAATGCAATATTGACTTTCGAATCAATCAGTGCCGATCTGTCTTGTTCATGAGTATATTCAGTTTTTGCTGTATCGAATAGTACGCCTACTGATTCTTCCTTGAAATTTTCCACAACACCATCTCCAGTATAATAAGTATATGGTAAATGTGTTGCTGTGTCAAGGTTGACTCACATGTGCGCGTAAACGCGAAAACCGCGAAACCAATCCTGCGCATATATACGCGTCGAAGCCCCCGTCATACTGGAAACGCCGTTTCCCGAATCAAACCCGGCTAAACGGCGTGCCTCCGGTAACCATCACACCCCGAACCCCCTTTTCTCCAGAAGATGCGCGATCCATGCGCAGTGATATCCCGCGTCAAATCCCATCTATCGCGGAAGATGCCCAAGCCGCCGTTCAATCTCATCAAGGATCTCCGAAACCAGGGAAACGTCGTTGATGTTGGCTGGGGTAGTACGGAAAGTTCATTAATAATTTGTAAAACGCGTAGCGTGGCATTGTAAACTTATCCCATTGGTACTATAATACATATAATAACAGAATGAGACAAAATTCCGCCTTAGATTTTGCTTTTCTCTTTCGTTTGGCCGAGTATTGTTACGCGATGGTAAATTTTGTTCTCGTGCAGTCAGGAGGCAAAAATGCGAAAGGCTTTATGTGTAGGAATTGATAGTTACAAATCCGTGGGGGATCTGCACGGATGTGTTAATGATGCAAATTCAGTAAAATCGGCCTTGGAACGCAATGGGGACGGCACATTGAATTTTGATGTGAAACTCATGAGTGCTACTAGTGAAGCATCATATATTACTAGGACTGAGCTAAAAGATGCCATTGAAGAGTTATTTAAGAGTGAGTCGGAAATTGCAGTTTTCTATTATGCTGGACATGGATCGATTGATGCGCTGGGCGGCTATCTGTGCACGAGCGAAATAAGTCGTCCTGATGAAGGACTTTCACTTAATGATGTTATGGGCCTTGTATCAAATTCAAGAGCGCAGAATAAAGTTATTATTCTTGATAGCTGCTGTAGTGGTGCGGTTGCTAATTCAACTGAGATGCCGAATTATTCGATATTACGTAGTAGTACAACGGTGCTTGCTGCCTGTGGAGAGTCTGAATATGCCACAGAGGAAAACGGACATGGAGTATACACATCATTGCTAGTTGAGGCATTATATGGTGGTGCAATGAACTTGCTTGGGGAAGTTTCACCAGGGAGCATTTATGCTTATATTGATCGATCCCTTGGCGCGTGGGAACAGCGGCCAGAATTTAAGGCAAATATAAAAAGCTTTGTTTCTTTAAGAAAAAATGCACCACCAATTCAGATATCGGAATTGCGCAGGATAACAGAATTTTTTTCTTCACCATATGAGGAGTATAAGCTCGATCCAACATATGAGCCAGATAAGCACGAAGCTGATGTTAAGGATATAAATAAGGAACACGAAGCTATTTTTTCTATTTTACAAAGATATGTTAAGCTGAATTTAGTGGTTCCGGTCGATGCTGAACATATGTATTATGCGGCAATTAATCATAAATCCTGTAAGTTGACCGCACAGGGACAACACTATTGGAATCTTGTGAAGAAAAACACAATATAGGAGGTAATTAATCAGTGAAGGTTTTCATTTCCCATAAAAATGAGGATTCAACTCAAGCGGTAGCATTGCGAGATGCATTCGCTAAGAACGGCGTTACATCATATCTTGATGTTCTTGACAGCAGCATTAATAGTGGAGGGAAAGCCCTTACCGATCACATTAAGGAGAATCTAAATACTTGCACCGATATAATTGTGTTAATGACGGACAATACTAAACATTCTTGGTGGGTTCCTTTTGAAATAGGAATGTCGGCGCAAGTAGATATGCCCACCGCCAGTTTTCTTAGATCTGACGTTATTTTGCCAAGCTACCTTAGTTATTGGCCTCGATTAAAAACCACAGCAGATGTCGATAAGTATGTATCGGTTCGAAAACAAATCGAGCGACAAATGCAACAACAGTATGGGCGATACGAATTAAATGAACGACGCGGAATAGAAACTAGAGAGTTTTATGCGGCACTGAAGAAGGAACTGAGATGAATTGGTAAGTTCGTCGGTGGTATGGTTCTTTGAATAATATATAGTTGCTGGGAGGATACAGTAATGATTAATGTTTTCATACCGCATCGTTGGAATAATAGTGATTATCTGGAAATAAGTGCACTTCTAGACCGCACGAAGTTTAGTGTAAGAGATTACTCTGTGCCAAGTAGCTCTCCGTTTGATATCATTGACCGAAGATACAATGTTGACCCGCAAATACAAAAACAAATCAAATATGCAAGCGTAGTAATATGTTCAAACCGACCAGCAAATAATTTTGGGATGGCTATGGATGAAATCAAATATGCAATTAGCATAGGAAAACCTGTGGTAGCAGTCAGAATAACTGAAAGCACTAACTCGGATATTACCGCGTTAGGCATAACAGTTATTGCAAAGAGGAAAGATTCTTTGGAAGCATGGATTTATCAAAACGCATAGTTTGAGGCAAGCCCTGTTTACGCCTACAAAAGATGAGTCTATGTGATGAGGCCGCAGGCCCGATATGAACCTGCGGCCTCCCGCTGGGCCTTACCTTTCTACCACAGCCCCGTCCTTGAAAATGAAGCTCATGGTTCCGTCTTTCAGTATCCGTACCTGCTCCACCGCGCCGCACCATAGCGTTTCGTTGAACGTCCTGATCGGCCCTTGCTCGCGCAGCATATAAAGATATCCCTTGAGCTTGCCGCGCTTGGCGGTGAGGGCATCCCGGCGCGCCTCAACATCGGCGATACGCCGCTGGGCTTCGTGATATCGGGCTTCATACTCGTCATATTGCCGCTGATACTCGGCCTGATCGATTGCCATATGCGCATTGACGCTGATGTGGCGTTGCATAAGCTCCGTGATGATCTCCAGTTCCATGCGAGGCTCGCCCAGCCGCTCCGACAGCCCGGAGACATCGCAGCGTTCCCTCAGGGTATCTTCGCAGATTTGGATGATCTCGTCTTTGCGGTCGATAACTTGATTAAAGGCCCGCACAAAGGCATCCTGTATGGTTTCGTTGCGTAGGGCAGGTGTGGAGCAGGCAACGCGCCGCTTATGCTTTGCGTTGCATTTCCACACGGTATGCGAATGCCACACCTTGCTGCCGTACAACTCGCCGCACTCGTCGCAGTATATGCGGCCAGAGAAGCAATGCGGCGTGTAGTTCCTGCGGCCCTGTTGCTTCCGGCGCTTCAATTCGACCTGAACCGCGTCAAATACCTCAGGCTCTATGATGGCCGGGTGGCTGCCCTCCACATAGTATTGTGGTACTTCGCCCTCGTTTGCCTTCATTTTCTTGGTCAGGAAGTCTGTGCAAAAGGTCTTTTGCAGGAGGGCATCGCCCTTATACTTTTCGTTGGTAAGGATGCTCTCCACAGTATTGGGCCGCCAGTTCACCTTGCCACCCGGCGTTGGGATGCCTCGCTCCGTCAGGTGGCGCGCGATGTAAGCGGGCGACTTCCCTTCGAGGAACATGCGGTAAATGTCCTTCACGATGACCGCTTCCTCGGGCACGATCTCCGGCAGGCCGTCCGCGCCTTTGCGGTATCCAAGGAAGTGCTTATAAGGCAGGTTCACCTTGCCGTCCGCCATCTTTTTGCGCTTGCCCCAGGTCACGTTCTCGGAGATGGAGCGGCTTTCCTCTTGGGCGAGGCTGGACATGATGGTAATGAGCAGCTCACCCTTGGAATCCA
>JAEZRP010000011.1 GCA_023444095.1 Bacillota bacterium
CAGGGCCACAACCTGGCACTCTAACCAACTGAGCTATACCCACCATATCTGGCGCGCCCGAAGGGATTCGAACCCCTGACCCACGGCTTAGAAGGCCGTTGCTCTATCCGACTGAGCTACGGGCGCAGCTGGCGCGGAAGGGAGAAGAACCCGCCGACAAGTCAGTATTATATCACCTCCCGGCAGAAATGTCCATACTTCCCACGAAAAAATGCTCGTTAATTTCAACGATCCGTGATACAATTAGGTATGCGTGTCGGAATGTCACGCCACAAAAGGAACATGAGAGGTGCATATGAGGCGCATCATCGCGGTGCTCCTGTCGCTGATTCTGCTCGGCTCTACCGCGCGCGCGGAGGGCTATGCGTTCCGCTTCGAGGGCGGCGCGGCGGTCGTGGACGAGAATGGGACGACAATCATCGCGCCCGGGATATACGAGGATCTCTACGCACTGTACGCGGACGACGGAACGGTCGCGGGCTATGCCGCCGGGACCCAGGTGGGAGGCGCGCTCCGGTATGCCATCCTGTCGCCCGAGGGCGAAGAGCGAACCGACTTCTCATACACATCGGTCGCATGGGCCGGAGCGTCCTTCATTTGCGGCGCGGACGGTTCATACCGGATCGTATCGGGCGCGGGCGCAGAGAGTGCGGACGCGTATGCCGCGATCGCCTACGCGGGCGACGGTGCGTTTCTGACGCTCTCGGGGAACGTCAACGACGATATCGCCGACCCGCTCGCGCTGCTCGCGGAGAACGGCATCAAATGGCAGATGGGCATCTATGTGCTCTACGGGCTCGGGATGTTTTCCGAGGATCTCATGCCCGTCTGCGACGGCGGGAGCGTACGGTTCGGATACATCGGAAGGGACGGCGCGTGGAAGATTCCGGCTCAATACGAATACGCCGGGGATTTCAAGGACGGGTACGCGGTCGTCTCCACCCAGACGGGCTACGGCGTCATCGACGCCACCGGCGCCGTAGCGGTTAATCCGGATTTCGACTTCATCGAGCGGGAGGGAAACCGTATCCTCGCCGTGAAGGGCGGCGCGCTCGCGCTGTACGAAGTCGGCGCGGACGGCCTTTCAAAGGCGTTCGAGACGGACGTTGCCGACGCCTCCCCCCGCCTGTCTGGCGCGAGCGTCGTGCTGTACGGGAGCGAGGGCGTGACCGTGCTGGGCGCGGACGGGGCGGCGCGCTTCGTCGCCTCCCCCACCGCTTCGGTCAGCGAAGCGGGCGGCCTCTACGTGGTCCGGGACGGCGACTGGGCCGCGGCGAGCGCTTATCTCGCCAACGGAAGCGGCGTTCCGGTATCTGCGAAGTATAACACCATCCGGCTTCTCGAGGGCGAAGGGGAAAACGCGCTGTTCGCTTACGGCGTTATGGCGGCTGACTCCTACGACATAATGTTCGGCATGATGCGCGGGGACGGTGAAATCGTGACGGAGGCGAAGTTTGACGAGTTTGTGCGCGTCGGGCCGGGCCTCTTCTGCGCGACGGAAGCTGGCGACGCGTCGCTTATCGACGGGTCGGGAGGGCGCATTTCCGGGATAGAATGATCAAAAGGCAAGGAGCCACGCGTCGATGACCCTTCGGAGTGCGGACTCCATGTTGTTGATGGGAACGTCCCTGCCGTAGAGTAGATCCACGGACGCGATCTCGACGCCGTCGATGTAGGCGACCGCGCGGCCTGCGACGTCGCCCGCCCTTACCGGTGCGGACGCGGCTTCCGGAATCTGAAGGCCGATCTCGTAGGTCTCCCCGATTTTTAAAGGAAACGCGAACGGGGTCGCGGCGACGAGGTCGACCCTGTGCGACTGGCCGCCCGAGATGTCGAGCGTTTCGACGGTCTGCCCCGCATCGTAAAAATCTTCCATTGCGTAATACTCGTAACCGTAATTGAGGAGCATTTCGGCCGTATCAAACCAGGCGGGACAGTTGAGAAGCGCGCCCACAAGCACCATCCCATCCCGCTCTGCCGAGAAAACGAGGCAACGCCCCGCTCCATCCGTATAGCCCGTCTTGCCCGCCAGCGCGCCCTCACAGGAGGTGAGCAGGCGGTTTTTGTTTTGCAGAACGCGGCTGAACTCGTTGCCGGGCCAGGGAATGATTTTCTTCTTGGTGGACGCGATGCGGACGAAGTCTTCGTTCCTGATCGCCTCGCGCAGGATGAGCGCCATGGCGCGCGCGGACGCCGCGTGTCCCTTGGCGTCAAGGCCGTGGGGGTTCACAAAGTGCGCGTCCGCGCCCAACTGCGCCGCGCGCGCGTTCATGAGATCGGCGAACGCGTCCACACTGCCCGCGACGTGCTCCGCGACCGCCACGGCCGCGTCATTTCCGCTTCGAAGCATCAGGCCGTAGAGCATCTGCTCCATGGTGAGCGTCTCGCCCTCCGAGAGATAGATGGACGTGCCGGAGGTTCCGTACGCGTTCGCGCCCGCCGTCACGGTTTCGTTGAGCGAAGAATGCTCGAGCGCGAGAAGGCAGGTCATGATTTTCGTCGTCGACGCCATGGGCAGCATCTGATCCGCGTTCTGTTCGTAGAGAACACGGCCGCTGACCGCCTCGATCAGGATCGCGCCCTTCGCCTCGACTTTGAAATCCTCCTCGATTGTCTCGATCTCCTCCGACAGCACGAGGGCGGGGAGAAGAAAAAGCGCGAGCGCGAGGATGATAAATCTCTTCATAAAATACCTCCGGCAAACATTGATACATGTTTATGCCGGAGATAAGGCGCAGATTCGATTCAGTTCGAGAGGGAGCGCGCTTCGAGGTAGTACCGCTTGTCGCGCGCTTCGCCCATGGAAAACGCCTTCCTGGGCAGGACGCCCCTTTCGCGGATGGCCGGGAAGAGCTCTGCCTTGTCGATCTCGCGGAGCAGGAAGCCGACCCCGCCTTTGGAAGCGAGCGCGCGCAGCTCGTCCTCGCCGTGGATGTAGTCGAGCTCGGCGCCGGGCGCATTCGCCGCGAAGTCGAGCAGGAATGTCTGAAGTTCTGCGAGGGGATGGGCGTCGAAGCCGTAACCTTTTTCGATGCCGTCCGCGACGATGCGCACGTCGCCGCCCGCGCGCACGGGGATGCCGCGCGCCGCGAGGCAAGCCTCATATGCCGCCACCGCTTCCCCGCCGTCAACACCCGTCAGCACGCGGTGGATTGGCTCGAAGGCGAGCGCCGACGAATGGATGTTCACAAGCTCGACAAGCGCGTGCCGGGCCGGATGCGCGGCGGTTTCCTCCGGCGAGAGCGTCTCTTTGATGTCGTTCCAGCAGTTCTTGGCGGCGGCGAGCGAGTGGTTTCCGTCGCCGACGGCATAGAGAAGCCCGCCGGATTTTTTGCCGAGCGCGTTCAGCGCGTCCGCCGCCCTTTGGGCGAGCGCGTCCTCGACGGCGAAGCCTGCGATGCGCCCTCCGCCGAGCATCAGATCGAAGTCGTAGAGCGGGCGCATGTTCCCGCGCTCGGATGCGAGTGATTCGATGAGCGTCCTTTCCGGGTCGTCGATCAGCATCATGACGTGCGGAAGCTCGACCATAGCGCCCGCGCGGATCTTCGCGCGCGGGGGGACGCGCTCGGGGATGGTGCCCTCCGTAGGCCGAACGAGCGCTCGCGCGCCGGGCGCGTAATCATACGCCTCAAGGTCGATCAGCCCGACGAGCCCGAGCCTGTGGCCGCCTCTCGTCGCGCGGTCGACGAGTACGAAGCCGTCCTCCACGGCAGGGACGAGCAGTTTTTTCGCGAGGCAATCCCGCATGGCGGCGCGGATCGATTGCGCGTGCGCCTCGCTCTCGCCGAGGTAGATTTCCGGGAGCGTAAGCCGCAGCGTCGAGGGAGAATCCCCCACGAGCGCCTCCGCCGCGCGCCAGTAGTCCGGATTCGATGTAAACTGGTCGCAGGCGATCACGGCCCATTTTTCAAGGTCGACGCCCGGCGCGGGAAGCAGGATTTCGCCCGACGAAAAACCGGGCGCGCGGTATGCGCCCGCCACGCTACGCCTCCGGGGTCAGGAGCCTGACCCGATAGGTCGTGAGCAAGGTGGCGATCCTGTCGACGAGTTCCCCCGAAGGCGCCTTGTCGAAATCAAGCGCGGTGACTGCAAAGATGCCGCGCGACTTGTTGACCATGTCGTCGATGTTCAGGTTCTCTTCGGACTCCGTTACCAGCTTCAGCACGCCCTGAATGACGTTTGGTACGTTCTTATGAAGGATGAGAAGCCGAGGCTTCCGGACGGGGCCGAGCGGGCAGTCCGGGAAATTGACGGAATTGATGATGGAGCCGCGCTCGATGTAGTTCATGATCTGGCGGGAGGCCATCACGACGCAGTTATCCTCGCTCTCGGGCGTCGACGCGCCGAGGTGCGGGATGCAGATGACGCCGGGCGCGCCGATCAGGTCGGCGGACGGAAAGTCGGTGACGTACGCGCGCAGCCTGTTCGCCAGGAGCGCCGCCTTCACCGCCTCGTTGTCGACAAGCCCGCCGCGCGAGAAGTTCAGGAGGACGGCGGTTGGCTTCATCTTCGCAAGCTTCTCCGCGCCGAACATGTTCCTCGTTTCCGCCGCGAGGGGTACGTGAACGGAGACATAATCGCTTGCGGCAAGCACCTGATCCATGTCCGTCGCGTGCTTCACCGCGCGAGAGAGCAGCCACGCGTTGTCGACCGAAATAAAGGGGTCATGGCCGAGCACGTTCATATCGAGGGAGACGGAGGCATTGGCGACGAGCCTCCCGACCGCGCCCAGGCCGATTACGCCCAGCGTCTTCCCGGCGAGTTCCGGGCCGACGAACTGGTTCTTGCCCTTCTCGACGAGCTTTTCGACCTCGGCGCCCTTGTCCGCGATGGTGTGGCACCAGTTGATGGACTCGACAATTTTGCGTGAAGCGAGGAGCATGCCAGCGAGCACGAGCTCCTTGACCGCGTTGGCGTTCGCGCCGGGCGTGTTGAACGCGACCACGCCGCGCACGGCGTATTCGTCTACGGGAATGTTGTTGTAACCCGCGCCCGCGCGCGCGACGCACAGCGTGTTCTCGTCAAGCGCGTACGAATGCATGTCAGCCGAGCGTACGATAATGGCGTCCGGTTTCTCACAGTCGGCGCACACCGCGAACCTGTTTTCGTCGAGCACGTCTGCGAACACCGGAGAAATCGAATTGAGCGTTTTAATCTGATACATCGCTATCTGTGCTCCGTTTCGAATTTTTTCATGAATGCGGCGAGCGCCTGGACGCCCTCGACGGGCATGGCGTTGTAGATGCTGGCGCGGATGCCGCCCACGAGCCGGTGGCCTTTGATGTTCGCAAGACCGGCCTTTCCCGCCTCCTTCGCGAACAGATCGTCGAGTTCCGGGGAGGGCGTGTTGAATGTGACGTTCATGCGGGAGCGGAATTTTTTCTCTGAAACGACGGGCTTGTAGAAGTCGGAGTCGTCCAGCGCGTCGTAGAGAATGTTCGCCTTTTCGATGTTCGTTTTTTCAATGGCGGGGACGCCGCCCTTTTCTTTCAGCCACTTGAGGCAAAGGCCCGCCATGTAGACGGCAAAGGTCGGAGGCGTGTTCAGCATGCTTCCCTTATCCGCCTCTTTCTCCCAGTGGAGGACGGAGGGCGTGATAGGGAGCGCGCGGCCGAACAGGGATTTTTTCACGATCACGAGCGCGAAGCCCGCCGGACCGATGTTCTTCTGCGCGCCCGCATAGATGACGCCGAACTTCGAGACGTCGTAGACTTCACTGAGGATATTGGAGCTCATGTCAGCGACGAGGGGAACCTCGCCCGTCTCGGGAAGCTGATCGTAGCGAGTTCCAAAGATGGTGTTGTTGGTTGTGATATGGAAGTAATCCGCGCCCGGATCGAACGTGGCGGGGTCGAGATCGGGGATGCGCGCATAGGAAAGAGCGGCGGAGGAAGCCACGCAGCTCACTGCGCCGTACTTTTTCGCCTCCTTCATGGCGGTCGAAGCGAAGTTGCCGGAATCGACGTAATCGGCCTTGCCGGAACGGCCCATGAGGTTCATGGGGACCGCCGCGAACTGACCCATGGCGCCGCCCTGGAGGAAGAGCACCGCGTAATCCTCCGGAACCTTCATCAGCTCGCGCACCAGTGCTTCCACCTCGTCGAAGATCTCGATATACATCTTCGCGCGATGGCTCATCTCCATGACGGACATGCCCGTCGAGCCGTAGGACAGCAGTTCGTCCGCCGCTTTTTGGAGCGCCGCTTCGGGCATGGTGGACGGGCCGGCCGCGAAGTTGTAAACGCGTTGCATAGATACACCTCCATATCTGGTTGAATTGATTATATAGAAGTTGGGCGGAAATGACAATCCGTTTTCTTTAACTTCTTGATACGTTTGTGTTGCAAAGACATATTATCGCCTGTGGCGTACACCGCGCAAATCACTCCTCATTTTTCCGTACGTTTGTTTACACAGCCCCGTTTTCATTCGCATAAACGGCGGGTTGCGCGCTGCGCGCGGGCGCGGTATAATAAACAAAAAAGCTTCCGTAGGAGATTTTGGATGGACGAGATCACGAGCGCGAAAAACACCCTCGTCAAGCTGATGAAATCGCTTTCCGGACGCGCGGCGCGCGCGGAGACGGGACTGATTCTTGTCGAGGGCGATGTCATGATCCGGGAGGCGCTCGCCTGCGGGCTCGTTCCGCGCGAGGCGGTCGGAACGCGGGAAAAGCTGGCGTTCCTCGAGTCGCTCCCCTGCCGCGCGCACGTCGTGCCGGAAGGGATTCTCGAGGCCATCTCCGACACAAAATCCCCACAGGGCGCGTGCGTCGCGTTCGAGGCGCCTTCCCCCATCGCCCTCGACGGCACGCCTGACCGCGTTGTGGCGCTCGACGGCGTGCAGGACCCGGGAAACGTGGGCACGATCTGGCGCACGGCGGACGCGGCGGGCTTTCAGGCGATTCTCTTCGGCGAAGGGTGCGCGGACGCCACGTCGCCGAAGGTGCTCCGCGCCGCCATGGGGTCAGGCTTCCGGTTGCCTTTCGCGCGGGAAAACGATTTGGCCGGAGCGCTCCTTCATATGCGAATGAGGGGCAGCGCGATCCTCGCGTCCGCCCTCGACGGAGCGGATTTCTACGCGGCGGGCGATCCCGGAAGCCGCTTCGTCCTCGTCATCGGGAGCGAGGCGCACGGGATCTCGGACGCGGTGCGAAATACCGCGACTCGGTTCGTCCGGCTCCCCATGCGAGGCGGCGCGGAATCCCTCAACGCGGCGGTCGCGGCGGGAATCATGATGTACGAGCTTATGCGGGTGCGCGACGATTGATCGCCCACCCGTTCTTTTTTGTGCGCGAAAAATCGGACGCAGCGTGCCGCGGCGTGCTATTCTCATCCTGCGAGGAGTGATGGAGATGGAATGGATCGACCGGATGAACCAAGCGATCGGGTACATCGAGGAGAATCTGGACGGGGAAATCGATCCGGATGAGATGAGCCGGATCCTGCTGACGCCCTACTCCGTGTTCCAGCGGCTGTTCGGACCGCTTACTGGCA
This sequence comes from Bacillota bacterium, assembly GCA_023444095.1. Lineage (GTDB taxonomy): Bacteria > Bacillota > Clostridia > Christensenellales > Aristaeellaceae > RUG11247. The sequence continues at coordinate 7,497 of JAEZRP010000011.1, forward strand.
TCCAGCTCTCGGAATACGTCCGCAGGCGGCGGCTTTCCGTAGCGGCGCGCGATCTTCGGGAAACGGACATGCGCGTGATCGACGTGGCGGTAAAGTACGGTTACGACTCCGCCGACGCGTTCTCAGCCGCGTTCAGACGGCTCCACGGCGTTTCGCCGCAGGAGGCGCGCAGGCCGGACGTCCGGCTCACGTTCTACCCTCGCATGGTATTTTCAATGACGATCACGGGAGGGACAGAAATGGATTACAGGGTCATCGAGAAGGAAGCGTTTCAGGTTGTGGGGGTGCGCAGAACGACGCCTCAGGCGGGCGGCACCTGGGGAATCGTGAAGGCCGACGGATCGCTCGAGAGGCTATCCGAAATGACGGGCGCATGCGGGTTGGGGCTCTGCTTCGGTTTCGACGCCGAGGGGAACAACGACTACATGTGCGGCATGGAGTACGCGGGGCACGCGGGTCATTTCGACGCTTTCGCGTATCCGGGGACGAGGTTCCTCATCTTCCCCGTGTCGGGCGCGATCTCAGAGGGCGCGCTTGGAAACGCATGGAAGCGCGTCTACGGAGAGTTCATGCCCCAGAGCGACTACAGGCAGCTCGACCTTCCGACCATCGAGAAGTACATCCTCTGGGATGAAGGCAACGACCATTGCGAAGTTGAAATCATGATCCCCGTCGGTTGACCGACCGACCACCGTTCCCCATCCGGGGAGCGGCTTTTTCTCGATATGAGCGCAAAACACGGTTGATCTCGGAAATTGGACGTGGTATAATTTGTTAAATTCATTGAAATCAGAAAAGCGTGAAATCGATCATATAAGGAGCGGTGAGTTATGAAGGCAATCGTCGTCTATTTCTCCCTGAGCGGGCACACGAAGTACGTCGCGGAGGCGGTCGCCACGAGGTTGGGTGCCGAAGTGCTGCGGCTCGAGACGAGGAGACCCTACCCGCATAACCGGGCGATGCAGATGGTCGTCGGAGGCTTTGCGGCGATGGTCGGCAGGTCGCGCAGGCTGAAACCCTATCGTTTTGGAAAGGGCAAGTACGATCTGGTCGTGCTCGCGACGCCGGTATGGGCGAGCAGAATTGTGCCGCCGATGAAGCGGTTTTTGAAGGAGCATGCGCTTGAAGAGATTCCGGTCGGACTGATCGCGTGCTGCGCGGGCGGAGAGACGAAAGGCGCGCTGGAAATGCTCCGGGCACAGGCGAAGAACGTGGTCGCAGAATTGAGCCTCGTCGATCCGTCCGCCCAAAACGCGGAGAAAAACCGCGCCGCGATTGATGAATTCTGCGGAAAGCTGAAGGCGAAGCATGGCGTTTGATTTCAAGAAGGAGTACAAGGACTTCTATTTGCCCAAGGAAAAGCCTGGGATTGTTCGGATTCCAAAGATGAACTTCGTCGCGGTGCGGGGGCGAGGAAATCCGAACGACGCGGACGGGGATTACAAGCGCGCGGTGGGCATCGTGTACGCGATCGCCTATACGATCAAGATGAGCCACAGGGGCGACCGCAAAATCGAGGGCTTTTTCGAGTATGTCGTGCCGCCGCTCGAGGGGCTCTGGTGGATGGACGGTCGCCCCGGCGTGGACTTTTCCCGGAAGGACCAGTTTTGCTGGATCTCCATGCTGCGGCTGCCGGATTTCGTCCGGAGGGAGGACTTCGAATGGGCAGTCGCCGAGGTGACGAAAAAGAAAAAAACTAACTTCTCTGCGGCGGAGTTCTTTTCCTACGACGAGGGATTGTGCGTTCAGTGCATGCACGTGGGGCCGTTTGACGCGGAGCCCGCGACGGTCGCGGCCATGGATGCGTATGCCACCGCCCAAGGATACCGGACCGATTTTTCGGAGGAGCGCATGCACCACGAAATCTACCTCTCCGATATTACGAAGGCGAAGCCGGAGAGCTGGAAGACCGTGATCCGGCATCCGGTTTCAAACGATTAGCGAAAGACGCGGTGCGGACCGAAGATCTGGCGGTTGACGGGCGCGACGTATCTCTTCAGCTCCCGGATGAACGCGTCCGGAAAGCCATTGTCAAACGCGCTGGTCAGAAAATGGACTTTCATTCCCCTGCTCCTTTATGAGTCGGGCCCCTCTCGCGAGGGGCCTTCTTCGTCAGAATCGCGCCTTGTCCGCCCAGAGCCCGAGCGCCGGGTTTGAGATGTAGTAGATCTCCTCGCCGTCCACAGTGTTCCAGCCGTCCTTGAGTTTCGCGGGATCGTATTTTTCTGCCATCCCGTCGTAGGGCGCGTAGCCGAAGCCGACCGCCTCGACGTCCTCCTGCGAAAGGCAGCGCGTGCAGTAGGTGATCGCAAACCGCCCGTCGGGCGAAGAGTGGATCATGTGCGCCGCTGCGGAAAGGTTCTGCCGCAAGTCGGCGTTCCGGCGGACGCTTTCGATGGTTTTCTCCCGGCTACGATAGCCGTACTTGCGGATGAGCGCGCCGATCGTTTCGTCCTCGCCGAAGCGGTCTACGCCGGGCGCGAGCACGATCAGCTCTCCCCCGTCCGCCATCGCCATGCGCGTACGGTAAACCGCCTTGTTGCCGATCCATGTGCTCTTGAACTCATGCTCGTCCAAAAGCGTCACGCATTTCTGGAAGGGTTTGTCGACGAGGATCAGGTTCTTCTCCTGCGAGAGCGCCACTGCCTTCTCGAAGTACGAACGGTCGCGGCCGATGAAGAGCCCGTGGGTCGCGATCTCGCCGCCCGGCGCGGTCGTGACCGTCAGGATGTACGAAAGCGGCACGTCCATCAGGAAATGGGATTCCGCGTAATCGAACACGTCGCGCACGGGCGTGTGGTCGCGGCCCATGATTCGCTCCATGCCGTAGAACGCGCCGAGCATATGGGAGGAATTGATCATGCTCGCGCCGCCGCAGCCGACGAACACGTTCTTGTTGCGGTTCGCCATGCCGACCACCTCGTGCGGCACCACCTGGCCGATGGACAGAACGAGATCGTAGCTCGGATCGACGATCCGCCGGTTGACCTCGACGTCGATGGAATCCGTGACAAGATTTTCCGAGATCGAGGCGACGTAATCCCCCGGCACCTCGCCGATCTTCACCACGTCGTCGCGCCAGCGGTGCACGAGGAATCGCTCGTAGGGAATATTCCCGAACATCTTCGCGGCCTCCTCGCGCGAGACTGGCACGTGCGTGCCGAGCGCGGGCATGATGTCGACGTGGCATTCCCCTTTTAGCAGGTCATGGAGATGCCAAGTAATCCGCCCCGCGTTCGAGTGATACCGCGTGAAATCCGGCGGCAAAAGAAGAACCTTTTTGAGTTTCCCGCGCGCGGGCGCGAGCGCGTCTTCCAGAATGCGCCGGATCTCGGCGTCCGAAAGGCCGCGCTCCGTCTGTGCGTAATGAACGGAACTTTCGATATTCATATTACACGCTATAGGTGGACGCGGACGTCGCTCCGCCCTCGCCCGTCCAGTCGGTGTGGAAGAACTGCCCGCGCGGGGCGTCGAGCCGCTCGTAGGTGTGCGCGCCGAAGTAGTCGCGCTGCGCCTGCAGGAGGTTTGCCGACAGCCGCTCTGTGCGCATGCCGTCGAAGTATGTGAGCGCGGAGGCCATGGCGGGCACGGGGATGCCGTTCAGGATCGCCTGCGAAACTACGTCGCGCCAGCCGGACTGCGCGTCCTGGGTGGCCTCGGCGAAGTAATCGTCGAGGATCAGGTTCTCCAGCGCGGGGTTCTTTTCAAAGGCTTCCCGAATCTTTCCGAGGAAGACGCTTCTGATGATGCAGCCGCCGCGCCACATCATGGCGATGCCGCCGTAGTTGAGGTTCCAGCCGTATGTCTTCGCCGCCGTGCGCATGAGCTGGTAGCCCTGCGCGTAGGAAACGATCTTCGCGGCGTAGAGCGCCTTTCGGATGTTCTCGATGAACTGGATCTGGTCGCCCTCGAAAACGGCGGGCGGACCTGCAAGCACCTTCGACGCCGCCACGCGCGCATCCTTCGCGGCGGAGAGGCAACGCGCGAACACGGCCTCGCCGATGAGCGTCAGCGGCACGCCCTCGTCGAGCGCGGCGATGCCCGTCCACTTGCCCGTGCCCTTCTGGCCGGCGGTGTCGAGGATCTTGTCGACGAGCGGCGATCCGTCCACGTCCTTGTAGCCCAGGATGTCGCGCGTGATCTCGATGAGGTAGCTGTCGAGCTCGCCGTCGTTCCAGTCGGCGAACACGTCAGACATCTCGCCCGCCGCCATGCCGAGGTAGTCGCGCATGAGCTGGTACGCCTCGCAGATGAGCTGCATGTCGCCGTACTCGATGCCGTTGTGAACCATCTTGACAAAGTGACCCGCGCCGCCTTCGCCCACCCAGTCGCAGCAGGGTTCGCCGTTGACCTTCGCACAGATAGCCTGGAAGATGGGCTTGACGTGCGGCCAGGCGGCGGGCGATCCGCCCGGCATCATGCTCGGACCCTTGAGCGCGCCTTCCTCGCCGCCGGAGACGCCCGTGCCGATGTAGAGAAGGCCCTTCTCCTCCACGTACTTACAGCGGCGGATGGTGTCCGGGAAGTGGGAATTGCCGCCGTCGATGATGATGTCGCCCGCTTCGAGGTGCGGGATGAGCTGGTCGATGAACTGGTCGACGGGCGCGCCCGCCTTGACCATCAGCATGACCTTTCTAGGCTTTTCGAGACTATTCACGAGTTCCTCGATGGAATATGCGCCGATGATGTTTTTTCCGTTGGCGCGGCCCTCGAGAAAGTCCGTGACCTTTGAGGTCGTACGGTTGTAGACGCAGACGGTGAAGCCCTTTGATTCCATGTTCATGACCAGGTTTTCGCCCATGACGGCGAGGCCGATGAGGCCGATATCCGCTTTTTTCATCTTCATTACCTCTTGACCCTTGCGTTGCCCTTCCAGATGCTCCAAACCTGATCTTCGTCCGCCGGGGAGGCGTAATCTTCGAGCATGGTGGTCGCGAGAGCCCCCGTCGCCCAGCCGAACCGGATCCACTTTTCGGGCTCCCAGCGCTTGAGGTACGCGTACAGCATGCCGCCCACAAACGCGTCTCCGCCGCCGATCCGGTCGAGGACCGGAATCTCGCGCGGCTCCTCGACGTACCATTCTCCGTTCGCGAACATGATTGCGCCCCACATGTGCGCGTTCGCGGAGACAACCTGCCGGAGCGTGGTCGCGAACACCTTCGCGTTCGGAAAGAGTTTCGCGGCGTTCAGGATCATGCCCTTGAAGGCGTCGATCTTGTCGGAAAGTTCCTTGCCGCCCGCCTCCGGGCCCTCGACGCCAAGCGCGAGTTGGAAGTCCTCCTCGTTTCCGATGAGGATGTCCGCGCGGGAGGCGATCTTGGTGAAGATTTCTCGCAGCTCCTTCTCCCGACCCTTCCAGAACGAGGCGCGGTGGTTGAGATCGAAGCTGATTTGGGTGCCGTATTCCTTTGCGGTCTCGGAGAGCTTCAGGCACATTTCGCTCGTCTCAGGAGAAAGCGCTGCGAAGAGTCCGGAGATGTGCAGGATTTCAGCGCCCTCTTCCCCGAAGATGCTGCTGAGGTCGAAATCCTCCGCCTTTAGCGTACGGCCAACCTCGCCAGCCCGGTCGTTGTGGACGCGCGGGCCGCGCATGCCGAAGCCGGAGTCGGCGATATTGAACTGGTGGCGATAGCCCCACGGCCCGCCCTGCGCGACCTCACGGCCCTCGTACGCGATGTTGCGCCTGCGCAGCTCAGCCTTGATGAACGCGGCGATCGGGCTCTCGGCCACGAATGCCGTCAGCGCCTTCGTCGAAAGACCGAGAGACGCGGAGACGTTGAGGACGTTGCTCTCGGCGCTCGTCGCCTGAATCGTGTACAGATTTCCAATGCCGACGGGCTGGCGGTCGGGCGGTGTGATGCGCACGCCCATGCTTGTGGCGGTGATGAGACCGTACTTCTTTTCGGACATGAATCCCGTACCTCCGTCATATTGCTGATTCAATTATAAATCAATCGCCTGAATGTGGCAAGCGGTTTAACAATTTACATTTGCGGTATATCATAGAAAACGAGAGGTGAATGTTGATGAAGAAATTTCTAAGCCTTTTTTTCGTTGCGGTTCTCGCCCTTGGCACGACCGCGTGCGCCGAAACCGCCGCCAGGACCACCGTGCGCGTCGGCTCCCTCAAGGGTCCGACGTCGATGGGCCTTGTCGAGCTTATGCACAATGAAGGGACCCAGAACGCCTACGAATACACCGTGGAGGCGACCCCCGACGCCATCACGCCCGCGCTGATCCGAGGCGAGCTCGATGTCGCGCTCATTCCCGCCAACCTCGCGGCGGTTCTCTACAACAAGACGGAGGGCGCGCTTGAGGTCGTTGCGATCAACACGCTGGGCGTTCTCTATGTTCTTGAGAACGGGGACACGATCCATTCGGTCGCGGACCTCAAGGGCAAGACGATCTATTCCACCGGTCAGGGAACGACGCCCGAGTTTGCGCTCAACTATGTGCTTTCGAAAAACGGGCTCGACCCCGCGGCGGACGTGACCGTGGAGTTCAAGTCCGAAGCCGCGGAGGTCGCCTCCGCCATGCTCGCGGACGCGGCCGCGGTAGCGGTGCTTCCCGAGCCGTTCGTGACGAGCGTGATCCTGCAGAACGAGAACGTGCGCGTGGCGCTGAGCCTGTCTGACGAATGGGACAAGGCCGGAGACGGCAGCGCCATGGTGACGGGCGTCGCGGTCGTGCGCAAGGCGTTTGCCGAGGAGAACCCGGAGGCGGTCGCGGCATTTTTGACCGAGTACGCCGCGTCCACAGCCTACGTCAACGAGAACCCCGCCGAGGCGTCCGTGTGGATCGAGGAACTCGGCATCGTCGCGAAGGCTGCGCTCGCGGAAAAGGCCATCCCCGCGTGCAATATCGTGTTGATCACCGGGGATGAGATGAAGACGAAGCTCTCCGGCTATCTGACCGCGCTCTACGATCAGAATCCCGAATCCGTTGGAGGCACGCTGCCCGGTGAAGACTTCTATTGCGCGGACTAAATGGCTTTGGCGGATCACAGCCGCGCTCTTCTGGCTCGCCGTCTGGCAGTTGGGGAGCATGGCTGTGAATCAGGAGATCCTTCTGGTCTCGCCGCTGAACGCATTTCGGACGCTCATCGAACTATTCGGTGAGCGCTCGTTTTATGCCGCGACGGGCGGCTCACTCCTGCGCATTCTCGCGGGTTTTCTTTCGGGCTTCTCCCTCGCCATCCTGTTTGCGGCGCTCGCGAAGGTCGCGCGTCCCGTACGGATTTTGCTCGAGCCGATGATGGCGACCGTCAAGGCCACGCCCGTCGCGTCGTTCGTGATCCTCGCGCTCATCTGGATCTCGTCCACGAACCTCTCGATCTTCATGTCGCTTCTGATCGTGCTTCCCGCGGTCTATCAGAACGTGCTTGACGGGCTCGATCGGGCGGACCGAAAGCTTCTCGAGATGGCGGACGTGTTCGCCCTCTCCTTTTCCGCGCGGGTGCGGGCAATCTACACGCCGGCAGCCTTCCCCTACCTTCTGACCGCGGCGAAGCTGTCGCTCGGCATGTGCTGGAAGGCGGGCATCGCAGCGGAGGTCATCGCGCAGCCGCATAACTCCATCGGCACGGCGCTTCAGCGCGCGAAGGTGTTTTTCTCAACGCCCGAGCTGTTCGCATGGACGATCGCGATCATCCTCATCAGCGTTCTGTTCGAAAAAGTCGCCGTCGCGCTGATCAACCGGTTCTCGAGGAGGCTGTATGATTGAACTTTTGCATGTCTCGAAGGCGTTCGAGGGGAAGCCGGTGCTCAAGGACGTAAGCTTCGCATTCCCCGCGAAGGCGGTCACGGCGGTCACAGGGCCATCCGGCCAGGGAAAGACGACGCTTCTGAACGTGATACTGGGGATCGTGAAGCCCGATGCGGGCGAGGTAATCGCGCCGAAGGGGCTGCGCTACGCCTGCGTGTTTCAGGAGGACAGGTTGGTCGAGCATATGGGCGCGTACGGGAACGCAAGGCTCACGGCGCACAGATCCGTGACGCCCGTCGACATCGCGGACGTGCTCGCCTCCCTCGGGCTCGACCCGCGCGACGACGAGCACGTCTCCAAGTACAGCGGCGGCATGCGGCGGCGCGTCGCCATCGCGCGGGCCATCCTCGCGCGGCCGGACGTTCTGGCCCTCGACGAACCCTTCAAGGGGCTCGACCTCGTCGCGCGCAGCCGCGCCGCGCGCGTGATCCTTCAAAGATGCCCCGACGCCTGCAAAATCCTCGTCACCCACGAACCGGACGAGATCGCTATCCTGCATGCCGGGGAAACGCTGGAATTGGAAACGGGAGGGATCGCCGGAGCATTGCCCTAGTATTCCGCGAAGCCCAACTCCCGCGATATGGCTGGATCTTTTTCCGCCGAGCTTTGTCACCTTCCGCTTGACGTAGCGCTGCTACGTCGGCGCTCCGGCTCTGCGCTGGACGAAAAAAACCCTGCGCCATATCATCAGTTCCTAGACTTCGCGGTCTGCTAGGCTCCGCTCAGGGGATGGCGGACGATCTTTTTTGTCGAAAATTTTCATATGATTCTTCGGCGGTCCGCGGGCTCAAACCCCGAACCGCCGAATATGCAAAGTCGGATCGCTCGGGCTTCGGCCCGCGAGCGATCCGACTGATTATGATGCTTTTTGCCAATCACGGAAATTTCAAGGGCGAAGATCAGGAGCGCGCAGTCCGGAGGACGCGCCCTCCGGCGTTCTCCTTCCCGCCGCTACAGCCCCAGCCCTCTCAGATAGTCAATGCTCATCTTGGCGGCTTCGAGGGGCGTGCGGCCCACGGAGAGGTCCTGCTCGACGATGAACCACTTCGCGCCGGAGGCCTGCGCGGCTTCTGCGATGGAGGGGATATCCTGGCAGCCGTAGCCCACGGGACGGAACTCGAAGGCGACGCCCTCGTCGGCCTTGGCGGTGTCCTTGTCGACGCCGATGAGCGCGTAGGGGGACTTACCGTCGTCCTTTCTGCCCACGAAGTCCTTGAGATGCACGATGTCGCAGCGGCCCGCGTACTTCTTCACGTACGCAGCGGGATCGAGGCCCGCATACTTCACCCAGCAGCAGTCGATCTCCGTGGCGAGCACGCATGCGGGAACGGCGGAATACAGGAAGTCGAGACCGTACTGGCCGGAAAGCGTGCAGAACTCGAAGTCATGGTTGTGATAGAGAAGCTGGATGCCCGCAGCTTTCATCAGCTGGCCGTACTTGTAGATGTCCCGGATGGTCTCGGCAAAGCCCGCGCTTCCGGGGCGCGTGTCGGCGTCGAGGAAGGGGATCGCGATGTACTTGCAGCCGATCAACTTGTTGTCGGAGATGACCTTGAAGATGTCCTCGCGCATCGCGGCGAAGGGAACGTGATGCGATATCGCAACGAGGCCCGCCTCCTCCAGCATCGCCTTGACTTCCTTGGCCTCGTGGCCGTAGAAGCCTGCAAACTCCACACCGTCGTAGCCCAATGTCTTGATCGCCTTGAGCGTCCCAAGAAGATCCTTCGCCGCGTCCTCGCGCGCGGAGTAAACCTGATAGCCGATCATCGATTTCACCATGAGCGTTTCCTCCGTTTGTCAATTCTATATGTATTATACTCTCATGATTAACATTCCGTCAACGGCTACTTCCTTGCCGCTCAGAGAGAGCGGGCGTTGCACCCGGCCTCACGCGCCTAGCCGATCCCCGGCAGCTCCAGCGCGGCCTCCACCTCAAGCTTCGTCTTCTCGGACACCTCGCACAGCGGCAGCCGCATGGTCGGGGCGCACATCCCGCGCAGGCTCATGGCGTACTTGATGGGGCCGGGGTTCGTTTCCGCGGACAGTGCCTTGATGAGCGGGGCGAGGCGGACATAGATGCTCCGGGCGGTCTCGTAGTCTTCGCGGAGCATGGCGTGCGCGAGCGCGCCCATCTCGTAGGGGGCGATGTTGCCCGCGACGGAAATGACCCCGCGCCCGCCCTGTGCCATGATGGAAACGGTCTGACTGTCGTTGCCCGCGTAAATGGCGATGCCGTCGGCGAGCGCCGCCATGACCTCGGCGATCTGAGCCGCGTCGTTCGAAGCCTCCTTGAGTCCCCGAACCTGCGGATGGCGCGCGAGCTCGGCCATGACGGCTGGGGTGATGTTGACGGCGGTGCGCGATGGCACATTGTAGGCGATGACGGGAACGCCCGCCTCGTCCGCGATTCGGTCAAAGTGGGCCTTGAGGCCCGCCGGCGTCGGGCGGTTGTAGTAGGGCGCCGCGACGAGAACGGCGTCCGCGCCGAGATCGCGCGCGCTCTTTGAAAGCTCGACGGCCATCCGCGTGCAGTTCGAACCCGTTCCCACGATCACGGGCACGCGACCCCGCACGATGGAGACTGCGATGGCGACGAGCGCCTTTCTCTCCTCGAAGGCGACCGTCGGAGCTTCCCCCGTCGAGCCCAAAACCACAAGCGCGTCCGTACCCGCCTCGATCTGGCATTCGATCAGCCGCTCCCACGCGCCATAGTCGATGTCGTCTCCCGCAAACGGCGTGATGAGCGCCGTGCCGCTGCCGTAAAACAGAGCGTCCGGCATTCACATGGCACCTCCCGATAAAAAGACTCCCCGGGAATCATATTCGCGGAGAGCGTGTCCAGATGCGTCGCGTCAGACGTCGACGCCGGGATACCGTGTGACAAGCGTTTCCTGATAAAAGCCGGAGGCCTCCATGGTGGAGAGTATGTACGGAATCCGCGCGCGGACGTCGGCGCGCGCGACGCGCAGGCCCATTTCGGAGATCGCGTCGCAGGCGAGACCGAGCATGTACTTGGCAACGCCCATGTGCCGCCAGCGCCGCGCGGTCTGCAGAAATCCGATTTGGCCAAATCCATCCGCGCGCCAGACGACAACCTCCCCTGCCATTCCGGTCGGGGCCACGGTCAGAATGCGCAGAAAGCCCGGCGCGTCGGTAAACTCCCGGAGCCACTGGCCGTCGTACTCGACGCCGAACAGCTCGTTGTAGCGCTCCAGGAAGTATTTGCGCTCCTGCGGGTCCTCGAGCGCGTCCTTCACGACCACGCAGCCCGTGGGCGGCTTGAAGGCGTTTCGGACGGGCAGATTCTTGCGCATGCGAACGATCCCGTCGTTGTCCCGGAAGCCGTAGGGACGAAGAAGCTCGAAAAGCGCCTCGTCGTCCGGCGCGCAGCGCGCGTAAATCCGCGCGGGCAGCTTCTGGGCGATACACATTTCCCGCGCGCGGGCGAGCGCCGCGCCGACGAGCGGGTCGATTGCGTCCTTTCCACCCTCGAACTCGAGGCGCACCTGATGCGGACGGCCCGGATAAAGGGTGGGCTTCATTTCGCTCGCGATGACGCAGGAGGCGAGGATCGCGCCGCTTCTCTCGTCCACCGCCTGAAACACGTTCTCCGGCGGCTGCCCGTTCGCGCCGTCGCGCGGATTTCTCAGCATCATGGGCATTGCTCCATTCGTATTCCGGTTGAAAAAACGTTACCCGAGGCCCTCATTCCCAGATTGTCGCTAGGAGGACAAACCGCGGATTTTTCTACTCCCACTCGATCATCGCGGGCGGCTTCCCCGTCGCGTCGTAGAGCACGCGGTTCACCCCGCGCACCTCAGTCGTAATGCGCGACACCACGCGCTCGAGAAGGTCATAGGGCAGTCGGTACGCATAGGCGGCGATCGCGTCCTGCGAGCTCACGGCGCGCAGCGCTACGGCGTACTCGTAGCTGGGCTTTCCGTCGCGCATGCCATAGCTCTTGCAGCCGGTGAGAACGGCGAAATACTGCCAGATGCGCCGGTCGAGCCCGGCATCTGCGATCTCCTCGCGGAAGATGGCGTCCGCACGGCCGAGCATCGCGAGCTTCTCGCGCGTCACCTCGCCGATGCAGCGCACGGCGAGCCCCGCCTCCGGGAACGGCTGGCGGCTAATAATCTCTTTGGGAAGCCCGAGCACCTCCCCCAGCTCGCGCACCTCGTCCTTGAAAAGCATGCGCAGGGGCTCGACCAGCCTGTCGAACCCAATGTGATCCATGAGGGTGACGGCATCGTTGGGGCAGCCGTTATCGGAACACCTGGTCGACAGCACGTCCGGATAGATGGTGGCCTGTACGAGGCAGTCGATCTTTCCGAAGCCGCGCGCCTCGTCGGCGATCACGTGCAGCATCTCGTCGGCGACCGCTTCTCGCTTCTCATTGGGGTCGGTGATCCCGGTCAGCCGCGCGAGGAAGCGGTCCGCCGCGTCGACGATCACGAAGTCGAGCCCCAGATCGTCCAGAAACACCTTTTTGACGATCTCGCGCTCGCCCAGGCGCAGAAGTCCAGTATCGACGAACACGCATTTCAGTCTCTCGCCGATCGCGCGGTGCATGATCGCTGCGCACACGGAGGAATCGACGCCGCCCGAAATCGCAAGGAGCGCCGTTCCCTGGGTAAACTCTGCCTTCGTCCTCTCCTCGAAGTCCGCGGCGAATGCCGCCATCGCCCACCAGGGCTCGCAACCGCACACGCCGCGCGCGAAGTTCGAGAGGATGCGAAGCCCGTCCGGGTCGTTCGTTTCGGCGTAGAATTGAAGGCCGTAGAGCTTTTTCTCCTCATTCGCGAACGCGGGAACGACGCCACCGGGCGAGAACGCGATTGCGACGCAGCCCTCTGGAAGTTCGAGCATATCCACGCGTTCGAAGTAGCGGTCGGACTGAATGAGGCCGTCGAACAGGATGGAATCCGCGAAGGTGATCTGCGCGGTGCGCGCCTCGACCTGCGCCGCGAGCGCCTTTCCGCCCATGGAGACGCAGAGCTTTCGGGCGCACGCACCCAGCGCGAGCACCGGAATCCCCGCGGAGAACAGCGCTTCGTCGATCCTTCCATCCTCATCCGGCTCACCCGCGAGCAGAACGCCCTTCACATATGGATCCGAAAGCCGCCCGGGCGCGTCGCACGGCGGAAGAATCTCGCAGTACACCCGATCCCCGCGCAGCTTTCGCGCGGTTGACTGCACCTGCGTGCCACCGTAATCGACCACCAGTATCATATCGCCCGGCATAATTACCCCTCCCCGGGTCCCTTCGTCATCTTTTTGGCTCGTCTTCCGAATAGATCCGCCTGTCCACGATCGCGATTTTGCGCGCGACCGAAGCCGCGACGTCGAAGTCGATGAGGTTGGAAAGCATCAGAATCTCTTGAAACAGATCAAAGAATCGCGCCCCGATCGCACGGATTGCGCCCGTCAACTCGCGCCGGATGAGCGCTTGAACCTCCGACTCCGGCATGTACTGAAAGCACTTAAGCACCTTGCTTGCCGCGAAGGAGACGCGCATCGCGCGCCTGACAGGCCCAATGTCGCCCGCCCCGGCGAGCTCCTTCAAATGTGCGACGGGCGTTCTCTCGTCCGAATATCCGCTCCCGAAGCCCGCGGACACGTCCACCCCGAGCGTGTACATGATCTGCAGCCCGTACATCAGGACGTCAGCGATCTCCTCCGCAATCTCAGTCTTTTCTGCGGCTTCGCCGCCCTCCATGAGCGCGCACTCGAAATCGGGCGCCATATCCATGAAGTGCTCGAGCACCTCGCACGCCTCGACCATCATCGCCATGCAAATGTGCTGTGGATGCTGGATGCCGTCGTCGCCCCACTCCTTGCGGCGGCATAGATCGATGATCTCGCGCTTGAGGGCTGCGATCGTGGTATTTTGGTCGTTCATGCGTCTCTCCGCTGTGTAAGTCCAATAAAGATTATACCATATCGCGGCAAAATATGCAATCTCATATCATTTTCCGGACGGAAACGAGGCAATCAGACGATTTCCACGCCGACGAGCGCGCAGACGAGCGGCGCCTGCACGAGCGAAATCTTTGCCCCCGCCAGGTCGCGCGGATCGACGCGAACGCCTCCGATCGCGTCCGACGAAAGGTCGACGCCCGCGAGGGACGTGTCCGCGATCTCCGCCCCCGTGAGCGTACAGCCTTCGATCCGAAGGCCCTTCTGCTGGCAGGTGTGCAGCATGAGCTTCTCGAGCGAGCAGTCCCGGAACGAGAGGTTCGTAAGCTTACAGGAGGAGATCGTCATGTAGTTGAGACGGCAGCTCTCGAATCGCACGTTTTTCAGAACCGAGTCGTCAAACAGCGCGCCGACACCCCGACAGTCGCTGATCTGCGTATCGTGCAGCGAGCCGTCCGCGAGCCGCATGCCGGAGAGGTCGCAGTGATTGAATAGACAGCCCGCGAAGGAGAGGTGCTTGATGTCGTTCTCTCCGAACGAGACATTTTGAAAGATACATTTGGAAAACGCCAGACTCCGCGCGGAAACGCCCTCCAGCGTGCCGCCCTCAAATTGAACCCCCAGGACGTCGTCCCCCATCTCGGCCGCCAACAGGGCGGCCTCCATCAAATCCTCCATGAAAACACCTCCGCGTCACAGAATACCATATAATTGTAAATTTACAAAAAAGGCGTATAATGAATTGAATGATACGAAACGGCGGAGGAAAAGATGGCAGGATCCTATACCGCAAAGGACATCAAAATTCTCGAGGGGTTGGACGCGGTGCGCATGCGACCGGGCATGTACATCGGCTCGACGGGCGCGCGCGGGCTCCATCACCTCATCTGGGAGATCGTCGACAACGCGATCGACGAGGTCTCAAACGGGTTCGCGAACGAGATCTCCGTAACCCTCAAAAAGGACGGCTCCTGCGAGGTGACCGACAACGGGCGCGGCGTGCCGACGGACATTCACCCGCAGCTGGGAATTTCCGCCGTCGAGGTCGTCTATACCCAGCTCCACGCGGGCGGGAAGTTCGACAATAAATCCTATCAGTATTCCGGCGGCCTGCACGGCGTGGGCGCGTCGGTCGTCAACGCACTGTCCGAATGGATGGTCGTGGACGTGTATCAGAACTACAGCCATTACCGCATCCGGTTTGAGTCTGTCGAAGAAAAGGGCACGGGCAAGATCATCTCGGGTCGACCCGTCGGCCACCTTGAGCGAATCGGCGGAACGACCAAGCGCGGTACGGTGGTGTGCTTTCAGCCCGACCCGCGCGTGTTCGAGGACGTCCATTTCCAGACGGACGTCGTGAGAAGGCGCATTCGGGAACTCGCTTACCTGAACGGCGGAACGCGCTTTCTGTTTACGGACGAGCGGATCGCGGACAAGGACGCGCGCAAGTGGGAGTACCGCTTTGACGGCGGACTATCGGACTTCGTGAAGTACCTCAACACCGACAAAAATGCCATTACGGAGCCCATCACATTCGAGGCGAAGAGGGACGATACGCTCGTGCGCGTCGCGATCCAGTACACGGACTCATACACGGAAAGCATTTATTCTTTCGTCAATAACGTTCCGACCGGCGAGGGCGGATCACATGAGACGGGCTTCAAGTCCGCCGTCACGAAGGCGTTCAACGACTACGCGCGCCGCGCGGGCCTTCTCAAGGAGAAAGACAACAACCTCTCCGGCGACGACTTCCGGGAGGGCATGACGGCGGTCGTGTACGCGGGCGTCAGAAAGCCCCAGTTCGAGGGCCAGACGAAGGGACGGCTCGGCAACACCGAGGTCAAGCCCATTGTCGAGGCCATCTGCGTGGAGCAGCTTTCCATGTACCTTGACGACCTCAAGCACCAGGAAACCGCGCAGCTCATCATCGACAAGGCGGTGAAGGCCGCGAAGGTGCGCGAGGCGGCCCGCAAGGCGCGGGACGTCGCCCGGCAGAAGAACCAGCTCGAGGCGGCGCCTCTGGTCGGCAA
The DNA here is from genome assembly GCA_023444095.1 of Bacillota bacterium. Lineage (GTDB taxonomy): Bacteria > Bacillota > Clostridia > Christensenellales > Aristaeellaceae > RUG11247. The sequence continues at coordinate 23,210 of JAEZRP010000011.1, forward strand.
GCTTTCGAGCTGCACGGGGAGAAACGCCTCCGAGAACGAGCTTTTCATCGTCGAGGGCGATTCTGCGGGCGGCTCCGCCAAGCAGGGGCGCGACAGGCGGTTTCAGGCGATCCTGCCGCTGCGCGGAAAGCCGCTGAACGCCGAAAAGAAAAGGCTCGATCAGGTGCTTGCGAACGAGGAGTTCCGCTCGATCATCACCGCCCTCGGGACGGGCATCGGCGAGGACTTCGACCTGTCAAAACTCAAGTACAACCGCGTCATCATCCTCTCGGACGCGGATCAGGACGGCGCGCACATCCGGGCGATCCTTCTGACCTTCTTCTTCCGCTATATGCGCGAACTCGTGGCCGAGGGGCACGTCTACATCGGCATGCCGCCGCTCTACAAGGTGGCGAAGGGCCAAACGATCCTCTATTGCTACGACGATCGCGATCTTCCCGCCGCGATCAAAAAGGCCGGGCGCGGGTATACGCTCCAGAGGTACAAGGGGCTGGGCGAAATGAACCCGGAGCAACTTTGGGAGACGACCATGAACCCCAACGGTCGGAAGATGACGCAGGTGAGCATCGAGGATTTGGCGGAGGCCGAGCGGCGGATCACCGTCCTCATGGGGGACAAGGTTGAACCCCGGCGCGAGTACATCAGCGAATTCGCGAACTTCAACAAGGAAGATAACTTCGTCCCCGTGACCGGGCAGGAGATATGACATGCCAAAGAAAAAGAACGACGATATCGTATTCAGCGAGCAGATCGTCCAAAAGACCATGGAGGACGTGCTCCACGAATCGATGCTCCCCTACTCCGAATACGTTATTCTGGAGCGCGCGCTGCCGCGCGTGGAAGACGGTCTGAAGCCGGTCCAGCGGCGCATCCTCTTTACCATGCACGAGCTGGGCACCACCGCCGACAAGCCGCACAGAAAGTGCGCGCGCATCGTAGGCGACTGCCTCGGAAAATACCATCCCCACGGCGATACATCGGTGTACGACGCGCTGGCGCGCATGGCGCAGCCCTTCGTGATGCGCGCGCCCCTGGTCGACGGTCATGGGAACTTCGGCTCCATCGACGGGGACAGTCCCGCCGCGATGCGGTATACCGAGGCGCGCATGACGGAGCTCACGGCACAGCTTCTCAGGGACATCGAAAAGGACACGGTCAACTTCCACCTGAACTTCGACGACACGCAGAAGGAGCCGGACGTCTTGCCCGGGCGCTTCCCCAGTCTCGTCGTGAACGGCGCGAGCGGAATCGCCGTCGGGCTCGCGACGAACATCCCGCCGCACAACCTCGGCGAGGCGATCGACGCGGCGGTGGCGCTCATCGATAATCCGGCGATCGCGGTTTCGGAGCTCATGGAGCACCTCAAGGCCCCTGACTTCCCCACTGGTGGCATCCTCGCGGCGGACGGAGAGCTCCTTCAGGCGTACGAGACGGGGCGCGGGCGGCTGCAGGTGCGCGCGAAGGTGCACGTTGAGGACGGCACGGGCGGACGCAAGCTCCTGGTCGTGACGGAGGTACCCTATCAGGTCAATAAGGCCGCGATGCTCGAAAAGATCCTGCGCGTGAGTGAGGAAAAGAAGGGCATCTTCTCCGGCATCTACGACATCAGAGACGAATCCGACCGCACGGGCATGCGCGCGGTGATCGAGTTAAGGCGCGACGCCGACCCGGAAAAGCTCTTGAACTCGCTTTACAAGTATTCCGACCTTCAGGTGACCTTCGGCGTCAACATGGTCGCCATCGCGGGCGGAAAACCCGTGCAGATGGGGATCAAGGAGATGCTCTCCCATTTCATTGCGCACCAGAAGGACGTGGTGACGAGGCGGACGCGCTACGAACTCGAGCAGGCCGAGGCGCGCGCGCACATCCTCGAGGGGCTCATCATCGCAGTCGACAACCTCGACGAAGTGATCGCGCTCATCCGCGCGAGCAAGAACCCGAAGGAGGCGCGGGAGCGGCTGGTCGCGCGGTTCAAGCTTTCTGAGATTCAGGCGCAGGCGATCCTCGACATGCGGCTCCAGCGGCTCACAAACCTCGAGATCGTGTCCCTGCGGGAGGAGTTCCGTCAGATTGAGAAGTTGATCGCGCGGCTGAACGCCATCCTCAAGAGCGAGAAAAAGCTCATGGAGCTCATCAAGAGCGAAATGCTGGAGATCCGCGACAAGTACGCGGATCCCCGCCGCACCGAGATCGCGCCGTCCTTTGACGCAATCGTCATCGAGGAGGAAGGCCCCGTCGCGGACGAGGCAGCCGTCCTCCTCACGCGCGCGGGCTTCGTAAAGCGCATGGCGCCGCGCGCCGTCGAGAAGGCGGAGCAGGCGGACGCGGCGGAGCAGATGATCACCGTCATGACGGACGAAAAGCTTCTGTTCTTTACAGACCTCGGCAACTGCTATCCCGTGACCGTCTCCCAGATACCGGAGTTCAGGCCGAAGGACCGCGGGTTAGCGCTGGGCGGACTGCTCGCGGGGCTTGAGAAGGGCGAAAAACTCGTGGCGCTCATTCCGGCGGCGGGGTACGAAGGGGATCTTCTGTTCGCGACGGCGGGCGGTCTTGTCAAGCGCACGGCGAAGGCGGAAATGAACGTCAGAAAGGCGAGATTCTCGGCCATCGGCCTGAAGGAGAAGGATCGGCTCGTGGCGGTCGCCGAACCGGAGGGCTTCTCGGGGCTTCTCATGATCTCCGAAAAGGGCATGGCGATCCACTTTGCCATCGGAGAGATCTCGCAGATGGGCAGGACCGCCGGCGGCGTGAAGGGCATGGCGCTCGGTCCGGAGGATCGCGTCGCGTTCGCCTTCGCCCACAACGCGGAGGGGGAAGTGATCCTTGCGAGCGAGATGGGATACCTCAAAAGGTGCCTTTTGATCGACTTCGATCCCCAGGCGCGCGGCGGCAAGGGCGTAAAGGCGTTCCCCTTCCTCAAAAACGGCGCAAACGGCGCGCGCGTCGTGGGCGCGCTCCTGGTCACACAGCCGTACTCGTTTGACATCATTCAGAAGAGCGGCACGGCGACGCGCTTTTCCACGGAAGGCATCGGCATCGAAAACAAAGCCGGACGCGGGGCACCGTTTATCATGGTCGTGATGGACGATTTCGTCGAGGCGCTGAAGCGCGCGTAACGGCCAAAGCATCAAACCACCCTCCTGTGAATAAGCTTCATTGCGGGGGTGGTTCATTTATGGCGAGGTTCAAGGTGGTCAAGGGGGGGACGCTTCTCGTCGGGATTTCCTTGGTGATCCTGATTGCGGTGATCGTCATCATCGCGCTTTCCTGGTACACCGGGCGCGACTCGGCGACCAGCGCTTCGACCGGTGCGGGGGCCGTTATGGCTCTCGCCCCGGACGAGGACGCGCTCCGCTTGGACCCCTCCGTACAGCCTGCCGAGAACGAGCACACGGACGAGGTGGTATCAATTGAGTCCGAGGTGGTCGGCGACGAATCGCCTGTTTCGAATGGGAAGCGCGTGCTCATCTATCATACGCACACCCATGAGGCGTACGAGATGGATGATCCCGACGAGTACGTCACCCTTGAACGATGGCGGACGGACGACGACGAGCATAACATTGTGCGCGTGGGAACCGAGCTGACCGCGCTCCTCGAGGCGCGCGGCTTTGTGGTCGTTCACGATACGACCGATAACGAGCAGGACGACCTTTCGACCGCGTACGAGCGGTCGCTCGTGACGCTGTCCGGGTATGCGGGCGAGAAATTTGATCTCTACATCGATATGCATCGCGACGCCTATACCGAGGGCCAGGCGCAGACCTGCTCCTTCGGCGGCGAGAGCGCGGCGAAGCTGATGGTTCTCATCGGAAGCGGCGAGAATTTCAACGTGAAGCCGTTCTACAAGGAAAACTACGCGCTCGCGCTGAAAATCACAGACGCGGTGAACGGTATCTGTCCGGGGCTTTGCCGCGACGTGATGGTCAAGACGGGCCGGTACAACCAGCACGTCGGCGTCAACTCGATCCTGGTCGAGGTCGGCAACAACATGAACACGCTCGATCAGGCCCTCGCGAGCATGCCCGCGCTGGCCGACGCGATCACGCGGGTGCTTCTGCCGGAGGACGCGGAGGAGATCATTACCGTTTCGAACGAAAACTAAAACTCGTCAAACATCGAAAGTTGCTCGGGAGACATGCGCTCGATTTCTAGCTGCGTTTCGCCGCCGGAGGAGAGGATCCGCTCGGCGGCGGATCGATCAAACAGCCAATCGCCGACGGACGAAACGATCAGGGGCATGCGCGCGTGAATCGCGCGCGCTTCGCCGTCCGCCTCTCGCGTCAGAACGACGTATTCATACGAGCCGTCCTCCCCCATACGATACAGCCCCGCCAGACAGACGACGCCCCAGTCGGCGCGGCGGAACAGAAAGCGCTCCTTTCGCGCGTTCCACTCGTAATAGCCGAGCGCGGGCAAAAGGCAGCGGCGCTCCTGTGCGCACGCGCGGAACATGGGCCTTTCGAGGGCTGTTTCCGCGCGCGCGTTGATGACGAGGCCCTGCTCCGTCCGAAATCCCCAGCGCATGCCGACCGTACGCACCTCTCCCCCGCTCCCCATGAGCGCGGGCATGATGTCGGTCGGAAAGACCTCGCCGTCCGCGCGCATGGTAATGCTCATGCCCGGCGCAAGCGCCGCGTTCGCGGCTTCGATCATTTCCCGCATACGCGCGTTCTCATCATCTGTTCCTATGGTGTACCTTCCGCACATATTGTCCTCCAAAAAAACTCAAATTTTTAGTCCTTCGCAAGGCAAGATAATGAAAAATTAAAGGTTGTGTTGAATTATATCGCTGTTATGGTATAATGCTTCCGGTGGTTCTGTTTTTATTCATTGAGCTGGGTGGTGAACAAATGCCGAATATCCGGGTACTGATTGTGGATCATAACGAAGGGTTCGCGAGCGATGTTGCATCATTTCTGGGTGGAACGCCCGGAATTGAGGTCATCGGGTTTTGCAAAAACGGAGACGAAACAGTTCAGTTTATCGCCGAAACAGCGCCCGATGTAGTGCTTTTGGAATTAATCATCAACGGACTCGACGGAATCTCGGTGCTCAAGGCGTTTGCCGGAATGCCGCGGGCGCCCGCCTTCATCATTTGCACGAGCTTTTGCAGCGAGGTCTGCATCCGGCGGGCGCGGCAGTATGGCGCATGCTATTTTCTCTGCAAACCCATCGCGAGACAGGCCCTCTACGACGCGATTGTCGAAAGCGCGAACGCGATGGGGAGCGCGCTGATCACAGACGAAGACCCGAAGACCGAACCGCCGAAGAGCGCGAACGAGACGATCAAATCGTTCCTCGCCGCGAGCGGAATCCCGAGGCAGTCGATCGGTTACCGATATCTTTGCGATGCGGCAACGATTACGCAACAGAATCCCGCGATCCTTTCCGCAATCACAAAACATCTTTATCCCGAAATCGCACGGATCAACGCCTCGACACCCACCCGCGTAGAACGGGACATTCGATCAGCCATCTATTATGCGTATCAGCATTTTAATCTGCGCGTCAACGGATCAAGACCGACGAATCGCGAATTCATCCAGTTACTAGCCGATCGAGCGCGCGACCACCAACACCAAATATAGCGCCTCTAACGCATAAAGTCAACGGCTCCATTGTTTTCCATACCTTTCTGTGCTATGATATTCAAAATGTATCGCATGCGAGGGATGGAGAATGATGTCCGAACACCTCCTATGGTATTCAAAACCGGCAACCGCATGGACAGAGGCGCTGCCTCTTGGAAACGGACGGTTGGGGGCGATGGCCTTTGGCATCCCCGCGCGGGATCGGTTCGCGCTCAACGAGGACACCCTTTGGTCGGGGTATCCGCGCGTAGACGCACCCGCGGGTGCGCCGGAGGCGCTGGAAAAGGCGCGCGCAGCACTCGACGGAAACGATTATGCACAGGCACAGCGCATCATTGAGCAGGAGTTCACGGGGCACTTCACGGAAGCGTACATGCCGATGGGCGACCTTCTGGTTTCACGGCCGTTCCGGTCGCCCATCGAGGACTATAAGCGCACGCTCGACATCGAGACGGGCGTTCTTTGCATTGGCTTCACATCGGACGGCGTTCGGCACACCGTGACCTCCTTTGTCACGCACGGCGCGCGCGAGGCGCTCGTCATCGACTACGCGGCGGACAGGCCCGGCAGCGTGAGCCTGAAGGCGGCGTTCGACTGCAGGTTGAAGCATGCGGTTTTCGCGCATGGGCAGATGCTGGCGCTTGAAATGGAGTGCCCTGGGCATGCGCACCCCGCCTACCTCGGCATGGAGAATCCCCTTGAATACAAGGACGAACCCCAACTGCGCGGGGTGCGCGCTGCGGTTCTCCTTTCCTGCGACGCGCGGGGCGGCTCCGTGTCCCTGGACGAAAGCGGGCTTTCGGTCTCCTGCGCGGACCGAGTGACGTTGAAACTCTGCGCGCGGACGAGCTTCGCAGGCTGGGACAGGCATCCGCATCTCGAGGGACTGGACCATATGGCGCTCTGCGAGGAAGAGGCGGACGCGCTCCTGCGGACCGATCCCGACGCGCTCTATGAAGCGCACGTCGCGGAGTTCTCCGCCCTCATGAACCGCACAGACGTCTCGCTCGGCGGCGAAAAATGCGCGCTTCCGACGGACGAGCGGCTCGTCCTCTTTGATGGAAGCGACAGGGGACTCTACGAGCTTCTATTTCAATACGCGCGCTACCTCATGATCTCCTCCTCGCGCCCGGGCACGCAGGCGACGAATCTTCAGGGCATCTGGAACGAGAGTCCGACGCCGCCCTGGAGCTCGAACTACACGGTGAACATCAACACCGAGATGAACTATTATCCCGCCGAGGCCGCGAACCTTTCGGAGATGCATTTTCCGCTCTTCGACCTCGTCGAGCGCATGGTAAAAAGCGGCGCGCGCACCGCGCGGGATTTCTACGGGCTGCGCGGAAGCGTCTGCCACCACAACACCGACCTTTGGGCGCGCACGAACCCCGTGGGTGAAAAGCGGGTCGGCTGCGCGGTCTGGGCGTTCTGGCCAATGTCGCTCCCCTGGATGTGCGCGCACCTGTACGACCACTATCTCTACACGCTCGACGAGGCGTTTTTGCGCGAACGGGCGCTCCCCGCGATGCGGGAGGCCGCGCGGTTTCTCCTGGATTTCATGGTTCCGGACGCGCGCGGTTATCTGCGCGTGTTTCCCGCCACTTCGCCCGAAAATTCGTTCATCGTGAACGGAAGGACGCAGGCCGTCGCGAAGGCGGCGACGATGTCGAACGCGCTCGCGCGGGAGCTTTTGAAAAATTACGTCGCGGCTCTTTCCGTATTGAAGCTTGACGAACCTATGCGCGCGGAGGCGGAGGCTGCGGTTCCGAGGATCTGGCCCTACGAGGTCGGATCGAAGGGGCAGCTGCTGGAGTGGGATTCTGAGTACGAGGAGGCGGAGCCTCACCACAGGCACACCTCGCACCTCTACGGGCTGTATCCGGGGCGCGAGATCGCGCCGGAGGGGACGCCCGCGCTCGCGGACGCGTGCAGACGGACGCTCGAGTTGCGCGGGGACGACGGCACGGGCTGGAGCCTCGCGTGGAAAATCTGCTTCTGGGCGCGGCTGAACGACGGGGACCACGCGTTAAAGCTTCTCAAAAACCAGCTGCGGCTCGTGCGCCAGGACGACACGGTGTACACGTCTGGCGGCGGCACGTATCCGAACCTGTTCGATGCGCATCCCCCGTTCCAGATCGACGGGAACTTCGGCGCGTGCGCGGGCATCTGCGAGATGCTTCTCCGATCGCGCCCCGGCGAGATCAGGCTTCTCCCCGCGCTGCCCCCCGCCTGGCCGGACGGAAGCTTCCGCGGCCTAAAGGCCATGGGCTGCATCGAGGTCCAGGCGGCCTTCCGGGGAGGAAAGCTCGTTTCGGCGGATTTCGACGCCGGTGTCCGAGCGGCGCTGCCGATCAAGGTGCTTTATCAGGAAAAACTGATTTGCGAGATCACGGAAACGGGCCGGACGCAATATCGGAGCGCGGAGGTATGACATGCTGATCATCGGAATCTGCGGCGCGAGCGGCAGCGGAAAAACGACGCTGGCGGAGGAACTCGCGCGGAGGCTTGCGGGCAGGTGCGTCTATCTCAAACAGGACGCGTACTATCGCGATCACTCTTATCTGCCGTTCGAGGAACGTTGCCGCGTGAACTACGACGAGCCGGAGGTGTTCGAGCACGACGTGCTGTATGCAGACCTCGTTGCGCTCAAGCACGGGCGGCCCATCGCGCGCAAGGGTTACGACTACGCCGAGCACAGGCGCGCCGATCCTGGCGATTGGATCTACCCCGCGGAGGTGGTCATCCTCGAGGGCATCCACGCCTTCTACGACGAGCGCGTGCGCTCGCTCATGGAGATGCGCATCTTCATTCAGGTGGATCCCGATATCTGCCTTTTGAGGCGCGTGCGGCGCGACATCAGCGAGCGCGGGCGCGACGTCGAGAGCGTGGCCCGCCAGTACGTCGAAACCGTAAAGCCCATGTACGAAAGGCACATCCGCAACTACGCCGCCTATGCAGACATCATCCTCGCCAACGGCGGGAAAAACCCGCGCTTTGTGGACATGCTGATGCTCTACATTGATTCGCGGCGAGGGCCGCTCGGGGACTCTGTCCCCGAAACCCCCGCTTAAGGGCTGATGCCCACCCCATGCGGTCAGTGGGAGAATATCTGATTTTTTCGTCGATCATCGGGCTCCAAACCCCGGCGACCGAGCAAGGATAAATGCGGCTCGAGGGTTGTACCCCCGAGCCGCAGACATATCAATTCGCTTGAAACACAGAACAATCCCCGTTCTATTCCAGCCCCAGCAGGTGCCGGGCGTGGCTGATGCTCGTCTCGGAATCCTCGCCGCCGATCAGCCGGGAAATTTCACGCACGCGGCCCTCCTGGTCGAGCCGCCTGACCATGGAATCCGTGCGCTCGCCTGCGAACGTCTTTTCGACCACGAAGTGCGCGTCCGCGAGCGCCGCGATCTGCGGAAGATGGGTCACGCAAAGCACCTGATGCGCGCGCGCGATCGCTTTCATTTTCTCTCCCACCACCTGCGCCATGCGGCCCGAAACGCCGGTGTCGATCTCGTCGAACACCATGGCGTCCACGCCTTCCGCGTCCACGGAGATTGCCTTGAGCGCGAGCATGATGCGCGAGAGCTCGCCGCCGGACGCGACCGCGGCGAGGGGCTTGAGCGGTTCGCCGGGATTGGCGGAGATGAGGAACTCGACCTCGTCCGCGCCGTTCGCCGTTGCCTTGATCGGCGTGATTTGTACCTCAAACCGCGTCTTGGCCATGCCCAGATCCTTGAGCTGTCCGCGCACGTTTTCCGCGAGGGGAACGGCGATGGCTCTGCGCGACAGCGTGAGCGCGCGGCAGGCATCGTGAAGCTGCAAGGTGATGGCGTCGAGATTTTCCTTCAATCCGCCCGCCGACTCGTCGCGCGCCTTCAGTTCGTCCAGCTTCGCAGCGGCGCTTTCTCCAAAGTCGATCACCTCGTCGAGCGTGGAACCGTACTTCCGCTCGAGGCGGCGAATGCGGTCGAGCCGATCCGCGACCTTCTCGGCCATCGCGGGGTCGTAGTCGAGGCTCTCCAGAAGAGACTGGAGCTCGTAGCCCGCGTCCTGCGCGGCGTAAAAGGCCTCCTTGATCTTTAGCGCGAGCGCGTCGATCCGCTCGTCCACGCGCGCGACCGACTCGAGCGCGCGATGAGCCATGTCGAGCTGCTCCTGCGCGCCGAGCACGCGGGAATCGCCGCCGTAGGTCAGCCGGTACGCCTCTTCGACGGAAGCGCGGATTTTCTCCGCGTTTTCGTAAAACCGCGCCCGCTTTTCAAGTTTCTCCTCCTCACCGCGCTTGGGCTTGAGGGCCGAGATCTCGGAAAGCTGAAAGGTCAGCATGTCGATCATGCGCGCGCGCTCCGCGGACTCGGACGTCACACGGCGGTACTCGGATGCCGCGCGGGAACGATCCGCGTGGAGCGCCGATACGGCGCGCAAAAGCGCGCGGTGGTCCTCGCCCCCGAAGGAATCGAGGAACTCCACATGGCGCGCGGGATTGATGAGCGCCTGATGCTCGTGCTGGCCGTGGATGTCGACGAGCGTCGAAGTGAGCTGGCGGAGCGTTGCGAGGGGCACCACCATGCCTGAGACGCGACAGATGTTCCTGCCGGAACGGCTGAGCTCGCGGGACACGGCGACGACGTTCTCGTCAGCCTCCGCGCCGAGCTCCCGGGCGATCCCTGCGGCGCGCGGATTTTGCGAAATATCGAAGACCGCCTGAACGCTGCCCTTCTCGCATCCGGTGCGGATGAGGTCGCGCTCCGCGCGGCCGCCGAGGGCCATGCTCAGGCTGTCGACGACGATGGATTTTCCGGCGCCCGTCTCGCCCGTCAACACGTTAAAGCCCTGATCGAACGAAAGCACAAGCGACTCGATCAGAGCGATGTTTTTGATGGATAGTTCCAGAAGCATTATTTTTTGATGAGCGCGTCGAACCGCTGAAGAATGTTTTCGACGGAGGATTCCGAGCGCGCGATGAGAAGGATGGTGTTGTCGCCGGAGATGGTTCCGAGGATTTCGGGCCACTTCATGGAATCGATCGCTTCGGCGGCGGCGGGCGCGGATGCGGAGATGGTCTTGATAACGATGAGGTTTCCGGTCGTCTCGATGGACATGACGGATTCGGAAAGAATGCGGATGAAGCGATCGCTCATGCCTTTCTCGGCGCGCTCGACCGTCGCGTATTTATACTTCCCACCCTCGGCGAGCACCTTCAGAAGCCGTAGCTCCTTGATGTCCCGGGAAACTGTCGCCTGCGTGACCTTCACATTGCGGCGCTTGAGCTCCTCCGCGAGCTCTTCCTGGGTTTCAATGTCCTTTGACTCAATGATTTCGAGGATCAGATTATGTCGTACGCTCTTCATCAAAAGGCCTCCTATATATCAAGCCGCGCTGGCAATCGTTCCCTAATGCGTCCACTCGGAGAGCTTGTTCCGGAGAAGCTCGAAGTAGTTGCGGTCGCGCATGCGAATGAAGCGTGCGACGCGCCGCGATCTTCTGATTGTAATACCCGGGGTCTTGGGAGAAAGGTCGAATCGGTAGCGGCCGTCGAAGACCGCACAGGCCTCCGCGGGCTTGTCGAGCACGCGCACGGTAACGGCGACGTCCGCGGAAGCGATCACGGGACGCGCGTTCATCGTATGCGCGCAGATGGGCGTCAACAGGAAACACTCCATGCCCGGGGTGACGATCGGGCCGCCCGCCGAAAGCGAATAGGCGGTCGATCCCGTCGCGCTCGCGACGATCAAGCCGTCGCCTGAAAGTCTGTCGACGAACCGCCCGTCCACCTTCGTCTCGATGGAGAGGATGCCGGTCGTCACGCTCTTTCTCGAAAAGACGACGTCGTTCATGGAAAACGCGCCGCGCGGACCATCGTCCATCTCCATGAGCATGCGGTCGTCGAAGCGGAAGTCGCCCGAAAACAGACGGTCCACGTCCTCCTCCAGCTCGTCCGGCTCCAACTCCGTCAGAAATCCCATCCGGCCGAGGTTGATGCCGAGCATGGGAATCTGGTACGGAACCGCGTAGTCGAGCGCCGAAAGCAGCGTTCCGTCGCCGCCGAGGACAAAGAGAACATCGCACCCCGGATCCCCATCCGCGGGCAGCGATTCGCAGTGTAAAATTCTCGCCAGCTTCGCGTCCGCACAGACGCCGCAGCCGTGGCGCGCAAGCAGGGATATCAGTTTGATCGCGACCGGGAGGCCGTCGCCCTTCGTGGGATTCCACAGAACGCCCGCCCGTTGGATGTTCAACCGAATCACCTCTCTTTTATATTTATACCATATTGTGCGGAACTTACAAGCCCAAATTCGCGGATTTAAAGAATTTGTCACAAGCGGCGTGAATTATGGCATCAATTGTCGATTCATCCACTTTATTGGACGGATCGGGCTTCCCTGCCATCAGGAGCAGGAATTCGACGTTGCCTTCGGGGCCGGTAATCGGAGAATAATCGAGGCCCGTCGCGGTCCAGCCCGTTTCCGGGAGCCACGATACGATGTCCGAAACCACCATTTTATGCACGGCGGGATCGCGGACCACGCCGCGCGCGCCGACCAGTTCCTTCGGGGCTTCGAACTGCGGTTTGATGAGCGCGACGAAGCGCGCGCCCTCCCCCATGAGCGGTAAAACCGCCGGCAGAACCGCCTTGAGGGAAATAAAAGACACGTCAGTCGCGCCGAACGTCGGCGGCTGGGGAACCTCTTCCCGCGAAAGGAATCGTGCGTTCACGCGCTCGAGGGAGATCACGCGGGGATCGGACCTGAGCCTGTAGTCGAGGAGGTTGTAACCCACGTCCACGGCGTATACGAGTCGTGCCCCCGCGCGGAGCATCACATCGGTAAATCCGCCGGTCGATGCGCCGACGTCGATACAGACTCGATCCGAAATGTCGGTTCGAAAGACCTCGAGCGCGCGCTTTAACTTGTGCGCGCCCCGGCTCACATAGGAATCCAGGTCCCCCTTTACGCGCAAAGGCACGTCCGGCGACAGAAGCTGCGCGCCGCTTTCAATCCTTTGATCGCCCGAAAGCGCGCGCCCCTCCAATATGAGCGCGCGCGCGAGTTCAATGGACCCGAGATTCAGTTTTTCCAGGAGCAGTTCGTCCGCCCTTCGCCTCTTCGGCGCCATCGGCTTCTTCCTTTCGCGCACTCTTTCAAACATATGTCCGGTCGACCGGAGTTCCGGTCCCGGCGATTCGACAGACAGATGATCCCTTCCCAAAAGCGATGTGAGATTTTCAAGGCGTCCCTTGCGAAGCGGCTCGGAGCACGCCCCGCCGTCACATCCCCAGCCTTTTCAGCACTGCCTCCGCGATGCCCTCGGCATCGAGGCCGCATTCCTTGAGCTGCTCGGAGACCTTCGCGTGCCGGACGTAGTTGTCGGGAACGCCGAGGAGCAGCGTGTCGACCCTGACGCCCGTTCGCGCGAGCGCGGCGAGCACCGCCTCTCCGAAACCGCCCATGAGCGTATTCTCCTCGATCGTAACAAGAAGCTTCGTCGAGCGCGCGGCGGCCACGATCGTTTCCTCATCCAGGGGTTTCACGAACATCGCGTCGATCACGCCGGCGGAGACCCCGTGCGACTCGAGCACCACGGCAGCGGCGAGCGCCATCCCGACCATGCGCCCGACGGCGACGATCTGAATCTCGCCCTCGAGGAGGCGCTCCGCCCTGCCGGGCACGATCGCCGCGTCGCGCGCCATCGCCTTCCCGAGATCCGCCGCGTCCTTGGGATAACGGATCGCGAGCGGTCCCGCGAACGCGCCGCTCCAGTTGATCATCCGCCGGAGCGCGCGGACGTCGCGCGGCGCTGCGACGGTCATGTTCGGAAGCGAGCGCAGATAGCTTAGGTCAAAGACGCCGTTGTGCGTCGCGCCGTCCGCGCCGACGAGTCCCGCGCGGTCGACAAGCAGCGTCACCGGCAGCGCGTTCAGGCACACGTCGTTTGAAATCTGGTCGTAGGCGCGCTGGAGGAAGGTCGAGTAAATCGCCACATAGGGCTTCATGCCGGAGGCAGCGAGCCCGGCAGCCATGGTCACGGCGTGCTCCTCCGCAATGCCCACGTCGAAGCAGCGTTTCGGGTGGCGCGCGCAGAACGCGGAGAGGCCCGTGCCCGTGGGCATGGCGGCAGTCACGGCGCAGAGATCGGCGCGGCGCTCGGCCATGTCCGCAAGCGTCTCCGCCGCGATCAGGCCGCAACTCGCTTCCTCCTCGGATTTGAACCGCCCGGTCGCGATGTCGAACGGGAACGCGCCGTGGTACTTATCCGGCGATTCCTCGGCGGGCGGATAACCCTTGCCCTTTTTCGTGACCACGTGGATGACGACGGGGCTCGTGAGCGCCTTCGCGCTCCTGAGAATGTGAACGAGCTGATGGATGTTGTGCCCGTCCACGGGACCGACGTACTTGAAGCCCATCGAGTCAAAGAGATTGTCGCCGAGAACCAGCGCCTTCACCATGTCGCGCATCCGCTCCATCATCCGGGTGAGCGGACGGCCGATCAGGGGAATCTTCGAAAGAAAGCTCCGGGTGCCGGACTTCAGGGTCCGATAGAAGAACGACTGGCGGATGTTCGTCAGGTGCATCGAAACCGCGCCCACGTTCTTTGAAATAGACATCTCGTTGTGGTTCAGGATCACGATGAGCGGCGTGGGGCACTGGCCCGCGTCGTTGAGCGCCTCGTAGCTCATGCCGCCCGTGAGCGAACCGTCGCCGATCACCGCGACCACGGCGTTCTTTCCGCCTTTGAGGTCGCGCGCACGGCAGAGCCCGAGCGCGGCGGAGATGGACGTGGATGCGTGCCCCGCCGTAAACGCGTCGTTCGGGTCCTCATTGGGCGTCGGGAAGCCGGAGATTCCGTCCTTGGAGCGCAGCGTATGAAAGCGCGCCTGCCGTCCCGTGAGCAGCTTGTGCGCGTACGCCTGATGCCCCACATCGAAGATCAGCTTGTCTTCGGGATAATCAAAGACATAATCGAGCGCCAGGGTCAGTTCGACCATTCCAAGGTTGCTCGACAGGTGGCCGCCGCGCTGCGCAACGGTGTGGATGATCTCGAACCGGAGTTCTTTTGCGAGCTCGTTCAGCTCTTTGAGAGTGCGTTTTTTAAGGTCCCCGGGACTCTTGATCTCGTTCAGCATTCGTTTCGCTCCGTCACATCATGCGGCCGACCATTTCGCGCGTCAGTTCCGCGAAAAACGCCGCCTTGTCTCCGAAACATCCGATGGCCAACGCGGCTTCGTCTCGCAGCCGGTCGACGCGTGCGCGCGTGCCCTCGACGCCGTAGAGCTTGACCGAGGTCAGCTTGTCCGCCGCCTCGTCCTTGCCGACGGACTTTCCGATCTCCTTCGCGTCTCCCACGACGTCCAGAAGGTCGTCCGTCGCCTGAAAGAGCGCGCCGAACGCCGCGCCAAACCGGGTCAGCGCGTCGAGCTCCGCCGCGCCTGCGCCTGAAATCAGGGCAGCCGCGCGCAGGGGGTGAATAAACATGCGCGCGGTCTTGTTTTTGTGGATGTAGAGGAGCGCGTCCTCCCCCGCCCCGCCGGAGTGCTCGAAATGGAGGTCCATCGACTGGCCGCCGACCATGCCGCGCGCGCCCGCGCCCTCTGCAATTTCCCGCGCGGCGGACAGAAGCGCCCGGTGATCTCCCTGCGCACGTTCGGCCGCCGAGAGCATGACCTCGAAGGCCATGTTCAGTAACCCGTCGCCCGCGAGAATCGCCTGACCGACGCCAAAGACCACGTGATTCGTCGCACGTCCCCGCCGGAGCGAGTCGTCATCCATGCCGGGAAGGTCGTCGTGGATGAGCGAGTAGGTGTGGATCATTTCGACCGCGCACCCGTAATCGAGCGCGGTCTCCATGTCGCCGCCCAGCATCTCGGTCGCCGCAAGAAGCATCGCGGGCCGGAGCCGCTTTCCCCCGGCCATGAGGCTGTAGCGCATGGCGTTATTGACGAGCCACGGCCTTCCGCCGTCCTCGAATGCGCCGTCTTTTTCCTCGGGCAGAAGCGCCTCGAGCCGCGCGTTGACGCGGGCCGCAAATTCGTTCAGCTTATTCATCGGCGTCCAGTTCCGCCTCTCCCCGCGCGGTCAGTTCGCGGATGCGCGCGTCGCCACGCTCGAGGATCCCATTCAGCTGTTCGGAGAGCTTCACGCCTCGTTCGAACGCCTTGAAGGATTCCTCCAGCGGCAGATCGCCTTTTTCGAGCGACTTCACGATCGCCTCAAGCTCCGCCATGCCCGCCTCAAATGTGAATTTGGTTGCCATCTTCCCTCTCCTCCGCGATGCGCGCGGTCTTCGAACCGTCGGCCATCACGATCGCGACCTCATCGCCGGGCACAAGCTGTTCAGCCCGCGCGACGTACTTCTTTCCCTTTCGAATCGCCGCGTAGCCGCGCTCGAGCACGTGCCTTGGGCTCACTGCGTAGAGCGTGCGCGAAAGCTCCGCGAGCTTTGCGCCCTGAAGCCGCGCCGTCCCCGCTGTCGCGCCCGTCAGCCGCTCCGTCAGGGCAGCGAGGCGATCCGCTCGCGGCGCGATCATCGCACCTGCGGGGCGAGTCAGCGCCCGTGCGGACGCGAGTCGCTCGAACCGCGACCGCCGGAGCGCCTGTCCGTTTTGGAGCGCGCGCACGAGCCGATCGGTCAGTTCGCGCGCGGAGGCAATCAGCTCCGCCCGCACGGGAACCGCGAGTTCCGCCGCCATCGAAGGCGTCGCGGCGCGCACGTCCGCAACGAAGTCCGCGATGGTGAAGTCCGTCTCGTGGCCCACGCAGGAAATCACCGGAATCGCCGAGGCGGCGATGGCGCGCGCGACTTTTTCCTCGTTGAAGGGCCAGAGGTCCTCCATCGAGCCGCCGCCGCGCCCGACGAGCAGCACCTCCGCCTCGCCGTGCTCGTTGAGCCGCCGAATCGCCTGGACGATCTCGTCCGCCGCCAGGCTCCCCTGCACCGCGCAGGGCGCGACGACGATCCCGACGCCGGGATTCCGCCTGCGGGCGACCCGGATCATGTCGCGGATCGCCGCGCCCGTCTTCGAGGTGGCGATCCCGATCGCCCGCGGGTTGAACGGGATCTCGCGCTTTCTGGCCGGGTCGAAGAGGCCCTCCGCCGCGAGCTTTCTCTTGAGCGCCTCAAACCGCAGAAACAAATCGCCCGCGCCCTCCCGGCGCATGGACTCGACATAGAGCTGATAGCTCCCGTCGCGCACAAAAAGGGACGCGCTCGCGCGCACCGTGACGCGCATGCCGTCCTCGGGCAGAAAGTCCAGCGCATACGATTGCTGGCGGAACATCACGCACGAGACGCGCGCGCTCGCGTCCTTGAGCGAGAAGTAGCGGTGTCCGCTCACATGCTGCCGGTAGCCGGAAATCTCTCCTGTCACGTCGACGGCGCGCAGAAACGCGTCGCCCGCGAGCTTCACGCGGACGTACTCGTTGAGCTCCGAAACGGAGATGGAATTTCGCCCTTCCATCAGGCCCTTTCCGCTGCGGCGATCGCGTTCTGCATGAGCATCGCGACCGTCATGGGGCCGACGCCGCCCGGGACGGGGGTGATATACCCCACCACCTTTTCGCAGGCGTCGAAGTCCACGTCGCCCACCACTTTGCCGTCCTCGAGCCGGTTGATCCCGACGTCGACGACCGCCGCGCCGGGCTTGAGCATATCCGCCGTGATGAGGTTCCTGCGGCCTGCGGCGCAAATCACCACATCCGCGCGGCGCACGTGTTCGGCGAGGTTTTTGGTGCGCGAGTGGCACATGGTGACGGTGCAGTTTTCGCGCTGGAGAAGCAGGGAAATGGGCTTTCCGACGATGTTCGAGCGGCCCACGACGACCGCCTCCGCGCCGCTTAAGGGAACGTTCGCGCGCTTTAGAAGCTCCATGCAGCCCGCGGGCGTGCACGGAAGTGTGCACGGGCGGCCCGAGAGCAGCTTTCCTGCGTTCACGACGTGGAAGCCGTCCGCGTCCTTCTCGGGCAGGATCCTGTCGAGCGCCTTCAACTCGTCGATCTGTTTCGGCAGCGGGAGCTGTACGAGGATGGCATGCACGGCGGGATCGGCATTGAGCTCGTCGATCTTTGAAAGAAGTTCCGCTTCGGTCACGTCCGCCTCGAACTTCACATGCAGGGACTTGATGCCGATCTTCTTGCACGCGCGGCGCTTGTTGCGCACGTAGATCTCGCTTCCGGGATCGTCGCCCGCGATCACGACAGCGAGGCAGGGCTCGACGCCCCGCGCCTTCAGCGCCTCCGCGCGCAGCCGCGCGTCCTCGTTGAGCTCCGCGGCGATCGCCTTCCCGTCGATGATGATTGCCATTTGTGCGCCCTCCGTCTTTAGATTTTTCCGCTGCGCGCGATGGACCCAAGAACGCCGTTGATAAACGGACCTGCCTTGTCGCCGGAATAGATGTTCGCAAGCTCCACCGCCTCGTTAATGACGATGGGAGGCGGATTCTCCCCGCGCGAAAGCTCGTACGCGCCGAGCCGCAATATCGCGAGGTCCACGCGGGAGAGCCTGTCCAGCGACCAGCCGCGCGCATACTCGGCAATGAGGGCGTCCAGCCTCTCGCGCTCTTTCACCACGCCGTCAAACAGCGCGTTCATGAAGGCGTATTCGGTTTCGTCGGGCTTCACCTCAAGAAGGTTCAGTCTCGTTTCCTCGCCGCCCTCGCCGCCCATCTCCCACTCGTATACGAGCTTCATGGCGTGCGCGCGCGCCGTCGATCTGTTCATGCTTCCTTCTCCTTCTGCGCGGACAACAGGATTGCGGTGACGCACGCAGCGTCGCCGCAATTGACCGCGATTATGTGATTACTCTGCCTTTTCCCCGGCGGCTTCCTCCGCCTCTTCCCGGTCCTCAACCGCCGCAAGTGCCTCGTCGGGAAGGATCGTCGGTTCGAAGATGACCTCCCGCTCGATCGCCTCCTCCGGAATCTCAACGGGCGCGGGAACCGCGACCGGGAGATCGACGGGCGTGGGCGCTGCCTTTTCTACTACCGGCGCGGGAAGCATGGAGTTGATGACGACCGAGACCTCCTTGACCGCGACGCCGCAGTTCGTCTGGATATAGGTCCGCACCGCGCGCTGCATGTTCATCGTGAGCGTTGGAACGTGGGTGCCGCTCACGATGTCGAGCGAGATTCCGACCGTGATCGCATCGCCCGCGTCCGAGATGTCGACATCCATCTCCTTGAGGCCCGCGGCGTCGCCGACCGCCTGCGTCGCCATCTCCCGGAGCGCCGGGAGCGCGATCCTGACCTGTCCGTTCTCGTCGTTCGTGATGGTGATGAAATCGCGCTTCACCTTCTTACCCGGCAAGATCGTTGCGAGCACGAAGATGCCGAGCAGCACCACGATCGCGCCGATTCCGCAGACGATCAGCTTCCAGACGATGCCCTCCGCCTGCGCCGCTAGGTTTTCGTAGAACGGGTTGATCAGGTCGATGCCGAACACCTGAAGCCCGAGAAGCGCGACGAGCGCGACCGTCAGAAGGACGTAGAGGAATATGAGTACGCGGTCCCAGAATCCGTTCTTCATGTGCTTTTGCCTCCCTTTGCGCGAGGTCAGAGGCTGGAATCCTCCTCGGGTTCCTCGTCCACCTCGGGCAGGTCGTCATTGTATGTGAGGTCGTCCTCCTCGGCGGTTTCCGGCCTCGCTTCCTGCGCCTCCGGTTTCGCCTCTTGCGGCTGATCCTCGCAGGACATCTTGAGGAGCTTCTTCTGCTGCTCGTCGAGCTCCGCGGCGGCCTTGTTCTCGCGCTCGAAGCTGACGCCCTGCACGTGCACATCGACGTTTTTCACGTCGAGTCCGCTCATGGTCTCGATTGCCTTTTTAACGTTCTCCTGTATGCTACGGGCGACGTCTGGAACGGGCGAACCGTACTCGACGACGATCGTCACGTCCACGGCGACCCGGTTGTCGTCGATATCCACCTTGATGCCCTTCGTATAATTCCGGCTGGATTTGCGCGTCAGTATGTCCGCGAGCGCGGAGTTCGACGATGTCATGCTGGCCACGCCCTCCACCTCGTTGGCGGCAAGCCCCGCGATCGTCGCGACGACCTCCGTTGCGAACGAGACGGTCCCCTCCGGGTTGTCGTTCAACTTCACTTCGGGCGCACGATTGTCAGCCATATCCATGCCTCCTCCCTGTTGGTCCGTCTAATCAGATCCATTATAGCAGAAAAGCCGTGAACAGGCAATGTTTTGCTTTTTAATTTACGGGGATGATCCTGACGTCCGCCGCCTCAACGTCCGCCTCCGATAGTACGAGTTCGAGAACGACCGCCGTGTCCGCGTCCGTGATTTCATCTTTTCGGATCATGACGCTCACCGCGTCCTCCGAGGCCGCGACCGCAACATCCTCGTACCCGCGCGCCTTGAGGATCCCGGAGACGGTCTGCTCGATCTCCATCCGCCTCACGATCTCGAGCTTGCGTTCCTGCGCCGCGCCGACGACCTCCTCCGAGCTTGTCGAGGCGTTAATGATGTCGTCGAGCTGGGTGAGCTGCATGCTCCGCAGCTGCTCGCGCTCGAGCACAAACGCCGACAGAGCGTCCACCGAATCAGCGCCATCCGCCGCCGCGACCTTATCGTTCTCCCGGATACCGAACAGGTCCGGACGCACCGCCGCGACGCAGCACACCGCGAGCCCGACGACGATCACGACATAGGTTACCCGAAGAAAATTCCGCTTCATTTCAATTCCCCCGCATCCTGGCGATCTCGATGCTCTTAGCGTCCACCCCGAGGAGCGTTCGCGCCGCCTCCGCGAGCGCGAGATAGACGCCCATGTCGTCCGCGCCCTCTGCCACGATGAGGACGCCCGTCACGCCTCCGTCCTCCGCCTGTGCGATCATCACGCGCACGTCTCCCGCGCCCGCCACCTGCGAGAGCGTCGATTCCAGGCGTCGCTCCAGATCGGTCGAGGCGGCGGTTTCCGGCGCACGGTTCTGCGCCCAGAAAAGCACCGCGAGCGCGACCAGGAGGATCAGCGCCAGATACTCCACCTTGCGCGCGCCGCGCAGCCCGTCCATCAACTTGGTCAGCATTCATTCACCCCGCAAGGCTCAGGATCGCCGCGAGCATCGCCAGCACGCTCGCCACGGCGCAAAGCCCCGCAACGAGGCGCGCGCCCTGCCCCGCGTCCGACTCCGGCGCGGCCAGCTCCGCGCAGGAAGCGAACGCCGCGACTGCGACGATGGTGTAGATGAGTCCGCCAACCTCCCCCGTCGTCATCTGAGCACGCCCCTTCCCGCGTTGATCGCCGCCCCCGACATCACGAGCGCCAGCATCACCGCGACCATCGAGATCGTGAGGAGCATGGAGATCACGTCCGCGAAGCGAGAGACCACGCCCGTGATGGCGGAGTCCGAAACCGGCATCGCGACGGCGTTCGCGAGCCGGATGGCAAAGAGCGTCGCCGCGAGCCGTACGATCGGCGCGCCGCAGGCGTAGATCACGACCAGCATGCCGGTCAGGCCCGAGGCAGATTTTACGAGCAGCACGCTCGAGAGCGCCGCGTCGAGGGAGTCCGCGATGTCGCCCCCGATCACGGGAATGAGGTTGTCGACCGCGTAGCGCGCCGTGCGCACCGCCGCGGAATCGTAGCTCGCGCCGAGCATGCCCTGCACCGTCAAAAGCCCCACGAACAGCGCGAGCAGAACGCCCGAACCCCACATGACGACGGATTTCAGCATCGAGAAGATGCCGTCGAGCCTGAGCGCCGAGGAAAACGCGGCGGCGCAAGCGAGCGCGCACGCGGCGGAGGCGAGGAAGATGCCCCAGCCGCCCAGAACGTCCACGATCAGCTTCCCCGCGAGAGAAGTCATGGGCGAGATGAGCGCGGCGGTTGAGGTCGCGCCCGCGAGCGCGGTGAGCGCGGTGAGAACAGGGAGCACCGCGCCTGTCACGGCGGTGATCTGCACAAGGAGCGCGCGGGACGCGGCGAGCGCGTCCGTCATGACGGAGGTAAACGTCAGCGCGCACACCATCGCGCATAGAAAGACCGCCACGCGCGCCGTCTTGCCCGCCGCCTGCCGGATCACCGCCGCCACGATGAGCGGCATGAGAAACGCCGCGAATACCGAGGCGAGCCGGGCGAGCGCCTGATCGCGCAGGCCCGCCAGCTGATCCGGGATTGTGTTCTCGTCGAGGAGCGTCTCCCCGGAGGCAAGCCTGAGGATGGTGTCCTTGACCGAGATCCCGCTCCCAGCCGCGTCCGCCGCGGACTGGAAGTCCGAGAGATCGATGGAATTGACGATACCGCCCACGTCTTCCGCTCGCGCCAGGCCCGGTAGGAGCAGGAGCGCGATTACAAGACCAATGAGGAGACGCGCGAGAGAATTTCCGTGATGAGCGGAATCGCCATGGCGAGGAGCGCGAGCCGCGCGCCCAGCTGGATCCGCCCGGCGAGCGCGGATTCGCCCGCATCCTGACAGATCTGCGCCGCGAACTCCGCGATGATCGAAATCCCGCAGGCGCGGAGCATGATCTTCACGCTTGCCTGCTCGACGCCCGCCGCGTCCGCGAGCGAGGAAAGCGCGTCGATCGCCGCTCTGAACTCCGGCAGCATCAGAACGACCGCCACGACGCCCGTCGCGATGGCGACCGCCAGAGAGAGCTCCGGCTTCTGCTCCTTCAACACCGCGCAGATCAGCGCGCCGGCCACGCAGAGGAGCGCTGCGTATATCGCGTTCACGCGGCATCAGTAGAGCTGGAAGACTTCGCGCACTTGGCCGAAGAAATCGCTCAGCATGTTGACCACCATGAGAAGCACCACCACGAGACCCGCGAGCGTCGCGAGCGTCGCGATGTCCTCGCGGTCTGCACGCTTGAGCACCTGCGAGACGACGGAGGTCAAGACCCCAATGGCCGCGATCTTGAAGACGAAGTCGATGTCCATGCGCGCTCTCCTCACAATCGTTCTGAAGGATCGGACATTCAGCGATCGGTCATAATCCCGCCGCGGGATGCCAGTCAAATGAACCCGATGACGACTGCCACGCCCGCCAGCGCGCCGAGTGTGGTATACAATCGCACGCGCTCCGCGCCGTCCTTGCGCGCGCAGGACTCGAGCCTGCCGAGCCCCTTGATCGCGGCGTCGAAGATCGCCTTGTGCTCACTGCGCCCCGCCGAGCCGAGTCCGTCGAAGAAGGCGTCGAGCGCCTCCATGTCGTCCGACGAGAGGCTGTCGAGCCGCCCGCCGCGCTTCGTCTCCCGCTCGCGCAGCGTCTGCCACGCCTCCCGCGCGCCACAGCCGTTCATGAGAAGCCCCGTCTCGTGAAGAAGGTACGACTGCGACTTTTCAAGCGCGGCGTTCAGGGGCAAAAGCCTGTCCAGCATGTGAACCTTCAGCATCTGAAGGCCGTCCATGGTCTCCGCGAGCAGCCGCGCGCGGCGGACGTTACCCTTCGCGAACGCGCGCCCGATGAGCGCGCAGCAGAGAATCGAAATGGCGCTCAGCGCGAGCTTCAGGCCCACCGTACCGCCTCCCTATATGGCCATCGCCGCAACGGGCTTAAAATCCGTTGGCGCGCCGTCCTTTCTGAACGCCTCAATGCGCGCGACCGCACCCGGTCTCGGCCCCAGAAGCACGCCCAGCGAGAACGCGCCTTCTCCGACGATTCTCCGAACGCCCAGCATGAGAGCGCCCGCCGCGAGAGAAGCGCCGTGGGCGGAGGCGATCACCTTCACACCGCAGCGGGAGGCCTCGAGGACCGCTTCGCCATCCCCCGGCGCACCGAGCTCGTCCGTCACGACCACGTCCGGAGAGAGGGCGCGAATCGCCGTCATGATCGCCGTGCGCTTTTTGCACATCGAAAAAACATCCGTTCTGGGGCCGACGTCGAGCGTGGGAACGCCGTCTTTGCACGCGGCGATCTCCCCGCGCTCGTCAACCACACAGACGCGGCTTCCCCGCAGCGAGAGAAGCCGCGCGAGATCTCGGAGCATCGTCGTCTTGCCAAGGCCGGGCGGTGAGACGATGAGAGTGCCTTCTGATGCTTCCACCTGCGGGAGAATACCGTCCGCGCAGCCCAACACTTCCCGCGCGACGCGGATGGCAATCGAGCCGATGTCCGAGACGGACTTTACCCTTCCGTCCAGGCTCGAGACCATGCCGCAAACCCCGGCGCGGCTCCCATCGGGCAGCGTGAAAAAGCCGTTTGCCAACTCGTCCTCGCACGCGTACAGGCTGTAGCCCATGAGGAACTGAACCGTCTCCCGGAACGTCCGCGCGTCGAGGTGGCCGCACAGCACGTCTGATCCGCCGGTCGAGACGAGCTGTACCGGGCGATTCGCCCTGAGCCTTACCTCGGAGAGCCTTTCCCCCATTCGTTCCGCTTCCGCGCGTGCATCCGGTTTGAGAAAACCCAAGTCGAGCATCGTCCACCTCCCGGCAAGAAAATATATGCCCCCATTTTCCGCTCTATCCGCCGATTGTGCATTGAATTGTCCGGCGAAGCTGGTATAATGGGGACGACCACAAACATATGGGAGGTAACTTTCATGCCACGTAAGATTGCATTCATCGGCGCGGGCAGCTTCGGATTCACCCGTGGGCTCGTGCGCGACATCCTGACGTTCCCCGCGTTCTCCGACGCGACGATCGCGCTCATGGACGTGAACCCCGAGCGGCTCGCCTACATCAAGCGCGCGGTGGACAAGATCGTCCAGGAGGGGAACTACCCCGCGACGGTCGTCGCGACCACCGACCGTAAAGAGGCGCTCACCGGCGCGGACGGCGTTCTGTGCACCATCCTCGCGGGCGAGCTGGACGTCTGGCAGCACGATATCCTGATCCCGAAGAAGTACGGCGTCGACACCAACGTCGGCGACACGCGCGGCCCGAGCGGCATTTTCCGCTACCTGCGCACCATCAACCCCATGCTTGAGATCGCAGCGGACATTGACCGCTACTGTCCGGACGCCGTGTTTCTCAACTACACGAACCCCATGGCGATGCTGTGCAGGACCATTCAGGGCCAGTTCCCCAAGATGACGACCTCCGGCCTCTGCCACTCCGTGCAGGGCACCGCCTCCATGCTCGCCGAATGGGCGGGCGCGAAGGAGGGCGAGTACGAGTACACCTGCGCGGGCATCAACCATCAGGCATTCTATACCGAGTTCCTCGTAAACGGCAAGGATGCCTACCCCGCGATCAAAAAGGCCATTCTCGAGAACGAGGAGATCTACAAGAAGGAGATCGTCAGAAACGAGATGTTCCTCGCGCTTGGCTACTACGTCACCGAGTCGTCCGGCCACAACAGCGAGTACAACTGGTGGTTCAGAAAACGCCCCGACCTCATCGAGAAGTATTGCCTGCCGGGAACCGGCTGGAACCCGGGCGAATACGCATACATCCTCAACGAGTATAGACGGCGCGAGACCTCCTGGAAGGGCGACATCGAAAAGTGGCTTACGGAGCCCTTCGACCTCACGCGTGGCCACGAGTACGCGGCTTACATCTTCAACGCCATCTTTGGCGACGGGACGCTCTTCAAGTTCAACGGCAACGTCCGGAACTTCGGGCTCATCGACAACCTGCCCGATGGCTGCTGCGTCGAGGTGCCGGTCCTGGCTTCGAAGCGCGGACTCGAACCCATCCACGTGGGCAAGATGCCGCCGCAGCTCGCGCTCCTGTCCGGGACGTCCGCGCAGATCGAGGAGCTCGTCGTCGAAGGCTCCCTCGCGGGCGACAGGGAAATGATCTATCAGGCCATCTGCTACGATCCGCTGACCGCCGCCGTTCTCGGACTGCGCGAGATCCGCGCCATGGTGGACGAGATGTTCGAGAAGAACAGCGAATGGCTGGTTCAGTTCAAGTAAGTGGCATTTCGCAACCACCCCGGCAACCGCCGGGGTGGTTTTATGGCAGGAGGCATGTTATAATGTGCCATAACAGTATTAAAGAGGTGTTTTGAGTGGGCGCAGCCGGGCATTACGTGAAGCCGCGCGGGAAGAAGCCGTATCTGAAAAAAGGTGAATGGATCGCGCTGATCTCGATCCTCGGCGCGGTCGCACTCGGGATCATCGCGTACTTCGCCGTTCAGGCGGCGCTCGACGAATCCCTCCCCGTGAAGGATGGCAAGGTCGTGACGGACGTCGAGAACCCGATCATCGTCAACGAGGGGACGGTGGCAAAGCCAAAGTACTACCTTTACGGGTCGTACGATTTTACGCCGCTGGACGCGGAAGTGACGGTCGAGGACATCAACGACGACGGGAACGAGACGGGGATCTACATTTATCCGCACCACGCGTCCTACGCCTACGCCTTCCTCTACGGCGCGGACAGCAATTTTCTGGATGCCGCCGAGAACGTACAGAAGAACATCGGCTCGATGCTCCAGAACGGGGACGTGCGCGAGTTGGCGCCGTACACGCGCGGCGGGCGCACGGGAACCGCGTACTGGTATACATTCTGGAACGAGAAGAAGGATGAGAGCGGCGAGACGATCGTCGATGAAGATGGAAACGCCGTCAAGGAATACCAGCAGACGTTCAGCTGCTACATGCCCACCGAGCGCGGCTGTCTGATCGTGCGTGTGACGCACAGAGGCGGCGACGAGAGCGTCTACGTCGACGAGGCGACGGGGTACGAGGAGATCGGAAGAATACTCGACTGCATCCTGTTCGACTGAGGAGCGCGACGAATGGATGATCGCATTGTCACCGATCTGGAGGGAAGCTACGGAATCAGCTTCCACGGCATCTCCCCGGTTGCGGGCGGCTGGCTGAACCGGAAGTGGAAAATCTCCACCGACGATGGGGAGCTTCTGGTTAAAAAGTACAGCTACGAGCGGTACCGTCCGGGCAGCATCGCCTTCATCGAGTCCGCGCTTCAGCGGCAAATGATCCTTGAAAAGCGCGGCGTTCCCTGCCCGGCCATCCGGCCGTGCGGGGAGCGCGCCATCCGGCTTCTGGACGGCGAAACGGCCTACATGGTCATGGACTTTCGCCCAGGGTGGATCGAGACGCCCGGTACGGTTACACTGCCGCAGATGCGCGAGCTCGGAAGCGCGTGTGGATTCATGCACGGGGCGTTTTCAAAGCTTCCGGTCGACTCGGTGCGCGGTTACCCCATCGACGCGCGGCGCGAAATCGACTCGCTATGGGCAAATTATCGCACGCGCATGCAGAAGGGCGCGCCGGACGAGTCCGCGGCGTACCGGAATGCGCTGACCGCGCTGGAGCCGATCCTGCGGCAACTGACGGAAGATTTTTTCGACCGGATCCCGAAGGGAATCGCCCACGAGGATTTTTCGCCCGACAATTACCTGTTCACCGAAGATCGCGTTTCCGCCATCCTCGATTTCGACCGGAGTTGCTACAACTATCTGTGGCACGACGTCGGACGGGCAATCTTGTCCCTCTCGCTCGAGGACGGCAAACTGAACGCCGGAAAGATCGCCGCGTTCGTCGACAGCTACGCGCGCCACCTGCCGCTGAAGCTTGCGGATGTCGCGGATGCGCTTCGGATCACATGGTGCGTCGAAGTGCCGTGGTGGATACAGCCTTCCTTTTTTAAAGAAAATCACAA
Source organism: Bacillota bacterium (assembly GCA_023444095.1). GTDB lineage: Bacteria > Bacillota > Clostridia > Christensenellales > Aristaeellaceae > RUG11247. Next base: position 50,334 of record JAEZRP010000011.1, read on the forward strand.
AAAGGTTCTTCGGTTCAGGGATGAAATGATCTGGCTTACGGAAAACTGGTCCCAACTCGATGCCCTCATCCAGCCCTGAAGCGTGACGACAAAAAATAAGCGGGAGCTTGTGCTCCCGCTTATTTTTTGTCGTCATTTGGCGTCGGGCAGAACTGGCAGCGCGCTTCCTCGTTCTTAATTTCCCAGTGGATGAGAAGCGTCATCGCAGCGCGCAGAAGGATGATCGCGCCGAGAATGCCAAGCTCCGACCAATCCCGCACGATTGTCGTGCGCAAAATCTCGCCGCCAAGCTTGAACTCGAGGCTCAGGGCGATGGCCTGCGCGAGGGCAAGGCGCACATGGTCATCCCTGCTGAAATAACCGATGACGGCTTTGGCCGCACCGAGAACGAGCACGAGCACGCCGATGAATTCGAGGATGGTCACGCCGATCTGCGCGAAAAACTCGAAGTATTCCGTCAGGTGAGCTACAAATCCGCTCATGTCGTCACCTCCTCCTCATTCATACCACCATTCGGCGCGGGTGAAACGCGCTGTTTCGCGAGACGGCGGCTAAGAACGTCGCTCAACCGCGCGAGCGCCCGGATGTCCAGCACTTCGCCGCGCACGTCCGGATCGATTTCCGCCTCTTCGAGGCACGAAGTGGCCTCATCGTGGGAGAGCGCGAAGGCGGCCTTGAGGTTGTTCGCGAGCTTTTTTCTGCGCATGAGGAATGCGGCTGCGATCACGCGCCTCATCATGTCGTCGCTCTGGGCCTGAACGGATTTTTGCGCGTGCATGCCGATGCGCAGAAACGCGCTGTCCACGTGCGGCTGGGGATCGAACGCCGTGCGCGGGATATCGATCAGCAGTTCGGGAACCGCAAAATAATCGATCGTCGCGGCGAGCGCGCACCACTTCTTCGCGCCGGGACGCGAGAGGATGCGCTCGGCGGCCTCCTTTTGCACCATCACACAAATGTCCGTGATCGGAAGACCCGTCGCGACGAGTTTCTCAACGACATCCGAAGTGATATAGTAAGGGAGGTTCGCGACGACGCGAAAGGAGTTCCCACCGAACGTCTCCCGCGTCAGCCTCGGAAGGTCCGCGCGCATGACGTCCGCGAATTCGAGGCGGACGTTTCCCTTCCCCCGCAGGACCTCCGCGAGGACGGGCTTCAGCTTTTCGTCGATTTCGACGGACAGCACCCTGGCGGACCGTTCGGAGAGAAGCGCCGTCATGATCCCCGCGCCGGGGCCGATTTCCAGCACATCATCATCGGGCCCGACCCCCGCCGCGTCCAGAAGCGAGGAGATCAGGCTCTCATTGAGGATAAAATTCTGACCGAGCGCGTGCGCCTTGCGAAAACCCGCGGCTTCGAGCGCTACGCGCGCGCGCAGCTCATAGGAAATGTCCAAATTCACTTCTCCGGGCGCTCGTATCTCAGGATCGAGTAATGCTTAAGTCCGTGGAACGCCCCGTCCGCCGCCTTCTTGCGGCCGCGCAGCATTCCCTCATAGGTCATGCCCGCCTTTTCCATCACGCGGCCCGAGGCGGGATTCCATTCGTCGTGGCGCGCGTAGACGCAGTAAAAACCGGGAACGGTGAACAGGTAATCGACGACGGCCCCGAGCGCCTCCGTCATGATACCCTTCCCCCACCACGCTTTTCCCATGCAGTAGCCGATCTCGCAGTTTTCGTTCTCCGCGTCCACGTCTACCGCGTCGATCGCGCCGATGACCTCCCCATCATGCTCGATGGCCCAGCGGTAGGTGTCCGGACTCTCATATTCGGGGAGGATGACGGAGAGGTACTTGCGCGTGACCTCCTGCGACTTGTGCGGCGGCCATGTGAGGTACTTCGTTACCTCCGGGTCGGAGGTGTAGTTTTTGTACATCTGGGCTTCATCGCCTTCGCGGAATCTGCGCAAAAGGAGGCGCTCCGTCCGAATCTCCCGGGTGCCGGTGTGCTCGAGCATGGGATCGCCTCCTTTGGTATTTATGAAACGGCGTTGCGCTCCGCGATCATGGACTTGACCTTCATGAGCCTCGTCGTGGCCGCGCGGTCATTCTCGTCGAGCTTCATCGTGATGAACCGGATCGTCTCCGTGAGGTCGGGGATCATCACGTACTCAAGTGCGTTCACGCGGCGGCGGGTCTTTTCGATCTCGTCGGCAAGCATATTGCATGTCTTTTCGATCTCCGCGAGCCGGATGAGGTCCGGAAGGAGTTCCGCGAGGCTCGAAATCGCTCCGTCGAGCTGGGCAGAGGTCTGCGCGAGGCCGTAGGAGAGCCGGGGCTCCCCCGCCGTCACGTCGATCTTGGGAACATTGACTGACATGATGTTTCGCATCGAGACGGTGAGGTCGACCGTGCGCGCCGGGTACATCACTGCCTGCTCCAGCACCTGCGGCTCCATGAGCCCGCGGCAGAGCGCAAACTGGCCGAGCGCCTCGGAGAGCCGCCTTTCGACTTCCTCGCGCAGCCGCGCGTTCTCGCGGATGAGCAGCACGAACCGCCGCATCATCTCGTCGCGCTTGTCCTTCAGGAGCTTGTGGCCGCGCGTTGCGGTCGCAAGCCGCTTTTTGAGGCGCGTCAGCTCCATGCGCGTCGGGTTTACGTTGAGAAGCGCCATTTACCGATCCTCCGCCTTCCCCCCGAGGTACTTGTCCAGCATGTCGTCGCGGATGCGCTTGAGCTCGCTTCTCGGAAGGATCGAAAGGAGCTCCCAGCCGAGGTTCAGCGTCTCCTCGATGGAGCGGTTCGCCTCATAGCCCTGCGCCACGTACCGCTTCTCAAATTCGTCCGAGAACTGCGCGTAGAGCTTGTCGACGTCGGAGAGCGCCGCGTCGCCGAGGATGACGGCCAATTCCTTCGCATCCTTTCCGCGCGAATAGGCGGAGAAGAGCTGGTTCATGGTCGCGGCGTGGTCCTCACGGGTCTTGCCCTTGCCGATGCCCTTGTCCTTCAGGCGCGAAAGCGACGGAAGCACGTTGATCGGCGGCTGGACACCGTGGCGGTAGAGCTCGCGCGAGAGGATGATCTGGCCCTCCGTGATGTAGCCCGTAAGGTCGGGGATCGGGTGGGTCTTGTCGTCTTCGGGCATGGTGAGGATCGGGATCATGGTCACGGAGCCGGGGCGGCCCTTCACGCGGCCCGCGCGCTCGTAAAGGGACGCGAGGTCGGTGTAGAGGTAGCCGGGATAGCCGCGTCGGCCCGGAACCTCCTTGCGCGCGGCGGAAACCTCGCGCAGAGCCTCGGCATAGTTGGTGATGTCCGTCAGGATGACCAGAACGTGCATGCCCTTCTCGAACGCCAGATACTCCGCGGCAGTCAGGGCCATGCGCGGGGTCGCGATGCGCTCAATGGCCGGGTCGTTTGCAAGGTTCATGAACAAGACCGCGCGGTCGATGGCGCCGGTCTTTCGGAAGTCGGAAATGAAGAAGTCCGCTTCCTCAAAGGTGATACCGATCGCGCCGAACACGACCGCAAACTTCTCCGAGCCGCCACCCAGCACCTTCGCCTGACGCGCGATCTGCGCCGCGAGGTTCGCGTGCGGGAGGCCCGAACCCGAGAACACCGGCAGCTTCTGGCCGCGCACGAGGGTGTTCAGTCCATCGATCGCGGAGATGCCCGTCTGAATGAACTCGTCCGGATAGTCGCGCGAAGCGGGGTTGATCGGTGAGCCGTTCATGTCGAGGCGCATCTCGGGGATGACCTCCGGACCGTTGTCGCGCGGGCGGCCGAGGCCGTCAAATACACGGCCGAGCATGTCCATGGACACGGAAAGCTCGATCGAGCGGCCGAGGAAGCGCGCTTTCGAGGTGTCGATCTTGAGGCCCTGCGAGGATTCGAAGAGCTGGAGCATGGCGCGGTCGCCGTCGATCTCCAGAACGCGGCCCATGCGAACCTCGCCGTTTGCCTGCTGGATCTCGACGAGCTCATCGTATTTGACGCCGCTGACTCCGTCCACGACCATCAGCGGGCCGACGACTTCGCGAATCGTTGAATATTCCTTCAGCATGTCACAGTCCCCCCTCCGTCAGCGCGCCCATCTGTTCGTTGAGCTCCGCCTCGATCTTGTCAAACTGGGAGATCTCGTCCTCCGGGATATACTTTGCGCGGCCGATGCGCTCGCGTACGGGGAGGGACGCGACCTTCGAGAAGTCCGCGCCGGCGTCGAGCGCCGCGAGACCCTTGTTGTAATAGTCGAGGATCAGGCCCATCATGCGGGACTGCTTCTGGAGCGAGGTATAGGTGTCCACCTCGTCGAATGCGTTCTGGTGGAGATAATCCTCGCGGATGGAGCGCGCGACCTCGAGGGTCAGACGGTCCTTCCAGCCGAGCGCGTCGACGCCGACCAGTCGCACGATTTCGTTGAGCTCGGCTTCCTTCTGAAGAAGGTTCATCGCCTCCTGCCGGTTCGCAATCCAGGCGGGCGACACGGCGTCGCCAAACCACTTTTCAAGCCGATCGACGTAGAGCGAGTAGCTCTGCAGCCAGTCAATGGCCGGGAAGTGGCGCTGGTAGGCGAGTTTGTCGGAGAGTCCCCAGAAGACCTTCACGATGCGCAGGGTTGCCTGCGAAACCGGTTCCGAGATGTCGCCGCCGGGCGGGGAGACCGCGCCGATGGCCGAAATCGCGCCCTCGCGCCCGTCGTCTCCGAGGCACACGACCGAACCCGCGCGCTCGTAGAACTCCGCGATGCGGCTCGAGAGGTAGGCCGGGTAGCCTTCCTCGCCGGGCATTTCCTCGAGGCGTCCCGACATTTCGCGCAGCGCCTCCGCCCAGCGGGACGTGGAGTCCGCCATGATGGCGACCTTGTAGCCCATGTCGCGGAAGTACTCGGCGATCGTAATGCCCGTATAGATCGAGGCTTCGCGCGCCGCGACGGGCATGTCGGAAGTGTTGGCGATGAGTACGGTGCGCTTCATAAGCATTTCGCCCGTGCGCGGGTCATGGAGCTCCGGGAACTCCATCAGAACGTCCGTCATCTCGTTGCCGCGTTCGCCGCAGCCGACGTAGACGATGATGTCCGCGTCCGCCCACTTTGCGAGCTGATGCTGGACGACGGTCTTCCCGCTCCCGAAGGGGCCGGGCACCGCGGCGACGCCGCCGCGCGCGATGGGGAAGAAGGTGTCGATGACGCGCTGACCGGTGATCGTGGGGGCCGTGGGCGCGAGCTTCTCCTTGTACGGGCGACCCTTTCTGACGGGCCACTTCTGGAGCATCGGAAGCTCCCGGATCTCTCCGGATGCGGTCCTGATGGCGCAAATTGGCTCAACGATCGTGAAGGAGCCGGACTTGATGTCCTCGACCGTTCCCTCCACGCCCGGAGGCACCATGATCTTGTGGACAACCACGGCGGTTTCCTGAACGTTTCCGAGCACGGAGCCGCCCTTCACCTTGTCGCCCTTTTTCGCGACGGGCTCGAACACCCACTTCCTCTCCCGGCTCAGGGAATCGACCACGACGCCGCGCGTGATGCGGTCGCCGACGCGGCTCCTGATTTCCGTGAGCGGGCGCTGGATGCCGTCGAAGATGGATTCGATGAGACCGGGCGCCAATTCGACCGAGAGGGCCGCGCCCGTCGAATAGACCGGCTCGCCCGGGCCGAGGCCCGCCGTTTCCTCATAAACCTGAATCGAGGCGCGGTCGCCGCGCAGCTCGATGATCTCACCGACGAGCCGCTTGTCGGAGACGCGCACGACGTCGTACATCGTGGAATCCCCCATGCCCTCGGCCACGATCAGCGGACCCGCGACCTTTACGATTGTTCCCTGCTGCATCGGCTTAACCTTCCTCCTTAAAAAGTATGTCCGCGCCGATTGCCTTCTCGACGTTGGCGCGCACGGCGGCCATGCCGAAGCCCGTGGTCCCGGTCGTGCCGGGAATGGGGATGATTGCCGGCGTGGCGTTGGTCTTGTAGCGCGAAATGGTTTCCGATATGGATTCTGCCTCGGCCTCGGTGATGAAGATTACCTGATAGCCCTCGTTCGCGAGCTCAAATACCGCGCGCGAGGCCTCCTCCGGCGTCAAAACAGGCTTCACCGTGATGCCCAGCGCCTTGAACGCGAGCACCGCCTCCCTGGGGCCGACAGCTGCGATCTTTGCCATAGAGCCTCCTCAATCCGTGTACAGGCGGCGCATTCTCTTCATGAGCGCGTCCGCCGGTACCTTCGCGGCCTTCGCGGTGACGATCAGCCTGACCGCGGACGCCTCGCGCTCGCGCGCGAGGAGATACCCGACGACCGGGAGAATGCTGTCCGTCTCGAAGCGGCGCTCCCTGAAAATCGAGAGCTGGTAGTCCTCGAGCTGCTTTTCCATCGGCGCGAGACCCTCGCCCTGCTCGTAAAGCTCAAGGCCGCGCCGCGCGTGCGCCACGAACGGCAGGTACTTGACGGCCGAAAGGAGCGCCTGGGGTTCTGCGACGATCGCCTTGAGCGCGCTCCCAGCGATCCTTCCCCCGGTCACGAACAGTTCCGCCGCGAAATCCGCGTCGTGGCCCATCGCGCCGACGCGCAAGGCGACCAACATGTTAATCGCGTCCGCGCGCGCGGAGAAGTACTTCTTGACCGCGTCGGGGCAATCCTTCGCGCCCGCAAGCTTTTTCGCGATGATGTCATACATCAGCTTGTCGAGCATCGAATCCACAAGGAATGGGTCTGGATCGACCGCGACCTTCTGCTCGGTTTTGCCGAGCACGGGCGGATATTCTGCCGGAAGGGGCGAATAATCCGCATCGCTCACACAGCGCCTCATCCTCTCGACGTCGATCATTCCGTTTTCGGAAAGCGGCGGATTCTCGTCGTGCAGGAGCCGCGCCTTGATGAGCGCCTTGAGATTGAGCATATCGTACTTGATGAGGAAGCACTCCATGACGCTTGCGTCCGTCAAAATCTCCCGCATCAGCCCGCAGGCCCGCGCGACGTGCCGGTCGGCGAGCGCCTCGATCCCCGTCTGATCCTGCGCGTCGCCCCAGCCCACGTCGGACAGGGCGCGCGCGACTTCCTGCTGGCTCGGCGCGGCGATCAGTCTCTCGAGCGTGGACGGCGTGAGCAGCGTGCGCTCAAGCGGCCGGATGCGGCCAATCGCATAGGCGCGACTGAACTGAGGCATATGCTAGTCTCCCTTCCATCCAATCATTCAAACAGGATTCCGGCGACCTCTGCTTCAAGCTCGGGTCTGCGCTCGGAGACGATGGAGGGATACGTCAGGTTGACCTCCATGCCGCCGCGCCGAAGCAATATTCCGCCGCCGACGTCCCGCACCTCTCCCGTGAGCGAAAGGTTCCCGGTCTTTCCGGCGCCTTTCAATAAATCGTTCATGCGCGAGACGAACGATTCGTCAAATACATTCTCGTCGCCCTTTGAGACGATCACGCCCTCGTCGCCCTCCGAGAGCGAGAGAAGCGTCCTTTCCATAAACGCGCGCGCCTTTTCCGCGGGCATGGAGCGCATGTTGGAAAGCGCTTCGTCAAACGCCGCGTCGATCACGGCGCGCTTCATCGAAAGAAGCTCTTTGCGCTGATCGAGCTCCGCCATGCGCAGCATGCGGTCGCGCAAATCCGCGCAATCCTTTCGCGCCTGCTCCATAGCATCGTTCGAACTCTCCTCGGCCCTTCGGTCGTTGTCCTCGCGCAGCTTCTGCGCGCGCTCGTCGGCTTCCTTCAGCGTTTGGGAGGCGCTTTGCCGGGCGTCCTCCAGTATTTTACTCGTGATCGCGTCAGCGTTCAAGCGAACCCCTCCAATCCATACAGGTTTTTGCCCATCAGATGCCGTTGACCATCAGGAAGGAGGCAAGAAGCGCAAGAACCGCGTAGGTTTCGACCATGACGGTCATGACGATGCCCTGACCGGCGGAATCGCTGCGCCTGCCGAGCAGGTAAATGGCGGACGCGGCAACGCGGCCCTGCGCGATGGCCGAAAGAAAGCCAACGAAGGCGATGGGGAGGCAGGAGAAGAAAACGAGCGCGCCCTGGGCGATCGTCAGCGCCTCGCCGCCCATGAGCGGGGTCTTGAGAAGCACGATGAAGCCGATGAGGAAGCCATAGATGCCCTGCGTACCGGGAAGAAGCTCAAGAACGAGTGACTGTCCGAAGACATCCGGATTCTCGCTCGCCACGCCCGCCGCGGCCTCTCCCGCAATGCCCACGCCCTTTGCCGAGCCGATGCCCGCGAGAAGTACGGCCAGCGCCGCGCCGGCCAGTGCGAGAATTGTTCCAAGGTTTTCCATGAACGCCTCAAACATGATCCATTCCTCCTGAATTGTAGTGGTATCGTTGCCGCGCGGGTATCCCGCCGCTAAGCGGCCTTGTCCCCGTCCGCGAAATCCATGTACTTTCCGGTCGCCTCGAGAGGCTTGAAGAGCGTTCCGCCGTCCTCGTAGAATTTCCCGAAAAACTCAATGTACTGAAGCCTGCAGGCGTGCACGTAGGCGCCCAGCGTGTTGATGCCGATGTTGAACACGTGGCCGACCACGAGGATCACGATGGCAAAAACCGTGCCGAACGCGCCGCCCCAAATCATCATCGCAACCTTATTGAACACCAGCGCGATGACGCCCGTGGCGAGGCCCATGCCGAAGAGGCGCGCGTACGAAAGAATGTCCGAAACGTAGCCCGTGATGTTGTAGAGCGCGCCGAGACCGCCCGTCAGCTTCCCGAAAAAGCCCTTCTTCGCGCGCCCCGCCGTCAGCACAATGCCGAACGCAGATGCGGCGATCACGCCGATGCCGAGGGTCTGATTGACAAAAATCAGGCCGATTCCCGCAAACAGGAAGAGCCAGAATCCCTGGTCGAAGAGCGCGGCGAGATACTGCTTGCGCTTGAACTTCATATAGACCGCGACGAGCATGCCCGTGACGATCTGGAAGACGCCCAGGCCCAGGCAGAGCGCCATCATTTTGAGCGGCTCCGACATGGGAGTAAAGCCGATCCAGGGCTTCACATCCTCGATGCCGAACCATCCGCCCAGCATGCCGCCCCAGAAGATCGTCGCGACGGAGCCGACCGCGAGCACGGCTGTGATCGCCCCGATGCCGCCCTTCGCGCGCAAGCGGTAGGCGACGAGGCCTGTGAGGATGCCGAGAAGGATGCCGTATGCGGCATCTGAAACCATGAGCCCGAAAAAGCACGCGTAGAAGGGCATCATCACGAAGGTCGGGTCGATGCCCCGGGGATCGGGCGTCGAGTAGAGGTTGACGATGGACTCGAAGGATTTGACGATGCCCCTGTTGCGCAAAAGCGTCGGCGGTTTTTCGTCGTCGGTGGGCTTCACAAACTCTACGGCGTAACTGGATGTGACCCGCTCGACCGCCTTTTGGATCCTATCTTCACTGCCCTCCGGCACCCATGCGGTCAGAAGGAACGAAGACTCGGTCTCTGCGAACTTCGCGGCGGCTTCCGACTGCTTCGCCTCGATGTAGCATACATCCCGCAGCGTCTTAAGTTCGCCCATGTGCGCTGCGAGCGACTCGGTCTCGCGCGCGAGCTGGGTACGCACCTCGTTGATTCGCGCGACGCGGCCCTGCAGCTGATCGATCACGAGCGCGGGCGTTCCCGAAACACCCTCAAACTGGACCTCCGTTGCGCCGGAGGTCTTCAATGCTTCGCCGTACGCGTCGCGATCCATGGCGTGACAGGCAAACAGTGCTCGTACGCCGTCGCGATCGCTCGAAATCTCCCGGAATTCGGGCGTCACCTGAAACGCGGCAAACCCGTCCTGAAACGTCCCGCAGGTTTTTGCAGGGACGCTCAGAAGCCGGATTATGGCGTGCCGGGTATCCCGAATTTCCTCGAGGGGGATGTCGAGGCCCTCCCACAGCGCCAGCTGGGCGATCTGTGCGTTCTCCTTGGCCTCGCGGGAGCGAAGGTCGCCCATCGTGCGGTCGATCTCCTCGAGCCGTTTCACAACCTCGATGACCTCGCTTTTCGCGGCGAGCGCCTGTGCGGCGGCGTCGGAGGTGCACACGGGCTTGAGCGCGATGAAGCTGCCCTTCGCCTTGTCGTAGGGTCTGAGCTTTGCAATCGCCGAATCGAGCCGCGCGACCTGCTTGGAAAGGTCGTCGAAGCGCGAAGCGTCGCCGCGCGCGTATTCCCCAAGCTCCTCGGAGTCACCCTCGATGATCTGAACCGAGGCGAGCTTCTGGAGTTGGTGAAGGATCCGCGCGCGGTCGCGCTTCATGGCGACCAGGCGCATCTTTTTCATCTCAACGATTGCCATCAGCCAACAATCCTTTCAAAGATCGCGTCGCCAGCCTTCTTGACGCGCTCCTTGGCCGCGCGCCTCAGCTCCTCGCGCTCGGCCGCGCGCCGAACCTCGAGGGTGCGGATCTCGTCCTCCGTCGCGGCGCGGGCATCCGAAAGCACGCCCTGCACCTTGTCGCGCAGTTCCTTCTGGGCATCCCTCGTCTGCGCGGCGATGGCGGACTCGACACCCTTCACGATGTCGCGCGCGTCGTGCGCGGCATCCTGACGGATCGCCTCCGCCTGCGTCTCCGCTTCCTGAATGCGCCTGAGTATATCAGATGACATCTAAATCCCTCCGGTCTACTTCGTGCCGAACAGCCTGTCGCCCGCGTCGCCGAGGCCGGGAACGATGTACTTGTTCTCGTTCAGGTGATCGTCGATGGCGGCGATGAAGAGCTCGACATCCGGGTGGGCCTCCGTGAGCGCCTTCACGCCCTCGGGGCAGCCGACCAGGCAGACGAGCTTGATGGACGTGCAGCCGCGCTGCTTGAGGGAGTTGATCGCCGCGATGGACGATCCTCCGGTGGCGAGCATGGGATCCAGAACGATCAGCTCTCGCTCCTCGACGTCCGGGGGAAGCTTGCAGTAGTATTCGATGGGCAGGTGGGTTTCCGGATCGCGGTAGAGGCCGATGTGACCGACCTTCGCGGCGGGCACCAGCGCCGTCACGCCGTCGACCATGCCAAGGCCGGCGCGGAGGATGGGCACGACGCCCAGCTTCTTGCCGGCGATGATCTTGCTCTTGCACTTTGCAATGGGGGTTTCAATTTCGATTTCCTTGAGCGGAAGGGAACGGGTCACTTCATAGGCCATCAGCATCGCGACTTCCTCGAGAAGCTGGCGGAAATCCTTGGTGCCGCAGTTCTTGTTGCGCATCAGCGTGAGCTTATGCTGGACCAGAGGATGGTCGATAACATGGACTTGACTCATGGGAATATCCCTCCAAACGTGATCTCTCATCAGTTCATGGCCATTCTTACTTATTATACACGAAACATAGTCTTTTCGCAATATGAATGGCATGATCCGGGTCATTTTTTTACAGCGTTTGGGCAGCAAGCGCCGCGAGCAGCTTGACGCCGCCCTCGATGTCCGAGATGGATACCGCCTCGCACGCGGAATGGACGTAGCGGCAGGCAATGGACAGAACGCCCGCGTGCACGCCGCCGCGCGTCAGCTGGATCGCGCCCGCGTCGGTTCCGCCCGCGGTCAGGACTTCGCGCTGATACTTCACGCCCGCGCGCTCCGCCGCCGCTTCCATGAGGGAAACGACCTTCGGAGAGCAGATGAGGGACATGTCCATGATCTTGACGCAGGGCCCTTCCCCTACCTTCATGGCCACGCGCGCGCCGTTGGGGGTATCGCCGGAAATCGTCACGTCGAGCGCGATGCCGATGTCCGGATTCACGTCGTACGCCGCCGCGCGCGCGCCGCGCAGCCCGACCTCTTCCTGTGTGGTAAAGACCGCGACGATCTCGTTGTTCCTCTCCTTGAGGGACATGAGCATGCCGACGAGCACCGCGCATCCCACGCGGTTGTCCATCGCGGGGCCTGCGATCATGTCGGCGCCCAGATCGAACACGTCGGACGCGTAGACCGCGACGTCGCCCCTGGAGACCATCCTTTCGGCCTCCTCGCGCGATGTCGCGCCGATGTCGATGAACATGTGGTTCGGGTCGGTCATGTGATCCTTGAGATCCCGCGTCTCGACGGACAGAATGCCCGAGACGCCGTTTCCGAATACTACATGGCGGTTCATCGAGTTGAGCCAGTTGATGCCGCCGACGTTGAACACGCGCAGATAGCCCTTCTCCTCGATCTCTGTTACGACAAAGCCGATGTGGTCCATGTGCGCCGCGAACATGAGCTTTTTCCCCTCGCCCCTGCGGGTGCAGATGAGGTTACCAAGCGCGTCGATCCTCGTCTCGTCCACATAGGGCGCGACCATCTCGCGGATGACGGAGGCGACGTTCTCCTCGCGGCCCGTCGCGCCGTAGGCGGACAGGAGCTTTTTCAGGACTTCCTTCATATCATATCCTCCTTGCCGCCCGTGCGGCTTTTCAGAAATGCGTCGACGAGCGCGTACTGCGCATGAACGTCCAAGAGGCTTGCAACGCTCGAGGGAGAGTGGATATAGCGGCAGGGAACGCTCAAAACGCCCGTCGGGACGGGGCCCTTGATGGTCTGGAGCGCGCCCGCGTCGTTGCCGCCAGCGACGTACTTCTTAAGCTGCCACGGGATATCGTTGTCGGTCGCGACCTTTTTGAGCGCCTCGAAGAGCTTCACGTTGCCAATCGACGCGCGGTCCATGAACGAGATCGCGACGCCCTTCCCCGGCACGCAGACTTTGAGGTGTTCCTCCGCCGTGCCAAGGTCGTTCGCGGTCGTCCCCTCGAGCGCGATGGCCATGTCGCAGTCGACATTGTAGCGCGCCGCGCGCGCGCCGCGCAGCCCGCACTCCTCCTGCACCACGAAGGCGCAGACGAGGTTGACCGGGTATTCGCCCTCGAGCGAGCGCAGCATGGTGGAGCAGCCGATGCGGTCGTCGAGCGCCTTGGATTTCACGAATCCTTCTCCAAATTCCACCCAGTCGCTTTCGAAGGATACATAGTCGCCTGGCCTCACGAGCCTTTCGGCGGCGGCCTTGTCCTTCGCGCCGATCTCAATAAACAGATCCTTGTGCTGGAGTACGCGTTCGCGCTCCTCCGGGGTCTGCAGGTGGATGGCCTTCGCGCCGATTACGCCCGGCACGGCGTTCTCGCCGATGAACACGCGTTTGGAGATGATGACGCGCGGATCGATGCCGCCGATCGTCTCGTAGCTGATGAGGCCGTTCTCGTTCACACCCACGACGATCATGCCGACTTCGTCCATGTGGGCGTCCAGAAGCACGGTCGCCGCGCTCTTGTCCTTCGCGTATTTGGTGGCGATCACGTTTCCCATGCGGTCCACTTTGACATCGTCTGCGAGCGCTTTCGCGCGCTCCATGATAAAGTCCCTGACCGGGCCCTCGCTGCCCGCCACGCCCCGGAGGGCGCACAATTCCTTTAATACCATTTCATGCCCTCCCAATCGCGCGATACCTCGTCGATGATCAGCGAGACGAGCCGGCCGACGTCCCGTATGACGTCCACCTTGACTGTCTCGACGGTCGTGTGCATATAGCGCAGAGGCACGCTCAGAAGGATCACCGGGATGCCGCCGCGCTCGACCTGAATCGCGCCAGCGTCCGTTCCGGTGACGCCGGACGCGACCTCGCGCGCGTACGGGATGTGCCATTTGTCCGCGATCTCCTCGGCCTTTTTCACGAGCGCCGGGTGGAGGTTCGGACCCCAGACGATGGTCATCTTATCGAGCGGGAATGCCTCCCACTTGCCGGTTCCGGGACCTTCGCCGTGGGTGACGTCGATCGCAATGGCGAAGTCCGGGTCGATCGAATGCGCCGCGACCTTCGCCCCCTTCATGCCGACCTCCTCCTGCGAAGATGCGACAAAATACGCCTCCGCGGGCGACCGGAGCTGCTTCGTGAAATCCATCGCGACCAGAAGCGAGGCGACACACGCGCGATCATCCATGGTCTTTCCGGCCATGCAGCCTCCAGAAAGTTTGACGGGCCGCGCGCGCATGACGACGGGATCGCCCACGCGCACGAGCGCGCGCGCCTTCTCCGCCGGGTAGCCGATGTCCACGTACAGGTCGTCGAATTTGACGGTCTTCTTGCGGTCCGCCTCGGTCAAAAGGTGCGGCGGCTTCGCGCCGACCACGCCGAAGAGCGGGCCGTCCTTGGCGCGCACGATGACCTCCATCGCCGGGAGGATGCGCGGGTCGACGCCGCCGTTTCTGTAGATCCGAAGGCTCCCGTCGTCCTCGATCTGGGTAACGATGAGCCCAATCTCGTCGTGGTGAGCCGATACCATGACCTTCGGGCCGCCCTTCCCGACGCGGGCGATCACGTTTTCGAGCGCGTCGCGCGTCACTTCGTCAGCGAAAGCCTCGAACTGGGACGCGACGTAGTCGCCTACCTCGCGCTCGTAGCCGGGAACGCCTAATTTCTCCGATGCCGCGGCGATAAATCCCTCGATATCCATGCGGTTCACTTCCTTCCATTCCAACAACTCATTATACAGAAAAATGCCCCGATGCTCAAGACATTGGGACATAAATATTGCAAATATTGACGAAAAAACGCCATTCACAGATACCGCTCGAAGTGGGCGGTAGGCCGGACAATGGCGGAACCGGTCGCCTCGTCGAAGCCGCCGAGCTCCACGAGCGCGCGGACGTTGAGCTTTTCCGCGGGACTTTTGCTGGTCGCGATCATGACGCCGACCCCGACCACCTCCACCTGGAACTCCTGCATGAGCTCCGTCATGCCGCGCAGCGTTCCGCCGCCCTTCATGAAGTCGTCCGCAATGAGCGCCCTCTGCCCGGGCTTCACCGCGCGGCGCGCGAGCGCCATGGTCTCGAGGTCGACGCCGTTTCCGGCGATGTAGTTGATCTTGACGGCCGAGCCCTCGTACGCGCGGCTGTCGCGCCGGGCGATGACGAGCGGGATGTCGAGAACGCGCGCGGTCATCATGGCGATGGGGATACCCTTTGTCTCCATGGTGATGACGAAATCGGGCTGCGCGTCGTAGAACTCGGCCGCGAGGATCTCGCCGATCGCCTGCGTCGATTCCGACTCGCTCGTCACATCCGAGGTATAGAGAAACCCGCCCGGCAGCATGCGCCCGGGTTCCGACAGGCGGCGGCAGAGCGTCTCGATGGTTTCGCGCACGCGCCTGTCCGTGGGGATGGCGCGAAAACGCACCCCGCCAGACGCGCCGGCGATCGTCTCAACCCTGCCTTCCGCAAAGCGGGAGATGGAGTTCGCGATGATGTCGATGTCCTCGCTGATCGTGGACTTTGCCGCGCCGAACAGCTCGCAGAACTCGCTGAAGCTGTGAATCCGGTTCGGCGTCCGGGTGAGTATCCGCGTGATGGCGCCGAGGCGCTCGGCCCGCTTGACGTGATCCATGGCTGCCTCCGAAATCCGAATGTTCGTATGTTTAAATGTCATTATAATTCGTGAATGTTTGTTTTTCGTTCTTCTTCTGTATATTTTCGGCGCTCAAACACATATTTAACCATCTCTGGAATGGCCTTCCCCGAAAACGCTTGCATTGACCGGCCGATTGGCTTATAATCATTCGATAAAGGAGGTATATCGAATGCAGGCGCGCATCGAAAACTACCTCGGTCGGCGGGTTCACTTCCTGGGAATCGGCGGAAGCTCCATGTCGGGGCTCGCGGGACTGCTCCATGAGAGCGGCTACGTCGTCACCGGAACCGACCGCACAAAATCGCATAAGACTCAGGCCCTCGAAGAGAAGGGCGTTTTGATCTTCATCGGCCACAGGCCGCAGAACATCCACGGCGCGGATTTGATCGTCTACTCGGCGGCGATCGGACCGGACAATTGCGAGCGCCAGGAGGCCGAAAGGCTCGGCATCCCACAGCTCGAGCGGTGCGAGCTCATCGGCCAGCTCATGGAGGGAAAGCCCTTCGCGGTCGGCGTGAGCGGCACGCATGGAAAGACGACCGTCACCTCCATGCTCGCGCAGATCTTCATGGCGGCGGGCGTCGATCCGACCATCCACATCGGCGGGGAGCTCGACTTCATCGGCGGCTCGACGCGCGCGGGCTCCGGGGACGACTTCATCTGCGAGGCGTGCGAGTATCACAACAGCTTTCTGAAGTTTCACCCCACCGTCGCGATCATTCTGAATATCGACGAGGATCACCTCGAGTTCTTTAAAAACATCGACAACATCGAGCGGGCGTTCGCACATTTTGCCGCGCTCGTTCCGGAAAACGGTCGCCTCATCGGCTGGGGCGACGATTTCCGCGTCCGCCGCGTGATGGAAAACGCCGGGCGGGAGTACATAACTTACGGCATATCGGAAAAGAACGCGCTCAGGCCTCTGAATTTGACGTACGACGCGCGAGGACGCGCCTCCTACGACGCGGCGCTGGACGGCGAAATCCTGTGCCACGTCGAGCTTGCCGTCTCGGGCGAGCCGAACATGCTGGATTCCCTCGCCGCGCTCGGCTGCGCGCACCTGCGCGGGCTCGACATGCAAGGCGCGGCGGCGACGCTTCATGATTTCACCGGCGCGCACCGCCGGTTCGAGCTGACGGGCGTGACGGACGGGGTGTCCCTTTATACCGACTACGGCCACAACCCGGCGGAGATCAGAAACGCTGTTACCATCGCGTCGCTTACGCCGCACCGTGCGCTCTGGGCCGTGTGGCAGCCGCATACCTATTCCCGCACGAAGAACCTGTTTCAGGGCTTCGTCGAGACGTTTGACCATGTCGACCACCTTCTGATCACAGACATCATGGCCTCGCGCGAGAAGGACCCGGGGGACATCCATTCGACGATGCTCGTCGACCCCATCCGCGCGCGCGGCGTGGACGTCCATTATACCCCCACGTTTGACGATGCCGAGGCATACCTGCGCCAAAACTGGCGTGCGGGCGACCTCGTCATCACTCACGGCTGCGGCGACATCGACCTTTTGAATGAGCAGATCGCGCTGCATGGCGACACATCGAAGGAGGACGGAGAATGAACAATCAGATCAAGGTCATCGCCATTCGAATTCGCGACCTGCGCGAGATCGCCGGGCTCTCGCCCGAGGCGGTCGCCGCGCAGGCAGGCGTTCCCATCGACGAATATCTGGCCTATGAGGCCGGCGAGAAGGATTTCTCGTTCAGCCACCTGTTCAACATCGCCTCCGTCCTGGGCGTGGACATCTCCGATCTTCTGACCGGCGAAAGCCCGAAGCTGACGGGCTACATCCTGACCCGCACGGGCAAGGGACTGGCGTTTGACCGCCGCAAGGCGTATCACTACGAGCACCTCGCCTATAACTTCCGGGGCAAGAAGGCGGAGCCCTTCATCGTCACCGTCGAACACGACCCGACGAACGCGAAAAAGACGGCGCATTCCCACGAGGGACAGGAGTTCGACTACGTGCTCGAGGGACAGATGAAGATCGCGCTCGCCTCGAACGAGGTGTACCTCGGTCCCGGGGATTCGATCTATTACGACTCGTCCCTGCCCCACGCGATGTACGCGCTCGACACCGACTGCCGGTTTATCGCGGTCGTCATCAAATAACGGAACAGCGGAGGTTGCATGGCACTTTATACGAAATATCTGGCGAAGTCCAGCTTTGATTCCTATGAGGATTACTTCAACAACTTCCAGATCGTCGTGCCCGACGACTTCAACTTCGCCTTCGACGTGCTCGACGAGATCGCCCGGACGGAACCGGACAAGCTTGCGCTCATGTGGGCGCACGAGGATGGGCGCGAAAAACGGATGACGTTCGGGGAGATTTCGGAGCTCTCCAAGCGAGCGGCGAACGTTCTTTCGGATCTCGGGATCAAGAAGGGCGACGCGGTGATGCTGGTGCTCCGCCGCCACTACACCTTTTGGGTGGCGATCATGGCGCTTCACCGGATCGGCGCGGTCGCGGTTCCGGCGACGCATCTTCTCACGAAGAAGGACATCGTCTATCGCTGCGAGAGCGCGGAGATCAAGATGATCATCGCTTCCGGCGACGGAGCCTTCACCAAAAACGCCGAGGAGGCGCTGCCCGAGTGCCCGACCGTCGCGCGCGTCATGGCGGTCGACGGGGTTCGGGAGGGTTGGCTCGACTTCGAAAAGCTCGTCTCCGAAGCGCTCCCCGACTTCCCGCGCCCCGAAGCGCCGTTTCTGCGCGACGAGATCATGCTCATGTACTTTACCTCCGGGACCTCCGGCATGCCCAAAATGGTTGCCCACGGCTTCGATTACCCGCTCGGCCACATCCAGACCGCCGTCTATTGGCAACAGTGCGACGAGGACGGGCTGCACCTCACGGTCTCGGAGACCGGCTGGGCGAAGTCTGTTTGGGGCAAGCTCTACGGCCAATGGCTCGCGGGCTGCGCCGTCATGGCGTACGACTTTGACAAGTTCCGGCCCCTCGACCTCTTGGGCGCGGTCGCGAAATACCGGGTGACCTCCTTCTGCGCCCCGCCGACCATCTACCGGTTCATGATGCTGGAGGATCTTTCGAAGTTTGATCTTTCCGCGCTCCGGCACTGCACGACGGCGGGCGAACCTTTGAGTCCGGAGCTTTTCAACAAGTGGAAGGAACTCACCGGCCACGAGATGCGCGAAATCTTCGGACAGACGGAATTGACCGTCACAGTCGGCACCTTCCCCTGGATGCAGGCACGGCCCGGTTCCATGGGGCGGTCCACGCCCATGTTTGACGTCGAGCTTCTGGGCGAGGACGGAAAGCCCTGCGCTCCGGGCGAAGTCGGCGAGATCGTCGTCCGCACGCGCGGGGAACGGCCCGTGGGCATGTTCCTCGGCTATTACAAGGACGAGGCGCGCACGAAGTCCGTGTGGCACGACGGCGTCTATCACACACTGGATCTTGCGTGGCGCGACGAGTGGGAATACCTCTGGTACGTAGGCCGCGCGGACGACCTCATCAAGTCCTCCGGCTACCGCATCGGGCCGTTCGAGGTCGAATCGGCGCTGGTGGAGCATCCTTCCGTCGTCGAGTGCGCCATCACCGGCGTGCCGGACGAGGTGCGCGGCCAGATCATCAAGGCGACCATCGTGCTCGCGAAAGGGTACGCGCCGTCAGAGGAACTGAAAAAAGAGCTGCAGGAGCACGTCAAAAGGACGACCGCGCCGTACAAGTACCCGCGCATTATCGAGTTTGTGGACGCGCTTCCGAAGACCATCTCCAACAAAATCCGGCGCGTCGAGCTGCGCGAGCGCGACGCGGAGAAAATGCAGAAATGAGGACGCGGGAGGCGAGAGGCGTGAAAAAGAGCATATTATTCTGGATGTGCGTCGTTCTCTGCCTGCTTGCCGCCGGTTGCTCGAACTCCCCGGAAACAAACGGCGACGGCGCGGCGGAAGGAAACGCGGCGACGGAGGAGCCGGCGACGATCGACGATGTCCCCACGCTGCCGCCCGACGAGGCACTCGTGAACGAAATCGCGCCAGCGGACTACCGATATGAGCAGCTTTCATCAAACAGCGGGAACCTGACGCTCGACTATCCCTCCCACTGGACGCGTACGCCGGGCACGAGCACCGTCTGCTTCGCAGAGCCCGTCCCGGAGGGAAAGGCGCCCGCGCGGTTCACGCTCACGAAAAAGACGCTCGACGCCACGCCCAACTCCGACAAGAAGACGAGCCAGCTCGCGTCTTTCGTCAAGCGCGTGGTCCAGGACTTCGATTCCTACGAGATCAGCCCGCTCAGCACGAACGGCTCGTTCCTGGGAGACAAGGCGGCGTACTACGTCACCTACACGGTGCAGAAGGAGGGCGTCACGCTCAAGGGCTACGTCATCATGGCGACGAAGGACAAGACGCTTTATGTCTTCCACTTCCGCTCGAACGTGACGGACTACGAGGCGTTCAATCCCGTGATGACGCGGATCCGGGATTCCATTACGCTCAACTGACAAAAGGGCGCGGATCTCCCGCAAGTGCCGCTTGCGGGAGATCCGCGCTTTCTTTTGTGGAAAGGCCATCAGTCCCTTTGGGCGAGGATGACAAGATCGGACGGCAGATTCCGCAGCACGGAAGGTGTATCGGCGTCGCAGGCCTCGTGTACTTTCAGGATCCGGAATCCGGCGCCGCACGCGGCGTTGATCAGGTCGGATACGCGGTAGAAGTGCTCGACGGACGGGAGATCGGTCGACCAGCCGCCGAAACGGTCCGCAAGCGGCGTTCCCTGAAAGGACTCGTTCACCTGCGAAGACGGCTCGTTGTAGTTCCGCGCAAGCCGCAACTTGCCGCCGTCCTCCTCGACGCAGGAGCCGAACGGATGGTCGACATGCCACAAAAGCCGCCCACCGCGCTTCAGCACGCGGCGCCACGTCCGGCACGCCTCGCGGATATCCGAAAGCCAGACGGGATACGTCGCGAAGATGACGTCGAAGCTCCCGTCGGAGACCTTTCCCAGTGTCTGCATGTCGTCCTCGATCCATTCGAGATCGAGTTTCATCCGCTTCGCGTTTTCGCGCGCGATCCCGATCGCGGCGGGCGCGATGTCGCAGGCCGTCACCCGCGCGCCGAGGTTGTGCCAGGAAAACGACTTGACGGCGTCCGACGCACAGCAGGTGTCAAGCAGGCTCAGCCCTCGGACATCGCCGATCAGGTCGATCAGATACGCGTCGAGATCGACGCCGCCGCCCGAGAGAAATTCGAAGTAATCGGGCCGCGCCATCAGCTGGAATTTCATGTAATCCGCCTGATATCGGTCCCAGGATGCCTTGTTCACTTGATTCGCGCCGTTCATTTCACGTTTCCCACCCTCCATGCGGAAATACGAAAGCGGAGGGAATCCCTCCGCTCTTCGGTCTGAGTCATGTCTGTAAGCCGAGTTCTGTCTTGGACGGCCATCTATCTAGGCCCGCGGTTGCCAGCGGGCTCCAGCGATTACCCGGGAGCGCGACGGGCCGCCGCATATGCTCCCCTATCAATCTTG
>JAEZRP010000052.1 GCA_023444095.1 Bacillota bacterium
CTCGCCCAGCTGCTTTCGAAATGCCGACTGTTCCGGTGTGATCTTCTGTTTTCCCATGCTTGTTATCCTCCACGCTGTTTTATTCTACCACAGCCTCGAGGTTTACACATAATTCGGGACGGTCTCACATGTACACCACCATACTCGATGGCGTGCGATACGACTTTCTGTTCTGGTCTGATATCGCTTGCTCTGACGCGGGTATTGTGATCGAGTCGATCATGCAGACGGTTACCTTTGCGCCGCGGGACGCGGTGCAGTAGACTGGCCAGGGGCGACCGGGCTTCCGCGGGATTGTCGGGGCCGGTTTCGCGGTCCTTTTCCGGTGCGCACCCTTTACATTCCCGAGCGGCGTGATATAATGAATGGGAAATTTACACGGGAGGACTTGTCATGGAGAAGATTCGTGTTGGCCTGATCGGTGCGGGGAACATCGCCCAGAGCGCGCATCTGCCGGTTTACGTGGAGCGGGACGACGTGGAGGTCGTCGCGATCGCGGACTGGAACCTCGAGCGGGCGCAGGCCGCCGCCAAGAAATTCGGCATCCAGCATGCCTATCAGAACGTCGAGGAGCTCCTTGCCCACGAGGACGTGGATTACGTCGACATCTGCGTCTGGAACCGCTCGCACGCGCCTGTCGCCATCGCAGCCGCCAAGGCCGGGAAGCACATCCTGTGCGAAAAGCCCATGGCGATCAACCTATCGGATGCGCTCGAGATGGAAAAGGTCATCCGCGAGACAGGCGTCCATTTCATGCTGGCCGTCCCGACGCGCTATGGCAGCGAGGCGCAGCTTCTCAATGAGATGCGCAAGGATGGAAAGCTCGGCGATGTCTATTACGCCAAGACGGGCTACATCCGCCGCCGCGGCACGCCCATCGGTTGGTTCACGGATACGCAAAAATCCGGCGGCGGACCGGTGATCGACATCGGCGTCCACTGCATCGACCGCACCTGGTACCTCATGGGCCGTCCCCGTCCGATACGCGTGAGCGCGAACACCGCCTACCGGATCGGCGACTTCAAGACGAAGGGCGTGAGGCGGTGGGAGGCGCTCGACAGCGATGTCACCGCATTTGATACCGAGGACAGCGCGGCTGGCACAATCCACTTCGAGAACGGCGCGGTGATGCTCTTCGAGGTGAGCTGGGCGCTCAATGCGCCGCCCTCAGAGTACACACAGATCTGCGGCACCAAGGCGGGCGCGACGCTCAATCCGCTCGTCATCTACGGCGAGGATACGGGGTATCTGGCGGACGTGAAGCCCACCACCCTCGAAGTCAACCACTTCGCCGTGGAGATCGACCACTTCATCCATTGCCTGAGAACCGGCGAGAAGCCCGAGTCGCCCCTCGAGGACGGCGTGACGGTGCAGCGCATGTTGCAGGGTATCTACGATTCCGCGAAGCTGGGCCGCGAGGTTGAGATTTAAAAGGCGGGAGAGGCGCAAGATGGACTATTTTCTCCAAACCCCGACGATCGAGGCTGCGAGGCTGCACCTCAGGCGGCTGACCATGCGCGACGCCCAAGACATCTTCGCCTACTCCCGCGATCCGCTCGTCGCGGAGCATGTGCTGTGGGAGGCCCACAAATCTGTCTCGGAGACGCGCGGCTACATCCGGTACATGCTCCGCAAGTACCGCTATGGGGAGCCTTCGAGCTGGGGCATCTGTCTCAACAGCGACGACGTGGTGATCGGGACCATCGGCTTCATGTGGATCCAGCCCGAGAACGCCGCGGCCGAAGTGGGCTACTCGCTCGCGCGGACGCACTGGAACAAGGGCTACATGACGGAAGCCCTGAACGCGCTTCTGCGCTACGCGTTCGAGGAGATGGAACTCAACCGCGTCGAAGCCATGCACGAAACGACGAATCCGGCCTCCGGCGTCGTCATGAAAAAGTGCGGCATGCAAAGGGAGGGCCTTCTGCGCGAGCGGCTCATCAACAAGGGAAGATTTGTGGATGTGGAGATCTATTCCATCCTGAAGAAGGACTTCAAGGCCTGACGACGGAGGAAGATATGTACGACTTAATCGTCATGGGCGGCGGTCTCACCGGCTGCGCCGCGGCCACAGCCGCGGCGCGGCGCGGGCTATCCGTTCTGCTCATCGAAAAATCCGGCGCGCTGGGCGGCGCGGCGGTTGTGAACCTCGTCAACCCCTTCATGCCCAACGGCACGAGGATCGACGGGAAATTCACCGAGCTTTCGCAGGGGCTGTATGCCGAAATCAAGGAGCGCCTCGCGGATATGGGCGCCATCCAAGGACCGACCTTCCACGAGGAGTACCTCAAGATTGCGCTCGACCGGCTCTGCGCCGAGGCTGGCGTGCGCGTGCTTCTGCACTCGGCGCTCGTCTCGGCGGACGCCGAGGACGGGTTGGTCAGGCGCGTGCGGATCGTCAACAAGGCGGGCGTGCAGGCGTACGAGGCGGGGTCCTTTGTCGACGCCACGGGCGACGCCGACCTCGCGGTCGCGTGCGGCTGCTCTTATCGACTCGGGCGACCGGGAGACGGGCTTTGCCAGCCGATGACGCTTTGCTTTCGGGTCGCGAACGTTGATATCGAAAAGTACAATGAGATCCACGCAACCATCTCGCCGCGCTATCAGGCGGCGCAGAAGGCGGGGAAGATCAGAAACCCGCGCGAGGACGTGCTCATCTTCCACACGCTGGTGGGGGGCATGCTGCATTTCAATTCCACGCGCGTCGTGAAGATGAATCCCACGGACCCCTTCGACCTCTCCCGCGCCGAGCGCGAGGCACGCGAGCAAGTGCTTGAGCTTTTCTGTTTCATGAAGGAGAACATCGAGGGCTTCGAGAACGCCGACCTCGCTTTTTCCGCCGCTGAGATCGGCGTGCGTGAGAGCCGCATGATCAACGGGCGGTACGTATTGAGCGCCGAGGAGATGAA
Organism: Bacillota bacterium; assembly: GCA_023444095.1. GTDB lineage: Bacteria > Bacillota > Clostridia > Christensenellales > Aristaeellaceae > RUG11247. The sequence continues at coordinate 2,910 of JAEZRP010000052.1, forward strand.
GGATTGCGTGCGCTTCCCGGACGCCATCGCCGCTGGCAACTACGACATCGACATCCACAATCCCGAGGGCAGCGGCACCAGCCACTTCTACTTCCCGGAGGGAGACTACTACACCATTCCGTACCGGAGCCTCGTGCCGGTCGATCTGAACAACCTGCTCGTCGCGGGCCGCTCGATCTCAGCGACCCACGAGGCGCAGGCATCGACCCGCATCATGCCCATCTGCGTGACCCTGGGCGAGGCCGCCGGGGCGGCAGCCGCCGTCGCAAAACAGGATGGGACGAGCTGCGCGGACGTCGACGTCGCGAAGCTCCAACAGACATTGCGGGAGGCGGGGGCGTACCTGGGAGTGTGAAAAGGGTCATCTCCTTTGGGAAGCCACGCCGAGTTTGATCCATTGGATATCCGGCGGACCGCGCGGAGCCCAGGCCCCGCGCGGTCCGGATTTTTTTGGGGGAAAGGCTTGGATTTTCCTCGAAAACGACATTTACTTAAAGATAATGGAAACGCTACGCGGCACGGATATATCTATTTCATACGCTGGCTTACCATATACGCAAGTCGGGCATGCTTGGTTGCCGCAGGCAAAGCCGCTTCGTGGCAGCCTTTCTCAAACGCTTTGAGAAGCCGTCGGAGACGCCCGAAACAAGCGAGGTACATGCGATGGATACCACAAGACGCCTCATCAGGTTGATGGGGCCGTACCGATGGCGCATCACAATCGCGATGACGCTGCAACTGCTTGTGATCATAAGCCGAATGATCGCTCCTCTCATCACACGCTCCATTGTCAACAACGTAATCCCCAGTCAGGCGCTCGAAAAGCTCGGGCCGTTGTGCCTTTGGCTCATCGGGCTGGTCGTCGTGCGCGCCGCGTGCAACTACGAGCGCGCGATCGTGCTCGAGCGCGTGTCGCAGAACGTGGTCTTTGACCTGCGCACAGGGCTTTACCGCCATATGCAGGAGCTTCCGTATCAGTTCTACGACAAGCACCGCATCGGCGAGATCATGTCGCGCATGACGGGCGACATCGAGGGCATCCGCAACCTCATCGCGGGCGGCCTCGTCACGATCTTCGACAATTTCCTGAACTTCGTTGGCGCGCTGGCGTTTCTGACGTTTTTGAGCTGGGAGCTGATGCTCGCGCTTCTCCTCTTCGCACCCATTCTGGCCGTGACCGCGTGGCAGTTCAGAAAGCGCATTCACCCGGCCTTTGTCAACATTCGCGAGCAGAACGCGGTTCTCAACACCCGCACGCAGGAGAACCTTGCCGGTATGCGCGTCGTGAAGGCATTCGCGCGCGAGCCCTACGAGTTCGCGGAATTTGAGAAGGATAACCGCAAGCTTCTCAAGCTCAACCTGAAGGCGACCTGGATCTGGTCGGATTTCGTCCCGCTGATGGAACTGCTTTCCGGGCTATGCACACCCGTCATGCTGATTGTGGGCGCGTATCTCACGCTCAAAGGGCGCATGGATCTCGGTACCCTTGTCGCGGTGAACGGCTACGTCTGGCTTATCACGAACCCCATGCGCCAGCTTTCGAACATCGTCAACATGTTTACGAACGCAGTGACCTCCGCCGAGAAGCTGTTTTACTACGTGGATTTCGGCGCAGCGATTCGGGAGAAGACGGACGCGATCCAGCCTGCAAAATATGCGGGCAAGGTCGAGTTCGACTACGTGAGCTTTGCTTACGGGGATTCCGAGGTTTTGCGCGACATTACATTTACCGCCCAGCCCGGTCAGACTATCGCCGTCATGGGCGCGACGGGCGCTGGGAAATCGACGCTCACTCTGCTGCTTGGCCGGTATTACGACGTGAGCAAGGGCGCGGTCAGAATCGATGGGATCGACGTGCGCGAACACAAGCTCAAGCCCCTGCGCGCGCATATCGGCTACGTCCCGCAGGAGACGTTCCTGTTCTCCGATACGCTCGCCGACAACATCCGCTTCGGCGTGCCCGGCGCGGATATGGACAGGGTCGGGACTGCGGCTGACGTCGCGCAGGCGACGGAATTTGTGGATGCCATGCCCGATGGCTACGAGACGGTGGTGGGCGAGCGCGGGATGGGACTCTCGGGCGGGCAGAAGCAGAGAACTGCCATCGCGCGCGCCGTGTTGACAGACCCGTCGATCCTCGTAATGGACGACGCTACTTCCGCCGTCGATATGGAGACGGAGTACGTCATCCAGCAGAAGCTGAAGGACGTTCTCACGGGCAGGACGACGTTCATCATCGCGCACCGCATCTCGTCGGTCAAGAACGCCGATCTCATTCTCGTGCTCGAGAACGGCGCGGTGGCCGAGCGCGGCACGCACAAGGAGCTGCTCGCGAAAAAGGGCATTTATTACGGGATGGTGCAGGATCAGTATCGCGATCTCGACACCATCATGCCGAAGGGAGGCGCTTAATATGGCGAAGATGCTCCGGCAAATCGACGATGAAGCCCTCGAGAGGCCGTTTGACAAGGGACAGTTTTTAAGGCTGCTCAAATACCTGAAGCCCTTCAAGGGGAAGATCGCGCTCGCGCTCGTCCTTATGGTGACGGCAACCTTCATGTCGCTCGCGACGACATACCTTCTCTCAAACGCCATTGAGGAACTCGAAAAACTGCGCGGATCTTATATTCCATACCTCATCGGCGGCATGTTCGCGACCGCGGGGATCGGCGCTGTGTGTACGCGCTACCGCGTCCGGCTCATGGACACCTCCGGAAGAAGCGCGCTTGCGCAACTGCGCGAGGACCTGTTCCGGCACATTCAGGGGCTCTCGTTCTCGTTTTTCGATACGCGCAGCGCGGGCAAGATACTCGTTCGCGTCATCAACGACGTGAACTCGCTAAACGACCTGTTTACAAACGGCATCGTCAACGTGCTCGTCGACTGCATGACCCTGATCCTGCTTCTGGTGATCATGCTGTTTGTCAACTGGAAGCTGACGCTTATCTCAATGTGCATCATGCCCCTTCTCGTGTTCATCATGTTCAAGCTCAAGCGAGTGATGCGGATGCGCTGGCAGATCGTGCGCGTCAAGACCTCCAGCATGAACGGATACCTGCACGAGTCGCTCGCGGGCATGCGCGTGACCGAGGCCTTCGTGCGCGAGGACGAGAACTTCGATACCTTCACAAACGTCAACGACGACATCCGGACGAGCTGGATGCGGGCGATCCGGATTAACAGCGCCTTCTGGCCCGCGCTCGACTTCACCGGCACGCTCGGCACGGTTCTGGTCTACTACTTCGGCATACGCATGATGGGACAGGAGCATAACCCGCTTACGCTCTCAAGCCTTTTGCTCATCCTGTGGTACCTTGGCAGGTTCTGGGAGCCGCTCAACACCATCTCGAACTTCTATAACTCCATTCTGTCCGCGATGGCGTCCATGGAGCGCATCTTCGAGATCATGGATACGAAGTCGGACATCGTGGACAAGCCGGACGCAGAGGAGCTTCCGCCCATCAAGGGGCGCGTGGACTTCGAGCACGTGGACTTCTGGTATTCGCCGGACAAGGTGGTGCTGGAGGACCTTTCCTTCTCCGTCGCGGCTGGGCAGACCGTCGCGCTCGTCGGTCCGACCGGCGCGGGCAAGTCCACGGTCGTCAGCCTCTTGAGCCGCTTCTACGACGTGTGCGGAGGGGCCGTGAAGGTGGACGGACACGACATCCGGGACGTGAAGCTGCGAGGCCTGCGCGAGCAGATGTCCGTGATGATGCAGGACAGCTTCATCTTCTCCGGCACCATCATGGACAACATCCGCTACGGAAGGCTTGGGGCGACCGACGAGGAAGTGATCGAGGCCGCGAAGGCCGTCTCCGCGCACGACTTCATCATGGGCATGGAGAAGGGTTATCAGACGGAGGTCAACGAGCGCGGCTCTTCCCTTTCGGTCGGGCAGAAGCAGCTTATTTCCTTCGCGCGCGCGCTCCTCAACGATCCGAAGATCCTGATCCTCGACGAAGCGACCTCCTCCATCGACACCCGCACGGAGCTTCTCATCCAAAAGGCGCTCGACGTGCTGCTGAAGGGGCGCACGAGCTTCGTGATTGCGCACCGGCTATCCACCATCCGCAATGCAGACTGCATCATGGTCATTCAGGACAGGAACATTGCCGAGAAGGGAACGCACGAGGAGCTGATCCGGCTCGAGAACGGCCACTATCGGGCGCTGTGCGACGCGCAATACAAATTCCTTTTGGAGGATTGACCTTTCAAAGCGCCGCGGACATCCCGGCGCTTTTTTTGTGGGAATCCGAGTCGCCGCTCGCGCTTGCAAAGAGGGATGCGCACATATATAATAGATTCATCCGATGACGCGGGGGGAATTCGATTGGCCTCGTACATATATCTCGAGCTCGACCTGTTCGCGGTCGTTCTTCTTTTACTGATGGTCGGCCTGCGCAACCGGGGAGATGTCCAGTCCGTCGAGCAAAGGCTTTTCAACCTCGTCCTTCTCTCGACCGCGGCGACGATTTTTTTCGACGCCTTTCAGTGGTACTTTGACGGGCGGCCGGGTGCGGGCATGCGGATCGTGACCATCGCGTCCTCCTATCTCTATTACATCACGAACACCGCCGTTCCCTCCATGTGGCTTGTCTATTGCGACTTCAAGATCCTGGGAAGCATGTCGGGGCTTCGGCGCCGCATGCGGCTTTACAGCATTCCGTTCGCATGTTCAGTTGCGTTCCTCGTCGCGAATGGATGGACGGGAATTGTGTTCGGTTTCGATGCCGAGAACTACTACGGGCGCGGAAGCCTCTTTTTGGAGTACGCCCTCATCACCTATCTGCCCGCATTCTTGACGGCCATCATGATCATCCGGCGCCTTGGGGTCGTGCGCGCGGAGGCGGAGCGGCGCGAACTCGGATACCTCCTCTCTTTCATGATCCTTCCCACGGCCGGCTTTGTCGCGCAGATGCTGTTCTACGGACTGCCGCTCACCTGGATTGCGAGCACGATCTCGCTTTTTATCATATACACCAAGGTGCAGAACAGGCGGATCTACACGGACGAGCTCACCGGACTCAGCAACCGCAGGCAGATTGCCCGCGAGTTTTCCCGGCGCAACGACGCGCCCGACCCCGCATGGCGAATCTACGCGATCATGATCGATGCGGATGATTTCAAGAAGATCAACGATCGGCACGGCCACGCGGCGGGCGACAGGATGCTTGTGTGCGCGGCGGGCGTGCTTGGGCGGCTGTGCGCGCAGCGCGGCGATTTCATCGCGCGGATGGGCGGCGACGAGTTTCTGATCCTCGCGACGCGAAAATCGGACGAGCTGTTTGCGCTCCCCGGGGCGATCGAGGAAGCGGTGACGGCATTCAACGCGGATGCGGCGGACGATTCTCGCATGCTCTCTCTGAGCTGCGGCGTGGCGGTGTATGGCGAGGAGGGCGTTGATTCGCTCGACGCGCTCCTCTCCGCAGCGGATGGCGCAATGTACCGGAACAAGGCGGCCAGAAAGGCCGCGCGGATTGCATAGGACCTCGTTTTTTGCCGAGTCCAGAATGGCTCTTGTTTTTTACGCGATTCTCGCACGGAAGTGTTCGTTTGTCGCACGGATGACTTGGATTGATGTCCCTCTAAAACAAGGCTTACGCATGAACTTCGTTCGTGCGTAAGCCAAAGGAACGAGGAACCGGATTTTCTGAATTTTCTCACGGAAATTCCGTGCGAAATCCGGCTGCATGAACGGATTCGCCGCGCAGAGAAAGTGCCGCTTGCTTCGCGACCGCCGCTTGCGATGGACGGATCCCGTCGGGCGCGCAAGCGCGCCCTTTGGACGAATCCAAAAGCACCGGCAAAGCCGGCACTTTTGATTGAACAGGAAGGGCTGCGGCCCTCCAAACCTCCCGGAGTTCATAGTTTCTTTATTCATTAAGCCCTGCCCTCTATAATGATTGCGCTTGCGAAATTCACCGACATCAGATATGATAGATTCTGGAATGGATTGAGGAGGCGAGGATATGATCCCGTTGCTGCAGATCGAGCTCAACGCGTTCGCGGTCATCATTCTTGCCATCATGGTCGTCAGCCGACGCGGCGACGGCGCGCATGCCCTCGAGCAAAGGCTGTTTAACTATGCGCTCATTGCGAACGCCCTGACGCTCGTGTTCGACGCGTCCGCATGGGTCCTGAGCGGCGCACAGTTCGCGGGTGGCCGGGCGCTGTTTGTCGCGAGCATCTATCTATACTATCTTTTCAATCCTCTCGTCACGTTCGCATGCCTTGTCTATTGCGATTACAAGATATTCGGCAGCGTTCGTCGGCTCAGGGCTCGGCTCCGGTTCTACCTGATCCCACTCGTCGTCTCGTACGCCGTCTTTGCGGCGAATGCTTTCAGCGGCTGGTTTTTCTACTTTACCCCCGGAAATGTGTATGTACGCGGACCGGCTTTTCTGGTTCTGCCCTTCCTGATGGTCGCTTATCCGGTGTGGATCGAGGTGTTGACCGTCTGCCGTGTGCGCGCATGCAAGACGGAAACCGAGCGCGACGAGGTGAGAAAGCTCTCCCTCTACATGATCGCCCCACTCGTCTGCCTCGTTCTGCAGGTCGCCACGCACGGGATACAGCTCGTGTGGATCGCCTCGGTCATCTCGTTCGCCATGATCTACATCAATATCCAGAACCGGCAGATCTACACCGACGAGCTCACGGGGGTCAGCAACCGCAGGCAAATCGCGCGCGTGTTTTCCCGCATGGCGGAGACGCTCGGCGGGGCGAGGCGGATGTACGCGGTCATGATCGACGCGGACGATTTCAAGCATATGAACGACTCCTACGGACACGCGCACGGGGATGCCCTGCTGATACGAGCGGCACGCATATTGGAGGACGTCTGCACGCCGTCGGGGGATTTCATCGCCCGGATGGGCGGTGACGAGTTTTTGATCCTTGCGACGCGCGAGCGGGGGGAGCAGCTTGGCCTCCTTGAAGCGATTCGGAATGCCGTCTCGATTCACAACCGCACGGCGGGGAACGGGTATGTGATCTCCCTGAGCTGCGGCGTCGCGGAATTCGGTGCGGGCGGTGTCGACACGCTCGACGCGCTCCTTTCGGTCGCCGACGGCGCGATGTACCGCGATAAGAGCGAGCGCAAGCGGGCGACGGATGTGGCATGCTGATGTAACCGTTACACTGACGCGCCGCGAGGTGCGCATATGCTCAAAAAAGCCACGACTACGCCTCCGAAAAACCGACCAAGTGGAACAAAGCGACCGGATTGCCATTTCCGGTCATTTTTTTCTTGGATATGTAACAAGTGCTTGTAATTTCCTTAGAAACCTGTATAATGTATGTAACCATAGAAATGTGTGTTTTTCTTGCCGCCAATGGCCCGAGGGAATCCGGATTCCCACGAGCGGGCGAAATTGCGTCCGGTCGATTCTCGCGGGTGATTTGCGACGAAGACAAATAAAACAGACCTTGATGCGAATCTGATGATGCCGAAACAAAAAAGACCGAAGTCTTTATTATGCCCTTGTCTGATTTCGACAGCAACTCAGAAACAGACTGAAGTCTTCTGGGGGCATGAGGGTCGATGCCATTTCGAATGGAGCGGAGCCCTTCGGAATCGAGGGTGGCGCTTGCGAACCATATGGATTATGAGGTGGAACCGCTCGATCTGATGCGGTGGCACTCTCTGAAAAACGAATGACATGCAGGTGAAAAGAATGGATTTATATGAGATCGTGGCGCGTACCGTCCAGCTGAACGGCTCGGACATCTTTATCGTTCCGGGCTCGCCTATTGTGGTGAAGTGCATGGGCAGGCATGTGCAGATGACCGGCGAGAAGCTGATGCCCTCGGACACGGAGATCATTCTGCGCGAAATTTATGAAATGAGTGCGAACCGCTCCCTCGACGAGCTTTTCGAGACCGGGGATGATGATTTTTCATTCTCGATCACGGGGCTTGGCCGCTTCCGCTGCAACGCTTACCGGCAGCGCGGTTCGCTCGCCGCGGTTTTGCGTGTCGTCGTTTTGGGCCTTCCCGATCCGATGGCGCTGGGAATCCCCGATTCCGTCATGTCGCTGTACGCGAAAAAGCAGGGAATGGTGCTTGTGACCGGGCCTGCGGGCAGCGGCAAATCGACCACGCTTGCCTGCCTCGTGGACAAGATCAACCACGAGCGCATGGGGCACATCATCACCATCGAGGACCCCATCGAGTTTCTGCACCCGCACGCCTTTTCCATCGTGAGCCAGCGGGAGGTGCGCTCGGACACGACCTCGTTTACCCAGGCGTTGCGTGCCGCGCTCCGGCAGGCGCCGGACGTGATTTTGCTCGGTGACATGCGCGACCACGAGACGATCCAGACGGCGATGACCGCGGCCGAGACGGGTCATCTCATGCTCTCTTCCCTTCACACGATCGGTGCCGCCAAGACCATCGACCGCATCATTGACATCTTCCCCGTAAAGCAACAGCAGCAGATTCGGATCCAGCTGTCGATGGTGCTCGAGGCGGTCGTCTCCCAGCAGCTCATTCCCACGCTCGACGGGCGGATCGTCCCGGCGTTCGAGGTTATGTACGCGACCAGTGCCATTCGCTCGATGATCCGCGACAACAAGACCCAACAAATCGACAACGTGATCTATACCAGCGCAGACAGGGGGATGCTCTCGATGGACGGAGAGATCTTGAAACTCTATCGCGAGGGCATCATCAGCCGCGAGAACGCGGTCATGTTCGCGGCGAACTCGGATACCATGCTCCGCAAGCTGTAATTTCCGGTATACGGGAAGGATGGTGATCTTTCTGATCCACATCGAATTGCTCGGCGATTTTTGCGTCTTTCTCGACAAGGGCAAGGTCACGGACCAGATCTGCAAATCACGCAAGGGTACGGCGTTGATTCAGTATCTGATGCTCAACAAGGACGAGCCTGTGCCGAATACGAAGCTCTTCGAGGTACTCTGGCCCGAAGAGGAAAGCTCGAACCCCGAAAACGCGCTCAAGACGCTCGTGAGTCGCATGCGCGTGATTCTGAACGGGATCGCGCCGGGCTTTGGCGATTCCATCGTCTCCACGCGCGGCGCGTATCAGTGGAAGATGCAGCCGGGCATGACGGTCGATTATTACGAAGTCGTCGATCTGGTCAAAAAGCTCATGCCCGTGGAGGCGTTCGATGTCCAGACGGGCGAGGAATACAGGCGGCTCGCGCTCCTTTACAAGGGAGACCTTTTGCAGGGCCAAAACGCGCAATGCGAGTGGGCGGTGCCGCGCGCGGTTCTGCTGCACGGGCAATATCTGAAGGCGATCTATCACTACATCGATATTCTCAAAAAGGCGGATAATTTTGAGGAGATCGTGAACGTGACGCGCGTCGCGCTCGACATCGACGCATTCGACGAGCGACTGCACCTCGAGCTTCTGAACGCGCTCACAAAGACCGACCGCAACAACGAGGCGCTCCAGCAGTACAAGCATATCACAAACCTTCATTACCGCTACCTGGGCGTCCAGCCCCCCGCCGCGATCCAAGACTTCTACAAGCAGATCATGCAGGCGCGCAGCGACCTCGAGTTCAACATGGAGGCGATTCGCTCGGAGCTTCTGGAGAACAACCGCGTTCGCGGCGCGTTCATTTGCGAGTATACGGTATTCAAGGAGATCTACAACCTCCAGATCAGAAACCTCGAGCGGCTCGGCGTGCCGATGTTTCTGGTGCTCGTCATGATCAACTCCGTGGATGGCACGCCCCTTCCGCCGCTCAAGCTCGACGAGATCATGCAAAACCTCCTCGAGATCCTGCGCACCAACCTGCGCAAGGGAGATGCCATCACGCACTACCTGCCCGCCCAGTGCGCGCTGCTCCTCCCGACGGTCAACTACGAGACGGGATCGATGGTGATTGAGCGCATCAAGCGTGTATTTTATCAGAAGTATCCGAACTCCAACATCATCTTCAACTACCGCATCGGCCCGCTCGGAAAAGAAAGCGCATAGACCTTCGCCGCGGAATTCCAGCGATCCGCGGCCTTTTTATGCCCTTCGGCACCGGGCGAGACGGCGGATGCGACGGACAGTCATGACATCGGTTACATGAAAAGCGTTTCATTGGTTACGCGGACGGAAACTGTGTAACAGAATTCGGCCGCGGAATGGATTTCGTGGATTCCTATGTCCTCCGATGCCCGGTTGGATCGCGACGCGCGCAGCGCCCGCCCGCGTCGGGCGATTCACATTCATTCTCATGTGTCATACGGATGAGGGAACTGATTTGGATATTCTCCAACATCGATTTAGATGATCCGAATGATTGACTGAATATCGGCGCAATGTTACAATAGAAAGCAATATGATCGATCTGTCATTTTCTGATCAAAACCCGCGTAAATAGTATAACAGTTCATCTCGGGGGGGTGCTCGTGAACGTGGGAGATACATGGTTCGGCGAGAGCCGTACGTTTCGGCTCGACAGCGCGCGGCGTTCAGTCGTTGGGCCGCGCGGAGAATGTATGAGCTATGACGAATGGCTCGACCTGGTCGCGCCCGACCGGGGGCGGCACAGGCTCGAGGGGCTCCTGCGTGCGGAAATCGCCAGTGCGGAGTTTACGGCGCGTCGGGGAAGCGCGGTCTACTGCGTCCGGGCGTGCCGCAGAAAGGATGCGATCGTGCTTTCCGACGTGACCCACGAGGAATACGCCTTTCAGAGCGCCGTGATGCGCGAGGTGCTCCGTTCGACTGGCGTCATCTGCTTCTGTTACGATGCCGAGCTGGACGAGCTGACCGCTGCGTGCCCGGACGGCGACCAAGTCATTCAAAACTTCTCCGAGGGCGAATACGGCCCGCTCGTGCGCACGGTGCTTGCCTCCGGCGCGTACTCCGGTTCCGCAACGACAGACTTCGGCCGGTTGTGGTATACCTGCGTGCCGGTCGGCTGCGACGGCTTCCGCAAGTGCGTCGGCGCGCTGATCCCAGACCGACCGGGCGAGCAATCCGATCTGGACAGGACCGGGATTCTGGCGTATACTGGAAGCTGTGAAGAGGAGAGGCGGCGTCTCGAGCGGTATCGGCTTCTCGGCGAGGTCGCGGGGACCGTGACGTTCGATTACGACCCGATGGCGGACACGCTCGTCTATACCGCGTATCCGGCGGACGGCATGCGCGTCGAGAGCAGCGTGCGGGGCTACCTCAAAAACCTGACCGCTTGCCGGAGGATTTCTCCGGAATCGCACGAGGTTTGCCGCACAAACATGCAGCGCGCATGCAGCGCGCCGACGACCGGCTCGTTCGAGTATCGCGCGGACTTCTTTGGCGAAGGCTATCGATGGTATCGCGTGCGTTATGTGAGTGCGGCGGACCCGGGCCGCGGCGTATACCGCGTGGTCGGACGCGCGGACGAGATCGAAAAGGAAATGGCCGACCGCGCGGATCTCATGACGATCGCGATGATCGACGCCGTGACGGGTCTCTACAATCGGCGGGCTGCCCAGCGGCTCATCGAGACGGCGCTCGCGGAGTCCATTCCCGGCCGCTATGACGCGTTGTTCATGATCGACATCGACGACTTCAAGCGGATCAACGATACGCGCGGACACCTCGAGGGCGACGCCGTGCTCCTGCGGGTCGCGGACGCCATCCGTTCGGTCTTCCGCGAGGAGGATATCAAGGGGCGCTACGGCGGCGACGAGTTCATCGTCTACATGCGCTCGTTCGCCGATCCCGCGCTCCCCGCAGCCGTCGCGCGCAGGATCATGAACCGGCTGTCCGTGGACCGCGACGAGGTGAGCTGCTCCGTAGGCGTCGCGCTCGTGAAGGACGAGGCGAGCTTTGAGGACGTGTTCACGCGCGCGGACGGCGCGCTCTACCGCGCAAAAAACGCGAGCAAGAGCTGCTTCGCGATGTGCGGCGCGTAGCGTTTTTCACCGAAAGACAAAAAGGACCGCGCGAGCGGCGAGGAGGAACCATGATGCCCGAGACGGGTCTCAAAAACTATCAGTCCATTCCCTTCTGGAGCTGGAACGACAAGCTGGAGCCGGACGAGCTCCGTAGGCAGATTCGCGAGATGAAGAAGGCCGGTATCGGCGGCTTTTTCATGCACGCGCGCGGCGGCCTTCTGACCGAATATATGGGCGAGGACTGGATGAGGGCGGTCGAGGCCTGTCTGGATGAGGCCGAAAAGCAGGACATGAACGCCTGGTGCTACGACGAGAACGGCTGGCCGAGCGGGTTTGCCGGCATGAAGCTTCTCGAGGACCCTGCGAACCTCGCACACTACCTCACGCACGAAGAGCGGGCGTTCGATCCCGCCGCGCTCGCGTGCTACCGCGTCGTGGACGGGACCATTTCTCGCGTCTATAAGGACGACGGTGAAAACTGCGTCTGTCTATACGACCGGGTGAACGCCTCCGTCGTCGACATCCTGAATCCCGACATCGTCAAAAAGTTCATCGAAGAGACGCACGAGAAGTATTACGAGCGGTTCGGCAAGGACTTCGGCCGGGTCATGGCGGGCTTCTTCACCGACGAGCCGCAGTATTTCCGCTGGGATACGGCCTATTCGCCCGTGGTCCAGTCCGTCTATCGAGGCCGCTACGGCGAGGATATTCTGGACGAGCTCGGCGCGCTGTTTGTCGACTGCAGGGAGGCGCGCAGGCTGCGTTTCCGCTATTGGCGGCTCATGAACGAGCTGTTCACCGAGAACTTCGCGGGCCAGATCTACAAATGGTGCACGGCGCACGACTGCATGCTGACCGGCCACGCCATCGAGGAGCGCGACCTGTTCGGGCAGATGATCGCCTGCGCGGGCATCATGCCGTTCTATGAGTACGAGCACATTCCGGGCATCGACTGGCTGGGCCGCGAGATCGACACGGAGGTCGCGCCGCGCCAGGTGTTCTCCGCCGCGCAGCAGCTCGGCAAAAAGCACGTCCTGACCGAGACATTCGCGTGCGCGGGCTGGGACGTGACGCCCAGGGAGTTAAAGCGAATCGCCGAGTGGCAGTACGTCAATGGTGTGAACCTCATGTGCCAGCACCTCTATCCCTACTCCATCCGGGGCCAGAGGAAGCGCGACTATCCCGCATTCTATTCCGAGCACAATCCGTGGACGACGGAGTTCAAGCACTTCAACGATTACTTCACGCGCCTCGGATACATGCTTGCCGAGAGCCGCGAGGAGGCCGAAGTCGCCGTCATCCATCCGATCCACTCGGCATACTTCAATTACGATCGCCACGACCGCGCGACGATCGCCGCGCTCGAGAAAAAGTGTGCGACGCTCGCCGAGCGGCTCGGCGCGGCGAACATCGGCCACCACTACGTAGACGAGCTGCTGCTCGAAAAGTACGGCTCCGTCGAGGACGACAGGCTCGTGATGGGGAACTGTTCCTATCGATATGTCGTGATCCCCGACATGGAGGGACTCGACGGCTCGACGGTGGAGCTCCTCGACGAATTCCTCCTGAACGGCGGCAAGATGTGGCTGCAGGGCGCGTGCCCGACCCTCGTCGACGGCGAGGAGGTCGAGCTCGGTTACCAATCGAATATTAAGTTCGATGACATGAAGAATCCCAACTGCCAGATCAGCAACGCGACTACCGAGGTGCGCTCCACGCTGCGCCGCTCAGCGGAGGGCGACTTCCTCTACGCCGTTAACCTTTCCAAAACCGTCGAGTACGACGTCGAATACCGCGTGCGCGCGACGGGGCTTTCGAGGCTGAATCTTGAGACCGGGAAGACCGGGAAGATCCATTTCAAAAAGGACGGCGCGTACGTCGTCGTGGCCCTGAAGCTCGCGCCCGGTGATTCGGCCGTGCTTCTCCTGGACGGCGCGGCGAGCGCCGACGCGCCCGAAAAGCCGAGGAAGATGAGGGCGCTCCCCGTCGAGCTCGAAATCGCGAAGGCTGACAAAAACACCCTTACCCTCGACCGCGCGCGGCTCTCCTACGACGGGAAGGATTTCACGGAGGAGTTGCCGATCATGGCGATCTCCGACCGGCTCTTGCGCGAACGGACGAACCGGACGGTCTTTTTGAAGTACGCGTTCCCCGTCGAAGATATGCCCGAGAGCCTGTACCTCGAGGCGGAAAAGATGGGCGCCCGTGCCGTATCTCTGAACGGCGCCGCGCTGACGCTTTCCGGCGAGGGCGAGATCGACCGCTCGAACGGCGTCGCGGACATCCGCGACAGGGTGCGAATCGGTGAAAACGAGCTGGTGTTCGAGATCGCGTATGCCCAGTCCGAGCACGTCTACCGCGTGTTCAACGGCGTGTACTACGACCGCGACGGCGGCACGGAGAGCCTCATCAACTGCCTGAGCTACGAGACGGACATCGAGGACGTCTACCTGCGCGGCGACTTCGGCGTGACGGCGGCGCTCGAAAAGGGCGAGAAGAACACCCGCATCTCAAACGAAGGGAAGTTTGCAATCGTCAAGTCCCAGAAGCGCGTGCGCGCGGACCTGCTGCCCGAAAGCGGCTATCCCTTCTTCTCCGGCGAAATGACGTTCCGCGCGAAGATCGAAGCGACGGGCGAGGAGACGAAGCTCAGGCTTTCCGGCCGCTACGCCGTGGCGAAAGTCAAGATCGGCGAGCGGGAGACGGTGGTCATGTTCTCCGATGCCGCCGACGTCTCCGGCATGCTGAAGCCGGGCGTCAACGAGGTGGAGATCACGCTCATCTGCGCGCGCAGGAATACCCTCGGGCCGTTCCACTTTGCGCGCGATCCCGAGCCCTTCGGCGTCTCGCCCGACACGTTCTCGCTTTACGGAACGTGGAAGGACGGCAAGTCGGATTGGTACGCCGATCGGTACGCGTTCGCGTTTTTCGGACTCACGGGAATCTCCATCGGTTAAACGCAAAATGGGAGAGCGGCGGCATGTACGCCGCTCTTTTTCGTGCCGCATCAAAAATGACTTGTCCCGGACGCGCATTCATGATAGGATGATGCCATCGACGAACGAAAGGGGAATCGGATTTGAGCATCCTCCTCCTCGGGCTGATCAATCGGTAACGGGAGATTGATCAGCGAATAAGGCAATCGGTAGCTCTGCGCGGCGAAGCGGCAGGGTCTGTTTGCCGATCGGAGGATGTTGTGAAAAGGATAAGCTCTTATTTTGTCGCGGCCATACATCGTTCCATATTCCGCCTCGTGCTTGCCGAGGGAATCTCGCTCGTAGGCAGCAGGTGCACCGCGTTCGCGCTGGGCATTTGGCTGTTTCAGCAAACGGGAAAGACAACGGAGATTCTACTCATCCCGTTCTTTCAGGAAATCGCGGTGCTTCTGATCAATCCCTTTCTTGGGATGATTGTGGACACGTATTCCCGCAAGGCGCTCATGATCCTGGCCGATACCGCCCAGGCGCTCGGCTCGGTCTTTCTCGCCGTGTCTATCTCGCTTGGTGCCTTCAGCGTCGTGAGCCTGTACGCGGTGGTCATCTTTCAAGGCGCCTTTGCGTCCCTTCAGAGTCTGGCCGCCGACGCCACGGTCGCGCCCCTGACGCGCGAGGAAAACCGGCACAGGGTGAACGCGGTCAAGCAAATGCTCTTCCCTCTGGCGGGCATTGTCGCGCCTCCCGTCGCGGGAGCCCTCTTTTTCAGGCTCGGGCTTGTGAGCGTCATCGCGTTCGACCTCGCCACGTACCTTGCTTCCATGGCGGTGCTGGCGTTTACGCGCATTCCGCGCGTGGAGCGGACGGAACCGGGCGAAGGAGAACGCATGCGCGCAAGCATGGAAGGATTCCGCTATCTCGGACGCCACCGGCGCGTTCTCCTTTTCGCCGCGTTCTTTGGAATCCTGAACTTCCTGTGGAACGGCCCGCTGGAGATGATCACGCCTTACCTGATCGCCGCCGGAGTCGGTCCGTCCATTCTCTCCCTGAGCTTAAGCTTCATGAGCGTCGGCGTGCTTCTGGGCGCGGGGCTTCTTGCCGTCAAGCACGTTTCCAATCGGGGAATCGCTCTTTTTGCGCTGGTCGTCGCATGGAACGGTGTCTGGACGTTCACGTTTGGCCTCGCCGGAGGGCCGGTTCCAATGGTCGCGGCACTGTTTTTTCTGATGATGCCGCTGCCTGTCGCGGGCGCGCTTTTCCATACGGAGCTGCAAAACCGCGTTCCGCAGGAAATGCAGGGAAGGGTGTTTTCCGTTGTTTATCAGATCTCCGGCGGCACCGCGCCAATCTCCTTTCTCCTCATCGGTCCGCTCACCGATCGCCTCCTGACGCCCATGATGCGCGCGGGATCGTCAGAGTTTTTGAACCGGATGTTCGGCGATGGCCCGCAGGCGGGAATGGGTCTGCTCCTGTCCGCCTCCGGTTTGTTGGTTTTTATGGTGTCGCTTTTGTTCGCCATTCTGGGAAGGCGATTGCGCGACGACGGCAACTCGATCTGATTTGTGCATATTTTTCGAACAAAAGGAGAGCGCATTTCGTCCAGATGATAGACATTTTTAACACGAACGTATGACATATAAAATTTTCGTGCGATATACTGAAATGACAGATCAGCTTCAGGCAGGACGGGAGTTGTGTCCATGCTCAACACGCTTTACAAGTCCCGCACGGGCGGGTATGTGCTCCGATTCATCACCAAGCCGGGATTCTCGCGCAAATGCGCGGGAATCCTTGATTCGGGATATTCGCGGGTCTACATCAGGCACTTCATCCAAAAAAACGAGATCGACATGTCCGAGTACATCCCGGAGCGGTGGCGCTCGTTCAATGATTTCTTCATTCGCCGCATCCGTCCCGACGCGCGGCCTGTGGACATGTGCCCGGCGTCGCTCGTCAGCCCGTGCGACGGGTTTTTGAGCGCGTACACCGTCTCGAACGCGTGCACGTTCCTGGTGAAGGGCGCGCCCTACACGGTCGCGTCCCTCCTCGGGAGCGAGCGGCTCGCGCGGGCGTACGCGGGCGGGCGGCTGCTCGTGTTCCGGATGATGCCGGTCAACTACCACCGCTACATCTATCCGGACGACGGCACGAAGGGCGTCAACGTGCCCATCGCCGGCAAACTTCACACCGTCAGGCCCTGCGCCCAGCGGAAGTACAATATCTACGCGACCAACAGCCGCGAGTACACGGTGCTCCACACGGCGCATTTCGGCGACGTGGTGTTCATGGAGGTGGGCGCGCTCATGGTCGGGCGCATCCGAAACCACCACCAGCGACACGCCTTCGCGCGCGGCGAGGAGAAGGGCTATTTCGAGTACGGCGGCTCGACGATCATCATGCTCCTCAAAAAAGGAGCCGTTCGGCTGGACGCCGAATTCCGCGCCTGCGAGCGGGGAGCAAAGGAAATCCCCGTGCGGCTCGGAGAGCGCATCGGCGCGCGGGCCGATGGGTAAAATCATACCAAAATACGCGCGCGTTCCGCTGCTCCTGTGCGCGGTCGCGCAGTTTCTGGCGTACTATGTGCCGCGCGCGCTGCCGCGCCTGCCCTATGTGGTCGACATGGCGACGCCCCTTGACCGGATGATTTCGGTCGCGCCGGTCTGGATCGTCGCATACGTCGGGGCGTATCTGTACTGGGTGGCCGGATACGTTCTGATCGCGCGCGTGAGTCCCGCCGTCTGCCGGAGTTTTTTTCGCGCGGACTGGATTGGGAAGCTTGTCGCGTTTCTGTGCTTCGTGTTCCTGCCGACCTGCCTGCCGCGCGCGGAGATCGCGGACGGCGGCGTCTTCGGCTGGACGCTTCGTGCGATCTACGCGGCCGACGCCCCGGACAACCTGTTTCCCTCGCTGCACTGCTCGGTCAGCTGGCTCATTGCGCGCCAGATGGGGACGCTCGCGGCGTTTCGGCCCGCCGTGAAGGCGGTCTCCTTCGCGTTCGCGATCCTCGTGTGCCTTTCGACGCTCTACACGGGCCAGCATGTGATCGCGGACGTGATCGGCGGCATTCTGCTCTCGGAGGGCGCGATCCGCGTCTCAGAAAAAATGGAGAAGCATGAAGCTTAAATTTGATTCATCCAAGAAATACGCCGTCGCGCTCGGCGGAGGCGGGGCGAAGGGAGCTTACCAGATCGGCGCGTGGCGCGCGTTCGAGGAGGCGGGGCTCGACGTCGTCGCGGTCTCCGGCACCTCCGTCGGCGCGCTCAACGGCGCGATGATGGCGATGCACAACCGCGAACTCGCTGAAAACCTGTGGACGAATCTCTCGATCTCGCACGTCATCGACTACGACGACCCGCAGCTTCTGCGCGCGCTGGCGGGCGACTTCGGGGACATCAGCTTCCGGGGCATCCTGCGCTCGCTCTCGGACCTCATCAAGCAGCGCGGGTTGGACGTGTCGCCGCTTCGCAAGCTCATGGCCGAGAACATCGACGAGGATGCAGTGCGGAGATCGGATGTCGAACTCTACATCATCACCTACTCGCTCACCGAGCGGAAGGAGCTCGAGCTGCGCGCGAAGGACCTCGACGAGGGCACGCTCCACGACATGCTGCTCGCGAGCGCCTACCTCGTCTCGTTCCGCAACGAGCCGCTCGGCGGGAAGCGGTACACCGACGGGGGCATCGCGGACGTTCTGCCGCTGCACGTTCTGATCGCGAACGGCTACAAGGACATCATCGGCGTGAGGCTCCAGGGCCTCGGCTTCGAGCGCAGGGTGGACATCCCCGCAGACGTGAACGTCACGATCATCGAGCCGGGCTACCGCATGGGGCACGCGCTCAACTTCGACGCTGAAAAGAGCGCCTATCATCTGAAGATGGGCTATCTCGATGCCCAACGCGCGCTCTATGGGCTTTACGGTGGGGAATACTACATCGACCGCACGCTCACGGAGCGGCGCGCGTATCGGCTGCTCGCGGGGGCGGTGGCTGCGTACTTCAAGGATATGGGCACGGAACTTTCGATGCGCGAGGTGAACGAGCGCGTGCTTCCGCGGCTCGCGAAGGGCGTCGACCTGGACGCGGACTACTACGGGGTGCTCGTCAAGTGCATCGAGGGCGCGGCAGTCGAGGCGGGCGTCGAAAAGGAGAAGATCTATACCGACTGGGAGCTCATCGATATCCTGAAGGCCGAGGGTGGCAGGTACGCCATCGTGCCGCAGATCGGAAAGCTCCAGAAGGATTTCAGGCGATGAAGCGCAGGCGGTCGCTCAGCGTGCGCCTCACGCTGGTCGTTTTGGGAATCATGGCGCTCGCGAACGTGCTGACCGGCGCGTCTTACCTGTATCTCTCCCGGCAGACGGACCAGGTGCCGGTGAAGCTCTTCGCGCTTGTGCGCTCGCCCTTTCAGCTGCTCGTTCTGAGCTTTCTGTTCGGGATTTTGCTCTCGCTCTCGTTCTCGCGGATCCTGCTGCGCCCGCTCAACCAGTTGATCGACGCGACGAAGAAGGTCGCGAAGGGCGATTTTTCCGTGCGCGTCGCGCCCACGGACTCGGGCGACGAGATGGCGGAGCTGGTCGGGAGCTTCAACGACATGACGCGGGAGCTGGGCGGCATCGAGCTTTTCAAAAAGGACTTCATTAACAGCTTCAGCCACGAATTCAAGACGCCCATCGTCTCGATCCGCGGCTTCGCAAAGCAGCTGCGCCGCGACGACCTTACGGATGAGCAGAAGCGCGAGTACATAGAGATCATCATTCAGGAGTCCGAGCGGCTCGCGAACATGTCGTCGAACATCCTCCTCCTTACAAAACTTGAGAACCAGAAGATCATGACCGACCGCACCGAATTCATGCTCGACGAGCAGATTCGGCGTTCGATTCTGCTCCTTGAAAAGCAGTGGACGGACAAGAACCTCGATCTAGACCTCGACCTGCCGGAGCTTCGCATCCGCGCGAACGAGGAAATGCTCTCCCACGTGTGGATCAACGTCATCGGAAACGCGATCAAGTTTTCAAGCCCCGGCGGGCGAATCGCCGTGTCTTGCCGCCTCGCGGGCGAGAGGGCGCGCGTGATCGTCGAGGATACGGGCATCGGCATGGACGAGGCGACGGAGCTTCGCATCTTCGACAAGTTCTACCAGGGAGAGATCACGGGTCCCTCACAGCCCTCGCACGCTACGGAGGGGAACGGGCTCGGGCTCCCGCTTGCGAAGCGGATCGTCGAGCTCTCGGGCGGGACGATCGCGGTCGAATCAGAGCCGGGGAAGGGTTCGGTCTTCACGGTCGAGCTGCCCGTCGCCTAGGGCTATCCCGCACAAATCCTGCACGCGTGGACGGATGCATTTCCGCCACCGCATACCCGAAGAATTCTTATCTCTGCGCTGCTGCGTCGGCGAATTCCGCAAGCGCAATCGGACGAAAAATCTTCTCGTCGGCACGCGCATGCTCTGTGCGAGGCAGCCCTGGCCCATTCTTGTTTTTTGCCCCCATCTGTGATAGAATTCATAGCATCACAAGATGGGGGAATTTCATGCCCTTTTTGAGCTTTGCCGACGACGCGGCGATGTACGATTCGACGGCGTTCGACAATATGTTCCTGATCGAATACCTGCCGCTTGCGCCGGAGGCGTACCTGAAGGTGTACCTGTACGCGCGCATGCTCACGCTGCATCCCGAAATGGGCGGGATGGAGGAGCTTTCGCGCGCCCTCAGGCTCTCGAAGGAGGACATCGCGGGCGCGTTTTCGTACTGGGAGCGGATGGGCCTCGTGGAGCGCATGACCGACAATCCCCCGACGTACAAATTTTTGCCCGTGCGCGGCGGCTGCGACACCGCCATGGAACGGGATTACTATCAATACCGCGATTTCAACGCGGACATTCAGAGACTGTTCGGCGCGGAGCCGGTCAATCCCGCGAGCTACGCGCTCGCGAACGACTGGCTGAACGTGCTGGGCTTTTCGCAGGATGCCGTTCTCGCGCTCCTCCGGGGCGAGATCGCACGCTCGCACGCGAAGAAGATCGATCCCGCGCGCATCTGCAAGGCCGCCGACAGGCGCGTGGCGAAGCTGGCCGACGCGGGCATCACGGATGCGGAGGGCGTGGAGCGCGAGTATCAGAAGGACGAGCGCGTGGACAGCGCCGCGCAGGAGGTCGCGAAGCGCTTCGGCCTCAGGCGCAGGCCCACGGAGCCGGAGCTCTCGCTCGTGGCCAAGTGGTTGCGCGAGTGGGATTACACGGTGGACGACATCCTGGCCGCCACGCAGGAGACGACAAAGGCGCAGAACCCCTCGTTCGGATACGTCGACGCGATCCTCAAAAACAGGCGCGTCGAGACGGGCGCTTTTTCCGGCATGAAGGCGGTGTTCTCGCACCTCGGCGCGCGCGGCATGCCCACGCCCGAGCAGCTCAAATGGTACGACGCGCGGCTCGCGGAGGGCTTCGAGCCCGGCACGATCGAGCTCGCCGCCATGCAGCAGGCGCGCAAGAATAATTCCTCCTTCGAGGGGCTCGACTTCCTCGTTTCCATGTGGCGCGAGCGCGGGCTCTTCCGGCGCGCGGCGGCGGAGGTCTACGTGACCCGGAATCGCGCGCTCCTGAACGAGTTTACCGCCATTTTGCGGTCCGCGGGCATCGAAAAGCGCCCGACGGAGGACGACATCGCGGCGTTTTCCGGGTGGAAGGAAGCGCTGCCGGACGACCTCATCGCCCTTGCCGCGGCGCGGGCGAAGGGGAAAAGCTACCCCGTCTCCTATATGTGCAGGCAGATCGAACGCTGGCTTGCGGCGGGGATTACGACCAGGGCCGCCGCCGAGGCGCAGGAGGAAAAGAGTGCGCCCGAAAAAAAGCAGAACCCCGCGCTCGACTACGAGCAGCGGGCGTACAGGGACGAGGACTTCGACGACAGCTATTACATGGACTCGGCGCGCAAATTGATGGACGGGGGTGACGCCTCATGACCCGCGAGGAGCACA
The DNA here is from genome assembly GCA_023444095.1 of Bacillota bacterium. Taxonomy (GTDB): domain Bacteria; phylum Bacillota; class Clostridia; order Christensenellales; family Aristaeellaceae; genus RUG11247. Next base: position 24,663 of record JAEZRP010000052.1, read on the forward strand.
TCCGGGAACTGATGGCCGAGTATTCCGCGCGCCGGGGCCGCGACCGCGCCGATGCGGACGAGCGGCTGCGCGACGCGATTGCGCGCGACCCGGAAATCGGCGTTTTTCGCGCGCGCGCGGCGGGGCTGGTGACGGAGGCCATGCGCGCGTTCGTGGATACGCAGGACGCCGAAATGAGGCGCGCGATCGCGGAAAAGATGCGCGCGGACGGACTTCAAAACAACCGGACTCTGCGCGAGCGGCTGCGCGCGCTGGGCCTTCCCGACGATTACCTCGACGAGAGGTACCACTGCCCCATCTGCCGCGACACCGGCTACACGGACGAGTTTCCGGCGCGCTTCTGCTCCTGCTTCGAGCGTGCGCTGCGGCTCCGGCAGTTTGAGGACGGCACCATGGCGGGGATCGAGGAGCAGAACTTCCGTACGTTCGATTCCGAGCTTGTGCGGCGTGCGAATCCCGAGCCGGAGGCGGCGGAAAAGATCATCGGCGCGCGCGTGTACTGCGAGGGGTACGCCGACAGGTTCCCCCACAACGAGCGGGAGAACATCGTATTTACCGGCCCGGGCGGGGTGGGGAAGACATTTCTTCTGAACGCCGTGTTCGCGCGGGTCGTGGAGCGCGGCCACTCGGGCATCCGCGTGACGGCCTACCGCATGCTCGAGGCGATGCGCAAAAAGCACATGGGCTCGGAGGCGGACGCCGAGAGCTTCGAGGCGATGATCGCCGCGCCGATCCTCCTGATCGACGACCTCGGCACCGAGCCGATGCTCCGCAACGTCACCGTCGAGTACCTGTTTACCCTTCTCAACGAGCGCTGCGCCCAGCGCCTGCATACCGTGATCGCGACGAACCTCTCGCCCAACCAGATCAAGGAGCGGTATGGCGAGCGCGTCGCCTCCCGGCTTCTGGATACCTCGCGCTGCGCGCTCATCGCCATGCGCGGAAAGGATTTGAGGCTCAAGTGAACGACGTTTCCCGCACCGTGCTTTCCAAACTGAATGGAATGGGCATCAGCGCGCCCTTCGTCGAGCATCCGCCCGCGCACACGATGGAGGATTGCCGCGCGGCGGAGGCCGCGCTCCGTGCCGTGATCCCGAAAAACATATTCCTCACCCCGCGCAACAGGAGCGCGTTTTATCTCCTGATCGCGCGGCCCGATGCGCGCTTCCGGACGGCGGATCTCTCAAAGCAGCTTGGCGTCTCGCGGCTGAGCTTCGCTCCCGAGGAGGACCTTCTTCGCATGCTGAACACCTACCCCGGCGCGATCACGCCCATGGGGCTCCTGTTCGACGAGGCCCGCGCGGTGAACGTGGTAATTGATTCCGCGCTCAGGGACGTGCCGCTGCTTGCCTTCCACCCCTGCGACAACGAGGCCTCGCTCGCCATGACAAACGCCGACTTCTTCGGGAGATTCCTCCCGGCGCTAGGCTATGAGCCCGCGTATGTAGAAATCCATGACTTTATTGAAGATTAAGGCGCTTCTGCTGGCCGCGCTCGCCCTGTTCATCGCCTGCGCGGGGTTCGCGGAGGAGATGCCGGAGGTCGAGGACGTCTCTCTCCCTGTGGCGCACATCCGCGCGGTGGGCGACCTCATGATGCATGACAAGCAGCTCGTCATCGCGCGCCAATCGGACGGGACGTACGACTTCCATCCGCAGTATTCTCTCGTCACCGACTCGCTTTCGGCGGCTGACTACACCATGGCGAACCTCGAGACGACCGTCGGCATGTATAGCGGTCAGGCTTACTCGGGCTACCCGCGCTTCAACGCGCCGGAGTCGCTTCTCGAGGCGATCGGGGATTCCGGCATTGACTTTCTGACGCTCGCGAACAACCACATGCTCGATCGCTACTTTGACGGCCTCAAACAGACGGTGGACAACGTGGAGGCGCACGGATTCGATTTCGGCGGCGCTTACCGCACGCCGGAAGAGTACGAGGCGCCGACGGTCGTCGAGGTAAACGGCATCAGGATCGGCGTTCTGTGTTACACCGCGCACGCCAACGATATGGAAAGATGGTGCGATCCGGACGCAGCCATCTACGGCCTCCGCTACCTTTACACCGCCGACTTTGCCGCGGACGTGCGGGCCGCGAAGGACGCGGATGCGGAGTATATCATCGCCATGCCCCACTGGGGCACCGAGTACATGCGGTACCCCGACCAGATCGTGCGCGACACCGCGAAGGAGATGATCGCGGCGGGCGTTGATCTCATCCTTGGGAGCCACCCCCACATGGTGCAGCCCATCGAGTTCGTGACCGTTCAGACGGACGCGGGGGAGAGGACAGGACTTGTGGCGTGGTCGCTGGGCAACTTCATCAGCAACATGAAGCTCCAATACACGGACTCGGGCATCATCCTCGATTTCACGCTCCGAAGGCTCGACGACGGTACCATTTCTCTTACGGACGTCGGGTATGTGCCCATCTACTGCTGGCGGCAGGACGATAGGATCCGCGCGCTTCCGTCCGGCGAATATCTCGATGAGAAGCCGGAAGGCATGGGCGATTCGACGTATCGCCGCATGAAGGCATCCTACGACGAGCTTGTGAAGCTCATCGGCGACGGTTTTCCCGCCCTCGACAAGTAGCACGTTAAATTCTATCGATTTAGTAGGAATTTATTGACGCGCCGTTTCCGGCGCGTTATAATATGTCTGAAAGGGTAGTTAATTGATCGGAATTGAGGTGATGCCACATGAAGCTTTCGACGCGCGGAAGATATGGAATCCACGCGATGTACGAGCTCGCCCTCGAATATGGCGGCGCGCCCGTTTCCATCAAGACCATCGCCGAGCGGCGGGACATTCCCGAGGCGTACCTTGAGCAGATTTTCGCCATGCTCCGCAAGGACGATCTGGTGACCGGCGTGCGCGGCGCGCAGGGCGGTTATATGCTGGCGCGCCCGCCGGCCGAGATTCGGGTGGGGGATTTGCTCCGCTCTCTCGAGGGCGGCCTGCGGCTGGTGGACTGCCTGGAGGATGAGATGTGCACGCACGCGTGCGAGTGTCCCTCGCGAATGGTCTGGAAGAAAATCAACGACGGATTGACGGATATCGTCGATTCGATTACACTTCAGGATATGCTGAAGGATGACGGGCGCCCCATGGCGCAGGGGGAGTAGGCATGAACAGAATCTACATGGACAACGCGGCGACGACGCGGGTGACAAGGCCCGTTCTGGAGGCGATGCTGCCCTATCTTGGTGAAATCTACGGAAATCCGTCCTCGATCCACTCCTTCGGCCGCGAGGCGCGCAAGGTGGTGGAGGCCGCGCGCAGGCAGGTGGCGGATGTCATCGGCGCGAGCGCGAGCGAGGTCTATTTCACCGGCTGCGGCACGGAGGCCGACAACTGGGCGATCCGCGGCGCGGCGTACGCGCGGCGCGCGAAGGGACGGCACATCATCACGAGCGCCATCGAGCACCACGCGGTCCTGCACACCTGCATGCAACTCGAGAAGGAGGGATTCGAGGTCACATTCCTGCCGGTTGACGGGGAAGGCTTCGTGAGTCCCGACGACCTCGAGAAGGCGATCCGGCCCGACACAACGCTTGTCACCATCATGGCGGCGAACAACGAGATCGGGACCGTGGAGCCGATCGAGGAGCTTGCCAAGATTGCGCGCGCGCGGGGGGTGCTGTTCCATACAGACGCCGTGCAGGCCATCGGCTCGATCCGATTCGACGTTCACAAAATGGGCATCGACATGCTCTCGCTCTCCGGCCACAAGTTCCACGCGCCCAAGGGCGTCGGCGCGCTCTACGTTCGCTCCGGCGTCAAGATTGAAAGGCTCATGAACGGCGGCGCGCAGGAGCGCGACCGGCGGCCCGGCACCGAGAACCTCGCGGGCATCGTGGGGCTCGGGAAGGCCATCGAGCTCGCGAACGCGGGCCTCGAAAGCCACAACGAATATCTCGTGCGGCTGCGCGATCACCTGATCGACCGGATCCTGGCCGAGATTCCCCATACGCGCCTGAACGGCGCGCGCGAAAACCGGCTGCCGAACAACGTGAACATCTCGTTCCAGTACATCGAGGGCGAGGCGCTTTTGCTCTCGCTGGACCTCAGGGGCATCGCGGGCTCGTCCGGCTCAGCTTGCACCTCGGGCTCCCTCGATCCCTCGCACGTGCTTCTGGCCATCGGGCTTCCGCACGAGATTGCGCACGGCTCTCTCCGGCTCTCGCTCAGCGAGGAGAATACCGTCGAGGAGTGCGACTATGTGGTCGACGCCCTGAAAGAAATTGTACAAAAACTGCGCGACATGTCGCCCATGTACGCGGACGCATTCGCGAAATGAAGGGAGAAATTCATATGTACACCGAGCAGGTCATGGACCACTTCATGAATCCCAGAAACGTCGGTGAGATCGAGGACGCGAGTGGCGTCGGCACTGTCGGCAACGCGAAGTGCGGAGACATCATGCGGATGTTCATCAAGGTGGAAGACGACAGGATCGTGGACGTCAAGTTCAAGACCTTCGGCTGCGGCGCGGCCATCGCGACCAGCTCCAAGGCGACCGAAATGGTGAAGGGACTGACGATCGACGAGGCGCTCCAGGTGACCAACAAGATGGTGGCCGAGTCGCTCGGCGGGCTCCCGGCGGTGAAGCTGCACTGCTCGGTGCTCGCGGAGGAGGCGCTGCACGCCGCCATTCAGGATTACAAGGAGAAGCATGCCGGAAAGGAAAGTGATAAAGCCGCCGTATGATACACGGTAATATAGAGGGAATTCGCGAAAGCACGCTGAACGAGCTTGAAAGGCTCTATACCACGGAATTTCAAAGGGACGAGTTTCTCCCGGACAGGCTTTTGGGTCTGCTCGTCCGGTACACCCAGGCGATCAACAGGGAGATCCTGGTGTACCTCAGCCGGGAAGGCGAGGTGCTTGAGATCGCCATCGGTTCCATCTCGTCCATCGATCTGCCCGAACTGCACCTGCGTCGAAATACCGACAGGCTTTCGGGCTTTCGGTGCATCCATACACATCCCGGCGGGGACGCGCGGCTCTCGGATGTGGACCTTCAGGCGCTGAGGCTTCTGCGCTTTGACGCCATGTGCTCCGTGGGCGTCGACGATCAGCGCGCCACCGGCATCGCCGCCGCGTTCCTGGGCGAAATGGAGTACGGCAAGCTCTCCGTCGAGATCCTTGGGCCAGTGAAGCCCGGGCGCATTCCGCAGCAGCTCTGGATGCGCGAGATCGAGCTTTCCGAGGAGCGCGTCAAAAAGGCGATCGCCGAGGGTGGGCTCACCGAGGCCGCGGAGAAGGCGATCCTCATTTCGACCGATTCCGAGACATCGCTCGACGAGCTCGCGAGCCTCGCGGACACGGCGGGCGCGCTCGTCATGGCGCGGGTTCTCCAGAAGCGGCTGAAGCCAGACGCCGCCACCTTCATCGGCTCCGGCAAGGCGGAGGAGCTCTCGCTCACCTGCCAGGCGATTGGGATCGACCTCGCCATCGTCGATGACGAGCTGACGGGAGCGCAGCAGAAGAACCTCGAGGCCGCGCTCGGCGTGCGCGTGATCGACCGGACGGCGCTGATTCTCGACATTTTCGCGCAGCGCGCGCAGTCCGCGGAGGGAAAACTCCAGGTCGAGCTCGCGCAGATGAAGTACCGCCTCCCGCGCCTGATGGGGCTGGGCGGCGAGCTCTCGCGCCTTGGCGGCGGCATCGGCACGCGCGGTCCGGGCGAGTCCCAGCTCGAGACAGATCGGCGCAGGATCCGGCGGCGGATCGACGATCTGCGGGCCGAGATCGAGCTTGTCAAAAAGCAGCGGGATCTGAGGCGCTCGCGCCGCGAGAAGCAGGAGCAGGTGGTTGTGGCGCTCGTGGGCTACACGAACGCGGGCAAGTCGACCCTCCTCAATGCGCTCTCCGGCTCCGACGTGCTCGTCGAAGATAAGCTCTTCGCGACGCTCGACCCCGTGATGCGCCAGATCGAACTCCCCGAAAACCGGCGCTGCATGCTCGTCGACACGGTCGGGTTCATCCGAAAGCTCCCGCACCAACTCATCGAAGCGTTCCAGTCCACCCTCGAGGAGGCCGTACACGCGGATCTGATCGTCGTGGTGTCGGACGCCTCCTCGCCCTTCTACCGTGAGCAGCGCGCGACGGTTCAGGAGGTGCTCGACCAGCTCGGCGCGGGCGGGAAACCTGTCATCGAGGCGCTCAACAAGGCCGACCGGCTGCCGCCGGACGCGCGCATCGACCCGCCGGACGCCATCCTCATTTCCGCCATGGACGGCATCGGGCTCGACCGGCTCAAGGCCGCGATCTCGAATCGCATCGCCACGCTCCGCCACCGGGTTTCCCTCACCATTCCCTACGACAAGGGCGCGGTGCTCTCGCTCATCCACGCGCGCGGGCAGGTCGAGGGAGAGGAATACACGGACTCCGGCACGCTCGTCACCTGCATGCTCGATTCCGCGCTCTACCAGAGGGTGCTCAAGCAGCTCGAGGGGTGAGGGCAGGGGAAACGAGGGCACGCCGGGAGCACGCGGGGGGCGCCGCACCGGCGTTTCAGCGTTCCCCTGCCAAACCCAAACTCGTTCGTTGACAAATGATTTCTCCGCGTGTATAATAAGCGCCAATGAGACTGTATGACGGCCATTCGAACTGTCAGACGGCGAACTGAATGCCCGCGAATGCGCTTCGCCTCGATGTTGGGGCGGGGCGCTTTTGATCGCAGGCATCCGGCATGGAGGTGCTTTCTTACAAATGGATCAGGTTCTCAGCGCGGTGCACATCGTCCTCTCAATCTTCCTCATGATCGGCCTAGGCATGATCCTCGTCGCGATCGGCTGGCTGAAGGAGGAGCATTCCATCCTTCTGTCGCGGCTGGTCGTCAAGGTCGCCCTGCCCAGCATGATCATCAGCAACATCTTTGCGAACTACACCCGCGAGAGCCTCGTTTCAAGCGTGGTCGGCATACTGATCCCGTTCCTTTCGATGCTCGTCACGATGTGCGCGGGGCGGCTCGTCGCCCGGCTCTTTCGCGTGCCGAAGGGCAGGATCGGTGTCTTCACCTGCATGTTCACTTTTTCGAACGCGGTCTTCATCGGCGTTCCGGTCTCGCAGGCGCTCTTTGGCGACGAGGTGATGCCCTTCACGCTGCTTTATTACATCGCAAACACGCTTCTCTTCTGGACGATCGGCTACGCGCATATGCGCAAGGACGGCAACCTTCCCGCCGAGAAGAGCAGCTTCCGCGCAATCCCGAGGTACCTGAGGGCGAGGCGCCAAAACGCCGCGGCTGCGCAGAATCCGGCGTACGCCCCGGCGCGCGCGGCCCTTTCGAAGCTTTCGAAGATGCTGCCGGTGCCGCTCATCGCGTTCTTCGTGTGCGTGTGCGCGCTGCTTGCGGGCGCTTCGATCCCGAAGTTTGTCATGGACGCCGCGGGCTACGTCGGGAAGCTCGTCACGCCCCTTTCGCTCATGTACACGGGCATGATCCTGATGCGCATGCTGAAGCTCAGGCGCATCCGCTGGCAGAAGGGATACGAGTGGATCGTGCTCGGGCGCTTCGTCGCCGCGCCGCTCCTTCTCATCGGCTCCGTATGGCTCGTCAACTGGACCGGGAGCCTCACGGGCCTCTCGATCCTGCACGCGCCGGAGCTGATGCGGGACGCGCTGATCATCCAGGCGTCGATGCCCGTTATGGCGCAGACGCCCATCGTCGCGGCCTCCTGCGGCTCGGACGAGGAGTACGCGGCGGGGGGCATTGCGCTCACCACGGCGCTCTCTCTCGTATTCATCCCCCTGTACATGTTCGTCATCACCAGATTCCTGTAATCGGAGGTTCCGCATGAAGACAATCGAGGTGTCCGGCGTCCGGCTTTCCAAGATCACGATGGGCGTGAACGCGTTCCGCGCGGGCGTCGCGGACGAGATCTTCGACCGCTACCGCGCGCTGGGGGGCATGAGCTTTGATACCGCGCGCATGTACTTTGACGGCGAATGCGACAAGATGCTCGGAAAGTATGTGAACGATCGCGGCATCCGCGCCGACGTGACCGTCTGCATGAAGGGCTGCTATCCCAAAGACAGCGCGAAGATGCATGTCTCCCGGCTCTCGCCCGCGGAGATCCGCTTCGACCTCGAGGAGAGCCTGCGCGCGTTCGGAACCGACTACGCAGATCTCTACCTTCTCCACCGGGACGATCCGCGAATCCCCGTTGAGGAGATCGTGCCGACGCTCGACGCGCTCGTCCGGGAGGGCAAGGCGCGCGCGGTCGGCGTTTCCAACTGGACGGTCGGACGGATCCAGATGGCGAACGAGTTCGCGCGGGCAAACGGGCTCTCGCCCCTCTCGGTCAGCCAGATGCACTTTTCCCTCGCGCTCACGACGCCGCCGCTCACGAAGGACATTACCCACGTGCCCATGAACGCGACGGAAGAGATGTGGTACCGCGAAAACGACTTCCCCGTGATGGCGTTCGCGGCGCAGGGCAAGGGCTACTTCGCGCAATTCGAGGTGGGAACGGGCTTCAAGCCGACCGTGGCGGACTACTACACGCACCTGAGCGAGAACGCCTGCCGCGCGGCGCGCTGCGTGGAGCTCGCGAAAAAGTACAGCGTCTCCGCGTCCGCGATCGCGCTTTCCTACGTATTGAACCATCCTCTCAAAACGAGCGCGCTTTGCGCGTACACAAAGATCGAGCAGTACGAGGACAGCATCCGTGCGCTCGGGATTCCCCTTTCGGCGGACGAAATCAGATATCTGGAGAGTGGCGTATGATCCGTTTTAACTGCGACTACAGCGAGGGCGCGCATCCGCGCGTCCTGGAAAAGCTCATTAAGACCAATCTCGTTCAGACGCCGGGCTATGGCGAGGACGAGTATTGCGAATCCGCCGCGCGCGCGATCCACAAAATGTGCGGGCGGGACGACATCGCCGTTCACTTCATGGTGGGCGGCACGCAGGCGAACCTGACCGTGCTTTCGGCGGCGCTGCGGCCCCATCAGGGCGTGATCTGCGCGGACACCGCGCACATTGCCGTGCATGAATCCGGCGCCATCGAGGCGACGGGTCACAAGGTGCTCGCGCTCCCGAACGAGGGCGGAAAGCTCACGGCGGAGGCGGTCCGCGCCTTCTGCAAGTCACACTTTGGCGACGACACCCACGAGCACATGGTCATGCCCGGCGCGGTGTATGTCTCCGATTCGACGGAGCTTGGCACCATCTATACGGCAAGTGAGCTGCGCGCCATCCGCGCGGCGTGCGACGAGTTCGGGCTGTGCCTGTACCTCGACGGCGCGCGCCTCGGCTTTGCGCTCGCAGCGGAGGGGAACGACTTGACGCTGCCGCTTCTGACAGAGCTGTGCGACGCGTTCTACATCGGCGGCACCAAGCAGGGACTGCTCTTCGGCGAGGCGATCGTGATTGCAAATCGCGCGCTGGCGCGCGACTTCCGATACATCATGAAGCAAAAGGGCGGAATGCTCGCCAAGGGCCGACTGCTCGGCGTTCAGTTTGAGGCGCTCTTCGCGGACGACCTCTATCTGGAGATTTCCCGCCGCGCCGACCGTCAGGCAATGAAGATCAAGGCCGCCGCGCTTGAAAAGGGATTTTCGCTCTACACGGACAGCCCCACCAACCAGCAGTTTGTCGTCATGCCGGACGCGGCCATTGCGAAGCTGGCGGAGGACTACGCCTTCGCTTATATCGCGCGCGTGGACGAAACGAACTCCGTCGTGCGCTTCTGCACCGGCTGGGCGACAAGGGACGAGGATGTGGACGCACTCATTCGCGATATTTCGCGTTGATTGGTCATATAGAAGGAAGGCGCAAGGATGCACAGGATGAGCAAAATCGGACCCATCTCCATGCAAGCCACAGTCCGGTAGCGACCGTTGCATGGAGTAAGGAGGGTCGCTGACGACGGCTGGCTTGCCTGTTCAGATGAAAATGAAAAGGAGCCGGCTTATGGACAGGAACGTTTTACTTCAGCTTGTCAATGAGAACTATGCCGTCCGGGCAGAAGGGATTTGCCTCCACAGGGAATCCGCCGGACGCGTCTACTATGTCAACTCGCCCGATGGGCGAAAGGTTCTGAAGCTGTTTCGACCAACGCTCACAACGGAAGCGATGCAATCGGCGCGGATCATGGATTACCTCGATGGCTGCGGCTTTCCAGTTGTGAAGATCATCCGGACAAACGAGGGCGCGACGCACATCGTGGTCGATGCGTCCGAGGGCGCGTGCGTCGCGATTCTCTACGAGTTTGAGAAGGGCAGGGATATCGGTTTTCTGCATCGCTGGCGCGATGGGAAAAAGCCGCTCATCCATCCGAAGGCTGCGATGCTCGGCGGGCAGGTCGGGCGGATGCACCGACTGATGGACGAGTACCCCGGCGAGATCATCCGCAAGGGAAAGGCGCGCTACATCGACGATTTCATCTCCGCGCTGCGCAGGGATGGTCACGATCCGGAGAAGATCCGGGACCTCGAGGAGTACGGGAACGAGCTGTGGGCGACGGTGGATCCGCTTCCCGCAGGCTTCTGCCACGGGGACATGCATACGGGGAACACCGCGTACCGCGGCGGCGTCTTCACCTGGATGGACTTTGACCGCGCGTCTGTATCCCGCTCCCTCATCGACGTGGGCTGGCTGGCCGACGGCACGGATTTTAACAACTTCGACGACGGAGCGTTTGATCGCTCGCGCAGGCTGTTTGACGCGCTCTACGAAGGCTACGCCAGGGAGAGACCCATGACGGACGCCGAGATCGCCGCCGTGCTCCCCGCGGTCGCGATCATCCACTACGATCTTTTCGCGGAGTTTGCGAATGCCTGGGGCAAGACAATCACCCGGGCGGCCGTGGACGAGCAGCACGGATGGCTGATGCGCTGGCGTGAGGCGTGCGCGAAGGCAAGATAGGACCGACCGGCACCGGGGAAACCCGGTGCCTGATCATTGTGTCAGCATGTCGATATGCGGAAGTGAGGCGGCTTGCGCCGCCTCTGTCCGTCATGTGAGAAGTTGCTTTGCGCGTTCGAGCAGCGTTCCGTCGAGGACCATTCGCTTCTCTTCCTCCGCCCAGTCGGGAAACCGTTCCTGCTGATACGCCGCCATGAGCGCGAAGAGTGTTGCTGCGACCGCGTCGATCCGCATTTCCTCCCGCTCGGCCACGTCCCTTCCCGTTCCGTGCTTGCGAATGTACAAGCGTTCGTATTCGTTGGTGAACTGCCGATACGCATCGCCTGCGAGCGACTGGAGATTGCGAAAGTCCGAATACCGGTATCCCCTGCCCAGCAGATTGTAATCGAACATCAGCGCGGCCTGTCCGTCCCGGCGCACAATGAAGTTCGTCCAGTGAAAGTCGTTGTACGTAAGCACGCAGTCGGGTCCTTCGATGCACGCGCGCAGTGCGTCATAACGCTCCAGCAGAAAGGTGAACAGATCCAAACCTTCCGGCAGTCTGCGGCCCAATTCCGCGAGGCTCTCCCGCGTGATCGCGTCGTACTCGAAGTACAGCGCGTCGATGTTCCCAGCCGCCGCGCCCGCCTCGTGCAGCGCGAAGTACCAGTTTGCCAATCCCCGCGCAACGGCGGCGTCGTTCATGTCCTCGGCGACGCCGAGCCGCCACTTTTCGGAGACGGAGATGTCCTCCATCACGACGACCGATTCTCCGAGCGCATAGGTCGGGATGGTCGGAACGCCAACCTTCTTCAGGAGATGGTAGTTGCTGATTTCGCGCCTATCCTCATCGCGCTCGAAAAATTTGACCACGGCGGGAGCGCCGCCATACAGGCATCGATAGACGTGGACGCCGGCCTTCGGCGCAAAAGCTCGCAGCCGTTGATCGTCTTTCCCGTGACATCGCGCACTTCGCTCGTGATGCGGGTAAGGATTTCTTGATCGTTCATTCCCATATCCTCCATGGAGGGCTATCGCGTCGCCGCCCTCCCGGAGCGAAATTTGGCAACGACTGCTTTGTCCTTCATTTCAAACACCCTTTCCATTCAATTGCGATCAGGGCACGCGTCCGGCGCGAAAAAACAATGGGCTGGCACGCAATAAGGAGCGTCGCCCGACGCTCCCCGAAACCGCCTATTTCTCGATGTAGTGGCAAATGTCGAGAATCGTCTTTCCCTCCGCATCTCGTTCTCCGAACCGCCCGTTCGCGTACCGCTCGAAGAAGTACCACGCGGTTTCCTTGCCGTCGACGGAGGCGATCTTCATGCCGTTTTTCGCGCATAGTTCCGCGCATTTGGATTCCTTGGCGAAGATATCCGGCTCGTCTCCGCGAATCCAGACCACGCCCAGCGTTCCGGGCGCGAAGTCGACGGACTCGAAGCCCTCCGGAACCGGCGTCTCCGGCGGCGCGAACAGGCCGACCCAGTATTCGAACGGTTCCGCTTCCTCGTCTTTCGACCAGCGCATGAGCCCGATGTGCGAAAGACCGTCCGGGAACAGCTTCTCCGCGCCCGGTGCGGCCTTCTCCAGCTTCTTGTCCCAGCCCTTTTCCATGTACTCCATCCATTGGCCGCCGAAGCCGCCGTCCGGACCCCTGTCCTCGTTGTGATACTTCTTTCCGATGAACCGCGCAGCCGGAGCGGCTTCCTCGTAACACTTGATCAACTCGTACATTCTCATTCCTCCGTTTCCTATGCTATATGTTAAAGGAATGATAACCTTCCGTCAATCGAACGGGAGGTAAAAATCATTTCGTCATGGCCTGCTGAACCAGCGCGCGCACCGCTTCCTCCGTCTCGCCGTCGCGCAGCTTCCGAAGCGCCACGCAAAATCTGCCGTCGTCGACTGAATAATTGCAGGTGACGAGAATGAGAACGTCGTCGCCGTACTGGACGTCCACGGGGATATCGAGCAGCGACCGCTCTTTGAGCGCCGCGACGTATTCGTCGAACTGTCCGATTGTAAACTGGAACTTCCGAAGCTCCATGTACGAGTGGTCGGACGGATCGGCGTTCAGCGCGAAGCACGCAAAGGGGACGTACCGACGGTTTTCGTAAATAGTGTCGAAGGACACGACCGCGTTCTTGTTGAGCACGCTCTTGAATTCATAATTCGGAAGCTGACCGAACATCGTCCCGTTTTTCATGTTGTGGCCGTAGACGATCAGCAGCTTGTCGGAAAGCTCCAGCCGATTGACCCCGTCGAGGAACAGACAGCCCTCGTCGCTCTTTTTGCCCTCGAAGTTGTGGGTCAGGTAGAATTCGTTGTCGTTTTCGCGCTGGGCGACGGGCAGCGCGATCATGTCGCCGACGGTGAGATAGCCGACCGTCTCGGGATTGAGCGCGAGGAGTTTTGAAAAGCTCTCCTGGACGGGCGGGGGAGTGGGGAACGCGTAGACGATGGTGTCGGGATCGGGCGTGGAAAGCCGGACGTCCGCGACGTTATCGCTCGCCACCGTGGGCGCGGGGGAGGAGGGCAATGTTTGCGTCTGCGCTGCGGTCGGGTCTTGCGTGGGCGGCGCGGCGGCGGAGATCGACGTTTGCGTGGGCGCCGCGGTCGGGCCTTGTGTGGGCGGGACGGTAGGAATTTCGGTCCCCAGTGGCTGATAGAGCGCCTCGTAGCGCGCGTTTTGGTTTTCGACGCGCGCGGGCAGATAGACATAGTGATAGACAAGGTACGCCGCGCACGCGAGGATCGCCGCGCCGCAGAGCGCAAGAAAGATCAAAAATGGCAAATCAGGCCGTTTTTCTTCCACTGTGACCTCCCAAAATTCTCTGTAGAAGTATTATATTCTGTTTGTCGGCGTGCCGGTGCCGTACGCGGCCCGCCGACCCGCAGTCCATGCGCGGACTGCTAAACAGGATGGAATTCGTTTGTCGGCGTGCCTGTGCCGTACACGGCCCGCCGACCCGCAGTCTGCGCGCGGACTGCTAAACATGATTATATCCGTCCTCTCGACGCATTGCAAGCCTCCGCGTCTCATAAGCTGATTCAGCAGTATGTGACCGGGAGGCGTGTTCCATGGATCAATGGTCGTTGTACAGGGATATCGCCGGGAGATGCGAGGGCGACATTTATGTGGGCGTCGTCGGCCCCGTCAGAACCGG
>JAEZRP010000045.1 GCA_023444095.1 Bacillota bacterium
TCTTGACGTTGTAGGTCTCGATGAGATTCAAGAGCAGTTCCTTCTTCTCGTCCGGGATTGCGTACTTGCTTTTCCGTGGCATGTAAATGCACCTCCTGTGTGGTAGTTTTCCTCACAGTTGGTGCCCCTTTACAGAAAACTTTGAACAGGCTCGTAAAACGGGAGAGGACAGCATGCGCCTCTCTTCGCAGCTTTGTGGAGATCTACTCCAATTTCGAATCATTTGTCTCACATCTTAGGGCTTTTCATGATTATCTTGGACTTTCGGCGCATCATTCACGCGGCTGGAATTCGGAATATGTGCCCTTTACCTACACCCCCTATAGGAACAGCCTGTGCGTTCACTGGCAGACTACCCTACGGTCTTTGTCCCTTCTCGAAATTGCCGATGGGGACCGGGGGGGGTGATCTTCTATACTGTTTTCGTGTTGACAAGTACGGTACGTATTAACGTGCTTCTACCATTTCATTCAATAGTTCTGGTATATCAGAATACGCATCTACCCAAATAACATTAATGCCAAGAGTTTTGAAATATTCGTCTGTAATTGATAGGTCTATTCTTTTAAACATTTCTAATGCATCATTGCTTTCGTTATCTGCTTCTTGAGTTGTATATTGTTTCCGCCTTAGCATCGCAAAATGTCTAGGCTTATCTCCCTTTCTTGTTGCAATATCCAACATACGCCTCATATTAGGATCGTTGAATGAGCACCCAATAAATAAACAGGTATTTTCACGAAACGCATTGAGTTGAACGATGTTTGACCAGCAATACGCATCTCTATATACTCTGTGATAGTCCTCTTCGGAAAAAACAATATTAGTATCAAATACTGTATCTAATCGCTCGTAAGGCATGTATCCATGCACGTGATATATATTGAGATTTGCCAACGCTGGAACGTCCTCGTCGCTCACGATACTTGCATGTCTAACGTTGTGTCTTGTTAGTGCTCTTTCTACAAGATCATCAAAATTGTACGTTATTATGCTTTTAACCCCAATGTGTCTTCTTCTTGGCATACATATCCTTGCGATAGATTCTAGTAAGTCAGTTACAGATTCTGTGTCTTCGTACAAAACATCATGTAGAAGATCGAAATACTGTGTTTCCGACAACGCTGACTTAATGTACCTCATCTGTGCCAGCTGTGATCCCTCCATATTACCGTAAGCCAACTCAATTAGCTTTTGCACGTTGGAATCTGATAATTCTTCGTTTTTCTCGCGCAGAACAACATTTATCATTCTTACTAGTAATTGTTTAACGAGATCGTCCCATTTTGGTATGTTTGCGTCAATAGACACACCAGCCCCAAAAACAAGGACCAAGTTTTCATCATTATAGCTCTTAATAAGAACTCTCTTATGAACGTCATTACTTAATATGTATCTATTATCAATACCGGTTTGTACTGCATCCTCAATAACTGCCTTATGGGCCATCGTCAGATACTTAGAATATTTCGACCAAATATCATTTGTTTTGTTATTGAAATCATGTACATCCCAATAATCTATCGAGAGTGACTCGGATTTCAATCCAGCAATAAGGTTCTGAGTTTCATGATCTATCGTGTCTAAATATACAAAAAAGACACGTGTGATGTTTCTAAATGGCATGTGATTGAATTTCCAAACCAATCCAGATATATATTTTTTTATGTCTATTTTCTGCGTTACGATTTCGAAGTATGCAGGTTCGGATATATCTCCAATTCCGTTTGGAAGTATCGCGTCGAACATAAAGTCGTGTTCATATATTTCGATATTCTTTTTTTCGCGCGCAATGTAGTCTCTAATAACGTACATCACGAATTTCTCTAATCCAACCTGATCCGCATTATGAAAAGCGCCCACAAAGTCATTTTTGGATAAGTAATCGAGTAGGTTCTCATTATCTAAATACCCCATGAAGCCTTCCTTCTTTCAGTTTTTATTTATATCACTATAATGGAACATTTAGTACTCATCAAACTATAACCTTCGCATTGAAGGGCTATCATGCCTTATACCTCGACCGGGCTTTCGACGAATGCTACCCAATGCTCTCCACTCACGGTACACTGTGAGCGAATGGTAGAAACAATGATTAAGACGCGCTGTGACGGTAACGCCTACCTGAGTCACAACGGCCTTGTGGACGTCTTGCAAGGAGCTCAGAACACACATTCGTTGTGGCGAAAGCGTTCATGGCAACACAGAACAAACACCCGCAGATTCGCACAGGCTTATTCCTCACCCTTTTCAGTTATTTCGCTTGACTTCAACAAGCACCCAACCGAACATCTCCCGGAAATCCTGATAACACTGTGGACATATCCAGTGCTTATTATCTGGTGTTACATAGCCTTCATGGATGTAGCCCTCCGGCTCGAAGAACTTGTCCCAACAGAACTCACAGTGCTCATGGTCGCTATCCGTCGTGCTCTTGTATTGCCTGAAGACCAATGTTACGCCCTTGAGATACTGCTCCTGACCCTGCAATCTCCAATCATTCATCGTCTTCTACCTTCAGCCACTCCTCAAGCCCCATATCGGCAAGTACGACGCGATTCACCATCGCATTGAGGTTTTGCCCTTGCGCTCCGCATGGGCGCCTGTGCGCCCTCAATATATCAGATATTTCTCGGAGGCATAGTCCGGTTCACTTTCGTAGTAGGCGGCAACGGCACCGCTCGCAATGATTATCACAGTCCCCATATGTACACCCTCCGAAAGCACACCTAAGAGCGGCATGGAGTTTTCTTGACTTCTCGAAATAGCCACGATATGAGCGCCAGTGGGTGAGCACCCCAGAGCCAGCATATCTTTGTAAAGCTGTTCGATTGACCGCAGATTATACGGATGCATGCAGCCAGCAATCAGGTGCTCGTCCGCTCTGTGGGCGAATCGACCGATGCATTTATCACGCTGATTCGAGGACAATTCATATAACAAGCGTTCCCGGCGGTTTTTCACTGCAAAACGATTGATGAACTGGGCCTCTATCTCCGGGACCAATTCGCCCACCTCCGATTACTGCTCCTTGTCTTCCATCTCCGGCTATTCCTGAAGGACCATGCGCGCCGGCACAGCCTTATACAATCCATTGATAGATGCTCCCACCTTGTCCTCCGCCTACTCACCACATGATTGTAACCATATATTTACCACTTGTCAATCTCCGAAACCAAGCTTGAAGAACAGTAAGCGCCCCTGAAGCCTCCTTTAATGCCATTAAGGAACCTGTGAACGAAGCCAAGCGCATGAGGTGCCCCTAGACACTGGCGCCCCCGGTCAAGAAAAACGCAGATTAATTCGGACCCGGGGGACCGGAGGGGGCTCTAGACAAGTCAGAACGCCCTCGCGCGCGTGAGAATCAATACGTCATATAGCGGAATGCCCGGCGCACTGGCGACCTGGTGATCTGGTCCAGGCAGAGGGGTACCCGAAAAAGTACAGCCTGTCGCTGGGGTAACGGTGCAAGGGGAGTGCGGCGCAGCAAAAATTCCTTTTTTACGCTAAAAGGTATTTCGGCGCAGTGGAGTGGTATTAGAACACGATCGCGATGCTGTTGTTATTTGTATATATTGGAGCCACGGCTGCGATCGCCGCAGTACGGACGATTCGCATGCGGGTCGACAATTTCTTAGTTCAAGCAAACGAGGAGTATTCCTCGCTGAACCTTGCGCAAAGTCCGGATACGACCTCTTCCGTGCCGGATGAATGGAAGGGAGAGTGCTTTCCGTCGTATATTCCCGAGGATTTCGAGATGCAACCCTTCGACCCCTATTTTTACGCGAGTATATTATCGAAACACGTCGGGAGATCTTCTGGATTTTGCGGAGTATACGACGGATGCCTACGTAAATATCGATACTGAAGATGCGATCATTCAGAACATCAAGGTGAATGGTATGCCGGTAATTCTCTCGACGAAAGGGGACAGGGTCAAGGTTGTGTGGTCCGATTTCAATCATTATTTTGTGTTGACACTTGATGGCGACCCTGATACGGCGATGCGTATTGTAATAGTATGGAAATAATTAAATAAATCTCGGAATTTAGCCGAAATGAGTTGCATTTCCACCTCCTAAATTGTCTTAATTTACAGAAAGGCAAATACAGGAGGAGATTATTATGAAAAGGTTACTCGCCGTACTGCTATTATCGTTCATGATAGCGTGCTTTGCGGTACCCATTGCCCTGATGTAGGATCTCCCGATCGAAAATACTCCATTTTATGATTACACGGATACGATCGCGACAATACTCTCAATCGACACAAACGGGAGGGCGACGTGCAGCGGCGTAGTCATCCCGAGTGACCCCTCCTGCTCGTGCTCCGTCCTCGTTCGCTTTCAACGTAAAGTGGTAGCATATGGACAACCATCGCCTCATGGTCAGGTTCCGGCGCGGGTTACGCGGGCGCATCTGCGGGCGGGACGAAGGCTTTTACGTCAGGATATACATATTGGGTTTATGTTTCAGGCGTTGTACGGGATTCCTCCGGCGATGTCGTAGAAACGCCTACGAAGGAATCGGCATGGAAGACATATTAGGGGACCGTAGTACCACATCCTTCTGGGTACGCGTTTCAAGAGGATTACGTTATGAAAAGGTTTGTCATATTCATCTGTTTGGTCATTATGTCCATATCAGCTCAATCAGAGGAGATGCCCCAATGGAACGAATCCTATGAATACCTTTATGGTATGAATGTCACTGACGCAAGCGGCGATATACTTCCGGAAGCTCCATTGAGCGCCGAATATCTGCGAGCAGGGATCATTGTGGAAATCATTAATGGTATGCCAAGTTCTGACACATGCATGCTTATGTTCTTACTCAATGGACACCTGCAACCATTTTATTTGGACGATCAAAAATACGCATACATCACATCTCCAATTGAGGGGAATGGACAAATATCATATTACGTGCGTTTTGATGAACTTTTCTTAACTGACTGCCAAATCAATTATCTGCAAATTGTTACAGTCGGCCTAGTGGACGTTCTCCCAGATGACGAAAATGATCCGATTGACCATTATATGAACTCCGTAACAATTCCGTTTTTTTCGGATGAATTTGCCAACACATATGTTCCGGTATCCACAGCCGAATACGCCTTGCCCACCGGGATCGTAAACAAGAGATGTGATGATTACTGTCAGTTGGATTTTTATACTGAAATCGGCGATGAACAGATTACCTACCCTCCATTTGTACAATATCTGACGGCAGATGCGTGTTCTTTTCACATCATTGCCACCGGGAAATATAACATGATGCAAATGCTTGTTGTTTGTGATGGCATTCCGCAGGTTAATGAAGATTTGTCGCTAGATTGTTTTTACCTTAAGTACAGTTATGGTTATGAATCTTGTTTCACACCTGAAAATTTGAGCATCGGTTCTCATCAGGTATTTGCGATCGCTTATCCGATATATAATATGTCTTGGTTTTCAGCCTCAACTCCAAAGATCAGCTTTAGCATTACCCAGTAACAGGCTTAGGCCTGCAAAGGAAACGACCTGAAAGGGGAGTGATAGTTATATACATATAAGGCGGCGCTCATACTGATTCTTGTTTTGCAACATACGACCGATTAATCAGGGATAAGGAGAAGTATCATGAAGAAAGTTTTCATTTTCGTTCTGGTCGCAATAATGACGATTTCCGTTTGCTCGGTTGCTTTTGCCACTGTTATTAAGTCCGGAACAACCAGTGGAGGCACCGCAGGCACGACAACATGTTCAGGCGAATTACACTACAACCTTGCTGGCGCAGGTCAGGATTACGTTTATGCCGTGACGGCAACTACCGGTGCAGTCGGTAACATCGGCGCGACTGCAAAAATCTATTACAATTCTACCAGCACTTCGGCGACAAAGGTACTTACCTCCTCGGAGGTTACGACTGGCAAAGCAACTGTGGGCACTGGTTATCGGGCTACAAGCGGTAAGACCAGCCATAACTTCTATTCAAGTGCATACGGATCTTGGTCTGCTACGATTACCAAGGGCTTTTGATTCATACAATTTGGAACGTCTGATGATTCAATAACATAAAAAGGCGCCATTATTGCTAAGCATAATGGCGCCCGGACTGACAGGAGGGCGCAATGATGAGGCATTTTCTGGTTCTATTGATCGCGCTTGCGATCCTATTTCAAGGCGTAGCGCTGGCGGAAAATATTCTTTTCACCACAAACGATTATGAGGTGAGTTACGACTACAGCTGGAATTTCGCGATTGGTCAGTACGACGGCAATCTTTATGTGTTTTATCAACTGAATGACCACGGCGTCACAACAAAGGGTTATAGCGTTGCGGAGGATCTGACCCAACCTCTTGCGCCTCTAGAATATACAATGGATACTGATTTCATATACAATTACTTTCCGTCGGGCAATCAAATTGGCGCGTTCTATTTTGGAGAAGATGGATATCTTCATATAAGTGATGTAATGTTTCAAAACGATCAGGCTATCGGATTTGAAGAACTGGCTGCTTATGATTATATGGGTGCGGATTACGCATATCTATATCCCTTCATGCCCGTGATCTGCGGCGACTATTTTGTCTGTGCCTCGATGTCTGAGACAGGCGCTTATTCGCTTTATGCGCTGAACATGCCCGAATTGACAATGCGCGAAACCGATACGGACGACGAGAATGCCCTGATCAATGTCGTCGGCATTTGCCCGTATGACGATGAATCCGTGATCGTCGCCTCGCAGGATGTCGATTTGGGTCCTGCGGTATCGTTTTATCTCTATACGCCGGAGGATGGGGCGCTTGCACAGGCGACTGTCATCAGCATGGATCAGGTTGACATGACATTCAGCACACCGGCGTATGATTCCGATACGGATACAATCTACTATATCATCGATGATACGCTCTACGCGATGACGGGCTTTGACCAAAACACCATAACTGCGCTGCCCGATTATCAGGGCGAATGCTTCTCTATGCAAAACGGGCAGGCCTTTGTTTCGGACGATGGCTATTATGTGGTCAGCGACGGCACAACCCTATGCGCGGCGAGCCTTAATCCGGATGCCGTCGTGAAACCCGTACAGAGTGAGCTGACCATATACAGCCGTGGCGAGGAGGAGGTTGTTTACAACACCATCAATGCCTATGGGCGCAACAATGGCGGTGTCACGGTTCAGGATATCACCGAACGTCCGGAGGGAAGCAGCATCTCCGCGGATATCATTGCCCAGTCCGGTGCGATCGACCTGTACATCGTTAAGACGAATAAGGCAGAATATGCGGCGCTGGTGAGCCGGGGCTATCTGCTCCCCATTGAGAGCGACAAGATTCAAAGCTTTGTGGATAGAATGTATCCGAAAATGCGCGACGAAATCACCCGGGATGGGCAGGCGCTGGCATTGCCAGTGAATTTTGAAACAGGCTGTGTATCGTATAATCCGGCTGTATTTGCCGCGTTGGGGCTTAGGGAGGACGACGTGCCGGAGACCTGGATGGAGTTCTTGGCTTTGCTTGCGCGCATGCCAGAACTGGTTGCCGATACGGATTATGCGGTGTTTGGCGCGTGGAACATTGATTATTATATGCGGAGCCAGTTGGCAAACGCAATCATTGCCGATTTTTGCCAGCGATTTGTGGCCGGCGAGGAGCTGGACACGGCACAGTTGAGCGCGTTGATGACAGAGCTTGACAAAATCGATTTTACCAGCATGGGCCTTTCCACCGACCCCGACGATCGGCAGGATGGGGATGACGAAAAGATGGTATTTCATCAATCACTCGAGGTCAGCCTTCGTCGTGACGACGGATTTTTCCTGCCAATGCCCCTGGCATTACAGGAGGGAATGCAGGGCGTGATCGATGGCGAGATGACCGTTGTGATTTTGAACCCGTATTCCACGAATCAGGAAGCCGCAATCGCGTTTCTTGAAACCATGCTTGATAATGTGCCCGCTACGGTACAGGCGAGCGTTTGCGCAGACTGGGAGGGTGGCGTTAAGATGGACGGCGCTGACGACTCTCTCCAACGTGCCGAGGATAATATTGCCATGATTCAGGCGGAACTGGAAGCCGCCACGGACGAGGACGAGATCGCGCAGTATCAGGCTTTGCTGGACGAAGCCCTTGCCTCGAAGGATTGGGTCATGGCGAGATTCTACTGGGAAGTGTCCCCGGAGCTTTTGGAAAAATATCAGGAGTTGGTCGGAAGCATCCGCGTCCAAAAGTATATCGGCTTGGACTTTTGGGATGAGATTGTGCCAGTCATCGACAAGTACCTTGACGGCAGCTCCACGCTGGACGCGATGATCGACGCAATCGTCACCAAGCTGAATATTGCCATGCAGGAGTAGCCGAACTAATGGACGGTAATGAAAATCGCCCCAGTAAATGAAAACCCAAGACCGTCCCAAATTCTGCGTCAATCTCCAATCTGTGATGGAATAAATAAGTTGAGGTTTAAGCATGGAAAACGCAAGATCATACCGGAACAGGTGGCCTTTCGGAAGCGACTTGGCGAGCTCATGACAGGAGTGGGGGGTCCTGTCCGTTCACGGCTTGAGATCTTCTTCACCGACCAGCTGCCCGACTGAGCCTTACGGAAAACAGACTGCCGCTCAACACGCCAGCCCAAGGAGACGGGAGAAACACTGCTGTCATACCCTGTCAAGGATAAACGGCTTCGCCGCGCCTGCGCCGTCCTTGACAGGCCATGCCATCGGTGCTACTCCTCTTTTCCTTTGGCTGACGTGCTCCCCGGCAGTCTATTGATGTGCCATCGTCTTCTTTCAGCGTTTTTCTCGTCTGCGTTATTTGAACCTTGACTTTTGGTTTGCAGGCTAGGGTTCGGGATCATTTACCACACAGCTATTCAATATATGAAATTTCCGGTTGTATTATTTTGATTAACAGAGTATACTGCAATCATATATATATTTGAGTTTAAATCGGAAGTCACCAGCTATCAACTTATACGAAATCAACTCTTTGATCGCTATGCATTGAAAAGTAATCGTCGCATACGTGCAGGTATTTGTAATCCAGACACGAAGTAATGGCTTATTGAGTAAGAAAAAATCTGAAATAACACGATTCACCTGGAGCATAAGGGGAGGGGCGCACGATGGGCCTGCTTGACAAAATGATTAATCGAAGAGACGATGCGCAAACTAAAAACAAGGATCATGTGAAGCAGAATTCGAATCCTATCGCTGGACAGAGCAGCTTTGAACAGGCTATCGCTACGCATGGCAAGGCCATTCGACTGGATCAATGCTTGAAAATTTCACTTTCGGACATGGCCGCCTTGGGCACTGTTTTTGCCCAGATGGTTCCATCATTCCAGTCAATCACTATGAAAGGTGTCGGCTATATTCCCGTGAACATGAGAGCCGGAGACATGCTGAAGAAAGCGGGGGAAGGGCTTGTCTATGGCTCGCATGTGTCCGCTGATGGGGCTTCACACATGACAAAATGGGTAAAGGCAGGTCCAACTAAAGCGGTTATGCCGCTCAATCCGGCGATAATCATGATGGCTGTAATACTTGTCAATATCGAAAAGAAGCTTGATCGTATTCAAGTGACCCAGTTGGAAATCCTCTCCTTCCTTGAACAGGACAAGCAGGCAGAACAGCTGGGGAATTTGAACGTTTTGATGGATAGCCTAAAAGGATACAAGTACAATTGGGACAATGCGCAATACAGGCAGAATCATCACATGAAAGCGCTCGATATTAAGCAGATGGCGGAGAAGAACATCATCTTCTACCAGGAACAGATCGCATTAGAGATCAAGGCGTTGTCGGCGATACATCTGGATCAAAGAGTCAAGGATGCCGTCGCCAGACTGGAAAAACAGTTTCAGAATTACAGGATGGCACTGCACCTGTTTGCGTTTTCTTCCTTTCTGGAGATATTGCTACTGGGAAACTTCCGCGACGAATATTTGAACCAGGAGGCAGAGCGGATTCGGGGGTATGGCGAACACTATCAAATCCAATTATCAAAAAGCGGTGATATGATTAAGAAGTTCTCCTCCGAGTCTGTGCAAACACAGATTGCGGCGGGGCTGGGCAATGCCAGTAAGGCACTTGGGAAGCTCATCTCCTCTATGCCATTGGTAAGCAAGGGGCCTGTGGATGAATGGCTCCAAGCAGGCGGCGAGCAGTTGCTGAAGGGGAACGATGAGAAGGCAGCCAAAGCATTGCTACATTTTGCAGGAAACGCCGAGATCGATGGCGATATTTTCATCGATTGCATCAGGAATGTCGGTATCATCAGCAACCACACCACTAATATGCTGTTTGATGGGGACGCGTTGTATCTGGCAAGGGCATGATAGACTTTGTACTTTGAGGGGGAAACGAAAAATGCGGAAGAAATCCTTATTGAGCATGGTCATGGCGATGACACTGCTCCTGGGAACAATGATTGGTAGTTTTCCAACATCATCGTACGCCGAAACAGTCGAGCTCACTGTCGAACAACGAAATGCCGTTGCCATGGTGAACTACATCACTGTACTGACTCAGTCCATCAACGCATCCAAGAACAGCCGTCTTTTTATGGAAGGTGCATATTGCTCCCTGATCAACAATACCTACCCAAATGCTGTAGATAGTCGAACACTCAGTCAAATGACCGGCCTTTTGGATACGATGGAAAATTACCGCATGATTGCGGTGAAGCGGGACCGCTTGCAATACATCTATGAACAAAACCAGGCGCAAGCGATTCGTGCTGCGATTCCAAGCCCTTTGGGATTGATCGGCGCAGTGCAATCGTCAAGCAATGCCAAGATTGCCGCTTCCGTCGTCTACATGGCCGTAGACTCGATCACAAGCTATACGTCCTACACCGCCGAGGCTGACCTGCTATATCTCAAGGATGGCTGGGCATTGGATGACGAAGAGGCGACCGTTCTGCACAACAGTCGGAAAGGCTCTTTCAGCTATATGATTGAAATGGTGGGCGACTACAGCCTGCCGGGCGACCTTGCGTTGACGGAAAACGACGTGGAAGAGTTCGTTGACTGGAAAAACAATGACAACGTAGTTGCGCGCATTCAGTTCCTGGAATCCAATCAAAAGACGTATCAGTCGTGCGGAGGATACTGGCTGACGCTGGCGGAGAGTTATTACAGCAACGGCGATTATGCCCTGTGTCTGGACGCGGCCAACACATATCAGGCTTTGGGCACGCGGATCTTCCGCAGGGACTATGAGCTTGCCCGAATTCTTCCGCTGGTCATCTCCGCGGCGGACGAGGTGTATGACGATGAAACGTATGTTTCCGCCGCCGTCAAATATGCTCAGATGATTCTAGACAATACCGATCACGACGACTGGGCGCTTCGTTACTTCGACGCTCAGATCTATGTGGATCTGTACGCAAAAACCGGGGACAAAGAATACCTCCTGAATGCTTACGATGTTGTTCTTGACACTGTGAATTACCTCGTGGGAGAGCAGCGGATGATGAACGCCGCTTATCTCGCCCCGGTACAGGAAACGCCGACGCCCAAGGGATCGACCAAGGCCGAAAAGAGCCAGATCAAAAAATACAATGAGATGCTCAAAAATGCAAGAAAAACTGAGCTTCCGCCGGTCTATGAACCGCTGTTGCTGAACTGTGACCTATTGTTTGCGCTTGCCGCGGAACTTAATATCTCAGAAAGTGAGCAGTTGAAGATCGACGGGATTATGCATCCTAAGGGAGAGCCGGTTTTTTTGACCATACCGTTGGACGATCAATACTGGTTCCTTCATGACGTAACCGCCTCGTCTTCCGATTTTGAGATCGAGTATGAAGGAACCGAGGTGGTACTTCCGGCCGCCTATCTTACCGCAAATGCCGCCATTACGGTGGAAGTTACGGAAGCCGGCACTGACGAGGCAGACATCCTGTCGGATTGGAAAATAGAGAAGGTTGAGAGAAAAACCGAGGGTGATCTATCGACCTATCAGGTAACGTATACAAGTGACGAAGCGCGCAATTACACCTGGAAGCCCGGCGCTCAGATTATCATAAACGTTACGCCCAAGGAAGGGTCCAGTGCGCCTACCTATCTTTTTGGTTACGCGACTTTAGGCACAAAGAATAAGTGGTCCGATTATTTTAAGGTGTGGGAAGGCCATAAAAACAATTGGTATGATTACGCGCGGGTTTGGGAAAACAGCGTCGTGTTCGAGCGGGTGAAGTAAATGAGAAAGCGTCCGGCAATATGGGCCTTGATTCTGTGCGCGCTCTTGCTGTTTCCTGCCCACACGGCGTTTGCGCATGAGCGCGGCGGGCACGATAAAGAAATCGAACTTGTTATATTCGGCAACGAAGACTACAAGTCGACGCACCCGGCTATATCAGACACGATTCAGGCAATTGAGGACGCGACGTATTTGGCTGTGGATCAGTACAATGGCAACGGTCAGGATGCCTTGGCCAATCTTCAGAAGAGAGGGATACCGGATATTCCATCATCTATTACCGAATTCAACTACACCAGCAATTACTCTCATCGTTCGTTGACCCACAGGGGCTGGAATACCGTATACCCCGAGAAAGCACATTGGCCCGTCCGCCAACAAATACTCACGAACACGGTCAAGAAAGAGTTGTTTACAAAAACCGATACGCCTCTTGCTTGGTTTCCGTGGCTGTCAGAACAGGTGTATGGAACGAAGGGAAGCGCGCAGCAGCAAGAAAATTTCTGCATTTTGCTTTACTACACGCATGTCATTGGCGACCACCTTGCAGCAAAGAAGTATCAGGATTTGGCATATGTTGCCCCGTTGGTCAGGCCAAACGACCGCGACAATCCCGGCGTCATACCCGAACTCATGTCCTGCTTCGAGGTATTGTTTGAGTCGCAAAGCGGTTCATACACATACATTACGCTCATGCAGGAAATGGATAATCTGCGTTCAAGGAGCGCGAAGCTTGAGCAATCCACGGGCGGTATCAATACGGACGAGATGTTCACAGAATACCACCAGTGCGTAATTGACTTGCTGACGACCCTTAAGGATTATGTGCCAAAACTTTTGGAAAATGAAGAGTTCTTCCGCGACACTTTTTTTAGCCGATACTGATCGTCTCCGACAGAGGTAATGAAGTGACGATTTGGATATAGCATTCGCTTTGTTATTGTCGGGGACGCGGCAATTTCCCCACCTGCAGATTTTGTGTTTCCCTGATTTCCCATTTCAGACCCTACACCACCGATGCAATCCCGCCCGCGTTTTTCGAAAATGAAACCGTAAACTAAAATGCTAAGTTATCGTGTATGGTTTCGTTGCTGATGAAAGGCGTTTGCTGCCGCGTCGCCCTGCTACGATTATTGCATGGACGTGGTTTACGCCACAAACGAAAAGACCGTCGCGGAGTATCATCTGTACATCATCGAGACGGAGTATGGCGTCCGGCGCAATCGCGGGACTGTGACCAAGAAGGTCGCGGATTCCGATCGGAAGGTAGCCGAGCAGTCGGCATAATAAATAAGAGACGAGAGGTGCTCGCATGAATGAAAATAAGCAGCGGTTGATCTTCCACTGCGACTGTAATAATTTCTACGCATCGTGCGAGTGCCTCGATCACCCGGAGTTGAAGAGTGTCCCCATGGCCGTGGCAGGTGATCCCGAGAATAGGACGGGCATCGTCGTCGCGAAGAACGAACTTGCGAAGAAATACGGCGTGAAGACAACCGACACCGTATGGGCGGCAAAGAAGAAATGCCCTGGAATCGTGTTTATGCCGCCGCGCCACAAGCTCTATGAAGAGATTTCCGCGCGCGTCAACAAGATCTATCTCGAGTATACGGATTTTGTGGAGCCCGCGTCCATCGATGAATCTTACCTAGACCTGACCGCCGCTCCGGAGTACTATGGAGTAACGCCTCGCGAACTCGCTGACACTTTGAGGAAAAGAGTGCGCGAGGACATCGGAATCACCATTTCCATCGGCGTCTCCTTCAACAAAGTCTTCGCGAAGATGGGCAGCGATTACAAGAAGCCGGACGCCACGACGGTGATCATGGAAGACAACTACAGAGTCATTCTGTGGCCGTTGCCGGTATCTGATTTGATTTATGCCGGGCATGCAGCGGTCGAGTTGTTGAAAAAGAAGCAGATTAACACCGTAGGCGATCTGGCCTGTCGTAATCGGATGGAGCTCCTTCAGCTTCTCGGAAAGAGTGGCGGTCAGCTATGGTCGTTCGCCAACGGCCTTGACAGGGAGTCGGTTCGACGCTTCGGAGATAAGGAGACAGTCAAGTCTGTCAGCCGAGGGATGACATTTAAGCGCGACCTCGTGACGGAAGCCGAGGTGCATATGGGGCTGGCTGCATTGGTGGACGATGTGGCCATGTCATTGCGCAGACAAAACCTCAAAGGGTCCGTGGTTCAGGTGCAAATCAAGGCGCCGGATCTGAGCACCATCTCCAGGCAGACAACACTCAATCGCCCTACGTTTCTCCAGCACGAAATTCAAGAGGTTGCGATCGAACTGGCGGAGAAGCACTGGCGCATCGGACCTGCGGCGCCGATCCGAGCGATGACCGTGGGTGTGGCACATCTGGCACCCGCAAATGAAATCGTCGAGCAGCTGAGTCTGTTTGATACCGGGCTTGGAGATCCGTCAAAGGGTGGAAACGGTAACCGTGAGCGTCAGGAACGGCTGGAGGCCGCCGTTGATCTGTTGCGTCAGAAGCACGGTGCCGATGCCATTTCACTCGGGTTCCGGGAGAACGAGGAGATTGGACTCATGAAGATGGACCGCACGAAAGAGGAAAACCGATGAAGTACACGTTGAATCACGGACTGGCTAGAATATCAACCATACTATCAAATGTGTATGGGCGTCACTTCACTTTTTGAGTTTGGTGCATCTTCATGCCGATATACAACGGCCGAACCTAATTCGTTGGAATCTGCGCCATTCCAATTCGGTCGCGCCTTGAGAATTACAAAACACATCGCATAGGGCAAACCATATCAAGCGCAACGAGGCGGACATACTGTCCACTGCTGAAAATCGCGGGTTTTTTCCGGCACATAAATGTGCATACTTCCGTAAAAGGAGGTATGCGCATTGTCTGTCAAGCACTCTATTTCACTGTTTTTCGTAGGCGCGCTGGGCTACATGGGCATGGAGGTGCTCGCACGTGGCTACAGCCACTGGACCATGGGCTTGACCGGCGGTCTGTGCCTGCTGGGCATGGTGAACATCCACCGCCGCGCCGCTCATTGGCCGCTGCTGGCTCGTTGTGCGGCCGGCGCCGTGCTGGTCACGGCTGTCGAGCTGGCGGTCGGGCTGACTGTTAATCGGCTGCTCATGTGGAACGTATGGGATTATTCGGTTCGCTGGCTTAATCTGTGGGGTCAAATCTGCCCGCGCTATACGATGTATTGGTTCTTCCTTAACGTACCGGTAGCGCTGATCTGCGACTGGAGAAGCGTCCGCTCCGTAGCTTCGTAGCCCCATCTCATCCCATCCCCGTAATCAGCCGTATGTGCGCTTTGCAAGCATTATCATTCTGGTTTCTTTGTCTTTTTTATGCGTTGGCAATCATAGCAAACAAGGGTGCGTCAACCATCGTCACGCGTTGTCATATCTCCAGCCGCTTCAACGCCGCCCGCTTTTCCTCCAAAGAAACATCACGGAGGGTTTGGAACAAAACAGGATCACGCCGGAACAGCGTGCGCTGGAGACGAAGCCGGGAGAAATGATGGCCGGGGCGGGATCCTGTCCATGGAGTACTTCCAGAATCCTTTCAAAGACATGATAGGCAGCTTCGCGGAAAATGGGCTGGATGGCCGTTGTTCATTGAGTATATTTATGCTATACTGCCCAAGCACGGGAGGTGATTGTCATGGCCAAGCAAATACAAAAGGTGGAGTTGCTTGTACAAAATGTTCCTGGGGTTCTTGGGCGTGTGATCGCTCACATCCGCAACGAGGGCTGGAATATCAAGCGGCTCTTTGTCGACGAAACCGAGCAGGAAAGCATATCAAAGATGGAGATGGACATCGAGGGTACGAACACAAAGCTAGCGCTTGTAGCTGAGAGAATGCTCCGCCTGGATTGCGTGACAAGCATCACCATGAATGGACAGACGAAAGAGAAAGAATCGCCTCCTGTGCCAGATGAACCGGTGTCCTTTACGGTCGCCAAAGTTCCCCGAAAACCGGACGGCGTATTGCGCATTCTCACGATCAATCCCGGATCCACTTCTACCAAGTTTGCGCTTTATGACAGCGAAGCGTTGATTTTGAAGCAGACAATCCGACATGACAGAGCTGTGTTGGACGCATGTGGCGCAATACTGTCCCAAAAGGACTACCGCAAGAAGTGCATCATTGACGCGCTGAAAGCCTTAGGCGTAGATATGCGTGACATCGATGCCGTCGCCGGACGCGGCGGCTTGCTCAAGCCCATCGAGAGTGGAACCTATCTCGTCAACGCCGCCATGCTGGCCGATCTCAACATGGCGACAGATACGACTCACGCTTCGGCGCTGGGTGCGATCATTGCCAACGAGATCGGCATGGAGTGTGAAAAACCTGCCTATGTCGTCGACCCGGTCGTTGTAGACGAGATGGACAGACATGCCAAGCTTACAGGAATGCCAGGGATTGAGCGCAGCAGCGTCTTTCACGCGCTCAACCAGAAGGCGATTGCTCGGAGGTTGGCTCAGAGCCTGGGCAAGCCCTACGAAAACTGCCGATTGATCGTGGCGCACCTCGGAGGTGGGATCACCGTAGGCGCGCATCGTTATGGCCGTGTGATCGACGTTAACGACGCGCTGTCTGGGGAGGGTGCGTTCACGCCAGAGCGCAGTGGCTCAATTCCTGCTGTGCCTCTGATCAGGATGTGCTATTCAGGCGAATATACCGAACAAGAAATGATCGACAAAGTGGTAAGAAGCAGTGGCATGTCGGCGTACCTCGGCACAAACGACATGCGCAAGGTCGAAAAAATGATGGCCTCTGGGGATGAGTTCGCGGCGCTCGTACTGGATTCTATGGCATATCAGGTGGCTAAGGAAATCGGTTCGATGTGCGCCGTGCTGGAGGGCAGGGTGGATGCAATTGTGCTCACCGGTGGGTTGGCCTATTCTAATCGCTTCACTGGCAGCATCAAGCAACGCGTCGACCGGTTGGCCGAGGTTTATGTATTTCCCGGCGAGGATGAGTTACAGGCGCTGATGAGCGGCGTGCTGCGCGTGCTCAGCGGGCAGGAGCAGGTGGCTGTTTATGAGTAACATGGCAGGCTATCTCAACGTCGTGCAACAGAAGGTGGCATACCATTCCGTTGATGCCGTCGGTCGATCAAAGGTACGCAGATACAAGTGACGGCTGCGACCGATGTGGCCATGGAAGCGTCAGGTATGAAACACAGCTTTCCGAAGCTCTTGATTACACGATTGGATAGTTTCCAGATCAACCGTTCCTTGAGCATGAAAGGGAGGCTCCTACGATACGTAATGGCCGTATCGACGTTCACGGTGATCAAGGGGGAATTCGTTTCCTTCAGCGTTTTGACACGCTCGATCAGCCGCAGCGGGAATTAGCGGACTTCGTGCACTGGTTTAACAACATTCGGCTGCGTGATACGCTGGGATACCTGTCACCAGTAGAGTTCAAGAAAACCTGTACCTTATAATTTCTGTCCGGTTTAGGGTTGAAATCCAGGGCCTCCCACACACAGTACAAGTTGAGGAATGATCATTGAGATATGCGATACTGCAGGGATTCCTAAGTTGTTCTATAATATTAAGATGTGAAAGTCAATTCTTTTATTTCATACCTGAACGGCATAGAACGTTGCGCACCGGAACGTGTGACAGCGATGGCAGCGGCCTTCATGGCGATTATGATGGATTTGTCCATCGTTCGACCCTCCGCGAGCATAGTGACAAGTGCGCCTAAAAAACAGTCGCCCGCACCAGTGGTATCTACGGCTTCGGCCTGAACGGCAGGATAGAAATTTGCGCCGTCAGCGTTCACGTATTGAAGTCCGCTCGCGCTCATTGTAATGATCATGTTTTGAATTCCTTTTTCCCGAACGAATGCGACAGGATCGGCTTCATCTCCCGCGAGAAAAGCGTACTCCGACTGATTTACGATAAGCAGCGACACATATGAGAGCACATCGTCGGGAATTGGAGCACTTGGCGAAGGGTTGAGGACGGTCTGCACGCCCAGTGCTCGGCAGCGCCGAATGCCCGCGAATACCGTCTGGATTGGAATTTCAAGCTGAAACACGCAATAGCTCGCCTCGGAAACGAGACCTTCGCAGCGCACGAGCTGATCTTCGTCTACCAGCGCGTTTGCGCCCGGGTTGACGACGATGCAGTTTTCACCGTCGTCGGATACGGTGATGATCGCGACACCGGTTGGTGCGTCGGCGCTCGTTTCAACCGCGTCTGTATCGACACCGCTCTCGCGAAGGGAGCCGAGCATGAAATCGCCCGCCTCGTCCGCGCCAACGCGCCCAATGAACTGAACCCGCGCGCCCATCCGCGAGACTGCAACCGCCTGATTCGCGCCCTTTCCGCCTGCGTAGCGTTCCATGGAGCGCGCGAGTACCGTTTCACCAGCGAGCGGGATCCGCTCGACCCGGAGAACCGTATCAAGATTGATGCTTCCTATGATGACGACCGGTTTCACGCACATTTCCTCCTGATCCTTATTTTGTAAATATCTCCGGTGGCGCTCACGGCGTCGTGTGCGCCTTCTTCTCTCCCATTTCTGTATCGGCCGACTGTGCCGCGCGCAGGGTGGATGCGCGCACGATCAGGTCGTTCGGGATCTCAAGTTGGCGGGGGGTTCCGTCGTATTCGCCGTCGATGCGCTCAAAGAGCATACGAGTGCCTTCCCTGGCGAACGCACTGCTGTCGTTCGTGACGGTCGTGAGCCTAGGATTGGCCGTCTGGCCATAGGGAATATCGTCCATGCCTGTGACGGAGATGTCGCCAGGCACCTGAATGCCGAAATCGTTGAGCGCGCTGATAATGCCAAGCGCGACCAGATCGTTCGCGCAGCAGATGGCAGTCGGTCGGGGGGAGAGTGTCGAAAAATAG
The DNA here is from genome assembly GCA_023444095.1 of Bacillota bacterium. Classification (GTDB taxonomy): domain Bacteria; phylum Bacillota; class Clostridia; order Christensenellales; family Aristaeellaceae; genus RUG11247. The sequence goes on from JAEZRP010000045.1 coordinate 19,066, forward strand.
CACCCCGCCTTGTATCCGTCCTGATGCGAGAATCCCATTTCAAATACGTGCTCTTGGCTGTACCTGAGACCCGCTTCCTCCATTGCGCGCTCGTAGCCGTGCAGACGGCTGCGTGCGATCATTGTGCCTGGCTGACCGCCTGCGAAGGCGATGTTTGTGTGCCCAAGTCCAATCAGGTGGCGTGTGGCGAGATATGTGCCCCCGGCGCTGTGCACATGTACCACGTCGAACGGGCATTTTTCGTAAGCGTTCAACCCGATTACTGGCAGCATGCTCTCAAGGAGTGCCGCGACGACCGTCTGCTTCGCATCGATCGACGCGAACAATATGCCGCTCGCGTACATTTGCCGAGCGAGCTGCGCCGCTGCGATCTCACGGTCGCTGTCCCCACTCGAGTCGAACAGCGCCAGCACGAAGCCGCGCTCCGAAACAAGCTGCTGCGCGGTCTTCGCCATCTGCGAATAAAAGGGGTTACAGATGTCCGGTACGACTAAAAGGATGATCGGGCTCTTTTGCGTCTTCAAGCCCCGCGCCGCGATGTTCGGAGAAAAGCCGGTTGCCTCGATCGCCTTTGCGATGCGAAGCGTCGCCTCGTCTCCCACATATCCCGCCTTATTGAGGTATCGTGAGACCGTCGATGTCGAGACTCTGGCCTGCCGTGCAATGTCGCGGATTGTCATTCGCGTTTCTTTCATGTAACACCTCTGGCGTGTTTCCGGATGTGATATCGTTTCCATTCAACAGATTTTAGCATGATTTTGTGGGAAAGTCAATAATCGCACCCACGTGGCCACGGGGCGAAGTGAGCCAGACGAGGCGCGACTTTCCGCGCACAGAAAGCGACCAGATTCATGTGCATAATATACATAATATTGAAGTAAAGCGAGGCTAATTGGTTGAATTATTATGAATAGTGAACATAAATATAATGCATTCGAAAACAGTTCGCGCGGCTCAAATGTGTACTTATCGTAAATCTTAACATTTCACGTGTTGCATTTTGGAAATCATTCCGCTATGATAAACGAAACAAGAAGTGGAAACGGTTCCATATGTGGGCATCGGAGGGTTACGGATGAAAATTTGGCTAGATACGGACATTGGCAGCGATATCGACGATGCCGTCGCACTCGCGTATCTTCTGGGGAAGCCCGAGAGCGAGCTGATCGGCATCTCGACCGTCAGCGGCCAGGCGCTTCAGCGCGCCATGATAGCAAGCGCGATCTGCAAGGTAGCGAAGGCGAAGGTTCCGATCTTTCTAGGTGCGGAAGGGCCTCTTCTGGCAGAACAGCGCCAGCCCGTGGCGCAGCAGGCGCGCATTCTCGAGGACTGGCCGCACGACGAGGCGTTTCCCGAAACTCCTGCTGTCGAGGCGATGTACGCGGCAATCAAGGCGAATCCCAAGGAGGTAACACTCGTCGCGGTCGGCCCGATGACGAACGTGGCTCTTCTCTTCCGGCTCCATCCCGACGCACCGGGACTATTGAAGGACGCGGTTTTGATGTGCGGCGAATTTTTCCGCAAGCTCCCCGCGTGGGGGGAAGCGGAGTGGAATTCGATGTGCGATCCCCACGCCTCCGCGATCGTGTACGGCGTTGAAAACTTGAAGCTTCGCTCGGTGGGGCTTGATGTCACGGCTCTTGTACACCTGGACGCTGACGAGGTGCTCCAGCGGTTCACGTCGCCCATCCTGCGCGTTGTGCGAGATTTCAGTCGTGCGTGGTTCGACCGCGCAGACAGAATGTATTTCCACGATCCGCTAGCCGCGGTCAGCGTGTTCCGGCCCGAACTGATGAAATATGCGCGCGGCACGATTTCAGTGGAGCTTTTAAGCGCGCGCGCCGCTGGGCGCACCTACTTTGACCCAGACGTAAACGGGCGGCACGAGATAGCGAACGCTGTACGCGCCGATGCGTTCTTTGAGGAGTATTTCCGTCACACGACCTGATCCGCGCACGTCGGGGCGCGTGCAATGCGCAGCAAAGGGGATGTCCATTGATGTTGACCGGTTTTATCCTAAAGCGGGTGATACAGCTGGTTCCGTTGCTCGTCTTAATCAGTATGATCTCCTTTATGATCATTCAGCTGCCCCCGGGCGACTATCTGACAACCTACATCGATCAGCTTGAGTCGAGCGGCATGACCGTCGACCAGGCAATGGTAGACAGCCTGAAAAAGCAGTATGGGCTGGACAAGGGGCCGATTCAGCAGTACCTCATCTGGATCCGGAACATATTGACCAAGGGCGACTTGGGTCGCTCGTTCCTATGGAACAAGCCAGTTTCGGAGGTTTTGTCGAGCAGGCTCGCGATGTCGATGCTCATCTCGTTTCTGACGCTGGTCTTCGTGTGGTTACTCGCGATTCCAATCGGCATCTACTCGGCAACCCACCAGTATTCGTTCTTCGATTACCTGTTCTCGTTCTTCTCGTTTGTAGGGTTGGCGCTGCCCGGATTTCTGATCGCGCTGTTTGTCATCTACCGCATCTTCGTGGCGACTGGGCAAGTTTACACCGGCCTTTTCGCGCAGGAGTTCCAGACACTGGGCTGGTCGATGGCTAAGTTTTTGAACATGCTGCCCCGGCTGGGGCTGGCGGTGTTGCTGATCGGGCTTCCGAGCATCGCGAGCTTATCGCGCACCATGCGCGCTATGATGCTCGACGAGCTTGAAAAGCAGTACGTAACCACCGCGCGTGCCAAGGGCATGGAAAAGCGAAAGGTTCTTTTTAAGTACCCCATCCGCATGGCAATCAATCCCATGATCTCTACCATCGGCTGGACAATCCCCGCGCTCATCTCGGGCGAGATCATCATCTCGATCGTTCTCAACATGCCGACGACTGGGCCGATGCTACAACGCGCTCTATCCACGCAGGACATGTACCTCGCAGGCAGTTTCCTCCTAATTGTTGGCGTTTTGACCGTCATCGGCACGCTCATCTCGGACATACTGCTCGCGGTCATGGATCCCAGAATCCGGTTTGGGGGTGTTTCCGATTAATAAGAACAAGATGGCCGCCAAGCGCGCGGATGAAAGGGATGCAGCCCAGTATCAGGTAGCCTCCCAATGGCAGCTAATGCGCTGGAAGTTTAAGAAACACAAGTTGGCAATGATTTCGCTGCCTTTGCTCGTCGCGCTCTACATCATCGCGTTTTTATGTGAGTTCTTTGCGCCTTACGGAACGCTCGAGCGCTTCACCTCCTACAAGTTCGCTCCGCCGACGAAGCTTCACTTTGTGGACGAGGCGGGTGATTTCTCCTTTGTGCCGTTTTTCTACAACACAGTCAACGAGGTCAATCCCACGACGTACGTGCGCGAGTACATGGAGGACACCTCGCAAAAGCACTACATCAAGTTCTTCGTGAAGGGCGAGCCGTACAAGCTGCTCGGGTTCATTCCCGCGAACATCCACCTGTTCGGGACGGACGATCCTGAAACCCCGTTCTTCGTGATGGGGACCGACCGGTTGGGCCGCGACCTGTTCACGCGTACGATCTACGGCGCGCGTATCTCACTATCCTTCGGCCTGATTTCGATCTTCTTTACATTTATCATCGGAATCACACTCGGCGGGCTTTCTGGCTACCTCGGGGGCGTTGTTGACACGATCATTCAGCGGCTGATCGATCTTCTCCTATGCATGCCGCATATCCCGCTGTGGATGGCGCTCGCTGCGGCGCTGCCGCGCGATTGGGCTCCGCTCAAAATCTACTTCGGCATGGTCATTATCATGTCCCTCATCGGCTGGACAGGGCTGGCGCGCGTGGTTCGCGGAAAGGTGCTCTCCCTGCGTGAGGAGGACTACGCGACCGCTGCTCGGCTCAACAATGCTTCCCACATGCGCGTGATCTTCCGGCACCTGATCCCCTCGTTCTTTAGCTACATCATCGTGAACCTCACGCTCTCAATCCCGGGCTCCATTTTGGGCGAGACGGCACTGAGCTATTTGGGACTGGGCCTTCAGGCACCGGTCGTGAGCTGGGGCGTCCTCTTGCAGGACGCGCAGAATATTGAGACGCTGGCGTTTCATCCCTGGCTTATGTGGCCTGCGGCGTTCGTCGTGTTCTCGGTTCTCTTGTTCAACTTCGTTGGCGACGGCTTTCGCGATGCCGCCGATCCCTATAAGTAGAGGAAGGAGGTGCGCGGGATGAACAATATGATACTTGACGTTCGGAATATGGCGGTTAGCTTCAAAATGGACGAGGGTCTTCTGACCGCCGTGCGCGGCGTGGACTTCCAGATTCGAGAGGGGCAGACGCTGGGGATTGTCGGCGAGTCAGGTTGCGGGAAATCCGTGACCACGCAGGCTCTTCTTAGGCTTCTACCCAGATTTGCAAGCATCACGGGCCAGATCCTCTACTATCCCAGGGGGGCGGACACGCCGAATGACATAGCGAAGATGGCAAACGAAGGCGAGGAGATTCGCTCGATCCGCGGCGGGGACATCGGCGTGATCTTTCAGGAGCCGATGAAGGCGTTCTCACCCATTCACACGATCGGTAATCAGATTATCGAGGCGATCATGCTCCATGTAGAGAAGGATCTTATAAAGGCGCGCGAAATCGCACTTGGGATGCTCCGAGCCGTGGGCATGTCGAACGCCGAGCAACGCATCGACGAGTATCCGCACCAGCTTTCGGGTGGCATGCGCCAGCGTGCGATGATCGCTATGGCCATTGCCTGCAGACCGCGCATTTTGATCGCGGACGAGCCGACGACCGCCCTTGACGTGACGGTGCAGGCGCAGGTTCTTGACCTGATCAACGGACTAAAGCACGATTTCCAGTCATCGGTCATTTTCATTACGCACGATTTGGGCGTTATCGCGGAGATGTCTGACGAGGTGGCAGTGATGTACCTCGGGCGGATCGTCGAGCGCGCGGACGTGGTGTCGCTGTTTCAAGATCCCCTCCACCCTTATACCGTGGCGCTCATGCGCTCCATGCCCGCGCTGGCGACCGAGGCGGGCGCGCGGCTCGAATCCATCGAGGGAACGGTTCCCTATCCAATGAACCTACCGGATGGCTGCGGCTTCTATTCGCGCTGTAAAAGGCGGGTTGAGGGGCTGTGTAATCAGAAGGAGGCGCCGCTCATGGAGGTATCACCCGGTCATTTCGTGCGCTGCCATCTGTTCGGTCTTTCGGAAACGGAGGCAATGTGATGAAGCCTGAAAATGTGCTTGAGATTAAGAACCTCAAGAAGTATTTTCCCATCAACGCGGGCGTCTTCCGTAAATCGACCGAGGCGATCAAGGCGGTTGACGACGTGTCCTTTGAGATCAAAAACCACGAATCGTTTGGACTCGTGGGTGAGTCCGGCTGCGGAAAGACCACGCTCGGACGCTGCCTCATGCGAGGAATCGATCCGACGGACGGCGAGGTTTTTTTTCGGATGCAGGACGGGAGGGAACTCGACGTTGCGTCGGCATCACGTGCGGATCTCATCAAGGTCCGCCGCGAGATGCAGCTCATCTTTCAGGATCCCTATTCCTCGCTCAACCCGCGCATGACAGTGCAGGACATCATCGGGGAGCCGCTGGTGTGTAATCGGATGTTACGCGGTCGGGCGCTCAAGGATCGAGTGAGCGAGCTGACCGAGATCGTCGGGCTCGACCGGCGGCACCTGGAGAGGTATCCCCACGCTTTCTCAGGCGGACAGCGACAACGCATCGGCATCGCACGCGCGCTATCGACCAATCCACGCTTCCTCGTGTGTGACGAGGCGGTGTCAGCGCTAGATGTGTCGATTCAGGCACAGGTTTTGAACCTTCTTAAAGATCTGCAGGGGCGGCTTCAGTTCAGTTTCCTCTTCATCTCGCACGATCTGGGCGTGATCCGGCACATTTCTGACACCGTAGGCGTGATGTACGTCGGAAAGCTCGTCGAAGTCGCATCCGCGCGCGAGCTGTTCGACAACCCGCTCCACCCCTACACGAAGGCGCTCTTGAGTGCGCGACCCACCATGGATCCGACGCGCAAGACCCGCCGGATTCTGCTTAAGGGTGAAGTGGCGAACCCAGCGCATCCACCGAGTGGGTGCTACTTCCATCCGCGCTGCAGGCACGCGACGAAGCTATGCGCCGAAAAGACTCCTGACTGGCGCGAGATCGCGCCCGGACATTTCGCACTTTGCGATCGGGCGGAGGAGATCGGATGACGATCGGCTGGTTGATCGTGCTATTTGCGGCGGCAATCGCGCTTCTGATCGTTGGTTCCAACGCATACTATCGCGCTATTACGAGGCGTATGCACGCGAAGCTTGATGACATCACGGCGATCTATGAAACGGACGCCCGACATGGCGGGACGACGGGGCTTGGGAGGCGGCCGATGTGAGGCGGCTTTCGCGGCTCATCACATACCTGAAAACAACGCGACTGGTCGTCGACGAAGAGACGAGGAAGGAGGTGCTCGAAAGACTGCAGGAGGTCCGCAATGAATGGTCCCAACGGGCAAAGGAAAACGGAACCGGTTCAAACTGACGATCAAATGGAGGGAGATCAATTCATGAAGAAGATGCTTTCGACTCTTGTTGCGGTGGCAATGCTGTTTGCCATGACGAGCGCACTTGCAGAATCGGGCGACGGCTTCTATGAAGTTCAGGAGTCAGGCGCTCTGGTTTACGACGACTACATGACCTTCGACGAGTACCATCAGGCGCCGATGCTTGACGGACTTGACTTGCCGCCGGTCGCCGAGCGGCTTCCCATGTACCCCAAAATCGCCAACGGCATCATTCCTACCAATGTCGAGTTTTCCATCGGCCAGTACGGCGGCACGCTGCGGACCGTGACGCCTAATGCCGAGTGGAATCCCAACACGTGGGCAATGACGAACGAGCCGCTCATGAACACGCCCGGCATCCTGGGCGACACCATAACCGGCAACGTTCTTCACCGTTATGAGATGAGCGAGGACGAGACGACCTTCACCTTCTATCTGCGCGAGGGCATGAAGTGGTCTGACGGCGTGCCCGTCACCATGGAGGACGTCGAATTCGCGATCAACGACTTTTGGCTTAATCCTGATCTGAACGCCTCTTTGCCGACATGGTTCTATTCCTCGAACGGCACGCCTCTCACATTCGAGGTGATCGACGACAACGCGTTCCGCTTCATCTTTGACGTGCCCAACGGCGGCTTCCTGGTCACAATGGCCATCAAGAACTGGGTTGGCTACACCGAGGTCATCAAGCCTGCGCATTACCTTAAGAACCTGCATAAGGACTACGCCGACGAGGCGACCCTAGCCGAGTGGGATGCGAAGTACGACTATGAGCCCACGGACTGGGTTGCTGCGTTCCATGCGGCGGACATCACCAACTGGGAGGCGAACAGCCCACTTGCGATCGGGTTCCCGACGCTGAACGCGTGGCACATCATCTCTGCCGATGAGACGCTAACCACCTTCGAGCGCAATCCCTACTACTTCAAGGTGGATGCGGAAGGCAACCAGCTCCCCTACATTGACTACCTCACATCCGAGCACATGCAGTCGACGGAGGCAGTCAATCTGAAGCTTATCTCGGGTGAGGTGGACTACAACGTGTTTGAGACTGCGCTCACCAACATGGCGCTTTATCTCCAGAACGCGGACGCGAACGGCTACAAAGTCGTCATGTCCGACTGGCACGTGACGCCGACCGACATCTACATCAACCTCGGCTATCCGGACGACACCTGGCGTTCGGTCGTGCAGGATGTGCGTTTCCGCCAGGCAATCAACTATGCTTTCAGCCGTGATGAGGTCATCGACGCCATCTACTCAGGTTTCGCGGAGCCCTCTACCATGATCGACAGCGAGTACAACCCCGAGAAGGCGGAAGCTCTGTTGGACGAAATGGGCATGGCGTACGGAAACGACGGTTACAGAACCTGTCCGGACGGCACGCCGTTTGCCATCAACCTCGACTTCGTCGATAGAACGCCCGACATGAAGATGGTGGCGGAGCTGTTCACCGCGTTCATGGAGGACATCGGCATCAAAGTCAACACAAAGATGATGGATATCTCGCTGTACGACCAGCGCAAGCCCGCTAACGAGGTGCAGGCAACCGTCATGTGGTCCGAGGTCATCTGGTACAATCAGGGCGCTTGGCAGAACACGGAGATTGCCGACAACTATTGGACTTGGTGGTCGACCAAGGGCACCAAGGGCATCGAGCCGACTGATGAGATTAAGGAACTGTTTGAGATCACGGATTCCATGGGAGCTCTGCCGCCGAGCAAAGCGCTCGCCACGTACGATGCGTACGTTCAGAACTGGCACAACAATGTGTGGGGGATCCGTTACATGAGCAGCATCAAACAGCCCATCATCGCCAACCAGAAACTCAAGAACATAGACATCATCAACCCCACCTGGGGCATCGGCCTGACGTTTAACGGAGAACTGTTCTACTTTGGAGACTGAAGCATGACACATAGGGAACGATTTCAAAAGGCGTTCTCGTTTGAACCTATCGACCGCATGCCACTGTACTTTTTCGGCTCGTGGACCGAGACGAAGGCGCGGTGGCTGCGGGAGGGATTCGAAGGCGAGGCCGATCTGAACGCCGACAAGGGTCCGCAACTGCCCGGTATGGATCCCGACTGGGAGGACGGTTTGTGGAGCGCGCACGGCCTCGTTAGGATGGGCGCGATCGGTGACGTAGAGCCGGCGGTGCTGGAGACGCACGCGAATCACAATATCGTTCGTAACGCCATCGGCAAGGTGGAAATGGTGCGCACTGACGGCTCCTCGATCTCGCATACCATTACGCACCCTTTGGAACCCACGCGTGAATCGTGGAACCGGTTTAAGCGCTACCTCGATCCTTCGATGCCCGGAAGGTATCCGTCCGACATGCGTGCGATCGCTGAGGCCCGCAATGCCAAAGACATCGTGACCGGATTCATGGGCGGCAGCTTCTACGGATGGATTCGCGACTATATGGGCGTGGTGAACTTGTCCTATTTGATGTACGACGACCCGGAGCTTCTCGAGGACATGGTCTCGACGCTCACGGATCACTTCATGACGCTCATGATCCCGGCCTTGAAGGTCGCGAAGTTTGATTTCGTGTACTTCTTTGAGGACTGCTGCGGCTCGTCCGGACCCTTGTTTTCCCCGAAGACCTACCGCGAAATCTTCGACCGGTACTACCGGAAGCTAATCGGCTTCTACAAGGAAAACGGCGTGCCACTGGCACTGATCGATTCGGATGGTATGGTGGATCCTCTCGTGCCCTGCTGGCTAGAGTCTGGATTTGACATCGTGTTCCCGGTCGAAGTCGGCACGTGGAACGCCGGGCCCGCGAGGTTCCGCATGAAGTTCGGTGAGAAGCTCAGGATGCTCGGCGGTGTCAACAAGAACCTCATTTACGCTCCACCGGAGGCGCTGCGCGCGCACCTTGTGGAACTCAAGTGCGAGGCTGATAAAGGTGGGTACATCCCTATTCCGGACCATCGGATTCCGCCCCAGGTGTCGTACAGGCAGATGCTGAACTATATCGATGTTTTTCAAGAGGTGTTCTGGTAAGAACTCAAGGCAGGCTGTCTCATTGAGGAGGCGGCCTGCTTTGTGTAGACGTGTCATAAGGACAGCCAGCGAGGTGTGTTGAAACCATCGCGGCGATACTTGGGTTTATCAGGAGCCATGTTGGTGATCACACACGCGCCAATAGCCTGTGAGCGACTAAATATGGAAATCTCCATCGTTGGAAGTATGTCCGGTTGTGCGTACGTGCTCGGGTGTATATCGTCAAACCGTGCAAGCCAACTACGCAAGCATACGCGCCATACATAAACGGCAGGGACGCCTGTGCATGTCAAACAGCCCTACGCGACAATCTACATAGATTACGATCCAAACAATGATAAACCTCCATCACCCCAACGAGAGTACTTTTTACCCCGCGTTCGCTTGCCCGAACGTGCGTTCTGACATACAATAAGAACATACGTTCTAAGGAGGTGCCAACATGGTACAAGCGCTTGGAAAGGCCAAAATAAAAGCGATGTTCAAAGAGCTCGACTGCGAAACCGAGTACGACATATGGCAGAAAGCACACCCTCTGGAAGATGAGAAGGCCGCCCAGCTCGATAGACTCGCAGATGAGACTGAGGGTATTCCACGTCTCCGTGAGTTGGATGGGTACTTGCTCCTCGACACCGGTGACGGTGAGACCATCGTGGTTTTCAAAGATACCAAAGGCACGCGCAGGGAGTTGTTGAGCCAGTTGACGCCAGCTACCAACGCCGACAGTGAAACGACTACCAAGACGAACACGCTCATCGAGCGGCAAGATCACATTGAGGACTACGAGGACCGCGAGCCAGAGTACAAGGAAGTCTCAGCCATAGAGTGGATATTCGATGAGTATGTCGATGACAGCTTCATGCCTGACGAGGAGCCGGAATACGAGGTAAAAGCATCAATTGGAAAACCTCGAGCTGGTAAGCGGCGATGACTGAACATACGCCTAACTTGCATCAACTCGCATACGCTCACTCAAGGCCGAGTTAAAGCACCGATATTTGCAGCAGGAGAGATCTCTATCCCCTTGCGGATGTGCCTCGTCCTTGTGCAACTTTTTTGCAACTTTCTAATATCGGAAGCAACTGGAGACAACCCGAAAACCCTTGATTTTATTGAACTTTTGCAGAGTCAAGAAGAACTTTTTGACAGCTACGGACCAGAAGGTCAGGGGTTCGAATCCCTTAGGGTCCGCCATCGAGAAGCCCCGGAATCATTGAGATTTCGGGGCTTTGCATTTTCTTCAGTGCAGTCCGCGGCCTTGTAGTGAATGTCTCACTGGACATGGATCAGATCTCGTCCCAGTCAAAATTGCCCCATGGATCTTCAGGGCGGAAAATTTCTACATGGGTTCCGAGCGACGAGGCGGTCTGTAAAGTCCTACGGAATAGACGCCGCTCAGGACCGAGCGCACGGGCGCAATCAGGCTCTTTGATTCCCTCCGCAGGTTGGGTCGCCCGAAGTTTCCAACTATCAAATGCCGGGGGCAAATGGATGTTGCGCATCGTTTGGTAACTCGCCTGTGATGAGGGAGAGACGAAAGGCGCCATTCTCACACCGTTATGTCAGTTTCCTGGCAGCGTCCCAATCTTTCATCTTTAAGCAGTTTGAGGTATAATAGTAGTGGAAAGGAGGGGTTGCATTGGAAAAAACAGACGCAAGCAGACAAAAATTTGTTTATATATTCATTATGGCATCCTTTATTCTGGCTGCAACTGGTATCGGTTTGCTATTCCGTTTCATCGGCTTCCATGAAACGAATATCGTCATTGTTTACATATTGTCAGTACTGCTGACTGCGCGCTTCACCCAAGGGTATGTATATGGCATTTTGTCCTCCGTCATTTCGACGCTGACATTCAATTTTGTCTTTACAGAACCGTACTATACATTGTCTGTAAACGATCCATCCTACTTTGTTACCTTCGCGGTCATGACCGTTACGGCCATCATCACCAGTGCGCTGACCTCCAAGGAAAAGCAGAGCGCGCTGGATGCACTGGAAAAAGAGGCCGAGACAAGCGCCCTGTATCACCTCACAAATCGACTTACGGAAGCCGGGGATATGGAGAACATCGCCAGCATCGCAGCAGACGCCATCGGCAACGTCCTCAGGTGCCAAGTCAAGGTTCTTTGGTTCGACGACGTCAAAAAAACAGAGCGGCCCGGCGGGCAGCCAAGGGGCGACAAAACGCTGATCTGGAGCAAGTCCGCGAACGATGCGTCCGAAAACACAGAACTGTCCAAGCGCGCCGGCGGTTGGTTCTTCGAATACCCGATTCAGGGGCGGGAGACGGATCTGGGTATGGTGCGCATCCCGAACGAGACCAACCTGAGTGAATCGCAGACCCGAATTCTGCGATCGATGATCGAGAGTACTGCGTTGGCGATGGACAGGTTTCGCAGCGCCCAAGCGCGCATTCGATCAACTGAGGAAGCGGAAAAAGAGCGTTACCGTGGGAACCTGCTGCGTGCGATCTCACACGATCTTCGCACGCCGCTTTCGGGCATCATGGGTACGGCGGAAATGCTGAAGGATATGACCGAAACCAAAGACCCTCGCCGCGCTCTGGCAGAAGACATCTTCCGGGAGTCGGACTGGCTGCACTCGATGGTCCAAAACATCCTGAGCCTTACGCGCCTGCGGGACGGTGCGCTGCCGCTGACGAAGCAGATGGAGCCGGTGGAAGAAGTGGTGGGGGGGGCGGTCAACCGGGTCACTCGCCAGTCCGGGCGGGAAATCGCGGTCGAGGCCCCGGAGGACGTGTTGTTTATTCCGATGGATGCAGGATTGATCGAGCAAGTGCTCGTAAACCTTTTGGACAACGCGGTCAAGCACACCCTGCCGGGGGACGAAATCAAAGTTTCCGTCTGGTACGATGATGCGGGCCATCAAGCCTTTATCAGCGTATCGGACCGCGGTGTTGGAATCCGTGCGGACGACCTTCCCCATATCTTTCAGCTGTTCTATACAACGCCGGCCAGGCACGCCGACGCGTCAAGGGGCGTTGGGTTGGGCCTGACCATCTGCGAGGCAATCGTCAAGGCCCATGGCGGCTCTATCGAAGCGAAAAATCGAGGGGATGGACAAGGCGCGTTGTTCCAATTCACACTGCCGATGGAGGAACAGCAAAATGCAAAACCGCGGTGAACTCTTTCTCGTCGTCGAGGACGATGCCCAAATCCGCAATTTCATCTGTTACGCGCTCAAACAGGATGGGTTCAACGTTCTGACCGCGACCAGTGCGCAGACAGCCTTAAGCGCGCTTGTTACCGAACCGATCGACCTGGTGCTGCTGGATCTGGGCCTTCCGGATTTTGACGGCATGGAGGTCATTAAAAAGGTCCGGGAATGGTCGGAAATGCCGATCATCGTGGTGTCCGCGCGCGACCAGGATCGGGAAAAGGCGGCGGCGCTCGATGCCGGGGCAGACGACTACCTGACCAAGCCGTTTTCTGCGACCGAACTGATGGCCCGCATTCGCGTCGCGATCCGGCATCTGTATCAGGAACACTCCGCCAGGCGGCAGACGACCGCCGCCGTCGGGGATCTAAAGATCGACTACAATAAGCGGCTGGTCTATCTCCGAGAGGCAGAGCTGCATCTGACGCCGATGGAGTACAGCCTGTTGCAGATTCTCTTCCGGAACATCGGGAAGGTACTGACAACAGGAACACTGATCCGGGAATTGTATGGGCCGGGGTACGGTACGGACACGCAAGCTTTGCGCGCGCTGATGGCCAGCCTGCGGCGCAAGATCGAGAACAACCCGGCCAGCCCCAGGTATGTCCTGACGGAGATTGGAGTAGGTTACCGGCTCGTAGACGAATAGGCCCACGCATTTTTATCCCCCTTGACGACCGCTCCGGATTCTTCGGGGCGGTTAATTCTTTGTATCCTCACAGCTTCCTCACACGTTTCCTCAAACCCTCACACTGTGCTCACGCCGCCTCTGTTATGATGATCGTGCTTTCCGGAAGGCGTAAATCCGCACCACCCTTATAAGGAGGGTTTCTCATGGCGAAAGATTTTCAGGCCGAAAGCGTGGCACGGCAGGCGCTGTGCGATCGAGTCAGGGAAATGATCGGTCGCAAGGATTACAAGGAATGCGAAAAGCTGATCTGCAGCGCGATGGGCATGTACCCTCACGCGCCGGAACCCCACAACCTTCTGGGCATTCTTCTCGAGACACTGGACGACCACCTGCTGGCGATGAAGCATTTCCGGGCGGCCTGGGCGCTCGATCCCACCTACCGTCCTGTACGCCGGAACCTGGACAATTACGCGTCGTTTTCCGAGCGCAGCTCTGCCGCCTACGATGAAAGCGACTGCAAGGATGCGCCGATGCTCCCAGAGGTTGAGATTGTGTACGATCAGCACGGCATCGGCCATGTGGTCAAGCATCGTTGAAAGGAAAACACTGTCCGCGCCATGTGGCAAATACCGTAAGGGGGATCGGCCATGTATATTATCATCGCGGGATGCACGAAGATTGGTGCAACGCTCGCGCAGATGCTCTCGCAAGAGAACCACGACATCGTGGTCATTGACAGTGACCCAAAAAACCTTGAAGCGCTCGGCAGCGGCTTCAATGGAATGGCAATCACAGGCATACCCATTGACGAAGACGTCCTTCAGAGCGCCGGAATCGGGCAGGCGGACGCATTGGCAGCGGTGACTCGCGACGACAATATGAACCTGATGGTCGCGCAGATAGCGCAGCATCTGTTCCATGTTCCCAAGGTCATCACCCGGCTGTATTCGCCTGAGCGGGAGCAGGTGTTCCGCCAAATGGGAATGACAACCGTCTGTCCCACGTCGCTGGCTGTCGATCAGATTAAGCAAATGCTTCTGCCCGGTGAGCGTTCTGTGACGCTGCAAATCGCGGGGGCCAATGTGGTGTTTCGGACGGTCGAGGTGTCCCGGCGTTTCATCGGCAAAAAGGTTACGGATGTCAAAGGAATGCGCATATTCGGCATCATTCGATCCGGCACCTTCTCCTTTGCAGGCCCTGAGTGGGTGGTCGAGGTGGACGATCTTTTTGTCTATCCGGAAATGACGCGGGAAGGAGGCGGCGGGGAATGGTGATTACCATCGTCGGGGGCGGCAAGGTCGGATACTATCTGGCCAAAACACTGGCCTCAGAAAAGCACCATTTGATGCTGATTGAGGAGGACGCCGACATGTGCCAGAAAATTGCCGGGGAGCTCTCTGATTTGGGGATCATCCTGATTCACGGCGACGGCACCAGCGCGAATGACCTAAGAGAAGCGGAGATCGAGGAAGCCGACATTCTGATCGCTGTCACAGGGCACGACCAGAACAATCTGGCGGCGTGTCAGCTCGCCAAGAACTACTTCGGCATTCCCCGAACGATCGCACGCGTCAACAATCCCAAGAACATCAACGTTTTTCATTCGCTCGGCGTGGATTCCGTGGTCTCCAGCACCGCGTACATCGCAGACATCATCGAACACGAAGTCGACTGGGCAAGGATCAACCGCATGCTGTCACAGAAGGTTGGGAACCTGAGAATCCATGAATTTGTGATGACCGCGCATTCCAGGACCGCGGGGAAGCAGGTGCAGGAGCTCGACTTGCCGGGTGGGGTCATACTGGTGTCGCTGATCCGAGAAAAGGAAGCAATCGTGCCCAATGGCCAGACGCACATTCTGGCGGGCGACACCATCATCGCCATGGGTAGCGAGAACAGCATCGGCCAGTTGCGCACCTATTTCGAAGCGGTGGAAGATGGGGTCAGACCATGAAAAAGTGGAGTTCCTACGCTCGTGGCGTACTCGCGGAAGTTGGCTTTCTCTGCGCGCTCATGCTGATCGGCCTTATCATCTCGTCACTCAATTGGTAAAGGTGGATTATGATTCTAAAGTATAACGGCCAGCGTCGCGCGACCTGGTACTACACGGGAATGATCCTGATCGGCATGGGACTTGCCCAGTACATCCCGCTGATCACTTCCCTTGCCTTCCGCGAATGGGATATGTCGTTGAATTTCGTGATCAGCAGTTCATCTGCCCTTCTGATTGGCGCGGCTATGGCGATGAGCGGCCGGAAGTCGGAACGCCAGAAGTTGGGCTGGAATCAGGGAATGGTAGTGGCGGCCGGTTCCTGGTTTGTGGGTATGCTGCTGTGTGCGATACCCTACTACCTGAGCGGGAATTATCTTTCTTACTTGGATTGCTGCTTTGATGTAATGAGCGGCCTGACGACGACGGGGCTGACTCTGATCCAGGATTTGGACCATGTGTCCGTCGGCCTTAACATGTGGCGACTCCTTTTGACGTTCATCGGCGGGCAGGGTATGGTAGTACTTGCGCTTTCTTTTCTCGTCAAGGGGACAAACGGCGCATACAAGATGTACGTCGGCGAGGCCAAAGACGAGCGACTGATGCCCAACGTGGTGTCAACGGCCCGATGCATCTGGATGATCAGCCTGATCTATCTGATCATCGGCACGCTGGTTATGTGGATTGCCGGGATCTCAGCCGGCCTGAGAGTGGGGCGCGCGTTTCTGCACGGTCTCTGGATGTTCATGTCCGCGTGGAGTACGGGCGGCTTCGCCCCGATGTCGCAGAATACCCTTTATTATCACAGTGCCGTGTTTGAAATCGCGACGGTTGTGTTTTTTGTGATCGGCTCATTCAACTTCGCGCTGCACTATGCGGTGCTGAATGGGAAACGGAAAGAGCTGGTCAAAAACGTGGAAACCATCTCATTTACCGTCACCCTGACCGTATTGACACTGATCGCGACATTGGGCCTGATGCGGCTCAACGTATACCCCGACATCGTCGCGATGTTCCGCAAAGGATTTTATCAAATGATTTCCGCCCACACCACCACAGGCTTAATGACAATCTACGCCCGGCAGTTCTACCACGAATGGGGCGATATCGCGCTGTTCGCCATCATCATCGCCATGCTGTTCGGCGCAAGCGCCTGTTCCACAGCGGGCGGCTTCAAGGGCCTTCGGATCGGAATCATCGCTCACACCTTGAAGCGGGAAATCAAGCGCATGGCGCTGCCGGATTCCATCGTATCGGTGGAGAAGATTCACCACATCAAGGATGTCGTACTAGATGACAACCTGATTCGGAGCGCCTTTCTGATCGTCGCGGCGTATGTTTTGACATTCACCATCGGCACGCTGGCCGGCATGCTGTGCGGATATCCGTTCGGATTGGCCGCGTTTGAAGCGGCCTCCGTCACGGGCAACGTGGGCCTGAGCATCGGCGTGACGACCGTGTCCATGCCTTCTGTCCTCAAGGTGACCTATATCGTCATCATGTGGCTGGCCCGACTGGAGTTCATGTCCGTTTTCGCGCTGGTGGTGTACGTTGCGAAGAAGGTGAAGAAGAAATGCATCGTGTCATGATTTCCACTCTGTTCCTTATATGGCTTTGTCTGCCTTTCGCATTGGCCGAAGAAGTCGACAGCAACCGCCTGATCGACGAAGCACAAGCCTATGATGGCCGGGAGATCGTCTTTTCGGGTGAAGCAATCGGCGACATCCTGGATTCCGGGGGTCATGTATGGCTAAACGTTTCGGACGGAGATAACACGATTGGCGTGTGGACTTCGCGCAATCTGGCGCGTGAGGTTGAAATGGTCGGACGGTATGCCCAGCATGGAGATACCGTTCGGGTAACCGGCGTTTTCCATCGGGCCTGCCCGGAACACGGAGGTGATTTTGATATCCACGCACAAAGAATCGCCCTCATTGAGCGCGGCTACCCGGTCATGCATCCGGTTCAGCGATGGAAGGTGATACTGGCAGTTGCTCTCTCGGTTCTCGCGTTTGTTTGTATGACATTTGCCTTTTCGAAGATTGATCATCGGAGAACACCGAAGCCTCAATCAAGGTCGATGGGTCACAAAAAGACCTCTCTCCCTTCGACCGCTGCTGCTTCGCAGGTCAGCAGCACACATCGCTCGATGTCGTCCAGATGTCGGTGAACGAGGGATTCCATGACGCCCTGCGGCGCGTAGACCACGTACAACACGCGTCCGGTTTCCGCTGTGATGGCGGTGCGGCGGTCAGGACCGCGCAGGATGCTGGACAGGATCGCCCGGCGATCCCGCACCATTACGTCCCCGGCGACGGTTTCTGCGAGGCGAGCGCCGATCGTCTCGTAGGTCTCGTGCCCGGTCGCTTGGGCGATTTGGAGAGAACCTTCGATCTTGTCCAGATCATGCGCCGCCGTCAGCATCATGTTCTTGAGCTCCGCCATGAACATCGCGGTAACCAGGGGCAGCGCACCGGGAATGGACTTGCCCTTCAGGACAGATTCAAGCTGCCCCAGCACATGGTAACTGTACCCGAATTTGCGGTAGTACTCAATATAGGCGTTCATGGGGTGGAGTTCCTTCATCGCACTCCGGGTCATACTCCCGTATGCTTCCCGTAGCGCGGACGCGACGGCAATCTTTTCGTGCGCGAGCGCATCCTCTGCGGGGTGGCGAACGCCGCCGATTGCCAGGAACCCAACCGCACATTTCCCCGAATGTATCTTCAACTCGTTTTGGATATCAATCATGCCGATGCCATCCTTTCGATTGTGTTTCGTTTCGTCCCACCCAACCCGATCAGCGCCATGCCAACAACAACCAATACCCCGCCCGTCCACTGCGAGAGCCCAGGACGCTCGCCCAGCACCAGTGTGGACAGCAGCATCGACGTCAACGGGATCATGCCCGAGAACGCTGCCGCCGTCAACGCGTCGCTGCGCTTGATCCCGGCGTACCAACACAGGTACGACAGTGCGGTTACGAATACACCGTACCAGCCTAATGAAAGCCATTCCCGGAGAGCGATTGCGGACAAATGCGCAAGCGGACGCTCCATCAGCGCGGGCACAAGGCAGAGGATCAGTGCGATGGCGGACACGAGCGCCGTCTGTATCGGCGGATCAAGGGGAACGCGATCATGCGTTTTCTTGGACGCGGAGATCCGAGAAAGGATGTTAAAGACCGACTCGCTGGCCGCCGCGCACAGCACGAATATGTTGCCCGCAATGTGCCCTGCAGACAGTCTCGCCTGTCCGCCGAGCCCTTGAACGAACAACACGCCGAGCACGGTTGCCGAAATGCCGGTGAGCGTCCGTCTACCCGCGGGCTCTTTCAAGACCACCCACGCGAGCAATGCTGTGATTGCCGGTGTCGCCCCAGTCAGGACGCCCGCTTCGGCGGAACTGGTGCGGCTGACGCCATGAATCAGCAATGCCCGAAACAGGAACATGCCGAAAAACGCCTGCAGGAAAGCCGCGCCGAAAGCACGCTTCGACATACCGCGAACCGCTTTGATCCATCTTCCGCCGCAAACGGGCAGCAGCAGGCCCAGTGCAAAAAGCAAACTCATCGCGGCAATGGTGAAAGGTCCAAGCCTGCCTGCCAGTGACTTCGCTGCGACGACGCTGGTCCCTGCCAGCGTGAATGCGCCAAATAGAAGCAACCTACCCTTCATGAATCCATCACCGGTCTCTCTTGCACTTGCGCGAATCTTCTGTATAATCATATCAGATAATCTGGAGTTACAAAGAGCCAGTTTTCAGCAACTGATACCATACCAGTTGGAGGGCACATGCTGAGGCGACAAATCTATGACCGATTCAAGGAACAAATTCTATCCGGCAAATTACGTGCGGGAGAAGCATTGCCCTCGACGCGCGCACTCTCGCAGACGATGGGAATTTCCCGCAGCACGGTCGTCGAAGCCTACGACATGTTAATCTCCGAGGGATTCTTGACCAGCAGTCAGGGCGCGCCGACGCGTGTCGCGGAAGGACTGGTGATGGAGTCCCCGACCATCGCGCCGATGTTCGCTAGTAATGTTCAGAAACCAATTCTGCGAGCGGATTTCCGCACAGGCAGGCCCGATCTCAGGGAGTTCCCGTTTCAGACATGGAAGCAATGCCTTTTCAGGGGCGCGGCCAGCATTCCCACGCGCCAATACGGATACGCAGACTGCCAGGGATTGCCCGAGCTGCGCACGGAAATTTCTGCGTGGCTGATGCGCAGCCGGGGCTTTTTGGTAGACCCGGCGGATCTCTTCATCACGGCGGGTGCGACGCACGCGCTACACCTGCTGGCAAGTCTGCTCTGTAGGAAGGGGAAGAAGGTGCTGGTTGAAGACCCCTGCCACAGCGGAATGCGCAGGGCTTTGCAGGATCAGGGATGCGAAGCCGTGCCCATCCCTGTCGATGATCGGGGAATGCAGACCGACCGCATTGCAGATGGAGCGGACGCATGCGCGGTCTATGTCACGCCATCTCACCAGTTTCCGTTGGGCGGCATCCTCCCGGCGGCACGCCGCGCGGCGCTGATTCGCTTTGCGCGGGCACACGATCTGTATATCATTGAGGACGACTATGATAGCGAATTTCGATATGTCGGAGCGCCTATCGCGCCGCTCTACACAATGGATGCGCAGCGCGTACTCTACGTGGGCACGTTCAGCAAGACGGTGTTCCCGGCCCTGCGGATCGGCTACGCAGTCTTGCCCAAGCAACTGCAAGCAGCATGGCGCGAGCAGCGCATGGTCATGGACGTGCAGAACCCGCCGTTCGAGCAAGCTGCGCTGGCGGAATTTCTCAAGACGCGGAAACTGGACCGCCACATATATAATATGCGCAAACTGTACGGCAAAAGGCGACAGGCCCTGCTGGCGGCGCTTGAAGACTCGTTTGGGGATGGCTTGCGCCCCCGCGGCGACGCGGCGGGACTACATGTGGCCATCGACTTTCCGGACAAGCGATTTGATGAAATTTTCACGCGGCGATGCGATGCGGCGGGGATTCTCGTCACGCCATTGGAATCGCATTGCATCCGGAAGGGCGGATACGAAAATACGCTCGTTCTGGGGTATGGGCATCTGGATCATGAGGGCATCCGCGCGGGGGTAGGGCTACTCAAGGAGACGATGGATTATGGATCATGAAACGGTCGAGGTTGCGCTTCCTTCGATTCGGATGTAAAATAAACGCATGGCGGGTTGCGCTTGAAATTGGCCAAGAGGAGGACCCCATCATGAATATGGCACCATATGAAGCAATTAAACTGGATGAAACCTGTTGGCGCATCGAAGAGAACGGGGTACGTGCTTTTTTGATCGTTGGAAGCGAGAAGGCTTTGCTCGTTGACAGCGGCTTTGGAACGGGGAACATGAAGGAAGCGGTGGAAAGCCTGACGGATCTGCCGGTCATGCTCGTAAACACCCATGCAGACAGGGATCATGTCGGCTGCAACCGTCTGTTCGAGAAGGCGTATCTGCATCCGTCCGAATATGACCGTTATCATCAGAGCGTCGGCTTGGACGCGCCGGTCGAGCCTCTCTGGGAAGGGGCGCGCATCGATGTCGGCGGACGTGCCTTTGAAGTCATACTCATCCCGGGTCATACGCCCGGCAGCATCGCCTTGCTGGACGAAGAAAACAAGATATTGATCGGCGGGGACAGCGTTCAATCGGGCGCGATCTTTATGTTTGGCCCAGGAAGAAATCTGTCTGCCTACCGGGATAGCATGAATAAGCTGAACGGCATGAAGCCCCGGTTTGAAACCATATATCCGTCCCATGGAACGATCCCGTTTCAATGCGACATCGGGGACTTCGTGATTGGCGCCGAAAGGGTCATGCGCAAAGAGGTTGTGGGAACGGAGCAGACGAGATTACAAGCATCCGTAAAGGTATATGACACCGGAACCGCGAAATTTTTACTTGAGGAAAAGTTAAGAGAATAGGTCGGTTCGAATGAACGGTGCGCATGTCCTCATGGACGGCGGCCTCTCAGTCTGACATGTCCAGACCGCTGGACGAAGGCGCTGGTTGAATGCGCGTTTCCAAAGCGGTCATTCACACTTATTTCCGGTATTGAGGAACGTTCTGAACCTGAAATGTTTTTTCGCGAAAGTGACCGGTCTCCCCTCAAAACCCTTGATTTTTGAACTTTTATGAAGCCAAGCAGTCCTTTTCGACAGCTACGGACCGGAAGGTCAGGAGATCGAATCCCTTAGGGTCCTCCGTCAAGGAGCCTCGGAATCACCGCGATTCCGAGGCCTGTATTTTTTTGGCGAAGCCTCCGTCCCCGGAGATACGTTTCTATCAAATGTAACGAAGATCAAAGTGATCGCATAGAATGGCATGGCACTGTCATATTCAGGTGAAAGTGCGAATGAGAAATATCGCAGGAGGGATATCATTGCCATGGCAAATATCTCCCTACAATTAGAGCTCCTTTCCGGCACTTCGGTTGCGGCCGGAAGCAATGTGCTTTTTGATACGATCGTGCATTCGGATGGCAGCGTCTCGTACAATCCCGCGACAGGCGTTGTGACCATCAGCGAAGCCGGCCGATACCTGGTGAACTGGTGGGTGGCCACCCAGTCGTCGCAATCCGGAATGGGCGCGGTCTTTTCTCTGAACAGTTCCCAGGGCGACAGCATCGTAGGCAATTCGCCGATCAAAGCCGGGGAAGTCGTCGGAACGGCCATCCTCCTCGTCGAGACAGCCCCCATCACCATATCCCTCGTGAATGCGAGCGGAGCCCTCTTCAATTATGCAACCGCTACCCCCGTCAAGGCCGGGCTTGCCCTGACAAACGATGACGCGGGAGGACCCACCGGACCGACAGGCCCCACGGGCAGCATTGGCCCAACCGGACCGACAGGCCCCACGGGCGCAGGCGAAGCAGGACCGACAGGCCCCACGGGCGACACGGGTCCGACCGGACCGACAGGCCCCACGGGCGCAGGCGAAGCAGGACCGACAGGCCCAACGGGCAGCATTGGCCCGACCGGACCGACCGGACCCACGGGCGCAGGCGAAGCAGGACCGACAGGCCCAACGGGCAGCATTGGCCCGACCGGACCAACAGGCCCCACGGGCGCAGGCGAAGCAGGGCCGACGGGACCGACTGGACCCACCGGGGCAGTAGAGCCCAGTCCGTTTGATGTCTACGTTCTGGCCGGAGCCGTGGGCGGAGACGGATCACAGACAAGCCCGTATGGAACCATTCAGGAGGGCGTAACGGCCGTGGCGCCCACCGGGACCGTGCATGTCTTGGGCGGAACCTATCCGGTCACGGCTCAAATATTGATCAACAAGCAGGGGGTCACGATTCAGGGCTATCCGGGCGCGGTCGTGCAGCTGCAGGCATCGGTGATTCCCTTTATGGTCTTGGGAAATGGCATTACAATCGATGGATTGACGATTACCAGCGACAATCCCTATCCGGTGGAATTTATCCAAATCGGGGGGAGCAACCACACAATCTCAAACAACACGATATTTGGGCCTCCGCAGGCGGGGCCTTCCACCGGCTGGGTGGTGAACCGCGGATTTGTAACGCAGATCGGAAATATGACGAACCTGCTGGTTCAGGGCAACATTTTCTACTCCATGCGGCAGCCCGCATACCTGAACCCGAACACGGACGGTTATATCATCGGCAATGTCGCATACAACACACGCGGATATGTGGTCGACGCGGGACTCTTCGTCTTCTCCGGAAACTCCTGGGGAACGCCCCTGAACGCGGTGGATATCGCGCTCCTGGTCGGCACGACGATGGGCGTTCCGTACGATGATCTCACAGAATTGTCCAACAGCAACAGCGTCGCTACGATCAGCGACCAGAGATGAGAAACACGACCGAATCGGCGCGTCGTCGGAACGAAAGGCATTTCCCGTGCGGCAGCATGAAGTTGCAGGCGAACGGCGGTCTTTTCGAAATGGCGACGGACGTCACTTGAATTGCGGAATCGTATGGCACAATCACAGGGAATTGTGCATGCGAATCAAAACAGGACAACACAGGAGGGTTTCATTCTTATGGCGGATATTAGCCTTCAGTTGGAGCTCATTGCCGGCACTACCATCGCTCCCGGCAGCAATGTGCTTTTTAATAATATCGTATTATCAAACGGAAATATCACGTACAATCCCGCCACAGGCGTCATCACCATCAATGAGGTCGGCCGGTATCTGATCAACTGGTGGGTGGCCACCCAGTCGTCGCAGTCCGCAATGGGCGCTGTCTTTTCTCTGAACAGTTCGCAGGGCGACAGCGTCGTGGGCAATTCACCGATCAAAACCGGGGAAGTCGTCGGGACGGCCATTATCCTCGTCGAAACGGCCCCCGTCACCGTATCGCTCGTGAATGAGAGCGGAGCCATTTTCAATTATGCGACCGCCACCCCCGTCAAGGCCGGGCTCGCCCTGACAAACGACAACACGGAAGGACCGACTGGACCGACCGGACCCACGGGACCGACCGGACCCACAGGACCCACAGGACCGACTGGACCCACCGGACCCACAGGACCCACCGGACCGACCGGACCCACCGGACCCACCGGACCGACTGGACCGACTGGACCGACCGGACCGACTGGACCGACCGGACCGACTGGACCGACTGGACCCACCGGACCGACTGGACCTGTCGGCTCAACCACAATCATCCCCTTCTCCTCCGGACCCATCACCACACTGACAACCGTTCTGGGCGGCCTGACGGGCGTTCAGGCGATGGTCGGGTTTGGCGCCAACGACTCCGCGCTGGTTGCGGCCGGCCTGATCGACACGACCGGCCTCTCCAGCCTTGCGTTCTCCATGCCGCGCGACGGCACGATCATCTCTTTGGCCGCATACTACAGCGTCGGCGCCGCCGTGGCTCTGGCCGGAAGCACCGTGACGATCTCGGCGCAGCTCTACAGCTCGCCCACCCCGGACGACTCCTTCGCCCCGGTTCCGGGCGCGCTCGTGACGCTGGCCCCCGCCCTGACCGGCGCGGTCGCAATCGGAGCCACCTCCAACGGCATCACGACGGGACTTTCGATCCCCGTAACCGCGGAGACGCGCCTCCTGCTGGTCTTTTCGGCTTCCGTCACCGCCGGCATCGATATCGCGGCAGTCATCAGCGGTTTCGCCAGCGCAGGACTCGAGATCGAATAACCTTTCACAGAAGTCCTTCTGCCCGCGCAGCAATGCGCGCGCTCCCCGTGGCGTCCATCCATCGCCGCGGGGGGCGTTTTCGGAATGGATGGATGGCACGGCGTTCGCAACGGTGTAACACCTCTGAAATTTTTGCATACATTATATTGGCTCCACTCAATCCAGGATAAGTGAAGGAGTTAAAATATGTGTTGCTGTTCTAAGAACTTAATCATAGGGACGATCGGCGCGCTCGCGGGATTGGCCTTGCTCCTCGGCATTATCGCCCTCGTCCTCACCGGCGTAAATACGGGCATTCAGGCCGAGCTGGTCGACGCGGGTGGCGGAATCATACCGGACGGTACGAACGTGCTCTTTGACAACGTGGTCAACGATCAAAGCGGCAGTATCAGCTATGATCCGGCGACCGGTGAATTCACGGTGACGCGGCGCGGGACCTATTACGTCGATTGGTGGACGGCGCCCGACGGCGCGGGCCCCGCGACCAGCGTCAGTTTCGCGGTGGCGGTCAACGGCGTCCCCTATTCCACGGCATCCTCCCCGATCGTATCGACGCAGATGTCGGCCTCCGCCCTGGTGACGATTGACGTTGCCCCGGCGACCATTTCGCTTGTCAATGTGACCGGCGATGACGTCTTCATTCCCTCCATTCCCGTGCAGGCAGGGATCGTCATCACCAGGTAGACCCCTTTTGTCTGAGACAAGGGGCCCTCCACACTCTCCAATGGGCTGCCGCGGTTTTCCGCGAGCAGCCTTCCCGTCGCCCGGTGGCGCGCTTAAGTCTTTGTTTTTGCCGGAATCCCTGATATAATGGTATGCATTGATCTTTTTGTGGAGGGAAACGGCATGCTTGACAGGAGGGCAATCCTGAAAAAAATTGCGGCGCTCGGCTGGCCGCTCGACGGCTACTGGCTCATCACCGGCGCGGCGATGGTGTTGCGCGGCGCGAAGGACACGACGCGCGACATCGACATGGGCGTGACGACCGCGTTCGCGGACGAACTGGTCCGCGCCGGGGCGCTCTGGTCGGGGGAACCGGGCGCGCGCAGGATCGAGGTCGACGGGATCGAACTCTTCGAAAACTGGCGCAGGGGAGCGGTCGAGGTCGTCGAGGGCGTGCCCGCGCTCACCCTCGAGGGGATCGTCGAAATGAAGACGGCGCTCGGACGCCCAAAGGACGCGCGAGATATCGCGCTCATCCGCGCGCTCCAAAACCAGGTCGCGACGCGCGTCTACTTCGTCCGGCATGCCCGGCCCAATTTTGAGAACCACGACGACATGACGCGCGAGCTGACCGAGCGGGGCCTTTCCGAGCGGCTTCTGGCGACGGACTTCCTCCTTGACAAGAACGTATCCGCCGTGCTCTCGAGCCCGTACAGGCGCGCGGTCGAAACCGTTCAGCCCCTCGCCGACGCGCTCGGCCTCCCGATCGAAACCGTCGACGGCTTCCGGGAGCGGCGCGTGGACGGGAGCTGGATCGAGGACATGGACGCGTTCACGCGCCGCCAATGGGCGGACTTCGATTACAGACTCCCGGACGGTGAGTCGCTCTCCGAGGTGCAAAAGCGCAACGTCGCCGCGCTCGAGGATGTGCTCTCTCGTTGCGCGGGCAGGACCGTCGCCGTCGGCGCGCACGGCACCGCACTCTCCACCCTCCTGAACCATTTCGACCCCGCCTTCGGTTACGAGGCGTTTCTGAAGATCCGCTCCCTCATGCCGTGGGTCGTCAAGCTCACCTTCGAAGGCGACGCCTGCGTCGGGATCGAGTGCATCGATTTGTACTCGCTGGAAAGTTGACGCCTGAGGCGCTGCCCCTGGATCCCGCTTAAGGAGCAGCGTCCCTCAAGAATCCCGAAATCGTCCGTCACCCCCGCCTCCTCCGCATGCGCGCGAGGCGCAGGGCGATGAGGATGTCGGGTATGACGAGACCGACGGCGAGGAGCGAGGCGGCGGCCGCGACGTAGGGAAGGACGTGGGGGATGTCGAAGAAGAGAGAGCCGATGAGCTGCCAGCCGATGGCGGCAATGGCGAGGGTATAGAAAAGGAGTGCGAACTCGGCGCGCGGGCCGGGGTTGGCGGTGACGTACATGGTCAAAAGGCATGCGGCGTAGACGGGGATGAACAGCGCCATGGTCTCCGATCCCCAGAGAACCGGACGCAGGAGCGCGACGAGCACGGCTGCTGCCGCGACGAGGGTCGTCAGGATCGAGACAGGCCCGCTCTCCTCCTCCGTGCGCCGGGCCGGCGCGTACGCCCAGGAGAACAGCGCCCAGGCGGCGGCGGAGAACGCGCCGAGCGGCCCGGTCCGCCCAAGGATCAGGAAACCGACGAGGATCGTGGAGGGCACCCACGAGCGGGCGAGCGCGCGGGGAACCTCGGCCAGCACGCGCAGGCCCAGGCGCGGGCGCGCCACGCCGCCGATGCCGAAGCCCGCGATCAGGCATGCGCCGAGCGCCGAGAGGGTAAAGAAGAACAAAATGCGATCGTTCCCACGCGAGGCGACAAGCCCCGCCGCGACGAGCACCGCAACGAGCGCGTCGCAAAGAGGCGCGCTCATCTTGTCCGTGAGCGCGTAGAGCCGGCCCGAAACGAGCTCGGTGAGCATGACCATCGCGCCCGAAAGCGCCATCCAAAGGCTTACGTCCGGGAGGTCGATGCTCCGCGCGCCGAGGCCGGGGAGAAACCACGCCGAGACCGCCCCGCCGAAGAGCGCAAGGATCAGGGCGGTCAAAAAGTTGCCGCGCAGCCGCGCCTCGCTCACGACCTTGCCGCTCGCCGCCTGAAACGCCGCCTCCGCGCCGAGCGAGAAGAGCCGCGCGGCGAGGATCGAAAGCGCGAGCGCAGCCGCACGTGCGCCGTCGCCCGCGATAACGAGCGCGCCCAACGCCAGCGGCAGGAGCGCCCGCGCGGGCCTTCCGATGGATCTTCTCATGGAAAGCCTCCCGTCATGAGGGTAAATCGCGTTCCTCAATTTCTGTCCCAACAAAGCCGAGCGCCTCGAACACCGCGCGCATGGGCGCGGTGTCGGCCGTCGTGATGCCCATGGCGTCCTTCCCGCGCGCGTGGAGCGAAGCCGCGCAGACTCCGACGATCCGCTTCGCGTAGCCCCGGTTCCGGAAGGGCGGACGCGTGACCACGCAGCCGATTTCCGAAACGCCGGATTCGAAGTTCATGACGACTGCGCGCGCGGCAAGCGCCCCGTCCCGACGATCCCGTAGTCCTCCTGTATGCCGCGCCTAAACGCCTCCGCGAAGCGCGCACGGTCCTCCGGCGGCATGGTCTCGCCGAAGAACCCTTCCAGAAGCGGGAGCTGGCTTTCGACGTCGATTTGGATCACGCCCTCCTCCGAATGGGGCAGAAGCGCGCCCGGCGCACAGACGTATTTGACATACATCAAATCACCTCACTCGTAGAATTCGGATTTGACGGAGAAGACGCCCGTCGCGCCGTCGCGCCGCGCCACCGTCACGTCCGAATCCGGCGCGCCGTCGCGTTCGAGCGCGGACAGGCAGCTTCTGAGCGCCAGCTCCGGAAAGTTGTTCTCCTTGGAGAGATGGCCCAGCACGATCCGCCGCGTACCCGCGCGCACGAGCGAAATTGCGGCCTCCGCCGCGTCGTCGTTTGAAAGGTGGCCGTGCCGGGACATGATCCGCTTCTTCAGTTCGTACGGGTACTTGCCCGCGCGCAGCATGCCGGGATCGTAGTTTGATTCCAGAAGGATCGCCGAAGCGCCGGACACGGCGTTCATCCAGCCGTTTTTCACGCAGCCGATGTCCGTCGCGAGCGCGAACCGCGCGCCGCCCGGGATCGAGACGATGTAGCCCACGCTCTCCGCCGCGTCGTGGGGCGTCTCGAAGGGCTGTATATTCATTTCGCCCAGAAAGAAGTCGCGCTCCCGCTCGATCACGCGCACGAACTCCTGCGGGATGTCCCCAATCCTCTGCCGCATGGCCGCCCAGGTGCCCGCCGTCGCATACACGGGAGCTCCGTACTTGCGCGCGAAGATGCCCGCGCCCCGGATGTGGTCGATGTGTTCGTGGGTGATCAGGATCGCGGAGATGTTCCGCGGGTCCGCGCCGATTTCCCTCATTTCGTCCGCGATCCGCGAACAGGAGACGCCCGCGTCGATCAAAAACTCGCCGCCCGGCCCCGCCACGTATACCGCGTTTCCGCTCGACCCGCTGAACAGGGGCGAGAAGCGCAATTCCATATCGTTTCGTCCTTTATGTATGTTTCTTCCTGCTAATCTATACCCGTGAGATCGAACGGCGGAACATACTTCCCGTCGCTCGATTCAAGCTCCTGCGCGTAGCCGTCCCCGAGGCCGATATCGAACATATGTTCCAATACTTCCTCGTACTCGTCGCGCATAACGCGCCGCTCGAGCTCGTCGAGCCCAGCAACGTCGCCCACGGGCATGTACTGGGCCATAAGGCTGACCCACGCACCGGGCAGATTTTCACCGATCCAGTCGAGCACGCGCTTCGATTCCTCCGCGCGACCGGGCAGGATCAGATGGCGAATGATGGTACCCGACACCATTATACCATCCGCGTCAAGGCGCGCGGGGCCGGTCTGGCGCAGCATTTCCCGAAGCGCGGGGCCCGCGAACGCGAAATAATCCGCCGCGCCCGAGTAGCGCCGCGAGAGCTCCGGATCGACGTACTTGAGGTCGGGCAGGTAGATGGAAATCCGGCCCTCCATCCGCGCGATCGTCTCCGCACGGTCGTATCCCCCGGAGTTCCACACCACCGGTAGCCGGTGAAAGCCCTCGAGCGACTTCAAAATCTCGTTGGCCCAGTGACTCGGATTCACCAGATTGATGTTATGGACGCCCTTGTCCGCCAACTCGTGATAGATCGCCGTCAACCGCTCGACCGAAATCTCCTTCCCGAACCGCCCGTGCGAGATCTCCACGTTCTGGCAGAACACGCATTTCAGCGAGCACCCCGCAAAAAATACCGTGCCCGAGCCCCGCGTGCCGGAAATCGCCGGCTCTTCGTCAAAGTGCGGCGCGGCCCGCGCCACCACCGGGTTTTCGCCCATCCCGCAGAAACCAAGCCCACGGGGGACGGAGCAGCGCCGGGGGCAGACATCGCAAACGTAGGACATAAAACACCTCCAAAGAGACGCCGGGGCTCTGCCCCGGGCCCCACTCAAGAGACGGACCCCTTGAGAATCCCAAATAGGGAACTGGATTGATTGGCGTCGTCGCCGCATGACCCCAACCCATTGCAACGAGTCCGCAAAATGGTCGCCCGGGGCTTGGACTCCCGGGCGATCCGACGGACTTGACCTATTATATTACATCAGTATGGGATTCTCAAGGGCCATTGGCCCTTGCGCGGAAGCGCGAGGGCAGCGCCCTCGCCGTCTTCCCGTCCCTACCCCTGCTCCTCAACCAGCGACCTGTACTTCCCGCCGAGCTCCATGAGCGCCTCGTGCGTGCCGCACTCGGCGACGACGCCGCCCTCGAGAAAGTAGATCACATCGCAGGCACGGATGGTGGAAAGGCGGTGGGCGATGAAGATGGATGTACGGCCATTTGATATGGCGGCGATGGACTGCTGAATAAGCGCCTCCGTATTGGAATCGATGTTGGCGGTAGCCTCGTCGAGCACGAGCACGCGAGGATCATGGGCGATGGCACGGGCGAAGGAGATGAGCTGGCGCTCGCCGGTGGAGAAGGTCGCGCCCCGTTCGGCGACTTCGTGGAAGATGCCGCCGGGAAGGGTATCGATGAATCCATCGGCGTGGGCGAGCGCGGCGGCGCGCCGGACCTGCTCCGGCGAGATGTCCGCGTGGATGCGGATGTTGTCGGAGATGGTGCCGACAAAGAGGAACACGTCCTGGAGGACGACGCCGATCTGGCTCCTGAGGGACGAGAGCTTCCAGTTGTCGAGCGGCACGCCATCGATCAGGATCTGACCCTTCTGTGGCACATAAAAGTGTGAGAGCAGGCTGATGATGGTCGTCTTGCCCGCACCGGTCGCGCCGACGAAGGCAACCTTGTCGCCCGGCTCGCAGGAGAAAGACAGCCCGCGCAGCACCCAGTCCTCGTTCTCGTAGGCGAACCAGACGTCCCGGAACTCGATTTTGCCGCGCATGATCTGGTCATAGCCAGGCGCCTCCGGCTCCTCAAGGTCTTCATTGTCCTCAAGAAGGGAGAAGACGCGATCAGCGGAGACGAGGGAGGATTGCACGGTATTGTACTTCTCGGCCAGATCGTTGATCGGCTCAAAGAATTGGCGGATATAGGACTGGAAGGCCACGAGCACGCCGACCTGGAGCGGGTTCGTCTCCCAGCCGACCATCCTGAATCCCGCGACGAGAACCAGCGCGATGCCGATGGCGTTCACGACCTCCATGAGCGGACGGAGGAACGAGTTCATGAACACCTGAAAGACGGTGGTCTTCCGGTACGCGAGGTTCAGGTCGCGCAGCTCCTCGTACTTTTCCTTTTCGCGATTGAACGCCTGAATGATCCGGATGCCCGACAGACTCTCGGCAATGAAGCCGTTGATGCGCCCGATGAGCGCTTTCATCTTCACGAAGTTTCGCCGCAGCGCGCCCCTGCAGGCAAAGGTAATGGCCATGATGACCGGCACCACCGACGTAGCGACGAGCGCCAGCCGCCAGTTGAACGCGAGCATGAATACCACGATGCCGATCAGCAAAAAGATGTCCTTGAAAAGCCCGAGCAGAATATCCCCGTAGAACTCGTCGAGCGCCTCAATGTCGTTTGTCGCGCGGGTAAGGAGCCGCCCGGAGCCCATGGCGTCAAGGTTCTTGAGCTTCATGCGGTGGATGTGGTCAAACGCGCGCATGCGCAGGTCGTGGAGGATCTTCTGGCACACCTTCGTCATGAGCATCGATTGCGCGTAGCTCGCCAGAGCGCCGATCAGGATCACCAGAAAGTAGGTCGTCCCGAGGCCCTGGAGCGTGCCGAGGAACCAGTTGCCGGAGTGGACGACGGTTTCCCCGCTCGCGAACGGAGTGAGGTAGTCGTCGATCACGATCTTCATGATGACCGGGTTCAACAGCGGCGCGCCGTTGAGCACGATGCCCAGCACGCACGACAGTAGGACGATCCACTTGTGCGGTCGCATGAGCGCGGCAAGCTTGAACATGACGCCGCGCTTCTTGTCGCGCGTAATGGCGTCGCCCGCGTGGACGCTTCCCATTCCCTGCATCAGTTCTTCTCCTCCTCTCGCTGCTGCTTCTCCCACATGTCCGCATACTTCCCGCCGAGCCTCAGAAGCTCCGCGTGCGTGCCGCGCTCGACGATCATCCCTTCCTCGAGGTAGATGATCTCGTCCGCGCTCTTCACGGCGGTCAGCCGGTGCGCGATGATCACGGCGGTCTTGTCCTTCAATTCGCCCGAAAGCGCCGCGAGGATCTCCCCCTCCGTGTGCGCGTCGACCGCGCTCAGCGTGTCGTCCAGAAGCAGCAGCTTTGGGTCGCGCACGAGCGCGCGGGCAAGCGACGCCCGTTGGCGCTGTCCGCCGGAGAGGTGGTTTCCGCGCTCGCCGCACACGGTCGCATAGCCCTCGGGCATGCGCGCGACGTCCCCCGCGAGGCCTGCGACGCGTGCCGCCTCCTCGATCTCAGGCATGGTCTTTCCGGCGAAGAAGTCGATGTTTTCCCTGAGCGACACGTTGAAGAGGAAGCCGTCCTGCGGCACGTAGCCCGTCGCCTCCCGGAGCGCCACGGCGGGGATATCGCAAACGTCGCGCCCGCCGATGAAGATCGTGCCGCGCGGGACGGGCAAAAGCTTCAGGAAGAGCTGCACAAGCGTCGACTTGCCCGAGCCCGTAGGCCCGACGATGCCGAGCGTGCCTCCCTCCCGAACCTTCAGATTGATGTTCCGAAGCGACGGCGACGGCGCATCGTCGTATTTGAACGTAAGGGATTTGATTTCGATCCCGCCGCCGACGCTCTCTCCGTCCGGCGTACGGTCGAACTCCGGCACTTCCTCCTCGTGCATGAGCGCGCCGAGCCGCTTGTAGGAGGCGATGCCGCGCTGCAGCGTGTTCGAGATGCGTCCGACGGCCATGATGGGCCCGACAATGATGGTGAGAAAGGTATTGAACGAGACGTAGTTTCCGAGCGAGATCGCGCCCTTTCCAACGAGCGACCCGCCGTACACGATTCCGATCATGTAGGAAATGCCAAAAAGCACCGTGATCGCGGGGTTCAGAAGCGCGGTCATGCGGTAGAGCCGGATGTTTGACAGCCGCTTGTCGTCGCTTTCCTGCCCGTATGCCGCGTACTGGCGCGATTCCTGCGCGAACGCCTTCAGCACGCGCATGCCGTTGATGTTTTCCTGCACGTGGCCGGAGAGCAGCGAAAAAAGCTCCTGCACCCGCCGGAACCGGATCTGGATCTGCTGGCCGATCAAGAGAACCGCCGCGACGGCGAACGGTACGGGGATGAGCGCGTAGAGCGTCAGCCGCGGGTCGATCTCGCCAGCCATGGAGGCGATCGAGAACCCAAACGAGGAGAGTGAGTTGAGCACCTGCGCGAACACCATGCCGCTCATCATGCGCACGGCGTTCACGTCGTTGATGGCGTAAGCCATGAGGTCGCCCGAGCGGTGCGTGCCGTAAAACCGAACCGGAAGAAGCTGCAGGTGGTGATAGAGCCGGTCGCGCAGATAGATTTCCATTTCGCGCGACGTGAGAACGATGAAGTAACGCCAGATGTCGCGCGTCACAAAGACGCCGAGCGCCACCGCGAGCAGCATCCAGATCTGGCGAACGAAAATGGTCCAGTCCTGCGCCTTCACAGCGTCGATCGTGCTTCCGAGGATGATCGGCGCGCGCGTGACGAGCCAGGCGTTCAAAAGAAGAAAGGCCGCCCCCGGCACGTAGCGCCAGCCGTGTTTCGCAAAAAAAGTCTTCAGCATTGCCCCTCCACAATCAGTCGTTTTGTTTCACGTGAAACATACACCGGCTCAGGGGCCGGCACGTTTGAGCGTGATGAGGTGAACCTGCGCGCTCGTCCGGAAACGGAGATTCACCGCCTCGCAGCCGAGCCCCTCGCTCACGAGCACCCAGGTTTCCGAGGCCTTGTGCCAGCCGGAGAGGTAGCGCGATTCGCGCGCCGTGAGCCGGACCATGGTGCGCCCGAAGAGCACCGCCTGTCCGCCGTGTGTGTGACCCGTGAGCATGAGGTCGCACCAAGCGCCTGCGTCCTCCGCCTCTGCGGTCAAAACGCCCGCCACCGAGGAAGGATTGTGCGCGGCGACGATCACAAAGTCACCCTTTGAGAACCGGGAAGCGAGCGCGCCGTAATCCGTCTTGCCGGCCGATGCGTCGGAAAGTCCGACGATCGCGATTCTTTCTCCGCCTCTTTCGAGTGGGACACCAGAATCCGAGAGGAGAACGATACCTCCGGTCGACAGCTCCGCCGCGAGGTTCTCCGCGCTTTCCTCGTTTTCCCCCGCGACGGCAAACTTGCCCATCGGCGCGTCGAAGTCCCGGAGCGCGGCGAACAGCGCCCTCCGCTTTTTTCCGAGCGCCTCCTCCGAGCCGGTGCCGTTGATCCTGTCCCAAAGGGGAGTGCTGGCGTAATCGCCTCCGAGGATCAAAACATCCGGGCCAAGCGCCTCAAGCCGGTCGAAGAAGCGCGCAACGCCGGAAGCGGTCGTGAGACCAACCAGATCGATATCCGATACGTAAAGGATCTTCATCCCGTCGAATTCAGCGGGCAGGTCGCGCGCCGAGACCGTCACGCGCTCCACGTGGGCAACGCGCGCGAGCAGAGCCGAATAGCTGGCGATGCCCAGGAGCGCGGCGGCCGCCGCCAAAAACAGGCATGTGACGACTCGCAGCTCGGGCGCTCGTTTCTTCTTCTTTTTCATTTTCATGTCTCCCGTGACTGATTCGCACCCGCAACGTGACTGTTTCACGTGAAACAATTCATAAATTGGATTTGCTTCGGTATTTTTTGTCGGCAATTTGCCTATTTTGTTTCTGGCGATGTCGTTGCAACATGTCACGCCATCCATTATAATATAAACAGCGTCCGTATTCAATACAGGCGGAGCAAAAAGTTATGCGCCTAACGAAACGGGCGCGGAGGATTCATGGAGTCAAATCGCAAGGCGCGCATGCCATGGATCATCGTGATATTGATCGTCTCGTTGGTTCTCACGCTCTCGTGGCTCTTCGCGCTTCTGATCAGAAACGCTGCGGACGGGAGCGACTTCGGCAGTTACAGGGCGCTCGCCATCCCCGCGAACGCGCAGGTCCAGATGACTGGGGACGGTTTTGTGTATTACGACGGTTCGACCATCGCGCGCGTCAAGGCATCCGGCGAGACGGCATGGACGTATCTGATCGGCACGAACGCGACGATTTCGGCGGGCGCGTCGAGCGTCGCCGCCTGGTCGGGCGATACGATCACCCTCGTCGATATGGAAAACGGCGTTTCCACCTACTCGAACGCGCAGGGGGACACCGTGCGCTCGGTGCGCGTGGGCGAACAGTACGCCGCCGCGCTCATCGGATCGGAGACGGACGGAACCATCGTGGTGATGGAGCCGGGCGGGAAGCGCGTCTACGAGGCGGACTTCGATCAGGAAACGGTGATCGACTACGGTTTTTTTTCCGCGGGAAACCTTCTTTGGGTGATGGCGCTTGATACGACGGGCAGCGTCCCCACCTGCGAGATCACGACCTACAAGCCCGGCAGCCGCCGCATCGTGGGCCTCATCTCAGACACGGAACAGCTGATGTATAACGTCACCTTCCAGTCGACCAACATCCGCTGCACGGGCGTCACCTATCTCAAGGTTTACGATTACACGGGCACGGAGAATGCTGCGCGCCGCAAGCTCGTCTACGGCTGGACGCTCGCGTCCGCAGGCGCGGGCGACGACCCGATGATGGCGTTCGTGCCGACCGGGCAATCGGGCGGAACGGGTGGGATGAAGGACGTGCGCATGGTGCGCGCGGGACACGACTCAATCGTACGCATGCCGTTTTCGTGCGCGGCGCTCGTGGCGCGCGGAGATAACGTCTACGGGTTTTCGAAGGACGGGTACGTGATGGTCGCAGCCGCCTCGCGGCAGAAGGTGAACGCCTACCGGATGCCCTTTGAAATTGACGAGGTGTTTGGCGTGACCGACGGGGGCGCGGCCATTGTGCGCGCGGGCTCGACCGTCTACATCATTTCGCTTGGCAACTGATGAAATGGATAAAATCGCCAGGAACGGGAACGCTATGCGTGATCAGAATATCGGGAGGGGTTATTCATGAATGTCGTGGACATCATCATCCTATTGATCCTGGGGTACAGCCTGCTCGCGGGCATGTACAAGGGCTTCATCGCCTCGGGCCTCGCGCTTCTGGGCTTTGTTGCGTCCTGGTTCGGCGCCTATTTCAGCTACACGACGCTGATGAACGTGGCGCTCTCGAACGCGACGATCATGGGCTTCTGCTCGAACCTTCTGGAGCCGGACAACTTCCTCGGGCAGAACGCCTCGAAGCTCGTCAGCGAGATGGCCGGAACCGACGCGTTCAAGGCGATCGCGGAGGCCGTCAGGGACAAGATTCCCCTCATCGGCGACGCCTTCACCAAGAACGTCGACACGCAGGCGTTTGCGGGTAAGGTGTTCGGTTCGACGCAGCTGACGACCCTCTCCCAGTATCTTGACCAGACGGTATGGACGGCGGTTTTCGGCGTCCTCTCCTTCATCGTCATGTTCGCGCTCATCTACGTGGTCGTCACCCTGTTTGTGAACCTTCTCAACCACGTGATCTCCTTCCCGGTGCTCCGGCGCGTGGATTGGCTCCTGGGCGGCGTATTCGGGCTTCTGCGCGGCGCAGTCGTCGCGATGCTGCTCTTTGTGGTCGCCAACTACATCATCTCCATGTTCCTCGCGGACAACAGCGGCATCGCACAGCTGCTCGAAGGCTCGAGGCTTCTGAAGCTCGCGGACGGGCTGTCGTTCATTAGGGTGGAGGATCTGCTCTCGAAGATCATCGGCGGATAGCACAGGCGAAGCGGCTCCGGGCAAAGACCCGGAGCTTTTTTTTGCGCGCACGAAACCAATCTGTTTCCTGGAGCGTCCTAATAAAAGGTAGATGCTTCTTTACAGACAGTTACCTACTTCGCCCAAATTATGGTCTATAATGGTTCCAATGATACTGCGGATTGTGCGGAGGTGCGGCATGGGATTGGCTCGCAGACTGACGACGGTATTTTTCGCGATTCTATTGTCACTGGCACTCGCCCTTTCGGCGATTGCCGAAGATTACCACGTTCTTTCAAACGGCAGCAGCGACGGCGAAGGCGTGTTTTCCGTCTACTCCCTCCAGCAGCGGCTGATCGAGCTCGGCTTTCTGAACGGGACGCCCGACGGCAAGTTCGGCGCGGGCACCGAGGCCGCCGTGCGCGCGTTCCAAACGGCGAGCGGACTGGACGCGACGGGCATCGCGACCGTCGAGACGCAGGAGCTGCTTTTCTCGGACCTCTCCGCCGCAAGCGGGGCTGCGCAGCCGACCGCCGCGGCCGGGTCCTCGGACATCACGACCGGCGCGAGCGGGAACGACGTCTCTATCCTGCAGGGCTACATGCTCGCGTGGGGCTTTACCGTGGACCAGCCGGACGGCAAGTTTGGAACCGGGACGCGCAAGGCGCTCGCCGAGTTTATGAGTTATGCCTACGACGACATGGTCGCCTACACGAGGGAACGCCGCGCCTCGGCGACCCCGACGCCCTCGCCCGAGCCGACGCCCACGCCCGAAGGCGCGGACATGGACGAGGTGCTCGACGTGGCTCTCACCCCCGAACCGACCATCCCGGTCGACGGAACCGTCACCCAGGAGTGGTTTGATTACATCCAGAACGGATTTGACCCGACCACCGCCGCGAACCTTGCGGTCGGCTCGTCCGGCGCGGAGGTCAAGCGGATGCAGCGCAGGCTCTACGCGCTCAAGTACATCGCCGCCGGCGTCGACGGCGGGTTCGGCACGCACACCGAGGCCGCGCTCAAATATTTCCAGGAACGCAATGGGCTCGAGCCGACGGGCGCCCTCGACGGGTCGACCACCGCGAAGCTCTATTCCAACAGCGCGCTTTCTTCCGATCAGTACGTGAGCCTCTACATGGCCAAGGTCTCCATCAAGGATCAGCGCGTGTACATCTACCAGTGGACGGGCTCCAGCTACAGCAAGCTCGCGCACACCTTCATCTGCTCCACCGGCACCAAGCAGAACCCCACCATTCTCGGCACCTTCCAAGCCGCCGGGCGCAATGGCGAGTGGTACTACTTCTCGGAATCCTACGTCTGGGCGCGCTACGCATTCGTCATTGAGGGCGGTTACTTCTTCCATTCCGTGCTCTATAACAAGAAGGGAGACGAAAACCCCACTTCCAGCTCCGTCCGCAACCTTGGCTCCCGCGCTTCCCATGGCTGCATTCGCCTCCAGGTCGAGGACGCCAAGTGGATCTATGATAACTGCTCCGCGGGCATGACCGTCGTAATCTACGAGGACTAGAAGGACGGGGAACGACGAGGGCGCTGTCCTCGCGCGCGCCAAAGGACTGGCGCCCTTTGAAATCCCATACAAGAATTTTTCCTTGTCGCAGAATCGACGCCGCGGGGCTAGGCCCCCGCGGCGTCGACGGGTTATGTATCCTTTTCCCTTTCAGCATGGGCATCTCAAGGGCCATTGGCCCATCACCCTCCTCCGCGTCACCACCGCCCCATATTTCTCTCACATTTCTCGCGGTAGATCTGGGAGAACTCCTCGGCCGACATATCGAAGCAGAGGAGGGTATCCATGAGGTACATGACCGCGTCGCCGATCTCCTCCATGAAGTGGCGGCGCAGCGCAAGATCGGCGTTGACGGCGTCGGTGCCTTTTTTCTTGAGAAGGTCGGCCGCCTCGGCAAGCTCGCCGTACGCCCAGAGCATCTGCTCGATGCTGACGGCGGGCGCGAGCCCGCCCCACTTTTCCTTGTACTTTTCCTGAAGCTCGGCCTGGCGCGCAAGCATCTCCCGGATCGTGAGCGTTTCGTCCATTCAGTCCTCCATCAGCGCAGTGACGTCGGCGGCGGAGAGCGGGGCATACCAGTGCGCGAGCAGGGTGAACAGCGTTCGCCCGTCCTCGCGGTAGATGCTCGCCGCGCAGGCGACGTAAGTTCCTTCGTAATAATCGAGCTCGAGGTCCTCGCCCGCGTAGAATGCGGCTTCCGCCGCGTCGAGCCGCGCGGCGAGCCACACGGAGAACGCCGCCTGTTCTCCGTCCGTCAAAAACGGCAGCGCAAGCGCGCGCAGGGAGAGCGCGGCGCGGGTCTCAAAGGCGTTGAGGTCGTATGTCTGCAAAACAGCCGTCTCCGCGCGGGAAAGCGTGCCCTCGTCGAAGGAGACGAGCAGGTACGCGCTCCGGTCGGGATCGGAAAAGAGCATCAGCGATTCCTCGTTCCCCACGACGTCCGTAAACTCGAAGTCCCCGCCGAGCATGTCCCGCATGACCGCGTTGTGCATAGAGACGACCGCGCCTGCCGCCAGTTGCGCCTCGGCGCCCGCCCGGGGAAGCTCCGCGCGCGCGGGCAGCGCGAGAAGCAGCGAGAAGAGCAGGGGCAAAAGACGCCTCATCGCGCGAGAATCCATGCGGCGATGTCCCCCGCCAGCGCGTTCGAGACGCCCGACAGACCCTCGTAGTCGGAAACCGTGCCGGTCATCTCGCCCGGCATTTCGCACAGCAGGTGGTTCATGTCGTCATAGAGCATGTAGGTCGCGCCGTCATAGCCGGAGAGCACCTCCCGGTAGGCTTCGATGCCCTCTTCGGGCAGAACCTGAAAGTCCTTCGCGCCCTGCGCGACGAACACCGGCAGTCCCCGCTCCACGATCTTCGCGGCGTAGTCGTAGTCGGCCTCGTCATGCCAATAAGAAAGGGGAACGCCGCTTGCGGCTTCGGCCTTGCGCTCGTCCTCGGTCATGGTCCACATGGCCTCGAACTGTGCCTGTGCGGATGCGAGGACCCGCTCGTCCGCGCCCGCATCCTTCATCTGCCGCAGCAAAATTTCGTAGAGCGGCTTCGGCGACCCGGCGAGCAGCACCAGCCCCGCCAGCTTCTCCGCGCCGACTTTCTCCGCCACGCGCGGGGCGACCATCGCGCCCTGCGAATGCCCGAGCAGGTAAATTTCCCCGATCCGCGCGTCCGCCGCGAGCAGTTCCACCGCCGAGGCCGCGTCGATCGCGTACTCGTCGTCTACGGTGAAGGCAGCGTTCCCCGCGAGCAGATCGGCGTGCGCATAGGAATACTTGTCGTAGCGGACGCTCGCCACGCCGCCGCGCGCGAGCATGCACGCGAGTTCGGCAAAGATCGAGACGCCGTAGACCGTCTCGTCCATGTTTGACGCGCCCGAGCCCTGCATCATGACGACGCAGGGGAACGGCCCCTCGCCCTCGGGCAGGGCCAGTTTCCCGTGCGTCTCGTCGGGCTCTCCCGGGCGCAGAATGATGTCCTCTTCGATGTAGCCGCCCGCGGCATCCGCTTCGGCAGGCTTCATGGCGTAGTCGAGCACAGACAGCCCGGCGAGTTTTCCGTCCGCGTCGAAGATCACTATCAGGGTCGCGGTCGCGTTGGCAAAGTCACAGGAGACGTCGTAGGCGTCATAGCCGGGGACGTCGCCCGGCTCCACGCCGAGCTGCCCCGCATACGGCCCGAAGGTCGCCTCGATCTGGCCCCAGACCTGGCCGAACGCTTCCGCCGATCCGAGCTGCGTCTGCATCAGCTCGTCGCACATCGCGTAGAGCGCGTCAAAATCCCGCGCGCCGATCAAGGCCATCGCGTCCTCCGCCGGCGAACCCTCGGCCAGGGAGAGGGAAGGCAGGAGCGCGAACGCCAAAAAGACAATCAGAAATCGCTTCATAAATACACCTCCGTTGTCAAAAGTATATCCGTCTCCCCACCCCCTTGTCAATCGGCTCCCCCAAAAAGAGAATTCGGCCGTATGGGAGTTTCCATGCGACCGACGGACAATGGATTCTTTCTCCTTCGCAAGGGACCCCAATCCGCCTCTGGCGGTCCGGGCAGAGTTCCGGCGTCCCTCGTCCCCTACCTCCCCACCGCAGCGAGCGCAGACTTCACACGGTCTGTAATGATGTAATCGACGCCCGCGCGGTGGGCGGAGCGGATGTTTCCGAGCTTGTTGACCGTCCAGACGCCGACGCGCACGCCCGCGTTGTGCAGGTCCGCGACGTAGACCTCGTCGACAAGCTTGGCATAGGGCAGCATGAGGTCAATGGCATAACTTGTGGCAAAACCCGCGGGGTCCCTGATGTCGGCGACGTAGAGGTAGCCGATGGAAGCGGCAGGTTCTGCGGCGCGCACGGCGCTCAGAGCGTTGAGGGAAAAGGAAATGAAAGTCGTCCGCTCAAGCATGCCCGCGCGGGCGACGGCCTCGACGCACGCGGCCTCGATGCCCGAGGCCTTCATCTCAAGAAGCAGCGAAACGGAGGTTCCGGAGAGGTATTCGAGAGCCTCATCCAGCGTGCAGATGGGCTGGCCCTTGAAGTTCACAGCCCGAAGCTGTTCGAGGGTCATGCGGGAGACGAAGCCCGCGGAGGTGCTGGTGCGGTTGATGCTCGAATCGTGCATGAGAACGAGCGCGCCGTCCTTTGTCATGCGCACGTCGATTTCGACGGCATCCGCTCCGTCGGCGACCGCGCCCTGGAGCGCGGCGAGGCTGTTCTCGGTGCCGTTCCCGGCCCCGCCCCGGTGCGCCGCAATGAGCGTCGCGTAGGCGTCCCCGTAGCGGTCGACTGAAATATCGACGCGCATGCTCACCCGATGCGCAGTGAGGGTGATGTACGTCTCGCCGCGCTTCAGGGGATACAGGATGCCGCCCTTGACGCAGGCGATGTCCGGATCGGCGCAGTCGATGTCGATGTAGCCTGCGTATCCCTCGCCCGCCTCCGTCTCCGCGCCGACCTCGAACGCCATGGGCACGCCCGCGACGGCGTCGATCCGCTCCGGCGCGACGATGCGCGCGGGCGGGTCGAACACGACGACCGCGCACTCGTCCGTGCGCCCGTTGTAGGTCGATGCCGTGAGAACCGCCTCGCCCGCAGAGACGCCGGTCACCCGACCCTTGGAGTCGACGCGCGCGACCGACCGATCGGAGGACGAATAGCGCACGATCGCGCCTGCCCCGCTTGAGAGCCTCACGGACGTCGGCACGGACTCGCCCACGTAGGCGACGATGGAATCCGACTTGAACCGGACGGACGTCGGCGCCTTTGCGACGGTCACGCTCAGGGTATCCTTCGCCCCGTTGTGCGCGCGCACGGTGATCGTAGCAGCACCGCTCTTCTTCGCGTGCACGAGCCCGTTCTCATCGACCTGCGCGACGGACGCGTTCGAAGACCTGTATGTATAGCTCGTTCGGCTCCCAGCCGAGATGACGGGCGCAATGGCGTAGACCTCGCCGCGCCCGAGCTTCACGGACGGCGGACTTACGATGAGCACCGACGGCGCCGGCAGCACCCGGACGGCCACTTCCGCTTCGTGTCCGCCGTAGGACGCGCCGTGCAGGACGCACGCGCCTTCGGAGATGGCGGTCACAAGTCCGCCCGGTCCGACGGTGGCGATTCCCGGATCGGAGGATGTCCATTCGACGCCCATCGCGTTCTGCGTGCCATCCACGGAATAGGCGAGCCGCTTTTCGTCGCCCACGCCGATCTCAAATACGCCCGGGGCGAGCGAGATCGCGCCCATGGTCTCGGCGCTCGCGCCGAAGGAGAGGCCGGATGCGTCGAGCACCTCCGGCGGGAAGGCGAACTGGAGCGCCTCGTCGGCGATCGGTGCCGCGAATAGCACACCGATCAGCAAAATCGCGATGAAAAGGGCGAGCTTGCGCGGCGACATCCGATCACCTCCGTTTCATCCTATGTAAAAAATTCAAATCAGTCCCATCGCGCTGGTTGCGACAAGCAGGATCCCCGAGAGCGCGAGAAGCCCCATAATGACCTTCCGGACGAACGGCGCGGGCAAAACGCCAGCGAGCTTCGTTCCGATCAAGAGGCCCAGCAGCATGAAGGGCGCGAGCTTCAAAACCGATTGGAGAACATCCGTCGTGAAGATTTCCGTCGCGAAGTAGAGCGCCGCGCGAAAGACGTCCACCAGAATAAAGACAAAACACACGTTCGCTCGAAACTCGGCGGGCGTGTCCGTGGTGCGTGAAACGTATGCCACCAGCAGCGCGCCGATGCCGTACATGCCGCACATGACGCCGGAAACCAGCCCGATGAACACCAGGAGCGGCTTCGAGGGCTTGAGGCGCAGCCTCTCCATGACGAGCGTCTGAACCGCAACCAGCGTGATTCCGATTCCGAAGAACGTCTTGATGAGCGCCGGATCGCCCGACTTCAGAAACAGAGCGCCGGGGACGCAGCCCAGCATCATCAGGACCGACAGCGGCACGACCACGCGCCACTTGAACCCCTTCCGCTCGCGCAGGGCAATGAATATGTTTGGCCCCGTGCCCAAGATGATCTCGATCGGCGTGATCGAAAGGTTGTTCGCGAAAAAGCTCATCACGGTTGAAAATACCAGCGTGTTCGCGAAGCCCGTAATCCCCTTCACCGTGTAGGCGAGCAGGACCGCGAAGGCGGAAATCGCGTATGAAAACGTCATGCGGTCACCGCCGCGATCAGAACCACATCGAGGATCAGAAACGCGGGAACCAGAAATTGAAACAGGGGCTTGCGCGTCTTATGGCGAAACATCCGCATGCCCAGGAGCGCGCCCGGCCCGCCGAAAAGGGCCGAAAGAAGGAGCGTCCGCTCCCGAATCCGGAACGCGCCGCGAACGGCGCGCCGCTTGTCGAGGCCAAATAGAAAAAAAGAAACGACGCTCATTGCCGCCACAGCGACGTACGCGGGAATTCTCAGAAAGTCTAAAATGTGCTTCACCTTCTTCGTACAAATTATATCAATTTCCCTGATATATTGCAATCCCAATCGCGCCGCGGGCGCCGACGACCGTAACCGCTCCGCCTTTTCCGGGCCGCTCCGGCACGGTTTTACAATTTCCTGACCGCCCCCGTATTGGCGCTTGATTCCCTCGCTCTATAATGAACCTGAATCAATGAAGAATGCGAGGGATCACCATGAAAAGGCTTTTGGCTATCGTTCTCGCCGCGCTCCTTCTCCTGACCGCCGCTACGGCGTTCGCCGAGGGAGAAGCCGCGACCACGC
This sequence comes from Bacillota bacterium, assembly GCA_023444095.1. GTDB lineage: Bacteria > Bacillota > Clostridia > Christensenellales > Aristaeellaceae > RUG11247. The sequence goes on from JAEZRP010000045.1 coordinate 62,769, forward strand.
CCAAGTACGTGTTTATGTTCATCGGCGACGGCATGGGCGCGCCGCAGGTAAACGCGACCGAATACTACCTCGGCACCATTCAGAACCCCGACGCCGAAATGCCCGTTCTCGCGCCCCTCTCCTTCACCGGCTTCCCGAGCGTGGGCATCATGACGACCTATGACGCGACTTCCTTCTGCCCGGACTCCGCCTCCACCGCCACTTCCATGGCGTCCGGTGAAAAGACGCTCTCCGGCGTCGTCAACTATTCCATCGACGGCACCGCCCCCTTCAAGCTCATTACCGAGTACGCCAAGGAAGCCGGCATGAAGGTCGGCGTCGTCTCCTCGGTGTCGCTCGACCACGCGACCCCCGCCGCCTACTACGCCAAGGCGCAGAGCCGCAGCGAGTACTACAACATCGCCTCCCAGGGCCTGACCGGCACGACGCTCGACTTCCTCGGCGGCGGCAACTACCTGAAGCCCGACGGCGACGACGGCACGAGCGCGAACCTCATGAACCTCGCGGCCGAGAACGGTTGGAACGTTTTGAACGACGGCCGGTCCATCCTGGCCGTGACCGCGGAATCCGGAAGGACGCTGGCGCTCTCCCCCGACCTCGGCGACAGCAAGGCCATGGTGTATGACATCGACCGCGCCGAGGATCAGTTGAGCCTCGCCGACATGACCCGGGCCGCGATCAGCAGCCTCACGGGCGACGACGGCTTCTTCCTCATGGTCGAGGGCGGCAAGATCGACTGGAGCTGCCACGCAAACGACGCGGCCACCAGCATTCACGAGACGATCGCATTCTCAGACGCCGTACAGGTCGCGATCGACTTCTACGCAGCGCATCCCGACGAGACGCTCATCATCGTCACCGGCGACCACGAGACCGGCGGCATGACCATCGGCTTCGCGACCACCGCATACGCCACGCACTTTAGCTACCTTGCCAGCCAGACCATGTCCTTCGAGGCGTTCACGGGCAAGGTTTCAGAAATGCGCGAGGCGGGCGCGGACTTCGACGGCGCGCTCGCGGCGATCAAGGACGCGTTCGGGCTCACCACCGAGGCGGATCAGGCTCTGACGCTCACCGGGGACGAGCTTTCGAAAATCAAGGCGGCGTTCGAGCTGAGCATGCTCCCCTCAGACGAGCGCGTGCTGGGCGACGCGGAGGCGCTGCTCTACGGCGGCTACGATCCGCTCACCATGGCGTGCAGCCACATCCTGAACAACAAGGCGGGCGTTGACTTCACCTCTTACGCGCACACCGGTCTCCAGATCCCGGTCTACGCGGAGGGCGTGGGCGCGGCGAACTTCGCGGGCGCTTACGATAACACCAACATCTTCGCGAAGACCATGGCCGCGATGGGCCTTTCCGTCGACTAATCGACCTGAATCCATGAAGGCGCTTCGCCCGAGCGGCGGGGCGCCGTTTTTCAAGGGAGCTATGGTATGAAAAAATGGAGGGACTGGGTATTCCCGATCGTGGTTGGGCTTTTGTGCGTGGGACTCGCGTTCGTCCCCGACATGGTGAATACGGAATACGGGAGTTTGCCGCGCGTACGCGCGAAGATCCTGTCCGCGGACAACACACGGCTCTACCCCGTCGGAATCGCGTACTCCGGCGCGCAGACCTGCGAGGTGGAAATTCTCTCCGGCGAACACAGGGGCGAAACGCTCTCCGCGAACAACTATATGAACACCGCGCTTGACAAGGACAAGCTCTACGAAGCCGGGGACACGGCATGGGCCATGCTGCGCGAAGACGCGGGCGGAGCGCCAAACGTCACGCTCGTCGACCACTACCGGCTCGGCACGGAGGCTCTGCTGTTCGGGCTGTTCGCGCTCCTTCTGATCCTATTCGGCGGCGCGACGGGGCTGGGCGCGCTCATCTCGCTCGTCGCGAGCGTGATGGTGACCTGGAAGCTGCTGATTCCGCTGCTTCTCCGGGGCGTGCCGCCCATCTGGGCCGCGCTCGGGCTCGTGATCGCACTCACCGCGATCATCATGGTCCTCGTCGCGGGCTTCTCGCGCCTCGCGTGGGTCGCGACGGCGGGTTCGTTCGCGGGGACGCTCCTCACCTGCATCCTCTCCATCGTGTTCGGCAACATGATGAAGCTCGACGGCGGCACGCTCTCCTACGCCGTGCCCCTCATCTCCCAATCGACCATGACGTTCGACCTTCGGGAACTCTTCTTCGCCATGGTCTTCATCGCGAACTCCGGCGCGCTGATGGACCTCAGCATGGATATCTCCTCCGCCTGCCGTGAGATCACCGTCCACAACCCCGGCATCTCGCGCCGCAAGCTTTTAAAAAGCGGCTTCGTCGTGGGCCGCAACGTCATCGGCACCATGACCACCACCCTGCTTCTCGCCTATTCGGGCAGCTACCTCTCCATGATGGCCTACTTCGCCGGGCAGGGCACGCCGCCCGCCGACCTGTTCAATCTCAAGTACGTCGCCTCCGAAATCCTTATCACCCTCGTCGGCTCCTTCGGCCTCGTCACCGTCGCGCCCTTCACCGCGGTCATCGCGGCGCTGGCGTGGGGCGGGAAGGTGGAAAACGGAGAGAATGCCGAGGGCGCTGTCCTCGGACCTCCAACGACGCGCTGATGGAGTTATCATTCGATCCGCGCGGTCGCAGCGCCTCGATTTGTCTCCGGCAAACAACCCCCGAGGGCTGACGCCCTTCGGAATCCCTTGCCGGGATAATAACGATCATCGTCTTTCGGCTGCCGGGAGCCCAACCCCGAGCAGCCGATTTTTCTTTGCGCGCATCCCAAAACGGAAATTGGTCGTCCCGGGCTGAGCCCAAGGACGACCGACGCACAGATATGAAATAATACATTTCCAATGAGGGGTTCCAAGGGTCCGCCCCTTGGCGAGGTTCAGGGGCATAACCCCCGGCGTTCCCGTCTCTCCCTAGAAATCCTCGTCGAGATCGAGCTCCTCTTCCTCTCCCTCCTCGGGCTTTTCGTCCTTCACGGCGTCCCCGGCGGCCTCGCCGTTGAGGAAGCGGTCGCGCAGCGTCTTCTCGAGCTCGTCGAACACGTCCGCGTTCTGCTCTATGTACTTGCGGGCGTTGTCACGGCCCTGGCCGATGCGCGCGCCCTTGTAGGAGAACCATGCGCCGGCCTTCTGGACGAGGTCGCGCTCGACCGACATGTCGAGAAGCTCACCCGCGCGGGAGATGCCGGAGCCGTAGAGGATATCGACGATGCAGGCCTTGAAGGGCGGCGCGACCTTGTTTTTAACGACCTTGATCTTGGCGCGATTGCCGACGATCTCGGTGCCGTCCTTGATGGACTCGCTCTTGCGGATGTCGATGCGCACGGAGGCGTAGAACTTGAGGGCCTTGCCGCCGGTCGTGACCTCGGGGTTTCCGTAGACGACGCCCACCTTTTCGCGCAGCTGGTTGATGAAGATGGCGATGGCGTTTGTCTTGGAGATGACGCCCGCGAGCTTGCGGAGCGCCTGGGACATGAGCCGCGCTTGCAGGCCCACGTGGCTGTCGCCCATGTCGCCCTCGATTTCCGCCTTGGGAACGAGCGCGGCGACCGAGTCGATGACCACGATGTCGATCGCGCCCGAGCGGACGAGCGCCTCGCAGATGTCAAGCGCCTGTTCGCCGTTGTCGGGCTGGGCGACATAGAGGTTCTCCGTGTCGACGCCCAGCGCCTTCGCGTACATGGGGTCGAGCGCGTGCTCCGCGTCGATGAAGGCCGCGGTGCCGCCGCGCTTTTGCGCTTCCGCCAAGCAGTGGAGCGCGAGCGTGGTCTTGCCCGACGCCTCCGGCCCGTAGATCTCGACGATGCGCCCCTTGGGGAGCCCGCCCACGCCCAGCGCGAAGTCCAGGCTCAGGCAGCCCGTCGGGCAGATCTCCACCTGCATGTGCTCCTTGTCGCCCAGCTTCATGACGGACCCCTTTCCGAAATCCTTCTCAATCCGCGCGATCGCGCTTTCGAGTGCGACCTTGCGCTCGTCGCCCGCTTTTTTGGAAACGCCCTTGTCCTGCGCCCTCTTGTCCGCCATGTTCCGTTCCTCCATGCGCCTTATGATTATGAGAATATTATACCATGTCCCACCCCCTTTGAAAATCGAACATCAGTTTATATTTGGTTTTTTGAGACTGTTACAGGTTTGCGGTTGCAAGGCTCGCTTTGGCGGGTATATAATTATTTCGGTATAAATGGGCCAGTATGATCACAAATGGAGTGTCATTGCATGTATTCAACCGTCAAGCGCGGACTCGACATCGTTTTTTCGCTTGTGCTGCTCATCGCGCTTCTTCCGGTGTTTCTCGCGCTCGCCGCGTGGGTGAAGGCGACCTCGCGCGGACCGGCGATTTTCCGGCAGACGCGGATCGGCCGGGACAGGCGCGCGTTCACCATCTACAAATTCAGGACCATGTACCAGTCCGCCCCGCACATGACGCCCGCGCACCAGCTCGAGCGCGCGGAGCGCTACCTGACCCCGGCGGGCGGCTCGCTGCGCCATTCGAGCCTCGACGAGCTTCCGCAGTTATGGAACGTTTTGAAGGGCGAAATGTCGCTGGTGGGCCCGCGCCCGGCGCTCCCGAACCAGACGGACCTGCTCGATGAGCGCGACAAGTACGGCGCGAACGCGCTCCGGCCCGGGTTGACGGGCTGGGCGCAGATCAACGGAAGAAACGAGATCCCCGTGCCGCTGAAGGCGCGCTACGACGGAGAATACGCGAGGGACATGAGCTTTTTGTTTGATTTGAAGTGCGTTATAGGAACGCTTCTCGGACGCGGGAACCCGGCCAGGGCGCACATCAAGGCGGATTCGAATGCGTAGGGTACTCGTCACCGGAGCCGGGAGCTTCATCGGCGAGGCGTTTCGCGCGCGCGCCGCGCTGTTTCCGGGGGAATACGGGGTCGACGCCGTGTCGCTTCGGGGCGAGGATTGGCATGCGGCCGATTTTTCACGCTACGACAGCGTTTTGCACGTTGCGGGGCTCGCGCATGTGAAGTATAATGATTCCATGCGCGAAAGGTATATGGCCGTCAATCGCGATCTCGCGGTCGCCGCGGCGCGAAAGGCCAAATCGGACGGCTGCGGACACTTTCTTTTTTTGTCGAGCATGATCGTCTACGGCCCGCCAGCCCGCGCGGGGAAGACGCGCATCGTCCGTCCGGACACGCCCCCCGCGCCCGAAAACGCCTACGGTGAGAGCAAGCTCGAGGCCGAAAAAGGCGTCCTCGCGCTCGCGGACGAGGGCTTCCGCGTCGCAATCCTGCGGCTACCGACCGTCTACGGCAAGGGATGCCGGGGCAATTACAGAACGCTCTCCGCGTGGGCGGGGAAGCTGCCCGTGTTTCCGGACATTCCGGGCGCGCGCAGCGTCCTTTATGTCGAAAACCTCGCGGAGTTCATCCGCCTCCTGGTCGACGACCGCGCGGCGGGCTATTTCTACCCCCAGAACGCGGAGTTCTCCACCGCGACGGACCTGATGCGCGAGATCGCGCGCGTACGCGGAGAGAAGATCGCGTTCACACCCTTTTTCAACCCGGTTCTGCGACTCCTCGGCGCGTCGACGCTCGTCAGAAAGGCGTTCGGGGGGATCGCGTACGACGAGGCCATGTCCGCTTACCCGCGCGACTACCGCATCGTCGGGTTTCCTGAATCCATCAGGCGCACGGAGGAATAAGATGGCCGACATCACCGCGATCATACTCACCAAAAACGAGGAGCGGAACCTGCGAGACTGCCTTGCGTCCATCGCAGGCTTCTGTTCGCGGGCGGTCGTCGTCGATTGCGGCTCTACCGACAGAACCGTCGAGATCGCGCGCGAGATGGGCGCGGACGTCCTGTTCCACGAGTTTGAGTACTACGCGAAGCAATTCAACTGGGCCATCGATAGCGCGGACATCCGCACCGCGTGGACGCTTCGGCTCGACGCCGACGAGCGCATGACCCCCGCGGTCGTCCGCGCGTGCGAGGTGCTCATCGCGGAGGGCCGCGTGTCCGGCGTGACCATGGAATCCACCTACTACTTCCTGGGCCGCGCCATCGAGCACGGCATCTCGAAAAAGCGCAAGCTTATGCTCTTCCGGACGGGCGTCGGGCGCATCGAGGACCGCAAGCGCGACGCGCACACCATTCTCGCCTCCGGCGAGTCCGCGCTCATCAAGCCCCGGTTCATCCACCACGATTTCAAGGATGTATCGAGCTACATTGCCCGCTACAACTGGTACGCCACGCGTGAGATGCTCGACTACGTCATCTTCGTTTCCGGCGCGTCCGCGGACGTCGCGACCGACGCGACCATCCGCAAAAAGCGCCGCGCCAAGTTCGGCCTCTATTATCGCGCGCCCCGCTTCCTGCGCGCCAAGCTCTGGTTCTTCTACAATTACGTCTTCCGCCTCGGCTTCCTCGACGGCCGCGAGGGCTATCTCTATCACTACCTCGAGTGCGATTGGTACCGCACCCTCGTCGACGCCAAAATCCTTGAGTACGAGAAGACGGGGGTCCTGCCGGGGAAACTCTCGGCGCTGGAGTAGGGAGAAATGCCCGAGGGCGCTGCCCTCCGGACTCCTGCGGCGAGCAAATTGAATCGGGATTCCATCGGCTCGGTCGCGAAGCGACTTGGCTTTCCTGCGAAAAGCCAACCTCGAGGAGACAAGTCTCTTTGAACTCCCAAACGGAGTGAGATTCTTATTTTCGTCCCTGCCGCTGCGCGGCGGAGCATGGGATTCCAAAGGGCGTCAGCCCTTGAGCGGGGCCGGGGCGAGCCCCGGCGTTCCCCCGGCATCCCCTCCCCATCGGAGGTTTTCATGAACGGATCGGTCATTTCAAGGCTCGGGAGCGCGCTTCGCGCGGCGCGGATGCCGCGCAGCGAAGGCGCGCTTCGGCGTGCGACGCCCGACGACGGGGGCGAATGGTTCTCCGGCTCCGGGGAATCGCCGTGGGATTTGTCGGGGAAGCGCGCGCTGGCGCTGCGTGCGGACGCAGGCGCGCCCGTGGCGGGACTCTACCTCCTCGAAGGCGGGCGCTTCCACAAATTCGCCGAAACGCGCGCGTGGAGCTTCGAGCGGGGCTGCGCGCTTCAATGGCTCGGCCCGGATTTCCGGGACAGGGTGCTCTACAACGACCTCCGGGAAGGGAAAAGCGTCTCGGTGATCTGCGACGCGGAGGGGAAACGGGATCTGAAGATTCTCCCCATGCCCGTTTCAGCCGTGGCGCGGGACGGCAGGACGGCACTCGCTGTCGATCTGTCGCGCCCAGACGCGCCCTCCGTCTGGAGAATGAGCCTTGAAACGGGCGAATGCGCGCCCATTCTCACCAGCGCGGCCCTCGGCGCATTCGAGGAAAAGGCCTCGATGCGCGGCGCGACCCACGCGATCGGCGACCTCGCGATCAACCCTTCCGGTTCGCGCTTTCTGGCGGTACACCGCTGGTTTGCGGGAAAGGACGCGCACGCGCGGCTTTTAACGCTGGGTATGCACGGGGAAAGTCCCTTCACGCTCGCGGACGAAGACTTCGTCTTTGGCGGCAACTGGTTTTCGGACGACGAGATCGTCTCCTTCTGCCGGCTGGGTGGGGAGGACGGCTACTATTCGCTGACCGATCGGACGTTCGAGCATCGCCGTCTCTGGCCATCCCTGACGCGCGCGGGCCGTGCGTCCCTGGGTGCGGGCGGATTGGCAGTCGCGGACGCGGGTCCCGACAAGGCGCGCATGCAATCGGTCTATGCCATGGACGGGAACGACGTCTCCCGGCTCGCGCGCGCCTTTTTGCCCTTCGGGCGCGAAGGCTGGCTCAATCCCCGGTTCGACCGACTCGGTTCCCGGATCATGATCGACGCGGCGTTCGAGGGGCGGCGCGCCCTGTACGAACTGCCTGCGCAAAAGGCCGCCCCCGCGCCGAAGGTCCTCACCATCCTCACCGTGCCCATGGCCTTTGACGGCCCGACGATGTCCACCCTGCGCTACGCGCGCGCGCTCGATCACGCCCGCGTCGCGGTCGACTACGTGGCGCTCAACGACCCACCTGCCGAGATCCGCGACGAGATCCTCGGCGTGGGCGGCAGACTCCACGTCGTCGGGGGGCGCTTGCATCACCCCGTCTCCTACGTCCTTCGGCTCGCGCGCGTCGTTCGGCGCGGGAAGTACGCGGTCGTACACGCGCACGGAAACTCCTGCACGCTCGCGCTCGAGATGCTCGCGGCGCTGCTCGGGGGAGCGAAGGTGCGCGTGGCGCACTCGGAAAACAGCTACTGCAAATACCTGACGGCGCACAGGCTGCTCCGACCGCTGTTCGATCATCTGTACACCGACGCCTACGCCTGCGGAGCCGAGGCGGGGGAGTGGCTGTTCCGCTCGCGCCCGTTCTCCGTGGCGCGCATCTCGGTAGAGACGGAGAAGTACGGGTTCGACCCCGCCGCGCGGGAGGAGCAGCGCCACGCGTTGGGCGTGGGCGGGGAACTTCTGATCGGCTGCGTCGCGAACTTCACGAAGCCTAAGAACCATTCCTTCCTGCTCGACGTGTTTTGCGATTACCTCAAGGTCAACCCGGGCGCCAAGCTCGCGCTCGCGGGTGGCGGCGCGTTGCGGGACGAGGTGGAAAAAAAGATCGCCGCGCTCGGCATCGAAAAGAGCGTGCTCGTGCTCGGCGTACGCACGGACATCCCGCGGCTTTTATCCGTGTTCGACGTAATGCTTCTGCCGTCCTTATGGGAAGGCTTTCCAAACGTGCTCGTCGAGTGGCAGTGCGCGGGTCTTCCGACCTTCGTGAGCGACACGGTGACGCGCGACGCGAAGCTGACGCCCCTCGTCGGCTATCTTCCGATCACCTCCACCGCGCCGTGGGTCGAGTCGCTTGCGCGCTTCGCTCCGTCCGACCGCAGGAAGGCCAGCGAGGAAGCAATGCAGGCAGTGCGAGAGAGGGGCTACGACATCCGCGAGAACGCGCGCGGCCTCCAGAGCTTCTACCTCGAGGCGGCGAAGAGGTGCCCCCGATGATCCGCGCGGCAACGGCGGCAGACGTCGGAAATTGGATCGCGCTCGCAGTCTCCATGGCGGAATATTATCCGGGTCTTGACCCGGAGAGCCACGCGCGGATCGTGGAAAAATGCGCGGTCTCCGGCGAGGCGCTCGCGGCGGAGTGGGACAGCCGCTTCGCGGGCGGGCTTCTGTTTGCGCGCAAGCGGCGGGAGCTCTCGTTTCTGATGGTCGCGCCATGGGCGCGCAGGCATGGGCTCGGGCGCGCGCTGGTCGGGCGGATGCGCGAAGAATTCCCGCGCGGGGAGACGGTCTCGGTCACGACCTACCGCGCGGACGACCCGCTCGGCGCGGCGGCGGGGCCGTTTTACGCCGCGCTTGGCTTCGTACCCGGCGAGGACGTGACCGCGCACGGCCATTCGGAGCGCAAGATGACGCTGTTCATCCCCCTCGAAACGGAACAACTCCTCATCCGCCCGTTCCGGGACGCGGACTTTCCGGCGTTTTTCGCATTGCTCGACAGCCCGGAGTTGCCTGACTGGGGTATCCAAAGGCCATGCGCCCGATCGTTCTTTGAATCACAGATCGAAAACGCGCGCATAATGGACGCGCAAGGCGGCGCATGCCTGGGGTTGTTCGAGAAATCGACGGGCGCGCTGGTCGGCGCAGCGGGCGTCAGAAGGCGCGACCTCGGCGAGGCGGAAGTCTTTCTTTTCCTGCTGCCGGAGTACCGCCGGAGAGGCTGCGCGACGGAGGCGTGCCGCGCGGCGACGGATTGGGCGCTCGCGCGGTTTTCGCTCAAGCGCATCATCTGCACGGCGAGCGCCGACGACGCGGCATCCCGGCGCGTGCTGGAGAAGTGCGGCTACCGCCTCGCGGGCGGGCGCACACCCGACGGGCACGCTGCGGAAACATACCACCTCTTTGCGCACGACCGGGAGGAGCATCCATGAATCTGCCGGAAGATTTTATCAAAAGCATGCGCGCCTTGCTCGGAAGCGAGCTGGACGCGTTTTGTTCCGCGCTCGGAGAAGTGCCCGCGCTCGCGCTGCGGACGAATCCCCTGCGCCCGCCCGCGGCGGCGGAGTTCGTGGAATGCTCGGTGCCGTGGGCGCAGGGCGGTTGGTACCTCGCGCCCGGCGCGCGTCCGGGTTCTTCGGTCGCCCACCATTCCGGCGCGTTCTACGTGCAGGAGGCGAGCGCAATGATGCCCGCGTCCGCGCTGGCTGTCCGACCGGGGGAGCGGGTGCTCGACCTGTGCGCCGCGCCGGGCGGAAAGTCCACGCAGCTTGCCGCCGCGCTCGCGGGGGCAGGCGTGCTGGTCGCAAACGAGCCGGATTTGAAGCGCGCGCGCATGCTCTACGGGAACATCGAGCGGATGGGCGTTCCGAACGCGGTCGTCACGAACGAGCTTCCGGAACGGCTCTCCGCGCGTTGGTCGGAATTTTTCGACGCGGTGCTGGTCGACGCGCCCTGCTCGGGCGAGGGCATGTTCCGGCGCGAGCCCGACGCGCGGGGCGAGTGGACGGTTGGCGCGCCCGCCGGATGCGCGCGGCGGCAGGCGGCGATCCTGCGGGAGGCCGCGCGGATGGTCGCCCCCGGCGGGCGGCTCGTCTACTCCACCTGTACGTTCAACGAGATCGAAAACGAGGGCGTCGCGCGGGCGTTCCTCCGCGAGCATCCGGAATTTATGCCGCGCGAATATTCCCTTCCCGGCCTCGGCGCGTCGGAGGGCGGCATGCTGCGCGTGTGGCCCCACCGCGCGCGGGGCGACGGCCAGTTCGCCGCTCTGTTCGTCAAAGCGGGCGCGTCCGCACGAACGGACGGCTTCTCCGGACCCGACACGGCCTCGCGCGCGGCGGAGGCGCGCTACCTTTCGGAGTATCCACCCCTCCCGGCGGGAAGTATGCCCGCGCTCCGGGGCGACGTGCTGTATGCCGTTCCGCGCCTCTCGCCCCCGGCGAACGGACGGAAGGTCATCTCCCCCGGCCTTGCGCTCGTGCGGGTCTTCCCGAACCGGCTCGAGCCCATGCACGCGCTGGCGATGGCGGACGCCCGCCTTCCGGTGCTTCCGCTGGACGAAGGCGCGGCGCGCGCGTACCTCCGGGGCGAGGCGGTGCCCTGTTCCGGTGCGGGCTGGATCGTCGCGACCTTCTCCGACATGCCCCTCGGGTGGGGAAAGGCGTCGGGCGGGCTCCTTAAGAACCATCTGCCCAAGGGACTTCGGAGGACAAGGTGAGCAAATAGCATATCAAGGAGGCGCACGCTTCGTGCGAGAGAGTGTCGCACGGGCCGCCCGCCGTCAACTGCTTCCACGGAAAGCCGCTCATGAAGCGCCGAGGCCGGGACCTTTATATGCGCGGATTTCTAAACGAATTCCTCCGCAAGCGGGAAGGCGGCAGATAAAAAAAACAACCCCGACTCTCCGTCGGGGCGTCTTTGTCTCGTCAGTGAACCTGACAGGGCGCGCACACGCATTCGCCGGTGTACGCCGGGTGAGAGCGCCGTTTGGACATCAACGCCCGCACCGCCTTGACGAGCCTGCCCTTCCTGGGCGCGAACACGTCGAAGTCCCGCAGAACCAAGCCACTGTCCATCATCATGATTCTCCGATTCAATCTCTTCACTTCCTTTCTTCGGGACCATGTTACCACCTGGAGCGAAGTCCAAGTCAATACCTTTTTCCGTCAATACTTCGCGACAGCCGTCCGGACGCGAACCGGCTCGACGCGCGGGCTTCTGCTAAGGAGCGCCTTGATCCAGCGGGGGAACCAATGCCGCTTTCGGGGGAACAGGTCAAACGCGTCGACCGGGGCCACAATGTCGTTCATGAGAATGCGCTTCAAATGAATCATCCTTTCTTTCCTCGTTTTATGAAAAGGGGCGACCCCTCTTCAGAGGGCCGCCTCGCTGTCTTGAGATTGCCGCCGGAGCGGCTCGTTCCGTCGGTCAGCCGTGCTGGACTGCCGTACGGTAGAGCGTGCTGCCGTTGTTCTTGCAATGCTCGCCGACACACGGGGCGTTGTCCTCGATTGCCTTGAACGTTTCGCTGCGCTTCTTCGCGGGCACGTAGCCGAACGCGACGGGCTGCATGTTGGAAACTTCCCTGCCGTAGACGTTCCGAGAGACTTCGTAAAGATTGATCTTCATCGTTTTTTCCTCCTCGTTTTCTTTCTGTCGGTTTCCCTCCCGACGCCTATAGTATAACCCGAATCCCGAGCAAGTAAATAGGAAAAATGTATGAATCTGGTAAATTCGATATAGAGATTCGATGGACCATCTTCATGTCAGACCTCCCTAACATTGGATTAACTTTCCGCAACGACGCACTTCATTCTTTGTGCAGAATGCATGAAATTTGGATCTCCAAATTGGAATCACCCGAAATCGACCCAAAAAAAAGAAAACGACCCCGCGTTTCGCGAGGTCGAGGATTTGGCAGACATCCCTTTGTGTGCGGCGTTCGCCGCGCGGTTCGGGTTTCGCCGCCCGTCCGCGCGCCCTTCATGACCCGGTGGGAAAAGGGGCGACGCGGACGGGGTTTCCCCTCACATGGCCGCCTCATGCAACTCGACCCGCTTATCCGTTGGCCATGGCGCCGCGGGGCGCGGTGTACGAGGGGGTGCGGGGCGTCCTGTGCCGGAGGAACAACTCCTTCAGCGCACCCACGCCCTTGCCGGAAGCGCGGCGCGGCACGTAGGCGAAGGGAGCGGGCTCCATGTTGAGCATTTCCTTGTATCCGTACACGGCCTTCGCGGCGGTATAGAGCGTCGCAGGCTCGCTGCTTGAGAACGTCGCGGCATTCGCGTTATTCAAAAAATCAAACATTTAATTTCCTCCCATGCGTCTCATGGACGCTTCTTCTTGTCGGTCGTCGTTATCGGATGGATGCGGCGAGCGCCATTGCGATCACCGCAAGCCCGGTCGCGAGTGCGCCCAGCCCAGCGGAGGCCATGCGTCTGCGTGCGCGTCTGTGGGGAGCATACCGCGTCTCGACGAGTGCGCCGAGTCCCGCATCGTCTGAGAGCAAGCGCAGCATGACGTGAGTCGTCTGGTTCATATCCATCATTCCTTTCCCAAATGCCTCGTTGTCTGCCAACGTTGCCATTATAACCCCGAACCATGCAAAGTCAATCCGTTTTTAGTACGGAAATTGTAAATTGTATCGTGAGATTTTATGGTCAATTCTGCCGTCTACAGATATTAATTTTAATTTCATCTGACACACCCCGATTCATCTCTTTTCAGCCGCCCTGATCAAACCTATGCGCGCAATTTTGACGTCCTCTTTTTGTGGGATTCGCGCATATTCCATGAAACCCATCATACGCGTCTGACACCTTGCACAACTTAACATACATCGGATAATATCAAATATGCTCGGCATTAGCAAGGCCATTGTCCGCGGCCCGGAGGATGTGCTATAATGGGCGCAAACGACAGCAAGGAGAAGACGGATGATCGAGCATGTCATACTGGACGCGGGCGGCGTGATCTGCCTGCCGCGCATGGGGAGCTGGTTAACGACCGTGCGCTTTGAGGAAATCGTCGGACCCGCGCGCCTCCGGGCCGCCACGCGAGACGAGATCGGCGGAGCCATGGACGCCGCCGCCGCGCTCTACCTCGACGAGTCTCTGCCCATTTCCGACGAGACCATCGAGTTCGCCGTCCGGCGCAACTACTTTATCGATCTTGCGAGGCGGCTTCATTGGACGCTCACCGACCGCGAGGCAGATGCGCTCGCCCGCGACATGACCGAGAACGACGCCCGCTACGACTTCTACGACGACGCCCGCACGGGCATCGAACACCTCGGCCGGGGCCGGGGCGTCTACCTGCTCTCAAACGCCATGCCCTCCCTGAAGCGCGTCTTCGCAAACGCCGGCCTCCTCGAGCTTTTTGACGACGTTCTCATCTCCACCGATGTCGGCTCCGCCAAGCCCGACCCCGCCATCTATCGCGCGCTCCTCGACCGCGACGAGCTCGATCCCGCCGTCTGCGCCTTCGTCGACGACCGCCTCGACAACCTCGAAACCGCCCGCACCCTCGGAATCCGCACCATCCATATGGCCCGCGGCGCCGTTTCCCACTGGACCGAGTCCGCCAACGACCTGTTCGAGGTGGCGAGGCTGCTGCAGGAGTAACGGAGGGGAAAACGTCAGGGCCGCCCCGGACCCCGCTCAAGGACTGATGCCCATGGGAAACCCCTGCCGGATGGGGAGAAGTATCATCCCGCGCGTCGTCGCCCGGGGGCCAAACCCCGGAGCGACGCTCCTGCTTTTGGGCATTGCGTGATGCCTAAAATCAAATACGGTCGCCCGGGGCAAGGCCCCGGACGACCGACGGACAACGATCTATATGACATTTTTTCGGAATGCTCAGAGAACCCTTGGAGGTTGGCTTGCCGCAGGCAAGTCAATTCGCTCCGCGACCGGGTTGAGCGGATTGAAAATACGATCAGCGCGCCGCAGGGAACCAGAGGACAGCACCCTTTACGTCACCACGGACATCTCGGCGTCATTCCGGGTACCTCAGCCTCCCAGCATCCGGGCACTCGAACACCTCGCGAAGATATTTCTTCGCGTGGTACTTGGCCATGGAGAGGTTCATGTCGAGGTAATTGCCGCACTGAGCGGCTGACGCGCCGGGGATTTCTCCGTCGAAGGAAGCGATGAACGAAAGCATGTCCCCGACGAGCGGGAACACGTCCGCGGGACTTGCCTCCCCCGCGACGATCATGTAAAAGCCCGTGCGACAGCCCATCGGTCCGAAATACACGATGCGCTCACCCCATTCGGGGTGGTTGCGCAGATAGGTCGCGCCCAGGTGCTCGACGGCGTGCACGGCGGCGGTGTCCATCGGGGGCTCCTCGTTGGGCCGCGTCATGCGCAGGTCAAACGTGACGACGTTCGCGCCGCCCACGCGGTCGACGCGCGAGACGTAGAGTCCGGTGAGCAGGCGGAGATGGTCGACCGTGAAGCTCGCGATCGTCTCCATCTAATAGTTTGCGGCGCGGAGCTCGAAATAGGCCTTGGGATGCGCGCACACGGGGCAGAGATCGGGCGCTTCCTTGCCGACGTGGATGTGTCCGCAGTTGCGGCAGATCCAGATCATGTCCCCCTCGCGGGAGAAGACCAGTCCGCCCTCGATATTCGCGAGCAGCTTGCGATAGCGCTCCTCGTGCTCCTTCTCGATGGCGGCGACGCCGTCGAACAGTCTGGCGATGGCATCGAAGCCCTCCTCGCGGGCCTCGGCTGCGAACTTGACGTACATGTCGGTCCACTCGTAATGCTCGCCGGCTGCGCAGTCTGCGAGATTAACGTTCGTCGCGGGCATCCCGCCGTGCAGCAGCTTGAACCAGAGCTTGGCGTGCTCCTTTTCGTTCGCGGAGGTCTCCGCAAAGTACGCGGCGATCTGCTCGTAGCCGTCCTTCTTTGCCTGAGAGGCATAATACTCGTACTTCACGCGTGCCTGACTCTCGCCCGCATACGCCGCCATGAGATTGGCCTCGGTCCTTGTGCCCTTGATGTTCATGGGAATCTCCTCCTCGAAAGATGATAAGTCCATTATAACCATTTCGCTAAGTTTGTAAACCCTGCCTTCTTCAAAAGCGGTATGGCAGAACGCAGCCGGAGACGTAGTCGGCGGCGCGCGAGCACAGAAACGCCACGCCCTCCGCCACGTCCTGCGGCGTCACTCCTTCGCGCGCGGCAGATCCTTTCGCGCGGTAGCAGCGCGCGCATGCCTCCTCGAACGATTGGAACGCATCGACCGGCCCAGGCGCGACCGCGTTGACCGTAACGCCCGCCTTCCACGCCTCGCCCGCCGCGAGCCGGAGTGCCTCAATCCGGGCGGCCTTCGCCGCGTTGTACGCGTAGGCGGGGGAAGGAATGTCCATGTTCGACGCGATGCCGACGATCCGTCCCCACTTCCGCTTCGCCATCTCCGCGAGCGCGAGGGGCAGAAGGTTGTAGACGGGCGCGAGCTCCTGAAACGCGTCCCGCGCGGCGAGCCCGGACCTGAGCTCCGCGGGCTTCTCCATGTGAAAGTCTGCCCCCGGCCCGACGACGACGATGTCCACCTTCCCGTACGCGCAAAGCGCTTCTTCGAAGAGTCCCTCGCAGTCTGTCCGTTCAAACACGTCCCCCCGCGCGACGACCGCCTCTCCGCCCCGCGCGCGGATGTGCGCGGCAACCGCCTCCGCACCGTCCCGGTTGGCCCGGTAGTTGACGACGACCGCGATCCCTTCCCGCGCAAGCGTCAGCGCGATCGAGCGCCCCATCCCCGCGCCGGACGCGCCCGTCACGATCGCGACTTTTCCCCCGTGCGCCATGCGACCCCCTCCTTTTTCCAAATCGTATCACAGGAACATATGTTCGTCAACCTGCCGAATGAATTTTACGGCGCGTTCGCCTTCCGGTAGAATCCGCGGTTGATCTTTCCGTCCATATTATACTATAATAACGACAATGAAGCGGCGGGGGGATGGGGCGGCATGCGGGATTCCGACAGAAGGATTCGGTATACAAAGATGGTGCTGCGGGAGAGCCTGTTATCGATCCTGCAGACAAAGCCCGTGAGTCGCATCAGCGTGACGGAGGTCTGCCAGGCGGCGGGGTTGAACCGCGGCACGTTTTACGCGCACTATGCGGACCCCTACGAGCTTCTGACCCAGATTGAGAACGATCTCTATCAGGAACTCGCAGAGGCGCTCTCGAAGGACATCGGTGGACCGGACATCGACGGGCTTCTTCTGAATATCATGAACGTGCTCGACCGCAACCGCGACATGTGTCGCGTCATACTGGGCGAAAACGGCGGGACGCAGTTCATACGCCGCATCCTCGCGATGGCGCGCGCGTTCTTCATGTCCGCATGGACGTGCAAGGAGGGCATGCCGGAGGAAACCGCCGACGATATCTACCGCTACCTCTCCGCCGGGAGCATCGACGTGGTGCGCCATTGGCTTCTGAACGACGACGCGCGCACCCGGCAGGAGGTCGCGCACATCATCTCCGGCATCTGCAAATCGATCGTCAGCGCCTTCATGGAACCGGCGCAAAGGATAGAAACGAGAGGGAAAACGCAATGATGGATCCGAGGATTGAAAAGCTGGCAAACACGCTCGTGAACTTCTCGACGGAGGCAAAGCCGGGCGACAACGTGCTCGTCAGCGCCACGAACGGCTGCGAACCGCTCGTGAAGGCGCTCGTCCGGGCGATCTACGCGGCGGGCGCGCGACCGTTCGTATGGCAGAGTTCGACGGAGGTCGAGCGTGCCCTCGCCATGGGCTGCACAGAGGAACAGCTGAGACTGCGCGCCGAGGCAGACGGGCTTCTCATGAAGAACATGCAGTGCTACATCGGCTTTTCCGGCATCGAGAACAACTTCGAAACCTCCGACGTGCCCGCCGAGCGCGCGAACCTGTTCGCCCGGTACTACGCGAAGCCCGTGCACGGCGACATCCGCGTGCCTCGCACCCGCTGGTGCGTGCTCCGCTATCCGACGCGCGCCATGGCGCAGATGGCCTCCATGTCGACGGAATCATTCGAGGATTTCTACTTCGACGTCTGCACAATGGACTATTCCAAAATGGAGCGCGCCATGGCCCCGCTCGCCGCGCTCATGGAAAGGACCAACCGCGTGCGCATCGTCGGCCCGGGCACCGATCTGTCGTTCTCCATTCAGGGCATGCCCGCCATCCCCTGCGCCGGGCGCAAGAATATCCCCGACGGCGAAATCTTCACCGCCCCCATCAAGGATTCCGTGAACGGCGTCATCCAGTATAACACACCCTCGACCCGCGACGGCTTCCTGTTCGAGCGCGTGCGACTCACGTTCAAGGACGGCCGGATCACCGACGCGCAGGCGAACGACACCGCGCGCGTTCAAAAGGTGTTCGAGTGCGACCCCGGCGCCAAGTACGTGGGCGAGTTCGCCATCGGCGTCAACCCCTTTATCACCAAGGCCATGAACAATACCCTCTTCGACGAGAAGATTATGGGCTCGTTCCACTTCACCCCCGGGGCGTGCTACGACGAGTGCGACAACGGAAACAAATCCGCCCTCCATTGGGACCTCGTCTCCATCCAAACCCCCGACTACGGCGGGGGAGAGATGTACTTTGACGACGTGCTGGTGAGGAAGGACGGACGGTTCGCGATCCAGGAACTGGAGGGACTGAATCCGGAAAACTTGAAGTAGAGCGATGATCGAAAGATCCCAGACAGGGCCCCCGCGCTTGCAAAGCGCGAGGGCCCTGTCCGTCTGGCGAAGGGGCGATGCGCATGCACGCCTTCCTCAACCCCCACGCGCAATTTAACAATTCTTCCCCTTGACAAGGGTCATACCTGTGTCTATACTGTTCGTATTGTATATATACAGTCGTTCCCGGAGGTGTGGAGATGGACATCGTCATCAGTAATTCCAGCGGGCAGCCCATCTACGCGCAGATCTACGCGCAGATCAAAAGCTGCATCCTCTCAGGCGAGCTTCGCGAAGGAGATTTACTCCCTTCCATCCGGACCCTGGCCAAAGATCTCAGAATTAGCGTGATCACCACCAAGCGCGCGTACGACGAATTGGAGAAGGATGGCTACATCTATACGGTCTCTACAAAGGGCTGCTACGTGGCGGAAAAGAACCTCGATCTGATCCGGGAAACGAACCTCCGGCAAATCGAGGAACACATCGCAAGGATATACGAACTTGCCCCATCCTGTGGCTTGAGCGTAGACGACGTAGTAGAGATGTTCCGGCTCATGCGAAGCTCCGAATAAGCAGCTATCCCAAACGCCATGAATCATATCAAGGAGAATGCGATATGAACGCGATCGAAATCAAGGATCTGAGCAAACAGTATGCCGATTTTGCGTTGAACAAGATCAGCTTTTCCCTCCCCACGGGATGTATCCTGGGCCTGGTGGGGGAGAACGGTGCGGGCAAGAGCACCACAATCAACCTCATCATGAACGCGCTTCCCTCGGATGGCGGAAGCGTCCAGGTACTGGGGACGGACAACCGAAGCCCGCAGTTCCAGGCACTCAAGGAGGATATCGGTGTCGTGCTGGATGAGGCCTATTATCCGGAAGTTCTGAGCGCGCGCAACGTGAATGCGGTTATGAAGCACACCTATCAGAATTGGGATGAGCGCCGATACTATGAGCTTCTCAAGAAGTTCGATCTGCCCGACCGAAAGATGTTCCGGGAATTCTCACGCGGCATGAAGATGAAGCTCGCGATCGCAGTGGCGCTTTCCCACCGCTCCCGGCTCTTAATCCTGGACGAGGCGACGAGCGGTCTCGACCCCATCGTGCGCGACGAGATCCTCGACCTGTTCAACGAATTTACGAGGGACGAAGGGCGGTCGGTGCTGATTTCTTCCCACATCGTCAGCGATCTGGAAAAAATCTGCGATTACATCGCATTCCTCCACAAGGGCAGACTCGTGCTCTTTGAGGAAAAAGATCGGCTGCTGGAGGAATACGCCATTTTGAAGCTCACCCGGGACGCGCTGCGGGACATCCCTCCCGCAGCAATCCGCGGCAAAAAGGATACCGGCTTCGGCGCGGAAGTGCTTGTTCGGAAATCCCTGGTGTCGGACGCGTTCCATGCGGAGCACACGACGCTCGAAGATATCATCCTGTTCCTCGCGAAGGGAGTGTAGCGTATGAAGGCTTTGATTCTCAAGGATCTGTTTACGTTGTTTAAGCAGCTCAAGTTTTTTCTCCTGGTGATCGTGGTGTTCGCATGCCTGCCGGGCTCCTCGTTCGCTGGCTTTGCGATCATCTACGCGGCAATGCTGCCAATTACGGCCCTCGCGTACGACGAGCGGTCCAAGTGGAACCACCTCGCCGCCATGATGCCATACTCCACAAGTCGGCTTGTGTTGAGCAAGTACGTGCTCGGATATCTTCTGACCGCAGCAGCTGTCGTCCTCTCTGTGGCGACGCAGTTCGTCGTGGCCCTTGTCCGGCGCATTTCCTTTGGGGGAGTGGATCT
Organism: Bacillota bacterium; assembly: GCA_023444095.1. Lineage (GTDB taxonomy): Bacteria > Bacillota > Clostridia > Christensenellales > Aristaeellaceae > RUG11247. The sequence continues at coordinate 82,717 of JAEZRP010000045.1, forward strand.
GATCACCGGCCTGCTGTTCTTCTGTATCGCTTTAATCCTGCAGTCAATCAACCTGCCGTTCATGTTCCGGTTCGGCGTGGAAAAGGGAAGACTGGCCTTTATCCTCCTCATCGTTATCAGCACATCGATCATGACGTTGGGGCAGAATATCCTCAAGATGTTCGCGAGCGTCACCGGCAACATGATGCTTGCCCTTGCAATCGCCGCCCTGGCGGCGGTAGCGATCAATGCGGTTTCCATTCTCGCGTCCAAAAAGCTGTATCAGAACGCCAAGAATTAAAAGGCTCCGCCGCCCGGAAAACCCCTCCCTTCCGAAGAACGGAGTGCGTATCATCCTGGCCGGTTCAAAGAGAGATGCCGGCCAGGATCAATTCTGCCCTGCGGACACACAACGGCAACAATCCCAGTTCGCGTAATTTTGCCGACCGGGCGCGGAACCCTCAGTGGAGCGGCAAAAAAGATCCCTCCGGAATCAT
>JAEZRP010000048.1 GCA_023444095.1 Bacillota bacterium
CCTTGACAGGCCGCCCGGTTTGCGCTACGATGCAGACAAGGGCGCGCAGGCAGAGCCTGCTGCCGCCCTCTCTCAACTTGGTTCCTATCCGCAGCTTTGGACTTTACACAAAATCTGGGACAGACCCAAAAGCATTGTGCGTCCTCGAACCCCTTATTTTTTATCATGTTTATTATATATTTTCTAATGAGTAATTGTCAATAGTAGTGCCCCTCCAGAGCGCGATGCGTCTCAATCGTTAAGATTTCGTCTATCTTTTTTCGGAATTTGCATGGACAAATATTAAACTAACATGATATCATGTAAACGGAAAGCAGATAAGCTATGCAATCTTGTGGACTCTGATTTAGGTCAACCGCAAGATTCTTGGCACACGGTATTAAAAGAGGCTCAGTAGCATTATGGAAAAATAGAGCTGAAAGCTCGTGAAAAAAAATCATGTTATATGCGATTAATGGGGTTAATCTCGAAAAATGGCTTGGAAAGAGTCCTTATTCGCCATAAAGAGAAACGCTATTTCTCCATTACAGAAAACGTGTATGCTACGGTAAGCTGCGCCCATAGTATAAAAGCGAACGTGCGCAGAGTCAAATAACTGCGGAAGGCTGGATATTGCACGGTGGAAGTGAATACGACCCCCAAGGTATCAATCGTCGTCCCTTGCTACAATATATGTCGGTTCATCGGCCAATGCCTGGATAGTTTACTCGCCCAGACATACAAAAATCTCGAGATCATCTGCGTCAACGACGGATCCAAGGATCACACCGGATACATCATTTCTGAGTATGCCAAGCGGGATGAACGGATCCATCACTTCTTAAAAGAAAACGAAGGCGGAGGTGTCGCGCGGAATTACGGCTTTGATCACGCGACAGGCGAGTACGTGTTCTTCATGGACGGCGACGACTTTGCGGACGCGTCGATGATTGAGAAACTCCTTTCAAAGGCGCTAGAAGCGGACGCCGATATCGTCGTACAGGATTTCTACCGTTACAACAATTCGACGCGCAAGGCCGAATACCGCTACGGGCTGACGCGCGGACGCCTGCCCGAAAATAGCGATACATTCTCATGGCGTGATATGCCGCTCCATATCTTTACGATGGTTATACCGACGCCATGGACCAAGTTTTACCGAGCGGAGTTCGTGCGTAAAAATGGACTCCGCTTTATGGCGCTCTCGACAACCAACGACGTAACTTTTGCATCGCTTTCGATCGCTTTAGCGAGAAAAATCGCATATGTTCCCGAGGCATTTCTCTATTACAGAATCAATATCTCAGGTTCGGTCACCAGCCAGAAAGCGGGTAAGTTGGACAACGTGATCTTGGCGATGCTAGGCCTTTATAACCAGGTGTTGGCCCTACCCAATTCTGACATGCTGATGCCGGGCGTGCGCCGCTCGATGCTTTCTAATCTGATCTTCGCGCTGCGCAACTACGCGGGCGAACCCCAGAGCCCGCATTATATTGCGTATGAGGCGAAACTTCGGGAAATGTTCAGGACGATGGACATCTTCCAAAATTTTGCGCCCGAAGACCTCGCGGATCACACCAGTATGGCGGCATTTTGCAGCATCCGGGACGGCCAGCCGCTGCCGCCTATACAGAATTCTTCGATAATGGAACCCCAGCAAAGCGCGGCCTCTTTGCGGGCGGAACTCGCAGCGATCAAGAATTCCATGTCGTTCAAGATCGGGCGTACGCTCACCTTTGTGCCGCGCAAGATGCGCTCTTTGGTACTACATCCCGAAGTCGCCGCGCGAAAATACGGTGGAATCGTCTGCGGGGGGCTCCGCAGGGTGACAGCACCACTAATCGAGCTCGTGGTGCCGAGATGGCGGTGTGTCAACCTCAAAAAAAGAAAGCCGCCGGTGATCGTGTCCATGACGACGTTCCCAGCTCGCATCGACACGATTCACCTGGTCGTCAAAAATATCTTTCGACAGAAGGTGAAGGCGGATCAAGTAATCCTATGGCTGGCCGAGAATCAATTCCCCGGGCGTGAGGCTGGCCTTCCGAAGCAGTTGATGAGGCTAAAAAAAAGTGGGCTTGAAATTCGCTGGTGCGACAACCTCATGTCCCACAAGAAGTATTACTATGCGTGTAAAGATTACCCAGAAGCCATTATCGTGACTATAGACGACGATCTCGAATACCCCGACAATATGCTTGAACAACTCTTGCATTCCTACGAAAACTACCCCAACTGCGTCTCCGCCATGCGCACCCACCGCATCAAGTTCTTTGAGGATGGCACATGCAAGCCGTACATGGCATGGGATCTCGAATCCAGCGAGTTTGTCGATCAGCCGCGCATGGATCTTCTGGGCACGAGCGGCGCGGGTATGCTAATACCGCCCCACACGCTCGGCGAGGAGGCTTTCAATGAGGAAGTCATTCTGAGCGATTGCCTATACGCGGATGACTTGTGGCTGAAGGTGATGCAGGTGCTCGGCGGCGTAAAAGTCGTTCTGGCGGGAAAGCAGAGGGGACTTCATTACCTGCCCAATACACAGGACGTGTCGCTTTTCCAGTATAACGTACTCGACGACAATAACAACGACAAACAATGGAACAACATCGTCACCAGATACAACCTCATGAACGGTGCGGATCGGTCGATTCTTTCGGCGCTTCGGTCCGACAACCCACCTTTAGCCCCGCCTTCTCGTGTTACGGGTGATGACAAAGAGGCTCGTTAGACCAATTCCTTTAGTTGGGAGTCTATAGGGAAATGAACAATGGCATATTCATCTTTGGAAGCAGCGTTACGATGGACGTCTTTTCCTTCGCGGATCACAAAGATTTGGTAAAGAAATTCGTCGAACGGCAATCTCTCGTCAGCGCCGTCAGCGAGCCGTTTCTGGTGGAAATGGACGAGATTCATCTCGCATCCAAGTGGCACAGGCAGACGGTGCATGCCGACTTAAACAAGACGCTTCCCGCGCTCCTGCGTGAGACGGAGTTCGATTGCCTGCTCATCGATTTGATCGACGAGCGCTTCGGCCTCGCCGCCCGCGGGAAATCTATCGTGACTTCGTCCAATTTCTTCCAGCAGTCGGGTTTCATGCAGACGGCCGGATTCAAACTGGTTCCGTTCTCGCGGAAGCACGCCTTGTGGCGGGAATCCTGCGAACGCTTCGTCGAAATGATCGCGCCATACCTCGACAGGCGCGCTGTCATTCTGCATCCCGCCATGTGGGCGGAAAAATATCTGGCGGACGGTGAGATTAGGTCCTTTGGAGACGAGGACGGCAAGATCCGGTTTGCCAACGAGTATCTGAACGAGTACTATCTGACGCTGCAGCAGTGCGCGAGTCCGAATCTGATCGTGCTTCCCCACGTGGATGTCGTGGCGGATGCCAAGCACAAGTGGGGACTCAATCCTTTTCACTATGTAAAAGAATACTATGACACGCGGCTGGAGCAGATCCAGGATGCCATGCTCCAAAAGGATAACACGCCGCCGACGCGAAGCATGTTCCCCACCCACTCACCTCACGCAGATGCGCAGGCGCGCTTTGCAGCGTGCGGAAGGGCCGAGATCACAGCGTTCGACCAGAAAATTGACTGGGATCACTTCCATTGCGCGGTCGCAGCGTCCTACCCGTCCAGTGCTACGTATACGTATAACATCAGTCTCAACGACGCGAAGATCGACCAGATCATCCGGAAAACCCCTGAGCCCCTTAATTATCAACTGATTCTGCCGGGATACTACGCCGTCGGATGCACGATCAGTACGGCGGAGGGCGAAACATTCAGCAGAAACCCGACCGCGCTGTATTTTGCGAAAGCGGAGTTCGACGTCCACTGCGGCGCGGAGACCGCCGTTCAGCTCGAGCGCATCCCGTCCATGGTCGTGCGCGGGGCTGTGGATCTTGGAAAGGCGGCGCGCGCAGGCGATCCGGCGGTCGCAGAACGCTTCCTGTACGCCGATTTTACCCGCGAAAGCCTCGCTTATTTCAGCAAAAACAATGCGGCCGTGCAGCAACTTCGCCGGGACACGCTCTGCGGGGCAGATTCTCAGGCGCCGGAAGGCGAAGAGGACGGGCAATCGGTGCGCGCGCCCTTTATTTCCGCGATTTCGGATTTGTTGCATACGGCGGTCGTCGCTTATGGCGAAAAAAACCTGCTCCTGACATTCCCCCTGTTTGACTGGGACGCCGCCACGGAGGAGGAGCTTTGCATCAACTGGCTCATCGAGGAATGTCGCGCGGCTGCGCGCCGACTCAAAAATGCCCGCATTCTCTCCGCTCCGGGCGGATTGCGCACGGAAGATGGAAAACCCGCGCTCTCGGACGAATATGCCAAAAGGCTCAACCGGCTTGCCCGGGCGATGGCGGAGGAACGGGAGGCGGGAATCGGCCTGTACAGGGTACGCGCGGACGTCGCGGGCAACACCCTTACGGTCGGCATTCAAGGCGATGCGCAGGACAAGGATTACAGCTACTGGTTCTACCTCGTCAGAGACGGCGCGGTAATCGACCGATCGAAACGGAGCGGAGAGCCCACCCACCAGTGGATCCTCGACCGCCCCGGCATCTATCTCGTGCAGGGCTACGTCGGGCACGTGGGCACATCGACTTACTACCGCTCCAACACTGTCGAATTTTTCCCGGAAGAAGACGCGGCGGAGTACCGGGCGTTCCTGGCGGAAACGGCCGTTCCCGAAAATCTCATCGGCCAGAAACTGCGCCTTTTCGACCTTCAATACCCGTTCTACAACTTCGCCTTGGCCTTTTCGCGCGGAGAACGCGAACTCGACGTGGAGGGCGGGATCGAAGTGTTCGTTTCCCATAACAGTGTGTACGAGGGCCGCGCGCTCTGCGCATTCGGGGACTACCGGGGCACCCTCGTGGCTAATCGGGAACACGAAATACGTGGAATCGGCGAACATAAACTCCTGTTTTCCGGCGTTTCTCTGGCAAACGGGCGTTTCCTCACGGGCTTCCGGGACATCAAAATGCCGGAGGACTACGAACTGCTCTACGGTGCCTTGGGCACCTTTACGATGCTCCGTCTGGACGAAGAATCTTGCGAGGTCAGCACGGATTATTTCGGGATGAACCACATTTACTACTACGAAAACCGCGGGGAAATCATGCTCTCCAACAGCTATCATATGCTGCTCGAGCTCCTGACGGATATGGGCGCGAATCTGACACTCGACGAGGACAAGGCGTGCGTGACTCTTTCCGCGGTAAAGATCCAGATTTTGCGGCAGAATTTTTCCTACCGGATGGACGTGCGTGAAATCAGTCAGCGGCCAACACACCTGGATCTCCGACTGTCGGAAAACGGCGCCGAATGGGTTGATAACGCATACGGCAGGGCGCTTAACAAAAACGAGAGGTACCATGACGAGCAGTACCGCGCCCTCCTGAAATCCGCGAAAGACGAATTGCTCTCGAACCTTGTGGCGGTCGTCGACGATCCCCACTATCTCTATGTAACCAGCGATCTGACAGGCGGACTTGACAGCCGTCTGGTCTACGGCATGATCACCTCCCTACCCGCGCCCGCGAACCGAATCCAGATCCGCGCGAACCCGCCGATGAGCGATCTGGAACTGGCCCTCAAGCTGAACAGTATGTACGGCCTTTCGTACACGACATCGCCGACGCACAGTCGCTTTGGCGAACCCGACGAGATGGAAATGGACGACCGGAGCTATCATCTGGGCACATACGCAAACGACCTTCTCCCCATTTCCCCATCGATCGTGTCCCACAACCGGGAGATCGCCCTCAACGGCGCGTGCGGGGAAATCGTCGCCCGCCCGATCATCGCCCGAAACTTTATGATGGCACCTCGGGAAGCGGAGCTGAGCGTCGGAGCGTTCGTGCGCTACGTGATGCACGGCATCGCCCTGAACGTGCTTGTTGATCACGACAAGGCCTTCGCGCCCTTTGAAACGTACATGAAGGACACGCTGGAGACCATCCCCGTGGACTCGGTCTACGAAAAGATCGACCGCCACTACCTGGATTTCAGAAACGGGTACCATTTCTCGCCGACGATGCTCTACGCCCGCGGGATGGCGAGTTGGATGCCGATCCAGTCGAAGATCATGCTGCGGATTCACCACATGACACTGGACCTTTTCCGCAGCATCAAACTGCAGCTGGACATGATCTTCGAACTCAATCCCATGCTCATGACCGTACCGTTTGAAAATGCCCGGGACGAGCAGGATCGGTTGACGCTCGAGGATACCCTCTATGCGCGCGACCCCCGCTATTGGAACTGGAAAGACGCGGCCCAGGGGGACATGGACGCTTGGGAACAAGCGAAGGCGGAAAAGCAGCGCAACCACAAATCCCCGCTGACGGGGGAGGAGTCGCGCGCGCTCAGCGCAAGATACCAGGCACTGCCGGAAACCGTCTACGAAAGCCTGCTCTACAATTTCCGCGCGCTCATGAAGGTGCGTCCTGGTTTCGACGAGAGGGTCGGACTGGCGTTATTCTACTTCATAAGGAATAACAAAAACAACCGGTCCGGAATCACCGTCATGTACAAAAAAATCACATCCATCCTTGATCAGGTTCGCATTATCGATAAAGGGCGATGAGTATGGATGCACGATCCCACTCCCTCGTTTGTATGAACAGTCCGGCCAGCCGTCCAATTTTCTGGGATTTATAAGTCCTTGAACGGGATGACTAATGTGAAGCATGCGGTCTACCTGTTTGTGGCGGTGCTTCCGAACGTCGGGAAGACCTACCTTGCCGCGGCTCTGAGATGCTGTACATGTCAGTAGAACAAGGCCGTTCGCTATATCCGGACAAGCGACCTGTTCCGCACTCATGAGGATGCCCACTCTTCCGGTGCATACTCCTCGTTCCGGAAACGACTTTCCAATGTTCCGCTCCTGATCCTGGAAGATTGGTGCATGAAGCCGTTGTCGGTGGACGAATGTCACGAGGTCATGGAACTGGTTAAGCTTCGGTATGGGCGCGCATCCACGATGATCTCGGGTTAGCTCCGCCAACCGCATAGCACGAGCTGTTTCCTGATCCGACGCTGATCGACGCCATCCTCGACTGGTTGGTACACAACGCCCATAAATACAACTTGACTGGCGAGTCAGTACGTAAGTCGCTTGCCTTGTGGCAATTCGTAGAGGCAAACCCCGGGCGATGATGGCCCAGGACGACACCCTTCGAGTGCATTCCTGCTTGCGAAACCTGCAGTGAACGATTTATTCTATTGGCAATCCAGCTTTCGGCATGGTGTTCAAATGTTGCGTTTTAGATTGTCAACCCCAAATCGGACAGAAATAATAAGATACAGGTTTTCTTGAATTCCACCGGGGACAAGTATCCCAGCGTACTGTGCAGCCGAATGTTGTTGAAACAGTGAACACAGTCCACCAGTTCCAGTTTTAGCTGCTCGAGCGTGTCAAAGCGCCGAGAGGAAACGAACTCCGCTTGAATGTTGACTCAGCCACCGCGTTGTCGTAGGGGCATCCCTTCATGATCAGCGAACGGCTGATCTGGAAGCTGTCAAGCAGCTCGTCGATCAGGGCGTTGTCGAACTCGCTGCCCCGGTCGGTATGGAACATCCGGATTCCAAAGAGGCTCCCTTTCACCGTTGAAAAGGCCTTGTGTACCAGTTCTGCGTTCTTGTACGCGCCACCGCTGTACCCGATGATCTCACGGGCACCGAGGTCAAGAAGGATGCAGATATACGCCCATTTCGCGCCGACCCGGACATATGTCAGATCGCTGACCACACGAGCCTGTTCAAAATTTTCTGTAAAAGTGCACCAACTGTGTGGTAGTATCCCTCACAGTTGGTGCACTTTTACAGAAAATTTTGAACAGGCTCTTATCGTGAAATAACTCCGAATAGTAAAATCCCGGCCATCGCGCCGGGATTTTTCCAGTTCTGTTCCTTACGACCAAAACCTTGGCGTGTCATGAATTCTTTCGTCAACAACGACTTGGTACTGTCAAGAGTTATGCGCAAATTCGTATAGCGTCACCCATAGAAATCGGTTAGTCGTGAGGCGAACAGGCCTCAGGCATGTTCGCCTTGGCTGCCGGACAGCGGGCGGGTGGGCGTCCGT
>JAEZRP010000012.1 GCA_023444095.1 Bacillota bacterium
GACCCCTCAAAGACGATGAGGTAGATAGGTCGGCGGTGGAAGTGTGGTAACACATGCAGCTTGCCGATACTAATCGGTCGAGGGCTTGATCTGATGCAACTCCAGGGCGAGCGGAGCGCGAAAGCGCGGACGCAAACCCGGCTTCGAAGACTCGCGGTCATCCTGTGCGGTTTTGAGGGTGCGGATATCCTCAGGGGAAGCGCGCTGCGGACGAGAACCGGCAAGTGAAAGCTGCCGGAAGGAAGACGCGGTGAAGCGGCTCAATCTGAAGCAGGCGAGGCGGAACACGCCGAGCATGCGGAAGAAAGAGAAGCTTTGCAAGCCCCGCGGACATTCACAACCGAATATGGTTTCCGGTGACAATAGCTGGAGGGTCCCACCTGTTCCCATTCCGAACACAGAAGTTAAGCCTCCATACGCTGATGGTACTTGGCTGGTAACGGCCCGGGAGAGTAGGAAGTCGCCGGATTCAATTGGGAGAAGAGAAATCTTCTCCTTTTTCCTTTTCTTCCAAAGGACGATTCTCGTTCCCGGAGGCGTTCTCACTTTTCCGTTTTGTTGTTAAAACGAGAAATTCAATCTTCCGACAACTATTGTGTTTCGATTCTGTTTCATGTATAATTTTAAGTGGTATATGGAACCATATCAATTTGAGAACTGATCTGAATGGAGGATGAGGTATGCCGGCTTTCGCAAATCCGTTTCAGGGTAACGTCGATCGGAAAATGAGCAAAGAGGAGCTGATTCAGGCCATTCGTCTCGACATCGCCGGAGAGCTCGAGGCAATCTATGTTTACGACGCGCATGTGCAGGCGACGGACAATGAGCTTGCCAAAAAGGTTATCGCGGACATCCGCGACGAGGAGAAGGCGCATGTGGGCGAGTTGATGACGCTTCTGCGCGCGCTCGACCCCATGGAGGCGGAACACTTTGCTTCCGGAGAGGGCGAGGTCAAGGAGATGCTTGAGGAACTTGGGATCGCCGCCCCCGAAAAGCAGGCGTCTGATTCCGGCACGACCGTCGGAAGCCTCCTGGGCGAATAGGAAGGAGGGATCGACATGAGTTATCTGTCCAGAGAAGCGGCTATCCTTTCGGAAGAGGTATGGGCACAGATTGATTCCGCCGTCGTAAAGACCGCGCGGAGCATTCTGACCGGCAGGCGCTTTCTGAGCGTCTTTGGACCACTCGGCGTTGGAACGGGCTATGTCCCGCTGGACGATGCGGAGGCGCTGGCGGAAACGGACACGGACGGCGTCATCACGACGACCGGCAGGAAATACGTGGAGATTCCGACACTCTACACGGACTTCACCCTTCTTGCGAAGGACATCGAGGCAGCCGCAAAGGCGGGTTATCCCCTCGATCTTTCAAAGGCGATTGCGGCAGCCGAGCAGGCCGCGCTCAAGGAAGACAGGTTCATCTACTTTGGAAGCGAGGCGCTTGGCTACGAGGGCATTCTGACCGCAAAGGGTACGAACAAGGTCAAGGGAAACGACTGGACCAAGGGGGAGAATGCGTTCTCGGATGTCGCAGGGGCCATTTCGCTGCTCGCGGAGCAGGGGATCTACGGGCCTTACACGCTCGTCGTGAGCCCGGACGTTTATATGAAGATGCAGAGGCTCCAGCCGAATACGGGGCTTCTCGAGATCGACCGCGTGGCGAAGCTGGTGGACGGACATGTCATCAAGGCGCCCGCACTCGGAAAGGGAAAGGCCTTCCTCGTTTGCGCCGACAAGCGCAACATCGATCTCGCCATCGGTCAGGATATGGCGACCGCTTACCTCGAGCAGAAGGAGCTCAACCATTCGTTCCGTCTGCTTGAAACGGTGCTTTTGCGCGTGAAGCGCGCCAAGGCGATCGTCGTCTTTGAATAAACGAAAGAAGGGAAGGGGTACGAACATGGCTGTCGAATTCTATCGTTGTGACATGTGCGGAAACATGGTGGCCCTCATCAAGAAGGGAGGCGGGACGCTCGTCTGCTGCGGACAGGACATGAAAAAGCTCGAGGCGAACACCACCGACGCTGCGCAGGAGAAGCACGTGCCGGTTGTCTCGACGGAAGGCGACAAGATCAAGATCGCGGTCGGCTCGACGCTTCACCCCATGTTGCCCGAGCATCACATCGAGTGGATCGCGCTCGTTGCGGGCGACAAGGTCGAGTTCAAGTTCCTGAAGCCCGGCGAGGAGCCGAAGGCGGAGTTTGACGCGGTCGAATCCGGCGAGGTTTACGAATACTGCAACCTGCACGGCCTCTGGAAGACGTCGTTCTAATCAGGCGAGGGGAAGAGATCCGGCCCGGGTCTCTTTCTTTCTACCCATGAGGGAGGGAGTTACCCATGTACAACCTATTGATCGGCGGGGCCGCCGGCCAGGGCATCGACACAACCGCCGCGATCCTGGAAAAACTTTTAAAGCGCGCCGGATACAGCGTACTGACCGTGCGCGATTTCATGTCCCGCATTCGCGGCGGACATAATTTCATGCTGATCCGCTTCGGCACGGAGCCGGTTTCTTCGCACGCGCGGGAGCTCGACGGCATTATTGCACTCGACGACGAGACGGTCGGCCTCCACATCGACGATCTGAAGAACGCGGGTTTCATCCTGTGCGACAAAAAGCTTTCGACCCAGGACCCGCGCGCGATCAAGATCGACATGGAAGCAATGGCGAAATCGCTCGGCAATCCGCGCGCGGCAGGGTCCGTCGCCATTGGCGTCGTTTTGAAGCTGTTTGGCGAAAAGCTCGACGGCGCGAAGAGCGTCTTCGAGGAGTTCGTGAAGGAGCAATACCTCGACGTGAACCTCAAGGCGGTCGAGGCGGGCTACGGGCTCGTCGAGGAACGCTATCCCCATCTCGAGGGAAACTGCGGAGATTGGATGCTCGTCTCGGGCAGCAAGGCTGTGGCACTTGGGGCCGTGGCGGCGGGGCTCAGGTTTTACTCGGCCTATCCCATGTCGCCCTCGACCGTGGTGATGGAGACGCTCGCGGCGATGTCCGACGAGGCGCATATTGTGGTCGAGCAGGCGGAGGACGAGATCGCCGGGATCAACATGGCAATCGGCGCGTCCTACGCCGGTGCGCGCGCGATGACGGGTACCTCCGGCGGCGGATTCTCCCTGAAGGTGGAGGCGCTGGGCCTTTCGGGCATGGCCGAGATCCCGCTGGTGGTGATCGACGTGCAGCGGCCTGGCCCCGTGACCGGGCTTCCGACGCGCACGGAGCAGAGCGATTTGAAGTTTGTCATCTCCGCGTCGCAGGGAGAGTTCCCGCGCATGGTCATCGCGCTCCGAAATCCGGAGGACGCGTTTTATCAGACCGTCCGCGCGTTCAATCTCGCCGAGAAATACCAGATCCCGGTCATCCTGCTCTCCGACCAGTACGTGGGAGACTCTTCCTATACGGTGAAGCCCTTTACTCTTTCCGGCATAGAGCTTGTAAAGCCCGCGCAGACGCACGAAGGCGAGGGGGAGTACCTGCGCTACGCGTACACCGAGAGCGGCGTTTCGCCCCGGCTCATCCCCGGGAAGACGGAGCACCTGGTGCTCGCAGACAGCGACGAGCACGACGAGCAGGGCAGGATCACCGAGTCCGCCGAAGTGCGCACCAGGATGTCCGACAAGCGCATGAAGAAGATCGAGGGGCTGAAGGCGGAGCTTCTGGAGCCGGAGTTCATCGGACCGGAGGACTTTGAGACGCTCCTGGTCGGCTGGGGTTCCACGTGGGGACCCATCTCCGAGGCGGTGAAGCTCCTGAACGCCGAAGGGGAAAGGACGGCGGCGCTGGTGTTCGGCGACGTCTATCCTCTTCCGGAAAGGGTCTTCATGGAAAAGAGCGCGAAGGCGAAACGGATGATCAACGTCGAGCAGAACGCGACCGGGCAGCTCGCCGGGCTCATCCGCGAGGCGACCGGAATCGCGATGACCGGCAGCGTGTTGAAATACGACGGGCGACAGGTTTCGGGCGAAGAGATCGCCGCGCGCGTCCGGAAGGGGGAATTGAAATGAGCGAATGTTTTCGCACGTATGAGACGGCCTGGTGCCCCGGCTGCGGCAACTTCGTGATCCTCGACTGCCTGAAGCAGGCGCTTGAGGAGCTGGGGAAGAAGCCATCCGAGGTGCTGGTGGCGGCGGGCATCGGTCAGGCGGCCAAGACGCCGCAGTACATCGGCGCGAACGGCTTCTGCGGACTCCACGGGCGCTCGCTCCCCGCAGCCGTCGCCGCGAAGATCGCCAACGAAAAGCTGACGGTGGTCGTCGACACGGGCGACGGCGATTCCTACGGCGAGGGCGGAAATCACTTCCTCCACAATATCCGCCGGAACGTGGACATCGCCCACTTCGTGCACGACAACCAGATCTACGGTCTCACGAAGGGTCAGGCGTCGCCGACGTCCATGATCGGCATGGTGACGGGCGTGCAGGTAGACGGCAACCAGAACGAGCCGATGAATCCCGTGCTCGTCGCGATCGCCGCCGGCGCGGGCTTCGTGGCGCGCGCGTTCACCGGGCATAAGGAGCACCTCGTCTCCGTCATGAAGCAGGCGATCGAGTATCCCGGCTACGCGCTCGTGGACATCCTTCAGCCGTGCGTGAGCTTCAACAAACTCAACACCTTCCAGTGGTACAACAAGCGCGTGTACGAGTTGGGCGAGGACTACGATCCCGCGGACAAGCCCGGCGCGCTCGTGAAATCCATGGAGTTCGGCGAGAAGATTCCGATCGGCGTGCTGTATCGGGAGGAGAAGGAGCCGTTCCACAGAAGGAATGAGACGCTCAAGGATGGGACGCCGCTGCTTGACCGGGAGGCAGGGGCGGAGGTCGTGGAGAGACTGATCAGGGCGTATATATAAAAGAAAAGCCGCGCCATCCGGGAAGAGGGTGCGGCTTTCAATTGGAGTCATGCGAGACCTTGTATTGGTGCGCATTCTTATAAACCTCCATGCTGTTTTGTCCTACCGTAGCTTGGAGGTTACACATAATTCGGGACGGTCTCGGTTTCTGGATACGTGCGAAAAATACTAGACACTACCATCAATAACTAGCATTCATCCCAAGAGTTTTTGTGACATCCACCTGATGCCCAGAGACAATCTCCTTGTGGTGTTGTTGGATTTGTCCTGCTACCAGTATAATAACCACCAGAGGCCGCAATAATATCGCTATAACGAAATTCGATCCTGTTTAGTGTTGGGGGTGTGTACTTACGCTTCATGGTGCTCCTCCTATTTATTATTTAGATGTCGTCACTGAGTGTTCCAATATGGTCGATGATCAAATTTCTGTCGTGGGTGCATCAATCACTCCTTCCAAAACACACTGTCGGGTTATGTTGCAATAATGACGGTCAACCTTGCCTGCTTCACCAGAATATAGCTCGTGCATGAGTGGGCATCTGTAGCAGACGGTTCTATAAGCACAATCAGGGCAATCATAGAGAGCTTCATGATTCATTGACCAATTGACTATTGCGTTCCATGCAGACGAAAAATCACTTCTGATTAGGGATGATTTTACGCTATCGATCGTGTTGCAGGGTATTAGATCACCTTGCCAGTTGATCGCGAATGCACTCCGCCCTGCACTACATGGCATCCCTTTTTTTGTGGTACAAGTTCCTGCTATCGATTGAGGAATAGGCATACACAAAGGTTCTTTCGCAATTGAATGCTTTCCAAGCGCTGATCGAACTAGCTTCCTGGCCGTGATGATTTCGTCCATGCTTAAGCATATATCTTGATATGCGCGGCCTGTCTGTGCATAAGGTGGAACCAAATCATAGTTAATGCTATATGGTAAATTTAGCTCAGAAACCAATTTTATAATATTGTATATGCTAAAAAGCATTGGTTTGCTAACTGTTATTGCAATCCGTAAAGGAATTTCGACTTTCATCAGACCATTAATAGCATTAAAAACTTTATGAAAGTATCTACGACCCGTTACTTGTTCATATTCATCTTCATTACTCCCATATAAAGAAATTTGTATATAAGACGGCTTATTTTCTTTAAAAAAATCAATTTTATCATTGTCTATAAGTGTCCCGTTCGATAAAATACTAGTATTGATACCTTTTGAGCGTAGATATAAATAAATTTCTTCAAATCCAGAATAAGTAAGGCATTCTCCCCCGGTCAATTGAGAGAACATCATGCCAGCATCGATCGCTTGATCAATGAATCCCTTCCAAACTAATGGTGTTATTAAATCACATGCACTGCATTGATTGTTACTTAAATGCACATAACACATGGTGCAATCAAGATTGCATAGCGGTGTTAACTCAAACGACCCAGCCAATGGAATACCGCTTTCCCAAGCCTTTTGCCTCAGAAATTTACCAATGTTAATGAATTTTTGATGGCCAGGGATATTAATATGATCATAGTCAACAAGCATTTCATTTATACTTGCATACTTATGCATCCCGGCTTCGGTTTCTGACGCCTTAGGAAGTTCTATTCTATTTATACCTATATGTGATTTTATGTTTTTTGTCATTGTTATACATCCCTTATGTTATCCTACAAATCTCAATAAAAGGCAAATGACACTAGGCGGTGTCCAATGCGCGTCAGCTTATGCCACTAAGCAACTGGAAATTTCAATTGTCTGACAAGATACGTCTTTCTTCATTCGACAATTTACAATGATGTGCATTGTCGAAAACAAAACAAAACTAACTAATCTACTGTGTCGTAGACTGCATTCCGCATCATAAAAGTCAGACTGATATTCACTTATTTAAGTTAGTTAAAATTATAATGCATGATGACGTACAATGCAAGGATTTTAAGAAGAAAAATTATTAATAATGAGTTAAAAATATTTGCACTAATGCATCCTCGTAATTTTCTTTATTACCTAAAAAACATAATGATCGGCTAGAAATCATGAATCACAAGGTGTATAATGATCTAATACATAGTATTATGGGAGGAATCGCCATGCAGGAGATCAAATTCGTCCCCGCCACCTCGTCCAAGGCCAAGCCGACAGACGAAACGAAAATGGGGTTCGGCAAGCTCTTTACGGACTACATGTTCACCATGGACTATTCCGCCGAAAAGGGCTGGCACGATCCGCGCGTCGAGCCCTATCATCCCTTCACGCTCGATCCGTGCTGCTCGGTGTTCCACTATGGGCAGGAGATCTTCGAGGGTCTGAAGTGCTATCGCCGTGTGGACGGCGGAATCCAGCTCTTCCGGGCGAGGGACAACTTCGCGCGCATGAATTCCTCCGCTGAGAGAATGTGCATCCCGCAGTTCGACGAGGCGCTCGCCATGAAGGGACTCGAGGAGCTTCTGAAGGTGGAAAAGGACTGGGTGCCGCACTCGGACGGAGCGACGCTCTACATCCGGCCCGCCATCATTGCCACCGAGCCCGCGCTCGGCGTCCACGCGGCGCACCACTATATCTTCTTTATTATCCTCTCGCCCTCCGGCGCATACTATCCGGGCGGACTTGCCCCCGTCGGCATCTATGTGGAGGACCAGTACGTGCGCGCGGTGCGCGGCGGCGTGGGCTTCGCGAAGACCGGCGGCAACTACGCGGCGTCCATCAAGGCCGGCGACGCGGCCGAAAAGCGCGGCTACACGCAGGTTCTATGGCTGGACGGCGTGGAGCAGAAGTACGTCGAGGAAGTCGGCGCGATGAACATGATGTTCGTCATCGACGGCAAGATCATCACCCCCGCGCTCAACGGCTCCATCCTCCCCGGCATCACGCGCGATTCCGTCATGAAGCTCGCGCAGGATATGGGTTATGTCGTTGAGGAGCGCAGGGTTGCCATCTCGGAGGTGCTCGAGGCGGCCGAGCAGGGCAGGCTTAATGAGGCCTTCGGAACCGGCACGGCGGCGGTCGTCTCGCCCGTCGGCAAGCTCGGCTACGAGGACAGGGACTTTGTCATCAACGGCGGGAAGATCGGCCCCGTCGCCCAGAAGCTCTACGACACGCTGACCGGCATCCAGTACGGCGCAATCGCGGATAAATTCGGCTGGATCACCCGCGTCGACTGATCGGATGGTCGGATGATCGCACACACCGTGCCGCGCGGCGTGCGCCCGACGCCCCTCTCGCGCTATGTCGCCCGCGCGTATCCCATGCTGGATGCGCGGGAGGCGTTCAAAAGGCGCGATGTGAAGGTGAACGGCGCGCGTCAAACCGGAGATATCCCCGTCTCGGGCGGGGACCTCATTGAAATCTATCTGAACCTGGACACCACGCTCGACGTCATATATCATGGCGGCGGGCTTTTGGTCGTCTCAAAGCCGCAGGGACTGCCCGTGGACGCCGATCAGGAGGGCATCGGCGCGGACACCGCGCTTTCGCGTGCGCGCATGATCGACCCGGCGGCGCGGCTCTGCCACAGGCTCGACGCCCAGACCGGCGGCGCGCTGCTGTTGGCGACGGATGAAGGGGCTTATGCGCGCTGCCTCGCGGCGTTCAAGGAGCATCGGGTGGGGAAGCGGTATATGGCGCTCGTTTCCGGCGCGTTTGACGCTTTTGAGGGAACGTACCGCGACCGGCTGATCAAGGATGCAGAGGATGCGCGCGTCCGGATCGCGGGCGGACGGGACGGACTGGCCGTCGAAACGGGCTGGCGCGTCGAGGACCGCGTCGACGAGAATCTGACGCGCGTCTCGCTCACGCCTGTGACGGGACGCACCCACCAGCTGCGCGCGCACATGGCGCACCACGGGCACCCCATTCTGGGCGACGACAAGTACGGCGACCGCGCGCTCAACAAGCGGTACCGGACGAGGCTCTGCCTCTGGTGCGAGTTCCTGTCGTTGGAAGGCATGGAGTTCATCTCGCCCGCGCCGGACTGGCTCGCCGGACACAAATGACGGAGGAATCCGATGGACATCAGACTCATCGCGACGGATCTCGACGGGACGCTGCTCGACGGGGACGGAAAGATCCCGGAAATCAACGTCCGCGCGCTCTCCGAATGCCAAAGGCGCGGCATTCGTGTCGTGTTCTCGAGCGGGCGCTCGTTCGAATCGATCTCGCATCTCGCGCGCGGCGCGGGGCTTCATCCGATGATCTCGTCGGTCAACGGCGCGCGGATCGACCTGTCCCCGTCCGGCGAAACGCTGGCGGAAAACACGATGGACGAAAAGACATCGCTGCGCGTGTACGAGACGCTCATGGACGTCGAGGTCTACTTTATGGCGTTCACGCGCGGACACAGCTATATGGCGAACCTCGCGGCGCGCGAGGGACTCAAGACGCACATCCACCAGCCGGGCGCGTATACCTACGGAGGGCACCCGTACGAGATGGTCGACGATCCGGCGCGCGTGCGCGCGGAGGGCACGGTATCTCCCTATAAATACGTCGTGTTCGCGCGCGACTACGATCCTGTGTTCGACAGCATCCGGGCGGCGCTCTCCGATCTGAACTTGTCGGTCTCGAGTTCGTGGCGGGACAACCTCGAGATCATGCGTCCGGGCGTCGACAAGGGAGCCTCCCTGAAAGTCATCGCGGAGCGCTTCGCCATCCCGCGCGCTGCGGTGATGGCCTTCGGAGACAATACAAACGACGTCCCCATGTTCGAATACGCCGGGCACCCTGTCGCAATGGCGCGGGCCGAGGCGTGCGCGCGAAGGGCGGCGCGGTACGCCGCGCCCGACTGCGAGATCGGCGGCGTGGGGAGGATGATCGAGGAGATGGTGCTTTCATGAATATTGCGCTCGTCGTATCGGACATCGACGACACGCTCCTCCCCAAGGGCGGGGAAATATCCGACCGGACGCGGCGCGCGGTCGCGGCGCTGAACGAAAGAAACATCCCCTTCGCGCTCGCGAGCGGAAGGTGGTTTCCATCGACCGTCTCCGTCGCGCAGGAGATTGGCTGCAAGGGTCCGCTCATCGTCGCGAACGGCGGCTGCGTCATCACGACCGGCGGGGAAGTCCTGAAGGAATTCTGCATGACGGACGAGGACGTGCGAACCGCCTATGAAATCATCAAGGATTCCGGCGCGCTCATCACGAGCTACGTGCGCGGCGCGATCTACCGGTTGAACGCGGACAGCATGGAAAACCGCCCGCCCGAGAAGCTCTCCTACTTCGGGGGAGACCTGTTCGAGGTCGTGGACGACGACGTTTCCCGCTTCGAGGCGGAGGCGCTCACGGGCGTTTATAAAATGGAAGCCTATTCCAACGACGAGGCGCTTTTGAACGATCTGCGCGCGCGGCTCTCCGAAAGCGGGTTCTTAGTTTCGAGCTCGTTTCGCACGAACATCGAGATCACGACGAGCGGGCTCGGCAAGGGAACGGCGCTTCTTTGGCTCGCTTCGTATCTCGGCGTTCCGCGCGAAAGCGTCATGGCGTGCGGCGACAACACGAACGACATGCAGATGCTCGCTTGCGCGGGCCTGGGGGTCGCGATGGGCAACGCCGTGCCGGAACTCAAGAAGATGGCGCGCGTCGTCGCGGCGGACTGCGCGGCGGACGGGCTCGCGCGGGCGATCGAGGAGTACGTGCTGTGAATGCGCTGAACGTGGTGCTCGTCAACCCGGAGATTCCCCAAAACACGGGGAACATCGCGCGCACCTGCGCGGCCACGGGCGCGATTCTTCATTTGATTCAGCCCCTCGGCTTTCGGCTCGACGACAAGTACATGCGGCGCGCGGGGCTCGACTACTGGTTTCTGACCGACGTGCGCGTGCACGATTCCTGGGACGCTTTTTTGTCGGAACATCCGAACGCGCGCATGCATTACCTGACCACGAAGGCACCGCGCTCCTACGCCGAGGTACGCTACGGGCCCGGCGACTTCCTCGTGTTCGGCCGCGAGACCAGGGGACTCGACGAAGACCTTCTATCCGCCCACTACGAGAGCTGCGTGCGCATCCCCATGCGCGCCGAGGCGCGCTCCCTGAACCTCTCGAATTCGGTCGCGATCGTTCTCTATGAGGCGCTGCGGCAGCGGGACTTTCCGGGGCTCGCGCGCGAAGGGCATCTTGCGGGCGATCCGGCGGGCGACTGGGCGGACTATTTATGAACCGATCGTCGCCCGCAGTCGCCGGTCAGGCGATGGATGGGACGGTGGATGATTTATGAACTTGACCGCAATTTTTGACGATGTTATAATGTACGAAACGAAAGAGAGGCGATGACGGTGGCGAGGCTTTATACCAGGCGCGAGGCGCGGAACAGGCGGCTGACGTTCAAGATATTCGCCGGGATGTTCGACTTTATCGGCACGGTGGGGAGCGCGATCATCATCATCGGTTGCGTCGTGCTCGTGCTCCAGCTCGTGAAGTGGGTGATTTCCGACTTCGACACGTCGTTCGGCGCGATGCTGAAGATGTTCACAGAGGCGGTCGTGATCGAATGACGACCTCGTGGCCCACCCTGATCGCGGAGATCGGCGCGTGCCGCAAGTGCAGGCTATGCGAGGGGCGCGCGAATGTGGTGCCGGGCGAGGGGAATCCCGAGGCCGACCTCATGTTCATCGGCGAAGGTCCGGGACAGGAGGAGGATCGGCAGGGGCGTCCGTTCGTCGGGCGCTCGGGAGAGCTTCTCACGCGCATGATCCACGCCATCGGGTTCGAGCGGAGCGACTGCTACATCGCGAACATCGTCAAGTGCCGACCGCCGGGGAACCGCAATCCCGAGCCGGACGAGGCGGAGGCCTGCCTCCCCTTCCTCCGGCAGCAGACGGCGCTCATCCGCCCGAAGGTGATCGTGCTCCTCGGAAAGATCGCCTGCCGGTATACGCTGCGCGAGGAGATCTTCGTGACCCGCGACCACGGCAGGTGGTACGAGCGCAAGGGCGTTTCCATGATGCCGACTTTTCATCCTTCGGCGCTTCTGCGCGATCCCACCAAGAAGCGGGACGCGTGGGAAGATTTTCAGAAGGTTCGAGACAGGCTTCAGGAGTTGGAAAAATAAGGCATGCGGGGTGCGATGATGGACGACATGCGGGCGCAGCTTTCCGCGCTCATCGATTCGGTGTACGAGGGCGAAAAGAAGGTGCTCGTGTTCGGCGAGGGCGCTCCCTTTGCGCGCGTCATGATGATCGGCGAGGCGCCGGGGGAGCAGGAGGCGCTGCAGGGCCGCCCGTTCGTCGGGCGCGCGGGGAAGAACCTCGACGAGTTTCTCGCCATGTCCGGCCTCTCCCGCGGCGAGATGTACGTGACAAACGTCGTGAAGTTCCGGCCGACCAGGATCTCCGACGCGGGCAGGATCGTCAACCGTGCGCCGACGCAGGAGGAAATCCAACTCTTCCTCCCGTTTCTCAAGCGGGAAATCACGCTCGTGAAGCCCCGCGTCGTCTTGACGCTCGGAAACGTGCCGCTCAGGGCCCTCCTCGGCCCCGGCGCGGTGATCGGGGAGATGCACGGAACGCTGCTTGAAACGCCTTACGGCAACCTTTTTCCGATGTACCACCCGGCTTCCCTCATTTACAACCGCTCGCTGCGCGACGCGTACGCGGCGGATATGGGTACCCTCTCGGAATTAATCAAAAATATGTAAAAAGTTAACCGAAGATTGTGAAGTCGTATGTTTCTTTTGCGCTCGAAATGTGTATGATATTACTTGCGCCAAGAGAAACATACTTTTTATGTGGTATGTCATCATAGACGAAGCGGGTGCATACATTCAGTTGATGATTCGGATGTCAAAGGCTGATCGGCCCGCGTGTAAATCGACAAAATGAGATCGCGTTTGGAGGAAACAACATGGCACTTGTCAAATGCCCGCGCTGCGAGCTGAATTACATGAACGACACCGACGATATGTGCTCCGTCTGCCGCCGCGAGGTGCGCGGGGAAAGCGAAAGCTACGACATGATCGAGCTCTGTTCGGAGTGCGGCGAGAACCCGGCTGTGCTCGGCTACGAGCTGTGCGCGTCCTGTCTGAAGGAGCTCCAGCGCCGCACCGCGTCCGACGCGTCGGACGACGTGATCGTGCGCGAGGATCCTACGATCGGCATCGATTCGGTCGCCACGATGGACGAAATTGCGCTCGATCTCGACGACGACCTCGACGACGCGCCCTTTGAGGACGACGATGATTCCTTCCAGAATGAGGAGAAAGAGGAAGACGGGGATGACGAGGACGACGCGGACGACGAGGGTTGACCGTGGCCGTATACGCGATCTCCGATCTGCACCTTCCGGCGCGCGAGAAGCCGATGAGCGTCTTCGGCGCGCACTGGGACAATCACTTTGAAAAGATATCCGCCGACTGGCGCGCCTGCGTCCGGTCGGAGGATATTGTTTTGCTTCCGGGCGACCTCACGTGGGCGATGCGGCTCGAGGACGCCGCGGAGGACATCCGCCGTGTAGGGGATTTGCCGGGCAGAAAGATCATCCTGCGCGGCAACCACGACTATTGGTGGAGCGCCATCGGGCGCGTGCGCAGGGCGCTGCCGGAAGGAATGTATGCGCTGCAGAACGACGCGATGGAACTTCAGGGCATTCTCTTCGCCGGCTCGCGCGGCTGGACGGTACCGGGCGCGGATACGCCGGAGGAGGACGTCAAAATCTACGAGCGCGAGCGTCTTCGCCTCAGGATGTCTCTCGAGCGCGCGCGGCGGCTCTCGAAGGGAAAGCCGCTCATTGTCATGACGCACTATCCGCCCTTCACCCCGTCGAATCCCGGCGTTTCGGACATCCTCGAAGAATTCGGAACCGCCATCTGCGTCTACGGTCACCTGCACGGCGCGAGCCTTGCCTATGCGTTCACGGGGGAGCGCGGGGGAATTTTCTATCACCAGGTCTCCTGCGACGGGCTGGGGTTTCGGCTCAAGCGCATATCGGAGGGGGAATCGCCGTGAACGAGGTTTTGCGCGCACGATCATGTCGCCCCTTCGGATGAGAGACGTTTGTCGGCGCTGCGCCCGGCGGGAGATCGCGGGAAGTGAGTTCACTGATCAGGACGTGATCCTCGCGCAGATCCCGCACGTGATGAAAACGCGGGGTACCTGAACGGAACTTTAAGGGACAAGACCTTCCGGAGTCCGACTGTCCGTCTGCATTAAGGATGACGATTAGCAGCATTTTCCACCCAAAACGCTTGACGGCAACCGCTCTAGTTTTTTCGATTTCTGTTTACATTTTACGCGCGGATTGGTATAATACCTGTTAGTAACGAGCGCTAATGCGTTTTAAAAGGGAGGACATAGACATGGCCAATCTGGAAAAACTCGTTCAGGCCGGTTTCGACTACGCAAAGGAAATCTATGCGTCAAAGGGCGTGGACGTCGAGGCGGCGATGGAAAAGGCCGCGAACACCGCTATCTCGCTGCACTGCTGGCAGGGTGACGACGTCGTCGGCTTCGAGGGCGGCGGTGGCGCTTCCGGCGGCATCGCCACGACGGGCAATTACCCCGGTCGCGCGCGCACGGCGGACGAGCTTCGCGCCGACCTCAACATCGCGATGCCCATGATCCCCGGCAAATCCAAGCTCAACCTGCACGCCTCCTACGCGGAGCTCAATGGCAAGAAGCTCGACCGCGACGAATACTCCATCGCCGAGTTCCAGAACTGGGTCGACTGGGCGAAGGAGAAGAAGATCGGCCTCGACTTCAACCCCACCTACTTCTCCCATCCCTTCGCCGAGGACGGCTTTACCCTCGCCTCCCGCACCGAGGCGCACAGGAAGTTCTGGATCGAGCACGGCAAAAGGTGCCGCGAGATCGGCGAGGAGTTCGGAAAGCAGCTCGGCATCCCCTGCGTCATCAACTTCTGGATGCCCGACGGCTACAAGGACAACGTCGAGGACAGCGCCACCCCGAGAAAGCTCATGCTCGACTCCCTTGACCAGATTTTCGCCGCGAAGCAGATCTCGAAGGATTTCGTGAAGGACGCCGTGGAATCCAAGCTCTTCGGCCTGGGCGTGGAGGCCTACACCGTCGGCTCCTCCGAGCTCATGCTGGGCTACGCCATCACCCGCAAGAAGCTCCTCTGTCTCGACGCGGGCCACTTCCATCCCACCGAGAAGATTTCCCAGAAGATTTCCGCGTGCATGCAGTACCTCGACGAGATGCTTCTGCACGTTTCCCGCCCGATGCGCTGGGACTCCGACCATGTGGTGTCGCTCGACGACGAGCTCCAGGACATCATGAACGAGATCGTGAAAAACGGCTATCAGGACCGCGTGAACATCGCGCTTGACTTCTTTGACGCTTCCATCAACCGCGTGGCGGCTTGGATCATCGGCACCCGCAACGCGCAGAAGGCGCTTTTGAAGGCGTACCTCTGCCCCACGGAGTCCATCAAGGCCGCCGAGGTCGCGCAGGACTACACCTCGCGCCTGGCGCTCCAGGAGGAGTCCAAGACGCTGCCCTTCACGGCCATCTGGGACATGTACTGCATGAAGCAGGGCGCGCCCGTGGGCGACCACTGGCTCACGCTCGTGAAGCAGTACGAGAAGGATGTGCTCTCGAAGCGCTGAGGACGAAAGGGCTGCCATCGCGGCGGCCCTCTTTTTATATGATGAGATATGATGAAGTAAAGAAGGCGGCGCTCGCCTTCCTCCTGGAGAAGAATCTGGATTACGCGCCCGTGGGCATCGCGCACACGGGCTACGTGGCGTGCCTCTCGGCGCTTCTCGCCCGGGCGCGCAATCTCGACATGGAGCTCGCGCAGACGGCCGCATACCTTCACGACCTGTGGCTTCATTGGCATTATCCCTACGACGCGGACACGGCGCGACGACACGCCCACGAAGGCGCGCTGCTCGCGGCGGAGATGCTGCGCGGGATCGGCGGATATCGGGATGACGAGATTGAGGTCGTCGCGACCATGATCGAAAACCACGACTTCCTGGGGGAAACCCACGACCCCATGAGCGAGGTTCTGAAGGACGCCGACATGCTTTCGCACTACCTCAACGCCTCCGCCATCGGGCGCGAGCGGGCTTTTCATCCCCGCGTCCCAAAAACGCTCGCGGAACTGACGGGGGAATAGAGAACAAAGACCGGGCCATGTCCGCGCAATCTGCGGTCATGGCCCGGTTTCGCATGTCAAAGTAGTCAGAATTCCAAGTCCGGCGCCTCAAAGACGGTCGAGTAGGGGGAGACGACCGCGAGCGGCGTCGCCTTCGCGCCCTCGGGCATCGGGACGCGCGCGCCATGGGTGACGAGCGGGTCATTTGTCCGGAGCATCCAGCGCTCGAGCCGCCCGGCGAGGTCGCGGTAGACGGCGGAATACCGGGGGTCGCCCGCCAGGTTTTCGCGCTCCATGGGATCGAGCCAGAGGTCGTACAGCGCCTCGCGCGGCTTCGTCGCCTCGCCGTAGCCCGCGCCCATGAGGAAGGCCTTGGAGTGTCCGTCGTCGATGTTCGCGGGCACGATGGAGTTGTGGTAATCGTAGCGGCGGATGAGCTTGTGCCGGGCGGTGCGCACGGCGCGCATCGGCTCGTAGGCCGCGTGGTACGTGACTTCGAGGAACACCTCGTCGCGCACCTTGTCGGCTTCGCCTGCCATCAGCGGCAGAAGACTCGCGCCCTCGAGCCAGTCGGGCTTTTCGACGCCCGCCAAATCACACACGGTGGGAAAGACGTCGAGGTGCGAGACCAGCGCGTCCGTCGCTTTGATCTGCCTGTGCCCCTTCGGAAGCCGGATCATGAGCGCGACGCCGCAGCCGGTATCGTACAGGTTGCACTTCATGTGCGGAAAGGCGATGCCGTGGTCGGTGGTCAATATGACCATCGTCTCCTCGCGGATGCCCGCCTCGTCGATCGCCCCGAGCACCCTGCCGCAGCATTCGTCCGCGAGTTTTGCGGACGCGTGGTATTCCGCCATGTCGCGCCGGACGGCGGGGCAGTCGTAGAGCGGCGCGGGCGGGGCGACGTAGTCCGGGTCGATATCCCCGGGCTTTTCGTAGTCGCGGTGCGTCGCGAATATGCCGAAGGAGAGGAAGAACGGCCCCTTCTGCCGCGCGATCCACGCGCAGGCAGCGTCGGCGTTGCCGAGGTCGAAGCGCCGCATGGCCGAGTCCTTTTCGCCCATGTCGAAGCGGCGGTTCCCGATGATCTCGTCGTAGCCGATCATGTCCGCATCCGGCGCGACGTGCTGGATGCCGCAAAGCGCCGTATGAAAACCCTCGGACTTGAGTACGTTCGCCATGTGCTTCGAATAGTCGTTCAGCCGCCAGCCCCGGTGCGCGAGGCCCTGCATGCCGCATTCGTGCGGGTTCATGCCTGTCAGCAGCGCCGCGCGGCTGGGCGAGCACGTCGGACCCGCGCAGTACGCTTGCCGGAACAGCGTCGCGCTCTTTGCGAATTCCATGACGTTCGGCGTCGGAACAGCGTAGCCATACGGACTCAGGTAGCGCCCGCTGTCGTGGGTGTGCATGTAAATGACGTTCATTCCCTCACCTCATCGCGCCTTTCTGGATTGTCAGATATTCTCCGAGCTGCGCGCGGTCCTTCGTGATGAATTCGTGCGTCAGGTATTCCGGCGCGACGCGCGCGATCAGCCCCTTGATCGCCTTTGATGAAAATGGTTTATGCTCGTCCATGCCCAGCACGTACTCGTAGGCCTGACACAGCCGCTCGAAGTACGTCCCCTCGAGGGAGTGCTCCTTCGCGATCACGTCCTCGATCAATGCCCCCGTGAGGCTCTGATGGAGGTGCATGCCGCGAATCCTCTCCTCGACGCCCGGATGCGCGTCGAGCACCCGGAGGATGTACTCGATCCCCTCGTCTTCCGTTTTCAGCGTGCGGTCCATGTGCAGAAGGTGGCCCGTGTCGAGCATGATCCCGGCGCGGGGTACCGCCGCAAGGAGCGCGTCGGTGACGCCGGGCCGTAGGAGTGTCAATCCCGGCCACCAAAGGTTCTCGAAAAGAATCTCAAACGAATCATCTCGGTCGCGCAAGACTTCTGTCAGGAGCTCGACCGTCGCCGCGCAGACCTCCTCGTCCGTGTGGTTGAAGCGGTAGCTGAGCGTCTCCGCGAGGGACACGTCCGAGACGTGAAGGACCACGTACCGGACGCCCAGCCGCGCCGCCATGTCCATCTGCGCGCGGAAGAAGGAGACGAGCGCGGCGCGCGACGAGCCGCCGAAGTGATTCTCTGCCTCCTCAAGCGTGCCGAACTCGCGCAGGACCGCCGCCTCGTCGCCGCGCCAGAAATCCACCCACGTGGTGAAATAGCCGAGATGGAGTCCCGCGACCGCGGACGCGGGCAGATACCCGATCTCCTCACTTTTGTAGGGCATGAGCTCCAAGCCGTCGAGGCCGTGCTCCGCCAAAAACAGACTCAGGTTTGAAAAATCCGAAAACCGGCCGAGGTCGCTTCCTGTGTTGGTCATGCTCAGCAATTCGATCATACTTGCCCCGCGCATTTTTCGCCAGTATAACATTGCCGCGCGCCTCTGTCAATTTATTCCGGCGGTTTACGCGGATGCGCCTTGCGCCGAAGCGCGATTGGGCTATAATAAAGAAAGACATACACGATGGAGGAACCCGGATGAAAGACGGATTTGTGCGGGTGGCGACGGGCACGCCTCGCATCCGCGTGGCGGACTGCCCCGGCAACGCCCGCGCCATCATTTCGCTCATGCGCCGCGCCGACGGGAGGCGCGCGAAGCTGCTCGTTTTGCCGGAACTGTGCGTGACGGGCTACACCGCGAACGACCTGTTCCTGCAAAGGCCGCTTCTCGACGGCGTGCTCGCCGCGCTCGCCGAGATCCGCGAGGCCTCGCGCGAAACGGATGTGTTGACATGTGTCGGCGCGCCCCTCTCGCTCGCGGGGCGGCTGTACAACTGCGGGGTGTTCCTGAAGGGCGGTCGCATACTTGGGGTCGTCCCCAAGCGAAACCCGCCGAACTACTCGGTCTATTACGAGCTGCGCCACTTCTTTCCCGGCCCGCGCGCGGTCTCGGAGATCCATCTTCTCGGTGAATCGGTTCCATTCGGCGGCGACCTCGTCTTCAGCTGCAATCAGATGCCTGAATTCGTCGTCGGCTGCGAGATCTGCGAGGATCTGTGGGTGCCGGACTCCCCGAGCATCCGCCACGCGCTCGTCGGGGCGACCGTGATTGTGAACCCTTCCGCGAGCGACGAGTCGGTCGGCAAGACCGACTACCGCCGCATGCTCGTCCGGAGCCAGTCCGCGAAGCTCATCTGCGCCTATCTCTATGCGGGCGCGGGGGAGGGCGAGTCGTCGACCGACCTCGTATTCGCGGGCCACGATCTCATCTGCGAAAACGGAATCCTGCTCGGGGAGTCGAAGCGGTACGAGACGGAGTTGGTGTTCGCAGACGTGGACGTCGACATGCTCGATCACGAACGCCGCCGCATGAACACCTTTGGAGACTTGCCGGACGGCTACCTCACCGTGGCGTTCGACGTCGAAATGGAGCGCCTCGCGCTCGAGCGCTTCGTCGACCCGCGCCCTTTCGTGCCCGCGAACGAGCGGGAGCGCGACGCGCGCTGCGAGGAAATACTGGACATCCAGGCCCACGGCCTCGCGACGCGGCTCAAGCACATCGGTGCGAAAAAGGCGACCATCGCCGTCTCCGGCGGGCTCGATTCCACGCTCGCGCTTCTCGTCACCGCGCGCGCGTTCGACATCTGCAATATTCCCCGCGAAGGCATCCTCGCGATCACCATGCCGGGCTTTGGGACCACCGCGCGCACGCGCTCGAACGCAGAGGTCATCTCGCAGCGCGTCGGAGCGACGTTTCTTGAGATTCCCATCGGGGAGGCGGTCGAGCGCCACTTCCGCGACATCGGCCAGAACCCCGACGTCCATGACGTGACGTACGAGAATTGCCAGGCACGGGAGCGCACGCAGGTTTTGATGGACCTCGCGAATAAGACGGGCGGCATCGCCATCGGGACGGGCGACTTGAGCGAGCTCGCGCTCGGCTGGGCCACCTACAACGGCGACCACATGTCCATGTACGCCGTGAACGCCTCCGTGCCCAAGACGCTCGTCCGCTATCTCGTGAAGTACGAGGCCGACCGCGCACCCGACCGCGCGCTTGCGGAAAGCCTGAACGACATCCTCGCGACGCCCGTAAGCCCAGAGCTTCTGCCGCCCGTGGACGGCGAGATCGCGCAGAAAACCGAGGACCTCGTCGGCCCCTACGACCTCCACGACTTCTTCCTCTATCACATCCTGCGGCGCGGCGCGACCGCCGAAAAGACCGCGCGGCTCGCGAAGATCGCCTTCGGGGACGAGTATGCGGAGGAGACCATCCGCGCATGGCTCAAGGTGTTCGCGCGGCGCTTCTTTCAGCAACAGTTCAAGAGAAGCTGCATGCCCGACGGCCCGAAGGTTGGCTCGGTCGCGCTCTCGCCCCGGGGTGATCTGCGCATGCCCTCCGACGCGGCGGGCGGGCTCTGGCAGTTGAAATAGCGGGAGGATTCGATATGCTTTTTGAAAAAGGCGACAAGGTGCTGTTCATCGGGGATTCGATCTCGGACTACAACCGTGCGCGGCCCGTGGGCGAGGGACTCTTCGAGGCGCTCGGCACGAGCTACGCGTCGGACGTCGCGGCGCAGTTTACTTGCACGAAGCCCGAGATGCGCATCCGCTTTGTCAACATGGGCGTGAGCGGCAACCGGGTGCGCGACCTCAGGGCGCGCTGGCAGACGGACGTGCTCAACTTGAAGCCCGACTGGGTGAGCGTCCTCATCGGCATCAACGACGTGTGGCGGCAGTTCGACAGTCCGCTTCAGACCGAGGAGCACGTCTATCCTGAGGAGTATGAATCCAGCTACGACGCGATCATCCGCGAGACGCTTCCGCGCGTCAAGGGAATGATCCTCATGACGCCGTTCTTCATGGAGCCCAACCAGCTGGACCCCATGCGCGCGCGGATGGACGTGTATGGCGGGATCGTAAAAAGGCTCGCGGAGAGGCACGGTCAGACGCTGGTCGATCTGCAGGCCGCGTGGGACGAGCTGTTCAGGCACATGCATCCATGCAACATCGCCTGGGACCGCATCCACCCGAACCACGTAGGGCACGTCTACATCGCGAACCAGTTTTTGAGGGCGGTCGGATTCTCATCTTAAAAAGAGCGGGGATGCCCCGCTCTGGTCGGATTCTCATCCTAAAAAGAGCGGGGATGCCCCGCTCTTTCATATCCGCGCTTATTTCAGATGCCTTCCGAAGTACGGAATCATTCGCAGTAGCGCCACGCAGGCGAAGCTCACGAGGGACACGGCGACTGCCAGCGCGGGAACCGAGAGGAACGGATTGAAAAGGAGGGTGTCGAATCCGATGGAGACGAACGCCGCCTTGACGATCATGTGAATGAGGTATATGCCGAAGGTGCAGGCGGAAACATAGGAAATTGCCCTCGCGGCCCGCTGCGAAAACGCGATCTTGGAGATGCGGCACTGGAACAACACGAACACGGCGATCGTCTGCATCATGACATTCGGGGTCATGTACTTGTAGAACAGATCGTCGAGGCGGTCTGCGCGAAGACTGAGGAACTGGGTCGACAGGACTGTGAATGCGGCGCTGAGCGCGCCGAGGAAGTAAACGGCGAGCTCGGTTCCCGTCCGGATCTTTGTCTTGGAAAGGTAATCCCCAAGAACGTAATAGCCGGAGTATCCGGTTACGAGGACCAGATTCATTTTGCCTCTCAGCGCCGACGTAAACTGTTTGAGTCCGTCGAGGGACGAGAGCGTCTGAAAGCAGACGCCGATCAAGAACCACAGGATCAGAAAGTACAGCGCGCGTTGCCGATCGGCGACGATTGCCCTGAGAAAAGGCGTCACAATGTACAGGCAGGCGATCATGTAAAGAAACCACAGGTGCGGAGGCGCAAGGATGAAGTCCCTCAAAAGGCGCTTCGGGCTCAGGTCGAGGGGCGTGCCGTTGGATGCTTCCACAATCAGGTTGGCGGCGAGATAGATGGCCGACCAGATGACGAAGGCGGTCGCAATCCGGAGGATGTACTTCGTGTACAGCTTCTTGAGCGGGATCTCCCTGTTCAGGAAAAAAACGCCGCTGATCATTACGAGCGCCGGAACGCAGAACCGCATGAGGCTGTCATAAAAGTTGAAGGAAGTCCAGGCGTAGGAGGCGACGGACACGTCGCGCAGCTTTCCCGAGGCAGTGTGCAAAAGCACCACGGCGAAGATCGAGAGAATTCGAAGAAGATCGAGGTGAATCAAGCGGTTGCCAGACGTCCTTGTTTCTGTTGCTGCCTGCATATGCATCCTCCTTCAGGTACATACAGTATAGCAGATTCGCAATCCTCGTCAATCCCCGTTTTTGCGGCGGGATGCCCATCTGCGCGAGGGAACATTCCGGATTCCGGCTATCCGCCCGGACGGCATTCGCGCGACCCCGCTCACGCCCGGGTTCCGACGCGATTCACGCCCCACACGCCCCCGAGGATGAGCGCGAACGCGATCATCTGAACCGGGCCGAATGGGTCGCCCATGAACGCGACGCCCGCGAGCACGGATACCACGGACGAAAGATTCCCGAAGATGGTCGCGCGCGCGACGGGCAGCCGGGCGAGCGCGTAATTCGCGAGCATGAACGCGCCCACCGAGGAGCCCAGGCCCAGGTACAGCGCCGAGGCGACGAATTCCCTGTGCTCAAGCGCGGACAGCAGCATCGGGAACGCGTCGGCGCGATACTGGACGAGCGCCATGCCGGTGAAAAACACGAACCCGACCAGAAACATCATATAAGTCATTTCAAACGCGGAAAACACGCGCGAATAACGCCGGACGAGCAGCATGTACACCGCGCCCATGAGGTAGGCGAGCGCGAGGCAGGCGACGCCGGGGAGCGTGTTTCGTCCGCCCGCGCCGCCGATGGACAGCATCATCACGCCGGAGATCGAAATCAGTATGAATGCCCACTGCTTCCAGCTTGGGCGCTCCTTTAGAAAGAGCACGCCGAGGATGGCGGAAAAGATGGGGATCGAAGCGGAAAACATGCCGGTAAACGACGCGGTCGTGTATTTCAGCCCGTAGTTCTCAAATACGAAGTAGAGGACGGGCTGAATTACGCCCAGCAAAAGTGCCGGAAGCACGTTTTTTCCGCGGAGGTTCAATTTGCCCAGGCGCAGCGCGAGCATTCCGTTGAGGGCCGCGAAGGTGATAAAGAAGCGCGCGAACAGCAGGATCGCGGGCTCCGTCAGGTTGAGCGCCGCCTTGGAAAACAGGAAGCTGAAACCGAAGAGGGAAAAAGAGACCGTCGCGGCGATCATGCCCCGCCTTTCGTCATTCATGCCGACCCCTCCTTTCATGTCCGCGTCCGGAACCGGTTCACGCCCCAAACGCCCGCGAGGATAAGCGCGAACGCGGCCGCCTGCGTCGCGCCGAAATGATCGCCCATGAAGGCGACGCCCGCGATCACGGAAACGACCGTGGAGACGTTCCCGAAGATCATCGCGCGCGCGACGGGGAGCTTCGCGATGGAGTAGTTCGCAAGCAGGTACGCGAGTACCGAGGCTGCGACGCCCAGATACAGCGCAGAAGCGACGAACTGCCCGTGCGCGAGCGCCTCCGCGAGCATGGGGAGCGTCCGCTCCCGATACTGGAAAAACGCCCACCCGGTGAAGAACGCGAAGCCCACCATGAACATCATGTACGTGAGTTCGAACGCGGTGAATTCGCGCGAATAGCGCCGCACGAGAAGCGTATAAACCGCGCCTGAGAGGTACGCGGCGACGAGGCAAGCGGCGCCCAAGAGCGTGTTCTGCCCGCCCGCGCCGCCGACCGAAACCATCATTACGCCCGCGATGGAGATGAGGATGAACGCCCACTGCTTGCGGTTCGGGCGTTCCTTCAGGAAAATCGCGCCGAGAACGGCGGTAAAGATCGGGCTGACGGCGGAGACCATGCCCGTAAAGGACGTGGTCGTGTACTTGAGCCCGTAATTTTCAAAGATGAAGTAAAAAACCGGCTGGACGACGCCCAGAAGGATCGCCGCGCCGACGGGCTTCCCCCTGAAATGCACCTTCATCGCGCGGGTCAGAACCAGGAGGTTGAGGGCAACGAATGTCACCGAGAAGCGCGCCCCGAGCAGAATCGCAGGCTCCGTCAGATTGAGCGCCATTTTGGAAAACAGGTAGCTGAAGCCGAAGATGACAAACGCGATTGTCGCCGCGAGCATGCCCTTTTGTTCGTCGTTCATGCCGTTCCTTCCGTGCCGTGTCATTCGTGTATGAGGGGGGAAGCGAGCCTCTCAAGTTCCGCCGTGGCATTCGGCTTGCGATGAGCGCGGGCGTCGGGCACGGGGATGTGCGCCATCCGCCGCTTCCGCGCCCGCGCGGTCAAAGATCAGAGATATTTTTCCCGGACGTATTCGGCCAGCATCTCCTTGTCCAGGAACGGCGCGATGCCGCTGATGGCCTTGATGCCGTCCCGATCGATCGCGCTCTTCGCGAGCGCGTTCAGGTGCTTTTTCTCCAGAAACGGCGCGATGCTGTCGAAGTGCCTGAGACCGTTTTTCGCAAAGTCCCTGTCCGCAAGCTCGGAAAGCGTATCCTTCGAGACGAAAACCGCGAAGTCTTCGACGCCGCGCAGTCCGCGCGCTTCGAACTTCCGCCGCGCCAGCTCGTCCACGGTTTCCTTGTCCACGAACGGAGCAAATTCGCCGAAACCGTCGCCGCGTTCGACCCGGTCGCGGGCGATTTCGTTTAGCAGCTCCTGATCGGCAAACGGCGCGAGTGCCGCCAGATCGTCGAGGCCTCCGCCCTTTGCTGCCCTGCGCGCGAGCTCGTTCACGAGCTCCTGGCTGAGGAAGGGCAATATTTCCGCGATCTCTTCCATGTCCATCGTGCGCGCCGCGCCCTCGAATACCGCGTCCGCCTGCTTCGGCTTCAGGATTGGGGCGATTTCCCGCATCTCCCGCACGGTGATGGGGTGCTCCTCGAGATACTCCGCCGTCCTGTCCGCCGCGATCTGCCGAATCAGTTCCGATCTCTCGCCGATCAAGTCATCGATCGACACCCCGAAGAGCAGCGCCAGGTCCGGCAGCTTCGATATGTCGGGCATGGAGTTTCCGCGTTCCCAGTTGGATACCGCCTGAAAGCTGATGCCCATCCGGTCTGCCAGCTCCATCTGCGTCATGTTGTTTGCCCTGCGCAGCTCCGAGATGCGCCTTCCGATCTGTCCCATATCAAACATGCGATTCATCCTTTCTGCGGGGATTCGTCCCTCGCGATTCAATCGTACCGCCCGCCGCGCGGAAAGCCCAGCATGCGCGGGTTGAATCGCGCTCAAGTCGTGGTTGAATCTCGCGCCAGATGATATGACAAAAGAGGCCGACGTTTCCGTTCGACCTCTTTTCGATTGGCACCTCCATAGGGAATCGAACCCTAGTTTCCGCCGTGAGAGGGCGGCGTCTTGACCGCTTGACCATGGAGGCATATTGGCTGCCGAACTAGGATTCGAACCTAGACAATACGAGTCAGAGTCGTAGGTGCTACCATTACACAATTCGGCATCGCTTGTCTTTGGGCTCGCTGACCCGCGCCCGA
>JAEZRP010000015.1 GCA_023444095.1 Bacillota bacterium
TCGCTGAATCCAGACCTTCGTCGGTCGCTTAAGCGTAGCATTTTCTCCGTCAACCCGTCAAGCCCGAGCCGCCTGCGGCGGCGGCTGCCTTTTTGCCTCTGGTTTCCGAGAATCTTGAAATCACTGTCTCTTTCACAGTTGGTTGCTTACAGAAATGAATGAACACTGCCAGATATCCTGTGCCTTATAATTTCTGTCCGATTTGGGGTTGACAATCCTCTCCATCCCTCCTTTGAGATCCCCCTTCTCAATACTTGCTTAATGCGGCATATGCTTACGACACACGGAATACTATGTCACTCACTGGGCTCTTTCATGTCGCCGCTTCTGAACGGACGCTGCCAGATGCTTCTCGATGATGACTTGCGTCGTATCCGCTACTCCCAAATCCTGTTCTTGTCATACACGATGTTCGCGAGACCGCCGTCGACGCGGCCACTAAATCCGTCGGTGGTCTTGGCGACGACCCCTTCGGATCTTCCCATGAAGCTGAATGGCACGTCGTCCACATTGCCGCTCAAAATATCATCGCACACCCGAATGGCGCTTGGAATCATTCCACTGAAATCGGGAGTCGACTCTTCGGGTCGGTGTCCATGAGACAGGAGTACGTTGTCGTACTTCCCATCGGTCGCGGCCTTGAGGAGAACCAGCGAGCTGCGGTACGTCGTGACTCCTGTGGAATAATCGCCAAACAGGAAGGTTCTTGGATTGCACGCGTCGCCGAGCAGCAGCAGACGCTCCTCGCGGATGAGCATGGTCAGCGTCCCAAGCGTATGTCCCGGACAGGCAAACATCTCAATCGCCACCCCTCCGAGATCAAATACATCACCATCCCCCAAATCCTTGAACAGTCCCTTGTCGGCGGTGGGTATGAAGTCATCGCCTGGAATTTGGTCCCGTAGAGGGGACTTGGACAGACCCATCCTACGTCCCTCCTCCTTGCCGTGCGCGTCAAAGATGTAGAAGTCCTTGTGGCTCATGTACACGTCCTCGAATTCTGCGGCACCCATCGCGTGATCGATGTGCCCGTGGGTGATGAGGACGGTCACCGGCTTGTCGGTGAGCGCATCAACGCATGCCTTGAGACTCCCGAATCCGCTGCCCGTATCAAGAAGCGCGGCTCTTTCCTCGCCTTCGACCAGATACATATGTTCGCCGCAGAACCCGAAGATGCGCGTAACCCGGGGTGTAATCTTCTCATAACCAAATTGAAGCATGAGCTCATCCCTTCCTCGGCGGATCATTACCGCACGATCTCGAGTTCCTCCGGCGCGTCAATCGTTACCTCCATGCCCGCGCCGCCTTCCGGCTTCCGGCACGACACGTGGAGCATGCCCTTGGGCGTGATGACCGAGCCCTCCGCCCAGTCGAGATACCCGAGGTTGGGCGCAACCTTCGCAGCCGCGTAGCCGGGCGCCGCGGGACGAACGCCCAGTATCACCGCGGGCAGCTCGTAGAGCAAAATCGAGCCCCACGCGTGGCATTCGCTGCGCGGATTGTCGTTGCTCTCCATACAGGTGGTCAGGTGGTTGCGGATCATGCCGCGCCACGGCTCCCAAAGCTCGTTCGTCCGCTCGTACATCCCCGCCTGCTCG
This sequence comes from Bacillota bacterium, assembly GCA_023444095.1. Lineage (GTDB taxonomy): Bacteria > Bacillota > Clostridia > Christensenellales > Aristaeellaceae > RUG11247. The sequence goes on from JAEZRP010000015.1 coordinate 1,599, forward strand.
AGCGCGCGGAAGAAGTAGAACGCAAAGGACACGGAGCACTGCGCCAGGCTCTTGTCCGTGAGCGCGGTTTCCATCAGCCGCTTTGCCTCGCCCTGCTCGGCCAGGCCCGTCAGAACCGCCCACACTTGGCAATGCTGGCTGTACTTGTCAATGCCCGGGCCGTCCTGATAAAGTCCGTTATCGCTCAAGCAGTATGTGCGAATCGCAGTTTTCATCGCCTCGGCGCGTTCGCGGTACTCCGCCGCCTGCCCGTCCCGGCCCACGTATTCGGCAAGGTCCGCCGCGCGGCAGAGCCCGTAGGCATACAGGAAGCTCTCCATTGTGATCGGGCCATCGAGAATCGCATCCGGAACGCCCATCGTACTGTTCCACTCCGGCGCCCAGTCGACATACGACCAGTAGCGGTTGCGTCCGAGCGGTCCGCCGATGCGGCCGACCAGCCCGCGCGCGTCCAGTGCGCGGTGGAAGAACTCGAGGATGCCGTCGACGGTCGCGAGGTACCGCCGCACGAGCGCTTTGTCTCCGAAGTACATCATGTGGTCGTGGATCATGAGGATATAGTAGATGGAGAAGCCGGGGATGATGTTCGGTCCGACGGTGGGATAGCAGCAGTTGAGGATCCCGTCCGGGCGGCGCGCGCGGTGGAACTCGTCGATGGTCTTGCGCGCGAGCCGGTCGTCCATGCCCATGCTGTAGGTGAACAGAATCTGCGAGCGCGTGTCCATCGCGTACTGCAGCTGCTCGTAGAACGGGCAATCCTCATACGTCTCGTGCATGCAGCGCCTGAGCGAGTTGAGGCTGATGTCCCAGATGGGCGCAAGGCTCTCGTCCGATGCGCGCGCCTCGGTCTTGACGATCAGCGGATACCCGGTCTCGCGGTAGTCCATGCCGAGGAGCGTGAGCGGCTGATCGCCCGTTTTGATGGTGAGCTTCACAAACCGGAACGTGCGGAACCAGAACGGCTCGTATGCCTCGGGCCTGTCCGATGTGCCGTAGCCGTCCACCGTGTAGACATCCGTATATCCCTCGAGTTCTCCGTTCACGCAGTCCGTGCGGTCGCCCTTGCGGCCGTGCCGCTCGCCCTCCCTGCGCGGCAGGACATACGCCTCCGAGCACAGAATCTCGATGCCCGCGCCGGCGCCGCCCGCCACGCGCAGGTTGAGATACCCGGTCGTGAGAACGTCAGCGTTAATTTCCACATCCTCCGTGGTGTTCGCCGCGATTTCGAGGGAAGCCTCTCCTTTCGCGAACCGCTCCCACGCATCCTTCCCATGCGCGGACGCGCGCACCGCCATGACCCCGGCGAAATGCTTCGGCGTCTCATAGAGCTGCGGAATCGGGCGCGGGGTCGCGCTCGCGGGGCTGACCGCGCCGGAGAGCTCAAAGCGGTTGTACGCGCGCGAACCGCTCCAGTCCGCATCGTCATAGCCCGCATCCGTCCAACCAATAAGCGACGCATCGCCGCGCGCGATTTCGTTGACATAGAGGAAGGTCTGGAAGCCGCCCTCCGGAACGATCTCGATGTTGCGGTTGATCTTGCTTTTGAAGGTATTGTCCGCGCAGAACGCCTCGCGCGCGCCGTCCTGATACGCGATCTCGCCCTCGAGGTAGAAGCCGGGCGTCGCCGTGCGCCAAACGGAATGGAAGTACTTCTTGTCCGTCGGGTAGCGCAGAACGACTGCGGCAATGACGTTCTCGCCACTTCTCAGGTGCTCCTTCAGGTCGACCGTCTCGTAATGCCAGATCATGCCGTCGCCCTTGCAGGGACCGACCGACACGGAGGTGCCGTTCACAAACAGCCGGTAGCGCGAGTCCGCCGAAACATTTACGACAAAGGACGCGACTGCGCGGTCAAGGGTGAACACCTTGCGAAAATACACGATCTTCGGCGAAGCGGTGTCCGCATGCGTCCACGCATCCGACCAGATCCAGCTCGTCATGGGAATTTGCCACATAGCCATAGTTGTCCTCCATTTACTTCATTTGCGCATCGTAGATGGCATTCGGATGATAGCAGATGTGCGCGCCGAGATAGCTCTGCCGCAGCGCGCCGTCGGGGCGCGGGAACGGCAGCGTCGGGGAGGAGATGTCCTCGCGCCCGGGCACGCCGTCGAGAATCCTCTGATCGAGGATGATAAAGTCGTTGACATAGCTCTTGTCAATCGGCGAGCCGTTGTGCGCGGGGCAGAGGATGTCGTACTCCGCATAGCGCGCCTTGAGCTTGCGCATGTTGCGCTGGTGGTTCTCGATGGTCTGACCGGGGGCCTTCGCGCCGCCCATGTTGCACAGAACCTGACCGGGGTCGAGCTCGTCGCCCGTAAAGAGCATGCGGTTGTCGAGGTCGACGATCGCAATGCTGCCGAGCGAATGCGCGCCGATGTAGAGAATCTCGAGCCTGCGGCTTCCGAGGTTCAAAATCTCGCCCTCCGCGAGCGTCTGAATTTCGTAATCGAGCTTCCAGCTGCCGTCGTCGCCGCCGAACGGACGCTTCGCATCGCTTGCCGCGAGAGGGTGCATGTAGGCGCGTTTGAACCAGCCGTTGCCGCCCGTGTGGTCGAAATGCCCGTGCGTGTTGATGACCCCGGCTATCGGGAGATTGGTCAGCGTTTCGCAGAATGCCTTGAGGTCGTTCGGCGACATGCCGCTGTCGATCAGCATCGCCATCTCATCGCCCAGAAGCAGATAGGCGTCGCAGCCTACGCCGGTGATCACCCAGGTGTTTTGCGTGATCTTGCGCGCGGTGAAGGGACGCGGTGCGGGTCGCTCCATATACGTTTACCTCCTCAGTTTTGATCCTGATGTTTTGTGCGGTACTCCGCGGGAGATGCCTCGAATTTCTCGCGGAAAATCTTATAAAAGTAGGATATGTTATTAAACCCAACCTGCCCGGCGATTTCGCGCACGGACAGATCCGTTGTGGTCAGCAGCCGCTTGGCTTCCTCGATGCAGAAATAGTGCTTGAGCTCGACGAACGTGAGACCCAGCTTCTGCCGGATCGCCTTGCTGAGGTAGTACCGATCGTAACCGAACACGCGCGCGGTCTCCGTCAGGGTCGCGGTGGCGAAGTAGTTTTGGATGTAGGAGAGGATGAACAGCATATCCCCCCGCCCCGTGTCCTCGTTCTGGTACACATACCCGATGTTCTGTCCGTACACCCGGTACAAGGCGTTGAGAAGCGCCGCCAGATGACATTTGATCATGTTGACCGAGGAGATGTCCGGGTCCAAAAACTCGGCGATCAGAAGATCCGCCAATGCGCGCGAATCCGCGTCCCCGCGCGAAGAGAGATGCATGTACCGCTCGCCCGACTGCCCCAGAAACAGGTTCGCAATGGGGCGCGTGGTCGAAATCAGCTGCAGAAAGTCCGGCGAAAAAAAGCTATCCGCGGCGATGATGTTCACCGCAATATCGCCCGTCCCGCAGGCGTCGATGCTGTGATGCGCGCCCGGGCAGAGGATGACAAGGTCGCCCTCGCGCGCGGTGACGACCGCATCGTCAAAGCGGTGGGTGAGCTGCCCCGAGTAGACATACATCAGCTCATACTGCGGATGCGCGTGCCGCTCAACTGCCATTTTGCAAGCATGTGTGCTGAACTTCACGGGCGTCGGCAGGCTCAGCAGATAGCTGGCATCGCTCCACGGGCAGTCCACCATTTCCTTCAAGTACTGCCCGGCCGTCCACTCCTCGCTCCCCTGCGCGAAGATGCTCGCAAGGATGGTATGCCCGAGCCGTGCGCGGATGGTTTCTCGGTTCATGCTATTTCACATACACGCCGACTTCGCCCACAATCCCGATGGGCAAAATGGCCGGCGATTTTTTGTAGAGCGCGAAGGTCTTCCCGAGCATCTTGTCCATCTTGCGCGCGAGGTTTGTCGTAACCTCAATGGTGAGCACGTTCTCGCCCTTACAAAGCGCGCCTGACAGATCAAACCGGAAGCGCGGCGCCACGCGCGAGCCGATGAAAGCGCCGTTCAGCCATACCGAAACGCCCTCGTACGCATCCGCAATCTCCAGAACCGCCGTGTCGCCATCGGCGTAAAAGCGCGTCTCATAGCGGATATGCCCGCTGAAGTCCGGAAGAAGTATCCCGGCGTCCGGCATCTCATCCGATTCGGCGAGTGGCCGGAACGCGGGGTGCTCCTTGGATTCGCAAACCGAAACTGTCCATTTGTCCAACTGTACCGGTGCGCCGGAGCATTCCCCCTCCGGAATGCGCGCGCCTTCCGGCGGGTCAAAGACCACAATCACCGGCTCAAACGGGCGCACCGTGATCGTCAGCTCCGTGCCGCCTTCCACCGCGCGGTGCGCGATCGGGCGCAATACATTCTCCCACGCGTCATATGCGCACACATCGCCCCGGCTCAGAACGGTCACGCGCCCGATGTACGCCTCGCCCGCGTGCTCGTTGCAGAACAGGTAAAGGTCGCTCGTATGCGCATACCGATAATAGCGCAAATCCGGGAACGCCATTTCAAGGTGCACATCGCATGCACCAACTGCGCGCAGCCTTTCGGCAAGCGCGGGTTCCTCCGCCGCATAGAGCACCGGGAAGCCCTGCGCCTTTGCTGCCTCTGCAAACTTGCGCACGCTGTCAGGCACATAGCCCGTCTGCGCGATCACCAGCGCGGAAAACGCCTCCCCGCCAATTTTAAGCTTGTCCTGTAGCACATACGCCGCGGGATCCGAGAACAGATCCGCGGGCACGAAGTCGAAGTCGATCTGGTTTTCGATCAACAGGCGCGCCATGCGATCCAGATTCCGAGCCTGTGCAAAGCCGCCCGCCCAGACCGCCTCGTCCGCATGCAGAAGCGCGACCGGCGCGATGTGCCGTCCACCGTCGATCAGGTGCGCGACGCGCTGCATATACGCCATGAGCGTCCCGAAATGCCCGAACTGCGGGTTTTCGCCGTGCGCATAGAAATGCGGCGGGCAATCGGGATCAGGGAACGCCTTCGGGCTAAACGCATGCGGCACGAAGCGGTTGACGCCGCAAGTGAGGAAATGATCCGCCATACGCTTCATGTCGCGCACGCCAAACTCCCAGCCGTATGCGCCGAACAGCTCGATCATCGACCGTCCGCCCTTGCGTGGGTCGAGATGCGCATAGGATGTGCCGAGCTTTCCAAGCGTGAAATGATAGAAATTGCCCCGGTCAGCCTCCGCGCGGTACGCGCCGGACGGGATGTACTGCCCGCCGATCACGTCCATGCCGCCCATGTGCATGCCCGCCATGGAACGGAAGAAATGCCCGAGGGACGCGCCGAGCCCGCCGGAGGAGCCCATGTCCTCGACGATGTGCCCGATGTACTGAACGCCGTGCGCTTCGCACCAGTTGCCGATCTGGAGCGAATAGTTCTCCTTCACCAACGCGGTCACCGCGTCCATATACGCAATGCGTGCCGCTTGCGTAACATCCGCGTCCGCGCCCTCCGTCCACAAATGCGCGGCAACGCGTAGCCAGTTAGCGCCGAGCCGCTTTTCCAGCTCCGCGGGAATATCCTTGCTCCACGGAAGCGCCATCTCGGACGACCCAAGCGCAGCGGGCGTGTAGTTCCAGGGGAAGTTTCCGAACAGCGGCTCGTCCGAGAAAAAACCGGCGAGCGTTTTCCCAAAATCCGCCGCGTAGCGGGCGAAATGCGGCTCGTAGATATTTTGCAGGATAAGCTTCACGCTGTCATAATCGAGTACATTCATATAGCTCGTCACGCCGCCGCCGTTCCGAGTGGTAAACGGCGCGTAGATGCGCCAGCGCCCGTCGGGCACGTCCCAAGTCAGCACGCCGCCCTCCACAAACGCGGACACATCCGTGTAATCGATCAGTTTCCCGCCTGCGTCAAAGCGGTACGCAAAAACTCCCAGCAGCGCGTCGTCGTCAAACACCCGAATCGGCGGTTGCCCCTTCTTCATCTCGTCCGGAATGTCCAATCCGGGAAACACATGGGGCTTGATGGGCTTTGCAACCTCGCGCATCTCGTCATATATGTCAAAGCGCACGCCGGGCATCGGTCCGTAGACCTCGGCGGTCGCAAACTTCAAATACTGCTTGCACAACTCCTTTGGACAATCGTCATACGCGCCGTTGCAGTAGCCGGACGGGAAGTGCGAATCGTCTAGAATCCACACGCGCATGTCCATCTGACGCGCCTCGTTTAAAATGGCATCGATGTCCGCCCACCACTTCGGGCCGCAAAAATCGGGGTGTGGCCTGCTCTCGACGCAAACCTCGCGGATATTCGCCGCACGGATCTTCCGCATGTACTTCCGCAGGGTCGCTTCGTCCTCCCCGTGCTGCCAAAAAAAGGGCAAAATATAGCTGCCGCCATTCCCCTCCAAGAGTTCCGCCAACCTCGCCTGCACGCAAACCAACCTCGCCTTCCGATTGCATGTACCCTTATTATCATACCTCATTTGTACGGTAATGCCTATGACCTGTTTTGTCTATTTTTTTCATCTATTTCTACCGTGAAGGTGAAGGTCGTCAAGTAGACGGTGCGCGGGAGCATATCATATCTAGTCTCAACGTCTATATTGGCCAAATGGAACCGTGTAACGATGCGCCTCCCATACGCCCAACGTACCTGCGTAACAAGTGTCGGATAGGACATCGAGACCGACAGTCGTTGGTACAAAGAAGCTCATCGGTTACGGTGGGCCTTTTTGTTTGCCTTATAATCTCTCAAAAATCGGGGCTTACGACGCTCATTTTGCAGGAGTTCACTGGCAGGAGCAAGGATATTCAATTTGCTTTTATGGCAGTGATCATTCATTTCTGTAAGTAACCAACTGTGAAAGAAACAGCGATTCAAGATTTTCGGAACCAGAGGCGGAAACGCGTCGAACGGTGCCGTGGGGAGGAAGCTCCGGTGCATCCTCCGTCTGAGCAGAGCCAACTCCCATGATCATGAAGATAACCATGGCAGTGTTCATTCATTTCTGTAAGCAACCAAGTGTGAAAGAAACAGTGATTTCAAGATTCTCGGAAACCAGAGGCAAAAAGGCAGCCGCCGCCGCAGGCGGCTCGGGCTTGACGGGTTGACGGAGAAAATGCTACGCTTAAGCGACCGACGAAGGTCTGGATTCAGCGA
>JAEZRP010000044.1 GCA_023444095.1 Bacillota bacterium
AGTTCCGCTTCGTCGAGGCGTTTACTCTCTCAGAAATCTGACTGTTCTTTCTGTTTCCTTTTTCTCTGTATCGTTTTCAAGGATCGCGCCCCGCTCTCTCGCGGCGACAGGTGTTAGTATATCACGCCATATCCGTCCTGTCAACCCCCTTTTTTTCATTTTTCGCATCTTTATTCGCGGGGGTTGGTGGGGCGCAAATCGCTGCTTATTATAATCTACCACGCGCGCGGCGTTTCTAAACATCCGTTTTGCCAGAAACGCGAAATTTCGTTCTCGTATCGGCACATGCGCACATATAATCAGCCGGAGGTGGGCGCGTGAAGCGGTTTCTGGCCATCCTGCTGCTCGTCGCGGCGGTCGTCCTCGGCGTGCGCGCGCTCGACGGGCTTCCGGCGGACAACGCCCCCGCGGTGCGGAAGAAGTACGACACCTGGGCCGGTGTTTTGCGCGTGTGGGTGGTGGAGGATTGGCAGGTCGGCACGGGCTCCCTCGAGCGCTGGCTTAATGCGTGCGCCGCCGCGTTCGAAAAGTCGTGCGACGGCGTGTATGTAAACGTGCAGCCCGTGCCCGCGGACGCCGTGCGGCGCTTCCTCACGACAGGGGTCAATCCGCCCGATATGATCGTCTATCCACCGGGGCTGCTCGAGTCGGCGGACGGTCTGCGCGCGCTTTCCGTCACCGCTGATTTCAAACCGGGCCTCGAGGAGGTCGGACTCTATGAAGACGCGCGCTACGCGGCAGCCGTGCTCACTGACGCGCACGTATGGATCTACGATCCCGGAAGGCTAAAGTCCCTGCCTGCCGACATGGCGGAGGTCGCCGCCGCCTGCCGGGAGGCAGACCTCCCCGCGCTTGTCTGTCTGAATTCCGGCCTCAGGCCCGCCGAAGGAACGGCGCGCGTGCTGCCGGGCGTGGACATCGGGCTGCCGGGCGGCCCGACCGCGACGCCGGAGCCCGTCGGAACCGTCGCGTGCCGGGTCGGCGCGGATTTCCTCGTTTCGGACGCGGAGTACGATCTCTTCGCGGCGGGAGACGTGGACGCGTTCGTCGGCGATCTTTCAGACCTCCTGCGCGTCTCCCTGCGCTCCGACTGGGCGGCTTCCGTCACGGGTGCCGCGGCCTGGACGGACGACATGGCGCTGATCTCCCTCGTTGCGCGCGGCGGCGATCGCGCGGACGAGCGGGCCGCGCTCTGCGAGGCGTATGTGAACACCCTGCTCTCGGACGGTCAGGCGCTCGCAGCAAAGGCCGGAGCGCTGCCCGTCGCGCGCGGCGCGAACGCATACGCGGGCGATCTCGCCCTCGCGCCCATCGAAGCCGCCCTCGAAAATCTGCGGCACGTGTGCGCCCCCGCCTTCGGAGCCCGAGATTTCGCCGCACCGGGCCGCGCCTACGCGTCTGGCACGATCACGGCGAACGAAGGGGTGGAAAAACTACGAGAGTAGCGCCGAACCGGTCACTCCGGCACGATGTCCACGATCACGAGTTCGGGCGGATTGAACACGCGGGGAAGGCCCCAGTTCTGGAGCCCCCGGCTCACGATCATGGTCGAATTGCCGAGGTCATAGCGCCCACCCGCGTAACGGGGAAACCAGCCCTGATTGGGCGCGAAGAGGCCGTTCAGGAGGAGGGGAATGCGGACCTGCCCACCGTGCGCGTGGCCCGCGAGGACGAGATCGAAGCCAGCGTCCCGATAGAGGGCCGCGCGCTCGGGTCGGTGCGAGAGGAGGACGGTATAGAGATCGTCTCCCGGCGCGCAGGCCGCGAGCTGGGCACTCCACGCGGCGGGCGCCAGCCCATCCGGATCGTCTACCCCCGAGAGCCGCAGGGTTTGGCCCGCGACCGCGACGAGCACGCTCTCGCCGCGCAGCACCGTCGCGCCGCTTTCGCGCACCATCTCCACGATCTCCTCGGCTCGGCCCGTCCAGAACTCGTGGTTGCCCGTGACAGAATAGCAGGGATACGCCCGCCCAATGGCCTCGAGCAACGCGCGGGTGTTTTCGTTGCGGACTCCGCTGTCGTCGAGGTCGCCCGGGATTACGACGATGTCCGGTTGCGCCGCGGCGAGCGCGTCCGTCAGTTCCGCGCCGTAGGACGAGTTATGGAAGTCCGCGAGCACCGCGATCCGCACGCGCGCCGTCACCGCGCTCGTTTCGACCTCGTACGTCCGGACAACCAGCCGATTCCAGAACGCCCACTCCGTCAGCGCAACGAAGATTGCGAGAAAGACACCCAGCACGGCAAGGGTCTTCAGCCACATTTTTACCATCGGCGAGCCTCGGCGCGCGCGGCGTACCGCGCCGCCGGAAGCGGTTTTTCGAGGTCCGGCACGCGTCTCCATTTCCCGCAGCATCCGTCTCCCCCGTCAACAGCACTTGTCCCCAAGCGCCCATTTGAGAATGTCCCGCTCGACGCACACGTTTAATCCGCACCCGCCCGCCGGGTACAGGTCATATTTTACATAAAGCTCGCCCAGCATCTCCTTGACCGCACGGAAAAAGTCGAGCTCCGGCGGCTTCACGCTGCCGAGTACCGGCTTCCCGAACGGCATCCACACCGACGCAGACGGGATAATCCCCCGCTCGGCGAGAAACATCGCCCCCTGCCGCAGGGATTCGAGCGGTTCGAGCCCCACGATGAAGTTCGAGAACGCCTTTCCTGGGCCGTGCTTCCCGGCAATATGGACGAGCGCGTCGATATGCCGCGCCTTGGTGGTGAACTCCCGCTTGCCGGGCGTGATCCGCGCCGCGCGGTCGTCGTCCCACACCTCGAGGCTGCACGCGATCCGGCTTGCGCCCAGCTCAAAGTAGCGGTCGATGACGGCATGATCGTCCGGCGGCGTGATGTACAGGAGGATTTCGCCCGTCAGCCGCGCGCGATCGAGGACCTCGAGGATGGCGGTGACGTATCCCGCCTCGGCGTCCGCGCGGAACGTCGATCCGCCTGTGATCTGCACGCTGTTGACGCCGCAGGATTGGACGGCGTAATCCACGATCTCGGCGACGTCCGCGGGCGTCGGGACGGGCGGCATGGGCTTTCCGCGCTTCGCAAGCGCCTCGTACTGACCGCCCGAGAAGCAGAACTGGCATGGCTTGCCCGCCGCGGCGTACTCGCACGGCCACAGGCATTGGAACGCCACCCAATCGCAGCCCTGCAGAACCGCGTTCCCGAGAAACGGCAACCCGGACCGGGTCTTCCGCTTAAAAAACTCCGTGCCCGGCAGAAACGTGACGGGACAAATTTCCGCGTCCTGATACGTCAAAACGGGCTCACCGTCCGAGAGGACGAGCCGGAAGTCCGTACGCATATCCGCCATATATTTAAACAGCTTCAGGTTGTCCCAAGAGAACATCGAGGAAAGCGTCGAAAGGTGCATGCCCAGGTCGGTCGCCATGACGATGGTGCCATCCGGGAGCTTGAAGCAGTTGCAGGTGAGCGCGTTCGGGCTGAGCCGATGCGTGCCGGCAAATTTTTTGTAGACGCACCGGTCGATCGTCAGTCCACGGCTTACCACAAGGCACTTCAGCTCCACCGCGTCGATCTCGCGCCCATCCCATATGTATTTCATCCGCATTCCTCCCTCCGTCATTATAACACGCCCGAGAGGAAGAAAAAACGCACGATATTGCCCGAATGTCAGGAATTTGTTGAGATGTCCGCGTGAGGACCCCCCGGTGTTTTCAGCAGATCGCTGCCCGACGAGCGAAAACATCGCCGGGACGTCCCCGAGCCGCGGCGAAAGGGAACCGATCCGGCAAATGAATTCTGAGAGCGTTCTGCCCTCCATCCATTCGATGGCGGCGCACACGCCCAGAAGCGCCTCCGCGCACGGTCGAGTGCCCAACGCGCGAACAGCCTCATTCGCCCTTCCGACACAGGCAGGTGAGCACCACGCCGTCCTCCGGCGCGTAGATCGCACCCCGCCCATGCGAAAGAACCTCGAAGCCCGCATCCTCCGCGCGGCGCGCGAGGTCGTCCGGCCCAAACGTCTCCCACCAGATTTTCCTGTCTATATATGGAAAAAAGCGGTTGCCGTCGAGGCAGTGCGGGTAATGCTCCGCGAGGTACGCCCGGTCATGGCCGGAGAAGCTCAGATGCCCGCCCGGCGCGAGCACGCGCGCGCACTCCGCGAGGAAATTCGTCTTCGCCGCGTCCCCGTAGAGAAGCCCGAACGTCTGCGCCCATAGCACGGCAACGTTGAACGAAGCGTTCTCAAACGGGAACCTTACACCGTCAAAGTGGACAAACGAGATCCCGACGCCCAGTTCCGCCGCGCGCCGCTTCGCGCCCGCGATCACCTTTTCCGAGATGTCGGCGCCCGTCACCCGAAAGCCCAGCGCGTCAAGCGCGAACGCCTCTCGGCCCATGCCGCAGCCCATGTCCAGGACGCGCGCCCCCGCAGAGAACGCGCGCACGGCCTCCGCCTCCCAGATCTTGACCCGTCCCTCGCACGGCATGTCCGCGAGATGATTCTCGTCCTCGTACCAGCTCCGTACGACATCCATGGTCTCACCGCCCCGACGCAATTTCGCCGCGCGCGCGGAACCGCGCCTCGTATTTCGCGAGCGCGCCGGAAAGCGCGCACGAAGCGTCCAGCCCGAGCGCGCTCGAGAGGTTCAAGAGCGCGAAAAGACTGTCCCCCAGCTCCTCGAGGAGGCCGCTTTCCGGCAGAGGCGGATGCGCGCCATAGCCCGTGGCCTTCAGAATCTCCTTCGCGAGCTCGCCCAGCTCCGACGCCGCGTCGAGCGCACGCACTGCCGGATCATTCGAAAGGCCGTAGCGCGCCGCCGCCGCTCGCACCTTTTCCTGCATATCCCTCACGCCTCTGACAGCCTTTCCACCGCCTCGTCCTCCGTGGGGACGAAGAAGATATCGCGTCCGGCGTTCGACTCCCGCATGAAGTCCCGAAGCGGCCCGCTTTGGTAGATTGAAAAATCGCCGAAGAGCGCGAGCTTTACGTGGTAGTTGACGAACTTCTGCAAAACCTCTCCCGCGAGCCCCGTCGCGAGCCGGAAAAAGGCGGGCGCGACCGATTCGCGCGGCGCGGCGATCCGTGCGGCCCCGTGCACATATCCGATGGTCGCGATCAGATCAAGCGTCGACGCCGCATCCGCAAACAGGTTTTCCCCGCCGTCGATCACCGCCACGCTCCCTCGCATCCTGACTTCCATTTGAATCACCTCGTCTCCCCATTTTAACATAAAAAAACCGGAGGAACAAGCGTTCCCCCGGAAAACGGACTTTCTACAATGTCTTCAACCAGCGCGCGATCTCGTCCATATACCCGAGATCCCACAGGAGCGTGCAGGAGAGGTACTTGTCGCGAATGTCGCGCGCGCACACGAAGGCGTCCGAGACGTCGGCGGGCGTAAGGCCGATGTCGGCGGGATGGAGCGGCATTCCCGTTTCGGCCATGACGGATTCGACCCACGCGGAATCCGGCAGCTCCTCGCGAATGATCCGCTGGATGGCGTCCCAGTTCTCGATGATTTTCTCGAGCCGCGCCCCGTGCTTTTTCGGGTCGTTCTTTCCGGTCTTTTTCTCAATGGCGACGATGGAGGGCGCGGTCTCGCCGAACACGCGCTCCACGTTTTTCTCCCACGCAGCGGCATCGAACGATGCGACATACCGGAGCGCCATCTCGCGGTCGGGCTTGATCTCCCGGATACGGTCGTAGATTTTGAACGTCAGAAGCGTCCCGATGCCCACCTGAATGCCGTGGAGGTCGGCGTGCTTTCCGTTCGCGAGCGCGCGCATCTCCCAGACGTGGGAGAAGTAGTGCTCGAGCCCGGACGCGGGGCGCGAAACCTCGGCATAGCTCATGGCCATGCCCGCCAAGACCAACCCTTCGACGATGGAGCCGATGGCCTCCGGATCGCGCGTGCTGATGCCGGGCGCGGCTGCCATGATCTTTTTGAGGGACGCCCTCATCATCTCCGCGACCGCCTCGCAGTAGTACTCGCCGGTCACGAGATTGGAAATCCGCCACTCGCAGACGGAGATGTATTTCGCGACCATGTCGCCGAGCCCCGCCCAGAGCATGCGCACGGGGGCCTTCGCCATGATCTCCGTGTCGCATAGAATGAGCGCCGGGCACTTGTTGTAGATGGTCGACTTGACGTTGTTTACTTCCATGGACGACGAGTTCGAGGCATAGCCGTCCATCGAGGGCGCGGTGCCCACGACGCCGGTCTTGCGCTTTGAGGAAAGGCCCATCATCTTCGTGAGGTCGTTGACCACGCCCGAGCCGACCGCGAGCAGGAAGTCACACGCGGGATCGAAGTTCATGGCGATGGAGCCCAGCTCGAACTCCGCCGGGGTCAGCTTTTCGCCGTGCTGCGGGATGACGTGAAGCGAATGGGGAATCCCGTTCTCCTTGAGAATCCCAACGACCCGCTTGCCGGCAGCCTCGTAGGTATTCGGATCGCAGATCACCATGGGACGCGTTGCGCCGACGCTCGCGAGACCCTCCGGCAGCGCGGCAATCGCGCCCTGCCCGATTCGCAGAAATTCCAGATCGGTGGCGTGCCGCTTCCCGCATGCGCAGTCATACCCGCCCTTTTTCGTCAGCTCGTCAAAGGACATATTGGCAAAATCCAGCATCTGTTTCCTCCCCTCGGTCGCGCGGGGCTTGCGCCCCCGCGCGATCCGACGACGAAATAATCATGATCCCAAGGGATTCCAAAGGGACAATGTCCCTTGGAGGTCGGCTTGCCAAGGGCAAGCCAAGTCGCGTAGCGACCCGTCACTTGCCGATGACCGCCTTGATGCGCCGCACGCCCGCCGAGGAGGATTCCTCCTTGAGGATCTTGAACGACTTGAGATCGCCTGTGTTCGAAGCGTGAGGGCCGCCGCAGATCTCCCTGGAGAACGGGCCCATCGTATAGACCTTGACGCGCTCGCCATACTTGGACTCGAAAAGGCCGATGGCGCCGTGGTCCTTTGCCTCGGCGACGGTCATTTCCTCGCAAACGATGGGCGACCCGGCGTCGATGTAGGTGTTGACGAGCCGCTCGACTTCGGCGACCTCCTCGGGGGTCATCTTCCGGCCGAAGGAGAAGTCGAAGCGCAGCCGCTCGGCGGTGATGTTCGAGCCCTTCTGCGCGACCTCGTCTCCGAGAACCTTTCGGAGCGCGGCGTGCAGGAGGTGCGTCGCGGTGTGGAGCTTGGTCGTCTCCTCCGAGTGATCGAGGAGCCCGCCCTTGAAGCGCTGCTCCGCGCCCGCCTGCGAGGTCGCCTGATGCTGCCTGAAGCGCTCGTCAAAGCCCGCGAGGTCGACCTTGAGGCCCTTTTCGGCGGCCATTTCGGAGGTGATCTCAATGGGGAAGCCGTAGGTGTCATAGAGTTTAAACGCGCTGCGGCCGTCGATGGTGTCGAGCTTTGATAGGGCCTCGTCGATCATTCGAGCGCTCGCGGTGCCGTCCTGGAGCGCGGCGATGATGGGCTGCAGCTCGGGCGTCGGCCGGAGGGTTTTCGCCGCCTCGGGAGTGAGGTTCGCCTTCACGGCCTCGAGCGCCTCGCGCGTTCTGGCCATGTTCGAGACGACCTTCTCGAACTCGCCCTCGCCTTTCCTGAGCGTCTTCTGGAACCGATCCTCCTCGAGGCGCAGTTGCTCGACGATGTGTTCTCCATTTCTGCGCAGCTCGGGATAGACGACGCCGTACTGGTCGATGATCACGGCAGCGATCTCGCAGGTGAAGCCCTCGGGCATGCCAAGCTTCAGCGCATGGCGCACCGCGCGACGGATCAGCCGACGAAGAACGTAGCCTTGGTCGACGTTCGAGGGCGTGACGCCACGGTCGTCGCCGATGATGAAGGTGGCGGTTCGCATGTGATCGGCGATCACGCGGAAGGACTTGGTGAACTCGTCGTTCGCCGCGTATTTTTTGCCCGACAGCTCCTCGATCTTCGCGACGATGCGGGAGAAGACGGATGTGTCGTAGACGGACTTCACGCCCATGAGCACGCAGAAGGTGCGCTCGAGGCCCATGCCCGTGTCGACATTCCTCTGCTTGAGGGGCACGAACGTGCCATCCGGCTGCTTGTCGTACTGCATGAACACGTCGTTCCAGATCTCGAGGTAGCGCCCGCAGGAGCAGGCGGGGGAGCAGTCCGGGCCACAGGGCTCCTGATCCGTGATGATGAACATCTCGGTGTCCGGGCCGCACGGGCCGGTGAGCCCCGCGGGCCCCCACCAGTTGTTCTCCTTGGGCAGATAGAAGATCTTGTCCTCCCGCACGCCCGCGTCCTTCCAGTAGCCCGCCGCTTCGTCGTCGCGCGGGGCATCCTCATCGCCCGCGAACACCGAGAAGGCCAGCTTCTCGGGATCGAGGCCAAGGTACTCCGGCGCGGTCAGGAACTCCCACGACCAGGCGATCGCGTCCTTTTTGAAGTAGTCGCCGAGCGACCAGTTGCCGAGCATCTCGAAAAACGTCAGGTGGCTTGCGTCCCCCACGTCGTCGATGTCGCCGGTGCGAATGCACTTCTGGACGTCCGTGAGCCTTTTGCCCATAGGGTGTTTCTGGCCCTGCAGGTACGGAACCAGCGGGTGCATGCCCGCGGTGGTGAAAAGGACCGTCGGGTCGTTCTCGGGGATGAGCGACGCGCTCGGGATGCGTGCGTGGCCCTTCGCCTGGAAGAAGCTCAGGAACAGCGACCTCAGGTCGTCCGCCGTCTTGATGTTGGGATTCATGGGATTACCTCCGCTCCAATCAAAATCGCGCCCCGTCCGACATTCAAGGACGAAAGGCGCGCTTCGCGGTACCACCCTGATTGGCCCTCAATCGAAGGCCCTCTCACGGCCGCATAACGCCGGCCAGCCCGCCGCGCCATTTCCTGCGCGGGGCACGGACGAATCCGTAGGGGTGGCAGCCCGCGTCCGCGCCTCCGGTTTCCATCAGCCACCGGCTTTCTGCGCGCGCGCAACGTGGTCTCGCCCCGTTTGTGCCCATTATAGTCCGCCGGACGCGGATTGTCAACAAAGATTCCGTTACGACGGGATCGCCCGAAAAGGCGAACAATAAGCACCGTTCCCCAACATATGATCGGATCTATTTATATAAATAGGAAGAAACCCATCCAAAAATGCACCGCCGCGCGACGTTCCACGCCTCCGTTCGGAGAGCGTCCGGATCACCGCGCGGCGTTTTCAGGCGCGTATCCACTATATATGCGGCAAATCCCGGGTTGATTCCGCCCGCGCGATCTTTTTGTTCGCCCTTGCCTCTTAACATCGAAATGGTATAATAGGAAAATGGGAGGATTTCAAATGAGCATCACCATCGAAGACATAAAGGCCAGCGAAAAGGTCAAAACATATATCAAGCGGGCGGACGAGTCGCTCATCGCGCTCGGCTACACGGAGCACAGCTTCGCGCACGTGACGCTCGTCTCGAAAACCGCGCGGATGATTCTGGAGACAATGGGTTATCCCGAGCGCGAGGCGAAGCTCGCAGAGATCGCGGGGTATCTGCACGACATCGGGAACGTCATCAACCGCGTCGACCACGCGCAGAGCGGGGCGATCATGGCCTACCGGCTGCTCGACGAGCTGGGCGCGGATGCGGAGGACATCTCGACTATCATCACCGCCATCGGGAACCACGACGAGGGCACGGCCTTCCCGGTGAACCCCGTCGCGGCAGCGTTAATCCTCGCGGACAAGACGGACGTTCGCAGGACGCGGGTCAGAAACCCCGAAACCTCCGCCTTCGACATCCACGACCGGGTAAACTATGCCGTCGGAAAGTCGTCCGTGAAGATCAACGAGGAGAGGACCGAAATCATCCTCAGGCTCGAGATCGACACCACCGTCTGCTCGGTCACGGACTATTTCGAAATCTTTATCGGCCGGATGATCCTTTGCCGGAAGGCCGCCGAAAAACTCGGCCTGAAGTTCGTCCTGCGCATCAACGGCCAGAAGCTCATGTAACGAAGGAGTCGGTTTCAATGGCAATCAAGGTCGTCAAATTCGGAGGCTCGTCCCTCGCCGACGCGGAACGCTTCCGGCAGGTCAAGGCCATCGTCGACGCGGACGAATCGCGCAGATTTCTCGTGCCATCCGCGCCGGGCAAGCGCTTCAAGGAGGACGAGAAGATCACCGACCTTCTCTACCAGTGTTACGCGGCCATCGAGCGTGGAACGGACTTCGACGCGCCTTTTGATAAGATCTCCGAGCGCTATCTCGAGATCGCACACGACCTGGGCGTGAACATGGACGTGTTCGGCATGCTCGCAGACGTGCGCGCGCGCATGTTCGAAGCGCCCACGCCGGACTACTGCGCCAGCCGGGGCGAGTATATGAACGGGCGACTCATCGCCTGCTATCTGGGCTGGGACTTCATCGATCCCGCGGAGGTCGTCAAGTTCGACCGCCATGGTGTCTTCGCCTCCGAGTGGACGAACGAGACGCTCGCCGAGGAGCTCAGGCGCCACGAGCGCGCCGTCATTCCCGGCTTCTATGGCTCCTTCCCCAACGGCGAGGTGCATACTTTCCCGCGCGGCGGTTCCGACATCACGGGCGCTGTCGTCGCGCGCGCCGCGCAGGCAGACGTCTACGAGAACTGGACGGACGTCTCGGGCTTCCTCATGGCGGACCCGCGCGTCGTCGAGAATCCCAAGGGCATCGACGTTTTAACGTATCGCGAACTGCGCGAACTTTCCTACATGGGCGCGACAGTCCTACAGGAAGACGCGATCTTTCCCGTCCACCGCGCGGGCATCCCCACCAACATCCGAAACACCTACGATCCCTCGCATCCCGGCACCATGATCGTCTCGGACGCCTCCAATTTTCCGTCCAAGTACGGCATCACCGGCGTGGCGGGCAAGCAGAATTTCACGCTCATCAACATCGTCAAGGACATGATGAACGCCGAGCTCGGCTTCGGCCGCCGCGTGCTGCAGGCCGCGGAGGAGCTCGGCATCTCCTTTGAGCACCTGCCCACCGGCATCGACACCATGTGCCTTACCGTCGCCGACCGCGAGCTCGACAAGAAGCTCAACCAGCTTCTGAACCGCATCTCCGAGCTCTGCCAACCCGATTCCATCGAAGTCACGCAGGGCCTCGCCCTCGTCGCGGTGGTCGGGCGCGGCATGGTCGCCACCCCCGGCACCGCCGGTAAAATCTTCAACGCACTCTACAATGCAGGCGTCAACGTCCGCATGATCGATCAGGGTTCGAGCGAACTGAATATCATCATCGGCGTCTCAAACGCCGACTTCGTCACTGCCACAAAGGCGATCTACGAAGCGTACGTGAAGTGATGAGGGGAACGCCGGGGGCGCCGCTCCCGGACCCCCACTCAAGGGAAATTATCCCTCGAGAATCCATAAGTTGAAAAAGAAAATAAGAATGATCGTCGGATCGCCCGGAGCTTAATCTCGGTCGTCTGGGGTGGCAATCTCAATCTCGCGCGAGCGGGGCTGGGCCTCCGCGAAGTCGACGGCAAAACATATGATTTCCCCCATAATGGGTTTCCAAAGGGACAATACCCCTTTGGCGGGGGTCCAGGGGGCAGAGTCCCTGGTGGAGGAACAATGTGGGATAAATCCGTCAAGTGGGATACAACCATCCGCCCGATGAAGGGCTGGGTGAACGTGAACGTCCGGGAACTGATCCGCTACCGGGACCTCGTCGCGCTGCTCGTCAGGCGGAACTTCAAGGTTTCGTACAAGCAGACGGTGCTGGGGCCTTTGTGGGTGGTCATTCAGCCGCTCATCACGACGCTGGTCTTCACGGTCATCTTCGGTGGCATCGCGAAGCTGCCGACGGACGGCATGCCCTCCTTTTTGTTTTACATGGCGGGCAACATTGCGTGGCAGTACTTTTCCTCCTGCCTCACGCAGACGTCCTCGACGTTCATCCAGAATCGGCAGCTCTTCGGGAAGGTCTACTTCCCCCGCCTCGTCATGCCCATCTCGACGGTCCTGACGCAGCTCATCAATTTCCTCGTGCAATTCGCGCTCTTCCTGGCCTTCCTCGCCTACTACGCGACGCGGGCGAACACGGGCGTGCATCCGGACTTCGCCATGATGCTCTACACGCCGCTCCTGCTCGTCCAGATGGCGGCGCTGGGGCTGGGTTTTGGCATCATCGTCTCGGCGCTCACGACCCGGTACCGCGACCTCGCGATGCTCGTGACCTTCGGCGTGCACCTTTGGATGTACGCGACGCCCATCGCATATTCGACCTCGCTCATCGAAGAGAGCTACCCCCGCCTCATGAGCCTTTACATGATGAACCCCATGGCGCCGATGATCGAGCTGTTCCGCTCGTCATTTTTGGGCGTGCCGATGACCGGAATGGGATACTACTGGATTTCGTGGGCCACGACGCTCGCCGTGCTCCTCCTGGGCGTGGTGCTCTTCACCCGGGTGGAAAAGACGTTCATGGACACGGTTTGACGGGAGGTGCGCGGAATGTCTGACAGGATCCTAGAAATCGACCGGGTCTCGAAGGAATACCGCCTCGGCACCTTCGGCCACAGGACGCTCCAGCGCGACCTGCAGAGCTGGCTCGCCCGAAAGCGCGGCAAGGAGGATCCGAACCGCAAGATCTATGCCCGCGAACAGGTAGCGGGCGAGTACTTCCTCGCGCTGAACGAGGTCTCCATGGCGGTCGACCGCGGCGACGCGGTTGGCATTCTGGGCAGAAACGGCGCGGGCAAGTCGACGCTTTTGAAGCTCGTCTCCCGGATCACCGCGCCCACATCGGGCGAGATCCGCGTGAAGGGCCGCGTGTCGTCGCTGCTTGAGATCGGCACGGGCTTTCACCCGGAACTCACGGGCCGCGAGAACATCTACTTAAATGGCGCGCTCATGGGCATGACGAGCGCAGAAATCTCAAAAAAGCTCGACGAGATCATCGATTTTTCGGAGATCGAGCAGTTCGTGGATACGCCCGTCAAGCGCTATTCCTCGGGCATGTACGTAAAGCTCGCCTTCGCGGTCGCCTCGAATCTCGACCCGGACATCCTCATCTGCGACGAGGTTCTGGCCGTGGGCGACGTGGCCTTCCAGCAGAAGTGCCTCTCCAAGATGGGCGACGTGGCGCGCGGCGGGCGCGCGGTCATCTACGTGAGCCACAACCTCCGCACCGTCTCGCAGCTCTGCACGCGCGCGGTGTACCTCGAGCGGGGAAGGCTCACCTACGACGGCGACGTGGCGCGCGCGATGGACCTCTACGCGGGGGCGGGCATGCGCTCGGTCGAGCGCGATCTCGATTCCCTGCCGCGCGGCAAGAACCGGGGCAATACCATGCGCATGCTCAGGATGTCGATCCTGGACAGCCAGACCATGGAGTACGAGCAGGACGCGACCATGCGCTTTTCGCTTTCTTGCCGCGCGCGCGCCGGGGAGAGCGCGTGCCGGCTGCGCGTGATCCTCGTCTCCAACAACGCCGCGCCTGTCGCGATGGCACAATCGGAGCCCTTTTCCGTCGGGCAGGATACGGAGTTCACCCGCGCGTTCACGGTGTCTCTCGACCGCGTCGCGCCCGGCGAGTATGGGATCAAGCTGCAGCTGGTCGGCGCGAAGCCGAACGGCAAATCCATTCCCCACGACACCGTCGACGACGCCGGGCACTTCATCATCACGGAAGACCCGGGACTCAACCAGGGCTTTTTATGGAACGAGCCCGTCTGGGGCAACCACAGGCTGCCGGAACTGAAGATGGAGGTGGTCGATTGAGCCGCGTCAAGACCGTGGCGGCGGTGAATGACCTCTCGGGCGTGGGCCGCTGCTCCCTGACCGTCGCCATACCCGTGATCTCCGCGATGGGCGCGCAGGTCTGCCCCGCGCCGACGGCCATCCTCTCCGCACATACGGGCTTCAAGGGCATCGTCGCGACCGACATGACCGAGTTCCTCGGAAGGACGCTCGCCGCGTGGACGGACATGGGCATGCTTTTTGATTGCGTATACACGGGCTACCTCGGCTCGCCCCGGCAGGCCGAGCTGATCCTCTCGTTCCTGAACGCCCAAAAGCAGGCGCTGAAGATCGTCGACCCCGTGATGGGCGACGAGGGACGGCTGTATTCCGGTGTGGATGCATCCATGGCGGAGGCGATGCGCGCGCTTTGCCGCGCGGCGGACGTGGTGACGCCCAACATGACCGAGTTTTCAGTCCTTGCGGGAGAAGATTACTCCATGCGCCCCCGGACGCGCTCTGAGATCGACGAAATGCTCAAAAGGCTCCCGTCCCGCGCGGCGGTCGTCACGAGCGTGCCCTATGCGGGCGGGCTTGCGAACGCGTACCGCGATTTTTCCGGGGAGACGGGCGTGATTCCCTTCGAGGCCGTCGACGGACACTATCCCGGAACGGGCGATCTGTTCGCGTCCGTGCTGACGGGCGCGCTGGTCGCGGGCGATGCGATCAAAAGCGCGGTCGCGCGCGCGGCGGACTTCGTTTCCCGTGCGATGGCGCTCTCGCGCGGCGCGGGCGACCCCAACCACGGCGTGCAGCTCGAGGCGGCGCTGCCGTACCTTCTGGAGGAGCAGGCACGATGAAGGCCGCGCTGTTCGATCTCGACGGCACGCTCCTCGACTCGAACCGCGTCTGGGCGCGCGTCGACGAGCTGTTCTTCGCGGCCAGGGGCCTCGAGATTCCCGCCGACTACGCGCGCGCGATTTCGGGCATGAGCTTTTTTTCCACAGCCGCGTACACGAAGGAGCGCTTCGCCCTTCCCGAAACCGCCGATGAGATCGTCCGCGAGTGGACAGAGATGACCGCCCGCACGTATGCCGAACACGTCGCGCTCAAGCCCGGCTCCGCCGAATTTTTGCGGGCGCTGAAGGCGCGCGGCGTCCGGCTCGCAGTCGTTACCTCGCTCCACCGGGCGCTCTATGCGCCATGCCTCGCCCGCCATACCCTCCTCGACCTTTTCGATCTTTGCCTCTCCACCGACGAGGCCGGGGGAAAAAGCAAGGCCGACGGTCACCTCTATCGCATGGCCGCCGACCGGCTCGGCGTTCCCTACCCCGATTGCGCCGTGTTCGAGGACGTCTACGAGGGTATCCTCGGCGCAAAATCCATCGGCATGCGGGCCTTCTGCGTCGTCGATTCCAAGTATACCCACCACCTCGACGAGATCCGCGAAATCGCCGACGGCGTAGGGGAGAGCGTGGGAGTGGCGTGGAGGAACGGGGACGTCGCCAGAAGCAGCGCCCCTGGGCCACGCTCAAGAGAAGATCTCCCTTGAAATCCCGACTTGATTCTGAAAAACGAATTCTTTGTCCGTCGACGGCTCGAGGTTCCGAGGCGCGCTGATTCAACAAGTGGGTCATCGCGGTCGCAAAGCGACTTGGTTTCTGAAAAGGAACCCAACCTTGCCCCTGGCCGTCGAATCCGGTTTTGGAGAGACCCGGAAAGCTTACCCAAAAAATCGGATCGTCCGGGACATGCCCCGGGCGATCCGATAAACTGATTTTTTCCCATTGTGGGATTCTCAAGGGCCAATGAGCGGGGTCCGGGGCAGCACCCCATCCTCCCTCGCATCCTCTCACCCCTACAGCTTTGCCTTCGCGGCCTTCTGAATGGCGGCCTGATGGAGCGAACAGACGCTGTTGGTGCCATGGGTGCGACTCTTGGTGAAATGGATGCAGTGATGGCCGTCGAAGTTGTTGCCGGAGATGGAATCGGAGCCGTGGGGCATACAATTCATGGAGGCGGCATAATTGACGCCGTCGATGGTGACGAAGACGGCGCGGCGCTGCCAGGACCAGGAACCGCAGGCGGCCTTCATGGCGGCGGTATCGGCGGCGGTGAGAGGCTGGCAATCGGCGTGGTTGGAACCGCCAAGGCGCTTTTCCTGCCAGGCGATGCCGGTCTCTACATCGGTGATGGTGGCGACGGTGCCGACGGAGAAGATCGACTGAATGTCGCTGGTCCACCAATCCATCTCGACAGCGGTTCCCTTCGCGGGAGTGACGCTGCTTGTGCCGGAGGACGGCGTTTCCTCGACGGGCTTCGGCACCTCAACCTTGGCGGTTGAAAGCTCGGTCTTCTTGACGTAGACGACTTTCCCGCCCGCGACGACGCGGGCCCAGTTATCGTTGTAAGCGGTTACGGTCACCTCGGTGTTGACCGGTAGCGTGGCGAGCACGTCGGACGTGGTGGTGTAGCTCTGGTAGGCCTTCACGCCGTCGGCGTTCACGTAGGCGGTAAATGTCTTTTCGACGACCACGTCGACCTTCTCGGTCGAAAGCGTGGCCTTCTTCATGTACCCGGTCTTGCCGTCCCGGGTCACGCGGCACCAGCCATCCTTGACGGCAACCACGGTCACGTCCGTGTTGACGGGCAACGTCGAGATCACCTTGGAGGAGGCAGAATAGCTTTTGTACACCTTTGCGCCGTCGACGGCTGCGTAGGCGGTGATGCTCCTGTCGTCGTCCTCGGCCGGCTTGTCCACGGTCAGGGACGCGATCTCCACGAAACCCTTGTCCGAGCCCGCCTTTATGTATGCCCAGTCTCCCATCGTCGCGTAGAGCTTCACGGCATCGCCGGATTTCAGCTGCACGAGGGACGAGGAAGCGGAAAAACTTTCGAGAAGCGAAGCATCCTCCGCCATGTAGACCGTTTCGCCGTGAAAGGCCTTCACAAGTGCGAGATCGTCCGCGGCCACATAGCCCGTCTTTCCGCCCTTTGAGACCTTCGCCCAGCCGCCCTTCGCGGCGTCCAGATTGAGAAGTGTTCCCGCCTCGAGCGTGCCGTATGCCTTACCCGATTTGTCCGGCGTCGCATACGCCGTCGTATCCTCCATCACGCAGGCCTTTTGCGCCAGCGCACCGTTTGCGAGAACCAGTGTCAGAATGAGTGTTGCCGCGAGCGAGCGCATCAGTTTCGTTTTGCTCATGGTTTCCTCCGTTTCCGTTTGTACCGCTCCATTATATTACATAATTATGACGAAAGCAAGTCCCACATGCAATTTTATACTCAATTCAGACATAAAAAATGGCGCTCCTTGCGGAGCGCCGTCATAATTTGGTTCATTTATCTAATCACCGAAGATGGCAAGCGAGGCGGCATCGGGCGAGATATAGTAGGTGACGTTCTGGTACCTCTCCTGCGGCCCGTAGTAGGAGGAGCTTCCGTAGATCTCGAAGTACTCCTGAAAGGTATCGGCCGTGAGTGATTTTGTCGTCGACGCAAGCTCCGAGAGCGTCACGTATCCGTCGCCATCCTTGTCCGCCGCCAGAGAAATCGAGGAATCCTTCATGTAGTCCCAGCCCATCGCCTTGCACAGCGAGTAGGTGAAGAAGTCGTAGGAGCGGGTATCGGCGGTATCGAAGAAGCTCGCGCGGACGAGGCCATCCGAGGCAAAGATACCGGAATAGCTGGTGCCCTCTCCCGCCGCCTGATCCACCGTGCGCACCATGTAGGACAGCTTGGAGGGATCGTTCTCGTCGCCGCCGCTGTAGCAGGAGGGGATCAGGATGACCACGTGTCCCTTAATGCTCTTGACGGCGGACATGATCGTCGAGAAGGACACGTAAACGGCGCTGGAGCCAGAGCCGTACAACAGCCAGACGTAGTTTCCGTCCTTGAACGTTCCATGGGAGAGGAGGTAGAGGACGGAGACATCCCCCTCCTTGGCATCCGCGAACGTGGACTCGATGGCGCTCGTGAGCTGCGAGGCGCTCGTGAGGTTGGTGCGATATGAGAGATCATATCGCTCGCCGCCGACGGAGCTCTCGCCCAACGCGTCGTACAGCCCCTTCTGGGCGTTCTTCGCGAACGGCAGGTATCCCTTCGCGCCCGACGTGGTGTATTGCGCGACGACCAGCGCGCGGTAGGTAGGCTGATTCTCGTCGCGCGGCACCGTTACAGTAAACGCGTACGTGTAGCGCCCGCCCGCCGTGGCGGTGATGGTGGCCGTGCCCGCGCCCGTCGCGGTGACGAGCCCGTTTGCAACGGTCGCCACGCGCTTGTCGGAGCTCGACCACTCGAGATAGAGCGCCGGCTCGACCGCCGCGACCGCCGTAAAGGAGGTCTGGTACGCGAGCTCGATCGCCGCGCCGTTCTCGATCGCAATGACGGCATCACCCTCCGCTCGCGTCATGGTGAAGGAGGTCAGGGGCACCGAAACGATCTTGAGCGCGATGGTGTATCGCTTGCGGGAGCCGTCCTTCGCGGTGGCCGTCACCTTGATGGTGCCCGCCTTCTTGCAGTAGATGGCGCCCGTCTTGGCATCGATGGCCGCGTATTTCTTGTAGGACGAGCTCGCCAGCGACCAGGAGAGCCGCATATCGGTCGCGTTCGCCGGAAGCACCGTGGCGGGCAGCGTGTAGGTGCCGCCTATAAGCAGATTACCGTAGGGATTTTGAACCTTGACGGAGCTGACATACCGCTTTTTCACCGTTACCTTGCAGCGGTACGTCTTTCCGTTGACCGTGCGCGCGGTGATGTATGCGGTTCCGGGCGCGATGGAGTAGACCATGCCCGTGTCCGACACCACGGCGACGTACTTGTTGCTTGTCTGCCAGGTGATGACGCGGTTCTGCGGCTGAAGGACGTTCGAGGGATAGATGGTCGCCTTGAACTGATACTGCTGGTTCGCGTACATCGAGCCGGAGGACTTGTTGAGGCGCACCGAGGTCGGAAGCTGCGCGCTCACAACGACCTTGATCTTCTTGCCCACGCCCGAGAGCGACATGGCATAGATGTAGGTGGTGCCCGGCGCGACCGCCTTCACAACGCCCGAGGACGAGATGACCGCGACCGACGGGTCGAGGGTCCCCCAGAGCACCGTCTTTGATTGCGCGCCGGAATTGACGGACGCACGGAGCGTATACTTCGTGCCCTCCTTGAGGCTGAGCGAACTGCGGTTCACGGAGATGGACTTGATCCTCTTCGATTTTGAAACGACTTTGACGAGGAACGTGCGGGCCGCATCGCCGTCCTCGCTCGTGACCGTGATGGTCGCCATACCGTTTGAGACGCCGTAGATCCGGCCATCGATGGCGATCGCAATCAGCTCGTTCGAGCTTGAAAGCGCATAGCCCTTGCGCGTCGCGTCCGCCGGGAGCACGTCCACATAGGGCGCCACCGACTGGCCCGGCACGAGGATGAAACCCGTGAAGAGCGGGAACGCGTCGCTGTAGAGCGCGATGCCCGAAGCGGGGCGGATAATCCCGAGCCCGACGGACGTCGAGGCACCCGATTCCGAGAGGACGGTGATCGTCACGTTGCCCGGGGCGATCAGCGTCACGAGGCCGTTCTCGTCAACCGTCGCAAGGGATTCATCGGAGCTCTCCCATGCGAGCTCATCCACGGCGTCCGCGGGTTCGCGCGCCAGCGTCAGCTGTACGGTCTCGCCGATCCTCAGGTTGCCGGAAGGCCCCGTGATCCGAAGACTGGTCGTTCCCTGAAGCACAAACACCGGGAAGTCCACCGTGCGCCCGGACAGCATCGTCACCGTCGCGGTGCCCGTGCCAAGGGCCAGACCTTCGATCAGGCCGGTCGCGTCGACGGTAAACATGCTCCCGTCCGAGGAGGCGTAGGAAACGCTGGAATCATGCGCATTTTCCGGGAGAACCGTGACGCCGAGCATCGCGGTCTTTCCGAGCCATACCACGCGCGCATCCTCCTCGATTGTGATCGAGGTCGCGGCCTGATAGACCGTGACGGACGCGACGGCGGTGAAACCGCCGTAGGTCACCTTGACCTGAGCTTCAACAAAGGTTTCCGTCGTGTTGAGAAGCCCATTCTGCGTGACGGCCGAAACCTCGCCGCCCTGCGACACCTGTATGTAGGGAGCGGATTCCGCCTCGATTTCAAAGGTCAGATTCGCCGGATCAAAATCGGCGTCGGCCGGCTCGGGGGTGACGGCGAGCGCGCCGACAGAGTCCGAATAGAACGCGATTCCAGCGACGCCGATGCCCGCGAGCGAAACCGCCACCGTTACCTCGCAGCGCGCCTCATACGTGCTTCCGGCGTACTGCGCCGTGGCGGTGATCGTCGCAGTGCCCTTCTGATGCGGGGTTACAAGACCCGTCTCGTCAACGGTCGCGACCGTTTCGTCGCCGGACGCCCACGCGAAGACCGCGTCGTCCACCGCCGTTCCGTTTTCGAGGAGGGATGCGGTCAGCTGGCGCGTCTCGCCGCCGACGTAGAGCTTCATCGTTTCGTCCGACAGAGACGCGGCATAGACGGGTGCGTCTTCCTCGAGCGTGAGCTCAAATTCGCCGTACACGTCCTCGTCCGCTTCCAGCGCGGCGCGTACATTGACGATTCCGGCCTGATACGCGCGGAAGACGACGATGATGTTTTCCTCGTCGGTTTCCTCGTCGGGAGCCTCCATATCGCTCTTATCGAGTTGAACGAAAGCGGCGATCTCCTCGTCGTCGGTCGACCACACGAGTGCCGTTTCATCGGTGTTTTCGATCGTCAGTTCGAACATGTTCGCGTAATCGAAGTCGTCGCCGATCTCAGAGAGTTGATATGTAAGCCTGTCCTCGCGAAACGTGACGGTTGGTTCGGGCAGCGGCTCCCCTTCGACCTCGTCCGTCGCATCAGGCTCCGCTGCCGTCTCAGACTCTGCTGTCGACTCGGGCTCGGCGGTGGGCTCTGGCGTGGGTTCCGCCGTGGGTTCGGCGGTCGGCTCCTCCGTCGGCTCCGCGGTCAGCGCGGGCTCCGCGGTCGTGGGCGAACCCTCTGAGAACGCGGTGACGCTTGTCACGAGCATCGCGAAACACAGAAGAACCGATATGTATCGTTGAAGTCGCTTCACTGACCCGTCCTCCATCTGTTTATTCCTTGTCATTATATCGAAATACATTTGTCATGTCAACGAAATGAACGTCCTTTCGTCTATATGACGCCAAAAAACGCGCTTCTGTTTACATATATACCCAGTTTTAACAAAAAAAGAACCGGAGGGGGTTACCCTCCGGCGGTCATTTAGCTGAGTCTCGTAATGACCATCGTAAAGACGGGCAGGTTCCGCGTGGTCGCCGGGATCTCGAAGCCGTTCGTGGCCTCAAGCGCGATCGCGTCGCCGCGCTCCGCCTCGACGAGGGCATTTCCGGAATAGAGGCGGGTGTGGTGGGCGCAACCTTCGATCTCGACCTCGGAGGCGAAGATGCGCTCGTTATCGAGCGTTACGGCGAGCCGGGTGTCGATCGTCACGCCGCAGGGGATCTGCGCGGTGTATGCAATGAGGTAACGGCCCGGGTAGGCGAGGCGGACGATGCCGTCCTCGATCACGAACATGTCGGCGTCTCCGGTCAGGAAGCGGAAGCGGACGTTTCCATCCTCCGAGACGCGGATCGGCGCGGTGGCGACGAGCTGGGCGGAGGCAGGGAAGTAGCGCTGCCACTGCGGGCACGCGCCCGCACAGTCCAAAGCGTCCGAAACCACTCCGCAGGGGCCGGTATAAAACAGCGGCCAGCCCGCGCAGGTCTCGCATTCGGGACAATCGGTGGTCGCGCGCACCATTCCTCCCGGACCGCAGGGGCCACAGGGTCGACAAGGATGGTGTGGATGGCAGGGATGGCGATGGTCCTCGATCTCTTCGGGGGACACGTCAGGTGGGAACGGCGGACGCCCAAAGCCTTCCGGCCGGACATAATTATGGTTTACGCGGCTCCCGCGCAGCGCGTTCAGCGCCCCGACCTGGCCGCCGTTGCGCCGATGTTTGGTATTTGCCACAGGGATCTCTCCTTCCAAGGGTTTCAACCCATACTATGCCGCCCGCCACCCACAGGATATCAACAGCGCACGCACAGGTTATCCACAGCCGCTTGTGGAAAGCGTGCATAAGTCCCGAGGAATGCCGGGGGACACCGGCCCCGTGTCCCCGCTCAAGCCCATTTGGCCCTTTAGAATCCCATATTAATATGTATAGACATATTCGTCCTCCGGATCGACCTGGTCCTCAGTCCGCCCAGTCCGGGACAGCAAAAGATCATTTCTCAAAAGAACACGGAAAAAAATCCGAGGAAGATCTATCTTTTCGTTTCCAAAGGGACCAGATCCTTTTGGCGGGACCGTTCCGAAAACCCTGGCGTTCGCCCGGCTTGCGGTCCCTTTCCGGATCTGGTATAATAAGCATGGATATGTATGTACCGGAGGGATTGGATGGAATATACGACCGCGCAGCTTGAGCAATGGCAGGCGGCAATCGAGCTCATGAAGCGCGAGATGAGTTCGGCGGTGTTCAACGCGTGGTTCAGCAAGCTGAAGCTGCATGCGATCACGCCCGACACGATCGTGTGCGAGGCGGGGGATCAATTCGCGATGGACAACATCAATCGCCGCTACATGACGATGTTCTATAATTGCGTGGGGATCGCGTTTGGGCGGCACTATGAAATCGTGCTCGCGCTGAAGGCGGACATCGCGCGCCAGCTCGACCAGCTTTCGCGGACGATGCTGAACAAGAAGTACACGTTCGACAATTTCGTGGTCGGAACGTCGAACTCGTTCGCGTACGCGGCGTCGGTGGCGGTCGCGGAAGATCCGTCGGACGCGTACAATCCGCTTTTCCTCTACGGCGGCGTGGGGCTTGGAAAGACGCACCTCATGAACGCGATCGGAAATTACATAACCACCCGCGATCCCAGGCGGAACGTGCTTTTTATTTCGTCTGAAACATTCACGAACGAGTTCATCGACACGCTCGTCAAGAAAAAGGGCACGAGCGATCTGCGCGAGAGGATGCGGAACGTGGACGTCCTCATGGTCGACGATATTCAGTTCCTCTCGAAGACCGTCGCGACGCAGGAGGAATTTTTCCATACCTTCAACCATCTCCACTCGAAGGGCAAACAGATCATCCTCTCATCCGACCGACCGCCCAAGGAGATCCCGACCATCGAGGAACGGCTGCGCTCGCGCTTTGAGTGGGGACTGACCGTCGACATCCGAAAACCCGACTTCGAGACGCGCGTCGCGATCCTGCGCCGAAAATGCATAGACGAGGATATCGACTGCGACGACGCGGTTCTGGACTTCATCGCCGGGCGCGTGGAGAGCAACATCCGCGAGCTGGAAGGCGCGCTCAACCGTTTGCGCGCGAAGGCGGAACTCATCGGCGGGCGAATCAACACCGCATTTGCCGAGGAGACGCTCGCGGCGATCCTTCCGCAGTCCGCGCCCCGGCAGGTGACGAGCCGGGTCATCCTCACGACCGTCGCGGAACGCTATGCCGTGACGCCGGACGACCTTGTCTCAAAAAAGCGCAACCGCGAGTACGCGCTCCCGCGCCAGATCACCATGTACCTCTTGCGCGAAATGACCCAGCTTTCTACCACCGCCATCGGGCGCGAGCTGGGCGACCGCGACCACACCACCGTCATGCACGGCTGCGACAAAATCACCCAAGCCATGAAAAGCGACCCGACCTTCCGCAAGAGCATCGACGAGCTGCGCGACGTGATCGTAAACGGATAGACTTTTGGGTGGCTGTGGAAAAGAAATGAGTTTTGGGCTCCGCGTCCACAGGCGGCTGTGGACCCCAAAACCCTTGCGCGGATTGGATATTCCAGGGTTATCCACATTTTCCACAGTATTACTACTACGTCGATTTTCTATATATAATATTAATGATAATGGAGGAGCGCACACATGCGGTTTCAGACGACGGTTTCGGAGCTCACGGAGGGGCTCGCGATGGTGACGCGCGCGCTGTCCGCGCGGACGACGAACCCGATCCTGGACGGAATACTCATCGAGGCGGGCGAGGACTACATTCAGCTCACCTGCTCGGACGAGCGAATCACCATCATTACGCGCGTGAAGGCCGACGTCGAGGAAACGGGCCGGGGCGTCGTGCCCGGAAAGCTATTTACGGAGATGATCCGCCGCATGCCCGCGGGCAGTATCAAGATCGTCATGACCGCGAACTTCCAGTTTAAGATCAGCTGCATGTCCTCGCGCATGAACCTTTCGGGGCAGGATGCGGACCTCTATCCCCTGCCGGGCATCGTCGACGGCGAGCTCGAGATCACGCTTCCACAGACCATGCTCAAGGACATGATCGCCAAAACCGAGTTTGCCATCGCGCAGGAGGACATGCGCGAGGTACTGACCGGCTGTTTCCTCGAGGTGCGCGGAGGCGACGCCACCATGGTCGCGCTCGACGGTTTTCGCCTTGCGATGATCAAGAACGCCTGCTCCGAGATTACCGGCGTCCTGTCCGCGATCATTCCCGGCCGCGCCGTCGCCGACATCGGGCGACTCCTCAAGGACGGGCCCGAGGACTTCTGCAATCTTTCCTTCGAGCGCAACCGGCTGCACATCAACCTCATGGGCACCGACATCTACGTCGTGCTCGTCGAGGGCGAGTACATCGACTACCGCAAGATCCTGCCTACCCAATTCAGCACCCGCGTTGTCGCGGACGTCGAACCCATGCGCCGCTCCGTCGACCGCGCCGCGCTCATCGCCCGCGAGGGCAACAACAACCTCGTCAAGTTCCGCTGCGAGGGCGGCGTGCTCTCCATCGAGTCCAGCTCCGAAATCGGCGATGTCCACGAGGAAATGGAGGTTGAGCAGCAGGGCGCGGACATTAAAATTACCTTTAACGTCAAGTATATGCTCGACGTCATGCGCACCATCGAGGATGGGCGCCTCGAGATGAACTTCAATACCTCCATTACTCCCTGCGTCATCAACCCCGTCGACAACCGCGACTATCTGCACCTCGTTCTGCCGGTCAGAACACAGGCGTAGAGGGAGTCCCGCCCGGACTCGTTCCGGGCGAACCCTTGAGATTCCCCGTGGCGGGAATTTGCGCAGTGCCCCGGAGTTTGGGTCTCCGGGACATTCGACAGACCGTTTCTTTTCATCCCAAAATAGGATTCCAAAGGGCCGATGGCCCGGGATCCAGGGGCGGAGCCCTGGGGAGGTTCCATGCTGGAGGACACCATTGCCGCGCTTGCGACCGCCGAGGGCGAGGGCGGGATCGCCATCATTCGAATCAGCGGGCCAGATGCGCTTGACATCCTAAAGCGCGTTTTTTCGAGGAGGGGAATGTACCAGCCGAATCGGCTGTATCATGGGCGCGTCGTCGCGGGCGGCGAGGTTCTCGACGAGGCGATGGCGGTCTACATGAAGGGGCCGAGGTCGTACACCCGCGAGGACGTGTGCGAAGTGCACTGCCACGGCGGGCGGATTGCCGCGCGGCGGGCGCTTTCCGCTATCCTGGCGGCGGGCGCGCGCGCGGCGCAGCCGGGCGAGTTCACCAAGCGCGCCTTCCTGAACGGGCGAATCGATCTTTCCCAGGCCGAGGCGGTGATGCAGCTCGTCTCCGCGAACTCGGAGGCGGCGGCGCGCGCGGCGGTCCGGCAATTGGGCGGCGGGGCCTCGGTGCTCTTGAGGCCCATCATCGAAAGGCTGACCGGACTCATGGCCGTCATCGAGGCATCGGACGACTTCCCCGAGGAGGTCGAAGAGGACGCCGGAAAGCGCGAGGTTGGGGAAGGACTCGCCGATGTGATCGAATCGCTCTGTGGCATGGTCGACGAAC
The DNA here is from genome assembly GCA_023444095.1 of Bacillota bacterium. Lineage (GTDB taxonomy): Bacteria > Bacillota > Clostridia > Christensenellales > Aristaeellaceae > RUG11247. The sequence goes on from JAEZRP010000044.1 coordinate 25,469, forward strand.
GCGCGGCGCGGATCGTGCGCGAGGGCGCGTCAATCGTTCTGGCCGGGCGGCCGAACGTCGGGAAGTCGTCGCTCCTGAACGCGCTCCTCGGCTCCGAGCGGGCGATCGTCACCGACATTCCCGGCACTACGCGCGACGTGATCACCGAAAAGCTCGCAATCGGAGGGCGGATCGCGGAGATTTCGGACACCGCGGGCATGCGCGAGACAAGCGACGCGGTCGAGAGGATTGGGGTCGAGCGCGCGGCGCGGGCGATGCGCGAGGCGGACGTTATCCTGATTGTGCTCGACGCGCGGGAGGAGCTGTCGTCGGAGGATCGAAAACTTCTGGAAAATGCGGACGCGCGCTGCGTCGCCTGTGTCAATAAGCTTGACGCGGGTGATAAAATTGATGCTGAGTTGATATCCCGGGTATATAATGTCGAGGCGGCGGAGGTTTCCGCCGTCACGGGCGCGGGCGTTTCCGCGCTCATGGGCGTGCTCGCGCGGCGAATCGGGACGGGCGAGGCCCAGCTCGTGACGGAGCGACATCTGGAGCTCGTGCGGCGTGCACTTTCGGCGCTCGGGGAAGCGCGCGCGGCGCTCGACTCATACCCCCTCGACGTGTGCGCGGTGGACATCTCGGAGGCGCTCGCGGCGCTTTTTGAGATCACGGGCGAGAATGCGCGGGAAGCGGTCATCGACCGGGTGTTCCGGGATTTCTGCGTCGGAAAGTGATAAACGGAGGAAACTTTTTTGAAAATCGGAATGGTTTCGCTCGGGTGCGCCAAGAACAGGGTGGACTCGGAGCATCTGCTCGGGCGGCTCACGGCGGCGGGGCACGAGATCGTTATCGATCCCGCGCATGCGGACGTGATTTTCGTCAACACCTGCGGGTTCATCGAGTCCGCGAAGAAGGAATCGATCGACGCGATCTTCGAAATGGCGCGGTTCCGCGCGGGCGGGGCGCGGCTCGTTGTGACGGGTTGCCTCGCGCAGCGCTACGCAGACGCGCTCCTCGAGGAGATTCCCGAGATCGACGGGCTTCTCGGCGTGTCGGACTACGACAGCGCGCTTTCCATGCTCGAATCTCAATCGCGCGAGCGACATACAGACAGGAGCGAGCGGTTCCCCGACCCGGACTGCGGGCGCGTGCTCACTACGCCGTCCTATTCCGCGTACGTCAAAATTTCGGACGGCTGCGACAACCGCTGCACCTACTGCGCGATTCCCCTGATCCGGGGCGGGTACCAGTCCCGGCCCTTCGAGGAGATCGTGGCCGAGTGCGAGCTGCTTGCCGCAGACGGCGTGACGGAGCTCGTCCTCATCGCGCAGGATACCTCGCGCTACGGGAACGACATCTACGGCAAAACGCGCATGGCGGAGCTTCTCCGGCGCGTGGCGGCCATCGAAGGCGTCCATTGGGTGCGCGTGCTCTACTGTTATCCGGACACGACCGACGACGAGCTTCTCGAGACCATCGGGAACACGCCCAAGGTCTGCAAATACCTCGATTTGCCGCTCCAGCACATCGATGCGGACATCCTCCGGCGCATGAATCGGCGCGGAACGCCCGCGTGGATCAAATCGCGAATCGAAAAGTGCCGGGCGCTCGGGATCACGCTCCGAACGACCATGATCGTGGGCTTCCCCGGCGAGACGCAGGAGCAGTTCCAGACGCTCATGGACTTCGCGCGCGCCGTTCGCTTCGACCGGCTCGGGGCCTTCGCCTACTCGGCCGAGGAGGACACTCCCGCCGCCGCCATGGCGGAGCAAGTGCCGGAGGCAGAGAAGGAGCGGCGGCTGGACGCGCTGATGTCGATGCAGCAGGGGATCTCCCTCGAGATCAACGAGGCGCGCGTGGGCGAGGTCTGCGAGGTCCTGGTCGAGGGTTTCGAGGACGGAATGTTCTTCGGCCGTTCCATGCGCGAGGCGCCGGAGTCCGACGGGGCGATCCGGTTCCCCTCAAAAAATGATTTGCGGCCCGGCCAATACGTCAACGTCAAAATCACCCGCGCGGACGCCTACGATTTATTTGGGGAGGAAATCGGATGAAGATCAATCTGCCCAACAGGCTCACGCTCATCAGGATCGCGCTCATTCCCGTATTCGTGGTGCTCATGTCCTTTGAAAAGCTCTGGTGGGCGCAGGTGTGCGCCGCCGTCGTGTTCGCTGCGGCGTGCGTGACGGACTACCTCGACGGGGACATCGCCCGCAAGCGCAACCTCGTCACGAACTTTGGAAAGTTCGCCGATCCCATCGCCGACAAGCTGCTTGTCATGAGCGCTTACGTCGTTCTCGTCGGCCAGTCGCGCATGCCCGCCTGGGTATGCATTGCCTTCCTCGCGCGCGAGTTTACCGTCTCCGGCTTCCGACTCGTGGCGGCAGGCGGCGGAAAGATCATGGCAGCAGGAAAGCTTGGGAAGATTAAGACATTCACCCAGATGATCGCAGTCATCATGCTCATCCTTGCGCCCGCGTTCCCCGTGCTCGATTCCTACGGCGTCATCGCGGCAGACGTCATGATGTACGTCGCTCTCTTTATGACCATCTGGAGCGGCGCGGATTACATCATCCGGAACCGGCAGTTCATACAGGACATGTAGGGGCGGGGGATGCCGGGTCGCCGGCCCCTGACAATTGTCCCTTTGAAATCCCATCCTGAAGCAGAAAACAAATTTGTCCGTCGGCGGCGCCGGGGTCAAAACCCGCGCCGCCGATTCCGCGTTTTGGGCGGTATGAAGGATTGCACGTTAAATAATGCAGATTCGGTTGAGATTTAACGCAGATGAGCGGGAAATTTGGGGGCCGGATCGAATAAAATGTGCATAAAGGTCGATATGACCCGAAAGGAAGATTACCATGCCACTGACGCTTTCGAAAGTTTGTCTCGGGATTTCACCCTCCGCGACCCTCTCCATTGACGCAAAGGCGAAGGAGCTTGGCGCGGCGGGTTTTGACGTCATTCAGTTCGGCGTAGGCGAGCCCGACTTCGATACGCCCAACTTTATCCGGGACGAGGGAAAGGCCGCCATCGACGCGGGCAAGACGCGCTATACCGCAGTCCCGGGCACCATCGAGCTCCGCAAGGAGATCGCAAAAAAATTCGCCCGTGACAACGGACTTGCGTACGACCCTGCGGGCGAGATCATCGTTTCAAACGGCGCGAAACAGGTCATCTTCACGGTGCTCTGCGCGCTTCTGAATCCCGGCGACGAGGTCATTCTCCCCGCGCCCTGCTGGGTGAGCTATCCCGAGATGGTGCGCATGGCGGGCGGCGTTCCGGTCTTCGTGCCTACGAGCGCAGAGGCGGGCTTCCTTTTCTCTGCCGCCGAGATCGCGCCGTACGTCACCGCGAAGACCAAGGCCATCATCCTCAATACCCCCTCGAACCCGAACGGCTGCGTGCTCCCGTCCGCCGCGCTCGAGAGCATCGCTTCGCTCGCCGTTGAAAAACAGTTCTACGTCATCTCCGACGAGATTTACGAAAAGCTGATCTACGACGGCGAGGAGCACGTCTCCATCGCGACGTTTGGAGACGCCATCAAGAACCAGACCATCGTCATAAACGGCGTTTCCAAGACATACGCCATGACCGGCTGGCGCATCGGCTACGCGGCGGGTCCACGCCCGATCATCAAGGCCATGACCGCCTATCTCAGCCACGCGGCCTCGAACCCCAATTCCATCGCGCAGGAGGCCGCCGCCGCCGCCATCGCCGCCGGAGACGCACCCTGCGTCAAGGAAATGGTGGCTGAGTTCGACGCGCGCCGCCTGCTCATGCACCGCGTGATCAATGAAATCCCCGGCGTTTCCGCCCATCTCCCCAAGGGTGCTTTCTACATCATGGCCAACATCGGTGCGCTCGTCGGCAAAAAGTACGGCGGCGAAACAATCACCGACTCCGACAAGTTCGCCGCGCTCCTCCTCGAGTCCAAGCACGTCGCAGTCGTTCCCGGCAACGCCTTCGGTGACGACCGACATGTCCGGCTCTCCTACGCCACCTCCGCCGACAAGATCACCCGCGGCGTCGCCCGCATGGCCGAGTTTGTGGCGGAGCTGACGGAATAACGGGGGAAGTATCGCCAAGGGTGGCTCCCGTCAACGGGACGAGTCTCTTTGGAATCCCGAAATGAAAATGGAATATCATGCGTCGGATCGCTCGGGGGCCCTGCCCCAAGCGATCCGTTTTGATAAGTCGGCGCCCCGAGGCTTGGACCCGCGGGGCAGCCGACGGTCGGATATCATTTTGCACTTCCCGGTAACGGATTCGAAAGCCCAACGGCTCTTAGTGAGGAGCTAGGGGATGGCGCCCGTTGGTGCTCACGCTCTCTCCAGCCGCACGCACAGCACGGTCATATCGTCGCGCCTTCGGGGTGCGCGGGCGGCGGCGGCGTTGACGATGGCCTCGGCGAGGGCGGAGGGGGAGGCGAAGGCGGCATGAAGGACGAGGTCTTCGATCACCTCCTCGGGGAGCGCTTCGGCGATGCCATCGCTCGTCATGACGATGACGTCTCCGGGGCGCAGGTTGACGGTGGTGAGGCCGGGTTGGACGTCCTCGAGGATGCCGAGGGGGAGGCGTCCGCCCTCGACGGCGATGAGTTCACCCGCGCGGGCAACGTAGGAACGGCAGGCGGAGAGCTTGGTGAAGTCAGCGCGCGCGGCGGCGAGGTCGATGAGGAGCATGTCGACCGTCGCAAAGAGCTCGTCCCCGCCGCGCGCGAGCATGACGCCGTTGACAGTTGCGACGGCGAGCTCGCGGGGCACGTCCGCCGCGACGAGCGCGTGGATGAGCCGGAGCACCTTGTCGCTTTCCTCCGCGGCGGCTTCGCCGCTCCCCATGCCGTCCGAGAGCGCTACGAGCAGCCTGTCGGCGGATAGTCGCCGGATGAGGTGACTGTCGCCGCTGGGCAAGTCCGGCTCGGCGGGGAGCGCGCTCACACCGGTCTGAGCTTCGAGCGCGCAGCGGGGAACAAAGACGGCGATCGTATCCTGGGACGAGTCCGGTCCGAAAGGGCGGTTCAGGGCCTGAGAAAGATCGCGCGACGCGCGCAGGGGCTCGTCCGGGGCCCAGGGCCGGCGAAGCTCCACGGTCAGCTCAAGCCGTTCAGACTTGAGGGCGGTCACGTCTCGCACGGGGAATCCCGATGCGACGAGCGCGTCGCGGGCCCGCGCGGCCGCGCCGTCCCGGGTGGAAACGGGCCGCGCCTGATCGGCCGCGAGGAAGTTCAGGAGTTCGGCGGCCTGCGCGAACTGTGCGCCGATGAGCCTGCGCGCCTCCATCAGCCGGAGCCGCTTGTGCCTTTGTGCCGCGAATTCGTTGAGCAGTCCTCCCAGCCGCGCGGGTACCGTCATGCCGCGCCGGCAGAGCCGGAGGATGTCGGGCGGGATATCCGCGCCGCCGTCGAAGGGTGAACCGCCGCGCTCGATGGCGGCGGTCATCAGTTGGCAGAAGAGCTTGACGGCGCGGCTGTTTGCGCCGGGCCAGCAGGCCGCGTAGTCCGGGCAGCCGCCGCAGAGAGATGCGCGCATCCGGGAGAGGAGCAGTTGTTCCCCGAAGGCGGGATCGCCGCCGCCGCAGGCCTCCGACATCGCGAGGAACGCGTCGCTCATCGCGCGCAGTCCCGCCTCGCTCCTGTGTCGCAACGCCAGCGTGATTCGTTCGTCGCGCCGGGCCTTCGGCTGATACGTCTCCGCGATCAGCTCGAAGAAGCGGGAGGGGACCGCCGCCTGCGCCGCGCAGGCGGCGAGTACCCACCAGGAGGCCTCCGCGCCCAACCAGATCCGGACGCAACCCCAGGCGAAAACCGCCGCGAGAGAACGCCAGATCGGGCCGGACTTTCTGATCATGTTCGCCGCGTCCGCCGCGCCGCCAACCGCGCACGCGAGCGCGAATCCCCCCGGTCCCGATCCGGCGATGGCGCACACCGCCCCCAGCGCTGCCCCGAACAGCGCGCCACGGCCCGCCGCGCCCGCCGCCACGGCGAAGAACGCCGCGAACGGCACCGGGTCGAGCCTGAGTCCACCCGCGCACAGCACCCCCGCGCAGGAGAACGCCGCGAGCGCGACCTTCCCCCGCATAGCGCGCGCCCTGTCCCCGGCGGAAAACGCCGCCGCGAGGAGCGCCGCGCCGACCGCGGCACCGAGAGACAAGAGCCATCGTCCCGGGGAATCCCCCGCGGCCGCCAGGGCGGGCAGGAGAACGGAGAAGCCGGCGAGCAGGCTGGGCACGCACGCCTCCTCGGCGCGCAGCTTGACAAAGCGGCGGGCAAGAAAGTCCCAAAGAAGCCAAAGTGCCAGTGCCACCGCGCACGCGGCGGGCGGAAACAGAGACTCGGGCTCGAAGCCAAGAAGGAAGGAACCGAGCGCGCAGCCGATGAGAAGTGGCGGGAGGCTCGTCCCGCGCATCAGCTCGGCAGAGAAGTAGGCGGCGGCAACGGGGGCGATCCCCGGGCCAAGGCGCGCGCGCGAAAATACCGCCATCACGAGCGCGCGTCCCAACGCCTCTCGCACGCGCGGCGCGCTTCCCGCTCCAAGAATCTCCCGCACGCGCCTTCCAAGCGCGCCGGACGATGTGATATCTACCATGCCCGCACCCCTTTCAGGTTACATCCGCGCTCATATACGGAATATATCATCACCTGTGATTCACAGAATGTGACCGCGCGGCGTTGCAGGCATTACATATGCCGCGCGCCCGGCCGATATTAACCCGCGTGGCGAATAAAACTGCGCATAAATTCTGGAAGAGATGGCAACGCTATTCACATCCAGCCGGAAAACCGGCAAATAAGGAGTGATATTGGATGCTTGACCGCACATCGCTCGTGATTACCATCATCGGGGCGATCAACTGGCTGCTCGTGGGCCTCTTCCAATTCGACCTCGTCGCATACATCTGCGGGGGACAGACCGCCGTGATCAGTCGCGTGGTGTACACGATCGTGGGAATCGCGGGCCTGTGGTGCATCTCCCTCTTGTTCCGCGAACGCGTTCCAAAGGAAGACCGCGAGCACGAATGACGAACGACGGACGAACCGATGCGGTTCGTCCGTTACATATAGGAGATATAGTCAGTTATTAATATGTAACTTCATGGGTATACTAAGCGCGACAAATTTCGCACGCTTCGTTCTTTACATTCCCGCCTCCCTATGATAGAATAGGTGATACAAACAATGACGGAGGTCGCACGCATGAAACGGCTCACCGCGGCGCTTCTGTGCGCCTTTTTGATTCTATCCTTTCTGGCGCCCGGGAGCGCGCTCGCGAAGTCCAAGACGGTATACATACTCAACGTGGAGAACGACGGCGCCCGCATGCGAAAGGAGCCGAATTCGGCCTCGGATAACGTCGAAGTCTCGCTCCGAAAAGGCACGAAGGTGTTCTATCTCGCGAAGTCCGGCGCGTGGTATAAAGTGCGCAGCGAATACGGACCGTCCGGCTGGGTATACAAAGGGTACCTCAAATATTACGGAGCCGTTTCCCTTTCGAGCGTCTACATCGTCTCCGCCAAGACGCCCGTATACAAAAAGACAAACTCCGGCGCAAAGAAGACCACGACGTTCTCGAAGAAGCAGTTCGTGATCGTGCGCACGGGAAACAAGAACTGGGCTTACATCTACACGCTCTCCGGTACCAGCGGCTATGTGCAGACCCCGAGACTCACGCCCGTCCAGTAGGCCGGGCCTTTTTGATGCGGAAGGATGCTTGCCCCGGCACTACCCATGAACCGAAACCGGAAGGGCGGAATAGCATGGGGACAGAGGGTCAGTTTTGAAAAGGCAAACTGATTCGGTTTTCTACATCCGGTGCGCCGCAGACAGTTGTCTGCAGTATGCGAGGGGAGGAGTCGCCATGCGCATAGCCAGAATCCTCAAGATCCTCCTGATCGTCGTTTTCGTCGTTACCCTGACCGCATGCTCGAAGACCAAACCAGACAACAATCTGGAAAGACTATGGCACAGCCTGATTGCGCAGCATGAAAATTCCCCCGAACATGCGCTCGCCATTTACGATGCGGATGCCGCGCCGATTCCCGGTCATGGATGACGAATCCGAAAAGAAGATTGCGAGAAAAAAACGGCGTCCGCGGGCGCCGTTCTCTGTGTCCATGCGGTGTAAGTCGCTCATGCCGGGCGATGCCCGCAGCCTTCATCCGCGCATGCGTGCGATCAGATCCTCGATCGCCTGTTCCAGCGCCCCGCGCTCGTTCTCGTTTTTGTAGGGCACGTTCACGCAACCCTTGCCCTTACCGGGCTTTTTCAAGCGCCCCCGCAGCTCTACGATGAAGTCAAAGTCCAGCGTGTGCATCGACAGATGCGCGTCTGCCGCCGAAAACGCGATGAACTTCTGCTTGTCCCCTGGCACGGGCCGGTACGTCGGCGTGCCGTAGTACAAAAGCTCCTCGCATTCCGGATGCCTTTCCCGCATGTAGTCCACAAAATGCGCCGTCCAGTCGCGCGCCTCGCCTTCGAGGCCTGCGAGATATGCGTCCACGTTCATGGCATCCCCTCCCTTTCCCTATGATACCACACTTTTTCTCATATAAATCGCTGCTACCTCGTTTTTCGAGTCTGCCGCCATTTCGAGAAGGAGCGGTCCCTCGATCAGTTTTCCGTCCAGCATCACGAAGCGATCGCATAGGAGCAGGTTGTCCGCGCGCGTCATGTTCATCGGGTCGTAGCCCGTGATCCGCCCGCGCCCCTCGATCCGCGCCGCGCTGTCCCGAAACGCCAGACATCTTTCCCGCGCGCGCCGCATTTGCATGCGGGCGATTTCGGAGACGTCCGGCGCGTCCCCCGCGTCCTCCGGCGGGACCTGAGAAAGGATGATCTCCCCGAGCGTCCGCGCCTCCCGGCCGACGTCGTGGAAGGGATTCAGTCCGGCTTCCCGCGCGGCGGCGAGCAGGAGCGCTCCCGAAAAGTACGCCATCCGGCGGGTGTTTGCGAGAAGCTCCGCATCCCCGAGCCGCGCCTGGTGCCTTGCGCGCAGTCTTTCACCCTTTTCCGGTGCGATCCGAAAGAGCGCGGCCATGCCCATGAGCTCCGCCATTCCCTCCGCCGTTTCCGCAAGCTCCGCCTCGCGCGTCAACGCCGGGTTTGCCGCCCTCCTGCGCGCCCGGGCGTCCGCCAGCCGAGGGAGGGAAGGGCGCCTTTCCGCGAGAATCGCGCATTCCAGCGCGCGCAGCGCGCGCTCGCGCTCGTCGATGCCAAGCCTGAGAAGTTCGAGGTCGTCCGGGAACCGCGAATCGCCCCGCGACTGCTGGAAGCTGTGGAACATCTCATGCACCATCTGCGCCGCCAGCTCGTCCGGGTCCTCGTCTCCCGCGGCGTTCCAGATGGCCGTCCAGGCGCCGTCCAGCAGAATCGTCGTATTTCCCAGGAATCGGTCGTCGCGCGGGATCGTTGTGCCATCCAGCCATACCTTTTCGTCGTCGTAGAGCGCGAACGGTCCGCGCGCGAATCCCGGCCAGAGCGCGGGAAAGTCGATCTTGTCGAGCCGGACGGAAACGGCACCGTATAAGTCCATCATGAAACCGCCCCCTTTATCCGGATGATATCATCCGGCGGGAGCGGATTCAACGTGAAATGGAGGGCCGTTTTCACAGTCTGTCGAGCACCCTTCGCACCGCCTCCGGAGGGCCGACGAGCGTCACGCGCGTCATGCCCGTTTCCGCGTCGCGCGAGTACCGCATCTCGACCCCTTCGCACGCGGCAAGCAGATTTTCGAGGAGTGTTTCAGGAGTCTCCGGCATATCCAGTACGCAAAGAAGGGCGGGCGCGGGTTTGACGCGGGCGTTCAGGAAATCGTCCGCCAGCGCGCGGCGGTGTTGGGCCGAGAGCTTCCGGATTTCCGGGCGGTCGAGAAAGCGGATTACCTCTTCCTCCGTGTAGCGCCACTTGCCGCCGATTTTTTCGCCCGTAAGCGCGCCGGACGCGACGTGCTTTCGGAGCGTGCGCTCCGTGATGCCCGACATCTGCGCGACGTCCGCGAGCGCATACGGCCTATCCGCCATTTTTCCGGCAGAGCCGCGCGGGCTTTCCCGCGATCTCTGCAGGCTTTTCCCAGAGCCCATACTGATCGCTGTTCCGAAGCGCGTTCAGCATGTATTCCCGTGCGCGCGGATAGCGCCTGCACAGATCGTCCACGAGCTTTTTCACTTCGGCGCGCTTGGTGTCGCCGTTGGCGGGACAGGGGGATTTTGTGATCGGAAGGTTGAACTTTTTTGCCGCGTGGATGATATCCTTCTCGGATAGATAGACCATGGGGCGAATCTGGGTGACGTTCTGCTTGGAAAGATGCGTCACCGGGTGAAATGTGTGGAATCGCCCCTCGTAGAGGAGCGAGAGCATCAGCGTCTCGATGGCGTCGTCCCTGTGGTGGCCGAGCGCGAGCTTGTTTGCGCCGATGTCCAGGCAATGGTCGGTGAGCGCGCCCCTTCGCATCTTCGCGCACAGCGCGCAGGGGTTTTTTTCCTTGCGCTGGTTGAAGATCACGTCTCCGATGTCCGTTTCCTTTATGAAATACGGCACGCCGAGCTCGTCGCACAGCTTTTGAACGGGAGAAAAATCTACCTTTTCGAGCCCCATGCCGAGCGTGACGGCGGACAGCTTGAAGCTGTGTCTGCAAAAATGGCGGTAGAGCGCAAGCCCGTACAGCAAAACGAGGCTATCCTTTCCCCCGGAGATGCCGGCCGCGACGTGGTCGCCCTCCGCGATCATACCGAAGTCCTCATCGGCGCGGCGGATGCAGCCAAGAACCAGTTTCAAAGGGCGTTCCTCCATATGTTGATCCCTATCATCATATCCTTCTCATGGGTTTCAGTCAAGCCGATCCATCTGTGAACGTTCTTTTAACATGTTTTGCATCAGGCCCGCCGCGCCTTGTGTGTGTCCCGTTCGTGTGATATAATCGCAGATGAACCGCACACGCGGACGAAACAGGAGGACGAACGGATGAATTTGAAGAGGATTGCATCACTGCTGTTGGTGCTCGCGCTCGCGCTGGTTTCCACCGCGGCGTTCGCCACGACGAACGAGGAGTACGAGGCGAAAATCGCCGAATATGAGGCGAAGATCGCCGAGCTGGAGGGCCAGGTGGCGGATCTTCAGTTTCAGCTCGAACTTCAGAACTACGTGGCCACCTTTGACGGCGGCGCCGTGACCATCGAACTGGCCATGGAGCGGTACGACTACCTCAAGTACATGTACGAATCCTACGGCTACTCGCTGGACGGCTACGAGGATCAGTTCAAGCAGGAAATCATGACCTCGCTCGTGCAGGAGGCGATCGTGAAGCTGAAGGCCGACGAGCTGGGCATCGCCACGCCCGACGAGGCGAAGGCAGCGGAGCTGAAGCAGGCCGCGACCGACGATTTCAACGAGTATCTCGACTACTACCGCGCGAACTTCGAGGGCGACGGGAAGGCCGAGGAGCAGGTCGTCGCCGATACGAGCGCCTATCTCGAGGGCTACGGACTCAACCTCGACACGCTCTATCAGGATCAGCTTGAGGCCTATGCGAAGGAGCGGCTCTACGCCTACGTCGTCGATCAGATTGCCGTGACCGACGAGGAGGTTCAGGCCGAGTACGACACCCTCGTCGCCGCCGACCAGGCCAACTATCAGGACGGCGCCTACGCCTACGAATCCGCCGCCACATCCGGTACGGACATCTACTGGAATCCCGAGGGATACCGCGCCGTCAAGCAGGTGCTCATCGTCTTCTCGGACGATCAGGCCGCCCGCTATTCCGAGATCACCTCGCGCATATCAGCGCTTGAGAATGAACTCGCGGCCCTCAACGCCACGCCCGCGCCCGAGACGACCGCCGCAGCCGACGCCACCGCAGAAGCAACCATTGAGCCGACCACCGAGCCCCGCAGCGCGGAGCTCATCAGCGCCGACATCGACGCCGCGAACGCGGAGCTCGATCAGCTCTACGCGGAGCTCATGCCCACCGTGCAGGAGGTCGTCGACCTCTTTCACGCCGGCACCGGCATCGACGAACTCATCTCCATTTATGGCGGCGATCCCGGCATGACTGCCGAGCCCGGCATGACCGACGGCTACGTTGTCTCCGCGAAATCCGTCTATTGGGATGCCGCCTTCACCGAGGCCGCCATGTCCATCGCGAACGTCGGCGAGATCTCCCAGCCCGCGCGCGGCGCAAACGGCATTTATATCGTCTATTACCTCAATGACATCGTTCCCGGCGCGGCCGACTTCGAGGCCGTCAAGGAAGAGGTCAAGTCGACCCTTCTCGAAACCAGACAGACAGAAGCCTACGACGCCCAGCTCGGTCAGTGGATGGAGGAGCTTAACGTCACCTACTATATCGACAACTTCAGGTAAGCCGGAGGGGACGAAGAAACGCCGGGGCAGCGCCCCGGCGTTTCTTCGTCCTTTACCCTGCGAGCATGTCGCGATTGGGCTTGTAGGTGGTGACGACTTCGGTGAGCGCGAGAACGGCGGACTCGTCGTTGTGCTCGGCGGCCGTGCGGAGGGTTTCGAGCTGGCGGTCGAGCACCAGATCGTTCATGGGGATGGGCGGAGCGACAAAGATTTTATTGTGGCTGGTCTTGCGCATGCCGTCCATTTCGCAGTCCATGAGCAGCTCTTCATAGAGCTTCTCGCCGGGACGCAGGCCGGTGATCTCGATCTGCATGTCCACGCCGGGGGTGTAGCCATAGAAGCGGATGAGCTTCTGCGCGAGGTCCATGATGCGGACCGGCTCGCCCATGTCGAGGACGAAGATTGCGCCGTTCTCGGCGATGGCACCCGCCTGGAGGACGAGCTGCGCGGCCTCGGGGATGGTCATGAAATAGCGGGTCATCTCGGGATGGGTGACGGTGACGGGGCCGCCCTTCTTGATCTGTGCCTCGAACTTGGGGATGACGCTTCCGTGCGAGCCGAGCACGTTCCCGAAGCGAACGGCCATGCAGCGCATTTCGGTCCGGCGGGAGAACTGCTGCATCAGCATCTCGGTGATGCGCTTTGTCGCGCCCATGACGTTTGTGGGGTTGACGGCCTTGTCGGTCGAGAGCGAGACGTAGCGCTTCACACCGTGCTCCGAGGCCGACATGAGCAGGTTTCGGGTGCCGAAGACGTTGTTCTTGATGGCCTCGGCGGGCGAGACCTCCATGAGCGGAACGTGCTTGTGCGCCGCAGCATGGAAGACGATCTCAGGCTGGTAGGTCTCGAAGACCTCGTCGAGCCGCGCCTTGTCGCGGATGGAGCCGATGAGGACCTGGATCTGGCAGCAGCGACCGTAGAGCTGGCAGAGCTCGGTTTCGAGCTCGTAGGCGCAGTTCTCGTAAATATCGAAGATCAGAAGGAGCTTGGGTGAAAAGCGCATGATCTGGCGGCAGATTTCGCTGCCGATGGAGCCGCCCCCGCCGGTAACGAGCACCACGTGCCCGGTGATGTAATTCCGGATGCCCTCGACGTCGAGCTTCACCTCGCCGCGTGAGAGGAAGTCGGAGGTGTTCACCTCGCGGATCATCTGCTTTTTGGGATCGTTCACATCGCCGGGCGAGGCCACGATCTTGAGCGCGCAGCGCGTCCGGCGGCAGATATCCACGATCCGCTCGAGCTTTTCGCCCGTGAGTGCCGGGATCGCGATGACGATCTCGTTCACGTCCTTTCGGCGAACCACGTCCGGAATGTCGTCTACCGTGCCCAGAACGGGCACGCCCTGCACCTTCAGCCCGCGCTTCTCCGGGTCGTCGTCCACGAACGCGACGGGGTTCCCGCCGACGCCGCGCCCCTCGCGGCAGAGCTTGGTGACGTACACGCCGCTGTCGCCCGCACCCACGATGAGGATGCGAGCTCCATCCTTCCCCTTGCGGCTCATGAGCGCCTCGCGCGACAACTTCCAGAAGAAGCGCGAGCCGCCCACGAGCGAGGCCACGCACATCCCGGAAAAGAGCAGGATCGCGCGCGAGATGCGCCACTGGAACACATAATTGAGGATGACGAGCACGAACGCGCCGACGGCCGAAACGGTGACCAGCCGGGCCAGATCCTTCGTGCCCGCGTACCGCCACATGCTGGTATAGGTGCCGCCGAGGACGAGCAGGCTCATGTAAATGCCGATATACAGGGGAAGAAGCGGCGTGATCTTCGCGTACATCGTTATGTATTCGGGACTGCGAAGGCTCCCGTCGTACCGGAGCGCGATCGAGAGCCGGATGGAGATGTAAACCAGAAAGACGTCCAGCAAAAACATGACGCCCCGCCGAAGCCACCTGTACATAATTTTCCGTGACGATGCGTTCAATCCCGCACCTCCCCCGTCGGTTTTCTGTCACCGACCGTATTATTTATGCCCATATAGATCTCATATGCGGATCACTCACCAGCGATCCGCGCACAGATTTCCAGACTCGATTATCCCATTATCTTGATTATACCATTTATTTAGAAAGTGTGTCAATGAATGAGGCCTGTCCCCGCGCGCGTAAACTGGGCTTTTCTGTGAAACGGCGATCGCGCGCGCGGCGCCCGCATATGCTCCCATGGAGGTGGGCTGCATGCAGGCGGACAAGGCGAATGCGAAAAGAGGGCACAGCCTCACGCTGGACGACCGCGCCCGTGCGGTGATGACGGGCGTCGAGGACGTGGAGTGCTTCAACGAGGAGCTCGCGGTCGTCACGACCACGTTGGGCGCGGTGACGGTGACCGGCGCGAACCTGCGCGTCTCCAAGCTCGACCTTTCGGAGGGGCGAATCTCCATCGAGGGGCGCATCGATTCACTGGAGTACGGCGCGGTGAAGCGCGGGGGCTTTTTCTCCCGCATGCTCAAGTAGATGCTCTATTACACGCTGCCGCAGGCGGGCGAATTCGCCGCGATGCTGCTCGCGGGCGTCGCGGTGGGCATGATCGCGCTCGCGTTCTCCTGGCTTCGGAAGCTGATGCGCGCGGGCTTTTTCATATCGCTCGCGTGTGACCTGCTGATGGGCCTTCTGTGGGCCATGGTCGTATGCGTCTCGCTGGTCGTCGCCTGCCGGGGCCGTGCCCGCGCCTTTCACTTTACCGGGATGGCGCTCGGCTGCGCGCTCTTCCTCGCGGCCGTATCCCCGCTCGCCCGCGCCGCCGGGCGGGTGTTCGCGCGCGCAGCGCGCACCGCGGCCCGCAACCTCATGAAAATCCGCTTTGTGCGCGCGCTACTCCGATGAATTTCAAAATATTGTCAAAATTCGCGGGAGGCGCGACCCCGTCGCGCGTCGAATCATTGCAGTAACAGGAATTGGCGGAGGCAACGCATGCGCAGGTATCGGGTGACATACAGGTTTTACGGAATGCTCGCTTTCTTGATGTGCGTGGTGTTCGCGGCGAGCTTCTTCGTCGCCCGCGGACGGCTTTCGAGCGCGCTTGGCACGCTTTCGGAGCGGAAGGACGCGCGTACGAAGGTCGCGGAGGAGGTCGCGTCCCTTGAAGACGAGTTCGCCTACGCGCAGACGGACCAGTATGTGGAGCGCGTCGCGCGGGACGAGCTGGGGCTCATCTATCCCGGCGAATACCGCTATGTCGCCGGCCAGTGAAAAACTTACGCCGAAGCATTGACATTCGACGCCGCCTGTGGTACAATATCATTCGTCGCCGGAAGGCGCCATGTCGCGGGGTAGAGCAGACCGGTAGCTCGTCGGGCTCATAACCCGGAGGTCGTGGGTTCAAATCCCACCCCCGCAACCATATGCCAATTCTGACATGTTCGGGGTTGGCATTATATGGCGGCGTAGCTCAGTTGGCCAGAGCATTCGGTTCATACCCGAAGTGTCACCGGTTCGAATCCAGTCGCCGCTACCATAAAAACAGTGCACCTCGTATAGGAGGTGCACGTATTTTTTGTTTGATCTGCTATAAATTGCCCGCGTTTCTGCTTAACCTGAAGTCCACATTCATTTCCGAGCCGGTTTCCCTGCACAAAAATGATTCCCTGTTCAATATCGTGGAGTTTCAAGTTTAACATAACTAAACTACCCCGCCAGCTTCCGGCTAACGTTCATGACCGCTGTAACAGCCTGTTCTTCTACGCCGTGGACATAACGGTTCATCGTAGTGCTGATATCCGCGTGACCGATAATGCCCTGAATCGTCTTGGGAGAAGCGCCCGTCGCGTTCAGCATGGTTGCGTAGCTGTGGCGGAATATGTGCGCCGTTGCACCGTGCATGTCAATCGCTCGCTCGATCCGCTTCATCGTGCGGACGTAGACCATTTTCGTAATGGGTGATTTCCCGCCAATCACATAGCCGGATGATTCCGCCGGTTTGAGAAGCTCCCATAGCACCGGGTCAAGCGGGATGTCTCGCTTTCCCTTTTCGGTCTTTGGCGTACCTACGATCGCGTCATTCTTCCCGCCGGGATACACCGCGTTTCGAATCACATGTATCCACCCGGCGTCCACGTCGATGTCCTCCCATCGGAGGCCAAGCACCTCGCCACGTCGCATGCCCGTGAAGATTAGAAGGCTCATCAGCCGCCTGTCGCTGTCGGAAAGCTTGCCAAGCGACCGAATAATGTCCGTAAGCTCACCCTCTGTCAATGCTTTGCGCTCCGTCTTTTTGTTGGACGGGATCGTAAGGCGAGAGCTAGCGGCGGGGTTGTCTTGGATCAGCTTATCCTCTTGCGCAGACCGAAAGATTGCACGGATGAGTATGAGCATTTCCCGTAGCGTCTTGTTTGCGAGGTGGCTTCTCTCGGTCAAAAACGCTTGGATGTCCCCGGTTGTGATCGTGTCGATTGGCTTGTCCCCCCATGCCGGGTACAGGTGGTGGTTGAGGTTGGAGAGATACCCGCTGGCCGTGGTTGGCTTGAGCTTTGGTCTCTTGAAGGTGTCATACCAACTTTCGGCATATTCCTTAAAGGTCGCCACCCGGACTGGTTTCGGTTCTGGCATCCCCTCGATGAATTCTCCGATCCGCCCGGCCTTAACATATTCTGCAACGATCCGATCAGCAAGGGTAAACTCATTATCGCCACTGACTTGCTTAACAACTGGGGTTCCGTCCGCGCGGTATCCCAAGCATATCCGCATTCTCTGTTTTGCCATTTCAACGCCCTCCAAACGTTGCGCTGAATCTGGCATGTTTTGTGCATTCCCTGTGCAACTTTCAAGGTTCGCAAGGGCGAGCGCACGCTGAACGCCAACAAAGGCACGTTCCTCAATGCGGCGCAGAAGAGCCTCACGCGCTCCTCCCCGAGGCAATGATACCACCTTGGAATCTTTCTGGCAAGCGCCTGTAGTGACCCGCCGCGCACTTCGCAGGGGCTTTCCTGATGGGATTGGCCTTGATGCGAATTCCATCATTCCTCCACCTGCGCCAGTGTGTCAATACCGGCGTCATCCGACTTCATGGCATCTGTCTTCTTCTCACGAATGACCTTCATGCGCTCACGCGCTGTTTCTTTTTGCACTTTGCTGGCAGGCTTTCGGAAGCTAATGAACGATGCGGGCACTGTATATTTCTTGGCATGAAAGAACTTGTCCTCAAAGACGCATTTGTATGTGTCCGGGTATGCCTCAACCAATTTGTCCAGCTTAGCGATCATTGACCGCTGGGCACTGTCAATATGGGCGATTCGTTCTTCTGCGTCCCACCGGATGATGGTTTCCTGTTCGGCCTTTGAAAGTTTATACATGGTGATTCCTTCCGGACGGATTTTCTCCGCCGCATTCTGTCCCCCTGTATATAAGGGGTTTGTTCCCGGTTGTGGTCTGGGGTCAAGTTTCCTTGACAGTTACCGAAGATTTTCAAGGCAGCATCTTGTCGATGACAGCTTGTTAGGGCAAGGGGTCGCTCCAATTTCCTCCCGGTGACAACCGGTGAATTTTAATCAGGATGAATTCTCCAACTCCGATAGGTTCCAAGCATACGTGACCGTGGGATATGGTTTGATTTCCATGACCATCCTCCGTGTTTTTATCTCTCATTACGTCATAGGCCCTTTTTTGGAGGTTGTGACCAGATTCGGGAAATTTTTATGGCGTAAAAGAGGTTCGCGTAGCAGAGCAAAGGATGGATGGTGTGTAAGCTGCGTTTATCTCGGTGAATACAGGGTTTTTCCGAAGTCAAGGAACTGATGCTATAACGAATAAGGGTATGAAATGGGCGAAAGAATGCCATCGGTGGCCACCGGAAATATTTCACTGGAATAGTGGCATGGAGGCGAGGGAAGCGGCGTGGCAGAGGGCGAGGGAGCTCAGTTTCGGCACAAAAAAGGGTTGATTTTGAATTTCGCCCCGAAGTTTATCGGGAACTTTTGATCTCCACACCATCATTACCATGAGAGGAAGGTAAAGACAAAGGGAGGCGCAAAATTGCGCCGTCAGGGGCTTAGATGGGCTTGATAAACGGTAGTAAGTCCATCCAACCTCGGAAAGGTGTTCGTGATAGCAAATCCAGTCGCTCCAAGATCATCGAAGCGCCCGAGGTTTGCATGTCCAGCCGCCATGACCCGATGCCGGGAGAACGGCCACCAGCACGAGGGGAAAGGCGCGAAGGGAGAGGGGGAGAGAAAACGGCCACCAGCACGGGGGGAAAAGGGGCGATGCTCGGGCTGGCAAAGAGAGAGAAAGAGAAAGAAAGAAAGTACCAAAGAAAGAAAGAGAAAGAGAGAGAAAAAAGCTACCAGAGTACCCTTAAAATCTAAAAAATATAAGGGTTATAGAGTAATTACAGTTAAACCAAATTACTGAGGGACATGGCGAACGTGGAGCACGACCACCAGCAGGGGGCGAGAGAAATCGAGATGAAAACTGAGAATATGTGCATAATCCTATATAACGCAAACTATTTGTGTTAAATTTTTTAACGTGGTTGTAAAAGTGCCTCTAAAACGCCCTTATACGTGAGGGGGTAGGGGGCAGGGACAGGGGAACTGAATAACGTAATACAGTATTCAGTAAACAATGTATAACTTAACTTAGTTACTTATTAGATACTAATGGAGTTACTAAGTATACTGTGTATAACTTAACTTGGTTACTTCTTCTAGTGTGGTTATTAAGTATACTGTTAATTGCTAAACACCGTAGTATAAATAAAGTAAATTGAATAGATACTAATACATTGGACACATAATCATCTTAGCGGAATTGTACATACGAATAATCGACTTTATAAATAACGGTTTCTATACTGATACTTGCACGTTATGATGAATACAATATGAAACCAAATGTATCAGTAGGAATATTGTAAGCCTGTGCTAACTTTTGTGGTGGTTTCCAGAATTACAGACAAAACGTGCTTCCCGCGTGCCCGTCTTAAAATAAAAAATCCGCCCATGAGATTGCGGTCAACCACCAACCAGCATATGTTGGGGGCGGTGTTACATCCATGGACGTTTACATATCTATGCCGGTGGTGGTGGTGGTCGATGACCTTCACCTCCGGCGCTTTCTTTGGCCATTGGCGCAGCAAGGCACCAAAGGCTTTACGCGCCCGGCACACCCTCTGGCGGACGTATGTATCATAACGCTCTCCCTTTAATGCCTTGCCAATCTCTGTAGTGGTCAGGCCGTCCATCAAGGCCGCGACTATGGTATAATCCATAGGGCAGGTTATCTTGAATTATTTCAAGGCTCCCTGAATGTCCACCGTGTCGGATAGATATGCCCACACGCAGGCAGGCTGTGAAAGCATTGCGTCGAGGCTCACGGGGCTGTGTCGACTGGGATATCCTATCACCTTCCCCATGTCTTCCTTGCCTCTTTGTACATGGTGGCCCGCCAATAGAAGAATAGGCGCTGCGTGAGCTGCCCTTGGTAGGATCGGAGTTGGCGAGTTTATGACCCCGGCAGGCTTACTATTTTTCCTTATTATTTAACACTTTATTAAACGATATTGGATTGCACATTGCTTGACTTCTCATGGGCCATGTGTATAATTTGTATCAAATAATATTCTATGTAAACACGGAGGATGGGAGCATGATTACTGGATTGAGGGAAGCGATTGAAACATACTCACAAAATATCCGAGAGAAATTTCCAGATAACGCGGCTATGTATGAAAGTTTTATGCAGTATATTGAAGAAAGCCCTAAGTACAAAAACTGGACACCGGAAAAATCATTAGACGTTGAGAGGTTTTTCAGAGAAGAACTTACACGTTTTGATATTGTTGGAGCATGTATTGACTATATTGAAAAAAGTAATGCAACTGGAGAAACCGCGATCAGGAAGTATTTAAACGCAATGACAAAGTTATACAAAGACGTAATTAAGAGTTATCATAATGATACGCTTTCAAAATCTGTTCCGTTTTCAAAACTTTACGACGATGTGAGAACTAATGTTAAGAAAGATTTACAACAGTTAACGCCATGCCGACCCGTCACTCTCGCCGAGGCCAAGCTAATAATGAAGCACTTTCAACATCACGCAAAGCATAATAATTTGACGAACCGGAAAGAAATAATCATATGGCTGACGCTTCTATATGGGTTCAAATTCGAACGCATTAGAGACATGAAAAGACGTTCTGTAAACCTTAATAGAAGATCAGTAATAATTGAATATGGCAATGATTCTATTATAGAATTACCATTACCAATTGCGTTGTTATCTAAACTCGATAGACATATGAACGACAGTGATCTGAAAAACGAATACCTGTTTACCAATTCCAACGGAAATCAGATAACGCCCGCGTTCCTTAATCACGACTTTGCAAAAATGTTTACGTATATGAATTCTGATTCCCAACCATCAATGACAAGCTTAGCAAAGTTTGCAATTATGGTGATGATCGAGAAAAAGATTGATTTTCTTACAATTAAAAACATAACTGGAATGGAAGATATAATAATCAGTGATTGTGCAATAAGGTTTTTGCAAAGCCAAAATACTAGGGATGCTAGCTATGATCTAAAGGGTATGTTTCAAACTACTGATGTTTACAAGGCTATAGATTAGTTGCTGCCACTTGTCACAGTCCATTGACAGACTATGACAAGTATAGTATAATAAGGGCAGTAAATGACAAGAAACACGGGGGCGTATCTCCCTAAAAACTTGTCATAGTTTATGGGGAGGTACTGCCCTGCATGAACCCTGTCAATGATTTGGTGCCCCTATTCCTTGAGGGTATCCGTGCCCGTGGTGTGGATGACAAGACCATCACAAGTTACATCACATCATTCAATCGCTTTCAGAACTTCATGAACGCGAATGATTTTGAAAGTGCACATTCAGGTACCCCCACCACCGGGGGGGCCGGGGGGTGCCAGCCCCTCATTCTTGCCACTCAAAAAGACATATCAAATTTCAAAAAGTGGCTTGTCGCGCACTACAAAAACGCGACCGTCTGCCTTACCCTGCGCCATGTCAACGCCCTGTTCAACTGGGCAGTAAAGGCCGGGCATATGGTGGACAATCCCCTCGCATACGTCGAGCGTCCGGCAAAGGCACCGGCAGTCATCAAGTGGCTTTCACAGGCTGAACAGAACGCCGTCCTTCGTGAAGCGCGTCGGGTGAAGGCCACCATCGGCACCACGCCCACCGACAATCAGGTGGCCTCACAGCTTCGTGAATACGCAATCGTGATGACCTTCCTTCGCGTGGGCCTTCGCGTCGAGGAACTTTGCGACGCCATGGTGGCAGACCTTCAGATCACCCCGAATAAGGGCAGCATTTACATCAAGGGCAAGGGCGACAAAGACAGGACGGTGCCCCTGAGCAAAGAGGTGCGCGGTGTTCTCACCCGTTACCTTGAAAGCCGGAAGGACAACGCATCGCCCTACCTGTTCCCCTCTCAGCGCTCCCCACAGTCCACCACACGCGCCATTCAGCATCTGGTGGAATCTTACCGGGATGCGCTGCAACTGCCGCATTTGACCTGCCACACGCTCAGGCACACGTTCGGGCATGAGCTTGCGGCGGCACATGTTCCCCTCGACGTCATAGCAAAGCTCATGGGCCATATCAAAAAGGACGGCACTCCCAACATTGCCATGACGATGATCTACACAACCCCCGGTATGGCAGACCTTGAGAACGCCGTCGAGCTTATCGCGTGGAATTGACCGGAACAGAACCCTTACTATATTTACTATCGTCATATTCTGTGATATAATCATTTATAAGTTAAGTGTAGTGTTACTTCGTTCTTGGGGAGGATGAGGATAGAAATATGAGCAGTAATGAGCTCCCAGAATATCTTTATCATTATACCACAGTTGAAGCCATTACATTGATATTAAAGAATCACAAAATACGATTTAGGCCTCTCAGTTTGCTTGATGATAAACAAGAGGAAATGGCACAAGACTATAGCACTTTGAGTAGATTTGTTTATGTGAGCAGCTGGACGGATTCTGACAAGGAATCGGTTCCTATGTGGAAAATGTACTCTGATATGAGAAGTGGCGTTCGAATTAAGACTCGAACAAATATGTTTCATATCTATATGATAACGGCTGAAGAGTCTAGGGAGATATATAGGAAAACAAATGGAAAAGTAGATATACCCGCTGAGGCAAGGTTGCCATCTCCATTAAAGTGGTGCGATGTATTAGAGAGAAACTATGTTACGGCGTTTGCTGGAGTCAATGACTATGTTAGACAAGTAATATATACCGACGAAATCGATCAACTTATACCCGCATTGCTTCAAAAGAATGATGATGGTAGTATCTCAGTAGACTTTAATAAACTTGGCATGCACAAATCTACAGCGTGGGAATTTCAGCATGAATGGCGATATCTGTTTTATGCGTTTATGTTAAAGGCAAACACAAATGGTGCATACAAATGCACGCTTAGCGATATGAATAATCCAAAGATATTGTGGGGTATTGATAATATTGATATTGAAATTACTGATGATGCATTTAATGATATGGAAATAGTCATGAGCCCCAAAATATCCGAATCTAATAGAACGATACTTAATTTACTAAAAAAAGAATACAATCCGAGTTTGCGAATCTGCGAAAGCTCACTCAATGGCCTTATCAGATAATGAGATGAATAGCGCTAGGTAGCGCTTTTTTTTATGCTTGGTGAAGGAGGTAAAACATGACCACAACCGCGGTTCTCGGGCTAAAAAAGCCCGACGCGTCCGATGCTGTCAAGCGCGCGGATTTCAATTTCAACTGGGACAAGCTCGACGCCCACACGCATGACCTCTCAAAGATGACGGGCACAACGCCTATCGCCAATGGTGGTACAGGCGGTAGCGACGCATTGACAGCACGGGCCAACATTGGCGCGGATGACGCATCGAATCATTCCATATACACCGCGAATGCCTTCCCGTCACACCATTGACGAAAGGCGGTGCAGGGGTAAAGGGGCGGCGCACATGGGTGATGATATAACACGAAATGAATCCGAGGGGGCTAACGGCGCGCATGGGATTGCTTGAGCGCGTCACGGCTGTCACCGACAACGAAATGAAGCACATCCACGCAGATATCGCATGGATCAAGCGGGGTGTTATGTGGATTTTCGCCTTGCTTGGTACAACGGCCATCGGGGCACTATGGCGATCAATCAGGGCCTGAAGCAGGCTATCCCGGCGAAGTTCATCCTCATTGTGTCCGTGGTTCTCGGCCTTGCGGCTGGCCTGTTTGTGCTCCCGTATGAGGGCGGCATTCAGGCCGGTGTCATCAACGGTCTTGCTATGGGCCTGTTCGACCTCGGTAAGAAGGCCGCGTCCATCGTATCCGGTGATAAGACGGAGTAAATAAATAAACGCCCGGTATGCTTTGCAGCATGCCGGGCGCTTTTTTGTTGAAAGCTTTGTTAAAGTATGTTAAAGTATGTTGGTAAGTATCGGGAGGTGATTCGCGTGAAGATACCGTATGCACGCTATAAAGTCAACCTTGATGACAGCGATTATGTATATGTTAATAGCCCAGCCCTGCATGCACCTCATGTAGGATATTTGCTCTGCCCAAACCCGAGTTGCCCGGCAGAAGTATACTGGTCGGCGGTAAGCCCCGGATGCAAGAGACACCCGTTTCTTAAGTGCAAGAACTTGCTAGATCACCTGCCTGAGTGCCCATTTAAAACAGAATACCATGTACGAAATCTGCTGGAGTTATCCCGGAAAGAGCTTGATGAGAATTTCCCTGAATGGAAAGTAACTGCGTCGCTAAACAGGGCGCTTAACAGATATTTTATTTTGGAAACGCCCCCACCAAACTATCCGGGAACACCGCCAAGTGATGACCCATCGGTTCCTGAGCAAAGATACCATATAATGTTTTTCCGAAGTTCCGAATTTCTCAAGGCTGTAATTCGTGGGGTTGCTAGCGTTGGCGGGATTGTAAGCGACATTAAAAAGATATACGAGGTACCGAGTAATAAGCATGTGTACATAAATTTCGATGAGAGTATCGAACGCGTTAGTATTCATTTCAATAGCAAATTTTTCAAGAAGCATCCCGAAGTTGAAGCGTTTGTGGAAAGGTTGGATACCGCTAAAAAGGAAGCCGATAAGCTGGGAATGGATTTTGTGTGTATTGCATTCGGTATGGTAGTCCCGGCATATACAAAACGAGGGATTAGAGTACTCCCGCGCACATTACCTTCAGTGATTTATAGCGCCATTCCAAAGCACAAACATCTTTAGGCACGCATACGGAAAATTTTAAAAATTGCCCCGGCATTATGTTAAATGCCGGGGTGGTAAATCACCTGTCCCACATGGATTTTTCCGGGCATCGTCAAAAGTATCCGCTACCCGATGCACAGATTGTGCACAAAACAGGCCCGTATTCCTCCGCGCATAAATAGGTAAGAAAAAAACGAGTGTCAAAAAAGTTGTGTTCATACCCGAAGTGTCACCGGTTCGAATCCAGTCGCCGCTACCAGCGAAAACCCTTGAAATCATAGAGATTTCAAGGGTTCATTTTTTCTGCACGAAGGGCGAACAGGCCGCTCGTAAAACATACGTGCGGATTTTTGGCGTTCAGCCATTTCCTGAGCCTTCCGGTGTGAAGCCGTAGAAACAGTCCATCAGATGCACATTGCATGTTGATGAATCCCGGCAGGACCGTATTAGGGGGTTCTGTCGCAGGTATCAGTTTCGTCAATTTCGCACAAAAAAGAGCAGGTACCCCCTTGTTACGCTGCTCTTTCCTCGGTTTCTGATTTGGATGGCATTGGTCGCCGATCACGGTTCGTTCATCAGGTATTCTTCATAACGATGACTTCCATTGTGTTTGCCACATGTTCACAGATATCGCAACAGTCCTCAAGTCGGTCAAACAGCTCGCTCCACGCGCTGACCTCCAAGGGGTTTGAGCCGCTCTCATACAGCGTGCGCACAGCATCGACGTAGATCACGTCCCCGCTCTCTTCCATGGTATTGACGGCGATAATGGACTTTTTCAGCGTCGTCGATTTGTGGAAGTTCGGGAATTCGGTCATCGCCTGCTGGAGCGCCTTGGTGCAGCCCACGATGACGTCCGCAAACCGGATTGCTTCCGGGCGCACGGACTTGACGTTATACATGTACATGCGGATGAGAATATCTTCGATATTGTCGGTGATGTCGTCCATCTCGTTTGCCAGCGCGATGATGTCCTCGCGGTCGATGGGCGTGACAAATTCGCGCGCCAGACGGCGCAGCATCTCATGCCTCACCTCGTCCTCCGCGTGTTCAATCTCATGCATGGCCGCGCGCCGGGCAGGGAGCGTCTCGGGATTGAAGTCGTCAAGCGACGCCTTGAGAAGTTCCGCCGCCCGGCAGGATAGGTCGATCATTTTGATAAAGTCATCGAAATAGGGGCTCGTCTTCGCCATACTCGCACATCCTTTCCATGTTATCCAAGAAGGGCTACGAACAGCTTGGTCATCAAAAAACCGATCAACCCGCAGCCGGGGAACGTTAATACCCAAGTAAGCACCATCTCGCGCACGACGGACCAGTCCACGCTTCGAAGACGCCTCGCCGCGCCAACGCCCATGATCGCGGTGGTTTTTGTGTGCGTAGTCGATACCGGGATGCCCGTCAGCGAGGAGAGAAGCAAACAGCCCGCGCCAGCGAGGTCAGCAGAAAAACCCTGGTAGGTTTCAAGTTTCACCATATCCATGCCGACCGCCTTGATGATACGGTATCCGCCCACCGATGTTCCAAGGCCCATTACCAGCGAACACAGAACGATCAACCACATCGGAATCTCGAACGCAGCGGCCTCGGCGTTTCCCCTGCTCAACGCCATGCCCAGGAGGAACACGCCCATAAATTTTTGCCCGTCCTGTGCGCCATGCATGAACGCCATCGCCGCCGCACCGCCAACCTGCGCCTTTTGGAAAAAGCTGTTTGACTTTCGCCGGTCGCTCCTTCGGAAGAGAAACTCGATCCCCCGAACGACCACGTAACCCATGAAAAAGCCCAGAAATGTCGAGAGTACGAGGCCGTAAACGACCTTGATCCACTCGTAGCCATTCACGCCCGAGAGACCGCCGTGCATGGCGATGGCTGCGCCTGTGATGCCGGCGATGAGGGCGTGGCTTTCACTGGTCGGAATGCCGAATACCCATGCGGCGACCGCCCATAAGACGATCGCGACCATCGCGGCACAAAGAGCGATCAGCGCATCGTGGGCATTTGCTCCAAAATCGACCATGTTGTAGATCGTTTGGGCGACGGTTTTGTTGAAGGCGGTCATGGCAAAAATGCCGAGGAAGTTGAACACCGCCGCCATGAGGATTGCCGGACGCGGCGCGATGGCGCGCGTCGAGATGGCGGTTGCGATGGCGTTGGGCGCGTCCGTCCAGCCGTTCACGAGAATGACTGCGAGGGTGAGTACGACCGTTACAGAAAGCGCAGGGTTTTCCGCGATCTGTGTGAGAAATGACAAAAAATCAGCCATCTTGTCGCTTTTCCACCTTTTAAACAAATGTCTGCTCCCGGTAAAATCCTACACATTCCTTCTGTTAATTGCAAGTGCGGGCGTGTTATCTCAACTTCCTGTTTCTGCCTGCCGTTCCACAGGCGGATCGGCAGGTGCCAGGTAACGGAACGATTCCATGAAACCGCGTTCCGGACCTTCCGTTGTAAAAATTCGGCGGAGGGACCACAGCCGAATCGATCTCCTTTCCCCATGGAATCCTGCGCGCTCCTTACCCTGTTCTCATCATTCCGTCAGGCGTACGGGAGAAAAGCGCTGCCAAAGGACGCGCGCAACATGTGACAAATTTGTTCGACGAGTTCATGAAGTGTTAAAAATTTCAGGTTTGCGTTTCGCGAAATTTTATGTTATGATGTATTTGGTAAAGGTTGCGTTGTCATAAGGAACTGACCGACATTCCGACGTTCCCTCGTGCCGGATGAAGCCATTTTCCCGCGATGATGTGGTCGCGGGCTATTTTTTTTGTGAAAGCAAATATATACAGAAGGTGGAGGGTCTCTTATGTTCTGGGCAATCACGGCGATCGCGGTATCCATCGGCGCCATTTTTGTCGCTGCGTACTTTTACCGTTGGGTGAAGGCGCTTCCGACGGCAGGAT